>CAVWPC010000061.1:0-10610 GCA_963756765.1 uncultured beta proteobacterium | reverse complement strand
ACGGAGAGCTCGAGATATTCGGGTCGAAAGTCATGGCCCCATTGCGATACGCAGTGGGCCTCGTCGATGGCGAACAGCGCGAGGGGTGTGCGCGCGAGCAGGTCGAGGCAACGCGGCGTCGTCAGACGCTCCGGTGCGACGTACAGCAAATCGAGCTCCCCCGCAAGCAGCGCGCGCTCGACCCCGGACGCTGCGCGGGCGTCGAGCGACGAGTTGAGCGCCGCCGCGCGCACGCCGGCCTGTTCGAGTGCGGCCACCTGATCATGCATCAGCGCGATCAGCGGGGACACCACCACGCCCGTGCCGGCACGCAGCAGTGCCGGGATCTGGTAGCACAGGCTCTTGCCGCCACCGGTGGGCATGAGGACCAGGGCGTCACCACCGGAAGTCACGTGATCGACGATCGCCTGCTGCGGCCCGCGGAAGTGGCTGTAGCCGAACACGCGCCGCAGCACGTCGTGCGCGGATGATGGCAGGGATTCGTCCGAAACTGAATCGTTCATGGCGGGGGCGGGGTCGCGTGGCGCGGGCCGGGCGAGGCGCGCGCAGCGGCTCGATAGTGCGCATTGCAACCTTCGCTAGGATACCGGCTGTGCCGGTGTCCCGTGTCTCGTCCGTTTGACCGGGTGCGCGACGGAGGCCGCGCTTCAGGCCGCCACGGGTTCCCGCTCGGTGGCGCCCGACGTGGGGGCGGCAAACTGCCGGCGCAATTCGTGCTCGCGTTCCCGCACAGCGTCGATACTCTTGCGCTTGACATGGCCGTAACCGCGGATGCCGTCGGGCAGGTTCGCCAGCGCTACCGCAAGGTGCAGGTTGCCCCGCGTCAACGCAGGCAGCATGGCGTCGACCAGCGCCTCGTAGTCCTTGACGAGCGTGCGCTCCAGGCGGCGTTCCTCCGTATGTCCGAACGGGTCGAACCACCGTCCGCGCGCCCAGCGCAACTTGGCGATGACCCGCAGCACCGGCGTCAGCCACGGTCCGTACTTGCGCTTGCGGGCCATACCGGTATGCGGATCCGGCCGCGCGAGCAACGGTGGCGCCAGGTGATAGCGCAGCCGGTAGTCGCCCTCGAAGGCGGACGCCACCTGCCGCTCGAACTCACCGTCGGTATACAGGCGCGCCACCTCGTATTCGTCCTTGATCGCCAGCAGCTTGTAGTAGTTACGCGCGACCGCGTCGGCGAGTTCGGTCCCGGTGTCTTCACCGAGGACGCGCTCGGCGGCGCGCACGCGTTCCACGCACTGTACGTAGCGGTGCGCCAGCGCCGCATTCTGGTACGTCGTGAGTTCCGCCGTGCGGCGGGCGATGACGTCGTCGAGCGTGCGCGAGAGCCGCCGATCACGGGCGTCTTCCGTAGCGGGGGTGGCCATCTTCTCGACGGCGGCCAGGTCGTGCACGGCGAGGCGCCCCCACGCGAAGGCGCGCTGGTTGGTCTCGACCGCGGTGCCGTTGAGTTCGATCGCGCGATGCAGTGCCTGCGCCGACACCGGAACCAGGCCCAGCTGGTAGGCGCTGCCGAGCAGCAGCATGTTGGTGGCGAGCGCGTCGCCGAGCAGCACGGTGGCCAGCCGGCTCGCGTCGAGGAAATGCACGGCCTCGGCGCCGATGGCGTCGCGCAAACCGTCTTCCATGCCGGTCCACGGGGTCTGCAGGTCGCGGTTCTTGATGAACGCCACCGTCGCGGTGCGCTGCGTATTGATGATCGCCCGGGTGCGCCCGCGCTGCATGCGCGTCATGATCGCATTCTCGGCCGTCACCAGGATGTCGCAGCCGATGACCGCGTTGGCGTCGCCGGCGGCAATGCGCACGGCGTGCAGCGATTGCGGATCGCGCGCGATGCGCACGTAGGTCGTCACCGCGCCGCCTTTTTGCGCGACGCCGGTCATGTCGAGCACCGACACACCCTTGCCTTCCAGGTGCGCCGCCATGCCCAGCAATGCGCCAACGGTAATGATGCCGGTGCCACCGACACCCGCCACCACAATGCCATACGGATGCTCCAGCGCCGGCACCGCCGGCTCCGGCAGCGTCGCGAACAGCGCATCCTGCACCGCCAATGCTTGGCCGCGGCGCGGGCGGCCGCCTTCGATGCTCACGAAGCTCGGGCAGAAGCCCTTGGCGCACGAGAAGTCCTTGTTGCACGAGGTCTGGTCGATGGCGCGCTTGCGGCCGAACTCGGTTTCCACGGGCTGCACCGACACGCAATTGGACTTGGCACTGCAATCGCCACAACCTTCGCAAACGCGGGTGTTGATGAACATGCGCCGCGGCGGATCCGGAAAGGCGCCTCGCTTGCGGCGGCGCCGCTTCTCCGCCGCGCAGGTCTGGTCGTAGACGAGCACGGTGACGCCGTCGATGTCGCGCAACTCACGCTGCACGGCGTCGAGTTCGTCGCGGTGCCGCACGGCCACGCCCCGGGCGAACACGGTGCTGCTAGCGTATTTCTCGGGCTGGTCGGTAACGACGACCACCCGATGCACGCCCTCGGCCTCGAGCTGCCGCGTGATGCCGGGCACATTCAGTGCCTGCGGCAGCGGCTGCCCGCCGGTCGCCGCGGTGGCGTCGTTGTAAAGAATCTTGAACGTGATGCGCGCCTTGGCGGCAATCGCGGCGCGAATCGACAGGAGGCCCGAGTGGTAATAAGTGCCATCGCCCATGTTCGCGAAGATATGCGGCGTATCGGTGAACGGCGCGTGGCCGACCCACGCCGCGCCCTCGGCGCCCATCGGCGAAAAGATCTGCGAACCGGGATAGATGTAGGTCGCCATGAAGTGGCAGCCCACACCGGCGATGGCGCTGCTGCCTTCGGGCAGGCGGGTTGACGTGTTGTGCGGGCAGCCGGAGCAGAAATATGGCACGCGGCCGGAGTCTCCGAGGTAGCCGCGCAATTGCGGCGACAGCGACGGGCTGTTGGCGGCATCCTCCTTGGCGCGCAACCAGTCGACCCGGGCCGCGATGCGATCGTCCTTGTGGAAACGGGCAATGCGGGCGGCAATCACCAGCGCGATCTGCTCCGGCGTCAGCTCGCCTGTGGGCGGCAGGAGCCAGGCACCGGACGTATCCGAGTCGTCACGCTTGCCGAGTACCCGCGGGCGCCGCGCGTCGCTCCAGTGATAGAGCTGCTGCTTGACCTGGTCCTCGAGCAACGGCCGCTTCTCCTCGACGACCAGCAGTTCCTCCAGGCCGTCGGCGAAGGCGGCGAGGCTTTGCGGCTCCAGCGGCCAAGTGACTGCGACCTTGAACACCTTGAGGCCGATGCGCGCCGCCTGCGCGGCATCGATGCCCAGGTGGTCGAGCGCCTGCCGGACGTCCAGGTACGATTTGCCGGAAGTCACGATGCCGAGCCTGGCTCCCGCGCTGTCGATCGGCGCGTGGTTCAGCTGGTTGGCACGCACATAGGCGAGCAGCGCCGGCAGCCGCTTCTCGTGGATGCGACGCTCCATGATCAGCGGCTGGTCCGGCAGCCGCAATCCCAGGCCACCTTGCGGCAGCGCGAAATCGGTCGGCATTCGCATCACCACGCGGTCCGGGTCGACGACCACCGACGCCGATCCCTCGATCGTCTCGTCGAGCGCCTTGAAGGCCACCCACAGTCCCGAGTAGCGCGACATCGCGTAGCCGTGCAAGCCGAGGTCGAGGTATTCCTGCACACCGGCTGGGGACAGCACCGGAATCATCGGCGCCAGCACCATGTGCTCGCTTTGCGTGGCGACGGTAGACGAGCGCGCCATATGGTCGTCGCCGCAGACCAGCAGGACGCCGCCCAGCGGTGCGGTGCCGGCGGAATTGGCGTGATTGAGCGCGTCGCCGCAGCGACCCACCCCCGCCCACTTGCCGTACCACATGCCGAACACGCCGTCGTAGCGGGACTGGCGATCGAGCGTCACCTGCTGCGAGCCCCACACGGCGATGGCGGCGAGCTCCTCGTTCTGGCCTGGCTGGAAGTGCACGTGGTTCGCCTCGAGCAGCGCGCGCGCCTCGTACAGCGTCTTGTCCATGTTGTTGAGCGGCGAGCCCTGGTAGCCGGATACGAAGCCCGCGGTGTTGTGTCCGGCCGCCGCGTCGCGCTGCCGCTGCATGATGAGCAGGCGGGTCAGCGCCTGCAGGCCGGTGAGATACACGCGCCCGCACGCGAGCGTGTACTTGTCCTCGAGGGTGACGGTGGCAAGTTGCATGCAGGATTCCTTGAGGGGGCGAGGTAGCTGCTGGACCTGTATCCCGACGGCGCACCGGCGGCGGCGATTTTCCACCGATGGTGCGCTTGTCGCCGCGCGAAGGCCAGCAACTGTTCGGCATGCCCGCCATCACCTCGGGCGATGGCGTCCCCGCCGTGCCGCGTCAACCGGGTTCGTCGGAACGTGCGCGTGCGGAAAGGTGCTCGGCGAAATCGACGACGCTGCGCCGCACATCGCCGCTGTCGCGAATGCACAGTTGCAGCCGGCGGTGGGCCCAGGCATCGGAGAGGCGCACACAGGCGAGGCGCCCCTGGCGGGCATAGGCCAGCACATTCGCCTGCGGGAGCAGGGCCACGCCCAAGCCTTCCTCGACCATCCGGCAGGTCGCCTCGAAATTGGCGATGTGCACGCGGACGCGGGCAAAGGTACGCGTCACCGATTCCGGCATCACGGCCGCCACCGACAGGTTCGGGAAGTACGCGATGAAGTCGCAATCCGCGGCCTGCGCGAACGCGATGGTGGCCTCCGCGGCGAGCGGATGCCCGCGCGGTACGGCCAGTACCAGCTCGTCATGGCGATACTGGAACACCTTGAGCCCCTGCGGCAGCACCGGCCAGAAGAAGATGCCGACGTCGGCCAGCCCATCGTGGACCGAGCGCACGACGTCGGCACTCAGCCGCTCGACGAGGTCGATCTTGGTCCGCGGGCGTCCGGCGAGGAAGGATGCGAGATCGCCAGGCAGGAACTGCACCATCGACGAATGGTTGGCGGACAGCCGGATGTGCGCGTGGCCGTCCCCGGCGAAGTCGCCGATTTCGAGCGCCGTCGCCTCGACGCTGCGCAGGATGTCGCGCGCGCGTTGCAGCAGCGTTTCGCCCGCAGGCGTCAGGATCACGCCCTTGCTGTGGCGTTTCATCAGTTCGACGCCCAGCTCCGCCTCGAGCTGCGCGATGCGCTTGCTGACCGCCGAGGCGACCACGTGCTCGCGTGCCGCGGCCGCCGCGATGCTGCTTTCCTCGGCGGCGGCAACGAACAGCTTGAGAGTGACCAGATCCAGACGCATGCAGGGCCTTGTGGCGGCGGCGCTTGACAGCGGGGCGCAGCGCTGAGAATATACCAAACAAGTGTTTGGTAGATGAGTTCAATGAGCGTTGCAACCGTTACCCCTGCAGCTGCCCGGCGTGGCGCGGTACGCGCCGACAATCGCCCGGTGATTCTCGACGCGGCGGCGCGGCTGTTTCGCGAAAAAGGCTACGCAGTCACGTCGATGCGCGATATCGCCGCGGCGGTGGGCATGCTCGCCGGATCGCTGTATTACCACTTCGCGTCGAAAGACGAACTGCTGGTGGCCGTATACGGTGAAGGGGTGCGGCGGATCAGCACCGCAGTCGGCGCGGCACTGGCGCGCGATCTCGCGCCATGGCCGCGGCTCGAAGCCGTGTGCGCCGCGCATCTCGCGGCGCTGCTCGAAGACAGTGACTACGCGCAGGTGGTGATCCGCGTGCGGCCCGACGATGCGCCGGCCGCCGCCGCGCGCCTGGTTGCGCTGCGCGACCAGTACGAAGACCTCTTCGCCCAGGCCGTCGTCAAGCTTCCGCTCGCGCCGCGTACCGACCGCCGGTCGCTGCGGCTGCTGCTCCTCGGCGCGCTCAACTGGTCGCAGACCTGGTACCGCTCGGGTCATGACGCGCCCGAAGTGATCGCCAGGCAATTTGTCGGCCTCCTGCGCCGGCAGCTCGAACCCTGATATCGTCGGCGACGCATTCGCGTCGCGCTTACCGGAGTCCTGCTCGAATGGACATGCGCCCCAAGGTTCTCGTCACCAAGATCGGCCTCGACGGTCATGATCGCGGCAGCCGCATCGTCGCCGCGCATTTGCGCGACGCCGGCATGGAGGTGGTCTACACGCCGCCATGGCAGGAGATTCCCACCGTGGTGAAGCTGGCGCTCGAGGAAGACGTCGATGTCATCGGCGTATCGTCACTGGCGACCGATCACCTGATCGTGCCCAAGCTCATGCGCGCGCTGCGTGAAGCGGGCCTCGCCGATGTAACCGTGATGGTCGGCGGCATCGTGCCGGACGAGGACGAGCGGATGCTGCTCGATGCCGGCGTGGCCCGCGTATTCCACCCCGGTGCGGCGCTCGACGACATCGTGGTGTTCGTGCGTGAAGCCACGCAGCGGACACGCCAGGCGCGTTTCGCCGCCTGAAAATTCCCGGAGCCCACGCGATGAACAAGCCCCTTCCGCACGACCGGCCTGCCTCCACGGCGGACGCCCAGACCCGCTGGCAAGCCGAGTATCAGGCGCAGATCGGCACCGACCGCGAGATCCGCAACCGGTCGGGCGTGCCGATCCGGCCGCTGTATTCGCCGCTCGACGTCGATGCGTCGCGCTACGACGCCGACCTTGGCTTCCCCGGCCAGGCGCCGTATACGCGCGGCATCTACCCGACCATGCACCGCGGTCGCACGTGGACGCAGCGCCAGCTGATCGGCCTGGGCACGCCCGCCACGTATAACGCGAGACTCACCGACATCCTGGAGCAGGGCGGTTCCGCCGTCTCGCTGATTCCGTGCAACTCGGTGTTCCGTGGCTACGACATGGACGAGGTCGACGCGGAGCTGCTCGGCACCTGTGGTGTGGTCGTCAACTCGGCCGACCACATGGACCAGTGCCTGGCCGGCGTGGACCTCGCGCGGACCTCCTGCGCGATGAACGATCCTACGCCGTTCACGCTGCTTGCGTTCATGCTCGCCGCGGCGCGGCGGCGTGGCGTGGACTGGGCGACGATCACCGGCACCTCCAACCAGAGCGATTACCTGTCGCACTTCGTCGCCAATCACATGTTCTTCCGCATCGCGCTGCCGGGCGCGCGGCGGATCCTCGTCGACCACATCGCCTGGTGCAACCGGCATGTGCCGCGGTGGAATCCGCTGTCGGTCGTCGGGCAGCACATGCAGCAGGCGGGCGCGACGCCGGCCGAAGCCATGGCGTTTACACTGTCGTCCGCCGTGCAGTATGCGGAGGACTGCCTCGCCGCCGGCATGTCGCCCGACGAGGTGCTGCCGCGCTTCACGTTCTTCTTCGACATCTCGGTGTCGTTCTTCGAGGAAGTCGCCAAGTTCCGCGCCGGCCGGCGCATCTGGGCGCGACTGGCGCGCGAGCGCTTGGGTGCGCGCGATCCGCGTTCGTGGCGCTTCAAGTTCCACGGCCAGACCTCCGGCGTGGACCTCACGCGCCAGCAGCCGCTCAACAACGTCGCGCGGGTCACGGCGCAGGCGATGGCGGGTATTTTCGGCGGCCTGCAGTCGCTGCACACCGACGCGTACGATGAGGCGCTGTCGTGCCCGACGCAGTTCGGCGCGCGCATCGCGGTGGCCACCCAGAACATCCTGCGCGAGGAAGCACGGCTGACCGACGTGATCGATCCGCTCGGCGGGTCGTACTACGTGGAGGCGCTGACCAACGAGATGGAAGAGCGCATCGTGGCCCTGATGGACGAGATCGATGCGCAGGGCGGCATGTACAAGGCGGTCGAGTCCGGTTTCGTGCAGCGGCGCATCGGCGAGTCGGCGCGCCGGTTCCAGGAGCGCGTCGACCGCGGCGAGCAGGTGATCGTCGGCGTGAACGCGTACGAAGTCGACGAGGATGCGTCGGCGCGGCCGGCGTTGCCGCGCCCGGACCCGGCGCTGATGGAGACGCACCTCGCCCAATTCGCGCGCTGGAAGCAGGCGCGCGGCAATGCCGATGTGCAGCGCGCCCTCGAGACCCTTGCGCGTGCCGCGACCCGGAAGAACAGCACCGATGCCGGCGCGGACGCCACGAACATCTTCGGCTGCGTCGTCGCCGCGGCCGAGGCGGGCGCCACGCATGGCGAGATCTGCAGCACCTTACGCCGCGAACTCGGTTTCGGCCAACCGTTGACGGTGGTGTGACGCCTTGGGCACCGCACCACCGCCCGAAGCGCTGCGGCCACCTCCCGCGGAGCCGGCTGCCGCCGCCGCTGCCGCACTGCTCGCGCGCGTACTCGCCGGCGAGCGCCCGGCGATTGCGCGCGCCATTACGGTCATCGAGAACGGTGCGCCGATGGCGGCGCCGATGGTGGCGGGTGTGCGCGCGCAGGCCGGTCGCGCCCATGTGCTGGGTATCACCGGCGCTCCTGGCGCGGGTAAATCGACGCTGGTCAGTGCGTTGCTCGGTGCGCTGCTGGCGCGCGGCCAGCAGGTGGCCGTGGTGGCGATCGACCCGTCGAGCCCACGTACCGGTGGCGCGGTGCTGGGTGATCGCATCCGGATGGGGGAGTTCGGCGCCGACGATGGCGTGTTCATCCGGTCGCTCGCCTCGCGCGGGCAGGTCGGCGGCCTCACGCAAACCTGTGCGGCGGTCGTCGATCTGCTCGATGCCGCGGGATTCGACACGGTGATCGTCGAAACGGTCGGTGCCGGACAGTCGGAAGTCGAGGTTGCGACGCTATCCGATACGACCATCGTGGTATGTCCGCCGGGCCTCGGCGACGACGTGCAGGCGGCCAAGGCGGGCATTCTGGAGGTCGCGGATGTGCTCGTCGTCAGCAAGGCGGACCTGCCGGGCGCTGAGCGCACGCTGGGCGAACTGCGCGAGATGGTGGCGCTGCGCGCGTCGGACGATCGCGGCCGGGTGCCGGTGCTGGCGGTCACCGCGACGACGCGCACCGGCATTGCCGAACTGGTCGACGCCGTGCACGCGCATGCGACGGCCTCGGGTGTGGCGCGCCGCCTTCGGGGCACTTCGCCGCAACGTACCGTCGCTGCGGGGCCGGAGGCTGCGCGGGTGGCGCGCATGTACCGGCACGACTGGTTCCTGCGGCATACCGGCATCGAGTTCGTCGCGGGCGCCGCGGGTTCGGCAACGCTGCGCATGGCAGTCCGGCGGGAACACCTCAACTTCAACGGCACGTGTCATGGCGGCGCGCTGTTCACGCTGGCCGATGGCGCCTTTGGCCTCGCCTGCAACTCCTATGGCGTCCTGTCCGCGGCGATCGACGGCCACGTGACCTTCCAGGTGGCCGTCCGCGAGGGCGACGTGCTGCAGGCGCGTGCGGTCGAGGCAAGTCGCAGCAAACGCGTCAGTGTTTACCGCGTCGACGTCGTGCGCGAACGCGATGAAGCGCTGGTGTCGACGTTCACCGGTACGGCATTCATCACCGGCCGGGAGAACGAGCCGCTCCCGTTCCCCCCAGCCCGCTGACGCATCCCGGGGCGCCTCGAATGTCGACGCTGCGTGCCCGCTCGCCCGGCCGCCGCGCGACTGCGGGGGCAAAAGTCTAAGCGGTGCGACGTCGCAGCGTGCGCCAGACCAACGCCGCGAGCAGCAGCGCGAGCCCGAACATCGCCCAGGTCGACAGCGCGGGGATTGCGCTGGTATCCGCTGCGAGCGCGAGGAACCCCCGGATCTCGCCACCCGGAAATGTCGTCGAGTGGATGTTGAGGTAGGCCTGGCCGGCGGCGAGCCCTGCGGCCAGGGCCGCCTCGGCGCCGGCCGGCGTGCCCCCGTTCGCCGTGATGAATGCGGCGTTCCAGGTCCCGGGCAGGGTCGTGTCGAACGACTGGTCGTAAGTGCCGCTGGTCACGCCGAGCGGAAAGCCGACGAACGTCGGCGTCTGCGTGGCGACGCCTCCATTGCCCGGCGCGGCGACACAGCAGTGGATGTGCGAGGCGGTGGTCGTTCCCGTCAACGCGCTGAATGCGGCGTTGACGCGGAGCACGTGCGTTGCCGTATCGAGATCCACGAATGCAGTGCCGGTCCCTGGCGAACCGTTGGCCGGATTCTCGTTGGCTCCCGACAGGATCGTCGTGTAGCGCGCTGCTTCGGCGAGCGGGGAGATCAGGAAGGCCGCGACCACGAGGGCCAGCGGAATCGTCGTTCGAGCCATGTCACTCTCCTTTGGCGAGCCCGCGCGGTGCGCGGGTGGGTGTGTCGCGGGCGGTCATCGCTCGCGGCACAATGCCAGGCGAACATGGCCCCTTCGGCATTATTCCGCTGGCGCCGCGGCCGCGGTTGACGGATTGCGATAGCGTGGGCCATCGTACGCAATGTCCGAAAACGCTCCGCCGCAACTTCTTCAGATCGCCCGTCACGGGCTGCCCGCAGTCGCCGGACCACGCAAACGCGTACTGATCGTCGGCGCCGGGATGGCCGGACTCGCCGCCGCCGATGCGCTGATGCGGGCTGGCCACGATCCGATACTGCTCGAGGCCCAACAGCGTGTCGGCGGACGCATCTACACGATGCGCGAACCGTTCGCGCCGGGTCTGTACGCGGAAGCCGGCGCGATGCGGATCCCGCGCGCGCACGCGCTGACCCGCGCCTACGTGGACCGGTTCGCGCTGCCGACCGTCGACTTCGTGATGAACAATCCCCGGAGCTGGTGCCATCTGTTCGGGCGCAAGCATC
>CAVWPC010000060.1:0-12529 GCA_963756765.1 uncultured beta proteobacterium | reverse complement strand
TCGCGGCCGGCAACCAGGATGCGCATGGTTTCCAGAAGTGACGCTAGGTTGTTCTCGTACGTGGTTACACCTGGCTGGCGCGACAGCCCAAGCGCAGCGAGATCCGTACGCAAGCTCGCCAGCGGCTTTTCCATCTGGTTCGCGGGGAGCCAATGGGCGGCGTGCAGGTCGACCTCGCTTTTGCCGACCCCGACGAAGAGATCGGTGTATTCCTGCTCCGCCGCCTCGGCGTCCATGGCTCGGCTCGCCAGGATCAATCGGTTCCAGGCCGCAGCGAGCGGATTGTCCGCCTCGTCGGGCCATGGTTGCGACGCAGCGATGGCCGCCAGCAGCGGTGCGTCCGGAGGCCCGGCGAACAGGCGCGACAGCACCGCGTAAAACTCCGCGCGCGCCTCGTCTTCGGGTGCCAGCGGCCGCTGCACGGCAACCGGAGATATCGGAACACCGCCCTCAGAGATTCCGGATGTCGACACTGTTCTCGTTCTTGATGAGATCGACGACGCGGCAGTCGGCACACATCCGAAGCCGGTCGAGCGCCCCGGGTGCGGCGAACATCGAATGGCCGGCCAGCCGGCCCAGCATGGCCTCGATCATTTTCTGCGTGCCCATCGGCTTGCCGCAGGCGATGCACTGAAACAACGCCGCCTCGTTCAATACGCGGGGCGCACGCGCTTCCGGTGAGAGGTCGAGCCGCGGCTCGAGGGCGATCGCATGTTCCGGGCAGGTGGCCACGCAGATGCCGCATTGCACGCACTTCGCCTCGATGAAGCGGACCTGCGGCACCTCGACATTGTCCAGGATCGCCGCTTCCGGACAGGAGCCCACGCAAGCGAGGCACATGGTGCAGGCATCTTTGTTGATGGCGATATTTCCGTACGGCGAACCCTTAGGTAGCGCGATGACGGTCTGCGGAACCGGTGCGTGGGCGGCCAGGTGCTCGAGCGCCAATGCCGCCGTCGTACGTTTTTCCGCCGTCGGCGCGAACGTCGCCGGCACGCGCGCGGTCAGCGCCGGCGCGAGCGTCCACAGCGCGTCCAGCGTGGCGCGCTCGACCAGGCGAAAGTGCTCGCCCTGATAGCCCAGCGCATTGGCAATCGTGTCCGCGACGCGCATCTGGAATTCGAGGGCACTGCGGTATTGCGGCGCTTCGCGCCCGGTCACCAGCACCATCACCTGTGACGCGCCCCACGCAAGCGCGGCAAGCCACAGGTCCAGGCCCGTCGATGCGACGTGATGAATCTCCACCGGGATCGCGCGCGCGGGAAGCCCGCGGCCCCGCCGTGACACGTGCGCAATGTCCGCCCGCCCGTCCTCGGCGTGCAGCAGAACGCAGGCGTCGCGTCCGCCAGCGTGCGCGTACGTGCCCAGCAGCGCCTGCAGGCGCTGTCCCATGTCCGGCACCGACGGGTACGCATAGGTCAACGCACCGGACGGGCATACCGTCGTGCAGGCGCCGCACCCCACGCACAGATGCGGCTCCACCGCGATGCGGTCGCCGTCGGCCCGGATCGCCGCGGCCGAGCACACGTCGATGCATTGCGTGCAGCCGGTTTTCTTGGAGCGGCTGTGCGCGCAGATCGATGGCTTGTAGTTGAAGAACTTGGGCTTTTCGAACTCGCCGGTGAGCGTGGCCAGCTCGGTCGCCGCCTTCGCCTGCGCCAGCGCGTCGGCGCCGGGAGCGAAGTAACCCTGCGGCGGCTGGTGGAGCGCAAGCAGGGGCTGGTCGTGCAGATCGAGCACGAGATCGAAGCGCTCGCTGCGTGCCACCTCCTTGCGGTCGAAGTCGATCGCGCGGGCGTCGGCGCAGGCGGCCACGCAGGCGCGATGCGAACGGCAGCGATCGAGGTCGATCTGGTAGGACAGGTCGATCGCCTGCTCGGGGCAGGCGCGGATGCATGCGTTGCAGCGGGTGCACAGGTCGAGGTCGATCGGGTTTTCCTGGCGCCACGCGAGCTCGAATGCACCCAGCCAGCCGCGCAGCGCCGCGGCCTGGCCGGTGAACACCGGGTAGGACCGCTCCGGCGGCAATTCGCCCCCGCGTGTCTGTCCCGTCGCTACCACGGTGACGCCGAGCTGGCCCGCCAGCGCGTCTGCCCACCGCAGAGCCCGTTCGAGGGGCCCGGTGATGAGGAGGTGCCCCCCCGAGGCGTAGGTGACACTGGGAACCGGCGCGGCATCGGGCAGCGCGGCCATGGCCAGCAGCGCAGCGATCTTCGGCGTGGCCGCCGGCGCGTCGGCCGACCACCCCGCGTTTTCGCGAATGTTGACGAAGCGAATGGATTGCGTCTTGCCGCTTTCCTCCGCCACGTCACCCAGCAGGCGTTGCTCCTGCGTGCACGCGGCCAGCACATCGCCGTGCGCACCGGCAGCGAAGGTGGCCAGCTCACGCTGGCACAGGAGCGTATGGACCTTGGGCGCAGCCGGCAGGCCGAGAGCACGGCCAAGCGCCGGTCCGTCCAGCGGCATCGTGCCGTTGCAGTTGCACACGTACAGCGACTTGTCGGCGATGCTCATGAACGATGGCGTTCCGGCGATCCCGGCGGCGCGATGTTGGACGTGGCGAGCGCGCGCGCATCGCGGGTGCCGGCGTCGGCAAGCGGCACACCGGGATGCCGGAGCGCCGAAGCCGCCCCAGCCGCGGCCTGCTCGGATGATGGCGACGGCAGCACCGCAGCCGACGCAGGCGCCGCGTCCGCGCGATCGTGCGGCACCGCGGTCGGCGTCGGCGCGTCCACCGCCTGATCAGGCGACGTCGAAGCTGCTTCGCTCGCGGCCGGAGCGATGTTGGCCGCTTCTGCCTCCGCCGTCTCTGCCTCCGCCGCTTCCGCGCCCGCTTCCTGGGTGACCGCGTCGTAGGCCTTTGCCAACTGGTCGAGCATGCCGGCAGGCATCGGGTCGGGCTGGGTGTAGTCGCCGATATAGATGTCGAGTCCGTCCATCACGTTGAATTGCGGATCGCCGAACAATTTCTTCAATGCCGCCTGCTTGAGCCGCGCGTCGACCTTCGGCCGCAGGAAAGCGGTGAAGTCCGAATCGATGGTAAGCGTATCGATCGACGGCAGCGGCACAGGTTCCGCAGGTGCCGGTACTGGATCCCGGGCGACCGCAGGCGAGGCAACGGCGGCGACGGGCTCGGCCACGGTCCGGTCGACCCCGGCCACCGGGGTCGCAGCCTCGCGTGATGCTTCGAGCTTGCGCTGCGACCAGCGGCGCAGCGAAAAGGGCGCGGAGTTGTCGCGTTGATTGGCCATGCGCTACTTCGAGCGGCCGCCCTGGCGGTCGCGCGCGCGCGGGTCGTCGGCGAACGGATCGTTCCGGCGGACCTTGCGACGCGGCTCGGGGCGATAGTGCGCAGCGATGAACGGCTCCATCCAGGCGCGAATCACGTCGGGCAGCGGCACCGGATCCACGCGCTCGCCGCCGTCCATGTAGCGGCCGGCCTGGTTGTAGCTGACCGTCGCGATCTCGGGGTGTACAGCGGGCACGGTCCCATCCTCGTCCTGCCGCCACATCACGAAGACGAACGGCGTGGGCGAGGTCACATTGAGAAAATAGCCTTCGGCCTCGGTCGGATGCAGTTCGATCGCGAGGTCGCGAAAGCGCCACGTCGTGCCTTCCGGACCGTCGGTCACGCATTCAGGCGCTTGCGGAGTCCGCAGTCCCTCGCCGCGTGGAACCACGGCAGCCGGCTGCCACTGCTCGGAAATCCAGCGGTTGGCAAGCGGAATCCGCTCCATCAGCACATCGACGGAAAAATAGACTGGCAACATGGTTATTCGCGCATGCCTTGCATCGTCGATCAAGGATACACCAGCACGTTTTGCCGAGCGGGCTGTCTGATACCATTTCCGAGTCGCGCCTGCAGGCACTTGCGTGGGCGCGTCAACCGGCGCACTCGACACCCAGAAACCAATGGCTCGCATCATCCCGCTCACCGACACCCGTGCCGCCGCGCGACTCGACGCGCTGGCGACGCTCGTGCACGACGCGGCGCGTGGTCCGGCGATCGACGGACTCGTGGCGGATCACCGCGGACGCGCGCTGCACGACCTGCGCATCTCCGTTACCGACCGGTGCAATTTCCGTTGCACGTATTGCATGCCGAAGGACGTATTCGGCCATGACTACCCATTCCTCCCGCACGGCGAATTGCTGACCTTCGAGGAGATTACGCGCATGGCGCGGGTGTTCGTCGGACTGGGCGTGCAGAAGATCCGGCTGACCGGTGGCGAGCCGCTGCTGCGGCGACACATCGAACGCCTGGTAGCGATGCTGCGCGGGCTTGGGCGCGTAGATCTGACGCTCACCACCAACGGTGCGCTGCTCGCGAAAAAGGCGGCTGACCTCCATGCCGCCGGACTGAGCCGCGTCACGGTGAGCCTCGACTCCTTGGATGACGCGACGTTTCGCGCCATGAACGACGTCGATTTCCCCGTGGGCAAGGTGCTGGCGGGGATCGACGCTGCCGCCAAGGCGGGCCTTGCCCCGCTCAAGATCAACATGGTCGTCAAGCGTGGCGTCAACGAGGCGTCGATCGTGCCGATGGCGCGCCATTTCAAGGGCAGCGGCCACATTGTCCGCTTCATAGAGTACATGGACGTCGGCGCCACCAATGGCTGGCGCATGGACGACGTGGTACCGGCCCGCGAGATCATCGCGATGATCGACCGCGAGCTGCCGCTGGAACCGGCCGATGCCAACTACACGGGCGAGGTCGCGCAGCGCTGGCGCTATGCCGACGGTGCCGGCGAGATCGGCGTGATCGCCTCGGTGACGCAGGCCTTCTGCCGTGACTGCACGCGGGCGCGCCTGTCAACCGAGGGCAAGCTCTATACCTGTCTGTTCGCCGATGCGGGCTTCGACCTGCGCTCGCTGCTGCGCGGCGACTTCGACGACGCAGCGATTCGCAATGCCGTGGCCGCGATCTGGCGGCAACGCGCCGACCGCTATTCCGAAGTCCGGACCGGGAACACACAGCGCGCCCCCAAGGTCGAGATGAGCTACATCGGAGGATGACCGCGGCGCGGCAGCGATTACCGATGCGAATTCCCTCGGACAGTGTCGACCTCGACCAACCTGCGTCCTATCGCCCGCAGCTGACCGATGCCGCGCGCCCATCGACCTTCGTGGTCACCTCGCTCGACGAAGCCGGCCAGACACGCGAGGTGTCGGTGGCCGGCGAACATCCGCTGACGCTCTACGTCGACAAGCAGGAATTGCTGACGCTGATGACACTTGGCGCGGCGCCGGAAGCGCTGGCGATCGGCTACCTGCGCAACCAGCGCCTGGTGGACTCGATCGACGATATCGTCGCGGTCCAGGTGGACTGGGAGTGCAACGCCTGCGCGATCACGACGCGCCACGGCCTCGCAGACCTCGCCGCCCGGACCACCAAACGCACCAAGACCACCGGCTGCGGCCAGGGCACCATGTTCGGTGATCTGATGGACGAGATCGACAGCGTCCGCCTGCCCGACGGTGCCACGCTGTCGAAAGCTGCGCTCTACGCGCTGCTCGATCGCGTGCGTCTGCACGAGACCATCTACAAGCAGGCAGGTGCCGTGCATGGCTGCGCGCTCGCCACCAACGAGGGCGACACATCGCAGATCCTGATGTTCATCGAGGACGTGGGCCGGCACAACGCCGTGGATGCGATCGCCGGCCGCATGTGGCTCGATGGACTCGACGGCGCGGACAAGATCTTCTACACCACCGGCCGGCTGACGTCGGAAATGGTGATCAAGGCCGCCCAGATGGGCATTCCGTTCCTGGTCTCGCGCTCGGGTCTGACCCAGATGGGCTACGAAATCGCGCAAAAGGTCGGCATCACGATGATCGGGCGGGCCACCAACAAGCACTTCCTGCTCTTCACCGGCACGCAGCGGTTTCGCGCCGATGGCTAGCGCAGCGACGGCACGCGGACATTGCCACTGCGGCCGCATCGAGTTCGTCGCCACGTTCCCGTCGCGCTTCTGCGCCCATTGCCACTGCGAAAGCTGCCGGCGCGCGCACGGCGCTGCATTCGTGACCTGGGTCGGCTTTGCCTCCGGGCAAGTGCGGATCACGCGCGGCGCCGACGATCTGGTCACGCATGCGTCGTCGCCCGGCACCGCCCGAAGGTTCTGCCGCCACTGCGGCGGCAAGCTCTTTTTCGAATCGGCCCGCTGGGCGGGCGAGACGCATGTCGTACTCGCGGCGTTCGATGAGCCGGTCGACCGGCCTCCCGGCGGACATAGCTTCTACGACGAACACGTATCGTGGCTGCCCGTACTGCCTCCACCGGGTGGCGCTGCATGAGCGCGGGCAACGAATCCACCGTCACCGGCATCGTGCTCGCCGGGGGCATGGGCCGCCGCATGGGCGGCGTCGACAAGGGGTTGGTGACGCTCGACGGCAAGCCGATGGTGACGCACGTTCTCGCCCGCCTTGCGCCGCAGGTGGACTCAATCGTGGTCAATGCCAATCAGAACCTGGATCGTTACGCGGCGCTGGGCTTTGCGGTGGTGCCGGATTCGGTGGGCGGCTTTGCCGGACCGCTCGCGGGCCTGCATGCCGGCATGGGGGCGGCAACGACGACGCACGTCGTCACCTGCCCCTGCGATTCGCCGTTCCTGCCGCTCGACCTGGTCGCCCGGCTCATGGCCGGCCTCCGGCAAGCGCAGGCGCAGCTCGCGGTGGCGCGCACGCTCGACCAGCCGCACCCGGTGTTTGCGCTCGTTCGCCGCGACGTGCGCGCCCATCTGAACGACTTCCTGGCGTCCGGCGGACGCAAGATCGATGCGTGGTATGCATCGCTGGAGGTGGTCGAGGTTGCCTTCGACGACGAAGCCGACGCGTTTCGCAACATCAATACCGCAGCCGAATTGAGTGCCGCGGCGTCGGCGCCGGCGCGCTAGCCGCCGATGCAGGCAGGCGATGAAGGCCACCTTCGACATGCTGAGCCTCATGACCCTGCGAACCAACGGCAGGGTGGATCGCCACGCCGAGATTCCGCTGGGCGCCGACTGAGCTTGCGTCGGATCGACCGCACAACGCTGTGCCGCCTGCAACGATCACTGGAGTTCCGATGACCTCGCCCAAGACACTTTCCGAAATTTCCTGCGCCGACGACTACGACCCGAATTCGATGCCGGTAGAACGCGCGCGCGACCTGATCCGACAGTTCCTGGCGCCGTTGACCGCCACCGAGCGCGTGCACATCCGCTTCGCGCTCGATCGCGTCCTGGCCGAAGACATCGTGTCACCGGTCGCGGTCCCCGGCCACGACAATTCGGCGATGGATGGCTGGGCCGTGCGTTTCACGGACCTGGCCGCCGAGGGTGAAACGGCGCTCGTGCGCATCGGTGAATCGTTCGCCGGCAAACCGTTTGCGGGTACGCTCGAAGCCGGGCAGGCGGTTCGCATCTTTACCGGTGGCGTGATGCCTGAGGGTGCCGATACGGTCGTCATGCAGGAGCGGGCAACGGAAGCCGCTGGGGGCGTGCGCGTGGCAGCGGGCGCGGTCACCAAGGCGGGGCAGAATCGCCGCTTCGCCGGCGAGGATCTGCAGCAGGGGCAGGTCGTGTTTGCGCAGGGCCAGCCGGTGCGCCCGGCGGAGCTCGGCATGCTCGCGTCGTTGGGCATCAACGAGGTCGGCGTCTACCGCAAGCTGCGTGTCGCGTTTTTCTCCACTGGCGACGAACTGAAATCGATCGGCACGCCGCTGGCCGCCGGCGAGATCTACGACAGCAATCGCTACACGCTGTACGGCATGCTGGTGCGGCTCAACTGCGACGTGCTCGACATGGGCGTAGTGCCGGACGTCCCGGACGCGCTCGAGGCAGCCTTCGCGACCGCGGCGGCCAGCGCGGACGTCGTCATCACTTCCGGCGGCGTGTCGGTCGGCGAAGCCGATTTCGTGAAGCAGCTGCTGGACAAGCTGGGTGAAGTCCTGTTCTGGAAGATCGCGATGAAACCGGGCCGGCCGCTCGCCTACGGCAAGATCGGCGGCGCGCACTTCTTCGGGTTGCCGGGCAATCCGGTGTCGGTCATGGTCACGTTCTATCAGTTCGTGCGCGACGCACTGCTGATACTGCAGGGGCGCCGCGACGTCGCTCCAGTGCCGCTGTTCAAGGCCACACTGGCCGCGCCGATTCGCAAGACACCTGGGCGAACCGAGTTCCAGCGCGCTGTGCTCGCACCCGACGGCGCGGGCGGCTGGTCGGTGCGCACCACCGGTGACCAGGGCTCGGGCATCCTGTCGTCGATGTCGCGCGCCAACTGCTTCGTGGTGCTCTCGACCGCCACCGGCAACGTCGCCGCCGGCGAACTGGTGGACGTACAGCTGCTCGAGGGATTGATCTAGCCCGCACCCCGACCTATGATGCCGCGGGGGCCTTGGGCAGTCGCTCCGCCACACCGATGGGTGTTTCACCATCCAAGCGCTGCATTCGATGTCGTCCACACGACAGGAGGCTTGGCCATGGCTGCATCCCGGGCCATTTCCGGTTCCGAATTGCGGCAACGCCTCGGCGCGTTTCCACCGCCGACGATCGTCGACGTGCGTCGCGCTGCGGCCTTCGATCAGGATCCAGTGATCATTCCCGGCGCCCTTCGGCGTCAGCATGATCAAACCGCGAACTGGGGACCCGACCTTGACGCGTGGCGGCCCGTGGTCGTCTATTGCGTGCACGGGCATGAGGTCTCGCAAGGCGCGGCGCAGTCCCTCGCCGCCGCCGGCCTCGATGCACACTACCTCGCAGGCGGCCTCGCCGACTGGAGGGCGCAAGGCGACCCAACCGCCGCGTTCGTGCCCTCGACGCGATGGGTGACGCGCGCGCGGCCGAAGATCGATCGCATTGCCTGTCCGTGGCTGGTGCGCCGGTTCATCGACCCATCGGCAGAGTTCCACTATGTGCCAAACGCGGAAGTAATGGCGTTCGCGCAGGCGCACGGTGCGGTCCCATTCGACGTGCCGGACGTGCCTTATTCGCATGTCGGCGACGCGTGTAGCTTCGACGCCTTCATCCGGCTGCACCGGTTGGAGGACCCGGCGTTGCGCGAACTCGCCGCGATCGTGCGCGGCGCCGACACCGGCGCACTCGCCTTGGCCGCACAGGCATCGGGCCTGCTCGCGATTTCACTCGGCCTGTCGGCGATCATCGCCGACGATCGCGCCATGCTGCGAGCAGGCTTGCTGGTTTACGACGCGCTCTATGCATGGTGCCGCGAGGTGCGTGGCGAAACGCACGGCTGGAATCCGGCAGCTTTGCGTGTGCCGTCGTGAGCGGCGTGCCGGAGGAGCTTGCGCCTGGCGGCGCGACGCATGCTTCACCGGCCGCCTATGCCGCGTCCGTGCTCGCCGGGCCGTCCGCCCCATCGCGGGCCGAAGCCTTCCGCTACTGGCTGCGGCTCGGATGCATCAGCTTCGGAGGACCGGCGGGACAGATCGCGATCATGCATCGCGAGCTTGTCGACGAGAAACGCTGGATCTCGGAGCGGCGCTTCCTGCACGCGCTCAACTATTGCATGGTGCTGCCCGGACCCGAAGCGCAGCAGCTCGCCACCTACATCGGCTGGCTGCTCCACCGTAACTGGGGCGGACTGGTCGCTGGCGGGCTATTCGTGCTGCCGTCGCTGGCGCTGCTGATTGCACTGTCGTGGCTGTATCTCGACTACGGCAACGCCCCCGCGGTCGCGGCAGTGCTCTACGGTATCAAGCCTGCCGTCGTGGCGATTGTGCTGCACGCCGCCTGGCGTATCGGCTCACGCGTGCTGCGGCATTGGCTGCTGTGGCTGATCGGGATCATGGCCTTTGTCGCGATCTTCGTCTTTGCCGTACCGTTCCCGGCCATCGTGCTAATCGCCGGAATTCTCGGCGCACTCGGCGGCCGCGTCGCCCCCGGCGCCTTCGCGCTGGGCAGGGCGCATGCCACCGCGGCCGCCCCGCACGCGAAAGCGCTGATCGACGACGATACCGCCGTCCCGCCGCACGCCATGTTCAGCTGGCGACGTCTGGCCGCCGTCGTCACCGTCTTCGTCGCGCTTTGGGCGGGCAGCATGGCGCTATTGATCGCGCTGACCGGCTACCGGGCGACGCTGGTCGAGATGGCCTGGTTCTTCACCAAGGCGGCGTTGCTGACCTTCGGCGGCGCCTACGCCGTCCTGCCCTATGTCTATCAGGGAGCCGTCGACGGCATGGGCTGGCTCACCGCCGGGCAGATGATCGACGGGCTGGCACTGGGAGAAACTACGCCCGGACCGCTGATCATGGTCGTGGCGTTCGTCGGCTTCGTTGGCGGCTGGACCAAGGGGCTGTTCGGCGCCCAGCTGCTGCCGCTCGCCGGGATCGCCGCCGCGACGGTGGTGACGTTCTTTACCTTCCTGCCATCGTTCCTGTTCATCCTGGCCGGCGGGCCGCTGATCGAATCGACGCACGGCCGCCTGCGCTTCACGGCGCCGCTGACGGCGATCACTGCCGCCGTGGTCGGCGTGGTCGTCAATCTCGCCGTATTCTTCGCGTGGCACGTGTTCTGGCCACGCGGAGCGACCCCGGCGACAGCGGTCACGAACCTCGACGCGATCGGTCTCGCCATCTGCCTGATCGCAGCGATTGCGCTGTTCCGCTACCGCATCGGCGTGATTCCGGTGATCGTGGGTTGCGCGTTGACGGGGCTCCTGCTCGCCGCGGTGCGCTAGCGCTCTACGGCAAGCGCTGACGCGAAGAAGGCGAGCACGGAAACGATCGTCGCCCCGAGCGCCAGGGGCGCCGCGAAGTCCGGGGCATAGGAACCGCCGGCAAAGAAGACGAATTTAGCGGCCGCGACGGCGACGACCGCCGCGAGCAACGCCAGCAGGAGCGCGGCTTCGCTCAGGATACGGCGTGCCACGGTCCCGCTGGCCGATTTGGCGTGTCCAGCCGGCGCGGGTGCGGTGTCTGCAACGGGACGGCGCAGCACGCCGGTGGAGGTAACGGTATTCATGTGATTTCCTTGTGGATTGGCGGATCGGCCTACCAGCCGTGGAACGGATGGCGGTGCTCGCGCCGATACGCGGCCTCCATGGCCCGCGCATCACGGACGACGTCGACGGCAAAGCGAAAGCCATGCGCAATCCGCGCGAGCAACCCGGGCCCGGTGGCGCCGGAGGACGCGGCAGCAACCGGCGGCGCCGCGAACGGGGGATGGGTGGTATGGGTGGACGACATGGCATCTCCTGGATCATGTGGCTGGTGACAGGCGCCTTGTGAACGCCTTGCGATACACTGGTTGGTGCATCGCACAATGCCAAGATAGGGATGCGACGGTGGAAATGCCAATTGCTATTTCAGATCAACCTGATTCGTCCGTCCTATCGGAGCGCAAGTCCATGTTGCTACGCAGCATTTCTCCGCCCGGGACGGTGGAAACCGGCGCTCGGAGATGGTGGCGACCGGTGTTCGGGGGCGGCGTCGACCCGGGGTTCCAGTCCGCGGATCAAGCAATGCGCCAGCCGTCCCCACAGGCGCGGCACCGGACGTGCAGCACGCAACCTCCGACCGCTTGGGGGTGTTCTTCCCCGCGATCGATCACAAAACGGGCGTAAACATGGCAATGGGGGCAAGTGGCCCGCTCGGCCACGTACTCGGCCTGCGCGAGGATGCGAGTGAACTGGCGCCAGGCAAAAAGGCAGATTGCGCCCCCGGCCCCGCCAACCAGCACCAAGGCTAGGATGCCCGACCACGAGTTCCGGAAGTCGACGACCTCGAGGGCCACCGCCATCATGATCAGCGCCAGAAAGCCCGTCACCAGGTAGGCGTGGCTTTCGTAAAGCTGGCCCTCATACCACCTGCGAAATCCGCGACGGCGGATCGCGTCGTCCAGTCGCATCGCAACTCCCGGTCATCAGCGGGTGCAGGTTGGCGAAACGCATCCGCGGGTACGTCCAACGCGCCAGTATCATCCACGCGGACACTCCGTCAACAGTTGCGCGCTCGACACCTTCCCATTCACTCGATGATCGGCCGCCATTGATCAAGCTGCGCGACGTTGCCAAGAGCTTTGGCGGCCCCCGATCGAAATCGGTGCTGGCGGGAATCTCCCTCGCCGTCGCGCCAGGAGAACTGGTCGCCATCCTCGGCGAATCCGGGGTCGGCAAGTCGACGTTGCTCAACCTGCTGGCCGGCCTCGAACGGGCAGACCACGGCAGCATCGTCGTGGATGGAAGGGACCTCGGCGCACTGGACGACGATGCGCTGACTGCATTCCGGCGTACCCGCGTCGGGTTCGTGTTCCAGGCCTTTCACATCCTCCCGTACCTGACCGTGGCGCAGAACATCGCGCTGCCGTTGAATCTCGCGGGACTGCGGGGACCCACCGCCGACCGGCGGGTCGAGGCGATGCTCGAGGCGGTCGGAATGAACGATCGCGGTTCGAGCCCGCCGTACGAGCTCTCCGGCGGAGAAATGCAGCGCGTGGCGATCGCGCGCGCCCTCGTCCATCGTCCTGCCATCGTGCTGGCGGACGAACCGACCGGCAACCTGGACCCGGACAATGCGGCTGTCGTGCTTGAC
>CAVWPC010000059.1:0-71078 GCA_963756765.1 uncultured beta proteobacterium | reverse complement strand
AAAATGGTCGCCGACCATCACCCGGATGCGTCGGTCGATGGCTTGCTCGCCGCCGGACTCAAGTGTTTCGGCGCGCTCTACATGCCGCCCAGCGAACGATTTCCGGTGATGCCGATCAAGACCTTGTTGCTTCCGGCGCGCGAATTTCGGGTCGACGGGCGCATGACGCTCCTGGCTTCCAATGCCGTCTATGCACTACGTCTCAACGAGCCGATCCAGCGGCAATTCGAATTCGTGTGGACGTCATTCACCATCGTCGACCGGACACGTGTCGCGGAAGGCGCCAACGGCGGTGCGTCGCTCTAGCACTACGGAGGTATCGATCTCAGCGCATCGTGGTGGCGGCGCGGTCCGTGCCGGCGTCCGACGCCATGCGCGTGTGGTAGATTGCAAGGTCCTCACGCGAAACCACGGGACGCACCATGCGAGCAACGGCCTCCAACGGAAGGTGTCGACGCGCGGTTGGAAGCGCACTGCTCGCGCGGGCGCGCGGCGTACTCGCGCTCGTGGCATTGGTTGCGGCCACACCCGCAGCGCTCGCCAACACGGCACACCTCAAGCTGGCGCTCGAAGGATCGGTGATCATCGACGAAACCTCGTCGGGATCCTCGTTCGCAGCCTCGCGAAGCTATGCCACCAACGGCATCGCCGGCCGCCTGGTCGGGCTCGCCTACCAGGGCGGCGACATCGGCGCGCTGGTGTCGCTGACCGGCACGGTCAGGGCCGATGCCCAGGCGACGGTCACGTCGCGCGCCAACCTGCGTCTCACGCCACCTGTCGGTGCGTCGTTCGCCGGCGGCAGGCTCGTCGTGTACGCCGCGCTCAGCGGGGCGATCACCGGCAACGCCACCATGGACCTCGCTGCCGATATCCAGGTGAGTTCGCTGGAATGGGAGGCCTCCGGCGCGGACATGCGCGCGCTCGTCAACCAGCCGGGACGCGAGAACGTCGAATTCGACGTGGTAGTGGCGCTGCCGGCCACCCTCGATGCGACGCTGCCGATTGTGGTCATCCCGACGCTCATCATGAACGCAACGGCCGGCACCGCCGGAGGCGGCGGGGCGATCCAGACTTCCAGCGCCGACGCCTTGAACAGTGGCAAGATCACCGGCTTCCGCGTGCTCAATGCCGCAGGCGACCAGGTGTCCGGCTTTACGCTGAGCGGAGGGGGCAAGGTCGTTCCGGAACTGGCGGTCCCTGTGGTCGGGCAGGCCGTGGCCATCGAGTATTACAACGCGACCTTCGAGCACTATTTCATCACGGCGAATACGGCCGAGATCGCCAAGCTCGACGACGGCACCTTCGTCGGGTGGGAGCGAACCGGGCAGTCCTTCAGCGTCTACACGGTCGGCGGCACCGGCCGGGCGTCGGTATGCCGCTTCTTTTCCACTGCGTTTGGCGCCAAGAGCTCACATTTCTATGCGCCGCGCGGTTTGGGCTGCGAGGCGGTCCTCGCGAACCCCGCGTGGCAGTTCGAGGGCGACGTGTTCTTCACCTACCTGCCGGATGCCGAAGGGGGTTGCCCGGCGGACAACCTGCCGGTCTACCGGCTGTACAACAATGGGCAGGGCGGCGCGCCGAATCACCGGTTCACCACCAGTGAGGCCATTCGCCTCGAGATGCTGCAGGACGGCTACGTGGCCGAAGGCACGGGCATCGGCGTGGGCATGTGCTCACCGAAGTAGCCGCTTGATGCCGAGCGTCGTTGGCGGGTCGTGAGGACTGGACGTCATTCGATGCGGCAAGCTTCGTCGAAGGTCAGTCGCGGATTGCGCGCGCGAAGTTTCGCACTGTCGCCGTAACCGAGATTGATCAGGAAGTTCGACTTGACCTTGCCGTCGGGAAAGAAGGCGGCGTCGACCTTGGCATTGTCGAAGCCGGACATAGGTCCGCAGTCGAGCCCGAGCGCGCGTGCGGCGATGATGAAATAGGCGCCTTGCAGCGTGCCATTGCGAAAGGCCGTGGTGCGGATGTGGTCGGGCTTTCCGGCGAACCAGCTGCGGGCGTCAGTATGCGGGAACAGCCGGGGCAGGTGCTCGTAGAACTCGAGGTCGAAGGCGACGATTACCGTCACCGGTGCCGCCATGGTCTTGTCATGATTGCCAGCGGACAATGCCGGTGCGAGTCGCGCCTTCGCTTCGCGCGAGCGCACGAAGACGAAGCGCGCAGGCCCGGAATTGCCGGACGTCGGCCCCCATTTCATGAGATCGTAGATCGCACGCAGCGTTGCATCCGGGACCGGCTGATCGACGAACCCGTTGTGGGTGCGCGCGCTGCGGAAGATGATGTCGAGGGCGGTGTCGTTCAGCGATTGCATCGAAGGTACTCCAGGATGAATTCCGCGTCGGCGGATGCGTTGGACCGGGCCGGGGCGTCGCAGCGGGTCCGCCAAGCATAGCCGCGCCGATGCGCCAGGCAAGCACCGGCTCCCATTGACTTATCCTATCGTGAGGATTGGCACAATCAATTAGACGCTGTCTTGGCGAGCGCGCATGATTACACCATCGTCGTCCGACGATCGAGTTTCCTGTCCGCTGAACATTAGAGGAGATCACCATGAAGAACCTCAAAGGCACCAAGACCCACGACAATCTGAAGGCCGCCTTTGCCGGCGAGTCCCAGGCCAACCGTCGCTACCTGTACTTCGCAAACAAGGCTGACGTGGAAGGACAGAATGACGTCGCGGCGCTGTTCCGTTCGACTGCCGAAGGCGAAACCGGCCATGCGCATGGCCACCTGGATTATCTGGCACAGGTGGGTGACCCAGCCACCGACCTGCCGATCGGCTCGAGTCGCGAGAACCTGAAGGCCGCGGTGGCGGGCGAGACGCACGAGTACACGGACATGTATCCGGGCATGGCCAAGTCCGCGCGCGACGAAAGCTTCGACGAAATCGCTGACTGGTTCGAAACGCTGGCCAAGGCGGAGCGCTCGCACGCCAATCGGTTCCAGAAAGCGCTCGACGCGTTGACTGACTGAGGATGAGTGCCGGGATGGAGCGTCGCCAACAGCGCGACGCTCGTCCCGGCTATTCGTCCGCTGTAGCGACGCATGAACCTGTGCGTGGTGGCGAGGCGACGACAGGCTCGTTCATCGCTCGTTCGCGCAGGTCCTGAATTTTTTCCCTTGCCCCCGCTCAAAAAGCCATGACCAATCGTGAAGGCAGCCTCGAGGCGCCCACCCGGCATCCGCTGGATTGGCACAATCCCGACTTCTACGATCATGCGTCGCTCGAGAAGGAGCAGGAGCGCATCTTCGATATCTGCCACGGCTGCCGCCGCTGCGTGAGCCTGTGCGGGGCCTTCCCGACCCTGTTCGACCTGATCGACGAAGGCAAGAGCGGAGAAATCGACGGCGTCGCCAAGTCCGATTACGGGAAGGTCGTGGACCAGTGCTACCTGTGCGACGTGTGCTACATGACCAAGTGCCCTTACGTGCCGCCGCACCCTTGGAACGTCGATTTTCCCCATTTGATGCTGCGCGCGAAGGCGGTCAAGTTTCGCGACGGCGATGTCAGGCTGCGCGACAAGGTGCTGACGAGCACCGACAAGCTGGGAAAGCTCGCGTCCATTCCCGTGATCGTGCAGATGGTGAACGCGGCGAACACCACGCCGATGGTGCGCGAGGTCACCGAGAAAGTGCTGGGCGTCTCCGCACAGGCCCGCCTTCCGGCGTATACGAGCCGCCGATTCCGGTCGCATGTCGAGCCATCGGTCGCCTGGCCTGTGCGCGATGGGCAACGCACACCGGGCAAGGCCGCGGTGTTCGCGACCTGCTACGTGAATTACAACGAGCCGGGGATCGGCCACGACCTGCTCAAGCTCCTCGTGCACAACCGGATTCCCTATCGGCTGGTCGAGAAGGAAGCCTGCTGCGGCATGCCCAAGCTCGAGCTCGGCGACTTCGACTCCGTCGCCAGGCTGAAGGAGATCAATATCCCGCCGCTGGCCGCACTGGCGCGCGAAGGCTACGCGATCCTCGCCGCGGTACCGTCGTGCACGCTGATGTTCAAGCAGGAGTTGCCGCTGCTGTTCCCCGACGATGCGGACGTGGCGGCGGTCGCCGACGCCATGTTCGATCCGTTCGAGTACCTGGTCCTGCGCGACAAGGACGGCTTGCTGGACAAGACGTTCGTGCAGCCGCTCGGCAAGGTCAGTTATCACATCCCGTGTCATTCGCGGGTGCAGAATGTGGGACAGAAGACGCGCGAGGCGCTGCAATGGGTGCCCGATACCGAAGTGAACACGGTCGAGCGCTGTGCCGGTCACGATGGCACCTGGGGCGTCAAGAAAGAGTTTTTCGCCGAATCGATGCGGATCGGCAAGCCGGTGTTCATCCGCATGGGCGAGGACGATCCCGACTACGTAAGTTCGGATTGCCCGATCGCCGGGCGGCGGATCCTGCAAGGCATCGAGGACAAGGGCGGTCCGTCGCGCGCGCGCAAGGAACACCCGCTGACACTGTTGCGGATGGCCTACGGCCTCGATTGAATGCCGCCGGTGCCTTGGCGTACAGCTTCGGGCCCGGCTACCCCGATAGAGGAACCGCATGAAGACAACCGAACCGATCCCCAGGATCACGCGCGACAGCCTGCTGACGCTGGAAGCGTATGCCAAGACGCGCAAGGAATTCCGCGCGCAGGTGATCGCGCACAAGCGCCCGCGAACCGTGCATCTCGGCGAGCACCTGACGCTGGTGTTCGAGGACGAGCTGACGCTGCGCTACCAGATCCAGGAAATGCTGCGCATCGAGAAGACCTTCGAGGAAGAGGCCATCCAGGATGAACTCGATGCGTACAACCCGCTCGTCCCCGACGGCAGCAACTTCAAGGCGACGATGCTGATCGAGTATGAAGACGTCGAGGAACGGAAGCGCGCGCTGGCCCAGTTGAAGGGCGTCGAGGACCGTGTGTGGGTGCAGGCCGAGGGCTGCGCGAAGGTCTATGCCATCGCCGACGAGGATCTCGAGCGCGAGAACGAGCAGAAGACGTCCGCCGTGCATTTCCTCCGCTTCGAGTTGCTGCCGGAGATGGTCACGACGCTGAAGGCTGGCGCCGGACTCGGTATCGGCGTCGATCATCCCGCCTGTCGCGCAGCGATTCCGGCCGTTGGGGATGCCACGCGCAACGCGCTCGTCGCCGATCTCGCGTAACGGCGCGTCCAATCCGGTTCGCGGTCTCGTGATCGTCTGGTTGGTTGCCGGCGGACGTCAGCGGCAGTGGTCGTTGCCGGCGCTGCGGTCATGCCGCGGTGTGCGGGGCCATCCGCACAGCCCCGTCGCTACCGTGCTTGACACCATCAATTACCGCGACGTACAACACCAGGTCGAAGGCTATCCATTTCGATGACAGTTGCCGGCGTGAGGAGACGTCCGCGTGACCGCAGCCGATACCCATGATCCGACGCTGATCCACCTGCGCGAGCGGCTTGCCGCCGGCGACATGGATGGCGTTCGGCGTGCGTTGCTGCAGCTGTCCGACACCGGGCGGCAGGTGCTCGAGGCGCGCCTGGGCGCGCCAGCCGTCGCCCGCATGGTGCAGGACGTGCGCCGCTTGCGCGGGCGCGTCAACGGACGCGTGGTGGTCATCCACGGCATCATGGGCGGCCGGCTCGCGAGCCGCGACCGGCGCGGCGACGAGGACCTGGTCTGGGTGCACTATCCACGGTTGATCCTGGGCCGCATCGGCGACTTCGGGCTCGACGCGGACGGAGGACCGGCCGATCCTGCGCTGAGCGTGGTGGTCTGCGGTCTCCTCGACGAATACCTGCCGCTGGTCATGGAACTCGACCGGGCGTGGGACGTGCTGCCGTTCGCGTTCGACTGGCGGCTCGACATCGATCGCAGTGCGCAACTGCTCGACGAGGCGATCCGCCGCTGGGCCGGCAACGAGCCCGTGCACATCGTCGCGCATTCGATGGGCGGTCTGGTCGCGCGTCGCTTCCTGCAGCAGTTCCCGCAAACGTGGCGGGCGATGGCCGACCCGAATCAGTTGCGGCAGGGCGGGCGGCTGGTAATGCTCGGCACGCCCAACCGCGGTTCGTTCGCGATCCCCTTCGTGCTCACCGGGGAGGAGAAGACGGTACGCGTGCTCGAGCTCTTCGATCTCGTGCACGACATGGGCGAGCTGCTGGCGATCATCAATACCTTCCAGGGCTCCTACCAGATGCTGCCGTCGCCTCGCCTTCCGTTCGGTGACGACCGGCTGCAACTTTATCGCGCGGGTACGTGGGGTCGCTTTCCGGTGGCGCAGGCCAACCTGGATCTGGGGCGCCGCTTCCAAGAAGCGCTCGATCCCGTCACTGATCCCGAGCGTCTCGTGTATGTCGCGGGTTTCGATCAACCCACACCGTTTCGCATTCGGGTGGACGGACAGGGCAGGTTCAGCTATCGGGAGACGCTGCTGGGCGACGGACGGGTGCCGCACGAACTGGGCCTGCTGCCGGGCGTGCCGAGCTTCTTCGTGCGCGAAGCGCACGGCGAGCTTCCTTCCAACGCCCAGGTGCTGGCCGCATTGCCGGAACTGCTCGTCAGCGGGACGACGCGGACGTTGCCGACACAACCGCCTGCCGATCGCGCGCTGGCGCCACCGGGTCCGTGGCGCCCGGCGAAGGACCTGGCGCCGATGGCGCCGGCCATCGCGGCGCTTGCAGGTGCGCGCGCGACACCGGCTCGCCTGCGCAAGCTTCCAGCGGAGGCGCAGGCGCAGGTGGAAGCGGAAATGCTGTCGCCGTACGTCGCCGCGCGGCGGCCGCCGCCGCTGCAGGCGTCGACGCCGGAACGTGCTGAGCGCAAGGTGTCGCGACGCGTCGGGACACCGCGAATTCGCGTCGAGGTGATGTGGGCCGACATCGCACGTGCGCCCGGCGAGGTCTACGCCGTCGGCCACTACCAGGGGGTGCTGCCGCAGGGTGGCGAGCGCGCGCTCGATGCCAAGGTGTCGGGAGTCGGCGCGACGACGGCTGACGTGGACCGCGAGATGGTCATTGCGTCGCACACGCGACGCGGAATGCTGCGCGGTGCGGTGGGCGATATCAACTTCTTCCCCTGGGCCGGCGCGCGCAAGACGGTCGCGGTCGCGGGCATGGGCCATCCCGGCACCTTCGGCCGTCCGGAGCTTACGCGCCTTGCGCGCAGCCTCGCCGAATCCGTGCGCGCGGTGCCCGGCGCGCGCACGCTCAACATGCTGCTGATCGGCTCGGGCAACGGCAACCTGCCGATTCCGGTCGCCTGTGCGGCCCTGTTGGAGGGGTTGTCGGAGGTCTTCGCGGCTGACCTGCGTCATGCGCCGCTGCGTCGCCCGTCGTTGCGGACGATCCGGATCGTCGAGCGTGACTGGAAGCAGGCGCAAGCGATCGATCGCGCGCTGCAACGCTTCAAGTCCTCGCTGCCGGCCGATCGCCCGGGAGGAATCGCCATCGCCCCGAAAGCCGTGACCGGACCCGGTGGCAGGATCGGCGACGACATTGCGCTGTCGGCCGTACTCGTGGCGACCGCGCGACGCCTCCGGAGCGGCACGGCGGCGACGCGCCGGCAGGCGCGTTCGGCGATCCTGCAGCCGATTCCGACCCGGGACGGATTGCGTGAGCGTTGCGCCGATGCAATTGCCGGGCTCGCGCCCCAGGGGCGCGGAGATCTCCTGGCGCTTGCCGATGCCGTCGGCTTCGGCCATCTGCACGAGCGCCCGGCGGCAGCCGGAGCGCGCGCACCAACGCGTATCTCCTTCATTCGTGACGAACAGGGCGTGCGGGTCGCCGCGATCAGCGATTCGGCACTCGTCCCCGAGCGTGTCGTTGCCTTGAACTGGGCGCTGGTCGACGAGATCATCGAGCGCATGACCGATCCGGCCGATCTCGCGCAGGTCCCCGACATGGCCGCGCTGATGGCCCGACTGCTGGTCCCGCGCGACTTCCGCGCGCTCCTGGGCGATGGCGCCAACCTGATCTTCGAGGTCGACCGCGATACCGCGCGCATCCATTGGGAGATGCTCGGCAAACTCGGCGATGACGCAACGACCGCCGTGCCGCTGGCGCTCGATGCGCCGGTCGCCCGGCAACTGCGCACGTCGTACAGCCCGCCGCCGTCGCGCGCCATGCCCTCCGGGGCGCCGCTGCGCGCGCTGGTAGTCGGCGACCCCGGTGATCCCGAACGCGGCCTGAGCCTCGAGGGGGCGCAGCGCGAGGCGCTGGAAGTGACGGCGCTGCTGCGCGGCCACGGCGTGACCGTGGACGTGCTGATCGGCGCGCCGAACACGCCGCGCGACGGCCCGTTGCGCGACCTTGCACCGGCGACGGTCTTCGATGTCCTGCACTTGCTGGGTCGACAAAACTACGACCTGCTGCATTTCGCCGGGCACGCGGACTTCGATCCCGCACAGCCCGAGCGCGCCGGCTGGATGTTCGGCCACGAGTTGTTCACCGCGCGCGACCTGGGCAGCGTCGACCGGGTGCCGGCGCTGGTGGTTGCCAATGCCTGCCTGTCCGGGCTCGCCTCCAATCGGCGTGCGTCCGGTGCCGGCCGCGGCCGGTTGCGCCATACCGACGATGCGCTGCTGCCGGGCCTGGCGGACGAATTCTTCCGTCGCGGTGTGCGCAACTACATCGGCACCGCCTGGGAGATCAGCGACATCGGTGCGGTCATGTTCGCGCGCACGCTGTATGACGCGATGCTGCAACCGCCACGCCTGTCGCTGGGCGATGCGCTGCTGCGGGCGCGCGCGACACTGCACGGCGAAGAGTCGGCATTCGGCGCGCTGTGGGCCGCCTACCAGCACTATGGCGATCCGGCGTTTGGGTGGCCGGTGTGACGGCAGGCCGTTGGCGCGACGGCGGAGACGATCGATGCCTGCCCCGACATTGAAGGAGTGGACCGCCGACGAACTGGTCGCGGAATTGCGCCGGCGGGCGCTCGCACCCGGCGATCGCAGGCGCGGTGAAAGGCGAGCCGCCGCGCGCCCCGGCACGCGGGCAGAGGAACTGCAGCAGCTGCCGACCCCGGCGCTCGTTCGACTCGCGAGAACTCGCCAGCGTGCCATCTATGGTGTCGACAACCGGCGCGAGGTGTACACCATCAAAGCGCCGAAGATTCGCGCGGCGGCGCGCGCCGTGGTGGCGCTGGTCAAGCGGAAGGACCTGAAAGCACGCGCCGACGGCGACTACGACCTGGTGACGGAGTCCTTTCGGGCGGCTTACCAGCTATGCAGCAGCGAACCGTTCGGAACGCAACCGATCGGCTGCTTTTGCTCCGGCTTCCTGGTGGCACCCGATGTCGTGGCGACCGCCGGGCATTGCGTCAAGAGCAAGGCGGACCTCGCCGGGATACGCTTCGTGTTCGACTTCCGCATGCAGGACGCCGGCCACGCGCGTACGCGGTTTACGGCAGACGATGTCTACCGCGGCGCCGCATTGCTCAAGCGCAGGCTGTCGGCGGACGGAACCGACTGGGCCCTCGTGCGGCTCGACCGGGCCGTGGTCGGCCGTACGCCGGTCAAGCTGCGCACGGCCGGCAAGGTTGCGGCCGCGCAGGCGCTGTTCGTGATCGGCCATCCATGCGGCTTGCCGCAGAAGTATGCGGCCGGCGCCAAGGTACGCGACAACAGCCCGGCTCCGTACTTCGTCGCCAACCTCGATACCTATGGCGGCAACTCCGGATCGCCGGTGTTCGATGCGACCACGCACGCGGTCGAGGGCATCCTGGTGCGCGGCGAGAATGATTTCGTGGCCAGTGGCGACTGCTATGTGTCGCTGGTCTGTCCGACCAGTGGTTGCCGCGGCGAGGATGTGACCCGCGCCAGTGCGTTCGCGGCCAGCATTCCGAAGGCGGCCGCGCGACCGGCCAGCGGCCGTAGCAGCGGAGATCGCGCGCGCGGAAGGCGTGTGCGATAGGCATCGCGCATGCTCGTCCGGCCGGAGCAGACCCGGGGCCCGGTTTGCCCGGTCACCGACGCGGGATTGGCGGAACGCTCCCATCCGGAATGAGCTGCGGTGGAGCGCTCGCGAGGACCGCATATTCGAAACGGCGCTGCTGGTCGACGCGCGCGCGCGGCTCGCCGGCATCATGCAGGGTGACGATCCCTCCGAAGGCCCACCATTCCCTGTCCGGCGCGACCACGCGACAGCCGCGGTAGCCGAGTGCAGGTGCGCGCGGCAGCGATCCGGCGTGCGGCGCGGAGGCCTCCCAGAGTCGCATGAGGGCGACGGTCACGTCGGCGTCGAGTACCCACTCCGGGTCGGGTCGCCCTGAGTACAGCAATACAACCGCGCGCCATGCCGCTGCGTCAGGCAATCTTGATGTGGCCATGCATGACCACCATGAAAGTGCAGAATTGCGTGTAACCACCGCGATCGGCGGTGCGCGGATCGCCAATCAGCACGCCACTGTTGTCGAGATGGGTGACCGCGGTTCCGCCAGGCTTGTGCGTCCATCGCCCGTTGCGGCCCTTGCGATACCAGTGATAGTCGACTCCGGGCCAGATCACCAGCGCGACCAGGTGACCCTCGCGCGGGCATCTGTTATTGGCTTTCGGGCTGTCGATCAGCATGTCGGAGATTGCGGCGGGTCGAACTGACGCGCAAGTCAGCGCCGAGTACTGTGCCGACGCCGCGCGTCCGGGCTGCGCAAAGGTGTTGGTGCGGTAGTTGGTCGCGTAGTTGTAGCAGTTGTTGTAGGGCTGGATCGAGGGCACGTTCCACCACCCGGGTTCGTAGAGGGGCGCACAGCGGCACAGCGCGCGCAGCGGCCACTTGACCTTGCGGCGCCATGGCCAGCGCGCGCGCACGTCCAGGAACCGCCGGCGTTCGCGCTGCAAAAGCTCGGGAAACCGGGCGCCGACGTCGAGCCCGCGCAGGCGTGCACCCGAGAGGAGAAAGGCTTCGACGTCCGGGTCGGTGGCACGGTGCGCAAGTCGCGCACCGAAAAGATCGCCATGCGCTACGCGGAACGTCTTGGGCAGTCCCGCAATGCGACCGTCGAGTTGCTCGACGACGAGACCGCGATAGCCGAGCGTCGGTGCCGGCGGCAGCCCCGGCGTGTCCTTCGCCAGCTTGTCCGCGGGTGCCAGGCGCCGCGCAGCCTCGCCTGCGTTTGCACCGCTCAGCTCGATGACCGGATTGGGCCGGCCACTGAACACGTCGATCGTGACTCTGAGGGTAGCCATTGCCGTCGCTCCTTTCGCGGTGGGCTCAAGGCGGCTTCAACATCGCCGGGGCCGCTCATTCATGGCACCAGCTTACCCGCCCAAGCAGGGGATCGGACAGCGAATATTCGGCAGGATGCGACCGGAATTCCGGACATGGTCCGGACGTGCCACCGGCTAATCGCGAAAATTGTTGTACTGCAGTGGAAAATCGGTGACGGACTTCTTGACCAGCGCGATGGCGTCCTGCAACTCGTCACGTTTGCTACCGGACACGCGGACCGCATCACCCTGGATCGACGCCTGCACCTTGAGTTTGCTGTCTTTTAGGATGCGTACGATCTTCTTCGACAGCTCCTGCTCGACGCCGGTGCGTACGGTGATCGCCTGCTTGACCTTGTTGCCGGAGACCTTCTCGACATCGCCATACTTGAGGGAGCGGATGTCCACCGTACGCTTGGTCAGCTTCCCGGTCAGGATGTCGGTGACCTGCGACAGCTTGAATTCGTCGTCGGCGAAGAGCGTGAGCACCTTGTCCTTGTGCTCGACGCGCGCGTCCGAACCCTTGAAGTCGAAGCGCGTGGAGACTTCCTTGTTGGTTTGATCGACAGCGTTGTTGACTTCGACCTGGTTGACTTCCGAAACGATGTCGAACGATGGCATGGCTTTTGTTCCTCGAAAGTCCGGACTGTGAACCTAGCACGATGCCGCGCGCGGCTACAACTGTGCCCGCCACGCTGCAAAGGAAGTGGCGACTTCGTCCGCCACCGGCGTCCAGTCGAAGAGCTGCCGCTGACGGAAAATGCGCAGGCCCGGATACCAGTTGACCTTCGACCGCCAGCGCCAACAGGCGTTGCGGCGATCGAGCAGCCACACGGGCTTGCCCAGCGCCCCCGCGAGATGGGCCACGGCGGTGTCGGCGCTGAGCACGAGGTCGAGCGTATCGATCAACGCGGCGGTGTCGGCGAAATCCTGTATCGCCGGGCGCAGGTCGGTCACCCGCGAAGCCAAGCTGCCGAAGGCGGCCGGATCACCGGCGCTGCCAGGTTGCAACGTCACGAACGTCGTATCGTCGTGCGCCAGGAGCGGCGCCAGCACGCTGGGCGGTACCGATTTGTGCCGCGTCACGAAGCCGTGCGCGTCGCGGGCCAGCACCGACCAGGCAAGACCCACCCGCGGTGCCGGGAATGCGGCCATGCGCATGCGCCAGGCTTCCGCGTGCGCCGCCGGCGGCGCAAGGTAGCGCGCCGGCGCAGGCGCGTCCGCTCCGATGCCCAGCCGATACGGCAGCGACAGCATCGACACGCGCCTCATGGCTGCGTCCTTCGGCAGGTCGGCAGCGTCGGTGCATACCGCCGCCAGCTCCGGGAGCGTCGCGAGCAGCGTCGCGAGCGGTGCTCGGTACCCGTCGACGAGCAGCACGATCCGCCGCGCACGTTCGCGCGCAACCGCCAGGAAGCGCGCGAACTGGATCATGTCGCCGAAGCCCTGCTCGCCATGCACGACCAGCGTGCCATCGAATGGCTCGCCTTCCCACGGTGGAATGCGCGCCAGGGGCGCGCCGGATTCGCGCAGCGGATCGGCACGCCGTTCGAAGAACTGCCATCCGTCGCCAAAGTTTCCGCGGGCGAGCAATGTCGAAGCCACACCGAATGCCGCACCGTGACTGGCAGGTTCGAGTTCGAGCGCACGGCGAAATGCCGTTTCGGCTGCTTCGTGCTGCCATGCCCAGTTGCGCACCGCCCCCAGGGTTTGCCAGGCGGCAGCGTGGCCTGGTGCGACCTGCGTGATGCCTTCCAGCGCGGCGCTCGCGCCATCGACGTCACCGGCAAGTGCTTGCGCAAAGGCGCGGCCGGTCTGCGCCTGCACATGGTCGGGGAATTGCGCCAGTACCCTGTCGAACAGCGGCATGGAACGGGCACTATCGCCATCTTCGTTGCGGCGTTCGGCAAGATTCATGGCGGCTTCCGCGTTACCCGGTTGCAGTTGCAGCGCGCGTTCGAAACTGGCGATGGCCTCGGCGCGCCGTCCCAGACGCAGGAGGGCGAGGCCCCGGTTGTTGTGAGCCGGCGCGAAGTTGCGGTTGACCGCTAGCGCACGGTCGATCGCTGCGAGCGCGTCGGCATCGCGGCCGGCATGGATCAGCGCAAGCCCCAGGTTGTTGCGGGCGATGGCGTTGTTGGGCGCGAGTTGCGCGACCCGCTCGAAGCGAGTGATTGCCAGGGGGAGGTCACCGCGTGCGTGCGCGACCGCGCCGGCATTTACGAGCGCAGTGAGGTCGTCCGGCGTCGCGCCGAGTACCTTGGCATACGCCGCTTCCGCCTCCGCGAGTCGCCCCGCCTGCTGCAATGCGAAGGCCCGGCCCAGCAGGGCGAGTCCATCGGACATCCGTTGTGTCTCCCTGGTCTCTCACGCGAATGCCGGTCGATCGCGAGACCGGCACGTCGGCTAGAATACTTGATTGCTCGCACGCCATCCGGTCAGACAAATGCCCAACATCCTGCAGGACCTTCCCGTCGGCCAGAAAGTCGGGATCGCCTTTTCGGGCGGCCTCGATACGAGTGCCGCCCTGTTGTGGATGCGCGAGAAGGGGGCAATTCCGTACGCCTACACGGCCAACCTCGGCCAACCCGACGAACCCGATTTCGACGATATCCCGCGTCGGGCGCTTGCCTACGGTGCGGAAGCCGCGCGCCTGGTCGACTGCCGTGCCGCACTGGTGGCCGAGGGCATCGCCGCGCTGCAGGCCGGCGCGTTCCACATCTCCACCGGCGGACTCGCCTATTTCAACACGACCCCACTCGGACGTGCGGTGACGGGGACCATGCTCGTCGTCGCCATGCGCGAGGACGACGTGCACATCTGGGGCGACGGCAGCACGTTCAAGGGCAACGACATCGAGCGCTTCTATCGGTATGGGCTGCTCGCCAATCCATCGTTGCGCATCTACAAGCCCTGGCTCGATGCCGCGTTCATCCACGAACTGGGCGGCCGCAAGGAGATGTCAGAGTACCTGGCACGCGCGGGCTTCGGTTACAAGATGAGCACGGAGAAGGCGTACTCGACCGACTCCAACCTGCTCGGTGCCACGCACGAGGCGAAGGATCTCGAATTTCTCGACAAGGGCATGAAGATCGTGCAGCCGATCATGGGGGTCGCGTTCTGGCGCGATGACGTCGTGGTCAAGGCGGAAAACGTGTCGGTCCGCTTCGAGGAGGGCCGCCCGGTGGCACTCAACGGGGCGACGTTCACGGACGAGGTGGCGCTGCTGCTCGAAGCCAATGCGATCGGCGGCCGCCACGGCTTGGGCATGAGCGACCAGATCGAGAATCGGATCATCGAGGCGAAGAGCCGCGGCGTGTACGAAGGACCCGGCATGGCGCTGCTGCACATCGCGTATGAGCGGCTCGTCACCGGTATCCACAACGAAGACACGATCGAGCAATATCGCGACGGGGGGCGACGGCTGGGGCGCCTGCTCTACGAGGGGCGCTGGTTCGACCCGCAGGCGATGATGCTGCGCGAGACCGCGCAGCGCTGGGTGGCGCGACCGATCACCGGCGAGGTGACGCTGGAACTGCGGCGCGGCAACGACTACTCGATCCTCGACACCACGAGCCCCAACCTCACGTACCAGCCGGAACGGCTGACCATGGAAAAGGGTGCTGCGTATTTCTCGCCGCAGGATCGCATCGGCCAGCTCACGATGCGCAATCTCGACATCGTGGACACGCGCGCGAAGCTCGAAACCTACGCGAAGACCGGGCTCCTGCAACCGTCGGCCAGCTCGCCGCTGCCGCGCCTTTCCGACGGCGAAAGCACGTCAGAGTAGGCACGGCTGTCCCCCTGGACTCGCCGCCCGGGCGGCGACGCCACGCCTGCGCTTGAGAAGCTGCGGAAGTCGCTGTCGCCGCGGTCACCGTGCTCGAGTCGACCCGCCCGTGCGTCAGTCGACCTTGACCCCCGCGGCCTTGATGACCGGCGCCCACTTGTCGGCTTCGGCCTTCATGAGCGCGCCCAGGTCCTGCGGTGTCCCGCCGATCAGGTCGAAGCCTGACGCATTCATCTTCTTGACGATCTCCGGATCCTTGAGGATCGCATTGATCTCGGTGTTCAGTCGCGCGATGACAGGTGCCGGCGTGCCCGCCGGAACGACCACGCCGTTCCACGCAAGCGACTCGAATCCGGGATAGCCGCTCTCTGCCACGGTCGGCAGGTCGGGCAGCAGCGGAAAGCGCTTGGCGGAGGTGACCGCGATCGCGCGCAACTTGCCGGCCTGGATCTGCGGCTGCAGCGGCTGCATTACGGCGAAGATGAGTTGGGTGTCGCCCTGCACGGTCGACAGCACCGCCGGCGGCGAACCATTGAACGGCACGTGCACGATGTCGATGCCGGCCAGCGACTTCAGTAGCTCGGCATTGAGGTGCGACGAGCTGCCGTTGCCCACCGATGCGTAGTTGACCTTCCCCGGGTTCGCCTTGGCATAGGCCACCAGTTCCTGCACGTTGCGGATCGGCAGTTGCGCGTTGACGGCGAGCACGTTGGGCTGGCTGGACGTGATGATCACGGGTGCGAGCTGCGTGCCGATGGCGTAGGGAACCTTGCGCAGCAGAGGCGTGATGGCCAGCGGTCCGTTGTAGCCCAGCACCATCGTGTACCCGTCGGGTGCGGCATTCGCGATATCGGCCACCGCAACCGTACCCCCGGCCGCGGGCTTGTTCTCGACCACCACCGGTTGCCCGAGGCGGTCCTTGAGCTTGTCCGCGATCGCGCGGCCGAGTACGTCGATCGAACTGCCGGCCGGCGCCGACATCACGAAGCGCACCGGCTTCTCCGGCCAATTCTGCGCCGCGACTGGCGCGAGGGATCCGAACGCGACCACGAACACGACACCGGCGGTCAACCAGGAACGACGATTCATCATGACGACTCCACGGAAGTTCGGTCGCCTTCGACCTCGACGCGACCACAAACCAGATATTCGAGCAACGCCTTTTGCGCATGCAGGCGATTCTCTGCTTCGTCCCAGACCACGCTTTGCGGCCCGTCGATCACTTCGGCCGCCACTTCCTCGCCACGATGCGCGGGCAGGCAATGCATGAACAGCGCGTCCGGCTTCGCCTGCCGCATCATGTCGGCGTCCACCATCCAGTCGGCGAATGCCCGGCGGCGCTCATCGTTCTCGGCTTCGAAGCCCATGCTCGTCCACACGTCGGTGGTGACGAGGTCGGCGCCGCGGCAGGCTTCCATCGGATCGGTGAACGAACGGTAATTGTCGTTTTTGTAGATGCCGGCGCGCTCGGATTCCACTTCGTAACCTGGCGGAGTCGACACGTGGACGGTAAAGCCCAGGATCGTCGCCGCCTGCAGCCAGGTGTTGCAGACGTTGTTCGAATCGCCGATCCAGGCCACGGTCCGCCCGCGGATCGAGCCGCGATGTTCGACATACGTATAGATGTCGGCCAGGATCTGGCACGGATGGTACTCGTTGGTCAGGCCATTGATGACCGGCACGCGCGAATGCGCGGCAAAGCGCTCGATGATCGTCTGTTCGAACGTGCGGATCATTACCACGTCGACCATGCGCGAAATCACCCGCGCGACGTCCTCGATCGGCTCCCCGCGGGAGAGTTGCGTGTCGCCGCGATTGAGGTTGATCGCGAAGCCCCCGAGCTGGTACATCCCCGTCTCGAATGAAACGCGGGTGCGCGTCGACGCCTTCTCGAACACCATCGCCAGCGTCCGGTCCCGCAGCGGCGTATAGAGCTCGTAGCGCTTGAACCGCTCCTTGATCCAGCGCGTGCGCTCGAAGACGTGCTCGATTTCGTCGCGCGAGAAATCCTTGAACTGCAGGAAATGGAGCGGGGGGGAGACATGGCACTCAAGCCGCGTTTACGACCCTGGTCTGAGGGGCGTCCGGCGCGGCATTCTCAAGTAAAACAACATTTTAGCATGTGGCTCGCCGTCGACGAACCGTTATCGCGCCTTGGGCGGGCGGGTCGCGCGCCGGCACCGCCGAGGGGAATGCTGCGCTGCATCAATGATAAGATTCGTCCGTTTTCCGCCAACTCCGCGCCCGCGCCGATGCCGACCGCCGGTCCCGATGTCGTCATCTGGGGCATCACCCACCGGGGACGAACGTTTCGTCCGAGTGACTGGGCCGAGCGCCTTGCCGGGCTGACGTCCGCCTTCGGTGAGGATCACAAGCTTGCATACTCGCCGCTGGTGCTGCCGATGACCATTGCGGACATCAAGGTGGTGATCGTGGGCAACGAACTCGAAACGCTGGAACAGCGCTTCTATCGGTTCCTGCTTGCCTTCGCCAACGACAACGAACTGCAGACGACGCGGGAAATGAAAGCCCTGGCAGCTCCCCAGTGCCTGCGGCCGCCGCTACGCACGAGCAACGAGCCGCGCGAGCCGGTGTGAGATGGCCGGGCCAAGGCTGCCGGCGCCCCCAGTGACAAAAAACGCCGCAAGCGCGGCGTTTTTGCTTGTGCTGCGAACGCGGTCGGACGTCAGGCCAGCGCCTTGATGGCCGACGACAGGCGCGACTTCGTGCGGGACACGAGGTTCTTGTGCACGATCCTCTTGTCAGCGATGCGATCCATCACCGCCTGGGAAGCCTGCATGGTCTGGGCGGCCGCCGCCTTGTCGCCGCTGGCGATCGCCTTCTTGACCTTCTTGACTGCCGTACGCAGCTCGGACTTGAGACTGGCGTTGCGCTGGCGCGTCGCTTCCGCCTGCCGGGCGCGCTTCTTTGCTTGTGCCGTGTTGGCCATGAATCGTCTTTCCGTAAGTTTGGCGGTATCGCGTCCCCAGAATTTCGTCACAATCGCCGTCCGCGACCACGCGTTACGGGACTGTCGACGCCGCAAGCACCACAGCGCTGACTGCCGGGCGTTTGGATAAACCGCACCAAGCCCGACATAATAGCGCGATTTGCCCGTTCGGACAAGGCGTTGCGGTCCCGGGCCAGACGGCTGTGCGCCCACTTTCGTGAATCTCCTCCGCGCCGTTTCCACTGTCAGCGGGATGACGCTCCTGTCCCGGATCACCGGGCTCGTGCGCGAGAGCCTGAAGGCCACCATCTTCGGCGCCGGCACCCAGATGGATGCCTTCGAGGCGGCCTTCCGGCTGCCGAACATCCTGCGCCGGATGTTTGCGGAGGGCGCCTTTTCGCAGGCGTTCGTGCCGATCCTGGCCGAGTACCACCGGCAGCGCGGGCAGGAAGCGACGCGCGACCTGATCGGTGGCGTCGGCACGCTGCTGGCGCTGGTGCTGCTGGGGGTATCGGTCATCGGCGTGCTGGCCGCGCCCTGGCTGGTCTATCTGCTGGCCGGCGCGTTCGCCAGGACGCCGGGCAAGGTCGAACTCACGGCGGACATGATCCGCATCGTCTTTCCCTACATCCTGTTCGTGTCGCTGGTGTCACTCGCGGGGGGCGTGCTGAACGTCTTCCGGCGCTTCGCGATCCCGGCGTTCACGCCGGTACTGCTCAATATATCGATCATCCTGGCGGCGATCTTCCTGTCCCGCTACTTCGACCCGCCGATTCTTGCGCTGGCCTGGGGTGTGGCGATCGGCGGTGTCGCGCAGCTGTTGCTGCAGATCGCGCCGCTCGTACGCATCGGCATGCTGCCGCGACCGCGCTTCGACTGGCGCGACGAAGGTGTGCGGCGCGTCCTGCGTAACATGGTGCCCGGCGTGATCGGCGTATCCGCGGCGCAGATTTCGGCGCTGATCAGCACGCAGCTCGCCGCCTTGCTGGGCGAAGGACGCATCTCGTGGATCACCTACGCCGACCGCCTGATGGAATTCCCGAGCGCATTGCTCGGGGTGGCCCTCGGCACCGTCATCCTGCCTTCGCTAGCCAAGCATCACAGCGACGACAATCACGCCGAGTACGCGTCGCTGCTCGACTGGGGACTGCGGCTCGCTTTCCTGCTCGCGCTGCCCGCGGCGATCGCGCTCTGGCTCCTTGCGGTGCCCTTGATCAGCACGTTGTACCAATACGGCAAGTTCACGATCAACGACGTCTGGCAGACGCGCTCCGCGCTGCTCGGGTACAGCGTGGGTCTGCTCGCGCTGATCCTGGTCAAGATCCTGGCGCCGGGCTTCTACGCGCGGCAGAACATCAAGACGCCGGTCAAGATCGCGTTTTTCACCGTCTTCGTAACGCTGGCGCTTGCCGTGGCGATGATGGGGACGCTGGGCCATGCCGGTTTGACGCTCGCGACGAGCCTCGGGGCCTGCGTCAATGCGGGGCTGTTGTTCTGGTTCCTGCGGCGCAGCGGCCATTTTGCAGCCCGGCCGGGATGGCTGCCGTTCGTGAGCCGCCTGCTGGTGGCGCTGGGCGTGCTGGCGCTGGTGCTGTACTTCGCGGCAGGATCGGCCGAGTCGTGGCTCAACGCCACGCTGTGGTCGCGGGTGGGACGGCTCGCCTTGGCGGTCGCCGGCGGCGCGGTGAGCTACTTCGGCACCTTGTACCTGCTTGGCTTCCGGCTCCGGGATTTCAACCGTCGCGAGCAGCCATAGGGGCAGCTTGGCGTACTGCCCGAAACGGCGACGATGCCGGCGAGTTCCTAGTTGGTCCCGGTCTTGCGGTGCGGGCAGCGCGGCTTGGTGCAGTCGGCGTACAGGTACAGCGCGTGTTCGCTGATCTCGAAGCCGCGCTCGCGCGCGATCTTGATCTGCCGCTTTTCGATTTCGGCGTCGTAGAACTCCTCGACGCGGCCACATTGCAGGCACACCAGGTGATCGTGGTGCGTCCCCTGGTTGAGCTCGAACACGGCCTTGCCCGACTCGAAGTGGTGGCGCACCAATAGACCCGCCTGCTCGAACTGGGTCAGCACGCGATAGACGGTGGCGAGCCCGATGTCCAGCCCCTCGGACAACAACATCTTGTACACGTCCTCCGCCGTCAGATGGCGGACCTTGGACGACTCGAAGAGGTTGATGATCTTGAGGCGTGGCAGCGTTGCTTTGAGGCCGGCGCTTTTCAGATCCTGCGGAGAACTCATGGGGGCGGGCAATGACGGTCCGGAAGCTATAATAGCGCGTTAGCGGCGCGTTAGCGGCGCGTCGGCGGGCTGGCGGAACGACCAGCATGGGCGCGCCGGCACGCGCTGGCCCCGCCAGATGCCCCGGTCGCGCGCCAGTCGCTCCTTGAATGGATTTTTCTGTGCTTCACGGTCGTTTCGCGAATTCGTGGTTGCCGTTGCGCCGTGGGGCGATCGCCGTCGCGGCATTCGCCTGCGCCGGCTGCGCGCAGCTGACGACGCCAATCGAGAACTGGTTTCCGGTGATCACGCAGTTCGGCGTCTACAAGATCGACATCAACCAGGGCAATTTCCTGTCGCAGGACATGGTGGACCGGCTGAAGGTCGGCCAGACCAAGCAGCAGGTCCGCACGACCCTCGGCACGCCTTTGGTCGCGAGCGCGTTTCGCGACAACCGCTGGGATTACGTCTACATGTTCAAGCGCGCTGGCCGCGTACGCGAACACCGCCAGTTCACCGTTTACTTCCAGGACGACCTGCTGGCCCGCTGGGAAGGCGACGAGATGCCTCAGTCGGCGCAGGACCTCAATCGCCTGGCGGCGACGCGTACGCTGCCGGCCGATCCGTACGGCAAGGACGCGGGGTTCCTCGGCAAGGTTCTCGACTTCTTCAACAAAGTCGTCGATCCGTCCGCCGCGGCCACGCCGTAACGCGATGCCGCAAATCCGCGTAGCGATCGCCGGGGCCGGCGGGCGCATGGGCCAGGCGCTGATCGCCGCCACGCTGGCTCAGACCGACCTGGCACTGGTCGCCGCGCTCGACATTGCGCAGAGTCCGCTCGTGGGCCAGGACGCGGGCAGCGGAAGCGGACGCAACGCCGGGCTTGCTGTGACCACCGACGTCGACGCTGCGCTGGCGCGGGCCGACGTGCTCGTCGACTTCACGCGGCCGGAGGGCACGCTGCGGCATCTTGCCGCTTGTGCGCGCCTGGGCGTCGCGGCGGTGGTCGGCACCACCGGCCTCTCCGACGTCCAGAAAACGACGCTCGCCGACTGCGCGCGGGCCGTCCCGATCGTATTCGCGGCCAACATGAGCGTGGGCGTCAACGTGATGCTCGCCCTGGTCGAACAGGCGGCGCGCACGCTGGGACCGGCCTACGACATCGAAATCGTCGAAATGCATCACCGGCACAAGGTGGACGCGCCGTCCGGCACCGCCTTGCGTCTGGGCGAGGCCGCCGCGGCCGGCATCGGGACGACGCTGGCCGATTGCGCCGTGTACGCGCGCGAAGGGGTGACGGGGGAACGTCGGGCCGGATCGATCGGCTTCGCGACCCTGCGCGGCGGCGACGTCGTCGGTGAGCACCAGGTGGTCTTCGCCGGTACCGGCGAGCGCGTGGAACTCGCCCACCGCGCCACGTCGCGCGACAATTTTGCAGCCGGTGCGTTGCGCGCGGTACGCTTTGTCGCCGGCAAGCGGGAGGCGGGAAGCGCGGGTGTCTTCGACATGCGCAATGTGCTGGGGCTCGCGTAAATGACGGACCACCCGTTCGACCTGACGGGGCGCCTGGCGCTCGTCACCGGCGGCGGGGGCGGCCTGGGCTTCGCCATCGCCGAAGGCCTGGCGCGCGCGGGTGCGCGCATCGTGCTCAACGGACGCAACACCGGCAAGCTCGAGGCAGCCGCGAAGCGCCTGGCGGAGACCGGGGTTCCGGTCAGTGTGCGGGCCTTCGACGTCACCGATGAAGCAGCCGTCGCCGCCAGCATCGCCGAAATCGAGCGCCTGGCCGGACCGGTCGACATCCTGGTCAACAACGCGGCGGTGAACCTGCGCAAGGCGCTGCCCGAGTTCAGCTACGCCGAATGGCGCTCGCTGCAGGCGGCGAATCTGGACGGGCCGTTCCTGGTCACCCGGGCCGTGCTGCCGGGGATGAAGAGCCGTGGTCGCGGCAAGATCATCAACATCTGCTCGCTCGCCTCCGACATCGGCCGGCCGAACATTGTCCCGTACGCGACCAGCAAGGGTGCCCTCAAGATGTTGACGCGCGCACTCGCGGTCGAATGCGCGCCGTTCAACGTGCAGGTCAACGGCATCGCCCCCGGCTTTTTCAAGACCGAGATGAATGCGAGCCTGATCGACAATGCCGAATTCTCGGCGTGGGTGGGCAAGCGTACGCCGGCGGGCCGCTGGGGCGAGCCGCCGGAGATCGCCGGCGCCGCGGTGTTCCTCGCCTCGGACGCGGCCAACTACGTGACTGGCCATCTGCTCTACGTCGACGGCGGGTTCAGCGCCTCCTACTGATAGGCGCCTGGCTGTTTGTCGCCGGCGGGCGATCGCGGTACAATCGGGGCAAGTTGAATGCGGGGAAGGCCATTGGCCTTCCCCGCTTCCACGTCATCCGTACGTCCACCTGCTCTATTACGCACGCCAGAGGCCCGTCGGGCCCTGAACAAGCGCGTCGCGCAGAAGTCTCGCGCGCCGCGGAGCGATGCCGCCATGAACGACGCCAAACACGACACCCGCACTGCGCCGCCTCTGTTCGACCCCGGCACACCAGCGATCCTGGCCCTCGCCGACGGCACCGCGTTCCATGGCCGCGCCATTGGGGCGTCCGGGATCGCGGTCGGTGAAGTCGTGTTCAACACCGCCATGACCGGCTACCAGGAGATCCTGACCGACCCGTCGTATGCCGGGCAGATGGTCACGCTCACTTATCCGCATATCGGTAACGTCGGCGTCAATGACGCGGACGTCGAATCGCAGCGCGTGTACGCCGCCGGCCTGATCGTCCGCGACGTGCCGGCGCGCGCATCGAACTGGCGCGCGCAACAGGACCTGGGCGAATACCTGCGCGTCAATGGCATCGTTGGCATCGCCGACATCGATACGCGCAAGCTGACCCGCATCCTCCGCGAGCAGGGTGCGCAGAACGGCTGCATCGTTGCCGGTGCGCGACCCGATGCCGCCGATGCTGTGGCCCGCGCCCGGGCGGTGCCGTCGATGGCCGGGCTCGATCTCGCGCGGGTCGTGACGTGTGCGCAACCCTACGCCTGGAACGCGGGAATCTGGGCGCTGACCGGTGGCTACCAGCCGGCGAGCACGCCGCGCTTCCATGTCGTGGCCTGCGACTACGGCGTCAAGCACAACATCCTGCGCATGCTCGCGGCACGTGGCTGCCGGCTCACCGTCGTGCCCGCGACGATGCCGGCGGCCGAGGTCCTGGCACTGCAGCCGGACGGCGTGTTCCTGTCCAATGGCCCCGGCGATCCGGAACCGTGCGATTACGCGGTCAGGGCGATCCGTGAATTCATTGACCACGGCCTGCCGGTGTTCGGCATCTGCCTCGGCCATCAGCTGCTCGGCCTTGCCGCGGGCGGCCGCACGCTCAAGATGAAGTTCGGCCACCATGGCGCCAATCATCCGGTGCTCGACCGCGACACGGGCCAGGTGCTGATCACCAGCCAGAACCACGGCTTCGCCGTCGATCCAGACTCGCTGCCCGCCAACGTGCGGGTCACGCACACGTCGCTGTTCGACGGCAGTTTGCAGGGCATGGCGTGGACCGACCGGCCGGTGTTCTGCTTCCAGGGGCATCCGGAGGCGAGCCCCGGTCCGCACGATGTCGGCTACCTGTTCGACCGTTTCGTCCAACTCATGCGCGAGCGCAGTCCGTCTGCCGCCGCTGCTTCCTGACAGCATCGCGATTCCGCATGCCCAAGCGCACCGACATCCAGAGCATTCTCATCATCGGCGCCGGTCCGATCGTCATCGGGCAGGCCTGCGAGTTCGACTATTCGGGCGCGCAGGCATGCAAGGCGCTGCGCGACGAAGGCTATCGGGTCATCCTCGTCAACAGCAATCCGGCGACGATCATGACCGATCCGGAAATGGCGGACGTCACGTACATCGAGCCGATTACCTGGCCCATGGTGGCGTCGATCATCGAGATTGAACGGCCGGACGCGATCCTGCCCACGATGGGCGGACAGACGGCGCTCAACTGCGCGCTCGATCTCGCCCGGGAAGGCGTGCTGACCAAGTTCGACGTCGAGTTGATCGGTGCGTCGAAGAAGGCCATCGACAAGGCGGAGGACCGCGAGAAATTCAAGGCCGCGATGACGCGCATCGGCCTGGGTTCCGCCCGCTCGGGTATCGCGCACAACCTCGAGCAGGCGCTCGACGTGCAGGCAACGATCGGCTTTCCGGCGGTGCTGCGGCCTTCGTTCACGCTGGGCGGCACCGGCGGCGGCATCGCGTACAACAAGGACGAATTCGTCGACATGGTGAAGCGTGGGCTCGAGCTCTCGCCGACCCACGAGATGCTGATCGAGGAGTCGCTGCTCGGCTGGAAGGAATTCGAGATGGAGGTTGTCCGCGACCGCAAGGACAACTGCATCATAGTGTGCTCGATCGAGAACCTCGACCCGATGGGCGTGCACACTGGCGATTCGATCACCGTTGCCCCGGCGCAGACGCTCACCGACAAGGAATACCAGATCATGCGCGACGCTTCGATCGCGGTGCTGCGTGAAGTCGGCGTGGACACCGGCGGATCGAACGTGCAGTTCGCGATCAACCCGGACGACGGGCGCATGATCGTGATCGAGATGAATCCGCGAGTATCACGGTCGTCGGCGCTGGCGTCCAAGGCCACCGGCTTTCCGATCGCCAAGGTGGCAGCGAAGCTCGCGGTGGGCTACACGCTGGACGAGCTCAAGAACGACATCACCGGTGGCCAGACGCCGGCGTCGTTCGAGCCGACCATCGACTATGTCGTGACCAAGGTACCGCGCTTCGCCTTCGAGAAATTCAAGCAGGCGGACGATCGCTTGACCACGCAAATGAAATCGGTCGGCGAAGTGATGGCAATCGGCCGTACCTTCCAGGAATCGCTGCAAAAGGCATTGCGTGGCCTGGAAACGGGCGTCGACGGCTTCAACCTCAAGACCGTCGACCCGGAAACGATCGGCGACGAGCTTGCGTATCCGCGTGCCGAGCGCCTGTGGTACGTCGCCGACGCCTTCGGCATCGGCATGACGCTGGACGAGGTGCACGGCTACACGAAGATCGATCCATGGTTCCTGGCACAGATCAAGGAAATCGTGGACCTGGAGCTCCAACTCGAGCGCCGCGCGTTTGCGTCGCTGACCGCGCAGGAGTTGCGGGAGTTGAAGCGCCGCGGCTTCTCCGATCGTCGCCTAGCCCACTTGTGCAAGTCGACCGAGTCGGCGGTGCGGGCGCGCCGCCACGAGTTCGGCATTCGCCCGGTCTACAAGCGCGTCGACACCTGCGCCGCCGAATTCTCGACGCGCACCGCCTACATGTACTCGACGTACGAGGAAGAGTGCGAGGCAGCGCCCACCGATCGCCGGAAGGTGATGGTGCTGGGCGGCGGGCCGAACCGGATCGGCCAGGGCATCGAGTTCGACTATTGCTGCGTGCATGCGGCGATGGCGCTGCGCGAGGACGGTTTCGAGACCATCATGGTCAATTGCAATCCGGAGACCGTCTCGACCGATTACGACACGTCCGACCGGTTGTATTTCGAGCCGCTGACACTCGAGGACGTGCTGGAGATCGTGCACGTCGAAAAACCGTGGGGCGTCATCGTCCAGTACGGCGGGCAGACGCCGCTCAAGCTTGCGCGGGACCTCGAGAAGAACGGCGTGCCGATCATCGGCACGACGCCGGACATGATCGACATGGCGGAGGATCGGGAACGCTTCCAGCAGCTGCTGCATCGGCTCGCGCTGCGGCAGCCGCCGAATCGCACCGCGCGAACCGAAGAGGCTGCGCTCGCGGCGGCCGAGGAAATCGGCTACCCGCTGGTCGTACGTCCGTCGTATGTGCTCGGCGGGCGGGCGATGGAGATCGTGCACGAGCAGCGCGAACTCGAGCGCTACATGCGCGAAGCGGTGCAGGTCAGCAACGATTCGCCGGTGCTGCTCGATCGTTTCCTGAACGACGCGATCGAGGTGGACGTGGACGCCCTGAGCGACGGCGCGGAGGTGTTGATCGGCGGCATCATGGAACACATCGAGCAGGCCGGCGTGCATTCGGGCGACTCCGCCTGTTCGTTGCCGCCGCACTCGTTGTCGGCCGCGCTGCAACAGGAACTGCGTACCCAGACCGTCGCGATGGCCCGCGGGCTCAACGTGGTCGGCCTCATGAACGTGCAGTTCGCGATCCAGTTCGATGCCTCGGGCCAGGGCAGCGTCTATGTGCTCGAGGTGAATCCGCGCGCATCACGCACGGTGCCGTACGTGTCGAAGGCCACCGGGCGCCCGCTCGCCAAGATCGCGGCGCGCTGCATGGTCGGGCAATCGCTCGCCGCGCAAGGCGTGGCTGGAGAAATCGTGCCGCCGTATTACTCGGTGAAGGAGGCAGTGTTCCCGTTCATCAAGTTCCCCGGCGTCGACACAATACTCGGACCGGAAATGAAATCGACGGGCGAAGTGATGGGCGTAGGCGAGTCCTTCGGCGAAGCGTTCGTGAAAAGCCAGCTCGCTGCCGGCGTCAGGTTGCCTAGTACCGGACGTGCCTTCATCAGCGTCAAGAATGGTGACAAGCCGCGCGCGGTGGAAATCGCCAGGATGCTGGTCGAACTTGGCTTCGAGCTGGTGGCCACCCGCGGTACCGCCAACGCGCTTGCTGCGGCAGGGGTCGCGGTAGCCACGGTGAACAAAGTGGCCGAAGGACGTCCCCACGTCGTGGACCTGCTGAAGAACAACGAGATCGCGCTCGTCGTCAATACGGTGGAAGAGAAGCGAGCGGCGATCCAGGACAGTTATCACATCCGCCGGGCCGCGCTGGTCGATCAGGTGCCGACCTTTACGACCGTCGCCGGCGCACGCGCGGCAGTGATCGGCATGCGTGCGATGCAGGGTCTCGTGCCCTATGCAGTGCAGGCGCTGCATGCGCGCTTGACGCCACGCCCGGCCGGGCCCGCATGAACCACGGTCCGCCAGGCGCGTCGAGGCCCGCGCGGATCCGCAACGTGAAGTGAGGCAACCATGAGCAAAGTCCCCATGACGGTCGCAGGCGCCGAAAGCCTGAAGTCCGAACTGCATCGGCTGAAGACCGTCGATCGCCCCGCAGTCATCCAGGCGATCGCCGAGGCGCGGTCGCACGGCGACCTGTCCGAGAACGCGGATTACGATGCGGCGAAGGAGCGCCAGGGCTTCATCGAGGGACGCATCTCGGAAGTCGAGGCGAAGCTGGCCAACGCGCAGGTCATCGATCCCGCGGTGATCGACGGCGACGGGAACGTGGTGTTCGGGGCGACCGTAGATCTCGAGGAAGGCGAAAGCGGCGAGCGCGTCACCTACCAGATCGTCGGTGACGACGAGGCCGACATCAAACACGGCAAGATTTCGGTCAGTTCGCCGATTGCCCGCGCGCTCATCGGCAAGACCGAAGGCGACACGGCCGACGTGCAGGCGCCAGGCGGCGTGCGCAGCTACGACATCCTGGCGGTCCGTTACGGCTGACCTGCGGACGGGTCGCGCCGCGCGGCAGCCCGCAGGTCAGCGACCATGGCCTGCCCGGCGGGCGACAGGTCGCGATCGGAGCGGGTGAGCATCGCGTAGCTGCCGCCGCCCGGCGGCAGGGCGACCTCATCGCGCCCGCCGTCCAGGCATTCGTGCTGGCCGCCCCTATCACCCGGGGGCACAAAGTCGCAGGCCAATACCACATCTGCCATGACAATGGCATAGATCGGCCGCGCTGGGCCTCGTTGAGCGCTCGGTCCGTACCAATTGCGCAACGCCCCCGCGGTCTGGACGGCGAATAGTCGCGCTGCCATTGAAAGCGCCTTGCCGATGGAATAGCGTAGACGCGGGCTGGCGATTGTGTTTCTGGCGTCTTGTGCGTCCAGATGCATTCGGCGAGTGTTGTCCTTATCAATTCCTCAGGGTGGGGTGTCATGAAAAAGATGCGATCGGGCCAAGCGAGATGCTTGCGGAATAGCGCTCTGGCGGTGGCTGTTGCCTGCACGTTGTCCTCTGTGGCATTTGCACAAACGGCTGTACTGGGCAATGAACAACAGGTGCTCGTGTACCCGTTGATCAGTTTCCCGGCGGGATCGTGCCCGGGGACGTTGCCCGTCAATACCGTTACCGGTGGTGCGGGGCATACGCACGGCGTTGGCTTTTACGGCGCTGACTACGCATTGGTCTCGTATTTCGGCGAGTCGCAAATTCGTAACGTGCAGTTGTCGACCGCCAGCACGTTGAATACGATCGACACTTCGGGTATTGGTTACAACGGCTTTTCGACGATCGCCGTGGCGCCGAACCTGAATTACGCCATCGCGGCCACGGCCTCGGCGATCTACGTGTTCCAGGCACCCTTTACGGCGCCGACAGCCACCACCCTCGCGATTCCGGGGTCGGTTGCGTCCTACCAGACGCAGGCCATCGCCTTCGACGGCGCGTCGCGTGCGTATATCGCCCACTCGTCGGGCGTCAGTGTCCTCGATCCGCCGTACACGTCGATCGCCTTCACGATCCCCGGCGACTTCGAGGCGATCGCCATTTCGCCCGACGGCAATACGCTGCTGCTGACAAACCTCAATACCACGGTAAGTATCTTCACCGGCCCATTCTCGGCGGCGTCGACGCCGGTGAACCTGTCCATCCCGGCAGGTGGCTCGCTGGACGGCATCGCGATCACGCCCGACGGTACGCGCGCGCTGGTGGTGACGGGCATCGGCGCGGCGGACCAGGTGCATTCGATCGCGGCCCCTTTCACCGCGTCGTCGGTCGTCGAGCGCATCCAGCTGCCGGCAGGACTCGGCACGTTTGAGGACATCAGCATCAGTGCCGACGGCCTGTATGCGTTGATGACAGGCAACACCGGGGCAGCGATGGGCATGGTGCGCGCGCCGTTCACCACGGCCGGGGCCACGGCCTGCGCGCTGCCAGTGGCCGGTGGACGCGGTGCGGGTGCCGTCCGCTTCCTGCCGACCGCATTGCAGCCGCCGGTCGTGCCGCCAGGCCCCCCCGCGGATATCCCGACGATGGGAACGGCCGGTATGGCCGCGATGGCGCTGCTCGCCGCACTGCTGGGGATGTTCGGCCTGCGGCGTCGTTCGCGCAGCTAGCCCACGCAATTCAGGCGCGCAAGGAAGGCCCGGTGACCCCGGGCCTTTTTTGTTGTGCGGCCTCCGCCGCCCTCTTGGCGGCGCCGCGCGTACTGCGACTTCAGGGTGCGACTCGGCTCCAGGTCTCGATGCGTCGGTCCACGACCATCGACCGCGTCGCAGCGCTGAAGGCAATGAAGTGCGGCGAGGCGAGATGCACGTCGAACGCGGCGCGGTCGTCGTAGAGTTCGTAGAGAAATACCAGCGCTGGCCGGGCGGCGTCTGTGCACACATCGAATTGCCGGCAGCCGGCTTCCGTTTCCCGGGATAGCCGGGCATTTTCCAGCATCAGCGGCATGAAATCGGCGGCACGCGCCGGTGCGATCGTGAATTCGACGGTCACTACGTACATGGATATCCCCTGCGACTGGTGGGCTTGTCCGGAGCCAGCGTCCGGCTCCGTGCGGATTCGAGCGGGCCGTTCCCCGCGCGCGGATGATCAGCTGGGAAACACGGCTTCCAGTTCGGCGACCTGCGCGGAACTCAGCGCCACGGTCTGGCGGTCGGCGAGCAGCAGGCTCAATTTGGCCGTCTGCTCCAGTTCCTCGGCGCTGTCGACCGCATCATCGAGCGAGCGGCCGGACACCACCGGGCCGTGGTTGGCCAGCAGGACGGCGCGATGCTGGCCGGCGGCGGCGCCGACCGCAGCCGCCAGCGCGCGATCACCGGGCCGGAAGTAGGGTATGAGGGGAAGGGTGCCGACGCGCATGACGTGATAGGCCGTCAGCGGCGGCAGGACGTTGCGCGGGTCGTCGTGCGCAAGGCAGGAGACGGCGACCGCGCAGGTGCAGTGCAGGTGCACGATCGCCTGCGCCTGCGGGCGCTGCCCGTACATGGCCAGATGCAGGAAGGCTTCCTTCGACGGCGGGTCGCCGGCAACGGCAACGCCGGCGGGCGTCACCTTCGACAGGCGCGCGGGATCGAGTCGCCCGAGCGAACTTCCGGTGGGCGTGAGCAGGATGCCGTCGGCGAGGCGCACGCTCAGGTTGCCGGAGCTGCCATGCGCGTAACCGCGATCGTGCAGCGACTTCGCGCGTGCGACGATCAGGTCGCGTGCCTGCGTCTCGGTCATAGTGCCGCTGCGGCCCTGGCGAAGAAGTCGTCGCTCCCGAAATTGCCCGACTTGAGCGCCAGCCACAATGGCTCCGCGCCGACGGCGCAAGTCCACGGGACACCCGGATCGATCTCCGGCCCGATGGCCAGCGCCCGGACGCCGAGCGCGTCGACCACGGCGCCCGCGGTTTCTCCGCCGGCGACGACGAATGCGCGCACCCCGGCTGCGTGGGCGGCCCGCGTGATGGTGCGGATCGCATTTTCGAGCACCGTCGCCGCCTCCTCGGTACCGAGGGCGGACTGCGCCGCGGCCACGGCCACCGGATCGGCGGTCGCGTAGACGATGACCGGCGCGCTGCCGACGCGCGCTGCCGCCTGCGCGGCCAATTCCGCCGCGTGTTGCGGCGTCGCGGCCAGCGCGAGCGGATCGAGATGAATGCCATCGCTGTCGGCGAGAACGTTGGCGAGCTGGCGCCGCGTGGCCTCGGAGCAGCTGCCGAATATCCACGCCATCGGCACGCTGGCGCGCGGACGGACCCAGCCGCCGGCGTCGGCGGTCGCCTGCCCGCGCAGCGCCCGCGCGAGGCCCACGCCAAGCCCGGCGCCACCCGTCGTCAGCGGGAGATCGACACAGGCAGCGCCGGCGACGGTCAGGTGCTCGTCGCGGATGGCATCCACGACCGCGTGCGCAACTCCGGCATCCGCCAGCGCCGCGAGGCGCGCGCGAAAGGCTTCGACGCCACAATCGAGTACCGGGGTGGCCACCAGCCCGACTTCATGGCGCGTCTGTGCCGCCAGCAGTCGCACCAAGCTGGCGTCGGTCATCGGCGTCAGCGGGTGGTCGCGCATGCCCGTGTCGCTCAGCAGTCGCTCGCCGACGAACAGGTGTCCGCAATAGACGGTGCGCTGGTTGCGCGGATACGCCGGCGTGGCCGGCACGATGCCGGCCCCGAGCGCGTCGCGCAGTGCCTCGGTGACCGGGCCGATGTTGCCGCGCGGGGTCGAATCGAAGGTCGAGCAGTATTTGAAGTAGATGCGCGTGGCACCCCGGGCACGCAGCCAGGCCAGCGCCGCCAGCGATTGTGCCACCGCTTCCGCCGCCGGAATCGTGCGCGATTTCAGGGCCACGATGAGGGTGTCGGCGCGCGGAATCTCGAACTCCGGCGGCGGGACACCGTTGACCTGGATGACCGACAGACCCGCGCGCGCGATGTTGACGGCGAGGTCGGTGGCGCCGGTGAGGTCGTCGGCGATGCAGCCGAGCAGCATCGTCAACGCAGCGCGTGGACCAGCGACATGCTGATCGCCGGCACATAGGTGATGATGAACAGGATGCCGATGCTGATCATCATCTGTGGAATGAGCACGCGCGCCACTTCCATCATGCCGGCGCCCGCCAGTCGGGCGCCCACCATCAGCGTGCCGCCTACCGGTGGCGTGTACAAACCGATGGCGAGATTGCAGGTCATGATGAGGCCCAGGTGCACCGGATCGATCTTGAACGCGACCGCCAACGGTACCAGCAAAGGCGCCGCGAGCACCAGTGCCGGCACCGGTTCGATGAAGCAGCCCAGCGCCAGCAGGGCGAAGTTCACGAGCAGCAGGAAGGTCCACTGCGAGTGCGCGTAGTGGGTGACGAAGCCGGCGATCTGCACCGGGACCTGCTCCACGGTGATGAGCCATGCGAGGCATGCCGTCGCGCCGATCACCACCATGACCACGGCGCTGGTGGTGAACGACTTGAGCAGCAGCGCCGGAAGGTCCCGCCAGTGCAGGTCCTTGTAGATGACCATGGCCACGAACAGGCCGTACGCCGCGGCGACCGCCGCGGCCTCGGTCGGCAGGAACAGGCCGGTCCAGATACCGCCGAGAATGATGACAGGCATCAGCAGCGCCGGAAACGCCGAGACGAACGCCGCCCAGATTTCGCGCGCCGGTACGCGCGCCTCGCCGTTGTCACTGCCTGTGCGCTTGCCCTCCCAGACGCAGACGATCGACAGGCCGATCGCGAACACGAACGCGGGCACGACCCCGGCGATGAACAGATCGCGCACCGACGCGCCGGAAACAAACGCATAGACCAGCATCGGGATCGACGGGGGCATCACCACGGCCAGCGTGCCCGCGGTCGACATCAGCGCGCCGGCGAAGGCCCGCCGATAGCCCTTGCGGATCATCGCCGGCGTCATCACCGAGCCGATGGCGGCGGTGTCGGCGATCGCCGAACCGGATACGCCGCCGAAAATGAGACAGGACGCGACCGTCGAGATACCGAGTCCGCCGGGGAGGAAGCCCAGCAGCTTGGTCGCGAAATTGACGATGCGCCGGCCGACGCCGCCGCGCGACAGAATTTCACCGGCGAGCATGAACAACGGCACGGCGATCAGCACGAACGGTTCCACCCCGCCGATATAGGACAGGAAGATCGACGTCAGCGGATGGCCGAGGCCGTTCCACCAGATCATGCCGGCAGTGGCGAGCAGCAGCCCATACACCAGCGGCACGCCGAGCAGTGCCGTGACCACGAACAGCCCGAAGGTCTCGAACAGGATCACGGTGGCGACTCGCCGTAACGCTCACCATGCGTGCGGCCGCGCAGGATTTCGACCAGGTCCCACACCACGAAGACCATGGTGATGGCCGACGCCACGGGCAGCGCGGCGTACTGCGCGGCCATGGGCCAGCCGAGCACGGTGAGCTGGCTCATCCGGCCGGCATCGGCAATGCCGATCCCGTACCAGGTCAGCAGGCCGAGGGTCACCAGCACTACGACCTGAATGCCGGCGTCCGCATACCGGCGCGCGGCACCGGCAAGGCGGCCGACCAGTTCGCCGATCACCATGTGCGCACCGCGCCGCGTGGCCGCCGCACCTCCGAGGAACGTCACCCAGACCATCAGCAGTTCGCAGAACTCGGTGGTCCACGCGATGTCGGCGCTGAACAGGTGCAGGATGACGTTGACGAACACCAGCGTGGCCATCGTCGCGCCGATTGCCACGATGCTCCAGTCGACCGCGTGCGCGAGCCAAAGGATCGGCGTTGGGGCCGGCGGCCCGGCGGGCAGCAGCGTTGCCGCCGCCACCCGGTCCGCCTCGCCCAAGCCGCGAGCGTCATCCATCGGCATCGCGCTTCAATCGTCCGGCGTCACGCAATTACTTTGCCGGCACCGCCTTGCGCACCGCGTCGGCATCGCTGAGGATCGCATCGACGTCGGCGCCGTACTTCTTCGTGGCTTCCGCGTAGACGGGCTTGACGGCCTCGCGCCAGGGCGCGATGTTCGGGCGCGAGACCTTGGCGCCCTTGGCGGTCATGTCCGCGAGCAAGCGATCGTCGTTGCTGCTCACTTCCTTGCGGCTCCAGTCGGAGGCTTCCTTCGCCGCCTTGCTCACCGCTTCGCGGTCCGCCGGCGAGAGCTTTTGCCACGTCTTTTCCGAGATGGTCATCGGAATGGGGCTGTAGACGTGCTGCGTCAGCGTGACGTACGGCGCGACCTCGTAGAACTTGTTGGCCGAGATGGTATCGATCGGGTTCTCCTGTCCGCTGACCACGCCCTGCTGGATGGCGAGGTAAACCTCGGGCAGCGGCATGATCTGGACGTTGAACCCCATCGCCTCGAGCTGCCAGCGCATCATCTCGTTGGGGAAGCTGCGCAGCTTCTTGCCCTTGGCGTCGGCCGGTGTCGCCAGAGGCTCCTTGGTCGTCATCGAGCGGAAACCCGCCTCGAATGGCGACAGGAAGCGGAAGCCCTTTTCCGGTCCCTTGGCGAACTGCGCCTGCATCCACTTCGACTCGTCGTAGAGTTTCCATCCCTGCTGGTAGCTGTCGACCAGGAACGGCAGCGCGGTCAGGTTGAGCGTGGGAATGTGCGTTGCGTATGTGCCGGTGCCGGTGACCGTGAAGTCGATGCCGCCAAGCTGCAGCTGCTCGACCGCCTTCGGATCGTTGGCGAGCTGGCCAGCCGGATAGATCTGCACCTTGTAGCGGCCCTGCGTGTATTGCTCGACTTTCTGCGCGAAGAGCTCTGCGGCCTTCTGCCGCGCGCCACCGGGTTGATCGGTATGGCTGAACTTCAATACTGTCTGGGCGGCTGCGGTGCCGATCGCCAGTGTCGTGATGGCGAGTGCGACGGCAGCTTGTTTCAACAGGGTACGACGTTGCATGGAGACCTCCTTGCGTGCGTGGGTGGCGGTACGGTGCCGCCGGGGCTTGTATTAGGGTGAAAAGGGATCCGCCGTTGCCGGCGGGTCAAATCCGGCCAGCGCGATGCGCCGACCGGTGGCGTGCGATTCGTAGGCGGCCTCCTGAACGCGAAGATTGGCGAGGTAGGCGCGGGCGGTGTTCTCGATCGGTGCACCCTCGCGCAGATGCGCGACGACGTGGCGCTGCAGCGCGCCACAGCACCCGCCTCCGAAGGTGGCCGGCCCGGCCGCGTAGGCGTGCAGACGCTCATCGGCGTGATGCGGCTTCCACCAGAGTCGTGCGTCGCCATCGAGGCGCAGCACGCCTGCCGAACCTTCGAGCCACATCTCGCCCATCGTGCGGCGCGGCTGTTCGGCGGCGAAATCGTTGTTGCGGTTGCCGTCGAAGAGCCCGGTTGGTCCCTGCGCGAATTCGAAAATGAGATAGCCCGCATCCTCGCCGGCGATGACCGGATTCACGCGGCGCAGCCGGGCGGTGATTGCGTCGACCTCGCCGAGCAGGAAACGAAAGGTGTCGATCCAGTGCACGGCGGTCTCGACCACGAGCAGGCGCGGCATGGTCTGAAAATACGGCTGGCGGTCGAGGTAGGCGCTGGCGCCCTGGCCGTCGCCCGGACGCAACCGGAAGGTCACGCTGTGCGGGGTACCGAGGGTGCCGGCGGTGAGCAACCGCCTCGCCTCGCGGTACCACGGCTGGAAACGAAAGTTCTCATGCACGACGCAGAGCACCGCGGCGCGTTCGGCCGCGTCCGCCAGTGCGACCGACTCGCGCCATGAAGGCGTCAGCGGCTTCTGGCAGATCACCGGAATCCCCCGTGCGTGGGCCAGTGCGACCAGCGCGGCATGGGCGGGCGGTGGCGTCACGATGTCGACCAGATCCGGTTGGGTCGCATCGAGCATCGCGGCGGCATCGCTGGCGGTTTGGGGTATCGAGAATTCGGCGGCCAGCGCGGCGACCCTGGCCTCGTCGGTGTCGCACCATGCGACGACGTCGGCCTCCTCGACGGCGCGCCAGCCCTCGAGATGGAAGCGGCTGAAGTAGCCTGCACCGATTCCGGCGACGCGTAGTCGGGCCATCAGTCGGGCCTTGCCGTGCGGCGCCTGGTACGAAGATCGGCCATCAGAGGTTGGCGGCCACGGCGTCGGCGATCGCGCGCGTGCCGTCGCGACCGCCGAATTCGTAGGGCAGGACGCGCTGCGAAGCGAATACCTGGTCGACCGCCTGCTCGAGACGCTGCGCGGCCTTCGCCAGCGCGTCAGCGCCGTGCTGCTCCGCGAGCCAGTCGAGCATCATGGCCGCGGACAGGATGGTGGCGGTCGGATTGGCCTTGCCCTGTCCGGCAATGTCGGGGGCCGAGCCGTGGCAGGGCTGGAAGAGGGCGTGCTTGTCGCCGATATCCGCGGACGGCGCCATCCCCATGCCGCCGATCAGCGCCGCGGTTTCGTCGGACAGGATGTCCCCGAACATGTTTTCGGTCACCATCACGTCGAAGTCCCACGGCTTGCGGATCATGTCGAGCGCTGTCGCGTCGATGTAGTTGTGGCGTGCCTCGATGTCGGGAAAATTCCTGGCGCGTTCGTCGAAGACCCGACGAAAGAACGCCATCGACAGGAACACATTGGCCTTGTCGACGCAGGTGACGCGGCCGGGGCGGCCGCGCGCCTTGCGGCGTTGCGCCAGGCGAAAGGCGAAATCGTGCACCCGCTCGGAACCGCGTCGCGTGATCACCATGGTGTCGCGCGCCTCGCTGTCGTCGTCGAGCGTGCCCTTGCCGCGCGAGGCGAAGAGTCCTTCGGTGGATTCGCGCACGACGACCAGATCGATGTTGCGCGCGCGAGGATCGGCGAGCGGCAAGGCGATGCCCGGCAACGCGCGTGCGGGGCGCACGCCGGCGTACAGTTCCAGCGCGACGCGCAAGTCGAGCTGCGGCGCGATTTCGGTGCCGTCCGGATAGCGGATCGCCGGCCAGCCCATGGCGCCGAACAGGATGGCGTGCGCGTTGCGGGCAGCCTCGAGCGTTGCGTCGGGCAACGCTTCACCGGTGGCGGCATAGTGCTGCGCGCCACCCGGATAGGTCGCAAAGCGAAACGCGAACGGCGCATTGTGCGCAAGTTTGTCGAGCAGCGGAATGGTGGCATCGATGACTTCGACGCCGATCCCGTCGCCGGGCATCACGCAGATATCGTAGGTGGTGGTCACGTTGTTTTCCGTTGTCACAGTTGTTGCAGGCGATAGCGTTCGAAAATGGCGAGCAGCTCGCCACCCGCCCGCTGCCGGTGGGCACGGTTGACTTCGACCGCACCGGCGCCGTCGCCGGCGCGAATCCGCTCGAGCAGCGCGGTGTGTTCCCGGGTGGAGTGGGTGGGCTTGGGGCGCAGTCGCAGCGTGAACATGCGCGCGCGATGCGTACGATCCGCGAGGCGGGCCACCGCATCGATCAGCGTGCGGTTGCCGGCGAGTTCGACCAGTCGCTGGTGAAAGCGCTCGTCTGCCGCGGCCCACCCATCGAGATCGTCGGACGCGAGCGCCCGGGTCATGTCGTTGGTGGCATGGACCAGCGGCTCGAGCTCCGCTTCGGTGGGACGTCGCTGGGCCAGGAGTTCGGCTGCCGCCGATTCGAGCGCCGTCAGCACCACGTAGATCTCGCTCATGTCGAGCGATGACACCGGCAGCACCCGCATGCCGTGTCGCGGGATGACTTCGACCAGTCCTTCGTTGGCGAGCCGGATCAGCGCTTCGCGCACCGGCGTGCGGCTGATCGCGAGTTCATCGGCGAGATCGCCTTCCAGCGCTTGGTGGCCCGGTGGGTACACGTTGTCGAGGATGCGACGGCGAATCGCCGCGTAGGCGATCTCGACGCGCGAGCCGCGGGTGGCCGGCGTCGCTCGGGCCGTGGCTGCCGCGGCGCGGCGTGGCGCGCGGGTGCCTGCCGGGATCGCGGACGCCGTGGGCTTGCGTCTTGCGGGTGTGCGCACGGATCAGTACGTCCAGTGAAACGGTGGCTGTCCAGCAACCGCTACGCGGAAAGAGGCGATGGCGTCGCCGAGCAGGCAGCCCAGGTACGCGGTACGCAGGTCGGGACCGCCGAAAGCCAGGCTGGAGATATTCTTCAGCACGCGACCGGCGGCCCGGTCGAGATGCGTGCGGCCGAGTTCACCATGCTGGTACGCGTCTTCGCACCACGCGACATGCGCGGGGTCGGCATCCTCGAGCATGATCGTGGATTGCCCATCGGGGGCCACCCGCAACACCCGGTTGCTGACGATGCTGGTGATCCATACGTGGCCTTCGGCATCGAAGGCCAGGCCGTCCGGATAGGTTCCGACGCCGAAGGTGGTGACGATTTCCTTGCCGTGGAGGCTGCCGTCGCCCGCCACCCGGTACCGCGACAGGTGCCGCCCGAACGTTTCGTTGACGTAAAGCCAGGCGCCGTCGGGGGACAGCATCGCTTCGTTGGTATAGCCCAGGCCGTCGGCGACGATGCGCGCCCCGCGAGCGTCGACCAGCACGATAAAACCGTCGGCGACATCGGCACGGTACGCGTCCGCGCGCGGAATGCGCCGCGTGCTGACGGTGATCCAGGTGCGTGCACGGTCGTCCTCGAAGACGAAGTTGGTCGGCGGCAGGTCGAGCCCGTCGACGCGCTCGAGCAGCGGGCGGGTTGCGCCGTCGCGGCCGAGGACGAACACGCCGCCGGCGGTCTCCCCAAGGTCGGCCAACAGGAAGCTGCCATCGCGCCGCAGCGCAATGCCGTTGGGTCGTAGCGCGCGCCCCTGATCAAGGCGTCCCGCGAACAGCGTCTGCGTACCGTCCGGCGCGATGCGCGCTACGCCGCCGCGCCAGTCGGCGGAATAGAGGTAGCCGTCGCGCGTGGCCAGCACGCACTCCGGGCGGTGAAGGCCGCTGCCGACGAAGGTGAGACTCGCCGGGTCGAGCGGCGCGACAGAAGGTTCGCTTGGCACCGGGCTTTGACGAAAAGGACACTCGGCCACAGGGAGGCGATGTGAATGCATTAACGTATACGTTAACGCATTTACTCGCCGCAGCGCAAGAGCGCAAGGTTTGGCCGGGGAGACCGACGCAGCGCGCGACCGGACGCGCCGCACGATACGGGGAGGTTTCGCCGTTCGGCCGCGCGTCAGGGGCCGGTGCGCCGGCGGCGCGGGCGCGGCGCCGGAGTGGCGCCCGAGGGCGCTGCCCGGTTGGTCGTCTTTCTGGTCCGCACGGCGCCCGTGTTGGCCTGCGCCGCCGGCTTCTTCTCCCAGGCAGAGCGCGGGTTGGGCTTGGCCGAAAAGGACCTTGGCTTGGTCTTGGGGGTGAAGGTCGAGCGGCGGCGCGCCGGCGGCGCCTCCGCCGGCACTGGCGCTGGATCCGCCGCGGGGGCAAAGCGGGCGGCGCCGCGGCGACCCTTGCCGCTGGCCGGGGCGCCTGCGTCCAGCGTGCCGCGTCGGCGCGCGCGCACCGGGTCGAGTGGTGTGCGCGGACCCGTTTTGGGTGGCGGTGGACGCTTGCTGCCGGATTTACGGGCGGGCGCGGGCGCCGCGGGTCGTTTCGCCAACTCTGGATTGGGTCGCCACAGCACCAGTATCTTGCCCACCATCTGGACCGGGGCGCAGTCGGCCGCCGCACAGATTTGCGCCAGCAGCGCCGCGCGGGCGTCGCGATCGTCAGTGCCGACCCGAACCTTGATCAATTCGTGTTTCAGCAGCGCCAGGTCGATTTCGTGCTGGACGGCGGGCGTCAGTCCCTGATGGCCCACGATGACGACCGGCTGCAGGTGGTGGGCGCTGGCGCGCAGTTCGCGCCGCCGGGTCGGAGTGAGCGGATCCATGCCGTTCAGTGTACGCGAGCGGTCGAGCCGGCAGGTAGCCGGCAGGTGAGTGCACGTTCATCGTGGTCGCGTGACCAGGCAACGACGCTCGGGGGATAATTCGACCAGTGCTGCCGGATCGACCCCAAGGCCCCCCGCGATGCCCAACCCACTCAATCCGGCCAAGAAGAAGCACAAGTTCGGCAAGGCGTGGATGCACGAGCACGTCAACGATCCTTATGTGCAGGAGGCGCAGCGGCGCGGCTATCGCTCGCGCGCCGCGTTCAAGCTCATCGAGCTTGCCGACCGCGACGCCTTGCTGCGGCCGGGCCTCACCGTAGTCGACCTGGGCGCCGCGCCGGGGAGCTGGTCGCAGGTGCTGCGGGAGCGGGTCGGGCGCGGCGGTCGCGTGGTTGCGGTCGACCTGCTGCCGATGGACGGGCTGACCGGCGTGACGTTCGTGCAGGCGGATTTTCGCGACGATGCGGGCCTCGCGTCGGTCGAATCCGCGCTGGCCGGCGCCGAAGTGGACCTTGTGGTCTCGGACATGGCCCCCAATCTGTCGGGCATCGACCCCGTCGACCAGGCGCGCAGCATCCACCTGGGCGAACTTGCGCTGGAATTTGCGATCAGTCACCTGCGGGAAGGAGGCGATTTGCTGGTCAAGGTCTTTCAGGGCGCCGGGCTGGTGCCGTTTCAGAAGACGGTCTCGGCACGGTTTACGAAGGTGTATGTGCGTAAACCCAAATCCTCGCGCGACCGCAGCCGCGAGACGTTCCTGGTCGGCAAGGGATTTCACGCGTAGTGCATTCCCGTGCGGGTATGGAGCCGCTGGAGGCGCACAGCGGACAATTTCGGGCTGTGGGGCGAATCAAGCGGCGAATTCGGTGTCGAACCCACTGGGGTACCGCGTTCCCGGCTAGAATTGCACTCTGAGCGCATTCTCGAATCTTTCATGACACTGGCGTGCGGCCGCCGGGTATAGCAAGTCCGCAAGGAGCGTCGTTTGAACAACCTGCTCAAGAACATCGGCATCTGGCTCGTCATCGGGCTGGTCGTGCTCACCGTCGTCAAGCAGTTCGATTCGCGTCAGACCAACCGCGACTCGATCCCCTATTCCGAATTCATGGAGTCGGCCAAGAGCGGCCGGGTCACATCGGCCACGGTCGAGGGACGCACAATCCGCTGGATCAACAACGACAACAAGCGCTTCACTACCTACAGCCCCGGCGACATCTGGATGGTTGGCGACCTCGTCAAGTACGGCGTCAAGGTCGAGGCCAAGCCCGAGGAGGAACAATCGTTCCTCGCCCAGATCTTCATCTCGTGGTTCCCGATGCTGCTGCTGATCGGCGTGTGGATCTTCTTCATGCGACAGATGCAGGGCGGCGGGCGCGGCGGCGCGTTCTCGTTCGGCAAGAGCAAGGCGCGCATGCTGGATGAGGCCAACAACTCGATCACCTTTGCCGACGTCGCTGGCTGTGATGAGGCGAAGGAAGAGGTGGCCGAGCTGGTCGAGTTCCTGCGCGACCCGTCCAAGTTCCAGAAGCTCGGAGGCCGCATTCCGCGTGGCGTGCTGATGGTCGGCAGCCCTGGGACCGGCAAGACGCTGCTCGCCAAGGCGATCGCCGGCGAGGCGAAGGTACCGTTCTTCTCGATCTCGGGCTCGGATTTCGTCGAAATGTTCGTCGGCGTGGGCGCCGCGCGCGTGCGCGACATGTTCGAGCAGGCGAAGAAGAATGCCCCGTGCATCGTGTTCATCGATGAAATCGACGCAGTCGGCCGCCAGCGCGGCGCCGGCTTGGGTGGCGGCAACGACGAGCGCGAGCAGACGCTGAACCAGTTGCTGGTGGAGATGGACGGTTTCGAAGGCAACGCCGGCGTCATCGTGATCGCCGCGACCAACCGGCCGGACGTGCTCGACCCGGCGCTGATGCGTCCGGGCCGCTTCGACCGGCAGGTGGTGGTGCCGCTGCCCGACATCCGCGGCCGCGAGCAGATCCTGCTGGTGCACATGCGCAAGGTCCCGATGTCACCCGACGTGAAGGCGGACATCATCGCGCGTGGCACGCCCGGCATGTCCGGTGCCGATCTCGCCAACCTCGTCAACGAAGCGGCGCTCTTCGCGGCGCGTTCATCCAAGCGTCTGGTCGACATGCACGACTTCGAGCGCGCCAAGGACAAGATCATCATGGGTGCCGAGCGGCGCTCGATCGTGATGCCGGAAGAGGAACGCCGCAACACCGCCTACCACGAGTCCGGCCACGCGATCGTCGCGGTGCTGCTGCCGAAGACCGATCCGGTGCACAAGGTCACGATCATTCCGCGCGGACGCGCGCTGGGCGTGACGATGCAACTGCCCGAGCAGGACCGCTACAGCATGGACCGCAATCACATGCTGAACATGATCGCGGTGCTCTTCGGCGGCCGTATCGCCGAGGAGATCTTCATGAACCAGATGACGACCGGCGCCAGCAACGACTTCGAACGCGCCACCGAACTCGCGCGCAACATGGTCACGCGCTACGGCATGTCGGACGAGCTCGGGCCAATGGTGTACGGCGAGAACGAAGGCGAAGTGTTCCTCGGCCGCTCGGTGACGACCCAGAAGAACGTGTCCGAGTCGACGATGCAGAAGGTAGACCAGGAGATCCGCAAGATCATCGACCAGCAATACGCGGTGGCGCGCAAGCTCCTCGAGGACAACCGCGACAAGGTCGAGGTGATGGCCAAGGCGCTGATGGACCTGGAGACGATCGATGCCGACCAGATCGCCGACATCATGGCCGGCCGCCCGGTGCGGCCGCCGAAGGTGCCGCAGGGCTCGACCGGGCCGTCATCGGGTGGCTCGACCCCAACGCCGGATCCCGCGCCTTCGGCCAATCCGGCCTAGAATTCGTCCGATGGAAAGGGCACGCATGGCGTGCCCTTTCTCTTGAATTCCGGCGATGAGCACCGACGCGGTGTTGCAGTGCGGGCCGCATCGGCTGGACCTCAAGCAGCCCCGGGTGATGGGCATCGTCAATGTCACCCCCGACTCCTTTTCCGACGGCGGCTTGCACGCCGACTTCGCGGCGGCGCTCACGCATGCGCAGCAACTACGCGCAGACGGTGCCGACATCATCGACATCGGCGGCGAATCCACGCGTCCGGGCGCCCTGCCGGTGGACGAGGCCACCGAAATCGAACGGGTGGTGCCGCTGGTCGCGGCGCTCGCCTCCACGGCCGCGATTGTCAGCGTCGACACGCGCAAGGCTTCCGTCATGCGTGCCGCACTGACTGCAGGCGCGGCCATGATCAACGATGTCAACGCGCTGCGCGAGCCCGGCGCGATGGAAGCAGCGGCGGCCAGCGGCGCCGCCGTATGCCTGATGCACATGCAGGGCGAGCCGCGCACCATGCAGGCCGAGCCGCACTATGACGATGTGTTGCTGGAGGTGCGCGATTTCCTGGTCGAGCGCGCGTTGGCATGCGAGCGGGCGGGCATCGCGCGGGAGCGCATAGTCATCGACCCCGGCTTCGGCTTCGGCAAGACCCTGGCGCATAATCTCGAATTGCTGCGGTCGCTGGCGTGCTTGCGCGAGACTGGCTATGCGGTACTGGCTGGGATGTCGCGCAAGGCGATGATCGGCCGGCTGACCGGGCGTGAGGCGGGCGAGCGGATGGCCGGAAGCGTTGCGGCAGCATTGGCGGCGGTCTCTCGCGGCGCGAACATCGTTCGCGTACATGATGTGCGCGCAACGGTGGACGCGCTCAAGGTTTGGCAGGCGATCGAAGGCTGAGAAAGCCAGGCGATTCGTCGCTGCTGTGACACGTGTGCCGACCGACTGGTACGGCGTCAATTGCAGTGCCCGTGACGAGAATCACGGGTTGGTCTGGACGGAAGCAAAGCATGAGACGAAAGTATTTCGGTACCGACGGCGTGCGTGGGCGCGTGGGCGAGCCACCGATCACCCCTGACCTTGTCATGAAGCTCGGTTGGGCGGTCGGGCGCACCCTGATGGAAGCCGATGGCGCCCGGCACGGGCAGCGCCCCGCGGTACTGATCGGCAAGGACACGCGGATCTCCGGGTACCTGCTCGAAGCGGCGTTGGAGGCGGGTTTGTCCGCCGCCGGCGTCGATGTCTACCTGTGCGGTCCTTTGCCGACCCCGGGCATCGCCTACCTGACGCGGGCGTTGCGCCTCGCGGCCGGCATCGTGATCAGCGCCTCGCACAATCCTTTCGACGACAACGGGATCAAGTTCTTTTCCGCAGCCGGCGCCAAGCTCGGCGACGACATGGAAGCGGCTATCGAGACGATGATGGATGCGCCCCTCGCGTGCGTGGCGTCGGCGGAACTTGGCAAGGCCCGCCGCGTAGACGACGCCGCCGGACGCTACGTCGAATTCTGCAAGAGCACCTTTCCGTCCGATCGCGACCTGCGCGGCTGGCGCATCGTGGTCGACTGCGCGCATGGCGCCGGTTATCACGTCGCACCGCCCGTGTTCCACGAACTGGGCGCCGAAGTGATCGCCGTCGGCGTGGAGCCGAATGGAACCAACATCAACGAGAAGACCGGGGCGACGCATCCGGCATTCCTGGCCGCCGAGGTGCGCAAGCATCAGGCGGACATCGGCATCGCGCTCGACGGCGACGGTGACCGCTTGATCATGGCGGATCGCGACGGACGGATCTATGACGGCGACCAGCTGCTGTACGTCATTGCGGTGGACTACCTGCGCCGAGCCGTGGGAAACGGCGGCGTAGTCGGCACGCAGATGAGCAACCTGGGTTTCGAACAGGCGCTCGGGCGTGTCGGCATTCCGCTCGTGCGCGCCAAGGTCGGCGACCGGTACGTGCTCGAAATGATGGAGTCGCGGGGATGGTTACTCGGTGGCGAGAATTCCGGACACATCATCTGCGTAGACAAGCACACGACCGGCGACGCGATCATCGCGGCGTTGGCAGTGCTGCGCGCGCTGATCGCCGACCGGCACACGCTTGGCGACGCCACGGCGCCCATCACGATGTTTCCGCAGCGGTTGATCAACGTGCCCGTGCGGCGCGGCTGGGACTGGCAAGCCAGCGAGGCCGTCGAGCAGGCGGAACGGGCGGCAGTGGTGTCGCTGGGCGATGGCGGCAGAGTCCTGCTGCGGCCTTCAGGTACCGAGCCGGTGGTGCGGGTGATGGTCGAGGCGCGCGAGGAAGCACTGGCCGAAACGCACGCACAGGCGCTGGCGGAGACCATCGCGCGTGCTGCGGGGGCACCGCTGTAGCACGCCGAACAATGCACGGCCACCGGAACTCGCACCCGGCATACCTTGTGGAGGAAGATCGATGAAACTCACGCCGAAGCAGCGCGAAGAGTTCGCAACCAACGGCTACCTGTTCTTCCCGGCGCATTTCGGCCCGGACGAAGTCGCGGTCCTCAACGACGCGGTTCCCGCGCTGTACGAGCGTCGCGCGGTGTACAACGTCCGCGAGAAGGATTCGGATGCGGTGCGCACGAACTTCGCCGCGCATCTTTACAGCGAGCCGTTTGCGCGACTCGCCCGGCATCCGCGCATGATCGAGCCGGTAAGGGACCTCCTGGGTGAGGCGCTGTACATGCACCAGTTCAAGATCAACGGCAAGATGGCCTTCGAGGGCGACGTGTGGCAGTGGCACCAGGACTACGGCACCTGGCGCAACGACGACCTGATGCCCACCGAGCGGGCGATGAACGTCGCCATTTTCCTGGACGACGTCAATCCGTTCAACGGTCCGCTGATGTTCATCCCGGGCAGCCACAAGAAAGGTGTGATCGACGCGAAGCACGACGTGACCACGACCAGCTATCCGCTGTGGACGCTCGACCACGAGCTCATCGCGCAACTTGTACGCCGTGGCGGCGGGCCGGGACATTTCGATGCCGAAGGCGCGTACATCCCGGGCGGGATCGTTTCACCGACTGGTCCGGCGGGTTCGATGATCCTGTTTCATTCCTGCCTGGTGCACGCGTCGTCCAGCAACCTGTCGCCGTGGAATCGCGTCAGCGTGTACTTGAGCCTGTGCGCGATCAGCAACCACATCCGGCGATTCAAGCGGCCCGAATACATCGCCCATCGGGATTTCACGCCGATCGAGTGCCTGCCTGACGATTGCCTGCTGCGTGACTACCCGGTCGATCTCCCATGGCGCGACGGCCTGCCGCCGAGCGCCCTCTCGACGCAGGATGCGAGCGCGCAAACCGCCTGAACGATGAGCCTCCACGCCAAGCTCGCACAGCGCGCCGCCGAAGGCAATCCGGTGCGCATCGGCCTGATCGGCGCCGGCAAGTTCGGTTCGATGTACCTGGCGCAACTGCCGCGCACGCCCGGTGTCCACCTCGTCGGCATTGCCGACCTGGCACCGGACGCGGTGCACGCCAACCTCGCGCGGGTCGGATGGCAGGCAGCACGCTCCGCCGCCACCGGCCTCGACCACGCGGTCAAGTCCGGACTCACCCATGTGGGCGACGACTGGCGAGCGCTGGTCGCGCATCCGCGCGTCGATATCATCGTCGAGTGCACGGGCAATCCGATCGCAGCGGTCGAGCACTGCCTCGGCGCCTTTGCACATGGCAAGCACGTGGTGAATGTCACAGTCGAGGCGGATGCGTTCTGCGGACCGTTGCTGGCGCGGCGCGCAGCCGAAGGCGGTGTCGTGTACTCGCTGGCATTCGGCGACCAGCCGGCGTTGATCTGCGACCTCGTCGACTGGGCGAGGACCTGCGGCTTCCCGGTCGTCGCGGCCGGACGCGGCCACAAGTGGTTGCCACATTTTTGCGAATCCACGCCGGAAACCGTATGGGGCTACTACGGGCTCACGCCGGCGCAGGCGGAACGCGGCGGCCTCAATCCGAAGATGTTCAACAGTTTTCTGGACGGTTCCAAGCCGGCGATCGAATGCACCGCGGTTGCCAATGCCACCGGCCTGGCCGTGCCGAGCAATGGCCTCGCGTATCCACCGGCAAGCATCGAGGATATTCCGTTCGTGACGCGGCCGGTCAGCGAAGGGGGCGTGCTCGAGCGCAAGGGCATGGTCGAGGTGATCTCGTCACTGGAACCCAACGGCCGCACGATACCGTACGACATTCGCATGGGGGTGTGGGTGACGGTCGAAGCCGAAACCGACTACATCAGGCACTGCTTCGAGGAATACAACGCCCACACCGATCCCAGCGGGCGCTACTTCACGCTCTACAAGCGTTGGCACCTGATCGGCCTGGAAGTCGGCATGTCGGTGGCGAGCGTCGCGCTGCGGGGGGAGGCGACGGGTGTGGCCAGAGGCTGGAATGCCGACGTCGTGGCGACCGCCAAACGCGATCTCGTACCCGGCGAAAAACTGGATGGTGAAGGCGGTTACACAGTCTGGGGCAAGCTCCTGCCGGCGGCTGCTTCGTCGCAGCGCGGTGGGCTGCCCCTCGGGCTGGCGCACAACGTTCCGGTCGTGCGTGCCGTGCGCAAGGGCCAGACGCTGAGCTGGGAGGACGTGGCGATGGACACGACTACACCGGCCTTCGCGGTCCGGCGCGAAATGGAGCGGCTGTTCGCGCAATGACTGTCGTCGGTGTCCTGGTCGACCTCGGCTGCGGACCGCCGCGCGGATTCGGAAACGAAGCAGATGTTCCGGACCCGCGCGGTGCGAACTGGCACGCCTAGAGTGGCGCGTCCTTCGCTGATCCGATTTCGGTTGCGTTCAGCGCACGGTTGTAGATGCGCACTTCATCGATGGCTCCCAGAAGCGGACTCGTTCCCTGCAGATTCCCGATGGTCACCGCGTGCGCGGCGTTGTCGGCATCGAGCTTCCGGTTGGCGCTCGTGCGCAGCGTGCCATCCACATAGATCCGGACGGTGCCCGCGCTCTTCGCGTAGGTCACCGCCACATGGTGCCATTGAGTGTCACCGATCGTGACGGATCGAATTGCACTGCCGCTGCTCGTCGCAAAGCGCAGCCGGCCGTCGCGAATGAGCAACTGCTTGCAGCCGGTGCCCCACGCAGTGCCGCACTTCGCGATGATGCTCTGGGACTTTGATCCATTCGTTGAGGTGCGCTTGACCCACATCATGATCGTGAAATCCGCATTGCCGAACGGCAGCGCGGACGCATTGGCCAGGCTTGCCACGTCGTTGCTTCCGTCGAATGACAATGCCTTGCCATAGCGGCCGCTGATCCACGCCGGCCCGTTCACCAGCGTGGCTGAATGCCCGTTGCCCGAAGTATCGCTCGCCGTCGTGCCCGAACCCTCGTTCAAGCCCAGCGCGGCGACCGGGCTCGTACTGGTCGCCCCCGACTGGGTGGTTGCGGACGCGACGCTGGAGTAAGGGCCCCGGTTGGCCGCGGCATCGACGGCCCGGACGCGGTAGCGGTACGTGGTTCCGCTGGCCAGGCCCATGTTCGAAAAGGTCGTGCCGGTGGATGACGCGATCTCGGCGAAATTCGTGCAGCTGGTGCCGATACAGCGTTCGACCAGGTAGCCGGTCACCGCTACGTTGTCCGTCGCCGCCGTCCACGCCAGGTCGATCCGGCTCTCGCTTTTGGGCGTCGCGCTGACGGCTCCAGGCGCGGTCGGGGCGACCGTATCCACCGGTCCGCCGGCGGGCGAGATCGTGATGTAGCCCGGCTTGGTCAGCGTGTTGGTGCCTCCCGGGCCTGTGACAGTGAGGCTGACCGAGAAGGTGCCGGCCGCAGCATAGACCTTGCTCGGATTGGCCGAACTGCTCGTTGTTCCGTCGCCGAAATTCCAGGCATAGGTCGAGATGGACCCGGTGGAATTATTGGAGAAGTTCATGGCCAGCGGCGCGGTCCCGCTTGTCGTGCTGGCGACAAATGCCGCTACCGGGACGGCAGATGGCTCGGTCTTGCTGACCTGGTTTGAGTACGCGCTTTCGATCCGGGCGGCGTTATAGGCAGTCACGACGAAATAGTAGGTCGTCCCGGGGGTTAGATTGGACACTACATGTGTGTTCGTCATTCCCGCGTCCACGTGCGTTGAATAGCTTCCAGAAGCCGTCCCGTGGTGCACCATGTAACCAGTCACCGTGGGGTCCGGCGAGGGATCCCAGGCGAGAGTGATCGCCTTTGCGTTGCCGCTGAAAACTGTAACAAAAGCGCACAAACATAACAAAATCAGCCATTCAGTGTATAAGATAGTAATTTCACGGCGCTTGCAGGTCGACATCGCGTTCTTTCCGGAATCCCGATTGTAGGAGCGAGCGGGCAATTCCTTCGTCCACTGACACTTTCCCGAAAGGGGTGCGTCGGCGGACCGCAGGTATATGTGCCAGTCTCTCGATATGCGAATGGCATATTACGCACACAATGGCCGTTCTGCAAATTCTTTCTGCTCAAAAATCACATAAAATTTGACCTTCCATGCACGCCATGACGATTCTGTGCATATATATCTGCTGAGAAGACTACTGTTATAGGGCAACTTTGTCCTACATAGAAATTGGAAGTTTGTTGCCTAAAATCAACTATTAATGCATTTGTCATGTTGATCTGGACGACGACGTTTATCCCTATGGCCATCGCGAATGGTCGTGCCCGCCGGCTTGAGAGAAGTGACGTCCCCGCAAGCGATGGCGAGCTGGTGAGGCCGAAGCTAGCCAGGACATTTGGTTACTGTTGTAGGCTGCACAAGAGCCCCGCTTGCCCGGGAACGACCCCAGGTACACACCGGCGGTCGAACGTCATGGCGGGACCCTTCGCGGGGCCTGGCCACTAGGCAACGTATGGATCCGGATTGCGCTCCGGCTAACGGACGCATGACACTCTTCCGAACGCAGCCGCTGATGCTGATCGTCGAAGACCAGCGCAAGCTCGCGCGCAGTTGTTCAGCGACTACGTGTGCCAGAGGGGCTTCGCGCCTCGCATGGTCGCGAACTGCCGCGAAGTCGCGGCTGCGGAGCGCGCTCGCGCAGCGGCACTCGGTTCGACTCCAGCAAAGGAGCGATTGTGCGGAGGCTTTATGGCGTCAGCGGGAGTCCATCGCGGAGAAATGATGGAATGGGCCGCGCGACTTGATTATGGTTGCGAACCCATGCAGCCTTGACGGCTCAGACGGTACGACGAAATTTTCAAAAGGACGCACGATGGGAGATGTGACAAGTCTGCCCGACCGGCCGACGTTGGTGGAACGCCGCCAGGTGCTGCGGGGTCTCGCCGCACTTGCGGTATCGGCACTGGCGCCGGCGGGTTGGGCGCAGAACACGTCGACGGCGATGTCGCCCGCGGCCTTCCGGAGCCTCACCGTGACACTCACCGATTTTGCATTCAGTGACTCGACGCTGGCGACGGCAATTCTCGATGCGCTTCGCGACGCGGTGGGTGACCCGGCGTTGCTGAAGATCACCACGCTTGCGGTCGTCGTGGCGCCCGACCAACTTGGTGCCGAATTGCGCGCGGCTGGACTCGAGGCGCAGGCGCAGCAGGTGCTCGTGGCGCTGTACACCGGGACGATCAAGTCGAAAACAGGCAGGCGCGTGCTCACCTACGACCAGGCGCTCGCGTGGCAGGCGGTGCCCTGGACCAAGCCCAACGCGCAGTGCGGTGGTGAGACCGATTACTGGGCGAGCGCACCGCCGAACGCGAAATCATGAGCGATACGCTCTCCGCCGACGTGGTGATCGTTGGCTCCGGAATCGCGGGTGCCATGACCGGCTACTCGCTGGCACGGGCGGGCATCAAGGTATTGATCCTCGAAGCGGGGCCGCGCGTCGACCGGGCCCAGGCGGTCGTGCGCTTTCGCAATTCACCGACCAAGGGCGCGAACTCGCCCTATCCCGCGCATCCGATGGTGCCGCAGCCCGATCTCGACGACATCGGTGCGTACTACGTGCAGGCGGGTCCGGTCACCTTCAATGGCCTGCAGGCACGCGTGGTCGGCGGCACGACGTGGCACTGGGGCGGCCTCACGCTGCGTTACCGTCCTAACGACTTCGTGCTCAAGAGCAAATTCGGCGTCGGCGTCGACTGGCCGCTCACCTATGACGACCTCGAGCCCTGGTACGCCGAGGCCGAGCGTGAGATCGGCGTGTGCGGTCCGCCGGACTACGACTGGGGTGCGCCGCGCTCGTCCCCGTATCCGATGCCGCCAATCGCGCCTACCTACCTCGATCGCATCGTTGGCGCCGCGTGCGGGAAGGTGGGCTTGAACCTCGCGCCGTTTCCGCACGGGCGCAATTCGGTGGGCTATGCCGACCGGCCGCCGTGCTGCGGCAACGCGTCGTGCGTGCCGATCTGCCCGATCGGCGCGAAGTACGATGCATCGGTGCACGTGGCGCGCGCCGAAGCATCCGGTGCGCGCATCGAACCTCTGGCGATCGCGCACGAGGTCGTGGTCGGGCCCGACAACAACGTGAGCGCGATCCGGTTCAAGCGGCCCGATGGCAGCGTGCACGAGGCACGCGGCCGGATCTTCGTCGTCGCCGCACATGCGATCGAAACCGCCAAGCTTCTACTGATGTCGAACCTCCCGGGCAGCGAACGCACCGTGGCGAACGGCAGCGACCAGGTAGGCCGCAATCTGCTGACGCAACTCGACGCCGGGATGATCGGGCTGACCAGCGAGAAAATCTACCCTTATCGTGGCCCGGTCGAGACCAGCGGCATCCGCGAATTGCGTGATGGTGATTTTCGCGGGATGCATGGTGCATCGGGTACGTCGCCTTCCAACGAGGGCTGGGTGCGTGCCCTTGGCCCGTTCAAGCTTGCTGAGCGGCTTTCTGCACAGGGCCTGCACGGCGCGGCGCTGAACGCAGCGATCAGCGACCACATGGCGCGCGAGCTGGCGATGGGACCGTCGGCCGAAGTGCTGCCGGATCCCGAAAATCGCGTGACGCTGGCGCGCAACGCCCTTGACCCCCTGGGTTTGCCGCGGCCGCGGATTACCTTTCGGTGGGGGCGCTACGAGCAGGACGGCGCAGCCGTCGCGATGCAATATGTGCTTGGCATCATGAACGCCCTGGGAGCGACCGACGTGAAACGCGTCGGCCCGGTTACCGACAGTGCGGTGATGGGCGGGACCTGCCGGATGGGAAATGATCCGCGCACTTCGGTGGTCGATCGCTCCCTGCGCTCACACGATCATCCGAATCTGTACCTCATCGGGTCGGCGACCTTTCCCACGATCACGGCTTCACCGCCGACGCTCACGATCGCGGCGTTCGCGTTGCGCGCGGGGTTGGCGATCCGGACAGCGCTCGGGGCGAGTTGATTTACGCTTGCCGTTAGTCCGCTGCTACCCAGCCTGGAATGACGCTGGTATCGTTGCAGGATGGCGAATCAGGCTGGTCTCCGACGGTTAGTGGCTAATGTGCAGTACAGTGTCCCGACGGCTGGTTTGCACGCGCAAGGCTAGAATTCAACGATGAGCGGCCCCACGAACATACTTGGAATCTCCGCCTACTATCACGACAGCGCAGCGGCGCTGTTGCGTGACGGCGAGGTGGTCTCTGCCGCGCAACAGGAGCGATTCACGCGCAAGAAGCACGATGCCGGGTTTCCCCGGGAAGCGATCGAATACTGTCTCGCCGAGGGAGGAATCGGCGTCCAGGATTTGCATAGCGTTGTCTTCTATGACAAGCCGCTCGTCAAGTTCGAACGGCTGCTTGAGACATACGTGAGCTATGCGCCGAAGGGATTCGTCTCGTTTTGCGCTGCAATGCCGGTCTGGCTCAAGGAAAAGCTGTACCTCAAGTCGACACTGCGCAAAGAACTGGCCTCGCTCGCCAAGTGCAAGCCGAATGTGCTGCCTCGGCTCTTGTTTACGGAGCATCACCAGGCGCACGCTGCTTCGGCCTACTACTTCAGCCCTTTCGACGAGGCAGCTGTGCTATGCCTGGACGGTGTAGGCGAGTGGGCCACGACTTCGACTTGGATCGGACGCGCGAACACGCTCACGCCGCTGTGGGAGATCGATTTTCCGCATTCGCTGGGCTTGCTTTACTCAGCATTTACCTACTTCACGGGATTTCGCGTCAACTCCGGTGAATACAAGTTAATGGGCTTGGCGCCCTATGGCGAACCGCGGTTCGAGGCGACGATCCGCGAGCATTTGATCGATTTGAGGGACGACGGAACGTTTCGCCTCGACATGCAATACTTCAACTACTGCACCGGGCTTACGATGACCAACGATCGCTTCGCCGCGCTTTTCGGCGGTTCCGCGCGCGAACCCGAAAGCCCGGTGACGCAACGCGAGATGGATATTGCTGCTTCGATCCAGGCAGTTACCGAGGACGTGGTATTGCGCCTGGCAAGAACGCTCCATAAGGAAACCGGTATTGCGAACCTGTGCCTTGCCGGGGGTGTTGCCCTCAATTGTGTTGCCAATGGACGGCTCTTGCGCGAGGGGCCGTTCCGCAACCTGTGGGTGCAGCCCGCTGCGGGCGATGCCGGCGGTGCATTGGGTGCCGCAAGTGCCGTCTGGCATCAATACCTGGGAAAGGAGCGGCGATCGAACGGCCATGACCGCATGCGCGGCGGATACCTCGGGCCACGGTTCACGGGCGAGGAGGTTCGAAGCCAGCTGGACGCGTCCGGCGCGGTCTATACGCAACTCCCGGACTCCGACCTGCTGCCGAAGCTGGCACAGATCCTGATCGATGAACACGTCGTGGGCTGGGTCCAGGGCCGCATGGAATTTGGACCGCGGGCGCTTGGAGGGCGATCGATCATCGGCGACCCGCGCAGTCCGAAGATGCAGAGTGTGATGAATCTCAAGATCAAATTCCGCGAGTCGTTTCGTCCGTTCGCGCCAGCCGTCTTGGCTGAGCGCGTGAGCGATTTTTTCGAGCTCGATGAACCCAGCCCCTATATGCTGATCGTTGCCCCGCTTCGTGAGGCGTTGCGCGAGACGCTCACCCCCGAGCAGCATGCACTCTTCGGCATTGCAAAGCTGAATCTCAAGCGCTCCTCACTGCCCGCGATCACTCATGTCGATTATTCGGCCCGGGTGCAAACAGTGCATCGGGATACGAACCCCCGCTTCTACGAACTCCTGCGGATCTTTGACGAAATGACCGGTTGCGCCGTACTCGTCAACACCTCTTTCAACGTTCGCGGGGAGCCGATCGTCTGCACGCCTGCCGATGCCTATCGATGCTTCATGCGGACGGAGATGGACTATCTGGTGGTCGAGAACTGCCTGTTGGCCAAGGCGGACCAGCCGAAGTTTGCCGACGAGGGCGACTGGCGCTCCGAGTTTGCCCTTGATTGACGCGGTGACCCGGGGCTGCGCGCGATGAGTGCCGATCATGCGATTCCGGACTTGGACCGGGCCGGACTGCGACGATTCGGGTTGTCCACCGGCGCTGTGGTGGCGCTGCTCTTCGGCCTGCTCGTCCCCTGGTTGATCGGTCGTCCGATACCCATCTGGCCCTGGGCCGTCGGCGGTGCCCTCATGGCCTTCGGCATGGTTGCGCCGGCGATGCTGCGCCCTGTGTATCGGGTCTGGATGCGCTTTGGCCTTCTTGCGGGCCGTATTACCACGCCGTTGGTTCTCGGGCTGGTGTTCTATGCTTTCGTGACACCGATGGCGGGGGTAAAGCGCCTGCTGGGTAAGGATGCAATGCGGCGGCGACTCGATCGGGGTGGAACCGGCAGTTACCGGTCGCCCAGTCAGCCGAGTCCGAAGGAACGACTTGAGAGGCCATTCTGATGTCTGAATTCATCCGCGACCTTTGGGACTTCATGCGGGCCCGAAAGAAGTATTGGCTCGCTCCCTTGATGATCGTGCTCCTTCTGCTTGGCGCGCTGATCGTTTTTGGACAAGGATCCGCGCTGGCGCCGTTCATTTATACGCTCTTCTGACACCGCGGCGCGTATGTCCCGCGGTCGGGTCTTCGCGTTCTCAGCCCTGGCATTGCTTGGTATTGCTTGCATGGGGCTGTTGCATGTCGGGGATTGCCGCGCACCGCCGGGATCGTACGAAGATGCAGGCCCACTCGCCTATCCCGCGGCCGGACTGGCAATGTCGTCGCCGTTCGGCCCGGCCCCGCCGCGCACGCCGATAGCCGGACCGCTTAGGGTGCACCCGGACAATGGCCGGTATTTTGCGGACGCGAATGGGCGGATCGTCCTGTTGACGGGCTCGCATACCTGGCAGTCGCTGCAGGATCGTGGCATGAGCGAGCCGCTCGAGCCGTTTGATTTTGGCGCTTACCTCGATTTCCTGGTCGCGCGGAATCACAACTTCATCAGGCTTTGGGTAGCGGAGGAGTCGAACTGGATCTCTGGACTCAAGGGAGACTACTGGAGTTCGCCGATGATGTATCAGCGGACCGGCCCCGGACTCGCCAACGATGGCAAAGCGAAGTTTGACGTCGACGAGTTCGACTCAGAGTTCTTCGATCGATTGAGGGAACGCGTCGCCCGGGCAGGCGAACGTGGCATTTACGTATCGGTCATGCTCTTCAACGGCTGGAGTGTGGATCCCAAGGGTCTAGGTCTGGTCCACTCGTGGCAGGGACATCCGTTTCATCGCGACAACAACGTCAATCAGATCGATGGCGATCCTGATGGAGACGAATCCGGCCGGGAAGTGCATACGCTGGCGATTCCTGAGATCACGCGTCGGCAGGAAGCCTATCTACGCAAGATCATCGATACGGTCGGCTCCCTGCCCAACGTCCTATACGAAATCAGCAACGAAAGCACTATCGGTTCGACGAACTGGCAGGAACACATGGCCGGACTCATCCGTGCCACCGAGGCGAATCGCCTACTGCATCATCCGATCGGGATGACCAACGAATTCCCCGCATCGGATGAGGCGCGTCTCTTCGCGGGGCCTGCCGAGTGGGTCTCTCCTGGTGGGGCGCTGTGGCAGCCGCCTACGCATTGTGGCCCCTTCGTTCGTCCGCGGGCGCAACGCATTCTCGATGCGATACTCGGGCGCAGGGCGGCGGTGGAAAGCTACCAGTACAATCCACCGGCGGCTGTTGGTCGCAAGGTGGTGGTCACCGACACCGATCACCTTTGGGGAATCGGCGGTGACCGGCGATGGGTGTGGCGCAGTTTCACGCGTGGACTCAATCCGATCTTCATGGACATTTATGACAATGCGGCGTCCGTGTGGATGGATCCACGGACGCCGCCGCCCGATGCGCCGCAATGGCGATCACTGCGTAACAGTCTTGGTGATGTTCGCGCATTGGCTGACCGGGTTCCTATGGCCTCCATGCTCCCGCGTGGCGACCTCGCATCGACGCATTTCGCGCTGGCCGACCCGAAGAGCGGCCATTACGTGGCTTACCTGCCCGCGGGTGGCCCGGTGACAATGAATCTTGCGCAATGGCCGGGCGAACTCGACGTAAATTGGTTCGATCCCGGGCGGCGAGCCATCATTCCGTCGGGCAGCCAGCGAGGCGGAAGCGCGACCACATTCTTTCCCCCGTTCGAGGGCGACGCGGTGCTTTGGCTACGCCCGTCGGGAGGTGCAGGTGCCAAGGAGGTCGCGCGTGACGATGCCCGTCGTTAATCAATCGGGCGACCGCGGATGGTATTGGCGGCTTGCCCTGCTGGTCATGGTTGGCGCGGTTCTGCGCGTAGCTGTGCTGCTGGTGCGCCCCGACGTCATGGAAACCGAAGGCCAGTGCTACGTACGCATCGCCGAGAATCTGGCAGCCGGTTTGGGACAGCTGGGGATTCGTGAAGAAGGGCTGCAACTATTCTATGCGCCGCTTTATCCGTGGCTCATCGCGACGTTGCTGAAGCTCGGGCTTTCCGCTTCGTCGAGCGCGCATCTCATATCGTTGATCGCCGGGACCGCAACGATCGTCCCGGTGGCGATGCTGGGACGTATTGCCTTTTCGCCCCGCGTTGGTCTGGTCGCCGGGCTGATGGTCGTGCTGCACCCGGCGCTGATCGTGACCAGCGGATCGACGCTCGCCGAGGCGCTCTTCCTGTTCCTTCTAACCTCCGCCGTTGCCGCGTGTGCGCTATCGTTGTATGCGACCAAATTGCGCGCGCCGATCGCCGGCGGGGTCTTTGCTGGTCTCGCATATCTGGTGCGGCCCGAAGGACTCGCGATATGTGCTCTCGGCGCGATCATCCTGCTACTTGGTGTGCGCGGGACGTTCGCGACCCGCTTGCGCATCGTGGCACCTTTCGTGATGTCGTTTCTGCTGCTCGCATTGCCGTATGTTGGCTATTTGGCGGTCGAAACCGGGCGCCTGAGGCTGGAAACCAAGAGTCCGGAGAACCTCCTGATCGGCGATCGTGCATCGCGCGGCGTTCCCGAGCCAGAGATCTATTTCGGGATTGACAAATCGCTCAATGGCACCGGTACGTCGATGCGCTCGAATCTAGAGGTGATGCAAGAAGCCGATTTGGCGAATTCGGACCGTATACATTTCCTTCGCACGCTCGGTATTCGCAACATCGTTCGAGGAATCGATACATTTTTTACCTCGCGCGCCCTGGGCCAACCAATTTTGGCGGGACTCGCTTTTCTGGGTTTTTTCGCGACCGCTTGGACGCGCGTCAGGATGCTTGCGATGGCGCTGCCGCTTGGTTTGGCGTGTCTGACGTTCGCTGCGCTCGGAACACTGCACTTGTTCTGGGTGCGCTACCTGTTCCCCGTCCTTCCGTGGTTGATCGTCCTTGCCGCGGCGGGGTTGGTACACATGGCAGCGACGGTGCGTGAAACTTTCTCCGTGCGGGTGCCTGCCGGCGGCTTGGCCAAGTTTCTTTCCATTGGCGTTGCGGTCATTGTATTTGCGTTGACAGTGGGAATCTCGCTTCGCGGCCTGGGGGAGATCGGTGAGTTCTCCGAAGCATGGGCAGCGGAGCGCCTCGTGTTGCGCGACGCGGGAGCCCGCCTGCGATCGGACAATGCCCGTCTCCGCGTTGCCGACATTGATCCGACAGTCGCGTACTATGCCAACGCGACCTTCGAATTCCTGCCCTACACCGATCCCGACGCTGCCGTCAGGTATCTCGACCGGCGGGGGATCGATTATCTGGTTCTGCGCAAAGGGCCGTCGATGATTCCGTACCTGCAGGATTGGTACCGCGACGGACCGCCGGCCGGGAAGGTGAGTCTCGCCTTCACCATGGGTGACGTACGAGTTTATCGCTGGTTGCGCTAAATCGGAATGAATACTGCCATCGCCCGATGGGTGACGCCGGCCGTCGGAACAGGCGCCGCCGGAGTGGCAGTTCTGGTCTCAGCTAGTGCGTTGCGATGGTTCGGGGTTCCGTTCGGCTGGATCGCGGGGGTAAGCGCGGCGGCACTGATTACCGTGGCGTTGCTGATGCACGATGGCGTCTGGAAGATCCTCGCGGTCAACCTCGCCCTGGTGCTCGTGGCGGTTGGCGTACTGGAATTTTATCTGTACGCTCGGCAGCCGAATGGAAGTGCAACTTCTGAACAGACTGCACCGTATCGGCGTCCCCATCCGCTTTATGGTGTCGTCGGCATCCCGGGTGCCGAGTCGCAGGTGTCGACCAAGCGAGACGGACGCGTTGAATGGGCGGCAACGTATAGGCTTGACACACACGGACTGAGGAAGACACCGGCGCCGCCCGCGCCGGTTGGTGGGTGTGTCGTATTCTTCGGAGGCTCCTTTACATTCGGAGACGGCGTCGATAATGAAGAGACGATGCCGTTCAGGGTCACCACGAAGACCGAGGGACGTTTCGGTGCCGTCAACCTGGGCGTCGGCGGCGCCGGAGCGCAGCAAATGCTTGCGCAGTTGCAGGAAGGCTTGGTCCAACAGGTGAGTCCGTGTGCGCCTTCGGCAGGCATCTATACCGCGTTGCCGCACCATGTTTATCGCGCCGCTGGCAAGCCGGCACGATACAATTTCGGCCCTCGCTACAAGTTGGCAAAAGATGGCAGTCTTGTTCGCGCCGGGCAGATCGGCGACACCGGACAGGACTCGAGCATCGTCCGCCGGCTGGTTGCGCAGCTCCGCAAGTCATTCATTTACATCGAGCTGACCGACTGGCCAGCCCTCACCGAAGAGGATATTGCCAGGTACATCGCGATCGTCCGCGAGTCGCAGCATCTGTTTCTGCAGCAGTATCCGTCTGCCACATTCGATGTCCTACTATGGGATGACGTTCCATTTGGCGAGACCGCACTGTACCGGCGATTATTGCGTGATTTGCGGCAGGCAGGCCTGCGCATACATCCGGTGCGTGACATTTTGCCTGCGTACACCGCTGACCCCGGCGCGTTCGCCCTGAGTGCGGCAGACCGCCATCCCAATGCGCGCGCCTATGACATGCTTGCCGATTGGCTGGTAAACGAATTGCTGCCGGGCCGGCGACCAAATTGAGCAAAGCATTCGCTTGACAAACGAAAGATCAAGTGAGAGTGCAAGTCCAGGCTGGCGGCGCCTACGGCATGCCTATTCGAGCGCTGCACTGCTGCTGTTCAACGTTGTGGTCGTGCTCGTTGTGGCGAACCTGCTGTTATGGGTGGCTTTTGCTGTACGCGACGCCATGCGCTCGTCCGATTCCACGAGCGTGACCGGCGCATCAGCTGGTCAATCCGTCGCCGGCTTTTCCGCTGACGGCGCGCCGCTACCGGGGCCGCGCCGAAGCACCTATCAGCGGGACTGGTTCGATCTCTATGCTTACGGCACCGCCGCGGATGCGCCACGCGCGGCGATCATCCTGGACGACTTTTTTGAACTGGCTCGCAAGGGCTTTGTGTATCAGCCCTGGACGGGCTTCGCCGAGCCTCCCTTCCAGGGCCGGCTTGTGCATGTCGACGAGGACTCCCAAGGTTTCGCTCGGCGGCGCACGCACAATGCACAAGCTGACGCAGCGCGGTCGACCTTGCGCATTTTCGCGCTGGGAGGGAGCACCACGTTCGGGTACAACGTTGCCGACGACGAAACTTGGCCAAGTGCACTTGCTGCGACGCTGACGCGGCGTGCGGCTGCGTCGGGCACTGACATCACTGTGACAGTCGAAAACTATGGTCGTGGCTATTTCAACCCCAGCCAAGAGGTCGTACTTCTGTGGAACCTCGTGCGCAGCGGCCATCGCCCCGACGTCGTAATATTCATGGACGGAGTCAATCTTGGTTCTGCAGAAGATGTTCCGCACTTCACTGATCAGGCAGCGGCCGGTTTTCGGCTGATTCAGTTTGGGGGCGAGGCCAACTGGACGCAGGCACTCGGCTGGATCCCGATGGTGCGGCTCGCGAGCGCCCTGAGGTCCTCGGGTGCTGAAAAGGCCAAAACGCCGGAAGCACCTGAGGCCATCGTTACGCATGACCGAGCCCGGTTGAGCGATTCGAGAGTTGGAAGCTGGCGGAGGAAATTTGCCGGATCTACGAAATTCGCTGTCTTTTCTTCCTGCAGCCCGATCCGGTATTTAACTATCCGTTTCGGCTTTACCGGCGGCCTCCACCACCGGCGCTTATTGCGGAGCGGACCGAACGTGAGCGCTTTTACGCAACGCTCGGACTTCCGAATCGAGCCGTCGACTTGACCGGATTGTTCGTGTCCTGGGGGCCCGAGCGAAAGGCAATTGTCGATGACGTTCATTACAGCCCGGAATTCAACCGACTTCTCGCCGAAGAGGTCGCCAAGCAGTTCGACCTGCCCGCGCTTGCTGACGCCAAAATGCGGGCGCGCGAGAAGCCCGCCGTGCGGCCGACCGGAAGCGCATACAAATCGAGCTTGTCCGGCCCCTGACGGCCGGAGCTCAGGCAGTACGACCGCGCCACGCCACCAGCCCAAAGGGGCATCGCAAGGCCCAGTATAATTTCCCCATGGTCGCCGTGCTGCACGCCGCGCCCGATACTGCCGCCCCGCAGGCAGTCGACGCGTGGCTCGAGTCCCTTGCTCCCGCCTACACGTCCGACGAACGCGCGTCGTTCGCCGCCGCGTTCGCCTATGCGCGCGAGCGCGTGGGGAGCGCACGGATGCCGGATGGCGAACCGGCGCTCGATCGCGCGCTGGGCACGGCCACCATTCTTGCGGGCCTCGACCTGGATGCGCCGTCGGTGTGCGGTGCGTTGCTGTCCGGCCTTCCCGCCGCAGCGTCGTTCGACACACTGGAGGTCGCCGAGCGCTTTGGTGTCGATGTGGCCGCGCTGGTCGGCGGCGTCGCGCGCATGGGTGACATCCGCGCGACGACCGACATCGCCGACAAGGAAGAGCGCGTGACGCAGGCGGAAAACCTGCGCAAGATGCTGCTGGCGATGGTCGAGGACATCCGTGTCGTGTTGATCAAGCTCGCCGAGCGCACACAGGCGCTGCGAACCCTGATGGACGGTGATCCGGAACTGCGCGCGCAGACGGCGCGCGAGGTACTCGACCTCTTTGCGCCACTCGCCAATCGTCTCGGGGTGTGGCAACTCAAGTGGGAGCTCGAGGACCTGTCGCTGCGGGCGCTGGAGCCTGCGACCTACAAGTCGATCGCCGCCATGATCGACGAGCGCCGCGTCGATCGCCAGCGCTACATCGAAGACGTGATGGCAACCCTGCGCCAGGAGCTGCGCGCGGCCGGAATCCGGGCCGAGATCACCGGACGACCGAAGCACATCTACAGCATCTGGAACAAGATGCGGCGCAAGGAGGCCGGCATCGACGCGCTCTACGACATCCGCGCGGTGCGCATCCTCGTGGATTCGGTCAAGGACTGCTATGCGGCGTTGGGACTGGTGCACCACCGCTGGACGCCGATGGCGCGCGAGTTCGACGACTACATCGCCAAACCGAAGGCCAACAACTATCGTTCACTGCATACCGCCGTGATCGGGCCCGAAGGGAAATCGCTGGAGGTCCAGATCCGCACTTTCGAGATGCACCAGCATTCGGAGTATGGCGTCGCCGCGCATTGGCGGTACAAGGAAGGTCACGAAAAGGCCGACCCGGGCTTCGACGAAAAGATCGGCTGGCTGCGGCAGGTACTCGAGTGGAAGGACGCAGTCGCGGATTCCGGCGAGTGGCTCTCCGCATTCAAGGAAAGCCTCTTCACCGACTCCATCTATGTCCTCACCCCACAGGGCAAGGTCGTGGACTTGCCGCGGGGCGCAACGCCGGTGGACTTTGCCTACGCCGTGCATACGAGCCTCGGGCATCGCTGCCGCGGGGCGAAAGTGGACGGGCAGATGGTCCCGCTCAATTACCAACTGCAGAACGGGCAGCGGGTGGAGATCGTCACCGTAAAGCAGGGCGGCCCGTCGCGCGACTGGCTCAACGCCGACCTGGGCTACGCCCACAGCAATCGCGCGCGTTCGAAGGTGCGCCAGTGGTTCAAGGCGCAGCAGCACGAAGAGACGGTGGCGCAGGGACGCGCGCTGGTCGAGCGAGAACTCGCGCGCCTCGGGCAGAGCGCCCTGAAGCTCGATGCCGTCGCCGCGAAGGCCGGCTTCGACCGTGCGGACGAACTGTTCGCCGCGTTTGCGCGCGACGACATCAACTCCAGGCAGGTGCAAGCGGCCATTCAGGGCGTTGCGCAGCCGGTCGCCGGGCGAACGACGCAGGACGTGCCCGAGGTGCAGACGCGGCAGAGTCGCGCGGCGGGGGCGGGCAGTGGCATTCTCGTCGTCGGCGTCGACCGCCTGCTGACGGGGCTCGCGCGTTGCTGCAAGCCCGCGCCGCCGGATCCGATCGTGGGCTTCGTCACGCGCGGGAAGGGGGTGACGATCCACCGGGCGAGCTGCAGCAATGTCACGCGGATGCGGGCAACCCAGCCGGAACGGCTGATCACGTCCGACTGGGGCACGCCGCGTGACGAGGTGTTCCCGGTCGATATCGTGGTCGAGGCCATGGATCGCCAAGGCCTGCTGCGCGACATCTCCGAAGTGCTCTCGCGCGAGAAGATCAATGTGACCGCGGCCAACACGCTGACCCGAAACCTCCACACGCGCATGGCGTTCACCCTGGAGGTGCGCAGCCTCGACGCACTGAAGCGCGCGCTGGCGCTGGTGCAGGATGTCAACGGCGTGCTGAGCGCAGGCCGCCGCTAGCGAACGAGCGGCAGTCGCTGTAGTTGGTCGATGAGGTCACCCACGGCTGGCGCCTGCGTCGAATCGGGCAGGCGCGGGAAACGCTTGAGGATCCAGGTCTCGAACGTCGCGTGCTGGTGAAAGCCAGCCTGTGGATTCATGTCCCAAAGCGCATCGAATCTGTCAGGCAGCCGCAATCGGCCGGGGTCGACCTCCAACGCTTGTCCCAGCGCCTGCAGAACCTCGCGTGTGGTGCGCGGATCGAGCGTGAAGCGGTTGGCTTCCGCCCGCCGGATTGCTTCTGCGTCGAGCACCGGCCGCGCGCGCAAGGTGTCATAGAACGTGCTCTTCCTACCGCGATACCAGGCGAACGCGATGGCGATGACGACGGCGATGATGAAGACGACAGTGCCCACGGCTGCACGCTGAGCTCACGCGGTCTCCCGCATTGTAGCCGCTGGTGCCCACACGTGATGCAGCACGTCCAGCAGCGCGCGGATCTCGGGATCGTCCCGGCGCTGCGCGAGGTGCAGGAACTGCAAAGTTGTGGTCAGGCGCGTGCCTTCCCACAACGCCACTTCGCCGGCGTCGGCGGCGTCCAGTGCCAGGTCCTCGCGCATCAGGGCCACGCCTAGTCCCGCCGACACCAGCGAGCGGATCACGGCCTCATTGTCGGCCTCGACCCGCCGGGCCGGCGAGACGCCACGCGCGCTGAACAACCCATCGGCCAGCGTCGACATTGAACTGATGGGTGGCGTCATGATCCATGGCATCGCGACGATGTCGTCCCACGATGCCTCGGCCACGCGCTGGCGCCACGGGGCGGGGGCGACCACGCGGTAGGCAAAATCGACGAGCGGCACCGCGGTCACCGTCGGATGCGCGAGGTTCCCGTAATAGAAGCTCGCATCATGAGTTCCGGTGCGGACCTTTTCGAACGCGGCCCCGGACACCTCGTGGTGCAACTCGATCTCGAGCAGCGGATGCGCCTCCAGCGCATGCGCGAGAAAGTCGCCGACGCGCACGAATTCGGGATCGGATACGGTGCCCACGCGAGCCCGACCGATGACCGCACCCTGGATGGCGCGAGCGCGGCTGCGCAGCGACTGCGCGGCCGCGACCACTTTCTGGGCTTCCGGCAGCAACTTCTTGCCGGCTGGCGTGAGCACCATGCCGCTCGAGACCCGTTCGAATAGCGGAACGCCCAGTTCGTCTTCGAGTGCCTTGATCTGCGCACTCACGGCAGGCTGACTGACATGCAGCCGATCGGCGGCGCGCGTCAGGTGGCCGAGTTCGGCGACAGCGGCAAAGCTTCTGAGTTGGTAGAGCTCCATGCGACCCCTAAAGAACTCCCCCTGGCCAGAATTATACACTAATGGTGCGTTGCAGCACGTCGGAATTGACGGATAACCCAAATGGATGATGTTGATCCAAATGAATGATTTGCACGGCCATCTGCTGGGAACTATCTTTGGATGGTGCGGTGCACCAAACCCGCGCGTCGTTGCCCACAAGGCATTCACCGGAGATACGAGATGAGAGCCACCAACTTTCCCTATCCCGACCGCGGCCCGGTCGGGACCTTCGTCAAGCTGGCGCAGGCGACGTTTTTCGATGCGCTCCCGGCGAACGCCGAGCATCGGGCGCCTAAGGCACCGGCACAGCCACCCACCGGCATGCTGCCGCCACCGCAGCGCCGCCGCTGGCTGGCCGCGCTCGACCACTGGTTTCATCGGCAGCGCATGAAACAGCGCGACGCCTACCTCGCCGAATCCCAGAACGTGTATGAGCTGGAAGCGAGGATACGCCGGCTCGAGCGACGGCCGTATTACTGACCGGACAGGCGCCCGACCAGGCCGCAACCAGCCACACGCAGGTCGCGTCCGTGGTGGCGGCCATCGAAGGGGTGCGTTGCCGCAAGCGCGGGGGGCGCGGTCCAGTTCGCCGGCGGTCCCGCCAGGCTGCGCCCTGCGCCGCGTCCGGTTTGGGCGCTGCGCGGGCATGCCGTTGTATGATGATGGTGTGGCAATGAAATGAGTTCGCATGGCGACCGGATCCGAAAGAGATCCGGCGCAATCTGCACAAAACGTAGTCGAATCTAGGAGGATTCCATGAAGACAGTCTCCCGCGCCCTTGCGGCGCTCGCGGTCGTCACGTGTTGCACAGCGGTCGCCGCGCAGGAAATCAAGATCTCGCACCAGTGGAAGGCCAACGTCGATGGACGTGACCTGGCCACGCGCGTATTCGTCGACGAGGTTACCAAGAAGGATCCGAGCCTCAAGTTCCGCATCTATCCGGCGCAATCGCTGGGTATCAAGCCGGTGGCGCAGTTCGACGCGCTGCAAAACGGCACACTCGAGATGGCCGTGTTCCCGATGTCCTACGCCGTGGGCAAGGCGGAGGAGTTCTCCATCGTCATCATGCCGGGCACCATCCCGACGCTGGCGCACGCGATGAAGCTGCGTGGCACGCCGTTCCAGCAGAAGCTGCAGGCGCTGGCCGAGAAGAACGGCGTGCACATCGTCACCTGGTGGTGGACCCCGGGCGCGTTTGCGACGAAGGATCGCGAGATCGGCGGCCCGAAGACCGTGGACGGGCTCAAGATGCGCGCCGCCGACCCGACGTTCGAGTCGATGCTCAAGGCCGCCGGCGCGTCGGTGGTCAGCATGCCGTCGACCGAGATCTACCCATCGCTGCAGTCCGGGGTGATCAGCGGCACGCTGACGTCCGCCGAGACGTTCGTCAGCATGCGGCTCTATGAGCAGACCAAGTACGCGACCACACCGGGCAAGTACGCGCTGTGGATGCTCCTGCAACCGCTGGTGATGTCCAAGCAGCACTGGGACAAGCTCTCGCCGGCGCAGAAGAAGATATTCGAGGCGGCGGCGCTCAAATCCGACGAATACTTCCTAAGGCCTGCAGCAGGACGCGGTGGAGAAGATGGAAGCCGCCTACAAGAAGGCCGGCGCCAAGATCCACGAAATGTCGCAGGCGGAATACGACCAGTGGGTCGCGCTGGCGAAGGAAACGTCCTGGAAGGAGTTCGGCGGGAAGTCCCCGGAGGCCAAGGACCTGCTCGACTCGCTGCTGCAGGTCAAGTGATCCTTGCTCCGGCGCGCCTGCGTAGCGGGCGCTGGCGGTCCCTGCGGCGCAGGCGCGGTGGCGCGCGCGAGCCGCGTCGCCGCGCGCCGATCGCAAGCCGTACGGCGCTCGCGGACCGGCGAATGAACGCGTTCGTCCGGGGCATGGACCGTCTGTCGACGGCCTGTGCGGTCGCGGCGGCGTCCATGCTCGCAATCGCGGCGCTGGTAATCACCTGGAGCGTCATCTATCGAGCACTGGGTGCCTCGACGTACTGGGAGATCGAGTTCTCCGTCTACATGATGGTGGGCTCGCTCTTTCTCGCGTCGCCGTTCACGCTGCGCACGCACGGGCACGTCGCCGTGGACCTGCTGACGCACCTGCTGCCCCGTAAAGTGGCGCGGCCGCTGCACATCGGCGTCGCCGTGGTGGGCTTGCTGGTGTGCGTCTACCTGGCGATCGCGGGCGGGCTCCTCACCGTGGAATCCTTCGCCAAGGGTGAGCACACCGAAAGCACGTGGGCCCCGGCCAAGTGGCCGTTATACCTTGCCATGCCGGTCGGCTTCGCCCTGACTGCGCTCCAGTACATCGCCGAATTCATGCGCCCACGGTCCTCGGCAGGTGAGGCGGCGTGAACGAAATCCAGATCGGGGCATTGATCCTCGTCGTAACGCTGGTGGTGCTCTTCTCGGGGCTGCCCATCGCGTTCGGCCTCATTCTGGTCTCGGTCAGCTTCCTGGTCATCTTTCGCAGGACCAGGCAGCATCGTGAACGTGCCGATCCTGATGATGGACGAGCTTGTCGTCCTTCGCGCTGCTGACGATCCCGCTCTTCATCCTCCTTGGGACCGCGATCGGCTCGTCGGCGGCGGGACGCGACGTCTACGAATCCCTGCATCGCTGGCTCGACCGCGTGCCGGGTGGCCTGGTCATCGCCAACATCCTGGCCTGCGGAATCTTCTCGGCGATCTGCGGTTCGAGTCCCGCCACCGCGGCCGCCATCGGCAAGGCCGGCGTGCCCGAAATGCTCCGCCGCGGCGTGCCGCCGGCGCTGGCCACCGGGGCGATCTGCGCCGGCGGCACGCTCGGCATTCTCATTCCGCCGTCGATCACCATGATCCTGTACGGACTCGTGACGGAGACGTCGATCGGCCGGCTGTTTCTAGCCGGCGTGATTCCCGGCGTGCTGATGGTGATTCTGTTCTCGGTGTACGCCTGGGCGGCCACGCTGCTGTCGAGCCGCTCACTCGACGCCGGCGAGGTCGTGCGCTACACGCTGAAGGAAAAGATGGAGGGCGTGGGACGCGTGTCGCCCTTTCTCGGCATCATTCTCGCGATCGGATATGCGATGTACGGCGGGCTTGCCACGCCCTCAGAGGTTGCGGCGATTTCCGCCGTGCTCGCGCTGATCCTGGTCATCTTCATCTATCGTGCCTGGGGGCGCGAGCAACAGTGGCAGATCTTCCGGGAGACGGTTCGCGAGTCCTCGATGATCCTGATGATCATTGGTGCCGCCGCGGTGTTCTCGTACATGATGTCGCTGTTGTACGTGACCCAGACCGCAGCGCAATGGCTGGTCGACCTGCACCTCAATGTGTGGGCGTTGCTGGCAGCGATCAATGTGTTCCTGCTCCTCGCCGGGTGCTTCCTGCCGCCGGTGGCGCTGATCGTGATGGTGATGCCCATCCTCACCCCGGTCCTCGAAGCCGCGGACTTCGACCTCATCTGGTTCGCGGTCATCTTCACCATCAATATGGAAGTCGGATTGATCACGCCGCCGGTGGGGCTCAATCTTTACGTGCTGCGTGGCGTTGCACCCGAGGTGTCGCTCGGCACGGTGCTCAAGGGCTCGCTGCCATTCGTGCTCATCATGTTCGCAACCATCGTGCTGATCGCGCTGTTTCCGCAAATCGCACTGTGGCTGCCGAACCAGATGATGGGGCGCTAGGCGCCATGGTCCGTCAAAGGCCGCGGCGGTGCTCCCAGTACCCGCCCTCACAGGCGTAGCGGTGCTCCATACCCGGTAAGTTCGAGGTAGCCGCGCCCGATCACGCGGCTGCCGGAGCGGGCGCGCACGGCGCCTTCCCAGTAGATCGTCCCCACGCTCGCGCGTGAGTCCAGTTCCTGATCGTCCAGCAGGGGCTCGAGCGTGACGTCGAGCCCGTCCGCCTGCAAGCGAAAGGCGACCGGATAGTCGATGCTGGTATGCGGCGAACGCCATTGCCGCAGCGGTGTGAAGCGGATGGTGTCGGCGTCGAGTTCCCTTGCTTCGCCCGTGGCGGTGCGCAGCGTGCCACCGCGCCAGACCACGCCGCCGTCGCGGCCGCGAATGCGAAATACCATCAGTGCGCTGCCGTCGTCGAAATTGATCCCGGTCCAATCCCAGCCCTGGGCGTTTGCTGCGAGGTAGCTACTCGACCACTCGTGGTCGAGCCACGCCAGTCCCTCGACGTCGCGGGTGATGCCGTCGAGCGTGATCGTTCCTGTGACCGGAAGCTGCGGTCGGCTGTAGTAGTGGCTCGTCTGCTCCGGCAGCGGACCCTTGCGGCTCAAGCCACGGGCGCCTTGCAAAAGGGGGGGCGCCGCGGCGATGAAATTCAGGGCGAGCGCGAAGTCCCGCGCGTCGATCCGCGCTTCGTAGCGGTCGCCGGCGAGACGCAGCGTCCAGTCGCCGAGCGTCACCTCGGTCGTGGCTTCGCTGGCGGTGGCGAGGCCGAAGCCGGCACGCGCCGCGCGCTGGTCGTGGCGCAGGCGTCCCGCGGCAGGGTCCGCGACCGCCGCGTGCGCGAACAACAACTGCCGTGGCGCAAAGCGGCTTCGACTTGTTTCGTCGAGTCCGGGACGATTGCGAAAGAAGGTCACCTGAAACCCGTACTCGTGTCGGCTGGCATCCCGCACCCAGCCGGTCAGGTACCACCATTCCGTGCGAAAGCGCGGGTGAGCGCCATGGTCACGAGGAAATTCGAGCGTCGTCTGCGCTTGGGGCACCGCGAATTCGACCGCGGCGTGCGCCGTGAGCGTGCCCAGCACAACGGGAAGGGCGAGGAACCTGCGTCGTTTCATGGCAGGCGAGCGCGCATCACCAGTCATCCTTCACCGACCGGACCACATCCGGACCCATGGCCGCGCGGGCGCTGCCTACCGTGGTCGCCATCGCCAGGATCAACAACATGACCGCCAGTGCCGCGAGTCCCAGCCATGGCATGTGCACCGACATCCCCCAGTGAAACGACTGGCGGTTCACGACATGCACCAGCACGAGGCTCATGAGCCACCCCAGCACGAGCCCGACCGCGATGCCGATGCCCGAGACGACGAGACCTTCCAACGCCAGCATCGACGCGATCTGTTGCCGCGTCATGCCCAGGTGGCGCAGCATGCCGAATTCGCGCCGTCGCGCGAGCACCAGCGCGCCGAAGGACGAGGACAGTCCAACGAGGCCGATCAATACGGCGGCGGCCTCGAGCGCGTAAGTGACTGCAAAGGTGCGATCGAAGATGCCGAGCGACAGCGTGCGGATCTCGCCCGGCGTCGCGATCTCCAGGTGGTCGGCGCCTGGAATGTTCTCGGCGAGCGCCTCGCGGAATTGTGCGACCGACGTGCCCGGCGCCAGCACGACCGCAGCGTCGGTCGCACCGTGGTCGCCGGTCAGGCGCGCATAGGTGGCGCGTTCGATGACGACGGCCCCTTGGGCGCGCGCAAAGTCACGCCAGATGCCGGCCACGAAAAAGGGCTGGCGAATCCCGTTGAGCGGCAGGGTGACCACCATGCCCGGTGCCCATCCCTGGAAGGCGGCGAGCGGCTCGCTGATCCAGGCTGGAGGCGGTCCGCGCGGTGACGCGTGGTACGCCGGTCCCACGATGGGCAGTGCGCGTGCGGGGTCGTCCTCCGGCAGGTCGCGTGCGAGCAGCATGGCGCGCGGCCGCGTCGGGTCGAGCAGGATCGATTGCGCGCGCAGGAAATTGACGCGCGCCACACCCGGCATGGCGCGAAGCCTGCGCTGGATGTCTTCGGACAGATTGCCGCTGTCACCCGCAGCGCTCGCGCGCACGTAGACATCGGCTGGCAGGACCTGCTCGAGCCACGCGTCGAGCGACTGCCGGAGCGATGCCACCATGATCGCCATCGATACCATCAGGGCGACGCTGGCGACGATGGTCGCGAGACTGACGCTTGCATGTTGTGCATTGCCGCGCAGTTGGGCGATCGCCAGTTGCGCCGTCGCAGCGCGCGCATCGGGCACGCGCGCAAGTACGAAAGCGAACAATCGCGGCAGCAGCAGCAGCGTACCGAAGAGCATCAGGGCGATCGCCGCGTAGCCGGGCAGGGGAAGGCTGCCTACGGGTGGCAACAGGGTCAGCGCGAACCCGCAGAGGAGCACGGCCAGACCGGGCCAGGCGCGCGATTGCGCCGCGAGTGGCCGCCCGCCGGCGTGCGCCTTGAGCGCCGCTGCGGGAACGGCACGCGCCGCCTCCAGCGCGGGGAGCGCGCTACCCAGGAGCGCGGCGCTGAGGCCAAGCGTGCCAAAGACACCGGCTGCGGCGAGATCGAAGGCTGCCGTCGGTGCGACGCCGCGGAAGAACCCGGCGCCCAGGTCGGCACCGAATGCCTGCAGGGCGACAACGGCGAGAAAATATCCGACGGCCAGACCGGCAATGACGCCAACGGTGCCGACGAGCAGACCTTCGACCAGCAGCCACGCGACGAGCTTGTGCTGCGACAGTCCGAGCGTGCGCAGCAGCGCGAACTGCGGCCGGCGCCGCGCCACCGAAAGCGCCTGCGTGGAAAAGACCAGGAGCCCGCCGGTGAACAGCGCGACGAGGGCGAGCACGTTGAGGTTCACCCGGTAGGACCGCGACATGCGCGCAGCGATCGCCTCGTTGTCCTGCGGCGTGACGACCGCCACGCCGGCAGGTAGCAGCCGTTCGATGCGCGCGCGCAGGTCGTGCAAGTCCTGCCCGGGCCGGGCCCGCACGTCGATGCTCGACAGCACGCCGACGCGATCGAAGGCGTCCTGGACCGCCGCAATGTCGACCACGGCATAACGCTGGCCGCCGGTGGCTGAAACGAATCCACCGACTTCGAACGCGACGTCGCCGAGTCCGCTTTGCAGAGTGATCGTGTCCCCGCGGTCGACACCGAGCCAGGCGGCAGCCGCGGGGCTTACGAACACCATGTTCGGACGGAGGAGGTCGAGGGCGTCGCGGGCGGCGCCGACCATGGCGGGCGTTACGGCTGCGGCGCGAAAGGCGTCGATGCCGTAGATGCGCAGCGCGTCTTCACGGCCGGCGAGCCTCGCGTCGACAACCACGACAGGACTGGCGACGGCCACGCCCGGCATGCGGGCGATGGCGGCGAAGAGCGACTCGTCGAAACCGTTGCGCGGGCCGCGCACTTCGAGATCGGCGGACCCCGCGAGCGTACGCAGGCCCCCGACGAATTCGGCGACCGCAGCGCGGTTGATGAGTGCAACCGCGAATCCAAGCGCCACGCCGAGCGCGATCGCCAGCACCGCCAGCGTGAGCCTGCCGCGGTTGCCCGTGAAGGCGCCACCCAGCGTGGCATGCGCGACTTCGATCGCTGCCGGCATGCTCAGGCGTCGCCGTCCGGACGCATTGCGCTCAGACCGGAGGCTTGCAGCAGCAGCACGCGATCAGCCCTGCGTGCTGCCGCGCGCGAGTGGGTGACCAGGACGCCGGTGGCGCCTTCCGAGCGCACGCTGGCGCACAGCAGG
>CAVWPC010000058.1:0-35251 GCA_963756765.1 uncultured beta proteobacterium | reverse complement strand
CCATCCCCTTCCGCTGCAGGCCGCAGGGCCGCTTCGCAACGAGGCGGACTATGCGCGGGCGCTGGAGGAAATGGAGTCGCTGTTTCTTTCGGAATCCGGCAGTCCAGAAGCGCGACGCTTCGATCAGCTCGCGCAACTCATCGAGGCCTACGAGGCCAGGCAACAGCTCTACGGCCTGCGCAGCGGAGTGCCGCGGGCCAGTCTATAGCAACGAGTCGGTCATCCGCGCGAGGTTTTCCAGCCCCCTCTGGCGCCAGCCCAGGGATGCGCGCTCCTCGCGCGTCACCCGTTGAGCGTGCCGCAGGTAGCCCTGCTGGATGGCGTGCAGGGCAGCGACTACCGATCGATCGTAGATCAGCACGCTTACCTCGGCATTGAGGGCAAACGACCGGATGTCGAAGTTCGACGAGCCGATCAACGCCACCTCGTCGTCGATGCTGAGGTGCTTGGCATGCAGGAAACTGTCGCTGTGCCGGTAGATGTTGACCCCCGCACGCATCATCTGGTCGTAATAGGACTCCTGCGCCTTCTGGACCAGCGGCTTGTTGGATTCGCTGTCGACGATGAGGTCGACGCGCACGCCGCGCCGCGCCGCACTGCACATTGCCGCCAGGAAGGCGTCGCTCGGGATCACGTAAGGCGAGGTCATCACCACGCTCGTGCGCGCGCCGTACATCAACGCCACCATCACGGCTTCGGCGGTACCTTCGTTGTAGCCGGGTCCGCTCGCCACCACCTCGGCCAGGCCCGTGCGGGCCGCCGTTGGCGCCTGCGGTGCCAGGCCGGCCGATTCCGGCGGCAGGTCACCAGTCTCCAGGTAGCGGTCGCCCAACAGCACGGCATGCAGGTGACGCACGATCGGTCCGGTTGCGCGCACCAGCATTTCCTCGTTCACCAGACCGCGATTCGCGCTCTTGCTCACGATGTTCTGCGAACCGAAGAATGCGCACCTGCCGTCGACGACCACGATCTTGCGGTGGTTGCGCAGATCGAAGCGCGCGGCGTTCGGCCCCCACAGGCGCAAGGGCATCACAGCGATCACCTCGGCGCCGGCGGCCCGCAGCCCAGGACCTAACCCCTTCAACCCCGCCCGCGAGCCGATCGCGTCCATCAATACCCGCACCGCTACGCCACGGCGCGCCGCACGCTCCAGCGCCGCCGCCACTTCGCGTCCCGTATCGTCGTATTCGAAGATGTAGAACAGCATGTGCACGAATTTTTGTGCGCCATCCACTTCGGCCACGATGCGGGCGATGGCGCCGTCGTATTCGGGCAGCAACTCGAAGTGGTTGCCGCCGACGATCGGAAATTCGGACAGGCGGTCGGCCAGTCGCAGCGCCGGCAGAAGCTCGGGTGACACCACCGCCGCGCCTTCGTCATCGAACGCCGCCGCGGGCGGCGCCAGGCGCCGGACGAGTTCGGAGATCTCGCGTTGCACCTGCAAGCGGCGCCGGGGCAGGTAGGCGCGCCCGATCAGCAGGTAGAGGATCAAGCCCGGCCAGGGCAGGAAGAAGATGAGCAGCAGCCAGGCGCGCGCCGCATTGGGCGCCCGCCGTTGCGGCACGTAGAACAGCGCGGCGACGCGAACTACCCACTCGCTGAGGACATATAGGGTGCCCCAGTCGACGTTGTGCAGGAAGGCAAGCGTCATGCGATTGGCGGATTCAGATCCCCGCGCATGGTACCCCGGAGCCGCGAACAGCAGACAGGTCGTGATGCGTCTAGACGTCCGCCGGCGCCAGCGTGCCGAGGTAGGTGCGTACGGCGGGGCTCGCGCACAGTGCAGAGAACGAGGCGAACTCGTCGATCGCCCCCTTCTGCACGAAGATGAAGCGCTCGCAGGCCTCGCGCAGGATCTCGAGGTGAAACGGCTCGTTTGGATGCAGACACAGGAACACCACGTGCCCGTCATCACGCAGTCGCGCGAAGAAGTCGAGCATGAAGCCGATGTAGCCGTCCTGCACCGAGAATTGCGGCTCGTCGAACAGATGGACCAGCGGCCGCGTTCGACCGGCCGGCATCATCATCCAGTTCGGGCGCGTGCGCCGGAACGCGCGGACCTGGTAGGACTGGTGGTAGTGGATGGCGAGGCGGTCACGTTGGTCGTAGCGCACGCGGTGGACATCGCGGCCGTCGATCAGCACGCGACCTTGCGTCGGCGCGTTGCTCCCGGTCAGGAGTTCGAACAGCGTCGTCTTGCCAGAACCATTGGGCCCGAGCACGCCGACCGTTTGCGGATGCCCCACCTTGAAATCCGCCGCCAGCGTGAAGGTCGCGCGCCGCGGGAAACCGGGGGCGTAGTAACGCTTCACGAGGCCCTGCGCGTCGAGCAACGGCGCGCTCACCGTATCTGTTCCTTACAGGTCCGCAGAGCGACGCGCGCGCGGGTTGCCGCCATCATGCGGCCAGTCCCAGTTCACGCCGCGTGCTGGCGTCATCGCGCAATGCCGCCGCCGTCGACTCGTGCACAATGCGGCCGGCGTGCATCACGTAGACGCGATCGGCGATGTCGAGCACCGTGCGCACGTTCTGGTCGACGACCAGCGCCGCCACCCCACCCGCCTTGAGCGCGACGATCGTCCGCATCACGTCCTGCACCACCTTCGGTGCCAGGCCCTGGCTCGGCTCGTCGAAGAGCACGAGGCCGGGGCCACCGACGAGCGCCCGCGAGATCGACACCATCTGCAACTCGCCACCGGACATGTTTTCGCATTCCCGCGGCAGCAGATGCCGCAACGCGGGAAAAATATCGCAGCACTCGTCCTCGCTGTAGGCGCGATACGGCGTCCGCTTGCGCGCGATCGACAGGTTGCGCGCGGCACTGAGCGTGGGAAACACGCGCCGGTCGTCCGGCACCCAGCCGACGCCCGCGCGGGCGATGCGATGCGGGGGCTCGCGCGTCATGTCGCGCCCGGCGAACGTGACGCGCCCCTGCCGCGCCGGCGTGAGCCCCAGGATGGAACGCAGCGTGGTGGTCTTGCCAGCGCCGCTCGGTCCCAGCAGCGCCACGATCTCGCCGGCCTGCACGTCCAGCGAAACGCCGAACAGCACCTGCGTCTCGCCGTAGAAGGTTTCGACGGCCGCGACGCTCAGCATGGCACCGACCCGAGTGCCGAGCGCTGTACCCACGCGTTGTCGCGCAATTCGCTTGGCGATCCGCGCGCGATCACCTGGCCCCAATGAATCACGTTGATCGAGTCGGCCAGGCCGAACAGGAAGCGCATGTCGTGCTCGATGATCACCAGCGTCACCTGGTGCTTCAATTCGCGTACCAAGTCGGCGAGCCGGGCGGTCCCCTCGGCACCGAGCCCCGACGTCGGCTCGTCGAGAAACAGGATGCGCGGGCCGGTGGCGAGTGCCAGGCCGATCTCCAGCGCACGTCGCTCCCCGTAGGCCAGGTCGCGTGCCCGCACGAATTCGCGTCCGCGCAATCCGACCCGCGCGAGCAACGCTGCGGCCTGGTCCCGCGCCGCACTGTCGCGTGCGCGATCCCGCCAAACGTCGAAGGAACGCGCGCGGATCGCCGGCAGGGCCGGCAGCAGGTTGTCGAGCGCGGTGTCCTCGTTGAACAGGTTGATCGCCTGGAACGAGCGCGCCACGCCCTTCCGCGTGATCGCCGGCGGCGACAGGCCGGTAATGTCCTGGCCATCGAGCAGGACCTCGCCGCGATCGGGCTTGTACATGCCGGTGAGACAGTTGAAACAGGTCGTCTTGCCCGCGCCGTTAGGACCCATGATGCCGGTCAGGGTGCCGGCGTCGAACGCGAGGTCGATTTCCTCCAGCACGACGCGATCGCCGAAGCGCTTGTGCAGCTGGCGAGCCTCGAAGAGTGCCATCTACCGGGTCCCCGTCTCATGCGTGTGCGGCCGCCGCGACCACCGGGCTATCAGGTCACGGCCGATGCCGGTCAACCCTTCCGGCTTGAACATCACGATCGCCATGAACAGCAGGCCGTACCAGAAGAGCCACGTTTCGGTGTACGCACCCAGGAGGTCGCGGGCGAGAATGAAGAATGCCGCGCCCACCAGGGGACCCCAGAAGCTCGTCAGGCCGCCGCCGATCAGCACCATCATCACGACGAACCCCGACTGGTGCAGGCTCATCACGTTCGGATAGGCGGAGTTCTGCGCCATCGCGAATAGCGCCCCCGCGAGCCCGGCAATGCCGGCCGACAACGCAAACACCAGCCACTTGTAGTACCAGACGCGATACCCGAGGAAACCCGCACGCATCTCGTTCTGCTTGATGCACTGGAGGAGGCGCCCCAGCGGAGAATGCACGAAGCGCCAGCAGAAATAGATGACCGCCAGCAGCAGCCCCAGCGTAAGGTAGAACACCGCCTCGTTGGAGCGCATGTCCACGCTGGCGAAGCCGAACTGCGCCGGCAGGCGCTTCAGGTTCAGGAGGCCGTCTTCGCCGCCGGTCACCGAATGCCACTTTATCGCGATGAACCAGAACACCTGGCCAAAGGCGATCGTCAGCAACGCGTAGTAGATGCCGCGCCGGTGCGAAATGAACGCGCCCACGACGCCGCCCAAGAGCGCCGCCAGCACCGCCGCCCCGGCCAGGTCGAACCACAGGTTTGCCCAGACATTGAGTTGCAGCAGGCCAAATCCGTACGCACCCACGCCGAAGAACGCGCCATGCCCGAACGAGGGCAGCCCCGAATTGCCCAGCAACAGGTTGTAGCCCATCGCATACATCATGAAGATCGCGATCTCCAGCGCCAGGTACTGGTAGAGCCCGATCTGCGCGAGCCACAGCGGCGAGGTCACCAGCACCACGGCAAGTACCACGAGTGGCGCCGGAAGGATTGCCGCTGGCCGGGCAGGCACAGGCAGCGATGGCGGCGGAGCAGAGTCGGCGATGCTGGTCATGCGCGCAAGAGGAGATGAGGTGGGCGGCGGCGAGCGGCGGTATGCGGCGGCATGCGGAAAGCGTTGCAATCATCTACCGATGCGGCATTCCAATTCGTTCCACGATAGAATAAACATTCCACATTGACAAGCCCCGGTCCGCAAGGGGGACGAAAGCACGGCCATGGCCGACGGCACCCGTTACGACGATCTCGCGCGCGCGATCACCGAGTCGTATCCGCAACTACCGAACCGCCTGCAGGGCATCGCGCGCTTCGCGCTCGGCAATCCCGACGCCATGGCACTGTCCACGGTGGCCGAGCTCGCCCGCGATGCGGGCGTCCCGCCGTCGGCGGTCATTCGCTTCGCCAATGCGCTCGGCTATCCGGGCTTCACCGACCTGCAGCGTGTCTACCGCGAGCGCCTGGTCGCCCGCTCGGCAACCTATCGTGAGCGCATCGAGCAACTGCGCCGCGTGGGCGGCGACCCCGGCCACGTCCTGCCTGAACTAGTCGCGAGCTCGATTCACGAGCTCGAGCGGCTGCGCGAGCACTTCGACGCGCGGCGCCTGCACGCCGCCACCGGGCTCGTTCTCGGTGCGCAAGCGGTCTACCTGCTGGCGCAGCGGCGCGCCTTCCCCGTCGCCAGCTATCTCGCCTATGCGCTGGCGCAACTGGAAATTCGCGCTTTCCTGCTCGATTCGGTGGGCGGCATGCTGCGCCAGCAGATCGGCATGCTGGGGCCGGATGACGTGTTGCTCGCGGCGAGCTTCCGCAACTACACGGCGGACGTCGTCGAGGCCGCCGACCTCGCGCAACGGCGCGGCGCGACCGTGATCGCGATCACCGATCACGCGGTATCGCCGCTCGCGCGGGCCGCCAAGGTCACGCTGGAAATCGGTGATGACCCGACCGTGCAGTTCCGCTCGCTGGTGGCGCCCTTGTGCGCTGCACAGGCGCTGGTGATGTCGATCGGCTACACGCTGGCGGAGCGCAACGGCGAACGGAAGCGCGCGCGCAAGACCGCGAAACGCACTTGACATCGGCGCAGCACGGAATGAATATTCCACTTTACCGATAATCAGAACATACGCACCAGGACGTGCGCGCACCTGTCCGCCATTGCCGCTGTCCGGGCAACGGGTATCCGTATCGGCATCAACCGCAATCCAGGCGAAGAGTCAGACCGACCTGTCCCGTGACCCGGCAACCGGGCACGACCTGACGCCCACTGGGCGATCACCGAAGGAGGAACGCACGATGAGCGAGCATAGCCAGGACCAATCCCCAGCCACCGCGCTTCCGGCGCACGGCAGCAGGCGCCGATCGTTGCTTGGCGCCATCGCGGCGGGTACCGCCGGCGCGGCAACCTTCTTCGGACCGTGGAAGGTCAACCATGCGTGGGCGCAGGCGGCGCAGAAGAAGCCGCTGGTCATCGGCCTCACGATGGACGCCTCCGGCCAATACGGCGCGTCGGGCGGCATGGAGCGCCTCGGCGCCATGATGGCGATCAAGGAGTTCAATGCCAAGGGTGGTGTCCTCGGCCGCACCATCGAGGCGATCCACATGGACACGGAAACCACGCCGGCGACGGGTTCGCGCGTGGCCGAGCGCATGATCACGCGCAACGACGCGGCGTTCCTCATCGGCGGCGTGCATTCCGGCGTCGCCAATGCGATCTCGCAGGTCGCGCAGAAGTACGGCTGCATCTACTTCAACACCAATTCGAGTTCGCCGACCGAAGCGGGCCAGAACTGCCACCGGGTGAAGTTCGTCTGGGACGGCAACGGCACCAACTTCGCAGAAGCGATCGTGAAGAACGCGATCAAGGCCAGCGGCAAGAACTGGGTGCTGCTGACCAACGACTACGTGTGGGGCCACAACACGTCGAAAGCGACGCGGGAGCTGGTCGAGGCGAACGGCGGCAAGGTCTTGGACGAGTTGATGATCCCGCAGAACACGCGCGATTTCTCGTCGTACCTAATCAAGCTGCAGCAACTGAAACCCGAGGTCGTGGCCGCCGCCGTCGGCGGCGACGACATCAAGGCGCTGCGCCAGCAGGTGGTACAACTCGGCCTGCAGAACAAGATGGCCTGGATCAACAACCAGCAGGACTGGCCGGACGTCTACGGTCTCGGCCCCGAGCAGATCTTCGGTGTATTCGGGACCAACTGGTACTGGATGCTCGACCTGCCCGGCGTCAAGGAATTCGTCGCGAATTACCAGAAGGTGTACCCGGGCATGGTGATCCAGGAGCCCGGCAACGTGTATTACAACGGCTACGTCGCCACGCGCGAACTGCTGCGCTGCGTCGAGGAAGCCGGGACCACGGCGAACATCGCGGTCATCAAGAAGCTCGAGGGCCGCAAGATGAGCGCACGCGACCGCATGCAGACGTTCGATGCCTGGATGGACCCGGCGACGCACCAGTGCCAGCAGACCATCTACATGGCCTCCTACAACGACAAGCCCAAGGCCAAGAACGACATCTTCCGCATCCTGGCCGAAGCCAATCCGAAGGACGTGATGGACGCGAATGCACCGAAAACCTGCAAGCTCGAGAGCTACGAGTCCACGCCGAGCTACGAGATGTAGGTGCTGTCGCTCGTCCCGCACCTCGTCAACGGCATCGCGCTCGGCCTGTTGTTCGCGCTGATCGCGCTCGGGTTCATGCTGGTCGTGAGCCTGATGGAGACGATCAACCTGGCGCACGGTTCGTTCTTCGCGCTCGGCATGTACGCGGCGCTGCTGCTGGTCGCACCCACCGGCTTCGCGGCGAGCGTCCTGCCGGACGCGTACCTCGCCTTGCCGCTCGGCATGCGCTATGCGCTGGCGCTGATGCTGGCGCCGGTGCTCGTCGGCGCCGTGGGCATGGTGCTGGAACTGGCGCTGCGCCGCACGTATGGCCGCGACCCGTTGTACGGGTTGCTGCTGACGTTCGGCGCGGCGCTGGTGCTCGAGGAAGGGATCCGGGCGCTGTGGGGCTCGACCGAGCAGCAGTTTCCGTTGCCCGAGGCGATCACCGGGGCCTTCCTCGCCGGTGACCTCATTTACGCGAAGTATCGGCTGTTCGCCTGCGTGTTCGCGGCCGCTGCCATCGGCCTTTTGTGGCTGTTCCTGGAAAAGACGCCGTACGGCTCGATCATCAAGGCCGGTGCGCACGACAGCGAGATGGTACGTGCGCTGGGGATCAACCTCGCGCGCCTGCGGCTGTTCGTCTTCGCGCTCGGGGTCGCGCTGGCGGGCCTGGCCGGTGTCGTGATGGCGCCGATCTGGGGCATCCGGCCGCACGTCGGCGTCGATGCCGTGGTGCCGGCGTTCCTGATCATCGTGCTGGGCGGCGTCGGCAGTTTCTGGGGCGCCGTGCTGGCGGCCCTTTTGGTAGGCCTCGTCGTCGGCCTGGCCGGCGCCTATGCGTCGGAGTGGTCGCTGCTGTCGATGTACCTGCTGTTCATCGCCGTGGTCACGTTCCGGGCGCGCGGATTGTTCGGCAAAAAGAGCGTGCTCGATGTCTGATCAAGGAAACGCCACGTCGGCGCAGGACGACGGCCTCGCCGGCAAGGTGGCTTTCGTCGCCGGCGGCTACGGCGGCATCGGCGCCGCGGTGGCCATTGCCCTGGCGGCCAAGGGAGCGACCGTGGTCGTCGGCGGACGCGATGCCACCCGTGCCAACGCGCTCGCCGACTCGCTGCCCGGCAGCGGCAGCGGCAGCGGCGTCGCCTTCGATGCCCGCGACGTGGCCTCGATCCGCGATGCAGTAGCACGCACGGCTGACCGCCATGGCGGCATCGACTTCCTGGTCAACTCGCTCGGCACACAGCAGATCGAACCGCTGGTCGACGTCTCCGAAGACGCCTTCGACCGGGTGCTGGACGTCAACCTCAAGGCAGCGATGTTCCTCGCGCAGGCAGTGGCGCGCGTGCAGATTGCGTCCACGCGCGGCGGCCGGCAGGTGCACGTGCTGTCGGTGCGCGCACAACTCGGCATGCGCGACCGCGGCTACTCCGCCTACTGCAGCAGCAAGGGCGGACTCGCGTTGCTGGTGAAGCAGCATGCGGTGGAACTCGCGCGGCACGGCATCAACGTCAACGGGGTGGCGCCCACGGTGGTGCGCACGCCGATGGCGAACGACTGGCTCGCCGACGCCGAGATCTACCGCAAGCTGATCGAGCGGATCCCGCTCGGCCGCATCGCCGAGGTGGACGATGTCAGCGGTCCCGTGCTGTTTTTCCTGTCGCGCGCGGCGGATTTCATCACCGGCCAGGTGCTCTACGTCGACGGCGGGATCACCGCCACGCAGTAGGGTGGCAGTCCGCGCGGGCCGCGCGGTTGGCAGGTTTCCTGGAGGGGCCGGCGTCCCGGAACTCTGATCGCACCGTGCGAACACGGCGGAGCCCTCGTAGCCAGCAAGGAACTATCAAACCAGGCGCTACGGTCCCGCTAGTGCAGGCGCTCGCGTGACTTGCGCGCCGCATCGGACAGCGTCCGCCGGCTGCCGGTGCCACGCGGCTTGGGTGCCTGCCGGGCCTGCCAGAAGCGATAGATGAGCACGGTGGCCACGGCCAGCTCCTCGACCAGGCTCGCCCGCTTCTCCTTGTCGTCGATCCACTCGGCGAACTCGGGGTCCTGGTCACCGAAGGCCAGGGCCTCGATCGGGAATACCCAGTCGCGCGCGTCTTCGGCGTCATACAGCGGCTGCCAGGCGTCGTCGCGAAGCTTGACGCCCGCCATGTAGCCTTCGCACCACGCGGTGCCTTCCGGCGGCTGCTTGTCGTCGGACTTCTTTTCCTCGGGCAGGTACAGCAGCGGCTTGAACCGCGTCGGCGATTCGGTGAGCGTGCGCTGGATGCCGACCATGTGGCGCAGGATCAACGCCATGATCTTCTGCGCGTCGCCGCTGTTGCCGTAAGCCGGCGTCGCGCTGCGACCGCCGTCGCTCCACACCTGCGGCAGCCATTCGGAAGGCTGGATCGACTCCGGTCCGCTGACGATCGCGGCGAGGAAGCCGTCGAGCATCTCGAGATCCATGCAATCTTCGGGGACCGCGTCGGACGCGAGAAAGCCCTCGAGTTCGTCGAGTTCAGTGTCGGTAAGTGCTTCGTCGAGGGCGCGTGGTTCGGTCATCGGCAGGTTGCGCCGGGATCCCGGAAATTCGGCGCAGGCGGCATTATCGCACTTCGCCGACACGCACCGTACCAGCGTCTAACGCAGCGCATGCGCCAGATGCAGGGAGGCCGCGAACACCAGCAACGCCCCCGCCTGGTGCGCCGCCGCCAGCGGCAGCGGAACCACGTGGATCAGGGTCAGAATACCGAGCGAGACCTGCACCGCCAGCATGGCCAGCAAGAGGTTCGCACCGACGCGAGCCCTCGCCGGTGCATCCTGGGCGCGGCCGATTTTCCACCACAGGACCGGCACGGCGATCGCCAGCAGCCACGCGATCAAGCGGTGATCGAACTGGACCGTGGCCATGTTGTAGAAGAAGTTGCGCCACCAGGGCTCGAGCAGCATGATTTCGGGCGGCACCACGGCGCCGTTCATCAACGGAAACGTGTTGTAGGCAAAGCCCGCGCGAATCCCGGCGACGAAGCCGCCCGAAAGCACCATCACGAAGACAAGCAAGGCGACGCCCGTCGACCACCGGCGCGCCGTGGCCAGGGCTGTCCCACCGCCGGGGGCGCGCTCGGGAAAGAGCAGCGACAGCGCCACCCAGAACATGGCCGCAAAGATCACGAACGCGAGTCCCAGGTGCGCGGTCAGGCGGAACTGCGATACGCGCGGGTCGTCGATCAGTCCGCTCTTCACCATGTACCAGCCCATCGCTCCCTGCAACCCGCCCAGGATGAAGATGCCGGCCAGTTGCCAGCGCAGTCGCGGTCCGATGCGCCGCCGCACGGCGAACCACAGAAAAGGCACCAGAAACGCGACGCCGATCAAGCGGCCGAGCAAGCGGTGGAAGTACTCCCACCAGAAAATGCGCTTGAACTCGTCGAGCGCCATGCCCGCGTTGACATGCTGATACTCCGGCGTCAGGCGGTACTTGGCAAAGGCGCTTTCCCATTGTGCTTCGGACAGTGGCGGCAGCGTGCCGACGATCGGCTGCCATTCGGTGATCGAGAGGCCCGAATGCGTGAGGCGCGTGACACCGCCGATGACCACCATCGCGAAGACCAGTGCGCAGCACGCGAGGAGCCACCATGCGACCGCGCGCTGGCCTGCCGCCGGGCGCGTTGCGGCCCGCGACGTGGGCACCAGGGTGGAGGAGAGCGTAGCCATGGCGAAATTATCCCATGACGGTGCGCTAGCACCGCCGCACAGGCGGCGACCGCCGGCGTAGAATTGCGGGCCTCTGACCACCTTGATTGGAAGTCCGATGCCCTTGCTTCGTGCCTTGCCCGCATTGCTGTTCGCCATGGCCGCGCCCGTCGTCGCCCAAGTCGCCGTTACCGATGCATGGGTCCGCGGTACCGTGCCGGGGCAGCAGGCCACCGGCGCCTTCATGAACCTGCAGTCCCCGACGAACACGACCCTCGTCGGCGCCGAGACTTCGGCGGCGGCGAACACCGAGATCCACAAGATGGCGATGGAGAACGGCGTGATGCGGATGGCCGCGATCGACGCGCTTCCGCTGCCCGCGGGAAAGGCGGTGCAACTGCAGCCGGGAGGCTTCCACCTGATGCTCACCAACCTCAAGCAGCCACTGAAGGAAGGCGACACGGTCGCCGTCAAACTCACGTTCCGGGATGCCGGCGGCAAGGAAACGGTGACCCAGATCACCGCACCGGTGCGCGCGCTCACGGCGCCCGCGATGAAGCACTAGGTGTGAGCTTTCAGGACGTTGCCCCTTCACGAGCCCCAAAGCTGCCGGAGCGCGAGGGGCGAGTTTCCCCGCCCCCATCGCGCAGCAGTACACTAGAAATTGCAGGACGTAACGGTAGCTCGCAGGAGGCTCGGTCATGGTCAAGGAATTCGCGTTGCAACGCACGGCCCCGGTCGAGAATCGCGTCGACGCTCTGCAGCAGGCGCTCGATGCGCGCGGTCTCGACGCGACCGCGGGCGTCGAGGAGCTGAGTCACCTCGCGCTGGAACAGTGGGTCCCGCGCAACGGTGCCCGCGTCGTGGCGCGCGCCTGGGTCGACCCCGCCTTTCGCCAACGCCTGCTTGCCGACGGCCGCGCCGCGGTCGCCGAACTCGGCCTGTCGCTGCCGAAGCATCATCGGCACTTGGTGGTGCTGGAGAACACGCCGACCGTGCAGAACGTCATCTGTTGCACGCTGTGCTCGTGCACGGCCTTCACCGTCATCGGCCTGCCGCCGGACTGGTACAAGGACCTCGAGTACCGCGCGCGCATCGTGCGCGAGTCGCGCACCGTGCTGCGGGAGATGGGGCTCGACCTGCCACCGGAGGTCGAGATCCGGGTTTGGGACACGACGGCGGATACGCGCTACATGGTGCTGCCCGAGCAGCCCCCCGCCACCCTCGGCTGGCCCGAAGAGAAGCTGGTCGAAATCGTGACGCGCGACGCCATGATCGGCGTGGCGCGCCTGTAGCCCCGAGGCCACGCGTGGACGGGATGCACGACCTCGGCGGCCGCCAGGGGTTCGGTCCGGTGCGTTACACGCACAACGCTTCCGCGTTCCACGCCGACTGGGAAGTCCGCGCCAATGCGCTCTACGCACTCGCCGTGCGCCGCGGAATCTTCAACATGGATGAATACCGGCACGCGATCGAACGCATGGAGCCGCGCCACTATCTCGCAGCCAGCTATTACGAGCGATCGTTGACCAGTCTCGCCACGCTGTGTGTCGAGAAGGGCATCGTGAGCCGTGAGGAACTGGAGCAGCGGGCCGGCGGGTCGATCCCGCTCGCGGCCCCGAGCGCGCCAGGACGGTCGAACGTGGCCAAGCGCGAGCGCTTCCAACTCGGCGATCGCGTGCGGGTGCGGCACGACCACGTGCCGGGCCATGTCCGCCTGCCCGGCTACATCCGGGGCAAGACCGGCGTGGTCGTCGGCGAGTCGCCCGCGTATCCGTTCCCGGATGCGCATGCGCACGGGATCGAAGCGCAGGACGAACCCACGTACGACGTGCGCTTCCGCAGCGAAGATCTCTGGCCGGGCTCGGCAGATGCCGCGCTCGTGCATGTCGGCGTGTTCCGGAGCTATCTGGAGCGCATCGCGTAGTCGCTCCGCTGTGCGGACAGCGCGGGTCAGGCTGCGCGGTATCCGGATGGCGGCGCCGGTCGTTCCCGTGATTCGTCAGCGTGTCGGGAATGGCCGCGACGGCAGGTCCTCGAACAGCCCCATCATGATCCGCATGCCCTCCGCGGCGACGTCGGGCAGCAGATGCTCGTCCGGCGCGTGCTGCGAACACGCCGGGTAGGAGTGCGGCACCCACAGCGTGGGCAGACCGAGCACATCGGCGAAGCAATCGTTGGGCAGCGATCCACCGAGATTGGGCAGCACGGCGGGCGCGCGGCCGGAGGCACGGGTGATGCTCTGCACGGCCCAGCGCACCCACGCGTTGTCCGGGTCGAGACGCGTGGCGGCCATCACTTCGGCGCGATCGCGCGCCACCGCCACTTGCGCGAATCCGTGCGCGTCGAGGTGGCGGCGCAGCGCCGGGATGAACGCGGTGTGATCGCAGCCCACGACGAAGCGCAACTGCAGCGTGGCGGTCGCGCGCGTGGGAATCGCATTGACCGGGTTCTCCGGATTGCCGGTCTTGAACGCGAGCACTTCGAGCGCGTTGAACCCGAACACGCGCTCGGCCGCCGAGAGCCCCGGCTCGCCCCAGTCGGGATCGATCGCCGGCCCGTTGGGTTCGCCCGGCTCGATGGTCGCGAGCGCTTGCCGCACGCCCTCCGGAATCGGCGGTGGCCTCAGTGCCGAAACGAGGATGCGTCCGCGCGCATCCACCAGCGATGCGATCGCGTTGGCCAGCACCGTCCCCGGATTGGCGAGCAGGCCGCCCCAATTGCCCGAGTGATGCGCGCCGTCGCGCAGGTCGCAGGTGAGCGTGAAGTTGATGCAGCCGCGCGAGCCCAGGAAGAGCGTCGGCTGGTTCGAGCGCAGGCGCGGGCCGTCGCTGGCGATGAACACGTCGGCGGCCAGTTCCGCCTTGCGCCGCGTGCAGGTCGCATGCAGGCCGGGCGAGCCCACTTCCTCGCCCATCTCGAACAGCCACTTCACGTTGCAGCCGAGCGCGCCGCGCGCGCGCAGCACCTGCGCGAGCGCCGCAAGATTGATCGAATGCTGCCCTTTGTTGTCCGCCGCGCCGCGGCCGTACCAGCGCCGGTCCTTCTCTTCCAGCACCCAGGGGGAGGCCGCCTTCCTCCACTGCTCGTCGTAGCCCAGCACGACGTCGCCGTGGCCGTACATCAGCACGGTGACGAGTGCCGGTTCCTCGATGCGTTGCGCGAAGAGAAACGGCGGTCCGCCGGCCACCGGGTTCTCCCACAACTGTATGGTGAACCCCATCGCCGCCAATGTCGGGCCGATTTCGTCGAGCAGGTAGCGCTGCAGTTCCGAATGCCGCGCAGGATTCTGGCTCTCCGTGCGCATCGCGATGCGGCGTGCAAGCGCCATTCGCAGATCGGCGAGATCGGACTCAGCGAGGCGAGGGGTGGCGGTCACGGGTCCGGGCATCCGGCGATGATACCGTCGCCGCCTGACGTACCCAAGGCCGCAGCGGCGCAAGCGGAAACCCGCGCAGCAATCACGGGGGCGATCTACCGAGGTCTACGTGCCGCAGGATCGAGAACCTCCGACGAAACCTGGCGCTTGGCAAGCTCCGTTCCGAGCTTGTGCCGCAGAAACGCGCCGCTCGTGTAGCGCTTGACGCTAAGGTAGTAAGTCTCCTCCACCCGCTTCACGAGGTCGAGGTATTGGTCGAACACGTCGTCGTCGCAGCTGAAGCGCTCGTAGTTGACGATGGAATGCACACGCCGGTTGAGCGGCGCGAGCAGGGCGTCGACGGCTGTGCCGATCGCCTGCAGATCGGCCGCGCCGCGCACGCGCAGGCCCGAGTAGTCCATGTAGACCGTGTTCGTGTGTTGGTCGTAGCTCAAGCGGTCTTCCATGCGGGTGTCGAGCATGCGCTCCCGCAGCCGCATGGGTCCCGCGCGGAACACGGCCGCATCCATGACGCGCGGATCGTCGATCTTCGGCTCGAAGGGCAGCAGGCGCCGGATGTCGCGCTCGACATCGATGCCGGGGGCGACCTCGACCAGCGCCAGCCCATCCTCGCCCAGCCGAAAGACGCAACGTTCCGTCACGTACAGCACGTCCTGCCGGAACTGTCGGGCATACGCGGCGCTGAAGGTCGTCTGTCCGATGGTCTCGACGAACTTCGGAATACGCCCTTCGTTGACGATCCGGACGCGACCCTCCTCGACGACAACCTCGAGGCCGCCCGCGGTGAAGGTGCTCATGAACACCACTTTCCTGGCGTTCTGGCTGATGTCGATGAAGCCGCCGCACCCTGGCACGCGCCGGCCGAACTTGCTCGCGTTGACGTTGCCCTGCCGGTCGCACTCGCCGAAGCCGAGGAAGGCCACATCGAGTCCACCACCGTCGACGAAGTCGAACGCGCATGCATGGTCGACGATCGCCTGGTAGTTGATGGCGGCACCGAAGTCGAGGCCGCTCATCGGCGTGCCGCCGATCACGCCGGAATCCACCACGAGGGTGAGCAGGTCCTGCACCCGTTCTTCGGCCGCCACCAGGGGCACCTGGTCGGGGATCGAACTGACGCCGACATTGATGACGCTGTTGGGTGCCAGCTCCAGGACGGCGCGCCGCACGATGATCTTGCGGTCGCTCAACTCCACCGGTGCGGCGCGCGCGGGGGAAACGCGCAATTCACCGGACAGCGCAGGATTGAACTGGGTGCCGTACGTCTGCATGTGGTGCTCGGGCTCCGCGAGCACCACGCAATCGACCAGGATGCCCGGGATCTTCACGCTGCGCGCGTCGAGCGACCCCTCGGCGGCGACTCGCTCGACCTGGGCGATGACAATCCCGCCGGAATTGCGCGCGGCGACCGCGAGCGCCAGGTTCTCGAGCGACAGCGTCTCGCGTTCGGTGGTGATGTTGCCGTCGGGATCGGACGTGGTGCCACGGATCAGCGCGACGTCGATCCGTAAGGCTCGGTAGAAGAGGTAGTCTTCGCCGTCGACCTGCATCGATTGCACGATGTCCTTCACGGTTCGGGCGTTCATCCTGCCGCCACCGTGGCGCGGGTCGATGTAGGTTCCAAGGCCCACGCGCGAGAGGCATCCGGGCTTGCCTGCGCCGATGTCGCGATAGAGCTGCGTCAACACGCCTTCCGGCAGGTTGTAGGCCTCGATGCAATCGTCGACGATCAGCTTCTCGATCTTCGGACGATTTTCTTCAATCTCATGCCGGTCCCTCGAATGCCGGGCCTGGCCAGCGCGTGATGACGATCGACATGCGCATGGGCCGGCCCTGTCGTCCGTGACGCTGGCACGGTACCACCTACGCCAGGCGATGGATATGGTGGCACCGGTGCAGTCTCGCGTACCCGGAGCCGCGGCCTGCCGAATCACGGAAAACCGATACGCGTTGACAGTTGACCGCCGACGGGGAACAATTGGTCGGACCACCTGACCAGAGTGCTGCGCGGCGACTTCGAATCGCGTCGCTGAGGCATCAGCAGGCAGGCCCACCGATCCGAGGAGGAAAGAAATGCGTGACTCAACTCGCGCGCTGCGGCGCGTATTCATGGTGCTTGGACTCGCCGTATCCAGCGCGGCGCTGGCACAGGCTCCCATCACCCTGCACGGCGCCGTCCAGTTCAATGACGACCACGCCTTCACCAAGGCACTGGTCAAGTTCCAGGAACTCACGCAGAAGTACTACGGCAAGCCGATCAATTTCGTGTTGCACAAGAACAGCGAGCTCGGCCTCGAGAAGGACTACTTCGCGTACATGAACCAGGGCGTGTCGGTGGACTACGCGATCGTGTCACCGGCGCACATGTCCACGTTCTCCAAAGCCGCGCCGTTCATCGACGCGCCGTTCCTGTTCCGCGACCTCGACCACTGGAACAAGGTGCTCGATGCCGACACCCTGAAGCCGGTCGCGGATGAAGTGTCCGCCAAGGCCGAGGTCATGCTGATCGGATTCGCGGGCGGCGGCACGCGAAACATCTTCGCCAACAAACCGGTTCACAACATGGCCGAGATGAAGGGCCTCAAGGTCCGCGTGCAGGGTGCGCCGATCTGGAGCAAGACCTTCGCCGCCGCCGGCATGGCGCCGACGGTGATCGCCTACAACGAAATCTACAACGCGATCCAGAACGGGGTGATCGCCGCGGGCGAGAACGAGGCCGCGGGTGTCGAAACGATGAAGTTCTACGAAGTCGGCCCCAACCTCAACATGACCAAGCACGCCATCACCATCCGTCCGTTGTGCTTCTCCGGCAAGACGTACAAGAAACTGCCGCCGGACCTGCAAGCGGCGATCCTCAAGGCGGGCAAGGAAGCCGGCATCTACGGCCGCCAGATCGAATCCAGCGAAGACACGGCCAAGCTCGAGGCGATGGAAAAAGCCGGCAAGCTGAAGCGTATCCCGTTCAGCGATCATGCCGCGATGAAGAAGGCGGTCGATCCGGTGATGGCGGAATATGCGAAGGAAATCGGCGCCGAAGCCATCTACAACAAGATCAACTCGATGTAGCGTCGACCAGGGTCCGGCGGAAGGCAGCTTCCGCCGGCCTTTTTTTGCCTTACGCCAAGCGAGGCACGCATGCGCAAATTCCTCGATGCCTACTACTGGCTGCTGTCGTGGCTGCTCGTGTTCTCCGTGGCCATCCTGATCATTCCGGTCAGCCTGCAGATCTTCTCGCGCTACACGGCGCTGATCCCCAGTTACATCTGGACCGAGGAGATGGCGCGTTTCTTCTTCATCTGGATGATCATGCTCGGCGCCATGATCGGCATCCGTGATCGCTCGCACTTCGACATCGACCTTTGGCCCGAAATGAGCCCGCGCGCCGACGCGCTGCTGCGGCTGTTCGGACAGGTTGGAGTCCTGGTGATGGCGCTCGTCTTCGTCTGGTACGGCGTACGCTTCCTCCAGTTCGGCTGGAACCAGAGTTCCGAACTCGCCGAGCTGCCGATGGGATTCATCTTCGCGGCATGGCCGCTGACCGGCGTGACCTGGCTCCTGTTTCTCGGCCCCCAGGTGCGTGACAACCTGCGGGTGCTCCTCAACAGGCCGGTGCCGCAATGATGGGCGGTTCGCTGCTGACGCCGGGCACAGCCTCGCTGATTCTGTTCGGCGGTTTTTTCACGCTGCTGGCGCTGCGCGTGCCCGTAGCCTTTGCGCTGGGCCTTGCCTGCCTGCCGGTGATGGCGATCGAGCCGCGCCTGTCGCCGATGATCATCTTCAACGAGACGTTCAAGGCGTACAACTCGTTCATCCTGCTCGCCGTACCCTTCTTCCTGCTGACCGCGAACCTGATGAACGTCGGTGGCATCACGACGCGATTGCTGCGCTTGTCGCGGGACCTGGTCGGGCATCTGCCGGGCGGCCTCGCGCAGTGCAATGTCGTACTGTCGTTCTTCTTCGCCGGCATCTCGGGCTCGTCGACGGCCGATGCGTCGAGCCTGGGCAAGATCTTCATCCCGGCACAGGTCAAGGAAGGCTACGACCTGTCGTTCTCGGTGGCGATCACCGCCGTCTCCTCGGTACTTGCAGTGGTGATACCACCCTCGATCCTGATGATCGTCTGGGGCGGCACGCTGTCGGTGTCGATCGGGGCCCTGTTCCTCGCCGGCATCCTGCCCGGCATACTGCTCGCGTCGGTGCAGATGGGCACCGTGCACCTGTATGCGAAGCGGCGCGGCTATCCGACCTACGGCCGGTCCACGCTGAAGGAACTCGGGGCGGCGATGTTCGTGGCCATTCCGGCCCTGCTCACCCCGGCGATCATCATCGGCGGCAAGATCTTCGGCTGGTTCACGGCTACCGAATCAGCGGCGATCGCCGTTCTGTACGCCGGGACGCTGTCCATGTTCGTCTACCGCGAGATGGGCCTCAAGGGGTTGCACACAGCGCTGTCGGATACCGGCCGCTTCGCCGGCGTTGCCTTGTTCTGCGTCGGCACCGCCAGCGTGTTCGGCTGGCTGCTCGCCTACTACCAGATCCCCAAGGTGCTGCTCGAAGCGGTGGGTTCCTGGGGATTGGGCCTTATCGGGACCGGGTTCTTCGTCGCCTTCGCGTTTCTCGTCGTCGGCTGCTTTCTCGATGCGATACCCGCGATCATCATCGTCGGCACCATTCTCGAGCCGCTGACCAAGGCCGTACACATGGACCCGGTGCAGTTCGCGATGATCGGCATCGTGTCGCTCGCCTTCGGGCTCGTAACCCCGCCGTACGGCCTGTGCCTGCTGATCGCCTGCGCCATCGGCAAGGTCCGGCTCATGTACGTGATGAAGGACGTCTGCATCATGCTGCTACCGATGCTGGGCGTGCTTGCACTCACCATCCTGTGGCCGCAGGTGGTGCTGTTCATCCCCAGCCTGATTTCGCCGGAGTTTTTGAACTAGGGCACGTCTTCGAGCCTGGCGGTTTCGTGGTGGCTAGCGCTCGGCTTTGGCCAGTTGCCACAGCCACCACAGCGGCGTATCGGCGATAGCAGCCCTCGCAATGAAGTACTGGGCAAGCGCATCGCCCAGCGTACCTCCCGCTGTCATGTCTACGGGATAGTGCACACCTGCCACGACACGGTTATCGCAAATGCGCTTGTCGAGCCGGTCGAGTTGGCCCAGCGTTTCGGACCCCGCCGGAACGCTCAATAGCTTCGCCAGCACATTCTTGAGAATGCGCGCCTGTGTCGCGTGTCCCGCGGGATAGGAACTGTGTCCGGGCGTTGCAATGATGGGTTGGATCAGCGGTGAACGGTCGGCCGGACGGACAATTCGAAACGCATGCTTGAACTGCTGCCCCGCCACCGAGGCAAACGTGTTGGCGGCCGCCATCAATTCGAATGTGCGCCGGCGCCTCCCCGCACGCAGATTGAGGACGGCGGCGAAGTATGAGAACGGCGGCTCGACCTGCGTCAGGATTTCCGCCAGGCGCTCCGGGCGCAACGCCGAGGCATCCAGCACTTGTTGCAACTCGCTTTCGAGCGTGCCCCCGGGCGCCGCGGGAGGCGGTGGATTCCCCGCACCACGATAGTCGTAGCGCGGTCGCTTGAGCGTTACCAGTTCCTGGTACTCGGCCTTCCTTATTCCGCCGACCACCACGTTTATCTTGGTTCTCTCCCAGAGCGTGACTTTGTCTTGCCGCAGCGGAGACCAATCCATATGCAGCGCCGAAGCAAGTTGGAATTGGTACAGCCGTTGCCTTACCTCGGGCGCCCACTGCAGCATCGCCTTGTTGACATCCAGCGCATGGTGCCCGAGGTCGGGCGTGCCATAGCCAGAAATTCCGCGCAGGAGATCACTTTGGGTGTTGAATAGCGCCTGGGCGAGGAGCGTACTCGTCCGGCGGCCGGCGTAGGCATTGAGTCCGGCGACCGAACTGCTTTCGCTGCTCTCACTGCTCTCGCTACTTTCACTGCTCTCGCTACTCTCGCTACTCTCGCTACTCTCATTAGGATACCAACTTGGCATGACGTTCTCCTCGTTAGTGTGCGTGGAAACGTACCAATACCGCCCGACTACCCATGAATGCCACGCTACGGCGGAACTCCAGCCGCAGACAGCGCCTCTCCGAACACCTTCGCCTGCGGCGTAGCGGCGCCGGGAAACCGCCGCAGAAATCCCTCTACCGTCAATCCCGGTTCCACGGCCAGCAGCGTCTTCGCAGCCTCCGATGCTTCGTTCAGCCGCCCCGAGAGTGCCAGTGCAATGGTCAATATCCGGTGCGTCGAGCTGAACATCCGGTTTTGGCGCATGGAGCGGCGACAATAGTCGAGTGCTGTTTCGTAATCGGCAGCGACCAGGTACGCCATTCCCGCCATTGAAGTGAATGCGTACATGTTGGGGTCCAGCGGCGAGAGCTCGATCGCGCGCGGTGCGCGCCTCGTTGCTTCCTCGCCCCGACCAAGCCACGCGTACGCCGTGGTGCTCCATGCCCAGGCAGGCGCCGCCGAAGGATTGATCGTCAGCGCGTGGTCGTAGTGGCCGATCGCGACTTCCAGGTTCTTGTTCAGGTACGCCTCGACCAATCCACTGACCGATAGCGCCCATGGGTCGCTTTCGTCTCGCTCCAGCGCCGTCGCGGCGTATCGATTGGCCGCTTGCGTGTCCTCCTTCGGGTTAGGCGACCAGCCTTGTCCCACCCGACGCACGTAGTAAAGCGCCAGCCAGGCATGCGGTGCCGCGTAGCGAGGATCGGACTCAATCGCCGCTTCCAACATCTGCCGCGCGTATTCGAGACTGTCAGGCGAGCTACGGTGAATGTGATCGATCGCGTGCAACGTGCGTTCGTATGCCGTCAAGCTCTCCGGCCGCTTCGAGCGCGCCCGCTGCAGTTCCTGCTGGCGAACGAAGGGCACCACGCGCTCGGATACATCGCGCGACAACTGGTCCTGCAAATCGAACAGGTCGGCCAGTGACCCATCGAACCGCTCCGCCCATATCACGCGTCCGGTTTCGGCTTCGGTGAGTTCCGCCATCAGCCGCATTTGCGTTTCGGACGTCTGCATGGTTCCCGAAAGCACGTACCGCACACCCAGCACCTCGGCCACGTTGCGGGGTTCGTACAAGCGATTGCGGAATGGCGTGGTAGATAGACGCGATATGACGAACATGTCCGTCTGTCGGGAAAGTGCACCGATCAGGTCCTCCGCAAGCATGTCGCCCAGAAAGGCGTGCGCTGGATCCGCGGAAAGGTTGCGGAACGGCAACACCGCAATCGAGGGTCGGCCTCCCGCCAGCCGACTCTTCTCGCGCGCGACGAGCGGCGGGGGCCCCGGAGGCCATACACGGAAGGCGCGTACCGGCCGCTCCATCCCCTTTAGCCATCGCTCACCGAGGTCCTCTAGAGACAATCCGAGGCCGTCCGTTACCTGATCGCGAACGACCGCCGAGATGATCGTCTCGCCGGGGCCTGCCAATCCCATCAGGCGTGCGGCGAGATTGACGCCATCGCCATACAGGTCGAGCTCATCGGCAAGCACGTCTGCGAGGTGGATGCCTACGCGGAGGTGAAGCTTCCGGTCGGCCTCGATACGATCGTTCATCCGCTCAATGCGGGCCTGAAACGCAAGTCCGCAATCGACGGCGTCGGAGGCGCTGCCAAATTCGACCAGCATCCCGTCGCCCAGCAGCTTGACGATGCGTCCACGACGCGAAGGCAGGGTGTCGTGTGATACCTCGGCGACAAATGTCCTCCAGCGCCCGATGACACCGTCAGGATCCTGCTGGATCAGTCGCACCGAATCTACGACGTCGACGAACAGTACCGCGCTGAGTCGGCGAATGACTTGCGGAGGTTTCGCTGCCTGTTCGATCACGAAGAGACAACTCGTTGAACGGCCGTCGCGAGCCGGCGACGCGGCGGGACGACGGCCATGTCTATCCAAAAGCCGCGTCAAGGCGCATCATATACGAGCTGTAGTAAACACGAAACGGGCGTCCTTTGCCCGCGCCGAAATGGCGGCGCAGGCATCCGAATCCGACCTGCCCGTTTGCTCCGTCGCTGCCTCGCACTCGCATCGTGGAGGATTCCATGTCGATTCGCGGTCGCAACAAGATCCAGTCATCCAAACGCGATATGCGCCGCGCCCCCGGCGCCAACAAAAGTCTCTCAGAGTCGGCAAAGCGAAAACTGAGCAACTCGGCGCGCATGATCCTGCGGGTTCTCGCTGCCCAAGACTGGAATCAGCTCGCATGGCGCACAGGACTCGTTGCCAGCCCCGCCAACGTGAAGGGGACGCTGCCGCTACCGCTCGTGCTTAAGGTAGCGCGCAAGAAGACCGGCGAACCGCGGGGGGTCAAGGCGTTTGTGAGCAGGTTCGACATGTTTGGCCTGACGGTCTTTCCGTTCTGGTTCAACGAATTCCGAAACAACAAGGCGCTTACCCAGATTCCCGCCTATCTCAATGTTGATGCGACCGATCCGGCTCGTATGCCGGACGGCGAGAGCGTGGAGGATCGACTGGGCAGGATCCTCGGCACGGGACTGGTGGAGGGCATCGCGCTGGCGAGCCAGCATGGTCACCTGCGGGCCGGGTCACTCGGCGATATCGGCATGCCGATCGCGCGCACTTACAAGGGTAAGCGACTCACCGGATCCGGAGTCGTCGTCGGCATCATCGACGACGGTTGCGCCTTTGCGAATCAGGATTTCCTACGTAACGTCGGTTCGTCGACCAACCCGCTCTATCGAGCGCGAACGGTGCGCCTGTGGGACCAGGCAACACGGCCGACGCCAACCTCCGCCAGCCGAGGCTGGACGGCGCGTGGGAACGGGCGCGAGATCACGGCGGCCAAGATCGAAGCGGCAATCAACGGACCGCTCGGGACGTCCACACAAGGATGGGTGGAGGAAGAGGCGGTGTACGACTACCTCGAATACCCAATGGGTCGAGTCGGCAACCTCGCGTCGCATGGCGCCAGGGTCATGGGGATCGCGGCGGGGAATGCCCGATCGGCGATGGGCAGTGAAGGGGCCGCACCGGATGCAGACGTGGTCTTCGTTCACGTGCCTCCGACGCTGCTGGATGTCAATCCCAACGCACTCACGAACCCCATTCTCGACGGCATCCGTTATATCTTCGAGTATGCAGAGTCGAACAACCAGGCTGCAGTGGTAAATATCAGCCTGGGTGGAAACGCGCACGCACACAATGGCTCGAGTGTGTGGGAAAAAGCCATGGACAACATGCTGCAAACGCCTGGTCGCTGCATCGTGGTGTCGGCAGGCAATGGCTTCGAAGCCGACTGCCACATCCAGGGCGCGTTGGGTGTCGGCAAGACCGCGATGTACGATTGGTGGGTCAATCCCCATGATCCAACGCCCAACGATCTCGAACTCTGGTACGACGCGGGCATCCTCGAGATTTCGGTCGTCACGCCGGAGGGTGTTGTGTACGGCCCATACAAGCCAGGGACGAGTACGGAGTTTCCAGCGGCGCCCGCCATGGCGTTCGGGCGTATTGAGCATCAACTCGGGGACAACGGCGAGTACTGTGCGACGGTCTGGCTAGCCCAGACCAGCGACGAGCCTCTGCCGGGGCTGCCCGCTCTGCCCGTCGCTGGCAACACACCCGCGCCTGCCGGCAATTGGAAGCTTCGAATTCGCAATGCCGGGATCGGCAACGTTGAATTCCATGCCTGGATCCAGCGGGACGATACCGGGCCACCCGGCGCGCGACGCCGGCAGTCTCGCTTTGACCCGGTCCAGGCCGATCCCCGCTCGACCATCTGCGACCTTGCGACCGGGAGCCTCACGGTCAGCGTCGGCGCGCACAACGTCGCGACGCAGGAGCTTGCAGGCTACTCGGCAGCCGGGCCCACCCGCGCCCATACCGCGCTCGGAACGGGCAAGCGACTCAAGCCGGATGTCATCGCACCCGGCGAAGAGGCACCACCGGCGCGCGGCGTGCTGGCCACATCGTCGGCGCGCGCAAACCCGACCCGCCTTGGCGGTACCAGCGCCTCGGCACCACATGTGGCCGGAATGATCGCGCTCATACTCGAATACGCGAATTCGGTTGGCGCGTCGCTGACGGCCGGACAAATTCAAGCCGCGCTCCAAGCCACCGCGGACCCAGCCAACCTCCGAAAAAATCGACACCAGCGGGCGGCAAGCAAGCCGGTGATCAAGCAGGCCCAGGTGTGGAACGACGTCGTCGGCTACGGGAAGGCCGATCTCAACAGCGCGCTTCGATTTCTGTTTCCCTGAACCATGCCCAGCGCTGACCAATTGATTCTCGAGCGACGCCGGAACACCGCCATCCACTCCGTGTCGAACCAGAATGGCCCCAGTCGGCAATAGTTGCACATATAAGATTGTGGACGTAAGCGTTCTCGCGTAGTCGTTCCATGGAGGAAAACGCCATGAAGCTGAACACCAAAGTCAACACCGCGCGTTGCCACATCTGCGACCAGGCGATGACGCTGCATCCGCTCGAACCGGTGGAAGGTGAAGAGCATGGAGTCCGCTTGCGGATCGCGGGCATGCCGGTCATGGAGTGCCCGGAAGGCCACAAGCGCTTCGTCACGCCCGAATTCGCCGCCACGCTGATCGACACACTCTTCTCGGACGACCATCTGTTGGAGGTCCGCCCGGCCTCGGAGAAGGGGTTGTTGCGCAAGCGCTTTTGTTGCCCGACCTGCGGGACAACGCTGGATGAGACCGATGGCGGTCACGTCGACGCCAAGCGCAGCTTCGAGATGGCCGAATGCGATGATTTCGATGTGACGGTCGAGCTGCCCGAGTTGCGCTGTTCGGAGTGCGGCAAGTCCTATGTCCCCCCGGGCGGAACCGTGCTCGCCGACATCATGAAGGCCTCTGCCCACGCCTTCCGGTCCGCTGAGGTAAAGCCCGTCTGAATTCGCTGCCAGCAGCGAAGGCGTGGTCGGCCCCGGATTGACGGATCCGGTCCGCCTCGGGGGCGTTCGGCGGGCTGCGCAAACGGGGGCAATTCTGGCGCGCTCAACTGCGCTATCCTAAGCCTCGATCACTACTGCCACGGATGGACTCGCGATGATCTCCTTTCGACCGCTAACCCCAGGATTCGGAATCGAGGCTTCCGGCGTCGACCTTGCGCAGTCGTTGTCGGATGCAGATTTTGACCAACTGGAGCGCGCGTTCTACCAACATCAGGTGCTCGCCTTGCGCGCCCAGGACATTTCGGCCACGCAGTTCGCCGCCTTCGCGCGCCGCATCGGCCCGCCGCAGCCGCACGTCATCGACCAGTTTCATCACCCCGAGGATTCGAACATCCTCATCCTGTCCAACGTGAAGAGGGACGGCCAGCCGACGGGACTGCAGGACGCCGGTTCGTATTTCCACACCGACTATTCGTACCTGCAGGTGCCGGCGCGTGCCACGACGCTCTACTCGCGCGTCGTTCCCAAGGTCGGTGGCGACACGCTGTTCGCCAACCAGCAGGCAGCTTACGACGATCTGCCCGCGGCGATGAAGAAGCGTATCGAACCTTTATATGGCATCCACCACTACGGCAATCGCAACGACCAGGACGAGAAAAGCCGCACGGTCGCCTCGGTGCTCACGGCGGAACAGAAGGCGAAGATGCCGGTGATCACGCACAAGATCGCCCGGCCGCATCCGGTGACGGGCAGGAAATCGCTGTACGCCGTTTCCGGCAGTTCCTTCGGGATCGTCGGCATGCCCGAGGACGAGGCGCGCGACCTGCTCGACGAGCTTGCCGCGCACTCGACGCAGCCCAAGTACGTGCTGCGCTTCAAGTACGGTGTCGGCGACATCGTGGTGTGGGACAACGCCTCATTGCTGCATTCGGCCACGCTGATCGATCCCGGCGATGCGCGCACGCTATGGCGGATCACCGTGCTCGAGATGGCGCAGGATGCCGTGGCGCCGCAGGTGCTGGCGCCGACGTACGCGACGCGAGGGATGTAGGCAGCCGCGAGACGTTCCGTCGGCCGCGCCCGACGGCAGCGGTGCTGTCGCTGCGGATTCGACGCGACAACGCCATCCGGATTCAGGTTCCGAACTGCGGCAGCAATGCGAAATTGAATGCGCGCTCCACGAGCCACGCGAGCGCTATCAGCGCCACGACCACCGAACCGCCCACCATGACAAAAAGACGGTAGAAGCGCGTCTCGCGCAACGCATACGCGACCGGCAGGAACACCACGACGATCGCCAGTTGTCCCAGCTCGACGCCGACGTTGAAGGCCACCAGCGACAGCAGCAGCGCATCCTGCGGCAGCCCGAGATCGGCCAGCACGCTCGCGAAGCCGAAGCCGTGGATGAGACCGAACAGGAAGGCGATCGCCCAGCGCCTGCCGATCACCACCGGCCACAAGTTGTTGAGGGCCGCGAGCAGCACCGACGAGGCGATCGCCGACTCGACCAGGCGCGAGGGCAATGTGACGACGCCCAGCGCGGCCAGCGACAGCGTGATGGAATGCGCGACCGTGAAGGCCGTCACCACCGTGAATACATTCCAGAATGCCGACCGGAAGTCCGGAACCCCGACCCAGGTCTGCCCGCCCGCCGGCGCGCGGAGCAGTACCGCGGGGAGCAACAGCGACAGCAGGAACAGGATGTGGTCGAACCCTGCCCATATGTGCAGCACGCCCTCGCGCACGTACTCGACGAATTGCCGAAGGCGCGACGGTTGCACCAGCACGAAAGTTTGCGTCGCAGCGCCGGCGCCGAGGATGCCCGCCCGGGTCGCGCCGGCCGTCGTCAGCTTGAGCAGTCCGCGATGTTGCGCGTCGACCTCGGCGAATAGCCGGTAATCCACGGTCAGCGCGTGCGGCGGTACAGGACAGGACACATCGAAGCGCAAAACTGCGTAGGCACCATCGCTGTGATCGTCGATTAGCTGGTCGCGCGTAGTCGCTGCACATGGCTGCGCCGGCGAGCCAAGCTGGAGGCGTGACATCGCGTAGCCGGCGATGGCGTCGTGCCTGGCCCTGACCTCGCCCCACGTGATCACGCCGTCCTGGTTGGCGTCGAGGCCCAGCACGAAATCGAGGTCGCGCAGCGCGATGTCCCACTGTCCGGTGATCGCGCCGCCGTCGACGTGGAGCGACAGGTAGCTGTCGGACGGCTTGTGCGCCGACGCGGGCGCGACCGCACCGAGCGCGGTCAGCGCCATGGACAGCAGCGCGGCCGACAGCGCGCGTTTCATCGCGTGGCGCCGTCGGCGGCGACAAGTCGCGCGACGCGCGGGTACTCGAGGTGTGTGTCGGCGAGCCATGCGCGTACCGTCGCCAACGCGGCTTCGTTGCGCGTGGCCGCCGCAGCCTCCGCCAGTATCCGCAGGTCGGCGGGTTCGCGCTGGACTTGCCAGTTCTGCTGCGCGAGTTCGAGGGCCGCCTGCGCATTACCGTTCAGTGCGAGTTCGAAGCGCGCTTCTTCGCGCCGATGTACGGTATCGCCGCGCGCGCGGCTCGCCGCAAAGCGGGCGCGCAGCGTGGCGATCGTCGCGACGGTGTCGGCACTGCGCAACGCCTGCTGGGCGATGGCCAGCCGCAAGAGCAGCGCATCGACGCGCGGCTCGCCGCGCACCAGCGGCACGACATCGGCGGCGCGCCCGTGGTCGAGCAGCCAGTCGGCATAGGCGCCCAGCGTGTACAGATCGCGCGGATCGGTCACGAGCGCGGCGCGAAAAGCCGCTTCCGCCGCGGGATCGTCCAGACGGTCGCGAATCTCGCCGAGGAGCGACTGGCTCCAGCCGCGGTCGCCAGGGGCAACGTTCCTGTCCGCGAGGGCGCGCTCCAGCATGCTGACGGCCCCGCGGGCATTGCCGGTCAGGCTGTCGAGGGCAGCCTGGCAATCGAAAACGTAGATCTCCGGCGCCACGCCGAAGAGGCGCGGGCAATCCTGCCGGGCCGAAGCGTACCTGCCCTGCACGGTCAGGATGGTCGCGCGGACCAGCAGCGCGCGGGCGTTGCGCGGTTCCCGGGCGAGCACGGTGTCGAGATCGGCGCGGGCGGCGTCGAAGGCGTGATTGCTCTGCCGGATCGTGGCGCGCGTCACCAGGACCGCGGTCGGAGCGCTCGTCGACGCCCACCACGGCGCGAGTGCCGCTTGGGCATAGCCAAGATAGCGGGGATCGCCTTCGCTGCGGGCGATGCGATAGTAGGCCTCCGCCAATGCCGTCGCCCTGGTCGCGTCATCCGGCGCTGCGGCGGCCTGCGCGCGGAGGCGCTGCAATTCGCCCGCCTGTACGGTGACCCGTGCGGGGAGGCGTTCCAAGACTTGCCGGTCATCGCCCGGTACGTAGGGCGCCGCGCCCGCGGCCCCGCAGGCCAGCGCCAGCAGCGAGGTCACGCACGCGAACCGCATTCGTAGTCGCAGCGCCATCGTGTCGTTTCGCTGGAATGCGGCCCCGAGGAAACTCGGGGCCGCACCGTGACGAGGCTAGCGTGTGGCCTGCCTGGCGGCCTTCACCGCGTTGTCATCGTTCGGCGATCCCTTGAGCGGCGCTCGCAGGTACGGGAACTCGTTGGCGAAGAACATCGAGCCGACGAACGCGCCGTCGGTGTACTTGAGGGCACCGGCGGGTGCATCGGCCGGCACGCAGCCGCCGATGTTGAGTGTGCACAGCACGCCCATCGCCACGCGCAGTTCGACGTCGACCACGTCGTCTCCGGGGCGCCGGCCATTCGGGAAGCCCGCGTTGTCGCCGCCGAGCACGCCGAGGCGGCTTTGCGCGGCCATCGCCGTCGGCGGAATCGCGGTGTTCAGGCGCACCTGTTCGGACACCACCACCCCGGGCGGCTGGTTCAGGCCCGGCACCCCGGTCAGGAAGGCCGCGACGAGGTCGGTGCGCGGGAAATTGGTCGGCGCCTTGACCCCGGCGGAACCGAACAGCACTTCGAGCAGCGCCGGCAGGACCGGGTTGGTCACGTAGTCGGCGAACTGGCCGTCGTCCTTCGGCTCGCTGGCGTTGAACCTGTTCTTGTCCTTCAGGCCGATCACCACTTCGTTGACCAGTGGCATGCCGAGACGCGAAACCTGCACCAGGCTGCCCGATTGCATCGTCGGGTCGAGGCCGCTGCCCGGTGTCATGCTCACCGCACGATTGGCCGGCACGCTGGCAGTGGTCCAGCCACCGATGATGTCGCCCTTGCCTTCGGTGAGACAGGCGATCGGCGCCTCGAGGATCAGCGAGGTGACGTTCTTGTCCCCGAGCGAGTCGACGGTCGCGTACTCGGCGAGCGGGTTCAATTCCACCGCCGGGTACTTGATGTTGACGAGGTCGAACGTCTCGCCCAGGTTCACCACGAACGGATCCTTGCGCTGGCCGACGAAGACACGGCCAGTACCGCTGCAGCCCGGGATCTGGATGTCGTAGATGTGCTGGTTCGCGTACGCGACGTAGTTCGAGATGGTCTTGGTGCCGATGTAGTCGACCGGCTTGTCGAACGTGGTGCCGCCCTGGGTGAGGTTGGCCACCGCCTGCGTGGTACCGGTGCGCCGCGGCCCGCGGATCACGTTCAGCGTATAGGTCTCGCGCGTGTTCAGCGCCGCTGAATTGCGCGTGGCGACGTCGGCGCTGCCGTTTTGCACCAGCGGGATCGACACCATCTTGCCGCCGACGTTGAACTTGTTGTCGGTCAACGCGTTCTGGAACTTGAACTGGAAGGTAACGTTTTCGACCGCCGCGCCGCCGTTGGTCACGTGGATTTCATACACGGCGTTCGGATCGAGCTTGAAGTAGTTCGGCCCGCCGTACGGGTCCTGCAACGGCAGGTAATTCGCGACCAGCGTCACGTAACCGGCGCGGCCAGGCTCGTAGCTGCGAAACATGTAGAAATCGGACGCATCGAGTTGCGGTTGCGAGGCGATGTACGGTGCCTCGCGGTGACTCGACGCGAGGACAGGGGCCGCCCACGCCGCGGTTAGCGCGGTGGAAACGAGAACCGGTGCCAGGGCCCGGCGAAACGGTGTAGCGGTCATGGGAACACTCCTTGGGTCGTGGGTAACTTGACGCTCTGGTCCCGCCGGGCGCCGCCAAGAAGCGCTCCGCCGGCGAGATTTCCCTGATCGGCGTGCAGAAGACGCGTTGACTGCACCCGACGTAAGGGGCTATACGAGCCGGTCGCCAGGCTGGATGCATCGACAGAATCTCCGCGGCGCGGGCGCAACGCCGGTACCTGCGGGCCGGCTCCAGCGCCGCCCCTAAGCGCCGGTTAAGGCGGCGCCCCTTAGAATGACGCGGCGATCCCTGTCGAAGCCACGCCTCCCATGCGCATCCTTCTCGTCGAAGACGACCCGATGATCGGCAAGACCCTGCATGCTGCACTGCAGCAGGACAACTACACGGTCGACTGGGTGAAGGATGGCCAGGCCGCCAAGCTGACCCTCGACACCGCGGACGGCGCCTACGCACTGGTATTGCTCGACCTCGGCCTGCCGCGCAAATCGGGCCTCGAAGTGCTGAAGGAAATCCGCCGGGCCGGCAACAAGGTCCGCGTCCTCGTGCTCACCGCCCGCGACGCCGTGGCCGATCGCGTGGCCGGGCTCGATGCCGGCGCCGACGACTACCTGGTCAAGCCGTTCAGCCTCGACGAACTCGCCGCCCGCATGCGCGCCCTGCTGCGCCGCGATGTCGCGCGCGAGGACAACGTCCTGCGCCACGGCGAACTCGCACTCGACCCGGACGCGCACTCGGTCAAGCGCAACGACGTGGAGATCGCGCTGTCGGCACGCGAATTCGCGTTACTCGCGGCATTGCTCGAGCGACCCGGCATTGCGCTTTCCAAGACACAGCTCGAGGAGCGCCTGTACGGCTGGGGCGAAGAGGTCGAAAGCAATGCGGTCGAGGTCCATGTGCACAACCTGCGCAAGAAGCTCGGCGTCGACGCGATCCGCACCATTCGCGGCGTCGGCTATGTGGTGTCCGGCAAATGAATCGCGATGAAGGCACGGAGGCTGGCGCATCCCGCGTGCCAGGCGTCGGCGGCAGCGCTTCAGTGGCAACGCTGTTCCTGACCGTGCGCGCGCGTACGTGTCTGACCCGGCGGCAACGGCGCAGCGGCGAAGGCTACCGCGCATGAAATCGATCCGCCGCACGCTGCTCGCCTGGCTGCTGCTCGGCCTCGTCGCGGTCGCGGCGTTAGCCACCTGGGCGACCTACTCGGAGACGCGGCGCGAAATCGGCGACCTTTTCGACCTGCAGCTGAAGCAGCTCGCGTATTCGACGCGTATCGACGATCTGCTGCGCGGGCGGCAACCGACATTCAATCCGCGAACCGCGTCGCAAGCCGATGGCGTAGCGCAGATTGTCACCCAGATCTGGGATCGCAACGGTGTGCTGCTGTACTGGTCGGCGCCGGGCGCTGGTCTTCGGGTTCCGGCCAGCGAAGGCTATTCCACGATCCTGCACGACGGGCGCGAGTGGCGCGTATACACGCACGTGGCGGGCGACCATGCGCTGCAGGTCGCGCATGCGATGGATGAGCGTCGCGAGATTGCCGCACAGACCGCGCTGCGGACGCTGTTGCCGCTGGCGGTGCTGATTCCGCTGCTGGGTATCGTGATCTGGCTCGCGGTGGGTCGTGGCATGCGGCCGCTCGAGACGATGTCACGCGCGGTGGCCAGAAGGCGGCCCGATGCGCTGGCTCCGCTCGTCGACAAGGACCTCCCGCGGGAGCTCAAGCCGCTGGCGGCGAGCCTCAACGCATTGCTGGGGCGCCTCGACGTGGCCTTGTCGGCGCAGCGACGGTTCACGGCGGACGCGGCGCACGAGTTGCGTACCCCGCTCGCCGCGCTGCGCCTGCAGGTCGACCTCGCCGCGCGCGCGCCCGACGCGACGACGCGCAATGCGACGCTCGACGAATTGCGCGCCGGCGTCGAGCGCGCCGCGCATCTGGTCGACCAGCTGTTGACGATGGCCCGCCTCGAACCCGAGGCGCCGACGCGGGCGTTCGTCGCCTTCGCGCTAGGTCCGGTCGTCAAGGACGTGATCGTCGCGCGGGCAGCACTCGCCGCGGAGCGCCACGTGGACCTCGGCCTGGTGCGCGACGCCGAGATCGAGATCCGCGGCGACCCGGCCACGGTGTCGGTGCTGGTCGGCAACCTGCTCGACAACGCGCTGCGCTACACGCCCCGGGAAGGGCGCGTCGACGTGGCCGTCGATGCCGACGGGCCGAACGCGGTCCTTTCGGTCACCGACACCGGGCCCGGGATCCCGCTGGCGGAGCGCGAGCAGGTGTTCGAGCGCTTTCGCCGCGGTGAGGCCGCCGACGCCGGCGGTGCCACCAACGGCAGCGGTCTTGGCCTGTCGATCGTGCGCCGCATCGCCGACGCCCACGGCGCCACCATCACGCTCGAGGACGGCACCGACGGCCGGGGCCTCGCCGTGCGCGTGCGCTTTCCACCGGCTGTCGAGTCCTGATGCCGTCGGGCCAGCCGGCAGCACCGGGGCAGGGTAAGTCTTTGCTAGAGTCGCGGTTTTGCTCCGGATTGCCTGCATGAACCTGTCTCGTTTCCTGCGGGGGCGTACGCTGCTGCGCCCTCGCACCTGCTGCGCGCTGCTCGCCATCGCACTCGCCCACCCGGTCCCGGCCCGCGACCTCACACCGGTCGATGCGCTGCGCACCGTCGCGCCCGCAGCCCCGACACCCGCGCTGACCGCGTTGAAGCGCGCCGCGCCGTCGTTGCAGGTGGATGCGCGCCTTGGTGTTCCCACGTTCGTCTGGGGCCGCGACGCCGTCCCGGCGTTGCGCGCAGCGCGTGGCAACCTCGCCGCGAAGAGCGGCCTCGACGTGGTGGAGACAGCGCGTGCGCACCTGACCGATTTCGCGGACGTCTACCGGATCTCGGCCGCCGAAATTGCCGTGCTGCCCGTACGCGACCGGCAGCGCTTCCCCAACGGGAGCGAACTCGTGCGTTTTGACGGCCAGGTCGAAGGCATCGAAGTGTTTCGTGAGCAGGCCGGCGTGCTGGTCGGCGCCGACGGCGCGCTAGTGGCGATCAGCGGCTTCGTGATGGGCGCGGACGGCGGCATCGGCAAGCGCGTGAGCGAAGCCTTCGCACTCGATGCAGCGCAAGCTGCCGGCGCGGCGCTGGCCGATTACGGCTTCGCGGCGAAGTCTGGCGGCAAGCTGCAGGCAGCAGGCAGCGCGGACGGCTACGTGCTCTCCGCTTGGCCGGCGGGCACCACCGGCGCCGCTGGCGCCACGCTCGCCGCGCCGGTGCGCAGCAAGCGCGTCTGGTTCAGGCTGGGTGCAACGCTGGTGCCTGCCTGGTACGTCGAAGTGCAGATCAGCGACGGCGCAGCGCGCGCGCAAGTCGACTACTACGCGTACGTGATTGCCGCGGACGACGGGCGCGTGCTGTTCCGGCACAACCAGACCGCGGACGCCGCCTATTCCTATCGCGCCTATGCGGAACCCGACGGCGCCAACCTGCCGCTGCCCGGCCCGCAGGGCCGCAATGGCTTTCCGCATCCGACCGCGACCGCCGACGGCTACCAGGCGCCGCTGGTCGCGCCCAACCTCATCACAATGCAAAACGCGCCATTCAGCCGCAACGACCCGTGGCTGCCCGATGGGGCCACGCGCACGATCGGCAACAACGTCGAGGCCTACGTCAATATCGTCGAGCCGGATGGCTTCGGCACCGCCGACCCGAACGAATGCAACCTGTCGCTGCCGGTGACCGGCGATACCCATGCCTGCACCAATGCCGGCAACAGTTTCGATTACGTGTACGACACCGCGCAGCCGCCGAACGCCAACCGGGCGCAGACCATGGCGGCAGTCACCAATCTGTTCTACATGAACAATTACCTGCACGACTGGTTCTACGACGCGGGTTTCGACGAAGCCGCCGGCAACGCGCAAGACAGCAACTACGGCCGGGGCGGCCTCGCCGGCGACCGGATCCTGGCGCAGGGACTCGATTATTCCGGGACCAACAACGCCAGCATGGCGACGCCCGCCGACGGCGGGCGCCCGAGAATGCGCATGCACCTGTGGACCAGTTCCACCGCGCTCGCCAGGGTGGTTGCTCCCGCATCGATCGCCGGCAGCAAGGGCGCCGGTACCGCTGCGTTCGGCCCGCAGGCGTTCGATGTTTCCGGCGACCTCGTGCTCGCGCAGGACGAAGCCAACCCGTTCGGCCCGACGACGACCGACGGCTGCACTCCTTTCACCAACGCCGCGGTGGTCGCCGGCAAGATCGCCGCGATCGATCGCGGCGAATGCACGTTCGTGGTCAAGGTCAGGAATGCCCAGGACGCCGGTGCGGTCGCCGTGCTCATTCTCAACAACGCGGGCGGTGGTATTGCGATGGCCGGCGACGATCCGACGATCACCATTCCCGTGCTCGCCGTGTCGCTCGTCGATGGCATCGCCATCAAGGGACAGTTGGCCATTCCGGCAACGGTCACCGTGCGATTAGCGCGCCTTATCAGCGTACCGCGCGACGGCGCGCTCGACAACTCGCTGATCGCGCACGAGTGGGGGCACTACATCAGCAATCGCCTGGTGCGCAACGCAAACGGCCTGGTCGCGACGCAGTCGCGCGGCCTGGGCGAAGGCTTCGCGGATTTCCACGCGCTGCTGCTGCTGGTCAAGGAAGCAGATCGCACGCTGCCGGCCAATGCGGCCTTCGGCGGCACCTATGCCGAGACCGCGTACGCGCAAAGCGGTCCTGATTTTGGCCCCGATGCGCCGAACAACGCGTACTACTTCGGCATCCGCCGCTATCCCTATTCGCGCGACATGACGAAGAATCCGCTGACG
>CAVWPC010000057.1:0-47671 GCA_963756765.1 uncultured beta proteobacterium | reverse complement strand
CGCATCATCATCGGCTGCGGCCGCGCGAAATCGCCGGTTTGGATGGCCACGCGTCCCGCGCGCCAGCCCGCGAGACCGAAGCCGTGCGCGGCGTTCTGCCCACGCGCCCGCCAGCCTTCAGCGCCTGCTGCGTCAACTGGTCTTCGGCCTTGTCCGCGCCACCGGGCTCACCGCGAAATTCATGCCGGACAGCAAGATTTTTCCTTGCCCTGCAACCCCGACACGAGGTTCACCATCTCGGCAAAATCGCTGCCTTCCAGCGCGAGCGTCTGGGTGACGCGCCAGCGCGGCGGCTGGTTCTTCTCGGTGACCTGGTAGGACGAGTAGCCGGAAGTCTCGGCATCGATCCCCTTGCTGGCCCGGGCGCGCGCCAGCGCCTTGGCCATGTGCCCGTTGACTTCGGCGGCAGCCCGCGCGGGATCCGACCTCCCCGGCCTCCGCGCGCAACCACGCGTACATGCGGTCGTTGGGCACGCTCGCCGTGGCGGCGGCCGACAGTGTAACGACCGGGACCGTCGGCGGCTGGTTGTCGGCCACCGCGCTGCCGGCGTAGGTCGCCAGCGCGATGGCCAAGGCGGTGGAAATGCGCAAGGTCATGCGGGACTCCTCGATGTCGACTGCACTCGTTCGGGAAGCATCTCGATGGCTTCCCGGTTGGACCAGGAAAAGCAGCGCGCAGCGGCATCGCGCCATGGCAGCCATGCGTATTGCAGGTGTTCCCGCGGGGCGAGCTGCACGGGGATCGGTTGCGGTACCGCGAGCGCGAACACGTGCTCCGTGTTGTGCGTCGTGCCCGGCGGAAAGCGGCCGCTCCACTGGGCGAAGATCTCGAACTGGTTGATGACGCCCCAGTCGGTGAGCCCACCGAACGCGGTGGCGTCGAGTCCCGTTTCCTCGCGCAGCTCGGCATCGCCGTGGCGAGGAGCGTTTCGCCCGGCTCCTGGCTGCCGGTCACCGATTGCCAGTGCCCGGGAAAATCGGCGCGTTCGAGCAACAGCACGTCCAGCGCTGGCGTATGCACGAGCACCAGGGTGGAGATCGGGATCTTGTAGCGCATTGGGGCGTTCAAGTGGCATCCACCTGTCAACGTGGCGCCGGCTGATTCGGGGTTACGTTACCGGAGGAAATCGCTGTTACGGGATCAGGCCGTGAATACCCAGAAAGCCACGTGGCGCTCCTTCCAGAACTCCGCGGCTTCGGCCAGGATGTCCTCGAGTGTTGCCCAGTCGGTCGGATGCTCGCTGCGGTAGCCCGCACTGCCCAGGAGCACGATCACCCGGCCGCTCTTGCCCAGCCAGTCGCGGTCCTCGAATACGTCGGCGAGTGCGTCCCAGTTGTGCCCGAAGTGCTCCGGCAGTTTCAGTGCGTGGTCGAGTTCCGCAAAAAGCTGCGTACGGTCCTTGGCTTTTTCGAGGTGCACCGCCGTGAACTTGAGGTGCGCATGGGTGGCGGCGGTCTTGATCGGCTCCATGGCGCCGGTCCACTCCTGCAGGCAGGCATCATCGACGACGGAAAGGTCTGGCGCCTTCATGGGCGAATCCTCGTATACGACTGGTAATGGTCGGCGGTGTAGTAGCACGCGTCCGGTCGGGTGGGTGGTCCGCCGCAGACGATGCGGCGCGCGCCGCGACTCTTCACGCCTGGCGTGCGGACCGTGTACTCGAGGTAGTAGCCACGCGGCTTGGCGGGCAGCAGGCGCTCACGATTGCCGAAAACCACGCCGTCGCGCTCGTGGGGAAAGGGGCCACCCGCGCGGATGAGGACGAGGACGTCCCGGCCTTCCGGCGGCAACGCCGCCACGTCGATTTCCGTGAACGCTTCTGAGCTGGTGCGGGCGAGCACGCCCGCGGGCGCGAGCACCATCGTCGCCGCCAGCAGCAGGCCGGCGACGTGGCGCAGGATCGGGCGCAGCGGCCGCATGCGCCCAAGTGTACTAGGACGCGGGGCTTACGGAGACTTGATCGCGTCGGATGGGCGCACGCGGATGTGCAGGTCGCGCAGTTGCTGCTCCGTGACCGCGCTGGGCGCGTCGACCAGCAGGTCCTGCCCGCGCTGCGTCTTGGGGAAGGCGATCACGTCGCGGATCGACTCGGCGCCGCACATCATCGTGGCGATCCGGTCGAGGCCGAAGGCGATGCCGCCATGCGGCGGCGCGCCATACTGCAGGGCGTTGAGCAGGAACCCGAACTTTTTCTGCTGGTCCTCCGGCGAGATGCCGAGCGCCGCGAAAACCTTCTGCTGGACCTCGGGCCGGTGAATGCGGACAGAGCCACCACCCATCTCCCAGCCGTTGAGCACGACGTCGTACGCCTTGGCGATCGCCTTCGCCGGATCCTGCATGAACAGATCCTCGTGGCCGTCCTTCGGCGCCGTGAACGGGTGATGGCGCGCCGCCCAGGTCTTGCTCTGGTCGTCGAACTCGAACATCGGGAAATCGACCACCCACAACGGCTTCCAGCCCTCTTCGGTGTGGCCGCGCTCATGACCGACCTTGGCGCGCAACGCGCCGAGGGCGTCGTTGACGACTTTGGCGCGATCCGCACCGAAGAACACGAGGTCGCCGTCGGCCGCGCCGGTACGCGTCAGGATTTCGCGCAGCACCGCTTCGGGCAGGAACTTGACGATCGGCGATTGCAGGCCCTGTTCGTTCACCTTGGTGGCATCGTTGACCTTGATGTAGGCGAGGCCGCCGGCGCCATAGATCTTCACGAACGCGGTGTAGTCGTCGATCTCCTTGCGCGTCAGCGTGCCGCCGCCCGGGAGTCGCAGCGCCGCCACGCGCCCGTCGGGCAGGTCGGCCGCGGCGCGGAACACCTTGAAGTCGACGCTACGCATGAGGTCGGTGAGCTCCGTGAGCTCGAGCCTGACGCGCAGGTCCGGCTTGTCGGAGCCGTATCTGGCCATCGCCTCGTCGAAAGTCAGGATCGGAAACGGGTCGGGCAGGTCGACGTCCAGCGTTTCCTTGAACATCGTGCGGACGAGCCCTTCCATCATCTGCCGGATCTCGAGCTCGGACAGGAACGAGGTCTCGATATCGATCTGCGTGAACTCGGGCTGGCGATCGGCGCGCAGGTCCTCGTCGCGGAAGCACTTGACGATCTGGTAGTAGCGGTCGAAGCCCGCCATCATCAACATCTGCTTGAACAGCTGCGGCGACTGCGGCAATGCGTAGAACTGGCCATGATGAATGCGCGATGGCACCAGGAACTCGCGCGCGCCTTCGGGCGTGGACTTGTAGAGGATCGGCGTCTCGATGTCGATGAAGCCGTGCGCATCGAGATATTTGCGCGCCGACATCGCGGCCCGATAGCGCACCATCAGGTTCTTCTGCATCTGCGGCCGGCGCAGGTCGAGCACGCGGTGCTCCAGCCGGACGGATTCGGACAGGTTCTCGTCGTCGAGCTGGAATGGCGGTGTCAGCGATGCGTTCAGGATCTCGATGTCGTGCGCGAGCACTTCGATCTCGCCGGACACGAGGTTCGTGTTGACCGTGCCTTCGGGACGCGGGCGGACGAGGCCGGTGACCCCGATGCAATATTCATTGCGCAGCGCCTCGGCCTTCGCAAACGTGGCGGCGCGGTCGGGATCGCAGACCACCTGCACCAGGCCCTCGCGATCGCGCAGGTCGATGAAGATGACGCCGCCATGGTCGCGGCGGCGATGGACCCAGCCGGTCAACGTCACGGTCTGGCCAAGGAAGCGGCGGTCGATGCGGCCGCAGTAATCGGTGCGTTTCACGTCAAATTCTCCGGGCGTATTCGTGCTGCTGGTCGATTTGGAAGGCAATGATGTACGCGCCATGCCGTCGCCCGCGGCGCCGGAACCGAAGGCGCACGGCAGACCGCTGGCGCGGTCAATTTCGGGCTTCGGGCGTGGTGGGGGCCAGCGCCGCGGCGCCAGCGCGCCGGCGTGCGCCGCCGGGTGTGCTGCGTGGTGAAACGACGCCCATCGAGATCACGTACTTCAATGCCTCGTCGACGGTCATGTCGAGTTCACGCACCTGCGACCGGGGCACGATGATGAAGTAGCCCGAGGTCGGGTTGGGTGTGGTCGGAACGTACACGCTCACATGTTCTTCGGCCAGGTGCGACGCGACATGGGGCGCGGGCGTACCGGTCATGAAGGCGATGGTCCACGCGCCAGGGTGTGGAAACTGCACCAGCAAGGCCTGCCGAAACGCGTTGCCCGAGTCGGAGAGCAGCGTGTCGCTCACCTGCTTCACCGACGAGTAGATCGACTTGACGACGGGAATGCGCCCGAGCACGTTCTCCCAGAAGCCGATCAGCCTGGCGCCGAGGAAGTTGGCCGCCACCATGCCGGTCAGCAGCAGAATGACGAAGCTCAACACGACACCGAAGCCGGGAACGTGCATGCCGATCAGCGTATCGGGGCGCGCGCTCTCCGGAAAAAGCAGCAGCGTCTGGTCGAGCGTGGTCACCAAGAAATGGAGCACCCAGATCGTGATGCCGAGCGGCACCCAGACCAGCAGTCCGGCGATCAGGTAGCGCTTCATGTTGTGGCGGATATCGGGGCGCTTGCGGCAGGCGTCAGGCCGACGCGGGCGGTGACGAGCTCGGGGCGGGTTTGGCCGCGGCCTCGGACTTGGCGGCCTCGGACTTCACCGACGAGGAGTCCGCCGCGGGTGCAGCGCCGTCCTTCGACGGGGTGGCCGCCGGTTTGTCTCCCGCGCCCTCCGCCTCGGACTTCGCCGCCGGCTTGCTGCCGCCACGAAAGTCGGTCTGGTACCAGCCGCTGCCCTTCAACTGGAACCCTGCGGCGGACACGAGCTTGGTCAGTGCCGGTTGACCGCATTGCGGGCAGGTGACCAGCGGGGCGTCGGCAAATTTCTGGATCGCCTCCAGCTCGTGGCGGCAGGCGGTGCAGCGGTATTCGTAGATGGGCATGGCGGTGCGCTCCGGCGCGAGGATCCTGGGGCCCGGGACTGCAACGGGCCTCGTCGGGTATCAATTTGACAAAAGCACTTGATTAGAAAAGGATAAATAGCGGGCGATTATACCGTTTTCGCGTCGATGCTGCGATGCGGGCAATTTGCTTCGGCCCTCGCGCAATAAATGGCGCCACTTGGCGCGAATCAAAGTGCCTTATGCTCGGGACCGGGCCTCAAGTGACGGGCAGAATCGACGGGACGGATGGCCGGGTACGTGAAAGGACCTCCGCATGACGTACATCTGGTGGGTATTGGCGTTCGTGCTGGTCGGAGTGGAGCTGCTGGCGGGCACGGTGTACCTGCTGGCGTACGGACTCGCGTTCGCCGCGGGCGGCCTGGCGAGCTGGCTGGGCGCGTCGCTGCCATTGCAGTTCGTGACCGCTGGTGCGGTCGGTTTGCTGGGCACGCTCATCGCTCACCGCTGGCGCCGGCGCCGTACCATGCCGGCCGCGGCACCGCTCGACATCGGGCAGGCGGTCCGCGTGCAGCGATGGAAGGAGGATGGCACGGCGCGAGTCGACTATCGCGGCAGCCAGTGGGACGCCGAACTCGCCTCGCCGGGGACGGAGCGCACGGAAACCATGTATATCGTCGGCATGCGAGGCTCCACACTGCTGATCGCGGATCGTCGTGCATGAGGCGCGTCTCGCGCGGTGCAGTCCCGGTGTCACGCTGTCCTTCGGAGGATTTTCCATGTTGATAGGGTCGTCCATCGCCACGCTTGCGCTGTTCGTCGTGGTATTGATCGTCGTCCTCAAGGCGATCCGCGTGGTGCCGCAACAACGGGCGTACGTCGTCGAACGCCTCGGCCGCTTCTATGCGGTGCTGCAGCCTGGCCTCAATTTCGTCATCCCGTTCATCGATCGTGTTGCCTATCGGCACGACCTGCGCGAGATCCCGCTCGACGTGCCGAGCCAGATCTGCATCACGCGCGACAACACGCAGCTGCAGGTCGACGGTATCCTCTACTTCCAGGTCACCGACCCGAAGCTCGCTTCCTACGGTTCTTCGAATTACGTGGTCGCGATCACGCAACTTGCGCAGACCACGTTGCGCAGCATCATCGGCAAGATGGAGCTCGACAAGACGTTCGAGGAACGCGACCAGATCAACATGCAGGTGGTGGCGGCCCTCGACGAAGCCGCGGCGAGCTGGGGCGTCAAGGTGCTGCGCTACGAGATCAAGGACCTGACGCCTCCGAACGAGATTCTGCGCGCCATGCAGGCGCAGATCACGGCGGAACGCGAAAAGCGCGCGGTGATCGCCACCTCGGAGGGCAAGCGGCAGGAGCAGATCAACGTCGCGCAGGGTGCGCGGGAGGCGGCGATCGCCAAGTCGGAAGGCGAGAAGCAGGCGGAGATCAACAACGCGCAGGGCGAAGCGCAGGCGACGCTGCTCAATGCCGAGGCCAACGCGAAGGCGATCCGGCAGATCGCCGAGGCGATCCAGGCGCCGGGTGGATTGCAGGCGGTCAACCTCAAAGTGGCCGAGCATTACATCAACGCGTTTGGCCTGCTCGCACGGACCAACAACACGCTGATCGTGCCGTCCAACGTGTCGGACATGGCGGGGCTGATCGCCACCGCGATGACGGTCGTCAAGGCGGACAAGACCTAGCGCAGTCATGCGCTAGGTCAGGGCACGGCCAGCGTGACTTGAATGGAGATCATGCATGGAACTCGAGGGCAGCACGTTTATCGTGACGGGCGGCGCGTCCGGCCTCGGTGCGGCGACGGTCCGCATGGTGGCCGCCGGTGGTGGCAATGCCGTCGTGGCGGACCTGAAGGAGGCTGAGGGCGTTGCGCTCGCGGCGGAGCTCGGCAAGGCCGTGCGCTACGTGCGTACGGACGTCGCCGACGAGGTCAGCATGCAGGCGGCGGTTGCGGCGGCCGTGACGGGCTTTGGCGGACTGCAGGGCCTCGTCAATTGCGCCGGCATCGTCCATGGCGAGAAAGTTGTCGGCAAGGAAGGGCCGCACGCGCTCGCCGCCTTCGCTCGCACCATCAACGTCAACCTGGTCGGGATGTTCAACGCGATCCGGCTTGCGGCGGAGGCGATGGCGAAGGGAGCCGCGAACGCGGAGGGCGAGCGCGGCGTGATCGTCAACACCGCCTCGGTGGCGGCCTTCGATGGCCAGATCGGTCAGGCGGCCTACGCGGCGTCCAAGGGCGGGATCGTCGCGATGACGCTGCCGATTGCGCGTGAACTCGCGCGTTCCGGCATTCGCGTGATGACCATCGCGCCCGGCATCTTTCACACGCCGATGATGGCAAGCCTCGCGCCCGATGTGCAGGAGGCGCTCGGCAAGATGGTGCCGTTCCCGCCGCGCCTCGGGAAGGCCGAGGAGTTTGCGTCGCTGGTGGCCGAGATCGTGCGCAACGCGATGCTGAATGGCGAGGTCATCCGCCTCGACGGCGCGATCCGGATGGCGCCCAAGTAGCGCGCAGACGAAATATTCGGGGACTGGGAAATAGGAGCGGGACCCCATCAGGGAGAGGTGAAGAATGCAACCTCATTCCGAATTCGAGGAACCACGGGACGCGTCAACCCGCCTGGATGGGCCGCTCGTTGCGGCTCTCGACGACATGCCAGGTGCGCTGGTCCACACCGATGCCAACCTGAACATCGTCTTCTGCAACGCGCGATTCCGCGAAATGTACCTGGTGCCCGAGGAGTTGTTGCAGCCTGGAAGCGCGTATCCGGTATTCCTGCGTTATCTCGCGGAGCATGGGTACTACGGCAAGGGTGACGTCGAGGAACAGGTCGCGAGGCGCGTGGAGAGCATCCGCCATCCTTCCGGCCGAAGTTACGAGGATCACGCCCCTGACGGTCGCTGGTTCCGCATCATCCGGCGGCGGGTCTCCACCGGCGGTACGGTTACGGTGATGACGGACATCACGGAGCAGAAGCAAGCCGATCGCGACCTTGCCGAGGCGCGATCACAACTGCAGGTGGCGCTTAACAACATGCCGGGCGCATTGGTCTACACCGATGAGCAGCTGAACATCGTCATCTGCAACAATCGTTTCAAGGAGCTGTACATCGTTCCAGAAGACCTCCTGCAGCCAGGATGTCCCTATCCGGAATTTCTGCGGTATCTCGCCGAGAACGGGTATTACGGCGAAGGCGACCCCGAGGCCATGGTCGCCAACCGGGTGGACAGTCTGCGCAATCCAACGGGCCGCAGTTTCGAGGATCATGCGCCCGACGGGCGCTGGTATCGCGTTCTGCGCTCAAGGGTTGCCACCGGCGGTGCGGTGACCGTGATGACCGACATCACAGAGCAAAAAATAGCCGATCGCAATCTCGTCGAAGCCATGCAGCGCACGGACGAGGCAAACCGGCAAATCACGGAAAAGAACCGCAAGCTCGAGGCGCTGTATCGTGAGATTCAGGATAAGAATCGGCAGGTCGAAGAACAGGCCGCGCTCATCGCCGAATGGAACGCGCGACTCGAGGCCCGCGTCGCCGAACAGGTCGCGCAGATCGGGCAGATTTCGAAGCTCACTCGATTTCTCTCACCCAAGGTGAGTGACCTCATCATGGCAGGCGAGGCGGACGACCCGCTCAAGACGCGGCGGCGGGACATCACAGTGGTGTTCGTCGACCTGCGCGGCTTTACGGGCTTCACCGAGACCGCAGAGCCGGAGGAGGTGATGAATGTCCTGCGGCAATACCATGCTGAACTCGGCCGCGCCATCATGGCGTATGACGGCACCATCGAGCATTTCAGTGGCGATGGCGTGATGATCCTGTTCAACGATCCGGTGCCGGTGGCAGACCACGAGTTACAGGCGGTCCGCATGGCCCTGCGCATGCGCGATGCAATGGCTGTCTTGGCGCAGGGTTGGAAGAAACACGGCTATATTCTCGGCTTCGGCGTAGGCATTGCAGGCGGCTACGCGACCATCGGTACGATTGGCTTCGAGGGTCGCCTCGACTATGGCGCGATCGGGACGGTGACCAATCTGGCCGCACGTCTTTGCAGCGAGGCCGTCGATGGCCAGATCCTGATTTCGCCGAGAATTTTTTCGAGGCTCGAGGCGTCAATACTGGCGACGAGTGTAGGGGAACTTGTGCTGAAGGGGTTCCAGCGCCCGGTCATGGCGCATAACGTGTCGGAACTCCGACCAGGCGTCACCCCTTGAGGGGGTGCAGCTCCTAATCGCGGGTGATGATTGCGAACGCGTAGATCGTGATCGCCACGAAGAACACCAGGGTCCACCCCGGGATGGCGAGCCCCACCAGCTCCCAGCCTTTTTCCGCACACTCGCCGCTGCCGGCGAAGACTTTCTGCAGCACGTCCGTGAACGGCATCGTGTCCATCATGTAGGAAATGCCCATGCCGCAGGCCGGCACCTGGTCCTTCGGCAACGACTGCAGCCACACCTGGCGCCCCGCAAACGCGGCACCGGCACCGGCAAAGACCAGGACCAGCAACGCGTACGCCGCCGCGCCCGGCCGGAACGGGTTGTGGATGAACGCGACCAGGAAGACGACGCCGATCGCGCACACCGCGATGCGCTGGAACATGCACAATGGGCAAGGTTCGAGACCCTCGCCGTACTGCAGCCAGAAGGCCCACCCCATGAGTCCGGCGCAGACGAGGAAGCCCAGCAGGTAGCCGACCCGGCGCGGCGGCAGCAGCAGCAGCGCCAGCGATGTCGTGCCGATCGCGATGATAAGGACCTGGTAGAGCGATTGCGCAAGCGAGGGATCGGCGCCGAACCAGCGAAACAGCACCTGCTGCCCGACGAGCGCAAGCGCAAGGATCAGCCCGAGCCAGGGCCACGAAATCACCGCACGTTGCATCATCGGGTTGCCTTGTCGAGTGCCTGGTCGATATCCCAGATGATATCGCCCAGCGTCTCGAGGCCTACCGACAAGCGGATCATTTCGGGCAGCACGCCGGCGGAACGCTGCTCTTCTTCAGTGAGCTGCCGATGCGTGGTCGAGGCGGGGTGGATCACCAGACTCTTCGCGTCGCCGACGTTCGCCAGGTGCGACAGGAACTGCACGGACTCGATGAAGCGCACCCCGGCAGCGGCGCCGCCTTTCACGCCGAACGCCAGGATGCCGCCAGCCCCGTCCGGCAGATAGCGCGCGGCGAGCGCCGCATAGGGGTCGCCGGCGAGGCCCGGATACTGGACCCACGCCACCGCGGGATGCGCGGCAAGGTGCCGAGCCACCGTCAGCGCCGATTCGCTGTGCCGCGGCATGCGCAGGTGCAGCGTCTCGATGCCTTGCATCAGCAGAAATGCCGAGTGGGGCGCGAGCGTGGGTCCGAGCGTACGCATGGTTTCCATCCGGGCCTTCATCGTGAAGCCGAAGTCGCCGAAGGTCTCGAAGAAGCGCACCCCATGGTAGCCGCGCGAAGGCTCCGTCATCTGCGGAAAACGGCCGTTGTCCCACGGAAAGCGTCCCGATTCGACCACCACGCCACCCATCGTGGTCCCGTGCCCGCCCAGATATTTGGTGACCGAATGCACGACGATGTCGGCGCCGTGCGCAATCGGGCGGCACAGGTAGGGGGATGCGAGCGTGTTGTCGACGACGAGCGGAACGCCGGCGTCATGCGCGATGACGGCGACCGCTTGCAGATCCGGCACATTGAGCTGGGGATTGCCGATCGTCTCCAGGTAGACCGCCTTCGTGTTGGGGCGGATTGCGGCGCGGAAATTCTCAGGCTCGTCGCTGTCGACGAACGTGGCTTCGATGCCGAATTGCGCGAAGGTGACGGCAAGTTGCGAGTACGAGCCGCCATAGAGCGTACGTGCCGCGACGATATGGTCGCCCGCGCGGCACAGCGTGAGCAGTGCGACCGCCTGCGCCGCCATGCCGGTGGCGGTGGCCAGCGCCGCGCGACCGCCCTCGAGCGCGGCCACCCGCTCTTCCAGCGCGGCCACCGTCGGGTTGGAGATGCGCGAGTAGACATTGCCGAACGTCTGCAGGTTGAACAGGCTCGCGGCGTGGTCGGCGCTGTCGAACACGAAGGAAGTCGTTTGATAGATCGGCAGCGCCCGCGCGCCAGTCGCGGCGTCTGGAATCTGTCCGGCGTGCAGGCACAGCGTATCGAAGCCGTACTCGTGATCGGCCATCAGACGGACCGCCGCGCGGAGATGATGCCGGTGTTCACGCCGGCCCAGTTGAGTCCGCCCAGGATCCGGGCGTGCTCGATCTTTACGCAACGGTTCATCACAACGTCGAGTCCGGCATCGCACGCGATGCGCGCGGCCTCGTCGTTGCGGATGCCGAGCTGCATCCACAGCACGCGCGCGCCCTTGGCGACGGCGTCGCGCGCGATGGGGACGATCTCCTCGGCCTTGCGAAAGCAATCGACGAGATCGACCTTCTCGGGAATGGCCGTGAGGCTGGGATAGCAGCGTTCGCCGAGCACCGTGTCGTAGGTCGGGTTCACCGGTATCACCCGATACCCGTGGTCCTGCATGTACTTCGCCGCGAAATAACTCGGCCGGTGCCAGTGCGCCGACAGCCCGACCACCGCAATCGTGCGCGACGCGAGCAGGATCCGGCGCAACCCGGCGACGTCGTCAATGAGCGGCACGTTTGAGCGATCGGGCGCGCTTGCGTGAGGCCACCGACCCGGCAGGCTAGTTCTGCCAGCGCGGCGGCGTACCCTGGTACGGGTAATCGTTGGAGATGCGGCGTCCGGACGAAATGCGATGCGACAGTCCGTACGGCAGGTTCGGATAGTCGCCGGGCCCCAGCGTCCGGCATTCCCCGCTGAAGTTTGCGTCCGTGCAAAACATCCAGTAGCCGCGCTCCACTCGCAGTGAAGACGCGCGGTCATTGAATCCGGTGCTGGCCAAGTCGCTGACGACATCGTTGCTGATCACCATCGAGCGGCCCGAAAAATTGGGACTCTCGTACATCACCACGCGCGCGCCACCGCCACCGCCGGACCCCCATCCACCGCCACCACTGCCATAACCGCCGCCACCACCACCGGAATTCATGGGGCGCACCGAACTGACCCGGCCGGTGACGCCGCCCAGGTTGCCATGCCGTCCCGGCCCCAGGACCTCGCAGCTGCTACGGAAATCCGCGTCCGCGCACAGTTGCCACGTCCCGCCGTTGATGATGGCTGAGGCCGCGCGGTCGTTGAACCCCACCGACGCGAGATTGTTGATCGCGCCGTTGACCTGATAGGACCGACCGGAAAATCCGGCGCCGTCATACAACGTGATGCTGCCGCCGCCGTATCCGCCCCCTCCGCCCGCCATGCCACCGCCGGCCATGCCGCCGCCGCCCTGCCAGTTATGGTCCTGCACCCACCCGGTCTCACGCAGGGAGGACACCTTGTCGTTGAGCCCCATCGACGACAGCGATCCATAGCGCCCCGGGTTGAGGCTTACGCATTGGCCGCGAAAGTAGGAGTCGTCGCACAGCTGCCAGTTACCGCTGCGGATGATGACCGAGGACGCGCGGTCGTTGAACCCGGCGCTACCGAGACTCTGGACCGAAGCGCTGGCCGAGTACTGGCGGCCGCGGAAGTTGTCGTCCTCGTACAGCGTGATCTCCTGCGCCGCCAGGACCCCGGCAAGTCCGCATAAGAAGAGGCCGGCGGGAATGGTTAAGGTGGATTTGGCCATGATGCTTTTCCTGTCGAAGTAAAGGCGGTGCCTTAATCCAGGGGGGCGCTCCCCGAAATCGCATGTTACGCGAACCCATGCCGGGCCCCTGGCAGCCGCCGTGGCCCGGACGCCTTTGCGGGTGCCGTCCCTGGGCCGCGACCTGCCGCAGTTCGTAAATGCCGGGGAGGCGGGTTGCCACCGTGTTCGCGAACGTCGTCGGACGATGCTCCGTTGCGCGTTTCCCGGCAGCGCGGATGGGTGATTCACAACGGAAAAGGTCGTCCAACCAACGAGATGGCGTACCTCGCTCCCTGGGCGCGATCCTTGCTTTAATAGGACGACTTGGCGCGGTGATGGCCATGGCGAGGGCTGACCCGGAACCAGGGATGCACATCGGGCGTGCCGTGGCCAGGCTGTGCGTGCGCCCAACCGACCACCAGCCATGGCCCTGTCACGCTCGCTCAACCGCTTCGAACTCCCGCTCCAGACCATCGGGGTGCCGCTCGATGTGGACGGGCTGCAGGCGCTGTCGCAGCGCAAGCTCAATGCCCTGGGGGTGCCGATCGCTTACGTCGACCGGAACCAGCGCTACCGTTTCGTCAACAAGGCCTTCCTGGATTGGCTTGGCAGGACGGAACCCGAGGTCGTCGGCCGCGAGGTCATCGAGGTCATCGGCCGCGACGTCTACCAGATCTTTCGTGCCTACATCGACGCGGCGCTGGCGGGCGAGCGGACGACCTACGAGCGTCAGCTGGTCACCGCCGGCCGGCCACCGCTGTGGATCCGGGTCGACTATTACCCCGATCGTGGCGCGCAGGGGCAGGTGCGCGGGTTCCTCGTCACTTACAGCGACGTCGACCACTTGAAGCGGCTCGAGCTCGAGGCCGGCCAACGCGAGTATCGGTTGCGGCTTGTCACCGACAGCGTGGGCCTGCCGATCCTGCATTTCGACCGGCAACTCAAGATCCGCTTTGCCAACAAGCCCTTCGGACAGTGGCTGGGCGTTGCGGCCGACGACGTGCCCGGCCATACGCTGCAGGAAGTGCTGCCCGCCGATGCCTTTGCCGAGATGCACGGCTATATCGAGCGCGCCTTCGCCGGGGCGACCGTCTCGTACGAACGGCGTGAACCCCAACTCGACGGCGACGCGCGCTGGACCCGCGTGACGCTGTTTCCGGATCGTGAGCTCGGCGGCCGGGTAGGCGGCGCGTTCGCGGTCATGAACGACATCGAGGAAGACGTACGCATCCGCGAGGCACTGAAGGCGCAGGAGTCGCAGATGCGGCTTTTCGCCGATAACATTCCGGGCCCGATCGCCTATCTCGACCGCAACCTCCACTACACGTTCGTCAACCAGGCGTTCGCGAACTCGGTGTGCAAGCCGCAGGACGAGATCTACGGCAAGACGCCGTTCGAGGTCATGACGTCGGACGTCGCGCAATTCATCCGGCCGATCCTCAAGCGTGCGCAGGCCGGCGAGCACGTCGAATACGAGCGCGTCGGCAACACCATGCAGGGTCAGCGGCGCTGGCTCCACGGCCGCATCGCTCCGGACCTCGACGTGTCGGGAACCGTGCGTGGTCTCTACTGCACCGAGTACGACATTCACGAGCTCAAGCTCACGCAGCAGGCACTGGCTGCACGCGAGGAGCAGCTGCGGCTGTTCAACGACAACATTCCGGAACCGATCGTCTATCTCGACGCGGAACGCCGGTACGAGTTCGTCAACGAAGCCTTCCTGCAGCTCGTGGGGTTGCAGCGCAACCAGGTGGTGGGCAAGGCCACCGACGAGGTCGTGGGCCCCGACATCGTCGGCACGCTGATGCCCGGTCCGGAGGTCATGCACTCGGCCGAAGCGATCACCTACGAACGGGCGGTCGTCGATGCGAGCGGCCGGGCGCGGGTAATACGCGCGCGTTGCGTGCCCGACCTGCGGTTCGACGGGACGGTCAAGGGCGAATACGTCGTCGGCCATGACATCACGGACCTGAAGCAGGCGCAGGATGCGCTGGCCACGCGCGAGGGCCAGTTGACCGCCATCATCAACGGCGTGCCCGCGCCCGTGGCCTACATCGACCGCGACGAGCGCTGCCACTACGTCAACCGCGCCTTCCTCCAATTCTTCGGCCTCACGCAGGAACAGGTCCACCAGATGCGCCTTGCCGACGTCGTCGGGCACGGCATCTACCAGAGCGCGCAGCAGATGGTCACGCGCGCGATGGAGGGCGAATCCACGGCGTTCGACCGGCTCGTTCCGGGCGCCAACGGCGTGCGCCGCTGGATGACGATTCGCGTGGTGCCCGATGCCGCGGCGTCGGGCGAAGTGCACGGCGCCTTCGTGCTGATGAACGACATCCATGGATTGAAGCAGGCGCAGGAAATGCTGCGTTCGTCCGAGGCGGAACTGCGCCTCATCATGGACAACGTGCCGGCGCGTGTCGCCTACATCGACCGCGACTATCGCTATCGCGTGCTCAATCGGCACAACGAGGAATGGCTTGGCCAGAACCGCAAGGAGCTGACCGGACGCAAGGTCGCGGAAGTCGTCGGCAACGAACGCGCCAACCAGCTGGGGCCGATGCTCGATCGGGTCCTGACCGGCGAAACGGTTTCCACCGAGTCGCGACTCGCGCAGCCGGATGGTTGCGAACGCTGGGAATCGGTCCATTTCGCGCCCCACCGCGACGACGAAGGCAACGTGATCGGCATCTACGCGGTGCACACCGACATCCACGACCAGAAGCGCAACGAGGAGGAACTGAAGCGCGCCAACTGGATGCTCTCGTCGCACATCAACAACACACCACTGGCGGTGCTGGAGTGGGATCGCGAATTCCGGCTCATCCGCTGGTCGCCGCAGGCGGAGAACATCTTCGGCTGGCCGGCCGAAGACGTCCTCGGCGTCCCGCTGCATGACAGTCCGCTGGTGCACGACGAAGATCGTACCGGCTTCACCGGGCTCGTGGCCACGCTGATGCAAGGCGAGGAACCGCGCTCGACGGGTGTCACCCGCAACCACCGCCGCAACGGCGACACCATCTGGTGCGAGTGGTACCACTCGGCGCTGCTCGACGAAAAGGGACAGATCGTATCCATCCTGTCGTTCGTCCAGGATGTGTCGTCGCGCATCCAGGCGGAGGAGCGCTTGCAGTATCTGGCTACCCGCGACGCCCTGACCGGACTGCCGAACCGCCTGCTGCTGCACGAGCGCCTGGCGCAGGCGATCGCGCAGGCGAAGCGCAGCGGCCACCGTGTCGGCGTGCTGTTCATCGATCTCGATCGCTTCAAGAACGTGAACGACACGCTCGGCCATCGAATCGGCGACGAACTCCTGAAGAAGGTTACGGCAGCGCTTTCCGGGGCCCTGCGCGAGACCGACCTGCTCGCGCGCCTGGGCGGCGACGAATTCATGGTGATCGTGGAAGAGTTCGACGATCCCTCGGTCCTCGGCCGGATTGCGCAAAAGCTGCTCGATGCGGTCGCGCAGCCCTTCGAGATCGAATCGCACCAGATCTTCGTCACGTCGTCGATCGGCATCGCGCACTATCCGGACGACTCGGACGATCCGGAAGAACTGCTGAAGCACGCCGACGTCGCGATGTACCGCTCGAAGGATCTGGGCCGCAACACCTATCAGTACCTGGACGCCAACCTCGCCGAGCATCGCCTGCGCCAGCACACGCTGGAGTCCGCGCTGCGCAACGCGCTCAGCGAGGATACGCTGCGCCTGCACTACCAGCCGGTCGTGCAGATGAGCGACCGCGTGATCGTCGGCGCCGAGGCGCTGCTGCGCTGGAGCGATCCCGAGCACGGCAACGTACCGCCGCAGGTGTTCATTCCGCTGGCCGAGGAGTCCGGCCTGATCCACGCACTGGGCGATTGGGTACTGAGGTCGGCGGCGCGGCAATGCGTCGAATGGCGCCAGGCCGGGCTGACGCTCAAGGTGTCGGTCAATCTGTCGGCGCGCCAGTTCTACCGCGAGGATCTGGCGCAGCGGATTTCCGAAATCGTCAAGGCGGAAGCCTGCGAGCCGTCATGGATCGAGCTCGAGGTGACTGAAACGAGCCTGATGCACGACCTCGACGCGATCCGCAAGGTGTTGCACCAGTTGCGTGACGAGGGGTTCACGGTCGCCATCGACGACTTCGGCACCGGTTACTCTTCCCTCACGCATCTGAAGCATTTCCCGATCGACACCCTCAAGATCGACATATCTTTCATCGCCGACCTCGAGTCCGATCCGCAGGATGCGGCGATCACCGAGGCGATCATCGGCCTGGCGCGCGGCCTCGGCCTCAAGGTGGTGGCGGAGGGGGTCGGCACGCGCGAGCAGCTCGAGTTTCTGGATGCGCGGGGCTGCGACTGCTTCCAGGGCTACTGGGCGAGCAAGCCGCTGCCGGCCGACGCGTTCTTCGACTTCGTCCGCGCGAAGCGGCGCTAGCAGCCGGAATATTGCCCGCGGCGCATGCTGCCGTCCTCTGGTGCTGCGCCGGCCGCTTACTGCGGCAGCTCCCCCAGCCACTTTGCCAGTGCCTTGGCCGCGGTTTCCCATTCGGGCTCCAGCATCAGCATGTGGGCCATGCCGGGCAGAATAGTTGCCGTCACGCCGTGGTGTGTCGCGGTCGCCTGCGTGTCTGCGGGTGTGGAAATCCGGTCATCGGCGGCACCGAGCACGAATACCGGGACGGCCGGGCGGTCGGGCAGCGCCCAGTGCAGCCGCAGCGAGAGTTCGAACAGCGCGCGTGGCGATTCGCCGTTGAGGTGCCGCAGCGCCTCGGCCAGCAGCGCCGGCTTGACGCGGTCGCTGAAGTAGAACGGCCGCAGCGTGGTCAGCAGGTCTTCCGACAGCCGCATCGGATCGAACCCGGCCATGTGATGCAGGTAGTCCGGATGCGCGGCGACGAGACGGGCGGCGACCGACAACAGGCCTGCCGGCGGAATCGGTGCCAGCAGCGCCGCGCTGCGCACGACGCGGGTGGCGAGCATGCGCTCGCATACGGCGGCGCCGAGCGAGTGTCCGATCAGTACCGGCGCGGCAGGCAACTTTGCGGCGACCGACTCGACATCGGCGGCGTAGTCGTCGAGGCTGGCAATGAACAGCGTCTCCTTGCCGTCACTCGTGCCGTGGCCGCGCAGCGACAGCGCATGCGCCGGATACCCCCTGGCGGCGAACCATGGCAGGAAATTGGGGGTCCAGCACCACGCGTCGCAATAACCACCATGCACGAACAGCAGCGGCGGCTTGCGGGTGGCGCGCAGTGGCAGATGCGAACGGATTTCAAGCATCGAATGTCGAATGGTACGATCCTGCGAACACTGGAGTTTTCGGTCGAACCGTTGATTGTGACAGAACACCCCATCAAGCTCCCGACTGCGACGTACGACGAAGCCTGCACGCGCTGTGCGCGCTTGAGTGCCTTCCTGGCTGACGTACAGGCCGAACATCCCGGCTACTGGTGCCGTCCAGTGCCGCCGTTCGGCGACACTTCGGCGCGTCTGGTCATTGTCGGTCTCGCCCCCGGTATGCACGGGGCCAATGCTTCCGGGCGGCCTTTCACCGGCGACTACGCAGGGATCCTGCTGTACGCAACCCTGCACCGTTATGGCTTTGCGTCGCAGCCCACGGCGACGACGCGCGGCGACGGCCTGCGGCTGACCGGCTGCCGGATCACCAATGCCGTCAAATGCCTGCCGCCGGACAACAAGCCGACGCCGGCCGAGGTGCGTTTCTGCAACGACTACCTCGCCGCCGACCTGCGTCGGCTGCCGGCCGGCGGCGTCATCCTGGCGCTCGGCAGGATTGCCCATGACGCCACGCTGCGCGCGCTCGGCCGCAAGGGCTCTCAGCACGCGTTCGCGCATGGCGCGCAACATCCGCTGGCGGACGGCCGGATGCTGATCGACAGCTATCATTGCAGCCGCTACAACACCAACACGCGACGACTCACCACCGAGATGTTCCACGACGTGTTCGACGCGATCGCCGCGCACTTCGCCGGCCAGGCGACGGCATCGCGCGGCGACTGAAGGCATCGGCATGTCCGACGTCGCTCGCCCAGGGGCGCCGCCCGCGTTCGATGCGCGCGAGTTGCTGGCCTCGCTGCCCCACCGGCCCGGCGTGTACCGGATGCTCGATGCCGGCGGCGAGACACTGTACGTCGGCAAGGCGCGCGATCTGAAGAAGCGGGTCGGCAACTATTTCCAGAAGACCGGTCACGAGCCGCGCATCGCGGCGATGATTGCGCAAATCGCCCGGGTCGAGACGACCGTCACACGGTCGGAGGGCGAAGCGCTGCTGCTCGAGAACAATTTCATCAAGTCGCACGAGCCGCGCTACAACATTCTGTTTCGCGACGACAAGAGCTACCCCTACGTGTGCATCTCTGGCGATCCGTTTCCCCAGTTGCGCTTTCACCGTGGTGCGCTCGACCGGAAGCACCGCTACTTCGGACCCTTTCCCGGCGCGGGCGCGGTGCGCGACGGCATCGCGGTGTTGCAGAAAGTGTTCATGTTGCGCACCTGCGAGAACACGGTCTTCGCCAACCGCTCGCGACCGTGCATGCTCTATCAGATCGGGCGCTGCACCGCCCCCTGCGTGGGCTTCATCGGCGAGGCGGAGTACCGCGAGGACGTCGAAGGTGCGGCGCTGTTCCTGCGCGGCAAGGCGGGCGAGGTCCTGACCCGCTTGCAGGCGCAGATGGACGCGGCGGCGGCGGCGCTGGAATTCGAGCGTGCGGCGCGCATCCGCGACAAGATCGGGCGCCTGCAACAATTGCAGGCGCGTCAATTCGTGGAGAGTGCGACCGCCGGCGACATCGACGTGGTTGCCGTCGCCGCGGAAGGCGGCCTGATCGCGGTGAACGTGGTGATGATTCGCGGCGGCCGCCATGTCGGCGACCGTACGTACTTCCCCCGCCACGCCGATGCGGCAGATCCGTCTGTGCTCGGCGAGATCGTGCCCGCGTTTCTCGAACAGCATTACGTCGAACGGCCGGTACCGCCGACGATCATCGTGCCGGCGGCCTGCGAGCACGAAGCGCTGGCCGAGGTGCTGTCGATGCAGTCGGGCCAGAAGGTGGAGATCAACGACAATCCGGGCGGCGAGCGCCGGGTCTGGCTCGCCATGGCGCAACAGAACGCGACCTTGGCGATCCGGCAGAAACTGGCCCAGAAGGCGACGCAGGAAGATCGCCTCGGGGCGTTGCAGGCGGCGTTGGGATTGCCTGCGTCTGTGCAACGGATCGAGTGCTTCGACGTCTCGCACACGATGGGCGAATCCGCGGTGGCCTCGTGCGTGATCTTCGACCGGCTGGCGATGCAGTCGTCGGAGTATCGGCGGTTCAACGTGACGCCCGACCAGGCCGGCGATGACTATGCGGCGATGCGCGAGGCGCTGTCGCGACGCTGCGCACGCATTGTCGCCGGCGAGTATCCGGCGCCGGACCTGCTGGTGATCGACGGCGGCAAGGGGCAGGTGGCGGTCGCTGCCAACGTGCTGGAAGAGCAGGGCATGCATGGCGTCCCGCTGATCGGCATCGCCAAGGGCCCCGAGCGCAAGGCCGGGCTCGAGGACATCGTGTTTCCCGATCGCGAAGCGGTGCTGAACCTACCCTCCGACCATCCCGGTCTGCACCTGCTGCAGCAGATCCGCGACGAGGCGCATCGCTTCGCGATCCAGGGCCATCGCGCCCGACGGGCCAGGACGCGCACGACCTCGTCACTGCAGGAGATCGCCGGTGTCGGCACCTCCCGCCGCAAGGCACTGCTGGCGCATTTCGGCGGCGTCAAGGGCGTCCAGGCCGCGAGCATCGAGGACATCGCGCGTGTGCCGGGAATCTCGCGCGCGCTGGCGGAGCGGATCTTCGCGTCCCTGCATTGAACGGACGCCTCCCGTCCTAACAACCGCTACGCGAGACGCCCCAACACGCCGTCGCCGGCGCGAAAATCTGTTGCATCGCCCGCCAGGTGATGGCGTGACCGCGCGGGACGGGTGGCAGAAGGGGGAGGGGTAGAATCGGGCGATCCGCACCCGAACGCCCGTAGCGTCTCCGATGCCTTTCAACATCCCCATCGCGCTGACCTGGCTGCGGATCGTGATGATTCCGCTGTTCGTGGCGGTGTATTACCTGCCGGACACCTGGCTGTCGCCGGTGGCCAAGAACTGGACGGCGATGAGCCTGTTCGCCGTTGCGTCCATCACCGATTGGCTCGACGGCTATCTGGCGCGCCGCTGGCGCGAGACCAGCGCTTTCGGCGCGTTCCTCGATCCGGTGGCGGACAAGCTGATGGTGGCGGCGGCGTTGATTCTGCTCGTGCAACTGGGCCGGGCGGAAGCGTATCTCGCCATCATCATCATCGGTCGCGAGATCGCCATTTCGGCGCTGCGTGAATGGATGGCGCAGATCGGGCGGACCAGGAACGTCGCCGTGGCGTTCGTGGGGAAGGTGAAGACCGCCGCGCAGATGACGGCGATCATTGCGCTCCTGCTGTGGGAGCCGGTGATCCCGGGTGTGTCCACGCCGGTGCTGGGTACGGTGGCACTGTGGGTGGCCGCGATCCTTACGCTGTGGTCGATGCTGCACTACCTGCGCCTCGCCGCCCCGCACCTGCGGCAGGACGGCGCCCCGGACGTCCGTGGCACGATCACCCCAACTCACCACGCGCCACCCGAACGCTGACCGCGCGCAGGTTGATGCCTCCGCGCCGCGCGCATGAATCCGGTGCGAAACGGTCGTAACGCACCACGTTGGACCAGCCCCAGCTACATGCCGCGACACTCGTAGCGCAAATTGTTGAATTACAAAGCACTTGCTGCATCGTAGTGGATTGGTATCAGTCTTGCTAGTATGCACAGCTGTATACAAGGAACGCGGATCCAACCCTTCCGTATCCCGCCCAGCCACCTGCCACGATTGCCGCGCTGCACGACGCCTACCGACACGGCACCTGGCGGCCGTCCGAAATCGTCGAGTCATGGCTTGCCCGACCCGCAGGCCGCTCGTGGCGCGCCCGTGTGGATCTCCACCATGTCTGCGTCTGACGCCGTGCAAACGGGCGGAAGCGCTCGATCGCCTGCTCGCCGCCGACCCGGCGGGCGCGCTGGCACTGCCGCTATTCGGCGCGCTGGCGGGCATCAAGGACAACATCGATGTGGCCGGCTGCCGACCACCGCAGCCTGCCCGGGATTCGCCTACGAACCCACCGAATCGGCATCCGTCGTCACGCGCTGGAAGCGGCCGGCGCGATCTTCGTCGGCAAGACCAATCTCGATCAATTTGCCACCGGCCTTGTGGGCACACGCTCGCCGTACGGCGCGGTGCCACAACACGTTCGACCCGCGGCTTACATTTCCGGCGGCTCGAGTTCAGGCTCGGCGGTGGCCGTGGCTCTCGGCCTCGTCCACTTCTCGCTCGGCACCGACACCGCGGGATCCGGCCGCGTGCCGGCCTGTCTTTCAACAACATCGTCGGGTGGAAGCCCACCCGTGGCCTCATCTCGACGCGTGGTGTCGTACCCGGCCTGCCAGTCGCTCGATTGCGTATCGATTTTTGCTTTGACCGTCGCCGATGCTGCACCCGTGGTCGCGGCGGCAACGGGCGCCGATGCAAGCGACGCCAAACGGCGCTACGCTGACCACTTGCGCCGCCGCGCTGGAGCGCGTGCGTTCCGCGTTCGGGTGCCGAAGTCGCGATCAACGCGAGTTCTATCGGCGACACGCAAATCGCGCTGCGCTGTTCGGTGAAGGCGGCCAGCGCCTGGACGACTGGGCGGCGATCGCGTGCCGATCGACTTCGCGCCGTGGCGCGCGGCGGCAACGATGTTGTACGAAGGCCCGTGCGTAGCGGAACGTCACGCGGCGATCCGCGAATTCTTCGATGCGCAGCCGGACGCGCTCGATCCTTCGGTGCGCTCGCATCATCGCTCGGTGCCGACGCTTCTCCGCGACCGATGTGTTCGTCGCGCAGTCTACGCTCGCCGCCATGCGGGCATCGTTGGCGCCGGCTCTGGAAAACCTTCGACGTGCTGCTGGTGCCCATCGCACCGACCGATCTACACGATCGCCGAGGTCGCGGCCGAGCCTCTCGAGCTCAATCGGCGCCTTGGCACCTACACCAATTTCGTGAACCTGCTCGACCTGGCCGCGCTCGCCGTGCCTGCAGCGTTGCGCGATGGACGGCATGCCATTCGGTATCACGCTGATCGGTCCCGCCGGCAGCGACTTCGCGCTTGCCGACCTCGGCGATCGCTTTCATGCCGCGGCCGGTCTGCCGCTTGGCGCCCCGGGTATCCCGCTACCGTCGACGGTGGCGTTCGCCCCGCGTGCGGCGATGTCGCCGCCTTGCCGTGGTCGGCGCGCATCTGTCCGGATTGCCCCTCAACCGCGAATTGACCGAGCGTGGTGCGCGTCTCGTGCGCCGCGTCCGTACCGCACCGAGCTATCGCCTCTTCGCGTTGCCCGGGACCGTCCGCCGAAGCCGGGTCTCGTCCGCTGCGGCGACCGCGCCGGTCACACCATCGCGCTCGAAGTCTGGGAAATGCCGTGACGGCCTTCGGCTCCTTCGTCGCCGGCATTCCTTCGTCCGCTTTGCATCGGCACGATTGAACTCGACGACGGTTCGCGTCGTCCAGGGATTCCTGTGCGAAGCGGCAGCGGTCGCGCGCGCCGAGATATTTCTCTCTTCTGGGGCTGGCGCGCGTATCTCGCCGCGCGCGAAGCCATTTCTTTCACGCCACTTCCTCGCCTACCGGTATTCCTGTTGCCGCGACGCATCCACTCTCTGATGAAAAAGATCGTCGCCTTTTCGCATCGCTCGAGGCTGGCGCCATCCGTCGTCGCCGTCTCGCTGGCCGCGTTTGCCTTCGCTTTTTCACAGCCATCGCGGCGCAGGATCGTCGCGCCGAGACACTCGTCGTCGCCAACGAATTTGGTCCCAACAGCCTCGACATTCATGGCGTCGGTGCCAATCGCCCGAGCTATGGCGTGGCTTGGGTCGCGTACGACCGCCTCCTGACCTACGGCAAGAAGACGTTGCCCAATGGTCTCGTAAGCTACGACTACGCCAAGCTCGAACCCGAACTGGCCGAGAGCTGGGAAGTGGCGAAGGACGGCATCAGCGTCACCTTCAAGCTGCGGCACAACGCCAACTTTCACGATGGCACGCCGGTCACCGCCGCACGACGTCAAATGGTCGTTTGACCGCGCGGTTTCGATCGGCGGTTTCCCGACCTTCCAGATGGCCGCCGGGCTCGCTCGAGAAGCCCGAGCAGTTCGTGGTCGTCGACGACTACACGTTCCGCGTCAAGTTCCTGCGCAAGGACAAGCTGACGCTGCCCGATATGGCCGTGCCGGTGGCGTCGATCTACAACAGCGAAGCTCGCCAAGAAGCACGCGACTGCGGCCGACCCCTGGGCGGCGGAATGGCTCAAGAACAACGAAGCCGGCGGCGGCGCCTACAAGGTCGGAATCGTGGAAGCCGGGTCAGGAAATCATCTACACGCGCTTCGACGACTGGAAGTGCGGGCCGCTGCCCAAGATGAAGCGCGTGATCCAGCGTGACGTGCCATCGGCTGGGCAATCGGCGTGCGCTGCTGGTCAAGGGCGATATCGACATGTCGTACGACCTGCCGCCGAAGGATTTCTCCGAGCTGACGCAGGACAAGGCCAACCTCAAAGTCGCCTCCGCTGCCGATCGAGAACTCGCTCTACTACATCGGCATGAACGTGACCAAGCCGCCGTTCGATAACGTGAAGGTGCGTCAGGCCGTTGCCTACGCCGTGCCGTACGAGAAGATGTTCGAGAACGCCGCTCTACGGCCGCGGCATCAAGGTGTACGGCGCAGCGTCGTACAACGTCAAGACAGCCGCGTGGCCGCAGCCTGATCCGCTACAAGACCGACATTGCCAAGGCGAAGCAGCTGATGGCCGAAGCCGGCTACGCCAACGGCTTCGAGACCACGCTGTCGTATCGACCTCGGCGGCGCCACGGTCTGCGAACCGATGGCGGTGCTGCTGCAGGAATCGCTGGCGCAGATCGGCATCAAGACGACGATCAACAAGATTCCCGGCGCCAATTTTCGCGCCGCACTGCTCAAGAAGGACATGCCGATGATCATCAACCGCTTCGGCGGGTGGCTCAACTACCCCGAGTACTTCTTCTTCTGGAGCTACCACGGCCAGAACGCGGTCTTCAACACCATGAGCTACCAGAACCCGGCGATGGACAAGCTGATCGACGCCGCCGCTTCGAGGCGGACCAGGACAACTACGATCAGCTCGATGCAAGGACCTTCATCAGAAGGCGTTCGACGACGTGCCGCGCATCCCGCTCTTCCAGCCGACGATGGACGTCGCGATGCAGAAGAACATCATCGGGCTACCAGTACTGGTTCCACCTGCAGCCCGATTTCCGCCAGATCGTGCAAGCGCCTGATCGCGGGCTGACAGCGTGTTGCTGTCCATCGCCTCGCCGCCTGGTCGCGGCCATGCCGAGCCTCATCGGCGTGGTGCTCGTGACGTTCCTGCTGACGCGCGCCCTGCCCGGCGATCCCGCAACGTTCTTCGCCGGGCCGGCGGCGACGCCGGAGTCGATCGCCCAGATAAGCGACCAGCCTGGGTCTCGACCCGCCGTTGCCCGTGCAGTTCTCGCGCTACGTTGCGCGATCTGTGCACGGCGACCTCGGCATGTCGCTGTCCACGGGGCAGCCGGTGCTGACCGAGCTGATGCAACGGCTGCCGGCTTCGCTAGAACTGACCCTGTGCGGGTTGTTTCTGGCGATCGCCATTGCCGTTCCGCTGGGTGTCGTGGCCGGCGATGCGCCAGGGCTCCTTGATCGACCATGTCTGCCGCGTGCGCTGGCGACAGCGGGCGTGTCGTTGCCGACGTTCTTTACCGGCCTGCTGTTAGTCTATGTCTTCTATTTCCTGCTTGGCTGGGCGCCGTCGCCACTCGGACGATTCGACGCGTTTACCTTAGCCCGCCACCGCAGGTGACCGGCTCTTTCCTTATCGACAGCGCTGCTCACCGGCGATCTTGCAGATCTTCTAGGCGCAGCCTACGCAAATTGTCATTGCCCGCCTTTACGTTGGCGTTGTTCGCGCTGGCGCCGATCGCGCGCATCACCCGAGCCTCGATGCTTGGCGGTGCTTTCGTCGGAGTTCATTCGAACGGCGCGCGCCAGCGGCTTGTCGCGGATGACCGTCGTGTGATCGCTATGCGCTGCGCAATGCCCTGCTGCCGGTTGTCACAATCCTGGGCATGGTGTTTTCGTTTCTCCTGGGCGCCAACGTGCTGGTCGAGAAGGTCTTCGCCTGGCCCGGGGTCGGCTCTTTCGCGGTCGAGGCGCTGATCGCCTCCGACTTCGCCCCGGTGCAAGGCTTCGTTTTGACCATGGCGATCCTGTACGTGCTGCTGAATCTCGGCGATCGACTTGATCTAAACGAGCGATTGATCCAAGAGCGCGGCTCGATGGCATGAGCGCAAGACTAGAACCTGTCCGGCGCCGTCGCGCCGCCGCGCTCGAGCATTTGCGCATGCTGCGCTATATCCTCAGCGAAAATCCTCTCACGGCTGCTGGCCTCGATCCTGTTCGCGGCATTTGTCGCTGATGGCGATTTTTGGACCGCTCCATTGCGCCCTATGATCCACTTGGCAGTCCGATAGCGATGCGGGCGTTGGAGGCGCCCTATCTGGCAGCCACTGGTTCGGTACCGATCAGCTTGGCCGGGACATCCTGGTCGCGTGTCATTGTTGCGACCCGCATCGACCTCGGCATCGCGGTCGCCGCCGGTGGCGCTGTCGTTCGCGGTCGGGGGCGGCGTTGGGTTGGCTGCGCGGGTTCTTTGGTGGCTGGATCGATCGCGTGGTCGAGCCGCATAGCCGACACCATCATGGCGTTTCCGCTGTTCGTGCTTGCGATGGGCATCGTGGCCGCTCTGGGCAACACCGTTCCCAACATCGTGCTGGCCACAGCGATCATCAACCTGCCGTTCTACATCCGCGTGGCACGTGCCGAAGTGAACGTGCGCCGCGATGCCGGCTTTATCGAGGCCGCGCGGCTGTCCGGCAACACGCGACTGCGCGCATTCTGCTGCAGGCAGCTGTTCCCGAACATCCTGCCGCCGACGATGGTGCAGCTGTCGCTGAACATGGGCTAGGCGATCCTCAACGCCGCCGGGCTGTCGTTCATCGGCCTGGGCGTGCGCCCGCCCACGCCCGAGTGGGGGATCATGGTCGCCGAAGGCGCGCAGCTACATCGTCTCCGGCGAGTGGTGGGTTGCGCTGTTTCCCGGCGCGGTGCTGATGCTCGCCGTCTTCGTGCTTCAACCTGCTGGGCGACGGCCTGCGCGATCTGATCGACCCGCGGCGGCGTACATGAAGGTGCACCGATGAACGCGATAGACACCTCGCTCGCGCACGAAGCGACGGCCACCGACGAGCGCATGCCGCTGCTATCGGTGGACCGCCTGACCCTCGAGTTCGCGACGCGTGCCGGCACCGTGCATGCCCTCCAGGACGTCTCCTTCGCGCTGTTCAAGGGCGAGACCGTCGGCCTCGTCGGCGAGAGCGGCTCGGGCAAGTCGGTCCTGTCGTTTGCGATCCTGCGCATTCTGGATGCCGCCGCGCGCATCTCCGCCGGCGCGATTCACTTCGCCGGCATCGACATGCTCAAAGCGGCGGAATCCGACCTCGAGGAGCTGCGCGGGCGCGAGCTCGCGATGATCTTCCAGAATCCGCGCGTCGCACTCAACCCCATTCGCGCGGTAGGCAAACAGATCGAGGACGTCCTGCGCCGCCACGGTCCCGTGCGCAACGAGGACCTTAAAACCCGCGCACTCGAATTGCTGCGTCTCGTGCGCATCGCCGACCCCGAACGGCGCTATCGGGCGTACCCGTTCGAGCTTTCCGGTGGTCAGTGCCAGCGCGTGATGATCGCCATTGCGCTCGCCTGCAACCCGGCGTTGCTGATCGCCGACGAGCCCACTACCGGCCTCGACGTCACGACGCAGGCAGCGATCATGGACCTCGTCCGCGAGCTGGGGCAGGCGCGCAAGATGGCGACACTCCTGATCACGCACGATCTCGGCCTCGCCGCGCAGTACTGCGACCGGATCATCGTCATGCACGCCGGCCATGTGGTCGAAAGCGGCCCGACGGCGGAACTCTTCGCGGCACCGCATCACCCGTATACCGCGCGCCTGATCGCGTCGATCCCGACGGGTGCGGTCGACCTGCGCGCGCTGACTTCCATTCCCGGCGGTCTCCCGGACCTGCGGCGCGAAGACTTGCCGGTTTGCCGTTTTCGTGATCGCTGCGATCGTCGCACCGACCTATGCGACGTGGCGCCGTTGCCGCGCATGGTCGTCGGCGCCGGCGCGGTGGCCTGCCGGCATCCGCTGGAGGGTTTGCGTCCATGAACGCGAGCGTGGTGCCGCTGCTCGCAATCTCCGAGCTGACCAAGAAATATCCCACCGGTCCCAAGCGAACGCTGCCGTGGTCCAAGCGCGTACCTTCGTTCCTGCACGCGGTCGACGAGGTGAGCCTGGCCATCGCGCAAGGGGAGAGCATCGGCCTCGTCGGAGAATCGGGATGCGGCAAGTCCACGCTGGCGCGCCTGATCGCGCGATTGATCGACCCGACGGCGGGGTCGATCCGGCTCGGCGACGACGACATCGGCGCGACCACGGCCGCGCATTTCGCGACGCATCCGCTGCGCGGCCGGCTGCAGGTGGTGTTCCAGGATCCGACCGACAGCCTGAATCCCCGGTATACGGCGGCCGATACCATCGGCGAGCCACTGGCTCTGCTGGGCGGCATGGCGGATTCGCGGCAACGCGCCCAGCGGGTGACCGAGCTCGCCGATCTCACCGGTTTGCCGCGGGAACTGCTGAGCCGCTTTCCGCACCAGCTGTCGGGCGGCCAGAAGGCGCGCGTCGGCATCGCGCGCGCAATTGCGCTCAACCCCCAGTTACTCATTCTCGACGAACCGACCGCCGCGCTCGACGTGTCGGTGCAGGCGCTCATCCTCAACCTGCTCGCCGACCTGCGCGAGAAGCTCGGCATGAGCTATCTCTTCGTGTCGCACGACTTGAACGTCGTGCGGCTGCTGTGCCATCGTGTCGTCGTCATGTACCTGGGCAAGATCGTCGAAAGCGGGCCGGCGGAGGAGATCTTCATGACGCCGCGGCATCCCTACACGCGCGCGCTGATCGCGGCGATACCGCGGCCCGGCCAGGCGCCTGGCGCCGGACTGCCCGGCGAACCGCAGAGCCCGATCGATCCGCCGCCGCAACAGTGCCGGTTCGCTAGCCGCTGCCCGCTGGTGTTCGACCGCTGCCGTACGGCGTATCCTGCGTTGCGGACGGTAGGGGCTGCGCACGACGTTGCCTGTCATCTCGCCGAGGCACAGGTGGCTTGAGCCGGATCAGGGGCGTTGGATGAAGGGGCCGTGACCGAACGGCCCCTGATCGAATGCGCGGCGCAGAACAAGAGATGGATGTAACGAAGATGGACGAAAACGTAATGGATGCACCGGAGATCGCGGCCTATGTCGACGCCGCCGCTACCGCGCAGGGGATCGTGCTCGATCCGCAGGAACGCGAGCGGGTGATCATGCAATTTGCGCGCATCGCCACGATCGCGGCGCCGCTAGTCGCCCTAGAACTCTCGCCGGCGTGCGAAATGGCGCCGGTGTTCCGGCCGTGACGGACGACGCAACGGCCGCGACCCGGGTCGTTGCCGGCGTGCCGCACCCCGGGTCGTTGCGAACATCGACGGCGCCCGACCGGGACGCGCAGCGTTCGGCCCTGGCCATCGCCGCCGCGATACGGGCGGGGACGACGACTGCGGTCGCGGCGGTCGAACGCACGCTCGATGCCATCGCGCGCGTCGATCCGCAGCTCAACAGCTTTTCCGCGGTGACCCGCGCGCGTGCACTCGATGAAGCGCGCGCCGTGGACGCGCGGCGCGCGGCCGGCGAAGCGCTGTCGCCGCTCGCTGGCGTGCCCTACGCGGTCAAGAATCTGTTCGACGTCGCCGGGATCGCCACGCTCGCCGGTTCGCGGGTCAATGCGGATCTGCCGCCGGCGCGCGAGGATGCGATGCTGGTCGCGCGCATGCGCGACGCGGGTGCCGTCCTGGTCGGCGCGTTGCACATGGACGAGTATGCCTATGGCTTCACCACCGAGAATTCGCACTACGGGCCGACGCGCAATCCGCACGATCCTACGCGCATTGCCGGCGGCTCGTCGGGCGGATCCGCAGCGGCGGTGGCGGCACGGCTGGTGCCGCTGTCGCTCGGCTCGGATACCAATGGCTCGATCCGCGTGCCTTCCTCGTTGTGCGGCGTCTGGGGATTGAAGCCCACCTTCGGCCGGCTGCCACGCACTGGATCGTTTCCGTTCGTGGCGAGTCTCGATCACCTCGGCCCGTTCGCAAGCACGCTGCCCGACCTCGCCGCCTGCTACGACGCACTGCAGGGCGGCGATCCGCGCGACGCCGCATGTGCACTGCGACTGCCGGAGCCAATCGGCACGCCGGTTCCACCGGCGTCGGGCCACCTGCGCATTGCCCGTCTTGGCGGCTACTTCGACGAGCACCTGACTGCGCCGGCGCGCGCTGCGGTCGAGCGCGCCTGCGTCGCGCTCGGAGTCAAGCGGACGATCGATTTACCCCATGCGGCACTGGGTCGCGCGGCCGCGTTCGCGATCACGGCCGCCGAAGGCGGCGCGCTGCACCTGCCGACCCTGCGCAACCGTCGAAGTGACATGGAACCACATTCGCGCGACCGCCTTCTGGCGGGCGCCTTGATGCCGGCCGCGTGGTACCTCAAGGCCCAACGCGTTCGCGCGTGGTACCAGGAGCAGGTGCGAGCGCTGTTCGCCGACGTGGATGTGCTGGTCACTGCCGCCACACCTGTTCCGGCGACACCGATCGGCACCGAGTGGATCGAACTTGCGGGCCAGCGATTGCCGCTGCGACCCAGTCTCGGGCTGCTGACCCAGCCCATTTCCTGCATCGGCTTGCCGGTGGTCGCGGCGCCCGTCGCTGCACCGGGCAGCTTGCCGATCGGCCTGCAGATCATTGCCGCTCCGTGGCATGAGGACCAGTGCTTCGGCGTGGCGGCGGCCCTTGCTGCATCCGGGGTGGCAGTGTCGCCCCTGCCGGCCATTCACGCCTGACACGGTTGCCTCCAATCATGCTCGAGATCAATCGGCCCGATGTCGTCGCCGAGGTGCGTACTGCGTTCGATCGCTACGAGGCCGCGCTGGTCGGCAACGACGTCGAGGTTCTCGACGAGTTGTTCTGGAGCAGCGCATTCACACTGCGCTACGGCGCCACCGAAAACCTCTATGGCTATGACGCGATCGCCGCCTTTCGGGCAGCGCGGCCGGCCAGCAACCTTGCGCGTACAATCACGCACCTCGTGATCACCACCTACGGCAGCGACTTCGCAACGGCCAACATGGAATTCCGGCGCCCGGGCAGCGAACGCATCGGCCGGCAGAGCCACACCTGGGTGCGTATGCCGGAGGGATGGCGCATTGTCGCGGCACACGTGAGCCTGACGGCGGAAGCGCCCGCAAAGTGAGAAATCTCGCGGCCGCGGCAGGCGCGTCGACGCTCGTTCCCGAGCGCTCGCTCGCGGAGACCGCCTACGAGAAGCTGAAGGCCAGTATCTTCGATTTCGAACTGGTGCCCGGCGACCGCTTTTCGGAAACCGAGATTGCGCAGCGGCTGAACATGAGCCGCACACCCGTGCGTGACGCTTTGTATCGGCTCGAAAGGGAAGGCTACCTGCAGGTACACCTGCGCATCGGCTGGAGCGTGCGACCCTACGATTTCCAGCAGTTCGAGAATTCCTACGACCTGCGCCTGATCCTCGAGGAAGCGGCAGTGACCCGCCTGTGCGACATGCCCGCGCGCGAGGGACTGGAAGCGCTGAAAGATATCTGGTTGCGTCCCGAGGGCGAGCGCCTGGACGATCCCAAGGCGGTATCGGAGCTCGACGAAGCGTTTCACACCGTGCTGGTCGCCGCGGCCGGCAATCCGGAACTCGCGCGTTGCCATCGCGATGTTACCGAGCGCATCCGCATCGTGCGACGGCTCGATTTCACGCAGCCGCACCGGATCGACAAGACCTACGAGGAGCATGCGCAGATCCTGCGCGCGGTGATTCGCCGCCGTGCCGATGAGGCCAAGCGGCTACTGCGCTCGCACATCGAGGCGAGCAAGGCCGAGGTGCGCAAGATCACGCTGCACCGCCTGTATACGCCGCGTACCGAACCGGCTCGCCGCTGATACGGCCGCTCCGTCGGGGCGCCGTCTCGACCGTTTCTCGATATTGACACTAATATTGAGAATGCGTATCGTTTGCATACTTAATTACTGTACCGATAGCCACTCCGGCTGGGAATGGGGCCCGGTTTCGTGCCTGCCCCTTGCCCGTCCTGCCGTCGCGGTGCGAACCAGTGCTGGCGTGATCGAGGACGCGCCGCCGGTCATACCTATTCCTCGAGGGGAGTCGCCGTTGAAATCCCGCAATTGCGTGGTGAGTTCCGTGGCGCTCGCCACTGTGCTTGGCGCCGCCATGCCAAGTACGCCGGCGCATGCGCAGGCCGACGTGGAGACGCTGACCAGGACGGTCGAGCGACTGATGCAACGCGTCGAGCAGCTCGAGGCTGCGAACAAGCGTCTGGAGGCACGGGTGAACGGCGAAGCGGCGGCGAGCCCCGCAGCGCCCGCGCGTACACCTGAGGCCAAGGTCGAACGGGCCGGCAGCGAGCAGGCGACGGACCAGCGCGTGGTGGAACTGGGCGAGCGCCTCGACGATGTCGAGAACCAGGTCGTTGCGCTCAAGAAGCCGAGCAAGCTGCAGGAGGCGCTGGAAGGTGTTCATGTCGAAGCCTCGTTGCTTGGTGTCGGTCAGCGGCTCGTCCGCGGCGACACGACCGGAGGGCAGGACAGCCAGCTCAACTACCGCGCCGACCTTTCGGTCGAAGTCCCGATGGGCAGTTTTGGCGCGCTGGGCGATGTGGGTGACAGCCGCCTGTTCGTGCATTTCCGCGCGGGGCAGGGAGGGGGCCTGACGCAGCCGCAGCTACCGCCCACGCTGACCGCCACGCCCAATTCGACCGCGTTCTTCCTCGCCAATGGCGACGACGCGACGTTCATCCTGGCGCAAGCCTGGTACCAGATTGGCCTGCCGCTCACTCCCACGACGTCGGGCAAGCTGCCGCGCGTGGAGGGCACGTTCGGCAAGATCGATGTGTTCGGCTTCTTCGACCAGAATGCAATCGCCGACGACGAATCAGCGGCCTTCCTCAACAACGTATTCGTCCACAATCCGCTGCTCGATTCGGGTGGGGCGATCGGGGCTGACAGCTATGGCTTCCAACCCGGCGTGATCGGCTCCTACACGAGCGACGTCAACAGCGTCGATCGCTGGAAGGCCTCGCTTGGCGTGTTCGGCGCGGGTCCCGGCGCCGGGTTCGACACCAGTTTCTCCCGGCCCTTCGTGATCGGCCAGTGGGCCTACAGCGGACGGACGCTGCAGAATCGCCCCGGCAACTATAGGCTCTATGCGTGGACCAACGGCAGCTTCGTTCCGTACAACAATGAGTCCGCGACGACGACCGGGCGCGAGTCCGGCTTCGGTTTCTCCATCGACCAGGAAGTGGCGCGCCATGTCACGCTGTTTGCCCGCTATGGACATTCGTTCAGTGGCCAGGTGCGCTTCGACAACGCGGTCACCCTCGGCGGCCAACTCGGCGGTGCCGGCTGGAGGCGCGCGCAGGACAAGCTGGGATTGGCGGTCGGATGGCTCAATACCAGCAAGGGGTTCCGCGCCGCCGCACCGACGCTGGACGCCAACGGCGACGGCGTCCCCGATTTCGACTACGTGCCGTCCGGCGCGGAAAAGGACGTCGAGCTCTACTACGTGTGGAGCATCAACGAACACCTGCAGCTTTCGCCAAGCTACCAGGCGATCGTCCAGCCGGGCGGCGATTCGAATGCGAAGAACGTGCAAGTCATCAGCTTGCGGGCCAGGGCGGCGTTCTAGTCCGCCACGCGGTTATTGGCTGCCCACCTCACTCCACCACAGGTGAACAGATGAAAAACCTACTGCGTGCGCTCGGGATCACCCTGGCGCTCAGCGCTGTTGCCCACCTCGCTGCGGCGGCAACGCCGGGCGTTGCCGGCGTTGCGGGAACGCCGGCCGTGCTGTCCCAGTACGCGACGATCGTGCAGGCGACCTACGAGGACGCCCTGCGCGCGGCCACGACGATGCAACGCGCCATCAATGCCTTTACGGCAAATCCAAGCGAGCAGACGCAGCTTGCGGCGCAGCAAGCGTGGCGCGATGCGCGCGAGTTCTACGGCCAGACGGAAGCCTTCCGGTTTTATGGCGGGCCCATCGACGGCGAAGGCGGAGTCGAGGGGCGCATGAATGCCTGGCCGCTGGACGAGTCTTATGTCGATAATGTCGAGGGCCGTCCGGATTCCGGGCTGATCAACAATCCGCGCTTCGTCATCAACCGGGACAACGTGATCGCCCAGAACGAACGCGGCGGCGAAGAGAACATTGCCAGCGGCTGGCACGCGATCGAATTCCTGCTCTGGGGCCAGGACTGGAGCGAAGACGGGCCGGGCAAGCGCAGCTACACGGACTTCGTCGACGGCAAGAAACTCAACGCGGACAGGCGGCGCCTCTACCTGACCACCATCTCCGATCTGCTCGTGGACGATCTGGGGAGCGTGGCGCGCGAATGGAAGCCGGGACGCAAGGCCAACTTCCGCACGCAGTTCGAGAAGGGCGGCACGGAATCGCTGCGCAAGATTTTCGTCGGGCTCGGTTCGCTTTCGCGTGGCGAACTCGCCGGCGAGCGCATGGAAGTCGCACTGGCAAGCCAGGACCAGGAAGACGAGCAATCGTGCTTTTCGGACAACACGCACCGTGACATCGTCAACAACGCGCTCGGGATCGAGAACGTATGGCTCGGCCGCTACAAGCGCGCGGATGGCACGTTCCTGCAGGGCGCCTCGCTGCGCGACCTGGTGGCGCTCCGCGACCAGGCACTCGCGGAGCGCACGACCGGGCAGATCGCAAAATCGGTGGCGCTGGCGCAGGCGATCCAGCCGCCGTTCGATCGCGAAATCGTCGGCGGGCGGGATGCGCCAGGCCGCCTGCGCATCCAGGCCACCGTCGACAGTTTGATCGCGCAGAGCAAGGACCTGGTCGAAGCGGCGGCGGCCGTGGGCATCACGAAGCTCACGCTGGCGCAACCCTGAACGCGGGCTCCGATCTGCAGCGATGAACACCGTCAGAGGGTTCGTCCGTCGTGCCGTTTGCGTCGCAATGGTGTGCGTGACCGGCCATGCCACACCGGTGGATGACCCGCTGGGTGAGCGCGTCGGTGGCGCCACCACGGTATTCGCGACCGGCAGGAATGCCTTTTCGTTTCCGGCGGCCAATCTCACCGATGCGGAACGCACGCGCTTCGTGATCGGCAATTCGTTCTTCAAGCGCAACTGGGTCGAGGCGCCGTCGTCGACCAGAAAGCGCGACGGGCTGGGGCCGCACTTCATCGCGCGCTCCTGCGGTGGCTGTCATACGGAAGATGGACGTGGCGCGCCGCCGGCGGCCGGCGAACAGCCGGTGCGCCTGCTCATGCGCCTGTCGATCCCGGGCAGCGGCCCGCACGGTGAAGTGGTCCCTGATCCGGTCTATGGCGACCAGCTCAACAACGCCGCCATCCAGGGCGTGCGGCCGGAAGGGCAGGTCGCGATCCGCTACCACGACGTCAAGGGAAAATACGCTGACGGGACGTCGTTCGCGCTGCATAAGCCCACGTACACCATCAACGACCTGGCGTACGGACCGCTGGCCGGCAACATCCTGATGAGCCCGCGCATCGCACCGCAAATGATCGGCGTCGGCCTGCTCGAAGCTATCGACGAAGCCGATATCCGCGACAACGTTCGTGTGCAGGCGGCCGCTCCGGGGCCGGTCAAAGGCGTGGCCAACGAGGTCTGGGACGCGCCGTCGCAACGCATGATGCTCGGGCGCTTCGGCTGGAAGGCCAACGTGGCCACGATCGCCCACCAGACCGCGGGCGCCTTCGTCGGTGACATGGGTATCACGTCGTCCATCTTTCCCGACGAGATGTGCACCTTGGCGCAAAAGGACTGCCTGGCGGCGCCGCGCGGCGGCCAGGACGGGAAGCCGGAGATCGACGACGCCACCTTCGCGGACGTAGTGTTCTACGAAGCGACGCTGGCACCACCGGCGCGCCGGGCGCCCGATGATCCTCAGGTGCGTCTCGGCCAGAAGCTCTTCCACGACGCCGGATGCGCCGCCTGCCACCGGCCGAGCTATGTGACCGGGCGCGGTCCGGATCCGCCGTTCAGCAGTGCCGCTCTCAATGGACAGCGGATTCATCCCTATACTGACCTCCTGTTGCACGACATGGGCGAAGGACTGGCCGACGGGCGCCCAGATTTCCGCGCGACCGGACGCCAATGGAAAACGCCGCCTCTGTGGGGCATCGGCCTCATCAAGGATGTCAATGACCATACGCACCTCCTGCACGACGGCCGCGCCGACGGCGTGCTCGAGGCCATCCTGTGGCACGACGGTGAGGCGGCGCCGAGTCGCGAGCGTGTGTTGCAGCTGAACCGCGCGCAGCGCAACGCGCTGGTGCGCTTTGTGGAGTCGCTATGATTTTGCGCATGGCCGTCATGTTGCTGGCCGTTGTTGTCTCAACGGCCGCAACGACCGCCGCCACGACCGCGGCGCGCGCGGACAACGCGCAGACGATGCAGGCGGTGTACGGCGACTGGATGCTGCCGCACGCCACCGCCCTGGCTGCGAGCGGGCAGGGGTTGACCCGCGCGCTGCAGACCTACTGCAAGGCGGCGCCACCCGAGGCGGAATCTGCGCTGACGGCCGCGCGCGCCGCGTGGCGCGACGCTGTGGCCGACTGGGAACGGCTGTCGGCCGTGGCCGTCGGACCGGTGCTCGATTACCGGATGCAAAGCCGCATCGATCTTGCACCGACGCGTCCGCGCATGATTACCAAGGCGATCGAGTCGTCGCCGAGCGGCGCGGACGGCATGGACCGCGTCGGCACCCCCGCCAAGGGATTTCCGGCGCTGGAATGGCTGCTGTGGTCCCAGCCCGTCCGGCCCGACTCGCCCGGATGTCGCTACGCGGTCGAGGTCGCGATGGAGATCGAGCGCGAAACGCAGATCATCGTGACGCGCTTTCGCGAGGACGGCGCGAAACTCGCCTCGCCCGCCGCCGCCGACAAGGCCGTCGACGATTTTCTCAACCAGTGGGTGGGTGGCCTTGATCATCTGCGCTGGGCGGACATGGAAAAACCGGTGCGGAAGGCCGCGACCGGCAAGCCCGAAGGCGCCGCCGACTATCCGCGCAGCGCCAGCGGCGCGACCGCGGCAAGCTGGGCGGCCCGCTGGCAGGCGCTCGCTGCCCTCGCGGCCGGCAAGGGGCCTGGATCGCTCGCGGCGCTGTTGCGCGATCGCGGGCAGGATCCGCTGGCGCAGAGCTTGAGCGATGCCGTGCAGCGCGCCAACGCGGCCATGACGGGCGTCGATACGGGCGATCCCACGCGCGTGCTCGCCGCGACGCGTGAACTCACCGCGCTCAAAGCGCTGGTCGAGGACAAGGTGGCGCCGGCCTTGAATGTTCACATCGGCTTTTCCGATGCGGACGGCGACTGAACGTGATCCCGAAGCACCAGTGCGATCGCGGATCGGCAAGGTCATCCGCAGCGGCGTAGACGTGTCGAGGACGTAGCGTGGAACGGCGTACATTCCTGTTGCATCTTGCGGCGACGGTGGGTGCGGGACCTTGGGCGCTGGCGGCTGCGCACCCGGCCGCAGCGGAGCGCAGGATCGCCGCCGCGTGGCGGGCTGCACAACGCGACCAGGTGGGCGTGCTGCGCGCCCGCGACGGCGAGCTCGCCGTCGTCGTCGCGCTGGACGTTCCGACGCGGGCGCACGGACTGTTGCGCGAGGCCGATGGAAACTTGCTTGCCGTGGCGCGACGTCCCGGTGACTGGGTGCTGCGCTGGAACGCGCGGGGCGAGGCGATCACCTGGCGCTGGGCCGAACCGGGCCGTGCGTTCAGCGGCCACGTCATCGGCAGTGCCGACGGCCGCACGCTGTTCACGACCGAGGCCGATCTCGACAGCGGTGCGGGACTCATCGGCGTGCGCGATGCCGCAACGCTCGAGAAGCGTGCCGAGTGGCCGACGCACGGGATCGACGCGCACGAATTGATCGCCGATGCTTCGATTCCCAACAGCATTCTGGTAGCCAACGGTGGTGTGCCGACACTGCCCGAGACCGGACGCGCGAAGCGGGATCTCGATCGGATGGACTCGTCGATCGTGCGCCTCGACACCGTAACCGGTGCGCTGCGGGGCCAATGGCGACTGGAAGATCCGCGCCTGAGCCTGCGTCATCTCGCCTGGAATCAAGGGACGGTGGGCCCGGTACTCGGAATCGCACTGCAGGCCGAGCACGACGACGCTGCTGCTCGCGACGGCGCCGCAACCTTCGCGCTGTTCGACGGGAAGCGCTTGCGTACCGTGCCGGCACCTCGTTCACTCGCCGGATATGGCGGCGACATTGCGGCGGCCGCGGGGTTTTTCGCGGTCAGCTGCCCGCGTGCACAGGGCGTCGCGTTCTATGCGCAGTCCGGTGCGTGGCAGGGCTTTGTCGCGCTTCCCGAAGCCTGCCCTTTGCTTGCCGTCGACGCTGAGCTCTGGTCCGGCGGCCGCCAGGCGGCGCTGGCCTGGGACGCCAGGACGCATGGCGGCGGGGCCACGCATCCCAGCGCCTCGCTGCGGGTCGCGCCGGAGCAGCGCCTCGACAATCACTGGATCGTGCTCTAGTGCGTGCTGGCGGCGCGGCCAGCGCGGGTCGGCACGGCTGGGTGTCATTTACCCGGCCATAACCTGCTTGCCGCACCGCAGCATGACCGCTGTCACAATTTAGGTACACACTCGCGCCACACCGCACCGCCAGAGTGCGGGGAAACCCCGACGCGCATGCTTCCCTACCTGTCGATCGAATCGCTGTCCGTGGCCTACGGGGGGACGCTGGTGCTCGATCGCGTGAGCCTGGGCGTCGAGCGTGGCGAGATGATCGCGCTGCTCGGCAGTTCGGGCTGTGGCAAGACCACGCTGCTGCGCGCGATCGCTGGCTTCGTGAACCCCACCGAAGGCGCGATTCGCGTCGACGGCAAGGACATCACGCACCTGGCGCCCGAGAAGCGCGAGACCGCCATGATGTTCCAGTCGTACGCGCTGTGGCCGCACATGAGCGTGGCGCAGAACATCGGCTACGGCCTGCGCATGCGCGGCCGCAAGGCGACGGAGATCACGCGGCGGGTGACCGAAATGCTGGCGCTGCTGCAGCTCGAAGGCTTCGCCGAGCGTCCGGTCACGCAGCTCTCCGGCGGCCAGCGCCAGCGCGTGGCGCTCGGCCGCGCGCTCGCCGTCGACCCGCACCTCCTGCTGCTCGACGAGCCGATGTCCAATCTCGACTACAAAGTGCGTCTCGAACTGCGGCACGAGCTGCGCGCGCTGCAGCGGCGCATCGGCATCACGGCGGTGTACGTCACGCACGATCGGGAGGAGGCCCTGACGCTCGCCGATCGGATCGCGGTGATCGATGCCGGCCGCATCGTGCAGATCGGCGCACCGGAGGAAATCTTCCACCGCCCGGAAAGCGCGTTCGTCGCCGGCTTCATGGGCGCCGACAATGCGCTCGATCTCGCGCGCACCCGCGAGGGGGCGCTGACCGCGGCGGTTGCCGGGACGCCGGCGGCCGAGCGGCTGCGCGCACACTTCCGCAGCGACGCTGCGCGCCTCGCGACGCCGGCGGTCCCGCATGACGCGGACGCACTGCTGCTCGATGGCGTCGTGGCCCAGTCAGTCTATGTCGGACACGGGTACCGCTACCGGGTCCGCACCCCAAGCGCCGATGTGTGGGTCCAGGCGCCCGAACGTGTCGCCGAAGGCACCGCCGCCACCGTGGTGGTGCCTCGCGAAGCGCTGTTGCTCTTTCCCGGTTCCAACCTGTAGGAGTGCATGATGAGAATGCGCAATCTGCTGACGATTTGCACCGCTGCGTCGACGCTGGTCCTTGCGGCCGGCGCGATGGCCCAGACCACCCTCAACGTGGTCACGGCGGGCGACCAGAACATGGTCGACTATGTAAACAATTTCCTGGCGCCGAAGTTCGAGGCGATGAACCCCGGTGTCAAGGTCCGCGCCGTGGGGACCGGACCGGGGGACGCCGGTTCGCAGAAGATCTACGAAAAGCTTTCCGCGCAGCAGAAGGCCGGCAATGCGGCATGGGATACCGACGTTGCGGTGGTCCACCAGCGGGGCGCGGCGACGATGGTGAAGGAGAATCTGCTGCTGCCGTATCGCAACGACGTCGCTGCAGGCAAGCTCGTGTCGCGCGACACGGCGAAGAACGCGCTCGGCGCCAACGTCGACGGCTACGTGCTGCCGATGTTCCACAGCCAGATCGCGTTCGCGTACAACCCGGACCTCGTGAAGACGCCCCCCAAATCGTTCGCCGAACTCGCCGAGTGGGTCAAGAAGAATCCCAAGCAGTTCGGCTACAACGGCGTCAAGGGCGGGATGTCCGGCGTCGGTTTCGTGATGGGCTGGGTCAACGCCAACAGCGGCATCGGCGACAAGCTGGAGAAGGGCCCCTACGACCCGGCACAGAAGGCGGCCATCGACAAGTCGCTCGCCAGTCTCAAGGAGTTCAACCAGAACGTCACGATGACGCCGGGCAACGCGGGGACGCTGGACATGCTGAACCGTGGCGAGATCGCGATGGGCCCGGTGTGGGTCGACATGTTCTACACCTGGCAGGCGGACGGCAAGCTCAATCCGAAAGTGAAGCTGGCATTGCCGTCGCCGGGGCTTCCTGGGCAGCCGATGTACTACGTGATCCCGGCCAAGGCCGCGAACGCCGCGATCGCCAAGAAATTCATCGACTTCGCCGAGAGCCCGGAAGTGCAGGCGCAGGGGATCGTCAAGCAGTTCAACTGGTATCCGGGCATCGACCCGCAATACGTGCAGTCGAAGCTCTCGCCGGCGGAATGGAACAAGCTCTTCGTCGACATTTCACCGGCCGATCTCGCCAAGAATGGCCGGCCGTTTCCGCTGTCGGACTATTTCACCGACATCGTCGAAGGGTATGAGCGCGTGGTGCTGAAGTAGGGTGGCGACCGGCATGATTCCGGTGCGCGCCGTCGCGCCGGCGCAGCACTGATGGAGGGTAGGCAAGGGGGACGCGGGGGCTGGCGGGCGTACGCGCTCGTCACCCCCGCGCTTGCCGTCATCGGGCTTTTCTTCGTGTTGCCGCTGGCGATGTCGGTGGTGCTTGCCTTTCGCGGCAAGACGGCGGCCTCACCTTCGCGCATTTCGCCAAGGCCTGGGACCTGTACCGAACCGATCTGTACTTCACGATCGGCATTACGGTGCTGTCGACATTGCTCATCGGCGTGGTCGCGATCGTCATCGCCGGCTACCTGACACTGGGCGAGAATCCGCGCGCCGTCGCCGTCCTGCGCTGGCTCTACCGGTGGCCGCTCTTCATCCCCTTCATCGTCACCGGCCAGGTGATGCGCACGTTTCTGGCCAAGAATGGGATGCTCAATCATGTGCTGATCGGGTCCGGCCTGATCGAGCCGCTCGCCGCGCAGAGCCTGCTCGACTGGCGCGGCATCGTGATCGCGTTCGTGTGGAAGCAGGCGCCGTTCGTCACGTTATTGCTGGCGGGCGCGATGGCATCGCTCGAGCGCCAGCAGATCGAGGCAGCACGCAATCTCGGGGCGCCGCGCTGGCGCGTGCTGGCAGGCGTGGTGCTGCCACAGGCGAGCGGCACGTTGCTGGTCGGCCTCGTGCTGTCGTTCGTCACCATGCTCTCAGTGCTGTCGGTGCCGCTGATGATCAATCCCAACTCGCCGACGATGATTACCGTCGACATCGCCTACCGGATCAACACGCACAGCGACTACGCGGTGGCGAACGCGCTGTGCCTGATGTCGCTGCTGGTGGCTGCGGCCGGCGCATGGTTCTATTTGCGGCATGCCGCCGCGCAGAAGGCGTGATCCGGTGACGAACCGATGGTCGGGCACCTTCGGCATGGCGATCCTGCTGGGGCTCTTCGCCTTCGCGATCTTCGGACCACTCGCCAATCTGGCGTTATGGGCGTTTGCCGAGCGGTGGTATTTCCCGCACAACCTGCCGCAGGAATTCGGGCTTACGTTCTGGGGGCGGGTGTTCAGCCCGCGGGGCGGTGCGCTGACGTCGCTCGGCACCAGCATCTGGATAGCGTTGCTGACGGTCGTCGTCAGTCTCGCCGTCGCCATTCCCGCGGGATTCGCGCTGGCCCGGCTGAAGCTGCGCTGGCGCGGCTTGATCCTGTTGGCGTTTCTGCTGCCGCAGGCGATTCCCAACATTCCCGTCTACATCAACATCGCCCGCGTGTTCTACGAGATCGGGCTTAACGGCACGATCCTGGGCGTCGTGCTCGTACACGCCGCGCACGGTTTGGTGCTGGCGGTGTGGATCGCCTCCGCCGCATTCGCGTCGATCGACGCGTCGCTGGAGGAGGCAGCGCGCAACATGGGCGCGTCCGCGTGGAGCTGCTTTCGAACGGTCACACTCCCACTCGCGCTGCCCGGCCTCATCGCCAGCGCCATCTTCGTGTTCCTCGAATCCCTGGATGAGTTCACCGGTACCTACTTCGTGGGCGTACCGGATGTCACCACGCTGCCGCTGCTGATGTTCAATGCGAGCAATGGCGGCAACTACCAGATCGCGTCGATCACCGCGCTCCTGTTGCTGGTGCCATCGATTGCGTTCATGCTGGTGGTCGAGCGCTTTTTGAAGGCCGACGTGCTGGCGGGTGTCGGCCGCTGAGCGCGCGCCTCTCAAGGAGAATGCCATGTCCGACCATGTCTACAAGCTGCTCGAACTCACCGGATCGTCGAAGAAGTCGATCGAGGATGCCGTGGCCAATGCGATCAAGAAGGCTGCAAAGACCGTGCATAACATGCAATGGTTCGAGGTGGTCGGCACGCGCGGCTACATCAAGGACGGCAAGGTAGCGTACTGGCAGGTGACGCTCAAGATCGGGTTCACGCTTGACGATTAAACGGCGCGGTCGCCCGGATGGGGTGCGCGGTGCCGTGACGAGGTGTCGCCTGGGTGCTCCGGTTTGACCGGTTCGGAATGGAACAGCTATAATAGAAGGCTTGCGTGCTCGCGCGTCGGTTCCGGCGCGCTCCCAATTCCCCGATAGCTCAGCTGGTAGAGCGACGGACTGTTAATCCGCAGGTCCCAGGTTCGAGCCCTGGTCGGGGAGCCAGTTTAGGTGCAAATGTGGGCACTCCACCAGGAGTGTCCATTTTCGTTTGTGCAACTGCCTGCGCAGCGGCGAGGGTTCGCCACTAGACGACCTCTTTGTTGACCTCACGCAACGCCAGGCCGATGCGCCAGAGATAAGATATGCAGTTGGATTCTTGAGTGTCCGGGCTGGAGGCAGCGTGAGCTCGTTGCGTTTTTCGTCCTTGATCACTGTCGTCGCGCTCGTGATGGTCGGCGGCTGCGCAACGCGCCCGATCAATCCGCCCATCGACCGGGTTGATCTTTCAAAATCCATCTCGACGGCTACGATTTCAACTTCTAAGTGTCCTGCTCGGAGCGCGCACAGCGGCTCGGCTGGTGAAGCGCGAAGCTTGGCGGCGTGACGCTCGCCGATCTGTGCGACGACCAGATCTATTGCTTGGGCGAGCCGACGCCGATGCCTCGCGGCGCTTACTCCGGGCTCCGGGTGCCGGGGACCTCGTAATTTCCCAGCGACCCGCCACGTAATTTCCCGAGGTCACAGACCTCCGACGCGCAGCTAGCCTACCGTCATTGCGGTGTCGACAGGTCGCCGCAAGCAGGTGGGGAAACTGGGCAAGGCCCTACGTCCAGCCTTCTGCTCGCGGATCGCCGTCACCGCCTAGCCGCTGTAGTGCTCAGCACGGAGATCCTCGCCCGCGCCCGCGGACGGCTTACGTGTTGGACAGATCGAGGAGAAACAGATGAGCAAGCTACTTGCAGTCCTGATCGGGATAGTGTTCGCGAGCACGGCTGCTGCACAAACTGCCGCCCCGACGCCGAGTAAACAGGAAAAGCAGGATTCGGTCAGGTCAACGACAGAAGCCGGGTCCACCGGCTCTACGGGCGCCACAACCGCCCAGCAACAGCAAAAAAACGTTCAAAAGTCGAAGGAGACGACCAAGATGACGACGGCCGAGAAGAACAAGGCCATCAAAGGCGTAAACACGCAAATGGTGAACCCGGAGAATACGTCCGGCGTCGCCGGCACTTCCCGACAGCAAACGGGGAATGTCGCAGCGTCTAAAGAGCAGCCGAAGCAACGGCCCAACATGAATACTCCGGAAGCCCAGAAGGGTATCCAGAAGGCGGCAACGCAGTAGTAAAAACGACTCTGACGGGTTTGGGTGACGGGCCGCGGCGGCGCCCGCTCGATGCAATACCTTGCCGCAAGCAGGTCGAGAAACAAAGCAGGGTCCCAATGTCCAAATTTTCCTCTGATCTGCGTTCTGCTCGCGGATCGCCACCACGGCCGCGCAAGCAGGCCCCATTTTTTCCAGACTAAGGAGTCCGTGATGACATTGCAATCGATTCGAATTGCCGTGATGGCTGCGGCGCTCGTCGTCCCCGGGTGGGCGCAGCAATCCGCCGCTGCCGCGGAGGGTTCTTCCGAGGCGAAGGCCGAGGCGACGTTCGCGGCGCTGGCGCCGCTCGTCGCGCCGCACGCCGCCGAACTGAGCGCCGCGGGGGTCCAGAAGGTGGTGGCGCGCACCGGCAAACAGAAACGCGACATCCAGATCGTCACCGAGTGGGGGCCCACCTACTTTCCGTGGCCGAAGGACGTGACGCCAGTGACCTTCGAGATCTACGTGGAGTCCGCCAACGCCCTCGACGTGAGCGCCGACGGCTACACCGAAGCGAACAAGGCGCGATACGCCGCCGCGTTCGACGCCGTTCTGCCGCAGGCCGTGCGTTCGGCAAACGCAGTGCGAGCCCAGGCGATGCGTCCGAAGAGATAGACGCCTGCAGATTGCTTTCTCCTGCGGATGGACGTAGGGGCGAGCTACGCCGCCGCGTTCAATGCGATCGCTCCCGGGGCGATGTGCCCGGCGCGGGTGACGCGGGCCTAGCGTGACCGACCTCAAGCGTATGCTGCAGAGTCGTTTGATCTCTCGGGCATCATGCGCTGAGTCATCGCGGTCGCGCGTGACGCGACAACAACCTTGACACTCACCGCCGGAACGGTCGCACAACCAACTCGAGTTCCACGTGAACGCGACGACCGATTGCGGTGGCGATGTTCACCAACGCATCGAGCGAAAAGCGCGACACGCGCCCGCGCAGCAATCACTCATTCGTGGTTGAGTGATGCCACAGCGCTGCGCAGCGTCGATCTGCGTCCATCGGTTCTTCTTCACAATGGCCGCGATCTGTTGCATGAGCTCCGCCCGGGCTCGAAGATTTGCTGCCTGCTCCGGGCTTTTTTTAGAATGTCGCGCTCCATTCGGACCTTCGCCAACTCACGCCGCAGCTGCTCGTTCTCCTGCTGCTGCGCCGCCTTGAGCGGTAGCGTCTTGTCCCTTTCGTACCGACCAGCAGCGAAATTATCGATCCAGCGCTTCAGCACCGAGCGCTCGACCCCCAACTCGTGGGCCACCGCGGTCATCGACCGCCCAGGCTGCTCCGCCAGCTTCACCGCCTCACGCTTGAATTCCGCCGTAAACTTCCGTCGTACCCTTGTTGCCATCGCACACCTCCAGTTGCCATCTTGGCATCATTGGATGTGTCCGGGAAATCGGGGGAATTCCAGTGCTCGCGATCACCGGCGCTCTCTGTGCCTACATCACGCAAACGCTTAGGCCACAGATGCTGGGAATCACGCCCAACACGCTCGAGCTAATTGCGCTCCTCGCGCTCCTGGCCTCAGTCTTTGCGGGGTTTCGCCGGATTGAGCAATTCGTTTCGCTCGCGCGAGGCAACCATACGCTGATGCACATGCACGAAGAAAGCTCCAATCTCGTCTCAGCATACGGTCCTGAACCCGTGCGCGGCACCGCGTCGGGGACGATCATGTCGCCCGCAGAAGTGGCCTTACGGATTGCTCACCTTAGCACTAGCACCAAAGCTCTGAACGATGTTCTAGCGGAAGTTGGAGAGCGTGCCCATTCTTGGTATAAGGCGCGGAACGCGCTCATCGCCCTCGGTGTCGTCCTACTTTTGGCTGCGCGCCTTTGGTCGGCGTACCTCTAAGTGAACTGCATTCCGTAGACCATGTCGACTGATGCCGGGCCGCAATCATCACTTCGTGCCGCAGTTCTACCTTCGGCTGTTCTCGCTCGATGGAAAGAGCATTCATTGCTTTAATTTTTCTCGTGGAAAGGTGTTCGCGGGCGCCATTATCAAGCAGCAGTGTTCTCGGCGCGACTTCCATTCGTTCGCGCCAGGCTTGGAAGAACATTTTTCAACGCTCGAGTGCAATTCTATACGACGCACATCCGTAACGAGATGAACGAAATCTTCGCTGCGCTCGACGAGGCGTTCACCACGGCAAAGCGCGGCAATGTTCCGGTGGTCATCTCGCATCACAAATGCGCCGGACCGCAGAATTGGGGCCGCACCGTGCAGACGTTGGCGCACATTAACTCGGCGCGATGCCGGCAACAGATCGGACTCGACGCCTACCCCTATATTGCTGGCTCCACCGTTTTACGCGCGGACCTGATCGACGGGATCATCGATGTCGTCGTGACGTCTTCAGAGCCGCACCCGGAAATGGCTGCGCGGCACCTGGCTGACATTGCAGCCGAGTGGGGCTGTACGCAGCAGGAAGCCTGCGAGCGGCTGCAACCCGGTGGGGCGTGCTATTTCCAGATGCGCGAGGACGACGTACAGCGCGTCTTGCGCTATCCGGCTACGATGATCGGCTCCGATGGTCTTCCGCACGACCATCATCCGCACCCACGCCTGTGGGGGACCTTCCCTCGCGTATTGGGCCACTACAGTCGCGACCTTGCCATCTTCCCGCTCGAGACCGCCGTACACAAGATGACGGGGCTAAGCGCGCGTCGCTTCAACCTCAAGGAGCGTGGCGAACTGCGCGCCGGATGGTTTGCGGACCTATGCATCTTCGATGCGGACAAGGTCACGGATGTCGCCACATTCGAGCAACCGCAGGCGGTCAGTAGCGGCATCGATCATGTGCTGGTGAACGGTGCGATCGCCCTTCAGCGGGGACACGCGCACCCCAAACGCGCGGGGCGGTTCCTATCGTCCAAGGGCGTCTGACGCAGTCGCTGCAGGACGTCGGCGGCGACTCGCAGCGGATTACGCTGAGCCAGGCGCCGTCTTCGTCCTGCACGCGTTTCAGAAGAAGACGCAGCGCACTTCGCAACGTGACCTAGAGATCGCAAGGACTCGATTCTTAGAACTGATGAGGGCCAGAAAATGAGCAGAGCGAAGGCGTATGCGAGTGTGTGGGATGCGATCGCCGACACGAGTGTCCTGTTTCGCGGTTTCGTTGCCGTTACGTTGCCGTAGGACCGTCCGAGCTAGATTGGCGGCCCCCTGCATCTGCGCAAACCGACTCCGGCGAGCGCAGTAGGTGACATAGCGGCGAAGGAGGAGCAGCACAAGGAATCTCTCGTCAGCCTCCAAGCAGAATGCATACTCCACGAGCGGGGCGGGCGTCGTTGCAGTTGAGGAATAGGGGCTGAAGTAGCGGCCTGGTTCCAAGGCTTGCCGGATTTCGGGTGGAAACATGATCTCCCATTCCGTATGCCGCGCCGCGATCTCGTCGCGCTGAGCAAGATAGCGCGCCCGCACCCGCTTATCCGTCAGTGGATCCCGGACCGCCATCGACCCAGTGTGAGCGGTCGGAATCTGCGGAGCGAGCGTCAGGAAGGCGCTAGCCATCGGACCGTTGGGAAGCGGCAACCCGTCGGCAGCACCCGCATGACCGGCCGCCTC
>CAVWPC010000056.1:0-8799 GCA_963756765.1 uncultured beta proteobacterium | reverse complement strand
GCCTCGTCGAAGCCGAATATCTCGCACGCCGCATCCGGACCGTAGCGGAAACCATCCCAGATTTCGCGCTCTTCGTTCCTTTCACGACAAAACAGTACATGGCGATCCCCGTCCGGACCGGCCAGCAGCGCGATCACCGCTTCGGGTTCCGGGAATCCGGACAGGTAGTAGAAGTAGCTGTCCGGCCGGTAGGGAAACATGGAGTCGCGGTTACGGGCGACTTCGGCTGCCGTGGGAACCAGGGCGAGCCCGCCGCCGCTGCGCGTGCGCATCGACTGCAGCAGCGCGCTGCGACGCGCACGGTAGAACTGGTGCGTATTCTTCATGTCAGCCGGGAAATGTGGCGGAGCGCCATTATAAGTGAGCAGATCGGCACGGCGCCGGGGCGCGCCCGGGCATTGCGCTAACATCGTGTCATGGCCGACGATCCGATGCGCACACCATACGCATTGAGCGGGCCGGCGCTTCACGATGCCAAGCGCGCGGTACGCGACCGCGTGCTAGCGCTGCGCGACGCGCTCGATCCGGCGGAGCGCGCCGCCGCCTCGGTGACCATCGGACGACACATCATGGCGCTGCCTTCGTTCGCGGCCGCGCGGGTGGTATTGCTCACGCTCCCCTTCCGCAGCGAGTGGGACACGCGCGCGCTGTTTCGCGCCGCCCGCGCCGCCGGCAAGACCGTCGCGCTGCCGCGCGTGGACGGCGTGGCGCGCATGCTGCAGCTGCATGATGTCGGGGACGAATCCGACACGGCCCCGGGCCATCGCGGCATTCCGGAGCCGACCGCGGACGCGCCCATGATCGCCGTCGACGCAATCGACTGGGTCCTGGTACCCGGCGTCGCATTCGACCACACCGGTCGTCGGCTGGGCTACGGGGGTGGGTTCTACGATCGATTGCTCGCTTCGGTCGCCAAGCACATTGCGCGCGTCGCCGGCGCATTCGACGTCCAGGTCGTCGACCGGGTCCCGGCCGCCCCGCATGACCTGACCGTCGACCTCGTCATCACCGACCGACGCGTGGTCACGCCGGCCGGCGCATGAGCGCCACCGGGGGAGACGACCGCGCCGTCGACCCGTCCCCCCGGGAGGGGATGCGCGTTGCGCTGGTGGCATTGGTCGCCACCACGGCCATCCAGATATTCACGTCGCTGGCGGTAACTACGCCGGCCGTACTCGCGCCGGTGCTCGCACAGGACCTTGGCATCACGCCAAAGTGGATCGGCGTGTTCATCGGGCTCGTGTACGCCGGCGGCATGTTGTCGAGTCTTGCGTCGGGCGGTTTCATCGCGCGCTTCGGGCCCATTCGCCTGTCGCAGTTGTGCGTCCTGCTGTGCGTGATCGGCATGGCGGCGATTGCAGTACTTCCGGCCGCGCAGGTGGCATTGCTCGCGGTGGTTGCCGTGTTGCTCGGCCTTGGCTATGGCCCGATCACGCCCGCGTCGTCGACCGTGCTGAGCCGGACCACGCCTCCGGCGCAGATGGCCCTCACCTTCTCCATCAAGCAGACCGGAGTCCCCGTCGGCGCTGCGCTCGCCGGCGCCGTGATGCCCGCCGTGGCGCTGGTGGCGGGCTGGCGGCCGGCGATGCTGGGGCTGGCCGTCGTGGGCCTGCTGATCGCCGCCGGGGCGCAACCGACGCGCCACGCGCTGGACGATGGACGCGCTCCCGGCAAGGCATTCTCGCTGGCCGCCCTGACCGGCCCGCTGCGGACGGTCGTGAAAAGCCGCGCGCTGCGCGGATTATCGTTCACCGGATTTGCGTTCGCTTCGGTCCAGCTATGCCTGTCGACCTTCCTGGTGATTTACCTGCACGAGACCTTGCAGTGGTCGCTGGTTGCCGCGGGGTTAGCGCTTACTTGCGCGACAATCAGCGCCGTTGTGTCGCGCATCGTCTGGGGCATGGTGGCTGACCGGTGGCTCGCCCCGCGCCGGGTCCTGGCCCTGATCGGCATCCTCGCGGCGGCCTGCGGCGTGACGATGGCCTTTGCCGGCCCCCATTGGCCGACCTGGACCCTGCTAATACTGGCGAGTGTGTACGGGGCGAGCGCGATCGGGTGGAACGGGGTCCAGCTTTCGGAACTGGCGCGCCAGGCCCCGTCGGGCGACGCCGGTGCCGTGACCGGCGCTTCGGGCTTCATCACCTTTGCCGGCGTGCTGATCGGGCCGCCGGTGTTCGCCGGGCTGGCGGCCGTCTCGGGCAGCTACCGCACGGGATTCGTGGTGGCGGGGTTGGTCAGCGGCCTCGCCGCGATCGCCCTCCTCCGCCAGCTGCCATCGCCAGAATCCTGATTTTGGAAATCATTTCCATCTGGTGGTAAACTGTAGCCGCTGCATTTCGCGAGCCAAGACACGGGCCTACCGTGCGCGGGAAATCGAAGGTCGCAGTTCTCGCGGTGCAGCAATACAGGAGGAGTCGCACCGCCTAGAATTGGTCCGAAAAGCCGGGTTGCTCTCCGGTATCCACGGTCGATCAGGCCCGCAAGAGGCCGACCCGCCAGTGGTCACGGATCATGTGCAGAAATCCCCGTACTCCACGAACCATCACGGTACTGGCCGCGCGCCGCGCGCCGGCATCGCCAGGAGATTTTTCATGGATGCAATGAAAAGAGACGCCGATCCCCAGGAAACCCGGGAGTGGCTCGATGCCCTGCACGGTGTACTCGCGGTCGAGGGGCCGGACCGGGCGCACTTCCTGATCGAGCAGCTGATCGACGCCGCCCGCCAGCGCGGCGCTTACCTGCCCTTTTCGGCGAACACCCATTACATCAACACCATCCCGACCGACGCACAGATCCGCATCCCCGGCGACCAGAACATCGAGCATCGCATCCGCTCGTTCGTGCGCTGGAACGCGATGGCCATGGTGCTGCGCGCGAACAAGCACACCAACGTCGGCGGCCACATCGCGAGCTTTGCGTCCGCGGCCACTCTCTATGACGTCGGCTTCAATCACTTCTGGCACGCGCCGTCCGAAAACCACGGCGGCGACCTGGTGTTCGTGCAGGGCCATTCGGCGCCAGGCGTCTACGCTCGCGCGTTCATGCTGGGACGCCTGACCGAAGAGCAGCTCGACGGTTACCGGCAGGAAGTGGACGGCAAGGGAATCTCCTCCTACCCGCACCCGTGGCTGATGCCGGATTTCTGGCAGTTCCCGACCGTGTCGATGGGTCTGGGGCCGCTGATGGCGATCTACCAGGCGCGCTTCATGCGGTACCTGCAGAACCGCGGCATCGTGCAGACCGACGGGCGCAAGGTGTGGGCGTTCATGGGCGACGGCGAGATGGACGAGCCCGAGTCGATGGGCGCGATCGGCATGGCGTCGCGCGAAAACCTGGACAACCTGATCTTCGTCATCAACTGCAACCTGCAGCGCCTGGACGGCCCGGTGCGCGGCAACGGCAAGATCATCCAGGAACTCGAAAGCGACTTCCGCGGCGCCGGCTGGCTGGTAATCAAGCTCGTCTGGGGCACGCATTGGGACGCCCTGTTCGCCCGCGACAAGAAGGGCATCCTGATGAAGCGGATGATGGAGTGCGTCGACGGCGAGTACCAGACGTTCAAGAGCAAGAACGGCGCATACGTGCGCGAGTATTTCTTCAACACGCCGGAGTTGAAGGAACTGGTCGCGGACTGGTCCGACGAAGAGATCTGGCACCTCAATCGCGGTGGCCACGATCCGCACAAGATCTACGCGGCATTCCATGTCGCCGCCAACCACCAGGGCCAGCCGATCGTCATCCTCGCCAAGACGATCAAGGGCTACGGCATGGGCGAGTCCGGCGAGGCGCAGAACATCACGCACCAGCAGAAGAAGATGTCGCTGGAGTCGATCCGCAAGTTCCGCGATCGCTACGAGATCCCGGTCGCCGACGACCAGTTCGAAACGATGCCGTACGTGAACTTCCCGGAGGGCTCGCCGGAATTGCAGTACATGCGCGCGCGGCGCATGGACCTCGGAGGCTACCTGCCGCAGCGGCGCCGCAAAGCGACGCCCCTGATCGTGCCCGAACTCACTGCGTTCGAGCGCTTCCTGAAGACCACCGACGAGCGCGAGATCTCGACGACGATGGCCTTCGTGCAGATCCTGCAGCTCCTCGTCCGCGACAAGAACATCGGCAAGCACATCGTGCCGATCGTGCCGGACGAGTCGCGCACGTTCGGCATGGAGGGCATGTTCCGCCAGCTCGGAATCTGGAACCAGCAAGGCCAGCTCTACACGCCGCAGGACCACGACCAGCTCATGTTCTACAAGGAGGACAAGCTCGGGCAGATTCTGCAGGAAGGCATCAACGAGGCGGGCGGCATGTGCGACTGGATCGCCGCCGCGACGTCGTACTCGACGCACGGCGTGCAGATGATCCCGTTCTACATTTTCTACTCGATGTTCGGCTTCCAGCGCGTGGGCGATCTGACCTGGGCCGCCGGGGACATGCGCTCGCGCGGCTTCCTGCTGGGCGGGACCGCGGGCCGCACCACGCTCAATGGCGAAGGCCTGCAGCACGAGGACGGTCACTCGCACCTGATCTCGGCGACCGTGCCGAACTGCATCTCGTACGACCCGACGTTCGCCTACGAAGTGGCGGTGATCATCCAGGACGGCCTGCGCCGGATGGTGTCGGAGCAGGAGGACGTGTACTACTACCTGACGGTGATGAACGAGAACTACACGCATCCGGCCATGCCCGAGGGCGCGGCTCCCGACATTCTCAAGGGGATGTACAAACTGCGCGGCGGTGAGGCGAGCGGCAAGGCAGCCAAGGGCAAGGCGCCCCGGGTGCAGTTGATGGGATCGGGCGTCATCCTGCGCGAGGCCATCGCCGCCGCGGAATTGCTCAAGGGTGACTGGGGTGTCGACGCCGACCTCTGGAGCTGCCCGTCGTTCACCGAGCTTGCGCGCGATGGCTACGCCGTCACACGCTGGAATACGCTGCATCCGACCGAGAAGCCGAAGGTTTCGCATGTCGAACGCTGTCTCAAGGACGCGCAGGGACCCGTGATCGTCGCCACCGATTACATGCGCCTGTTCGCCGAACAGGTCCGGCCGCTGGTGCCGCAGCGCTACGTGGTGCTTGGCACCGATGGCTTCGGCCGTTCGGATACGCGCGAGAACCTGCGGCACTTCTTCGAGGTCAATCGTCACTACGTGACGGTCGCCGCGCTGAAGGCACTTGCCGACGACGGCACGATCCCCGCCACCAAGGTCGCGGAGGCGATCAAGAAATACGGTCTCGACCCCGAGAAGCCGGCGCCATGGACCGTATGAGCATCGTGTCCGTCCCGCCTTTCCGTACAACAAGCGTCGCGAGCCCATCATGAGCACGATCGAAGTCAAGGTCCCCGACATCGGCGATTTCAAGGACATCCCGGTCATCGAGGTGTTCGTCAAATCCGGCGACACTGTCAAGGCCGACGATTCGCTGGTCACCCTCGAGTCGGACAAGGCCACGATGGACGTGCCCGCGCCTTCCGGCGGCGTGGTGAAGGACATGAAACTCAAGGTCGGAGACAAGGTGAGCGAAGGCACGCTCGTGCTGCTGCTGGACGAGGCAGGCGGGGCAGCAGCCCCGCAAGCTGAGACCAAGCCGGCGGACAAGGCGGCACCCGCCGCGCCGGGCCCGACGGCGACGGCTGGAGCGCCGTCCGAATCTGCCGCCCACCCGAGGGCACCGGAAGCTTCGGCCGTCGCGCCGGCCGCGCCATCGGCGGCCTCCGCGTCCTCGTCACCCGCTGCAGCAGAAACGGGCAGCGCGTCGATCGACGCGGAAGCCTTCAAGGCCGCCCATGCATCGCCGTCCGTGCGCAAGTTCGCGCGCGAACTCGGCGTTGACCTGGCGCGCGTGCAGGGGTCCGGTCCCAGCGGACGCATCCTGCAGGAGGACGTCCAGGGGTTCGTGAAACGGACGCTGGCCGGCGGCGGTACCGCCGGTGCGACGGCCGGCAGCGTGACCGGTGGCGGTTCACTCAATCTCCTGCCGTGGCCCAGCGTCGACTTCGCGAAGTTCGGCCCGGTCGAATCCAAACCGTTGTCGCGGATCAAGAAGATCTCCGGCGCCAACCTCGCGCGCAATTGGGTGATGATTCCGCACGTCACGCAGTTCGACGAAGGCGACATCACCGAGCTCGAAGCATTTCGTGTCCGGCTCAACAAGGAAAACGAAAAGGCGGGCATCAAGGTGACGATGCTCGCGTTCCTGATCAAGGCTTCGGTCGCGGCCCTGAAAAAATTCCCGGACTTCAACGCATCGCTGGTTTCCACGCCCGATGGCGACAGTCTGGTGCTGAAGCAGTACTTCCACATCGGCTTCGCCGCGGACACGCCCAACGGACTGGTCGTGCCGGTCATCAAGAACGCCGACCAGAAAGGCGTGCTGCAGATCGCCAAGGAAATGGGCGAGCTCTCCGCCAAGGCCCGCGAAGGGAAGCTGGGCCCGGTCGACATGCAGGGCGGCTGCTTCTCGATCAGTTCGCTGGGCGGCATCGGTGGCACCGCGTTCACACCGATCATCAACGCGCCGGAAGTCGCGATCCTCGGTGTCTCGAAGAGCGCGACGAAGCCAGTGTGGGACGGCAAGGCCTTCGCACCGCGTCTCATGGTTCCGCTGTCGCTGTCGTACGACCACCGGGTCATCGACGGCGCCGCCGCCGCACGTTTTTGTGCCTACCTCGCCGCGCTCCTGTCCGACATGCGCCGGGTGATGCTGTGAGCGCCGGCGCCCGGAGGCGAGGCGAACGCAGTTCGCTTCGGGGGGATCACACCCGCGCCGTCGGAGGACTTCTATGAGCGCGATCGAGGTCAAGGTTCCCGACATCGGGGACTTCAAGGACATCCCCGTCATCGAGGTATTCGTCAAGCCGGGCGACACGGTCAAGGCCGAGGATTCGCTCATCACGCTCGAGTCGGACAAGGCGACGATGGACGTGCCTTCGCCCGCCGCCGGCGTGGTGAAGGAATTGAAGGTGAAGCTGGGCGACAAGGTCAGCGAAGGCACGCTGATCGCCATGCTTGAGGCGGCCGACGACAAAGGCGCCGGGGCAGGCAAGGCCGCAGCCGGGGCGGGGTCCGCGCCGGCGGCAGCGCCTGCCGCAACGCCACCTGCCGCTGCGCCACAGCCGCCATCCGCGCCAGCCGGGGCATCGACGTCGCAACGGGCGCCTGCCGCGTCGCCGGGCCCGCTGCCCGGCGCCGCCACCTATTCCGGAAACGTCGATCTCGAATGCCAGATGCTGGTCCTCGGCGCCGGACCCGGCGGCTACAGCGCGGCATTCCGGGCCGCGGACCTCGGCTTGAAGACGATATTGGTCGAGCGCTACGCGACCCTGGGCGGCGTGTGTCTGAACGTCGGCTGCATTCCGTCCAAAGCGCTGCTGCACATCGCCGGCGTGATGGACGAAGCGAAGACGCTGGGCGAACATGGGATCGCGTACGGGCCGCCGAAAATCGACCTCGAGAAGCTGCTTGGCTGGAAGAACAAGGTCGTGGGCAAGCTGACCGGTGGCTTGAGCAGCATGGCCAAGGCGCGCAAGGTCGAGGTCGTGCGCGGCGTCGGCACCTTGCTCGACCCGCATCATCTCGAGGTCGTCCTGACCGAAGGCGCCGGGCAGAAGCAGACGGCGACCAAGAAAGTCGTCAAGTTCGACCAGGCGATCATCGCTGCCGGCTCGCAATCGGTCTGGCTCCCTTTCGCTCCGGAAGATCCGCGTATCGTCGACTCGACCGGCGCGCTGGATCTGCGCACGCTACCGAAGAAGATGCTGGTCATCGGCGGCGGCATCATCGGGCTGGAAATGGGCACTGTCTATTCGGCGCTGGGGACGCGCCTCGACGTGGTCGAAATGCTCGACGGATTGATGCAGGGCGCCGACCGCGACCTGGTGCGTGTATGGGACAAGATGAACAAGCATCGCTTCGACCGCGTGATGCTGAAGACCAAGACCGTGGGCATCGAAGCGAAGAAGGACGCGATATACGCCACGTTCGAAGGCGAGCAGGCGCCGGACGGTCCGCAACCGTACGACATGGTGCTCATGTCGGTGGGCCGCAGTCCCAACGGAAAGAAGATCGGCGCCGACAACGCCGGCATCGCGGTCAGCGAGCGCGGCTTCATCCCGGTGGACAACCAGATGCGCACCAACGTCGCGCATATCTTCGCGATCGGCGACATCGTGGGACAGCCGATGCTCGCGCACAAGGCCACGCACGAAGGCCATGTCGCGGCCGAGGTCGCCGCCGGACAGAAGTCGTTCTTCGATGCGCGCGTGATCCCGTCGGTCGCCTATACGGATCCCGAAGTGGCGTGGGTCGGCGTGACCGAGGACGAAGCGAAGGCCAAGGGCAGAAGTTCAGCAAGGGACTCTTTCCCTGGGCGGCATCGGGCCGGGCGATCGCCAACGGGCGCGACGAAGGCTTCACCAAGCTGCTGTTCGACGACGCGACGCATCGCATCATCGGTGGCGGCATCGTCGGCACGCACGCGGGTGACCTTATCGCGGAGATCGCACTGGCAATCGAGATGGGCGCCGACGCCGTCGACATCGGCAAGACCATCCACCCGCATCCGACGCTGTCCGAATCGGTGGGGATCGCCGCCGAAGCGTTCGAAGGCGTGTGTACCGACCTGCCACCGGTGCGCAAGAAGTGAAACTCTGCGCCCCGGCATCCGCACGCCGGTTCCCACCGTGCGCGGTTCGCATGGCAACGCTACGGGCCGCGAGCCACGACCATGACCCAGGACGAACTCAAGCGCGGTCGCGCGCGAGGCGATCAAGCACGTTGTCAACGACGCCTGGATCGGTGTAGG
>CAVWPC010000055.1:0-15063 GCA_963756765.1 uncultured beta proteobacterium | reverse complement strand
CAGCCCACCACACCTGAATATCGAGCTTCCGATGGTGCTTGGCCACGAAGTGGCGGGCTGGATCGAAGCGCTCGGCCCGGGCGTGCGCGACCTGGCCGTGGGTCAACCTTGCGTGATCACGATTGCCGGCTGCGGCCAGTGCGAGTTCTGCGCGCAGGGTTGGAACAACTACTGCCCCAACCGCGGCAAGCAGGTTGGCATGGGGGCTCGACGGCGGCTTGTCCGAATATCTCGTGGCGTCCGCCGGCGCCATCATTGCACTGCGATCGCTTCCGCCTTGGCGGGCTGCGCCGTTCACGGATGCCGGATTGAGTTCCTATCATGCCGTCAAGCGGGTGGCTCCCTTGCTTACGCCCGGGGCCACGGTCGTGGTGATCGGCGTCGGCGGCCTCGGTCACCTCGCAGTCGCCGAATTGAAGGCGATCTGCGCCGCACGCGTGATTGCCGTCGATCAGAAACCTGCGGCAGTGGCGGTGGCGACGAACATGGGCGCTGACATAGGGATGCTGAGCGCCGGCTCGAACGCCGAGCAGATCCGGGATGCCACGGCAGGCGTGGGGGTACAGGCAGTACTCGACTTTGTCGGCGTACAGCAGAGCATCGACCTCGGGCGTGAGGTGATTCGCGCGCTCGGGCACATCGTCGTGGTCGGCCGCGGAGGCGGTTCCATCGACTTCGGCCGAGAAGGGTTGCCCTACGGGTGCTGCATCAGCTCCACCTATGGCGGCAGCAAGTCCGAGTTGATGGAGCTCCTCGCGCTTGCCGAAGGGGGCAGGATCGAGTGTCTCATCGAACGACATCCGCTGAGTCGAGTCGATGCTGTTTTCGACAAACTTCGGCGACATGAAATTGTCGGTCGCGCCGTGATCGTGCCCGATGCCCAGTGGTCGTGAGCCGTCCCGCACATGTGAGGTTAGTTGCTGTTCAACCCTGAAACGAAGGAGGAAGACATGAAGAAGATGCTCGTAACGCTGATCGCCGGAACATTCGCCGGCGCAGTTGCCGCGCAAGGCGCTGCCACGCAAGCCCCAGCCGATGCGCAAATGACAACCAAGCAAAAGCAGGAAGCCCTTAGAGAGGCGACTACCTCGGGCTCGGATCGCAGGCCCGGCGAGGCCAAGGCACAGGAAGCCAACGTCAAAGCGTCGAAGGCCACGGAAAAGATGTCCACCGACGAGAAGAACAAGGTTATGAAGGACGTCAACACCAAGATGGTCAACCCCAACAATTCCGGTGGCGTCGACGCTACCGCGAAAGCGCAAAAGGAAACAACCACTGCGTCCAAAAAGCAACCCAGGCAGAAGGTGCAGCTCGGCACGCCGGAGGCGCAGAAGGCGATGCAGAAGGCCGCGACACCCTAGTCTTGTTTCCTGGATGCTTCGGGCAGGGCCGCGATAAATCAGCGCGACTTGCCCGACTCGTGCGTCAGTCGACCTGCGTGGACCCGCACGAAGAAGCGCAGGCGGCGTTCAAGGACCTGCCGAACCGATTTCCTTTCGTCGTGTCCCGCGACCTCCGCAGAGAGCAGGATCACTGCCAGGACGTTCGGCCGATGGGGAATGAAATCGGCTACGCCAAAGACGAGGGTGGCAAGAGGTGACTCCCGTGGCGCACGAAAGCGACAATCCTGGATCGACATTCGCCGAGCGGAGGCGCCAGTTCCGGCGCTACGTTCGCGGCAGGGTGACCTGGGGCCGGGTGTACTGGTTGACCAGCTATCTCAAGTCCGCGCTATGGACGGTCCCGCTCATCGCCATTGCGCTCGAGTTGATGCTCTCCCCCATGATCCACGCGCTCGACACCTGGCAGCGCTGGAGACTCGCCGCGTTCCAGCCGGCCGGCGCGACGGCGCTGTATCAAACCGTCATCACGCTTGCACTATCGTTTCTGGTGTTCGCGTTCGGCCAGCTGCTGGTGGCGATCCAGATCGCAGGCGGGCAACTAACGCCACGAATCAACCGGCCCGAAGAACTCGCCCTGGCCATGGTCCCGGACAGGCAGGGTCTGCGTGGATCGTCACGGGCGCGCCTGTGAAGGCCTGGTGGACTGCACGACAGCAAGGACCGGCAATGCCGCCGCGCAGCGATGGCGCAGTCTTGACCGCGCAACAATGCGGCCACCAGGAGCGGCCTTGAATCAGCCTTTCGCCGAAAGTAAGTCAATGGTCCAACGCGCCGCAGGATTTCGCCTCGACGTCGTTGCCGGTCTCACGGCCGCAGCGGTCGTTCTGCCCAAGGCAATGGCGTACGCGACGGTGGCCGGGCTGCCTGTCGCCGTGGGTCTTTATACTGCGTTCGTGCCGATGGCGGTCTACGCGGTCCTAGGCACGTCGCGCGTGCTCAGCGTCAGCTCTACCGCCACGCTGGCGATCCTGACCGCCACCCAGCTCGGTCTGGTCGTGCCGGACGGCGACCCGGCCAAGCTTGTCACGGCGACCGCGACTCTTGCCGCGCTGGTCGGCGTCTTGCTGATTCTGGCGCGGTTGATGCGCCTTGGATTCGTCGCCAATTTCATTTCCGCTCCGGTGCTGACCGGCTTCAAGGCAGGCATCGGACTTGTGATCGTGCTCGACCAGGTGCCGAAACTCCTCGGCATTCACATCACCAAGCAAGGGTTCTTCGTCGATGTCCTCAGTGTCGTTCAGCATATTCCCGAGGCCTCGCTGATCACGCTCGCGGTGGCGGCCGCGACGTTCCTCGTCCTGGTCGGAATGGAGCGCCTGTGGCCACATTCTCCCGCGCCGCTGATCGCAGTCAGTGGCGGTATTGCCGCCGCCTGGTTCTTCGGCCTGCAGGCACTGGGGGTCTCGACGGTCGGCCTGATCCCGCAGGGATTTCCTGCGCTCACGATGCCAAGTCTCGCATTAATTGAGCAATTGGCGCCCGGAGCGTTGGGGATCGCGCTCATGAGTTTCACCGAAACCATCGCGGCCGGTCGTGCCTTTGCGCGCCCTGGAGATCCTCCCATCGATGCGAATCGCGAGTTGATCGCCACCGGAGCGGCCAATCTCGGCGGCGCATTCCTTGGCGCGATGCCAGCGGGTGGCGGGACTTCGCAGACCGCAGTCGTGCGTTCGACCGGCGGACGGTCGCAACTCGCGTCGCTGGTCACCGCCGGCGTCGCGGTCGCGACCATGCTGCTGCTCGCACCGATTCTCGGCCTGCTGCCTCATGCGACGCTCGCGGCGGTTGTCATCCTCTACTCGATAGGACTGATCCAGCCGGCGGAATTCCTCGCCATTCGAAAAGTACGGACGATGGAGTTTGTCTGGGCGATCGTGGCCGCGCTCGGGGTCCTGGTGCTGGGTACGCTGAAGGGCATCGTGGTGGCGATCATCCTGTCGCTGATCGGCCTGGGCAGCCAGACTGCCAATCCGCGCGTGTCCGTCATCGGCCGCAAGCGTGGAGCCGACGTGTTGCGGCCTCTATCCCCGGAGAATCCGGACGACGAGACGTTCGAGGGCTTGCTCATCGTGCGGCCCGAGGGTCGCCTCTATTTCGTCAATGCGCAGAACGTCGTGCAACAGATCGACGCGCTGGTCACACGCTACGAGCCGCGCGTGGTTGCGTTGGATATGAGCCGGGTGCCCGATATCGAATACTCGGCATTGCAGGCGCTGATGGAGGGCGAGGAACGCGCGACTTCGCGCGGCGTCGTGGTATGGCTGGTCGGATTGAATCCCGGCGCACTGGAGGTCGTACGAAAATGTGGGCTGGCCGAGCGGCTTGGCCCCGAGCGCTTGCTGTACAGCGCGCGCGCGGCGATAGAGCGCTATCAGTTGTAGGGCCAACGCGCCTCGAGGAGAAGGTGGGTTGCCCGAGCGGCAGAAGGCGGGCGACTGGCGCGCGCCGACTCATGCGTGACCTGAGATGGCGCGCCGGATGCGCAGACGCTACAGCAGCCAATCGACGGGCAGGATGGAGAACACCGCCACGCCCATGCGCTGATGCCACGACGTGCCGGGCTCCGTGGAGTGGCGTTTTTCGCCACGATCGGTTCGCTCGATCCATTTGACGCCGTCCCGTGCCAGCCGAACCTCGTACGCGAGCCTGGGGATCACACTGTCGAAGGCTTGCGAGAGCCGGTTGGCCAGCGCTGGGCTGTCGATCACCAATCCCATTTCGGTGTTGATGAACGCCGACCGCTGGTCGAAATTGAAGGAGCCGACGAAGATGCACCGTCCATCGATGGCAAATGTCTTGGTATGCAGTCCGGTCGACGAGCTGGCCCATGTCGCATGCTTGCGTTGCAAATCTTCTCCGACCGCGGCGAGTCTTAGCTCGTACAACGCAATGCCCGCGCGCAGCAAGTCGCGTCGGCGTTTCACATATCCGCAATGGACGACGCCTGCGTCGGAAGACACGAGCGAGTTGGTGAGGATTCGTATCCTGACGCCCCGTTCCGCGAGCGCGACGAGGGCTTTTGTGCCGGATTCCCCAGGTACGAAATAAGGCGATACGAGATCGAACGATTTCTCCGCCCGACCCATCGCGCGCACGACGTTCGGAAACAGGAGGAGATCCTGCCGGCCGCTTCTGTCGACCGTCTTGGCCGGATCGTCGTAAATCGTTTTCGACGTCGTCCATTCGAGTGCGAGCTTCCGGTTGAGCAGATCGGCGATCATCGGCCGCGTTCGCACGGCCTCGATGTAAGCCAGCGAGCCCGGATCGGCAGATGTCGCCGCGAACTTCGCCTCCAGGTCGAAGGCGCGCCCTTTCGACTTCACGAGCAGGGCGGCGGGACACGCGGACGGACTGTTCCAATAGGTGTCGAATTGCGTCGCCACTTCGCGCACGGCCGTGCCCACCAGGATGACGTCCATGTCGATGAACATCGCGCCGGTGCCTGCGCCATAGTACTCGTCGCCAATGTTGCGGCCGCCAACCACGGTCACGAGGTGGTCCACCGTGAACGACTTGTTGTGCATCCGGCGATTCACGCGCCTGGCATCCGTGACGAAGTTGAGCGCCCGAATGCTCCTGTGAGCCATGGGATTGTAGAGGCGGACCTCGATGTTCGGATGCACGTCCAGCGCGGCGATGGTGTCGTCCAGCCCAGCCGTATTGAGATCATCGAGCAGCAGGCGTACGCGCACGCCCCGTTGCGCCGCCTGCCACAGCGCCCGGAACATGAGGTATCCCACGGGGTCGCCGTGCCAGATGTAGTACTGCGCATCGAGCGAGCTTTCCGCGCTCGCCGCCATGAGAATGCGGGCCGCGAACGCGTCCCGCGGATCAGTAAGCGGATGCACTCCCGTCTCGCCCGGATGCGCGCTGACGACGGGAAGCACGGCGCGACCCAGTCGAGTGTCCGCCGTGTCGGGCATGGCCTGAGTTATGGTCCCTGGCCGCTCAGCTGGCCAATGCCTCCTCCTTGAGCCTGGCACTGAAGTATTCCAGCGAGGACTTGGTCTTCGCAGACTGGTCGGCACCCAGCGCGATGCCGTAGCGGGCGAGGTAGGCCTTGAAGTCGGCGACGACCTGGAAGGCTTCTTTCGGAAGGGCCTTGGTAGAGATCTCCATGACGCGCGTGCCATCGGGATAGAGCCACATTTCCACGGTAATCGGGCGATCGAGTTCCTTGGCCTTCGGCTGGTGCTTGGCCTTGAGCAGGAAGGTGGGGCCCAGGATGACCAGCTTGTCCATCGTGATGCCCGCTGGCGCGTGCGCGTCATAGAAAGCGCGCTGTTCCTTGGAGAAGAGCTTGCGCAGGGGCATCGCGCCTGTGCTCACGTCGATCACCTCCTGGCCGGTGCAAACGCCCTTGAATGACGCCGAGCATACGAACCCGCCCGGCATTGCATCCACCTCGACCTTGAAGGAATTCGAACGGGAAAGCTCGGGGTCGATGGTAGAGGGATTCACAGGGCGCAACTTGATGACCGTATCGGCGTCGCCGCCCTGGATGCGCCGCGCCCGGACCACAACGCCGGCCCGGTTCAAGGCGAGGTCGGGCGTGTCGAAGAAGAACGCCTGCCGCGGCTGGGCCTCGACCGGGTCGAGGCCGATGCCCTTGATCGTGGCGCGCTGGCCCACAAGAGGGACCGACAACTTCATTTCGACGCTGGACCCCCCTTTGATGAGCTTGAAGACTTCGACCATTTCCTCCGCCGTAAATGGCTTTGCCAATGCGGGCTCACCGACTTTGGCCGCTTTCCGACCTGTTGCCGACTTCGCTGTCTTCACGGGCTTTGCGCGCGCTGTGCGCTTCACGCCTTTCTTGGCTGTCCTGACAGTCATGGCTTGCATCCCTCTCGTCGTAAAAAGTGGAAATCCCGTCCTGTTCGGCAGGGCCTTCATCATGCAGCGCCACGCGCCCGTCAGCCTCCAAAGCGCTCGGCCAGCACACCGTGGCGCAGGCCGCGATCGCTGACCGTGAAACTTTGCTTGCCCAGCTTCTCCATGACGGTACGGACGATGCAGGCACCGACAAGGATGACGTCGGCCCGCTTCGGCTGGAGGCCGACGATGGCGCGGCGGGCCTCAGCATCTCGCGACCGGTAAAGCTCGATCTGACGATCGATCTCGGCGCGGTCGAGGACGGTGCCCTGCACGACCTCGGGGTCGTAGGTAGCGAGCCGATGCATGACCGCGGTGATGTTGGTCACCGCGCCGCCCATTGCGACGAGCGCGTCGGGACTCGGGCGTCCCTCGATGCGTGCCAGGTCAGCCGAGATCGCCGCCATGGCTTCGCGCAGCACCTCGGGCGAAACTGCGCGATCGAGGTGGAAACGCTCGGTATACCGCACTGCACCGACATCGACGCTGAACTGCTCGTCGACGCTGGCGTCGTGCCCGAAGGTGAACTGCGAACTACCGCCCCCGGTATCGAAGACGACGAGCGAGCCCTTGGTCAAGCCGAGACCGGCCTTCGTGGCAACGTAGGCCAGCCGGCCCTCCTCTTCGCCCGAGATCACCTCGATGAGAACTCCGGTGCGCGCCTGGATGGCGGCTACGACCTGGCTGCCGTTCTTAGCGATGCGCAGGCCGGCCGTGCCTACGGCGGCAATCGCCTGTACGCCGTACCGCTTCGCTTCGTCGACCATGCCGGCAATCGCGGTTGCCGTCCTCTCGAGCGCTGTGTCGGTGATCGACCCCTGATCCTCCAGCCCCTCACCAAGGCGGGTCAGTTCCGCGCGGTCCGCGACCGTGCGCCACTTCCCGCCAGTGTCCCGTTCGCCGACGTGGAACTTGACGGAGTTGGTGCCAACGTCGATCACCGCGTACCGCGCGGGGTGGTCATCGAGCAAGGCCGCCAGTCCAAGGGGATAACTGGTGTTCCTGTAGTCGCCCAAGCCGAGCTCCCTCACGGCACGGACGACTGCTGCCGCATCCTCCGATTCGACTGCGATCGTGCGCGTGGGCTTGCCGTTTGCAATGACGTCGGACAGTTCAGACATGCAGCCGCCGACCGTGTAGCGCGTCCGTCGCTTGTGGACCTTCACCGCACGAATCATTCCACCTGGCGTGGCGACCACTGCTATGAACTCGTCGAGCGTGTAGCCCTTCGGAGTGCGCGAAGGTGCCGGGAGCCGGAGTGCTTCGAACAACTTCGTCGCCTCGGCTGCATCGATCGGGAACGCCGCCTTCATGACCGGCGTCCACTGTTCGAGGCCGTCGGCGTTGACCTGCCGCAACTCCTTGATGTCCATCAGCGCCGCGCGGAACTTCACGTTGCCGCCAGCGCCCGTCAGCAAATAGACCTCATCGCTCTCCTGTATGCCGCTCGGCGTGAGCGCTGCCAACCGCTTCTCCGCTTCCCCGAACCGCGGACCGAACGACCGCCATTCCCAGCGTGGTTTGATTTCACTCATTGCATTGCCTCCGCATTAAACAAGGTCACAGGCAGGGGCGCGTCGACCCCAGCACCAGCCGATCGTCGCGGATGGCAGGCGGCGTGATGGCGCGATAGAACAAATCCGCCTCGCTAACGTGGGTCGCGAACAGCGCATCGAAGTCGCCGAACGGCTTAATCGATGTGTCCGGCGCGCGCGTCGTCAGCCGGAGGCGGATGACGTGCGTTTTCCCTCCACCGACGATCGTCTCGTAGTGCGCGGCGACCTTCGTTCCCTCCTGCGCGACATTCACCGCAGACGCGTTGCCATGGACCACGGCCTGGTCGATGCCGTCTTTGACATACGGAGAGGCATTCGGCGAGCCGAAGAGCCGTACGTGGTTGGTCTCGTTCTCGGCGAACAGAAGCGGGATGTCGCCGTGGCAATAGAGGTAGTAATCCGCTAGCGGTAGCTGCATCGGCACGTCGGCGCCGCGCGCCCGAACGACCGAGTGACCGACGAGCTTCGCCCGCGAGACGCCCGGCTTGGCGCCGCCGCCCTGCCACGACCAGGTGTTGCGAAACCACAGCGTCGGCAGGACGTGCAGCGCCGCCGCGTCGGGTCCGCGGTTGCACGCGCTGATCCGGATCAGGACGTCGTCCGGCCCGGCCTTGGCGTATTCGACGAACACGTCGAAATAGCGGTTGTCGTCGAAAGCGCCGGTGTCGAGAAGCTCGTACTTGGCTTCGTGCTTGCCACGACTACGATTGGTGGTGACGAGGTCCTGGTACGGATAGGCCGCCTGCGGGTACTTGTACAGGTACTTCATGTACGAGTGGGTCGGGGTCGAGGCGAGGTAGAAGTAGTATTCCTTGACGTCCTCGCCGTGGTTGCCCTCGCTGTTCGCCAGCCCGAATGCGCGCTCCTTCAGGATGGGATCATTTCCGTTCCACAGCGCCAGTGCGAAGCACAGCCGCTGGTGATCGTCGCTGATGCCGGCCAGTCCGTCCTCGCCCCACCGATAAGCGCGCGACCGTGCCTGGTCGTGGGTAAAGTAGTTCCAGGCGTCCCCGCTGTGGCTGTAGTCCTCGCGCACCGTGCCCCACTGGCGCTCGCTCAGGTACGGACCCCAGCGCTTCCATGCAACGCCGCCTTTGCGCGCCTCGTCGAGCCTGCGGTGCTCCGCGTTTTCGCTCACGTCTCGAACCTTTTCTAAAACACGACCTTCAGGAACTGCTTGAATAGGTCTTCCAGCGAGATCATAGTGAGCAGCAGCGGCACGACCGGGAGCAGCGTCATGGCGACGAGCTGAACCACCATGTCCCCCGTGATCGGGATGGTGCGCATTGTGCGCACTACCTCGAAGCTGTTGCCGAGATCGGCCAGCGACTGGATGTCGGCGCTTCCCACCAGCGGCTCGTCCTTCGCCGCCCGGCCACGCAGCCACTTGTCGTCGAACTCGTCGACGTAGGACCGCGCGAGCTGGCCGTAGTCGCGCAGCGCAGCTCGCTTGGCAGCGGCCAGAGGTGCCGCGAAGACCAGCAAGGGACCGAGGATGAAGAAGACCATGACCACAACCACGGCGATGATCTCGCCCTTGAACGACGTGAGGACCGCCCCGGCGAACAGTATCTTGTTGGCCAGCGTGCCCGCGAGCAGCGCGCCTTGCGCGACCAGGATCGGCGCGAAAGCGTGCGTGACACGCGCAAGAAAGCCGATGCCGCCCATCCGATCCGGATGCATGGGCGCATAGGCGAGCGGCAGCTGTGACGCCTGCCAGAGGAAGCGCATCCAGATGAACAGGCGGAAGTACCATCGCAGCAGGATGAACTGGAACAGAGGGAGGCTGACAAGGAGATACCACCATCCGGCGAGTTGCGGCCGAAAGCTGCCCCCTTCCGGCGCCGCGTACCAGGTCGTTACGTCGAGGGCGTTGTAAGACCGAAACACGATGAAGATGCCGACGACATAGACGAACACGATGATCGCGACCTCGGCGACGACCGAATTGCGCAGCTTGAACGCACTCTCCAGCACGAGCGCGAAACGCGCGCGTAGCGTATCTGGCACGAGACCTTGCGACGCGAATTCTCCGACGACCGTGCGCGTGCGCTCATGCACGACGAGCTCGGCCACGATCAACAGCGGCAATGCCACCAGAAAGCGCACCTGCGCGTCGATGTCGAACAGGAACGGGACCTTGACGGCGGTGCCCCAAGCCGTACCCTCGATGACCGAGAGCACCAGCAATGGCAGCCAGGCAAACAGCGCGATGACGACAACGCGCCGCTTGACAAGCTCGAGCGCGCTGCCGGTGAGACGGGCACGCCGGAAGAGCTGGAAGAGCGGGCCGCCCAGAACGAGAGAGAAATCGTTCGCCACTTCGGATTGGCTCGTGGCGATAGGGGCTGATGCGGATGTCATCTTGGTCGTCCCGCGAGGGGAAGCGCGGCGGCGGCGTGTTCAGTTCGCCGCGCGCCCCGCCACCAGATTCCATCCAGGTCCCGGATTGAATGTGGTCATCGCGGCGCCGATCTTTTCGGAGTTCTTTCCCAGGTCCTTCTCGAAGATCTTGCCGTTGTTGCTGACGATGAACGTCATCACGCCGCTTTCGCCATAGACTGCGGGGTACGCGACCATCGCAAAGCCGGCGATCATGCGGCCGTTGATGACGTAGCTGTAGGCGCCGCCGGGTGCATTCTTGCCTTGCCGGTCGAGGACGCGGAAGTGATATCCGCGGTACGCATCGCCCGTCTTGTGACCTTTGAGATACGCCGAACTTTCGGCGATCAGTGGTCCGAAGGGGCTTTCTTCACCGTCGTCGGCCGCCTCCCAATAGAGCCCGTCGTGCTTGCCGGGCGTGCTGCCGATCTTGCGCGCATATTGGAGCACGTCATCACCGTCGCGGTCGCGCGACGCGTATTGCCGCTGCGCGTCGAGATAGGCGTGCAGCACGGCGATAGCGCTGTTCTCGTTGGCGCCGATGCGGCGATTGAAGATCTCCTCCTCGCCTAATTCCGTGGCAAAGCGCCATTGCGTCCCGCTGCGGACGATGGGAATGGGCATGGGCCATGCCTGGCCTCCGATGTAGAGTGTGCGGCGGTCCGCGCCTGTCGCCTGAAGATTGCGAAACGACTGCATCCGCGCGAGCAACTCGGCGCGAGATGCGGAATTCTCGGCGCGGTCGGACATCACCACGAGGCTCTTGTGCTTGTCGCCGAAGATGGCCAGCATGGCCGCATCGTCGTCCGCCTTGAGCGCTGCGATCAGCGCATCCACCGCTTGCTCAGGCGAGGCGAAGGTCGTTTGCTCAGCTGCCGCGACGGCCATCGGGAGCACCAGTAAGAACAGCAACGCGATCCGGCGCGTCGCATCGATCACGTTGAATCCGTTCATGGCCTTTGTCACCTTGTCGGGTTTGCATGCGCGCTTCATTCGTAGCTCCTCAGCGTCCACGGCCACCACCACCGCCACGACCACCGCCGCCACCGCCACGCCCGCCACCACCTCCGCCTCCGCGCCCGGCGGCCCCACCTCCGCCTCCACGAGAGGCCCCGCCGCCACCGGCCTGCATCGGCCGTGCGCCGCCGCCGCCGGACATCGAGCCCCGACTGGCCGCGCCGCGCGAGCTATCCATCTGTGCCTGGCGACCCGAGCCATAGCCACCGAATGCGTCGCCGCCGCCACCCCCACCGCCGCGACCCCCGTATTGATCGCGCGGGGACGCGCTGAACGAGGTTCCCGGGTTGCGCCCCGCCATGCCCGCGCCGCCACCGCTGCCACGGCCCCCGGATTGGTCGCGCGGCGATGCGTTGAACGAGCCTTCATTGCGACCCGCCATCGCGTTGCCCGCTCCGCCCGCCCTGTTCGAGGGGGCACCGCCCATCGCACCCCTGTCAGCGGTCGAGACTCGGCCGCCGGCCGGATCGCCCACTCGCCCTCCAGGTCGCGTAGCGCCGCTCACTTGCCCCGCCTGCTTGTTCGATTTCCACGCAGTCTTGTTCGCCGGCTGCTGGCCGGGACGATTCACATTGTTGCGATTGCCGGTGTTGATGTTGTTGTCGCCGCGGTTGATCGTGATGTTGTTGTCTCCTCCCCAGTTCGCGCCGTAGTGCCCTCCGTTCCACGCTGCGCCGATCGCTGCGCCCCAGATGATGCCGGTTGCCAAGGCAGCGCCGGGCGCATACGGGTAGTAGTAAGAGGGATACGGTGTGGGCCAGTAGCCGTAGACAGGCCCCGCGCCGTAAGTCACGACCGTGGTGGGGTTGTACTGGGGAACGTAAATCACCTGCGGATCGGCCGGCACGATCGTGACGAGCTCCTTCTCCACCGTGATCACCTGTTTGTCGTCGGTCTTGAGGTTGCCCGCCGACTGCGCCCTGCGCCGGAAGCTCTGGATGGCGTCGAGCACCGCGCCCTGGTCGTCTACAACCGCCTCTCCGAGCGCCGCCGTCCAGTCGAGGTCACGACTCATCAGCTTCACGACGTCGGGGTAGTTGAGGAGCGACTTCACCGCGTCGTCCCATTTTTCGTCGACAGGCAGCTTGGGATCCGTCTTGCGTTTGTCCAGAAAGCGATCGGCCTGCACCAGTTCCAACGGGTTCGTCGCGGCCGGAAGGACGATGGCGACGAGGTCGTCGGGATAAAGCGCGATCGGCGCGACGAGCTTGTCCAGCTCTTGCACAGAGAGCGCAACGGGTACCCCACCAGCGGCCGCGGGTGCCTGCGCGATCGCACCTGACGCGCAGAACAACACCAGGAGCGCGGCAAGCAAGGAGCGCCAATTGAATCGCGCCCATGCGCACTCCGCTTCTAATCGATGCGTCTGCATTTTGTCGAAGACTCCTGGTTGGCTGCTGGCTGCTGGCTGTTGGCACTCGGCGCTGGCGCGGCGCTATGGCGCCGGCGGCCTTGCAGTCGCCGGGGGTTGCGTCACAAGCGTTCCACCCAAATCCTTCAGCAGACGCTTGAACTCCGGCGAATCCATGATGATGGTCCCGCCGGCGGCGCGCAGCCGGTCGACCGCCTCCGGTTCCAGCACGAACGTGGTCGGCTGCAGGTTCAGGTACTCGAGCTCCTTCTTGTCCTTCAATGCGGAAAACGAGACGTCGATCGCGTAGATATCGGCTGCCGGGACGCGCAAGGCCTGAGCAATCGCCGGATCCTTGTTGGCTGCGAAGGCGGCAGAGCTGCGGATCAGGCGCATGGTGTTCCACCGCGCCGCAGTGTCCCGCAAGAGCTCGATCGTCTCGTAGGAAAACGCGTCGATCGGCGTGCCCGCCGATTTCAGCAGGATGTCGATCGTGCCCGGCGGGCTGAACGACTCGTCCCAATTGGTCGGCGGCGACGACAGCGAATTGACGACAAAGACGATGATCCGTTTGACGTGGTCGAGCGGCGATGGCAAGCCGGCCTCGTGCAACGCCTGGAGGACTTCCAGCGCATCGAGCACGCCGCGCATGCCGACGTTGTCGGATACGCCGCCGTCGACCAGATGCAGATAGGGCCGTTTGGCGCTGTCGCCGTAGGCTTGCAGATTCTTCAGCGACCGGATCGCGCGCGCCGCTGGGCGTGGCGGGTTGTCGTTGTCGATGAAGAGATTTGCCCACGGTGGCGGACTCCAGTTGCAGTTGCCACCGTAGTTCTTGACGGTAATGGACGACAGCACCACCGGCACCGCCGACGAGGCCGCGGCTGCACGCGAAAGCGGGACCGCATTGAGATCCGAGCAGATGATGTCGAACGTGCCCTGGTTGAAGACGAAGCGCGAGCCGGTCGAGATGTCCGTGGCCGACGCCAGGATCATCGGGCCATTGCCGCGGTTGAGATCGCCGAACGTGGCGCCGTTGAACAGGATTTCGTCGTACAGCTGCGAAGCCAGTTCGGACCGGCCCCAGCCCTCCGACGACAGGTCTCCCCAGTAGCGCGGGCTGAAGGCGCGCGAGATGAGCTCGCCCTGCACGTTGCGCTTCAGGAACCGCTGCTCGTAGTCGTCGAAGAGCTTGTCGCCGTACAAGCCGTAGGCGAGCGCAGTGAAGCTGCCGCCCGAAACGCCGGTGATGACGTCAATGGAATCGAGTAGCCGGAACCTGGCGCCATTCGGTGCCGCAATCTCGGTGCGCTTCAGGAACTCGAGGACACCATAGGAGAACGCCGCGGCGCGCGTCCCTCCGCCCGAAAAGGCGAGGATGACGAGATTCTCGTTGCTGTTCCTGCTCTGCGCCTGGCGCGTCTCGAAGCGATAGCCGGTGCGCGGGTCGGTCTGCGTGATCGGAGGATTCACCGGCCTGCTTGCGCACGCGCCGAGCAGCGACAGGAGCAGCAACGTCGACAGCGTGGTGGCGAGTCTCATGGCAGGTGGCTCCTTCGTCATGCGGCCGGAAATCCACGAATGCCCGGGGAAATGTATGTGTGGCCGTCGGCGACTGCGGCGACCGCATCGAGCATGTCCGTCGCAATCCCGCGCTTCAGCACGAATGCATCGACCCCCGTCGCCATCGCTGCGCGGGCGACCGACATCTCGTCGTACACGCTCAGGACGATCACCTTTGCGGCGGGTGACTTCTCCCGCAGTGTTCGCAGAAGCCGCAGCCAATCGCCCGCAGCCAGCGCGAGATCGACGATGACAACCGAAGGCGTCAATCGCTCCACGCCTTCGAGCAGGGACGCTTCGTCCGCGACCATGAAGATGGTCCCGAAAGCCGTTTCCAGCAATCCGCGGACGCCCTCGATCAGGCTGTGGTGCCGGTCGGCGAGCAGTACGCACTTCGCCGCGTGCTCGCGCACCGCGCGCCTGCTGCCTGAACCAGATTTTTCGCCATCGCGAGGCCACGTGCTCATGGCGGCTAGACTATTCGGTTCACCGCAGGCGGTGACCTCGCAAATCTACTGGGTTAGTGCACGGAAACTACGGGAACGAAAACGCTGCCGATCAGATCGACACGATCCCGTTCTTGATGGCAAAGTGCACCAGCTCCGCGTTGCCCTGCTGCTTCAGCGCATCCATCGGCTGGTACTTGTGGAACTCGACCGTGCGCGGCGAGATGTCCAGCTGCGCCGCAATTTCCTTGGCCGACCGCCCTTCGGCCCAGCTGCGACCGCTCGCGCGCATCCGCGACCGCGCACTGACCGCCTGTGTACGCGAGCTGCCTGTCGAGCCGATTGCTGTTGGCCAGCTGCGCGAATCCGGGTCAGGAGCGTTCGTGATCGGCCGCGCCCGGCCGGTCCACGTCGGGTACTCCCTGGATTCTGGCCGGCATCTGTGCGAAGGCCAGTAGTTTCCGGTTGGC
>CAVWPC010000054.1:0-18801 GCA_963756765.1 uncultured beta proteobacterium | reverse complement strand
ACCTCGTCGTGAACGAAGTACGGCCGATCGACGTGGCGGTGCTCGTCCCCTGCTACAACGAAGCCGCCACCGTGGCCCGGGTCGTCGCGGCTTTTCGTGCTGCACTTCCGGGTTGCCAGGTCTACGTCTACGACAATCGCTCGACCGATGGCACCGGCGACATTGCGCGCGCGGCCGGCGCCATCGTCCGCCATGAGCCGCGGCCGGGCAAAGGCGGCGTGATGCGGCGGATGTTCGCGGACATCGACGCTGATGTCTACATCGTTTGTGACGGTGATGCGACCTACGACGCCGGACGCGCACCCGACATGATCGAGAGGCTCAGCGCGGAGAACCTCGACATGGTGACCGGGGTGCGCGACCACGAGGACCGAACCGGCGCTTACCGCCGCGGGCACCAGTTCGGCAATCGCGCCTTCAACTGGCTGCTCGGCGTGCTGTTCGGCGAGAGGCCGCGCGATGTCTTTTCCGGTTACCGGGTGTTTTCCCGCCGGTTCGTGAAGTCATTTCCATCGGAGGCCCGCGGCTTCGAGATCGAGACCGAAATCGCCGTGCATGCGCTGGAGATGCGCATTCCGTGTGCCGAGGTCGTCACCCGATACCTCGAGCGGCCGGAGGGCTCGGCAAGCAAACTCCCCACTTATCGCGACGGATTCCGGATCCTCGCGACGATGGCGCGGCTGTTCCGCGACATCCGTCCGTTGCCGTTTTTTTCCCTGTGTGCCGGCGCGTTCGCGCTGGCGGGCGCCATCCTCGGCGCTGAAGTGGTCTCGGAGTATTTGCAGACTGGTCTCGTCCCGCGCCTGCCGACCGCGGTGCTCGCCACCGGGTTGATGTTGCTGGCCTCGCTGTCCATTGTCTGTGGATTGATCCTCGACAGCGTGGCCCGCGGCCGCCGCGAGGCCAAGCGTCTCGCCTATCTCGCGGCCGCGAACGCAGCGACGCGTCGCTAGCCTTCGCGCGTCGTCGCGACGATTCTCGCGGGACCCACAGCGGATGATCGCGCCCCCCCGCCTGCTGCAACGTGCGCGCAATCTGCGCCTGCCCGGCTGGGCGTGGCTGCCGCTCACGCTCGCGCTCGCTGCCCTGGCGTCGGTCGCACTGCGCCAGGACGCGAGCTGGGATCTGCAGAACTATCACTTCTACAATGCATGGGCGTTCGTGCACGATCGCCTGGGATTCGACCTCGCGCCGGCGCAGTTGCAGACGTATCACAGTCCGTACCTGGACCTGCCGTTCTACGCCATGGTCGCCTCCAACCTGCCGCCGCCGGTGATCGCGATGCTGATGGCGATTCCCACCGGCCTCGCCTGGTATTTTTTCGCGCGGATCGTCGTCCTTGCCTTGCGCGACTGTCCGGCGGAGATTCGCAGCGCGGCGATTTGCACAGCCATCGCGATCGGCGTCACCGCGCCCATGCCGATCAGCCTCATCGGCCTCACCACCAACGACTGGGCGACCGCGGCTTTCGTCCTCGCCGCGCTATGGCTTTGCGTGCGCAACCTGCGCTACGGAGGCCCCACGAACGCGGAGGCGCTTGCCGCTGGCGCTCTCGTGGGTGCCGGGGCCGGACTCAAGCTGACCGGGATGCTCTATGTGCCCGGCCTCGTGCTCGGTGTGCTTCTGATCGCGGCGCCCTGGCGCACCCGTGTGACACGCGCGATTCTGATCGCGGCGGCGGCCCTCGGCGCATTCGCGGTCACCGCCGGGCCGTGGATGCTGGAACTCTACACGCGCTTCGGCAATCCGCTGTTTCCCTACTTCAACCAGGTGTTCCGTTCCGAATGGGCCGACCCCGAGTCCTTCTCGCCGCGCGGCTACGGTCCGGGTTCGCTGCTCGAATGGCTCGCCTTTCCGTTCATCCTGCTGTGGAAGCTGGAACGCTATGTCGCCGAGCCCGAGTTCAGGGATGCGCGACCGGCCGTGCTCTATGTGTTGATCATCGTGGCGCTGACGCTCGCGGCGGCAAGGCGCTGGCGCGCACGATCCGAGCCCGCGGTAACTAGCGTAGCGGCCGTGCCCGGCCTGGGATTCCTCGCGGTCTACTGCATCGTCTCGTTCGCGTGCTGGGCAATCGTCTACCGCATCTACCGGTATCTGGTTCCGCTCGAACTGCTGGCGGGATTGTGGATCGTCGTACTCCTGGTCCGACTGGTGCCGGTCGGCAGGGTCAAGCCTGCGCTGGTGGTCGTGCTTGCACTGGTGCTCGTGAGTGCCAAGTTCCCGACGTGGTGGCGCGAGCGCTTCGGAGAAGCCTTCCTGGCCGTCGCCATGCCGGCGGTGCGACCGGATGCGCTGGTACTGCTGGTCTCCGACGAGCCGATGTCCTACGTGCTGCCTTCGTTTCCGGCGGGGACGCGCTTCGCCGGCCTCGTGAGCAACATCAACTGGCCGGAGAAACGCAATCGCCTGCAGCGCTCGATCGCTGAAGCCATCCGCGACCATCGTGGGCCGCTCTATTCACTGGCCGCACCCGCAGGCCGCAAGGTCGGGGTCGACGCGCTCGCCAAGATGCAACTCGAGCAATCGTCCTGTGCACTGATTCACACCAATCTGCGCGTGACGCCGCTCGAGCTGTGTTCCCTGGTTCGGGTACGCTGAGCAGCGAGCTCTTGCGTTCAGTCGCTGCGGCGATCGCCCGCGCCGTCGACCCGTTCGAGGCGGCACAACTCGATCGATTCTTTGGTACGCAGATTCGTGCGGATCGGCCAGCATTGCGCGGGCTCGCGCCGGAGGCCCAGACGTCCCAACGCGTCGGTACCGCTCCCCGGCGGCGCGGTGAGCTGATAGACCGGCCCGCGATGGTCGCGGACAGTTTGCGCTATCGTGGCCGTAAGCCTTGCAGCCACCAACGGCGAGATGATGTTGTTGGCGATGCCGACATGACGGGCATCCGCCGGGAGAAACGGCAGCACGAAGCCGACCGGCTCGTCGGTCGTAATCACGATGAGCGCGCCCGGATCAACGCGCGGAGCCCTGACGTCGAACCACTGTGCGCCGAACTTCCCGTGATACCAGTCGGCGGGGCGCGTGGTCGCGATGATCGCGATCGCCGCCACGATGGCGATGCCGGCAAAGTAGCCGGGGCGCACCAGTCGTTGCAGCAGCGTCACGATGACCGCCCCGGTCAGCACGTCCAGCACGAGGATGTACCGGTAGATCGAATGCTGCGCGGTCCACAAGAGGAACGAGACCACGAAGAATGCCGTCAGGAATCGCCACGCGGCGCTGACGCCTGAGCCGACGCTGGGCAACTCGTATCGGCCGGCGCGATGCGAGAGCCAGGCGGCCCCGGCAAGAATGGCCAGCGCCCACACGAGCGGGAACCGGCCATCTTGGTAAGGCACCTCGGTCACGAAGGATTGCCCGCCCCACAGGCGAAATGGGAAGAGCAGCCATTCGCCGAGTCCGTGAGGTCCGTAGACGCGGATCAGTACCGGCTCGTTGATCCACCACGGCGATTGGATCCATTGATTGAAATAGGGGAACACCGGGCTCTGGAAATGCGTCCACAGCGCGTAACCCCAGGGGCCGAAGGTGACCGCCAGGCCCGCCAGTACACCCAGGCCGAACAGGAACGCCTCCACCAAACCCCGGCGCAGGCCACGCGGTTCAAGGATGTTGCGCACGACCAGTGCGGCGCAGATGCCCACCGCGAAGGTCGCCGCCGTGAGCTTGCCCCCGGCCGCCAGCCCGACGAGCGCGCCGGCGCCAAAGAGTGTCGTAAGCGCAAGCATCCCGGCCGGGCGCGCGACGATCGCGCGCACGAGCAGCCAGAGTGCGGGCAGCAGCAACGCCACGAGCGGCCATTCGTTCATCGTCGTACCAAGCGTGGCGATGCTCATGGCCGACGTCACGCCGATCGCGAACGCGACGGCCGTCGCAATGCGGCGAGTGGCGACCGGTAGGTCGGCGAACAGGAGTGGCAACAGCTTGGCGAGGAAGAAGGCCGCGATTCCCGCCGGTACCGCCAGCACGAACGCGATCACGCGCGGCGGCCAGTCCATCTGCACCATCGCGTAGAAGGGCAGGTCGAACAGCGCGTTGTGAAACGTCTGCAGCTGGGCGGCGACGATATCGCGATCGAAAATGCGCCCGTTCCACCATGCCCATGGGTTGTAATAGTGATAGTTCTGCAGATCCCAGTTGGCGTCCTGGCCGCGCCACACCGACACCGCACCCGCCACGCCGACACACAGCAGAAGGCCCACGAGGTCGCGCAGCGCGGCGCCCGGGCTGCCGGACCTCGGAGGAGTGTAAGCGGATGATGGAGTCAAGTCGCTGCGAGGCCGGGATCTGGTCGGGCGGCGCAGCCCGACGGCGCGGCATTATGCCATCGGCCTCACCCGTGGTCCCAGGGGCAACAACTGTGCACGCACCCGACGGAGCGGATCGGAGCCCGATGCCACAGATCAAGGGCGCGATGCCCCGTTCGCCGCGCCCAAGGTTGCATGCCGGGGTGTTTTGGGATAGATTCTTCCGATGAGCAGCATTTCTTCGACCGCCACGATCGCCCGGACGCCGCTTGCGTCGCTGCGCGCGCTCGCCCTTGGCGGTCTGCTGCTGCTGCGCCCCGCGCGCACATAAACCTACCCCCCAATTCGAGCAGTGCGCGCGTTCTCCGCAAACCAGCGGAGCACGAAGTCTTGCCGTCCATGGTGCGCAACGTGAATCGACGTCCGCCCACGAGGAAACACCAAGGAAACACCCATGAAGATCGACCCGTCCGCCAAGTACCTCCCGTTTGCTCCGATCGACCTCGCCGACCGCACCTGGCCGTCGCGGGTGATCAGTCGTCCACCCGTGTGGTGCAGCGTCGACCTGCGCGACGGCAACCAGGCCCTGATCGAGCCCATGGATGCCGAACGCAAGCTGCGCATGTTCCGGCTCCTCGTGAAGATGGGCTACAAGGAGATCGAGATCGGATTCCCCGCGGCCTCGCAGACCGACTTCGATTTTGTGCGCAAGCTGGTCGAGGAAAACCTCATTCCCGATGACGTGAACGTGCAGGTCCTGACGCAGGCGCGGGCGCCGCTCATCGAGCGCACGTTCGAGGCGCTCAAGGGTGCGAAGCAGGCGATCATGCACTTGTACAACTCCACGTCCACGACGCAGCGACGAGTCGTATTCCAGCTCGACCGCGCGGGCGTGCGCCAGATTGCCATGGATGCCGCCGAGGTCGTGCTTGCCTGCGCGCGCGCGCAACCCGACACCGAATGGACCTTCCAGTACTCGCCGGAGAGCTTCACCGGCACGGAGCTCGACTACGCGGCGGAGGTCTGCGACGCGGTGCTGGACGTGTGGCAACCAACGCCCGAGCGCAAGGCGATCATCAACCTGCCGGCGACCGTCGAGATGGCCACGCCCAATGTCTTTGCCGACCAGATCGAATGGATGCATCGGCACCTGGCCCGCCGGGACAGCGTCGTGCTGTCCGTGCATCCGCATAATGACCGTGGCTGCGGCGTGGCCGCGGCGGAGCTCGCGGTGATGGCCGGGGCAGATCGTGTTGAAGGATGCCTGTTCGGCAACGGAGAACGGACCGGGAATGTGTGCCTGGTGACGCTCGGCCTCAACCTGCACTCGCAGGGAATCGACCCGGGCATCGATTTCTCGGATATCGGCGAGATCATCCGCACCGTCGAGTACTGCAACCAGTTGCCCGTCCACCCGCGGCATCCGTATGGTGGCGAACTCGTGTTCACGGCCTTCTCGGGATCGCACCAGGACGCGATCAAGAAGGGACTTGCCGCGCGTGCAGCCGATCTCGCGCGTGGAAACCCGGTGTGGGACGTTCCGTACCTGCCGCTCGACCCGGCGGACCTCGGTCGTACCTACGAAGCCGTGATCCGCGTCAACAGCCAGTCGGGCAAGGGCGGCATCGCGTACCTCCTCGAGCGTGATCATGGGCTGGCGTTGCCGCGGCTTCTGCAGATCGAATTCAGCCAGGTAATCCAGGCAATCACCGACGACTCCGGCAAGGAACTGTCGTCGCGCGAGATCCATGCAGCGTTCGAGCGGGAGTATCTGGCTGCCACGACGCCGATCAGCTACGTCGGGCATCGCGCCCAGCACAACGGCGCCGACGGGACGGTCGAGCACCTGGCGGCGCACCTGCAGGTCCACGGCGTGGAGACAGTGCTGCATGGCGCCGGCAACGGCCCGGTCGACGCCTTCGTCGCAGCGATCCGCAGCGGGCTCGGCCTGCCGATCCACGTGATGAATTATCACGAGCATGCGATCGGCGCGGGCGAAGACGCGACGGCCGTCGCCTATATTCAGTTGCGCGTCGGCAGCGAGCGAACCATCTACGGCGTGGGTCGCGATGCGAATATCGTGACCGCGACACTGCGCGCACTGGTCAGTGCGGTGAACCGGGCCGCGACCGCGCAGCTGCTCGCCATCTCGGCGCCGGCCCCGGTCCAGACTGCCGTGGCGTAATCGCGATGCGGGGCTAGAGAAGTCTGCGCGGCGCGAACAGCGCCGCTTCCGGCATCCCCGCCGCGCCAGTTCAGTTCTTGCCCTGGTGCAACGCGTCGCGCTGGAACTCCGGATAGCCGATCTCGTAGTGCTCACTGTAGTCGAGACCGCGCTGCTCATCGATTGCCGGCGCGCACACGCCGAACAGGCGGTCCAGGATCCAGTAAGCCGCCAGCGTGGTCGGAAATGCCACAGGAAGGCGGCGCCGATGCCGATCAGCTGGACCTCGATCTGGGCCACGCTGAACATCGCGTCCGCCTTGAACATGCCGGCGGCGAGCGTGCCGCAGGCGCCACCAAACCCGTGCACACCGACGGCGCCCCAGACGTCGTCGACCCGGATGCGCTCGAGCAGCGGCGAAGCACATCGCAATAGTTCTTCATGATCACGTTGATCGCGTTATTCGCGCGCGACATGCCCGATGCCAGCAACGCGAACCCGGTCTGCATGAAGAAGACGAGTGCGCCCGCCGCGGCGATCCATACCATGTCGGCTGCGAGCTGCGTCGCGTAGGCTGGGGCCGGATCGGCGGCAAGTGCGCCATCGAGGTGCGCGCCTTCACCGAATTGGCGCAAAGCCGCGCGACGCTGGAGCACCAGCGGATTCGTCGATCGCCTGCCGTCCGCCACGGTTCGATTGCGGTACAATATCGTTTATGAAAATGACTTTCACAAATTCTTTCACCAATCATCTCCACCATCGTCGGCCGCATAGCGGCGGGCGATCGCTGCAACGCCTGTCCGAGCGAGGCCCCCGATGAGCGCAATGAACTTTGGTCCCGGTGTCGAAGTTTCCGGCCGCGTCACTCCCGAGTACGCGCAGATTCTCACGCCTGAAGCGATGGCCTTTGCCGTCAAATTGCAGCGCGCGTTCGGTGCGCGTCGAGACGCATTGTTGGCGGCGCGGGCAACGCGCCAGGCAGAGTTCGACGCCGGCAAGCTGCCTGACTTCCTTGCCGAGACGCGTTCGGTGCGCGAGGGCGATTGGCAATGTTCTCCGGTGCGCGACGACATCCAGGATCGCCGCGTCGAGATCACCGGCCCGGTCGACCGCAAAATGGTCATCAACGCGCTCAATTCCGGCGCCAACGTGTTCATGGCGGACTTCGAGGATGCCAATACGCCGCGCTGGGACAACAACATGCAGGGACACATCAATCTGCGTGATGCGGTCCGGCGCAAAATCGACTACGTGTCACCGGAGGGAAAGGCCTACGAACTCGACGAAAAGGTGGCGACCCTGTTCGTGCGTCCGCGGGGCTGGCATCTGCCGGAGAAGCACGTCAAGGTCGACGGCAAGCCCGTGTCCGGCGGAATCTTCGACTTCGCGCTCTATTTCTTCCACAACGCGAAGGAACTGGTCGCGCGCGGCAGCGGCCCGTATTTCTACCTGCCGAAGCTGGAAAGCCACCTCGAGGCGCGCCTGTGGAACGACATCTTCGTGATGGCGCAGGACGAACTCGGCGTAGCGCGCGGCACGATCAAGGCGACAGTGCTCATCGAAACCATTCTGGCCGCGTACGAGATGGACGAGATCCTGTACGAACTGCGCGAGCACTCCGCCGGGCTCAATGCGGGACGCTGGGACTATATCTTCAGCTGCATCAAGAAATTCCGCAGCAACAAGGACTTCTGCCTGGCCGACCGCGCGCTGGTCACGATGACCACGCACTTCATGAAAAGCTACGCGGAATTGCTGGTCAAGACATGCCATCGGCGCAGTGCGCATGCGATGGGCGGCATGGCGGCGCAGATCCCCGTGAAAAATGACGAAAAGGCCAATGCGGAAGCGTTCGCCAAGGTGAAGGCGGACAAGGAACGCGAAGCGACTTACGGGCATGACGGAACGTGGGTTGCGCACCCTGCGCTGGTTCCGGTTGCGCTGGAGGCCTTCAACCGCCTGATGCCCACGCCGAACCAGATCGCGCAAAAGAAGCGCGACGATGTCAACGTGACAGCCGCGGACCTGGTCAGGTTCGAGCCCGAGCAGCCGATTACCGAGGCTGGCTTACGGCTCAACATCAACGTGGCGATCCAGTACATCGGCGCCTGGCTTGCGGGGCAGGGTGCAGTGCCGATCTACAACCTGATGGAGGATGCCGCGACCGCCGAGATTTCGCGCTCGCAGGTCTGGCAATGGATGCGCTCGCCCAAGGGCGTGCTCGACGACGGCCGGAAGATCACCAAGGCCATGGTCGCCACCATGATCCCGGAAGAGGTCGCCAAGATCCGCGAACTGCTGGGCGACGCCTACGCGGAGGGCAAGTACGACGACGCGGCCGAGATCTTCGCGGATCTCGTCAACGACGATACGTTTGTCGAGTTTCTGACTTTGCCGGCGTACGAGCGGATCTACTGAACGACAGCTTCGACGGCGCGGCGTTGCATCGAAGCTCGATCGCGGACACGGATGGCGATCGCCGGCGCCGCAAGTTCGCTTCGGCGTGCGTCGTGTGCTGCCGGCACCGTTTCAGCTCAGCTTGACCGCGAATCCGCGTTGCACGCCGGGTCGTGCCATCATCGTGTCATACCACCGCTTGACGTACGGGAAGTCGGCGAGGTCGACCTTGTGCCGGGGATGGCGCCATGCCCAGCCGAGAATCGCGAAGTCCGCAATCGACAGTGCGTCGGCGAAGAATTCGCGCGCTTCCAGGCGACGGTCCATGACGCCGTAGAGCCGCCTGGTTTCCTTCGAGTAACGCTCGAGCCCGTAGCGGCGATCACGTTCGTCGTCGAGCGCCACGAAGTGATGCACTTGCCCGGGGATCGGTCCGAAGCCGCCATGCTGGAACATCAGCCACTCGAGCACGGGTATGCGCGCGGCCAGGCCGCGCGGCCAGAATTTGCCCGTTTTCTCGCCCAGATAGATGAGGATTGCGCCCGACTCGAAGACGCTCACGGGCTTGCCATCGGGACCGTCCGAATCGACGATGGCCGGAATCTTGGCGTTGGGACTGATCTTCAGGAATTCCGGGTCGTGTTGCTCGCCCTTGCGAATATCGACGACCTTGACCGTATACGCCAGTGCCATCTCCTCGAGGGCGACGCTGATCTTGCGGCCGTTGGGGGTGTCGAAAGCGTGCAGTTCGATGGTCATTTGGTGTTAGGCCCGGGGCAGATTGGCATTATGCCGCATGAACTGGGACTGCTTGGGCGGCCGTTCGCCACCAACGCATATCCGACCGTTCGCGAATGCACGCCGTGCGTTACTGATTGCCGCAAACAAAAGCCTCCGCGCCCCCGATCGTGAATGACCGGGTCACGAAGGCCGGGAAAAACGCTGCTGACCCTGCGTCGGTACTTTACTGGCAGATGGTTCGCGGGCCGGGAGCGATCCCGGCCCGCTTGGGCGCGTCTTACTTGTTGACGTGCACCTGCATGAAGTTGTCCTTTGCGGACGTGTTCAGCACACGGATCGTCGTGCCCGTTTTCGGGATCTGCACGCTGGACCAGCCGAAGTTGCCGATGGCCGGATTCGGTGCCACCCAGTAGTTCGCCATGTCGTTGAACAAAGGGTTGCCCGGAAGACCGCCATAGCACTGCTCCACGCTGTTCACATGGAGACAGACCGTGTCGGTCGGATCGAGTCCGAACGTGGAGTCGTACGACTGGAACCGCGGACGCCACACCTGGCCGTTGTCCGGACGCAGCAGCAGGTCCGGATGCGCGTCGACCGGCAGAAACAGTCCGCCACAGCGGCCGTTAAGGCAGTGATCGCCCACGTTATTGTCGTCGAACGACGTGTCGTAATACCACACGAGGAGACCGTCCTGGTACGGGTAGTGCTCGACCCAGTTGCCCAGCGCCGGATTGTTCCCGAACCCGAAGTTGTACGGCCCGGTGCGCAGTCCGTCGTCGTAGCCGCGGTAGTTGCGGTATTCGGCGAAGTAAGCATTGAAGAAGGATTGCGCGTAGTCGCTGGTCGTGCGCGCGAAGCCCGCATACGTCCAGCCGGGTTCGATTTCGCCGCCGTCCAACGGCTGTCCCGTGATGGCGATGTTGTCGACGTAGAGTCCTTCTTCGGCCTCGAAACCATCAGTCCAGTAGCGGAAGCCGATGGTCACGGTCTGCCCGGCATACGCCGCAAGATTCGCGGTCAGGTCGACCCAGCCACCGCTGGAGCCGGTAATCCCGTTGCCGAAGTTCTGGTTGTTCGGATCGGTCACCGTCGAGCGGTTGGTCGCCACCGGCGCGCCGTTGACCGTCAGGTAGGCGTAGTCCCAGTCCTGCTCGATGGCGTACCAGACCTTGGCGCTCAGGGACGGCGCGCCGCCCGGCAACGTGACCTGGCGGGTCATGCCGTTGTCGAGGCTGTTACCCGATCCGGAGTAGTACTCGTAGTTCCCGGCGTACGGTGCGCGGATTGCGGTGCTGACCTGCTTGTCCGGCAACAGTAGAACCAGCTGTTGCGCCTGCTTGGTATTGGTCGATGCCGGTCCGAGTTTGGTCGAAACCTTCTGGCCGTGGCCTACGACCTCGTAGTTCGACCAATCGAGAAAGATCTTCTCGTAGGCACTCATCGGGATCGGCTTGCTGCCGATGCCTTCGGCCGCAACACCGGTGCTGCCATACGATCCACTGGAGTACAGCGTCCAGAAGCCCGTCGAATTCTCGGCGCCGCCGGTGTTTCCGCTGGTGTCATAGAGATCGGGCAGGCCAAGATCATGGCCGAACTCGTGCGCGAAGACACCGACGCCGCCGTTCTCCGGTTCGACCGTGTAATCGCGGATCCAGTAATTGGATTGTCCGATTCGCGTGCCGCCGAAGGGGACGACGACACCGCCCACCGTCGGGCCGCCGGCATACTGCACCGCCCAGCGATGGCTCCAGATCGCATCCGTGCCCTGCGCGCCGCCGCCGGTTTCCTCGCCCTCGCCCGCATGCACCACCTGGAAGTGGTCGATGTAGCCATCGGGCTCGTTGAAGTTGCCGTTGCCGTTGTAGTCGTAGCGGTCCCACTTGTCGAACTTCGCCAGGTAAGCGTTGATCTGGGCAACCGACTTGCCGGCCGCGATCTGCGCGTCGTACCACGCGTTGGCCGCATCCTGGACGAAACGCCATGTTTGCTGGCAGACGATGTCGCCGCAATAGTTGCGCCCATAGTGCGCCGCGTTGTAGGGCACCTGTACCCAGTCAGTGACGTCGCCATTGACCGTGTAACGGTTCGACGATTGCTCGATGTAGAAATTGCGCATCGAGACGGCGCCGGGAGCTTCCGAGAACAGCATGTTCTCGTAGTATCCCTTGCTGAAATCGGGCGCCCAGATTGTCGTGTTGTCGACCGTACGGTCCGGCTGCGGAATCTGGTTGCGCGCTGGACCGGGAACGCCCGATTGCAGGATCGCGAAAGGAGAATCCTCGGGGCCGAACTGCGCGATGATGGTGAAGATCGAGTCCTCGCCCTGGCGCGCCAGCTCGACGAACTGGCCCTTGGCGACTTCCATCACCTTGTTCTTGCCCTTGGTCAGCGGCTGAGCTTTCGCCTGACCTTGGCCTTTGAGCAGCTTTTGCAGACCCTGCTTGCGCAGATGGGACTGCTTTCTGCTGAGCGGATCTTGAACGTTGTCCGAATGGCCCTTCCCGTTCTTGCCGGGCACGAGGTCTTGCGCGTATGGCGCGGGGACCGACAGCGCGAGCGCCGCGGTGAACGCAAGCACGAATATCGACCTGCTTTTCAACATGGTGATACCTCCCTGATTTTGCTGCGGACGAACACCGCCACGCGCCGGAAAGCGGCGTGGCTACGCATACGTTCGATTGCGAACGTACGACGACGACGATGGATACCGGGGCGCCCACTATAGCGACTTGAATCGGCGCTGGTCGGCTTATGAACCGATCGCGTCAGCAGCGCTTCGGCGGCTCACGGGGGGGCAACCGATCAGTCGAATCCTGGCGCGTGCGTGAATTCCGGCGATTCGGGCAGCTACGGCTGCCAGTGTTGAAGCTTGCATCGCCAGCAGGATGACCCAATAACCGATTCCGCACAAGAGGAACGGCAATGCCGGTTGCGACACATCGTGTGCAACGGAATCGGGCGCGCATTTGTTTGACCTCTTGTCGCTCCAACATGTATTATCATGTCTTAATACAAGAAAAGCGCCCAAGGTCGCGGCAACGTGCAAAGCTGCCACGAAACCTCGCTCGAACACACGGCGAAGGTCAGGCGGTGACCTGATGCGCGCGACACTCCGGAGGAGACGACATGCGGAATTTTGCCCGCCTGCTCGAACGCATCGGCCAGTTGATGAGCGTCGTCGCGATCGCGATCGTGGCGGTGCTGGCGTTCCCGATTTTCTACGACGCGCTCGCCCGCAAGGCGGGCGTGCCGACCACGTGGGTGTTCGAGATCAGCCAGTACGCTCTCATCACTGCCGTGTTCCTCGCCAATGCCTATGCGCTGAAGCGCGGCAACCATTTTCGCGTGGGGATCCTGAAGTCGGCTTTCCCGCAACTGCACCGGGCCTTCGACGATCTGTCGCTGCTGGTAACGCTGTTGTTCGGCCTGATCATCATGTACGGCGGCGGCATGCTTACGCACTACTCGTACGCCAACGGGGTGCGTTCGGCGTCGATCCTCGACATCCCCTTGTACGTGCCGCAGGCGATGATTCCGCTGGGCGGGCTCGCCCTGGTGCTGCAGGCGGTGGCGTTGCTGCTGCTGCGCGAATCGCCGTCCGAACTCGCCGACTTCGAATAACGGCGATCGCCAGGTCCAATCGTGGAATCCGCCGGCCTCATCGCGATCGCGTTGCTGTTCCTGTTCATGCTGCTGTCGATCCCCGTGTTCGTCTCGATGGGGCTGGCTGCATTCGTGGGCTTCGTGCTTGCGAAGAATTTCGGCGGCGCCATGTCGACGTTCGGCGACATCGTCTGGCAGAGCGCGTCGATCTTCGAACTCGTGGCGATTCCGCTGTTCATTTTCACCGGTGTACTGGTCGAGAAGATCGACGCGGGAAAGGATCTCTTCGCCTGCACCAAGGCATGGGTTGGCAACCTGCCGAATTCGCTTGGCGTTGCCACCATCCTGGCCTGCGGCGTGTTCGCGGCCATCAGTGGGTCGAGCATCGCATGTGCCGCCACGGTCGGGATCGTCGCCATCCCGCTGCTGCTCGACGAGCGATACTCCAGATCGCAGGCGGGAGGCTTCTGCGCTGGCGGGGGCACACTCGGGATCATCATTCCGCCTAGCATCCCGTTCATTCTCTACGGCGTGATCACCGAGACTTCGATCGGCAAGCTATTCATGGCCGGCGTCGTTCCCGGCATCCTCATGCTGACGCTGTTCGTGGTCTATGTGATGCTGAGCCGGCCGCGCATCGTGGTCAGACACGACCTGACGTCGGCCGAGCGATGGCAGGCGACGCGCAAGGGGGCTGGCATCCTGCTGCTTCCGCCCGTGATCATCGCGGCGATCTACACGGGCCTGTTCACGCCCACCGAGGTAGGCGCGTTATCGGTGGTTTACGTGCTGGCGCTGGGCCTGCTGCAGCGGCGCCTCACGGCGCAGAAGTTCCTGCAGGCGGCGGGTGCGGCCACGCGCACCAGCTGCATGCTGCTCATGCTGGTCGTGTTCGGGCAATACTTTGCCCACCTGCTGACGTTCGAGCAGGTGCCGCAGACTATCGCCGGCTGGATCACCGCGTTCGAGGCCGGAAACTTCGCCACGGTCAGTCTGATGATCCTGGTCTACGTCGTGCTCGGCATGTTCCTCGAGAGCGCAGCGATGCTGCTGATCAGCATCCCGATCTTCTTTCCCATTGCCCAGCATGTCGGCATGGATCCCATCACCTTTGGCGTATTCGCCTGCATCGCGATGGAGATCGCGCAGATCAGCCCGCCGGTCGGAATCAATCTCTACACCATTCACGGCGTGTCGAGAATTCCGCTGTGGGAACTCTCCAAGGGCGCGCTGCCGTTCCTGCTGATCCAGATCGGCATGCTGTACGTCATCTATTACGTGCCTACGCTATCGCTGTGGCTGCCGCTGCACATGCTCGGCAACTAGCGATCGCCAGGGACAAGACAATGAAACTCAACCGCGACAGCAGCGTAGCCCTGTATATCCAGATTGCGGAGGCGCTGGCCCGCGACATCGGCAGGATGCGCTTCAAGGCGTTCGATCGGCTGCCCTCGGAAAGCGAGTTGATGGCACGGTACGGCGTTTCACGCGTAACCGTGCGCCAGGCCGTCGCCCGTCTGGTCAGCCAGGGTCTTGCCATTGCCAAGCAGGGCAAGGGGGCCTTTGTGGCCGGCCCCGTCGTGCAGCACGAGCTGGAGGAATTGCAGGGCTTTTATGACTCCCTGGTCGGACAGGGCCACGCGCCGCAGACGCGGTTGCTGGAGTTCGGCCCTGGACGCACGCCACCGGGCATTGCGCAGTTGCTGTGCACGGCGGGGGAACAGGCGGTGTATCTGAAGCGCATCTATTCGCTGCAGCGACGGCCGTTCGCACTCGCGCGGGCGTGGCTGCCGCCGAGTGCCCGGAAAGTCTCGCGGGACCAGGCGTCGCGCAATCCGCTGTATGCGATTCTGCAGATCCTGCTCGCCCTCAAGGTTGCGCGCGCCGAGGTCGGCATCATTGCGCGCAGCGCCGACCCGGAGGAAGCGGAACTGCTCGAGCTGCGGCCGGGCAGCCCGGTGCTGGTCATGGAGCGCACGTCCTACGCGAGTACCGGTGCGGCGCTTGAGATATCGCGCTTCAGCATCCTGCCGGAGAACTATCGGTTCCGCCTGACCGTGGAAGGGCCGCTCGCGATCACGCGGCAGATCCAGGAAGTCGCTGGCGCGACGCGCGCCCGGGCGGCGTCGCCACTTTCATCCAAAGGGATACGCACCACACAGGAGAAACATCATGCAACTCACGGCTGAAGAGCACGCCATGCTCCGCGGTGACCAGGGACCGGTCGTCAGGGATGCCCTGGAGTACCTGATCAAGGTGGGTGAATTCTGGGGTGCCGAACGCCTGGTGGAAGTCACCAATGTGCACATGATGGGTGACATCGAGGTCATGGGCGACGGTGGCCTCAAGTGGCTCGAGTGCACCGCCGAGAAGAAAGCGCGCTGCGCGGTGAACGTCAGCACCAACGCGCGCTCGTTCGACTTTCCCCTGGTGGCCAAGCTCGGACAGGACGCCGGCGAAGCGGCCAAGGAAACCAAATTGATTGGCCTCCTGCAGCAGATGAACGTGAGCACCACCGACACGTGCATCAACTATCAGACTCTCTACCAGCCCCATCTGGGCGAGCGTGTCGCCTGGGGCGACACCGGTACGGTCATCTATGCCAATTCGGTGTTCGGCGCCCGCAGCAATTTCGAAAGCGGGCCTGCCGCCTTCGCCGCCGGCATCACCAGGCGCGTTCCGGAGTACGGCTTCCAGCTGGACCGGCACCGCAAGGGAACCTTTGTCGTCGACCTCAAGGCGGACCTGCGCGACCTCGCGGACTGGGGGGCGGTGTCCAAGCTCGTCGGCGAGGCGAACCAGAGCTACTTCCAGGTGCCCGTGTTCACCGGTGTCGACCGTGTTCCGACGTCGGACGAACTGAAGCACCTGGGCGCCGGGCTCGCGAGCTACGGGTCGATGGGCATGTTCCACATGGTTGGCGTGACCCCGGAGGCCCCGAGTGTGGAGGCTGCGCTTGGCGGCAACGTGCCGCACTCGACCATGACCGTCACCGATGCCGACATCGAGCGCGTGTACCGTGGTTACGACCTGAAGGACGGCCGCTGCGACCTCGTCGTGTTCTCCGGCCCGCAGCTGTCTCTGTGGGAAATCAAGAATCTGGCGGAGCGCTTCGAGGGCCGCAAGGTGAAGGCGGGCACGCAGGTCTTCATGACCAGCAGCAACGGCGTGATTTCGGCTGCGCGCAAGCTCGGTTACATGCAGAAGCTCGACGCCGCCGGCGTGACGACCATGGAGGGCGTGTGCTTCTACATCCTGCAGAACCTGTCGCAGATGCGTGAACGCAATGGCTGGACGAACATGATTTCCAACTCGGCGAAGATCGTCAATATCATCGGCGCGCATCGCTTCAATACGATCCTGCGGCGCACGCAGGATTGCGTCGATATCTCCGTGACCGGGAGGCTGCAATGAGTGCCACCGGGCCGACTCGGGGCACTGCGCTCCCCGCGGGCGGCGAGCGAAACGGTCCGACGAGTGACGTCCTGGCAACGATCAAGGTCAACCGCGCCTTTGGCGAGGTCGTCGAAGGCGAAGCGGTGGTATCGGAAGAGGGCTTCAGTCCCCGCTACGACCTCGACCGCTGGACGGGTCTCATCTCCAAGCCGGGCCACAAGCTCGAGGGGACGCAGATCAGGGACAAGATCTGCTTCTTCCCGACGGCCAAGGGGGGCATCGCCGCCGGCTGGGCCTACTACGACATCAAGTGCAAGGGCATCGCGCCGAAGGCGCTCGTCTTCGGCGTCACGAATCCGGTGATGGTGCAAGGGGCGATCTTCGCCAACATGACCATCACCGAGGGTTGGTCGCGACACCCGCGCGAATGCATCGAGACTGGGGACTGGGTAAGGGTCGATCCCGCGCGCGGCGTGGTCGAACTGCTGAGACGCAAGCAATGAGGTCATTCAACGAAGGAGGAACGGCAATGAAGAATCTACGCATGATTTCGAGTACGGCGGCGATGCTGCTGTTGGCGGCGACGACCGCTGGTGCAGCGGAAACCCTGTCCCTGGCGACCTGGGGCGCGTCCAGCCACCCGCAGGTCAAGGAATTCACCAAACCCTTCATGAACGCGGTGGAGCAGGGCAGCAACGGAGCGCTCAACTTCAAGTACTTCCCCGATGACCAGATGGTGAAGCAGAACTTCGTCCCGAGCGCGGTTCCTGCCGGTACCGTCGACATTTCACTGGCGACCCTCGACAGCTGGGCGGGGCGCATTCCCGAGGTGTCGGTCACCGTGACGCCGTTGTGGCCACTGTCGATGCAGGAAACCCGGGACAAGATGGTGCCCGGCAATCCGCTGTTCGACTGGTTCGATCACGAGTTCCAGAAGACCGGGGTGAAGATCCTGTGCATCTTCGACATCGGACCGCCGATGGTGTCGACCAACTTCGAGCTCAAGGGACCCGCCGACCTCAAGGGCAAGAAGATCCGCGCAACCTCGAAAGGACACGCGCAGCTTTTGCAGGCACTCGACGCGTCACCGGTTGTCCTGAGCGTCGGCGAGGTCTACCAGGCGCTGCAACGCGGGACTGTGGACGGCGCGATCGGCGGACTGCAGGGCATGGTGGGACTCAAGCACTACGAAGTGGCCAAGAACGCAATGGCGTCCAACGGGGTCCTCGGCACCTACATCCACGCCTACGTGATGAACCTGAAGCGGTTCAACGCGCTGCCGAAGGATCAGCAGGCACTCATCATGAAGGCTGCCGCAGACGCGCGGAACCTGGCGCAGGACACGATGATCAACAGCTACCAGGAATACCTGAGCGTGGCACAGCAGAAAGGGATGAAGCTGTTCGACCTCAAGAAGGGGTCGCCCGAGTGGAACCAATGGCAGGCTGCGACCGCCAGCTTCAACGCCGCCGAGAAGAAGAAACTGTCACCGGAACTGATCAAGCTGATCGGCCAGTAAGTCGGGAAGGGGACGAGCTACATCTGCTTGAACAGGTGGGTGTAGCTGCGGCTGACTTCCAGCTTTTCCGGACGTCCCCGCACCTGCACCACCTGTTTGCCGCGGAAGTTTCGACTGACCTGTTCGACGGCATCGACGCGAATAACGGTGGCGCGATGGATCTGCCAGAATTCATTCGGGTCCAGGGCATCGATCAATTCCTTGATCGGCTTGCGGATCAGCGCTTCGAATTCAAGGGTCTGCACGCGTGTGTATTTGTCTTCGGCGCGGAAGAACAGGATGTCGCGGGTTGGAATCATGCGGATTCCGGTGCCCAAGCTGGCCTGCACCCAGCGCATGTAGTCGCGCGCCTTCGCGTCGCCGTTGCCCAGTCGTTGCGATAGCCGCTCCAGCAGGTCGTCCATCGGATCGGGCTTTTCCCGCAGCCGTTCGCGCAGCCGCCGGACGGTCACCGCAACGCGTTCGGGCTCGACCGGCTTGAGCAGGTAGTCGATGGCGCCGTGGGCGAACGCGCGGATGGCGTAGCTATCGAAAGCCGTCACGAACACGACATGCGCCTGGCCGGCCAGTGCCCGGGCGGCCTTGATGCCGTCCATTTCCGGCATGCTGATGTCGAGAAAGACGATGTCGGGTTCGAGGCTCTGCGCCATGGCCACGGCTTCACGGCCATTGCCGGCCTCGCCCAGTATTTTGAGCTCCGGCCACGCGTCCTTCAGCCGGCCGAC
>CAVWPC010000053.1:0-31812 GCA_963756765.1 uncultured beta proteobacterium | reverse complement strand
CAAGGTGCTTGCGCGCGACCCGAACGACGCCACTGCGCTCGTCAACGGCGGCGCGGTCGCGCTCGCCCGTGGCGACGTGCCGCAGGCGCTCGCCCGTTTCGAGCGGGCCGTGCGGCGCCTGCCCGCGAATGCGGCGGCGCGCGCGAACCTGGGCTTCGCGCTGATCCACGCCGGCCGCGATGCCGACGCGCTCGCCGCGCTCGACGACGCGATCGCGCTCTCGCCGGGCCACGTGCAGGCGCACAACAACCGCGGCATCGCGCTCGCGCGCCTGCGGCGCGGCGCCGAAGCCATCGCCGCGTTCGAGCGGGCGGTGGCCCTCGATCCCCGCCAAGTGGAGGCGGCACGCAATCTCGGCGAGCAGTGCAACTCGGCGGGGGACGGCGTGCGGGCGGCCGCGGCGTTCGACCGCGTGCTGGCCGCAGTCGAGCGATGCCGCGGCGGCCGCCGGGCGCGCGTTCGCGCAGGCCCTCCAGGGCGATCTCGCCGGGGCGGAAGGCAAGCTCGTGGCACTGACCCGCGCCAATCCGCAGCAGCCGCCCGCGTGGCAGACGCTCGGCGCGGTGCGGCAGTGGGCGTGGGACCACGCCGGCGCGGAAGCCGCCTACCGGCATGCGCGGCGCTGGCCCCGGCGAATCACGCCGCGCAATTCGGGGTCGCTTCCACGCTGCTGGCGCGCGGCGAACTTCATCGAAGGCTGGGCGGCCTTCGAGCGGCGTCCCGACCGCGCCCCGACTCCGGCGCGGCGTTGGCGGCCTGCCCGTGGGATGGCGGCACCTTCGGACACGCTCGTCGTCTACGGCGAGCAGGGGTTCGGGGACCTCGTCCAGTTCGCGCGCTTCCTGCCGGCGGCCCGCGCGCGCGTCGGCCGCCTCGTGCTGCTCCTCGACGGCTACCGTGCGCCGCTGGCACCGCTGCTCGCGCAGGTGGCGGGCGTGGACGAGGCCGTCACCGACGCCGCCCAGGTGCCGCAGGGCCCGGGCTGGTGCGCGCATCGCTGCTGTCGCTGCCGTTCCACCTCGCCGTGGACGGCGCGCGCCTCTCGCCCGGACGTTACCTCGCGCCGCCCGCGGGACGTGCCGGCGCTGGCAGGCGCGCATGCAGCGTGCCGGCGCCACGGGTGGGCTCGCCTGGTCCGTGCTCGCGCGCGACGCGGACGCCTTCGTGTCACGGCACAAGTCGATCCCGCCGTCGTGCTGGCGCCCCTGCTGGCCCGCGACTTCCGTGTTCGTGACCCTGCAGCCCGGCGCCGCCGGCGACCCCGCCGCGCTCGGCCGCGAGGCGGGCCGCGTGGCGGACGTCCGCCGCGCTGCGCGACTTGCCGACACCGCCGCGCTCATCGACACGCTCGACCTCGTGATCGCGCCCGACACCGCCGTCGCGCACCTGGCGGGCGCGCTCGGCAAGCCGGTGTGGCTCCTCGACCGCTTCAACGCCTGCTGGCGCTGGCGCTCGGACGTCGCGTGGTATCCGTCCCTGCGCATCTTCCGCCAGCCCCAGCTCGGCTGACTGGGCGAGCGTGGGCCGGCGGGTTGCAGGAGGCCTTCGCGGCGGCGGTCTCCTTGAGCACGCGCGGTGCCCGCGCCCCGGCCACGTTCCCCCTTCACCGGAAAGCCCGCCATGCCCTCCTTCGACGTCGTTTCCGAAATCAACCAGGTCGAGGTCAACAACGCCGTCGACCAGACCAACAAGGAAGTCTCCACGCGCTTCGACTTCAAGGGTTCGGACGCGCGCGTCGAGAACAAGGAGAACGTCCTGACGATCTTCGCCGACGACGACTTCAAGCTGTCGCAGGTGACGGACATCCTGACCGGCAAGCTCACCAAGCGCACGGCTGGACATCCGTTCGCTCAAGTACGGCGACGTGGACAAGGTCTCCGGCAACAAGGTGAAGCAGGCGGTCACCGTGCGCACGGCGTCGAGCAGGAGCTCGCCAAGAAGATCGTGAAGGTGCTGAAGGACAGCAAGATGAAGGTGCAGGGATCGATCCAGGGCGACGCCGTGCGCGTGTCCGGGGCCAAGCGCGACGAGCTGCAGGACGCCATCGCGCTGATCCGGAAGTCGATGACCGATTTCCCGCTGCAGTACGAGAATTTTCGCGATTAGCCCGGAGGCGCGGCAGGCCATGTCCGGGATTGAAGTCGCATTCTGCCGAATATTGCTGTTCGAGCCCCGGCTCGCGCGGGTAAGCTGTGCCATGACTTGCAGTCCCGGCGGCCCGGAAGCCGCCCGGAGGTCCACCGCGAAAGGAGCGACGGCAATGGCTACCCTCAGAGTCACGATCGACGTGTTCAGCGGCCGGCCCAATCCGGTCATCGAGTTGAGCGGTGCCGACGCACGCGAGGCCATGCGGCGCCTGGCCCTGCGGACAGGCTGGCGAAGGACACCCCGGGCCTGCCACCGGTACCGACGCTCGGCTATCGCGGCCCGTCGTCGAACAACTCGACGGTCGCACTGCCGGCTGCCGAAGACGTTCCGCGTTGCGCATGGCGATCTCTTCGGTGCGCGACTTGCGCACCGCGCCACCGATCCGGACGTCGAAGCTTTTCTCCTCTCGGGTGCGCGCCTGCGAGGGCTCGACGTCGGCGCCCGGTTTCCCGAGCTTTTGCAGCGCGAACGCAGGCGGTTCCTGGACGTGCGCGCGCGCTGGCCTGGCGCCGGAAGATCAAGTGGCCGCTGCGCGCGCTGTGCCGCTGTGCGCCCCTCTACGAACCTGGGTGGTGGAACGTGCCCTCGATTCAGCCATACAACAACTGCTACAACTACGCGAGCAACTACCGCACCAACACCTTTGCGCAGCCCGGACGCGCCGCGTCGGCACAGTACTCGGCGCTGACCTGCGCGTCGGTTCGACCGGCCGCAATTGCCGACATGCTGATCGACAGCCCGAAAGCCAACAACAAATGCCCGCGCGAGGGTCATCTGGTCGCGCTGGTGATCTGGCCCGGAGTCGACTATCACTGGTATCGCAAGGGCCGCAACGGGCGATGGACGCACAAGCCTGGCGGAACCGCGGTCACCCATCTCGACAACAGCGGCGTGCTGATTGGCGATCCGCGTACTGCCGATCGCGGTGGTTACACGCAATTCTGCACGTTCATGGTGGTCATGCATGGCCACATCAAGATTGCCTGACGCGGGGGCATGGCGCGCGGTTGCATTGCTGTATTCAGGGCGATCCGACCCGGAGTGGGTACTGGACGCGGGCGTGACCGTCGCCCTCATGCGCCTCTGGGAGGCTTCCCCGCCGCACGTCGGATCGCTGCCACGCGCACCTGCTCTCGGGTACCGCGGCTGTCGGGTGATCGCGCCCGACAGGGAATGGCAGGCCTTCGGTGGGACCGTCACCTTGCATGACGCCGGCGAGCCGCGCGCGCGTGTCGACCAGCAGCGCCGCTTCGAATATGCGGTTCTCGCGAGCGCTCCACCGAAGCTCATTCCGGATGGGAGCGTTCCGCAAGTTCCGCGCAAGTGACCGGCCAACTGCGTCTTGCGTCTGGTCGCACGCAGCATGCGGGAGTTCCCCTATCGCAGCCGCTTTCCGGGCGCGCGTCCGCCCGTGATGCGGCCACTGGTCGGTCGCGCCGCCGCCTTCGGGATGCTGGCCGCAAACGCGCTGGCGCGGGTCACATCCTCACCGCGGCAACCACTGGTCGGACAGACCAGCGACACATAGCAGTCGCCGCTGGCCACGAAATCATTCTCGCCGCGCACCAGGATTCCCTCGACCACGTGCGTGGTCGCATGGAACACCGGCGAGCCGGAGTTGCCGCCATAGGTATCGAGATTGGCGACGAAGTACGGAGCCGGGGTGTTGTCGCGTACCTTGGCGCCGGCCGCATACTTCTGCGGCAAGCCGCATGGATGGCCAATCACGAACAGCGCCTGCGCGGCCGCAACCTTGCCGGCCGTGCGCAGCTTGACCGGCGCACGGCCGACCACGGGCCGGTCGAGCCGTACGAGGGCCCAATCGGTTCCGTCCGCCGACAACCTGCGCTTGAGCAACGCGGCGCCGCGGTAGACATCTTCTGCCGTAAACCGCGTACGTGCGTGGCCGGCATCCTGCATGCGGAAGTCGAACACGAAGCGTATGCCGGCGAGGTCCGCCTTGCTCTTGACGCAATGCCCGGCAGTGGCAACGATATCAGCCAGCGACCAGGAAGCCGGAACAAAAACAGCCGATTGGCTGCGCGCCGAACGGTTCGCTGCTGCATAGCTCGTACGCGCACGAAAGGATTCCGTCGCGAGGTCATGGGCGCCGTCGGCGCGCGCTTTCAAATCCTTCCGCCTCGACCAGCGCCACCACGGCGCGCGCCGCCGCGCGTATCTTCGGCGCTTTGACGGTGTACACCTCGCGCCGGTTGTCGACACCGTAGATGGCGCGCTGGCGAGTCCTCGCGAGTCGAACGAGCGCCGGGGTCGGGAGCTGCCGCAATTCCTCCGCCCGCGTGCCGGCGAGCGCCGCGGCTCGCCGTTCACTGCGCCTGCGATCGCCGGGTGCGATCGCCCGCCGGCGCAATTCCGCGACCAGTTCGTCGGTAGTCCAGTCCTTCAATGTCGGAGCAGGCATCGATCGCCTCCGCAGTCGCGCCAATGGCGTGCTGTCACACCGGCCACCCAAACGCAGGATCGCCATAGTGCTGATAGGCGGCCCACAGCGCGCCGAAGGCCGACTCTTCGCTGAGCAGTATCGTGCGCGCCCGCACCAGCGCCTCGCCCAGCGACAGGCGCGGCGGTTGCAGCATCGCCCCATACAGCGTGCGCGCGAACATGACCGCACCGATGTCGCTGATCTCCCAGGCGGTCCCGACGTAGTTGCGCACGCCGCGACGGAAGAACTCGTCCGCCAGTCCTGGCAGCAGCGCATCGTCGGTATGGCGAAGACGGCCACGGCCCCGCCGGATGCCCGACGATTCGAAGCAAGCCCGGACAGGCAGGCGTTGGCGACCACCAGCGCCGGTACCTTGTCGACGCTTCCCAGATCGCGCGCCGTGAACAACTCGTGGCCGAACATCCAGCCGGCGCGCTCGGGTTGCGCGGGGTCGAAGTCCGCGTGCCCGGCGAAATGGAGCAGATCGTAGCTGTGCCTGCCCAGCAGGTACAGGACATCGAACACCGTCGCCGGCGCAATGTCGCGCAGCGACCTTCGCGTGGCGTGTTTGGCGCGCCGACGAGCAGGTCCACGGTCGATGCCGTGACCGAGCAGAGCGGCGATCATCCAGCGCCTCGCGCTGCGCGCCTTCGAGGCTCAGGCCGCGCTCGGGATCCCCGGGGTCGCCGACCACCAGTGCGCGCAACGGCGCCCCGGAAGCACCGCACGTGACGGCGGCGGGCTGTACGACGTACGCAACTGGCGTGCGACCGGGGCATCCAGCGCCACCGGTACCGCGCTTGTCGCATCGTCGCCCACTTTGCCGAGCATTTCCCAGTGGATGCGCGCGGTATCGCGATCCACTTCGAAGATGAGCCTGGCGCCGTCACCGACGAGCACGCGAAAATCGCGCGGGACCAGCAGTCGCGCCATCAGCGCCGCCATGTCGGGCAGCTGCGCGAGATCGGCGGGATCGGTCATGCGCTCGATGATCTCGTCGACCAACGTCCAATTCAAGACGACGACACGCTCGGGGACCAGCGCCGAATCGCTGATGGCGGCGACGCGCACGCCCTGCTCGTCACGGATGAAGGAAATGCGGGTCGGCGCACGTGTCCCGGCGGCGCCGTCGGCTCGCGCCGGTGGCCGAAGCCCACCGCATCGGCCAGTGCGAGGAGATCGCCCCGCACGTCCGGGACGAGTCCGGCCAGCGCTTGGGCACAGCGCTCACGCAAACCGTCCCGCGTCGGAATGGCCTGCAGGATGACCGAACGTGTCTGCCGGCGCGCCGCGGCGGTGCCGCGCTCGAGGCGCCGCGCGGCGGTCACCAGCACCGCGGAGAGCGCAATATCGTCGCTGATCTTCCCGCCCGCGCCGGTGACACCCTGGGCGCGATGGCGAGCCCGGCCAGCCGCGGCGGGCAGCGATGCCTTGAGGTGCTGGATCGCCTGGCCGATCGCCTGTGCCTGCTTCCAGTCGTGCTCGACGATGCGGACGGCACGCAGCGACGCGGGCCGCCGCGACGCATGGCTGCAATCGGCGGCGAACATCTCCGACAGGCTTTCCACCAACGCCGCGCAGGCAACCGGGATCGGCAGATTGCCGTTGCCCGAACCGATAAGCAGCAATTCAGCGTACGCGCGCCCGGCACGGCACGGACGGATTCGGCGAGGTTGCGCGCGAGGCGCTTGAGTTCCGGCCGGCCGAAAGTGCCGGGATGCCCCATGCCGGCAACCGCACCGTCTTGCGCGCGCCGGCCCAGGGAAAGAAGTTGATATCGCCGACCGCACCACGCAGCATTCCGCGTCGCGTGTGCGACGCAATGACCATCTCGCGGCCCGCGTCGGCCGTCGTCGCGCTGATCCCCGAAACCTTGGCATCGAGCGCCCGCTCGCCGCCCTGCGGAAGCACGCCCTGGTAGTGGCCGACAGCATAGATTTCGCCGGGTGCACGGACGATGTCGGCCCACAGTACTTCGAGGCGTATCGCGGTGGCCGACGCGTCGCGATGCCTTGCGCGCATCTCGTTCGGCGGTGGCGTGGCAGGTACCGGCGGCGGCCGTCGCACCGCGATGTACGGCGACAGCATCTCCGCTTCCACTTGCAACTGCGCCTCCACGGGCAGGCGGCGCAACCGCGCAGGCGTCGCGCGCGCACCGGCAAGCGCCTCAATGGCCGGCGCAATGGGCGCGAGTTCCTTCGCCCGGCGCCAGGGACCCGGTGCTGCCATCGCACGATCGGCAGGCGGTTGCGTCGGCAACGTCCGGGTCGTCCCGCTGACGAGCAGTTCCGGCAACGCGGCGAGCACCTGCGCGTTGGAAGGAAGCTCGCCGTGCGCTTCGCGCACAAAGAAGCTCGGCACGCCCGGCAGCAGACCCAGTTCGTGCGGCACCCGTCCGTCGCCCAGCAGCGTCTCCCGATAACTGAAACTACCCTGTCCGTCCACGCGAATGCGAAACGGCGTGGGTTGATCGAAACCCGCGACATACACGAGGCGCTCGGGATCGATGACGGGATCGAGCGCTTCCTGGAAGCGACGCCCCAGATCCAGGTTGGCCTGCGCCACGGGAAAGCGACCCCAGGTACCCGCGCGATAAAGTTGCAGCCGATCGTCACCGAACGGAAGGCGCGGCGACGGCAGCATCTGGTAGGAGCCCTGGAAGGTGTTGATGATCGCCAGCAGCTCGTCCATGTCGTGCACGAGATCGAAAAGCTCGAGCATGCGGACCGTCTTCTCCTCCCCGGTGAGCACGAACGGAATCGCGAACGAACCGCGGTTGGGCGTGCCGAGCATCACCAGCCGCCCGCCCTGCCGCAGCTGATTCGGGTCCGCCATCCGCTGCCATGTTTGCGGGAACTGCTGCAGGAAGCGGCGCGCAACCAGTCCGCCCATCGAGTGCGCGACGATGTGCACGGGTTCGTTGCCGGCCCAGCGGCGGATCGCCTCGTCGAGCAGTTGCGCACTGCGGTCGATGTCGAGCCGCCAGTCGAACGCGAACGGCAGCACGTCCCACGCCCGGTCGAGTTCCATGACCAGGGGCAGATATTCGTCGAGGAGACCGCAGACCACCACGCTCAACGAAGGATCGGCCTGCCCTCCATCAGCGTCGAGTGCGAAGTCGCCGATGCGGCCCAGGATTAACCGCGGATAGTGCACCCACACCAGGTCTTCGTCGCCGCGCTGGTCGCGGCTCGCCAGCCGGCCGCCCATGATGCCGTGGATGACCACCACGCGGCCGTTGACGCGCCCGCGCAAGCGGCGCACGTCCTGCACGATGCGGGCGACGGCTGGCGCGCCCAGGCGCGCCTCGAGGACCTGCCGCCCGGTGTCGGACAACTGCAGCAACGCACGCCGAACGCCTTCCATGTCGCCGGCGGCAAGCCGCTCGCGCAGATGGACCAGCGTCGGATCCTGGGTATCGGCTGCGGTCACGCGGACGTCTCCTCACGCCGGCAACTGCCATGGAAATGGACAGCCTTCGAGCTGCGTTGTACGTCGCGGCAATTGTTGGTGTCAAGCGCGGTGGCGACGGCGCGGTGCGAATGGCCCCGCACACGGCGGCATGGCCGCAGCGCCGGCACCGTCTACTGGCGCAGACGTCCGCCCGAAACAGCGCAGACGATCAAGAGTCCGGAAACCGGATTGGACGCGCCGTTACGCGAGATCGGCGACTAGTGCGTTGCGCGTGGCATCCCCGACGGCGGGAATCGCCGCGCGATAGGCGGGATGATCGACGCCGATACCGAGTCCGGCGCCAGCCTTCAGTGCCGTCACCATCGCCGGCAGCAACTCGAAGCGAAGGAAATGCACGGCGGACGTCTTCTGCTCGTTCTCGCGCTCGAGATCCTCGTCGGCGATGGCATAGACCTTCGCGCAGCCCTCGGCCTGCACCCACACGCGATCCTCGACGCCCTTCAACTGCGCCAGCGCGCGCTTGCGTTCCTCGACGTCTTCATACTCGATCAGCATCGTCGCCTTGAAATTGCTGCCGTCCGGGACGAGCGGGTTGTACGCATCGAGTTCATCCTGGATGCCCTCTTCCTCGAAGGTCTTCTCGATGCGCAGCATCTCCTGGATCTGGTAGCGCAGCGTCAGCTCGTCCTCGAACACCAGCGTCAGGTGCTCGCCGAGATGCACGGTTCGCGGGCGCTTGTGCGCGATCACCTGCGCGCGGAATTCCTTGCGGGTCTTGGCATACGCTTCCAGCGTCAGCAGGCTTTCGCGCGTGATCCTGGGGATCGGTTCGGTTGTCTTCATGCGGTTCCTCTATCGGGGTAGCCGGGCCAAGCTGCACGCCAAGGCACCGGCGGCATTCAATCGAGGCCGTAGGCCATCCGCAACAGTGTCAGCGGATGTTCCTTGCGCGCGCGCGACGGACCGCCCTTGTCCTCGATGCCTTGCAGGATCCGCCGCCCGGCGATCGGGCAATCCGAACTTACGTAGTCGGGATCGTCCTCGCCCATTCGGATGAACACAGGCTTGCCGATCCGCATCGATTCGGCGAAAAACTCTTTCTTGACGCCCCAGGTGCCATCGTGACCGGCACAGCGCTCGACCGTGTTCACTTCGGTATCGGGCACCCATTGCAGCGCCTCGCGCGTCTTCTGTCCCACATTCTGCACCCGCGAATGACACGGGATGTGATAACTGACCTTGCCGAGCGGCTGCACGAACGTCTTGTCCAGCAAGCCGTCCTTGTCGCGCAGGACCAGGTACTCGAACGGATCGAACATGGCGTCGGCGACCGCCGCCACGTCCGCATCGTCGGGGAACAGCAGCGGCAACTCCTGCTTGAACATCAGCGTGCACGACGGTACCGCGGCGAGGATCGCGTAGCCTTCGCGCGCCAGTGCGGCCAGCGGCGGGATATTGATCTCCTTCAGCCTGGCGACGGAGTCGAAGTCGCCGAGCTCGAGCTTGGGCATGCCGCAGCAGGCTTCCTTCTCGACCAGCCGATAGGGAATCCGGTTGTGCACGAGGAGCTTGAGCAGGTCGTGGCCGATCCCCGGCTCGTTGTAATTCACGTAGCAGGTCGCGAACACCGCGGCCTTGCCCGGTGTGCGTTGCCCATCGCGCACAGGCCAGGCGACCGATGGCTCGACATGCGACCGGAATCGGCGGCTCGTATACGCCGGAAGGCGGGCCTGTGCGGAGACGCCCAGCACTTTCTCGGTGACCTCGCGCACCATCGGCGTGGTGTTCGCCGCGTTCACCATCTGCACGATCACGGGAATGGACGCGAGCTTTCCCAGCTTGTCGGTGCTCGTCAGCACCTTGTCGCGCAGCCTGACATCGCCGTCGCGAAACTTGACCGCCTTCGCGCGCAGCATCAAATGGGGAAAATCGACGTTCCAAGGGTGCGGCGGCACGTAAGGGCACTTGGTCATGTAGCACACGTCGCACAGGTAGCACTGGTCCACGACCTTCCCGTAATCGGACTTGGCGACGCCGTCGATTTCTCCGCTCTTGCCTTCGTCGATCAGGTCGAACAGGGTCGGGAAGGCCCCGCACAGGCTCACGCAGCGGCGGCAGCCGTGGCAGATATCGAAGATGCGCTCCTGCTCCTTCTCGAGCGACGCATGATCGTAGAAGTCGGGATTGTGCCAATCCAGCGGATGCCGGGTGGGCGCCTCGAGGCTGCCTTCACGATTGGTCATGGCTTTTTGAGCGGGGGCAAGGAAAAAAATTCAGGACCTGCGCGAACGAGCGATGAACGAGCCTGTCGTCGCCTCGCCACCACGCACAGGTTCATGCGTCGCTACAGCGGACGAATAGCCGGGACGAGCGTCGCGCTGTTGGCGACGCTCCATCCTGGCACTCATCCTCAGTCTGTCAATGCGTCGAGCGCTTTCTGGAACCGATTGGCGTGCGAGCGCTCCGCCTTGGCCAGCGTTTCGAACCAGTCGGCGATTTCGTCGAAGCTTTCGTCGCGCGCGGACTTGGCCATGCCCGGATACATGTCCGTGTACTCGTGCGTCTCGCCCGCCACCGCGGCCTTCAGGTTCTCGCGACTCGAGCCGATCGGCAGGTCGGTGGCTGGGTCACCCACCTGTGCCAGATAATCCAGGTGGCCATGCGCATGGCCGGTTTCGCCTTCGGCAGTCGAACGGAACAGCGCCGCGACGTCATTCTGTCCTTCCACGTCAGCCTTGTTTGCGAAGTACAGGTAGCGACGGTTGGCCTGGGACTCGCCGGCAAAGGCGGCCTTCAGATTGTCGTGGGTCTTGGTGCCTTTGAGGTTCTTCATGGTGATCTCCTCTAATGTTCAGCGGACAGGAAACTCGATCGTCGGACGACGATCGTGTAATCATGCGCGCTCGCCAAGGCAGCGTCTAATTGATTGTGCCAATCCTCACGATAGGATAAGTCAATCGGAGCCGATGCTTGCCTGGCGCATCGGCGCGGCTATGCTTGGCGGACCCGCTGCGACGCCCCGGCCCGGTCCAACGCATCCGCCGACGCGGAATTCATCCTGGAGTACCTTCGATGCAATCGCTGAACGACACCGCCCTCGACATCATCTTCCGCAGCGCGCGCACCCACAACGGGTTCGTCGATCAGCCGGTCCCGGATGCAACGCTGCGTGCGATCTACGATCTCATGAAATGGGGGCCGACGTCCGGCAATTCCGGGCCTGCGCGCTTCGTCTTCGTGCGCTCGCGCGAAGCGAAGGCGCGACTCGCACCGGCATTGTCCGCTGGCAATCATGACAAGACCATGGCGGCACCGGTGACGGTAATCGTCGCCTTCGACCTCGAGTTCTACGAGCACCTGCCCCGGCTGTTCCCGCATACTGACGCCCGCAGCTGGTTCGCCGGAAAGCCCGACCACATCCGCACCACGGCCTTTCGCAATGGCACGCTGCAAGGCGCCTATTTCATCATCGCCGCACGCGCGCTCGGGCTCGACTGCGGACCTATGTCCGGCTTCGACAATGCCAAGGTCGACGCCGCCTTCTTTCCCGACGGCAAGGTCAAGTCGAACTTCCTGATCAATCTCGGTTACGGCGACAGTGCGAAACTTCGCGCGCGCAATCCGCGACTGACCTTCGACGAAGCTTGCCGCATCGAATGACGTCCAGTCCTCACGACCCGCCAACGACGCTCGGCATCAAGCGGCTACTTCGGTGAGCACATGCCCACGCCGATGCCCGTGCCTTCGGCCACGTAGCCGTCCTGCAGCATCTCGAGGCGAATGGCCTCACTGGTGGTGAACCGGTGATTCGGCGCGCCGCCCTGCCCATTGTTGTACAGCCGGTAGACCGGCAGGTTGTCCGCCGGGCAACCCCCTTCGGCATCCGGCAGGTAGGTGAAGAACACGTCGCCCTCGAACTGCCACGCGGGGTTCGCGAGGACCGCCTCGCAGCCCAAACCGCGCGGCGCATAGAAATGTGAGCTCTTGGCGCCAAACGCAGTGGAAAAGAAGCGGCATACCGACGCCCGGCCGGTGCCGCCGACCGTGTAGACGCTGAAGGACTGCCCGGTTCGCGCCCACCCGACGAAGGTGCCGTCGTCGAGCTTGGCGATCTCGGCCGTATTCGCCGTGATGAAATAGTGCTCGAAGGTCGCGTTGTAATACTCGATGGCCACGGCCTGCCCGACCACAGGGACCGCCAGTTCCGGAACGACCTTGCCCCCTCCGCTCAGCGTAAAGCCGGACACCTGGTCGCCTGCGGCATTGAGCACGCGGAAGCCGGTGATCTTGCCACTGTTCAAGGCGTCGGCGCTGGAAGTCTGGATCGCCCCGCCGCCTCCGGCGGTGCCGGCCGTTGCGTTCATGATGAGCGTCGGGATGACCACAATCGGCAGCGTCGCATCGAGGGTGGCCGGCAGCGCCACTACCACGTCGAATTCGACGTTCTCGCGTCCCGGCTGGTTGACGAGCGCGCGCATGTCCGCGCCGGAGGCCTCCCATTCCAGCGAACTCACCTGGATATCGGCAGCGAGGTCCATGGTGGCGTTGCCGGTGATCGCCCCGCTGAGCGCGGCGTACACGACGAGCCTGCCGCCGGCGAACGACGCACCGACAGGTGGCGTGAGACGCAGGTTGGCGCGCGACGTGACCGTCGCCTGGGCATCGGCCCTGACCGTGCCGGTCAGCGACACCAGCGCGCCGATGTCGCCGCCCTGGTAGGCGAGCCCGACCAGGCGGCCGGCGATGCCGTTGGTGGCATAGCTTCGCGAGGCTGCGAACGAGGATCCCGACGAGGTTTCGTCGATGATCACCGATCCTTCGAGCGCCAGCTTGAGGTGTGCCGTGTTGGCGAGCGCTGCGGGTGTGGCCGCAACCAATGCCACGAGCGCGAGTACGCCGCGCGCCCGCGCGAGCAGTGCGCTTCCAACCGCGCGTCGACACCTTCCGTTGGAGGCCGTTGCTCGCATGGTGCGTCCCGTGGTTTCGCGTGAGGACCTTGCAATCTACCACACGCGCATGGCGTCGGACGCCGGCACGGACCGCGCCGCCACCACGATGCGCTGAGATCGATACCTCCGTAGTGCTAGAGCGACGCGCCGCCGTTGGCGCCTTCCGCGACACGTGTCCGGTCGACGATGGTGAATGACGTCCACACGAATTCGAATTGCCGCTGGATCGGCTCGTTGAGACGTAGTGCATAGACGGCATTGGAAGCCAGGAGCGTCATGCGCCCGTCGACCCGAAATTCGCGCGCCGGAAGCAACAAGGTCTTGATCGGCATCACCGGAAATCGTTCGCTGGGCGGCATGTAGAGCGCGCCGAAACACTTGAGTCCGGCGGCGAGCAAGCCATCGACCGACGCATCCGGGTGATGGTCGGCGACCATTTTCACGAATCGCGGATTGCTGCCCATGTATTCGACCCCGATCTCGACGTGATCAACCATCAGTCGGCGCAGCCGACGCACCGTGCCGATGCTCCACGGCGCGTTCTCGGCGGCGCGACAGGCAATCAGCGAGCCCGGGATGACCCGGTTCAAGTCGGCGGGTTTGCCCCGCATCCGGCAGCCGCTGTCGCTACGGTCCTTGATCTGCCAGCTCTGAGGCGCGTCATTCGATCCGAAATCGCCGGCACCCCAGGCAGTGAGCGCCGACGTGCGCGTGGGCGCATCCATCGCGCCGATCGTGGCTTCGTTCAGTGGCCCAGATGGCCGCGCCGGTCCCGGGCGCGTCGGAACTGCTTCGCGCAGGACGCGGACGATGGCCGGCAGTCCCACCACGGTTTGGACGGTCAAACCCTCGGCTTCACGTTCGCCCCGTCGCACCGCACGCGTCTGCGTACTGGCATAAAGAACCCTGAGTTTGATCAGCAGCGCGCGCTGTCCGTCGTGTGCAGGCCGGCGGGCGGCGGCCGCCGTATCGGCTGACGCCAGTGCCGCCAATTCGTCGTCGATGCGCTCTTGCAACACGGCAGGATCGAAGTACAGGCAGTGGCCGGTCACGGCCGCTGCGGGTCGTGCTGGTCCCTCGCACCCGGACAGGTTGATTTCGAACCCGGTCGCTTCCAGGCCGCCGACGCGAGAAGGCGGCGTGGGGTCGAGCGCGAGTCCGGTGCACCAACGGGCAAACCAGTGGTACGCCCACAGGGCCTCGCGGGGCGAAAACTGCCCGCCGTTCATGACCTCCAGCAGCAGGATCTGGATGTATTGCTGCTCCGGAGTCCGCATGGCCGAGGCGCCGACTGTCATCCGGACGGGTTGCCGGTGCAACCCACGCTCCAGCGCGAAGCGGTAGGTATCGTGCAGCGCCAGCCATTGCTCCGCGTTGCGCTTCTTGAAGCGGAAGAACCGGAGCAGGAACTCGACCTGACGGTGGTAGAAGACGTGAACGATGACCGCGGAACAGGCGGACGCGGGTTCGCCTTCTGTTCGTGCACAGGCGCCCAGGAAGTACTCGAAGGCCACGGCCATCGACTGGCAGAGCCGCATTGCCGCGACCATGACCCTGCGGTCGAGCAAACGCAGCTGCGCATCCCCGTCGACGTAGCGCTCCAGAAGGCGGTCGCATACCAGCCGCGCGTGGCTGTCGAGCGCAATGAGCGCCTGGAGCTGTACCGGGTCGGAAGTATCCTCCCTGCCGAGCAGCGCAAGGGTTTCACACAGAATTTTTTGTGCGGCGACCGGATCCTGCGGGGGCATGCGGTTGACGGCGCGCTCCACCGCGGCCATGGTCAGCGCGCGTTCGGAACCCGGCCGCGGAACGGACGGTGGCGGTGCCGACGCCAGCCCGGCTTGCGTCTTCGCCCGAGTACCACCCGTGTCGCTAGTGCGAAGCATCGCGCGATTTGCGGTCCAGCGAGGCGCCGTCAGGCTGGCGCGATCTCGCCGATATGCTGGCCATGCCCGCGCGCCGCGAACTCGCCAACCTGTTCCGCCGTCATCGGGCGACTGACCAGGTAGCCCTGGATCTCGTCGCACTTGCGTTCGCGCAGGAAGCGGATCTGTTCAACCGTCTCCACGCCTTCCGCCACCACGGTCAATCGCAGGTTGTGCGCCATTGCGATCACGGCCGAAACGATCGCCGCATCGTCCGCATCGTTGGCAACATCACCGATGAATGACCGGTCGATCTTGACGCTGTCAATCGGAAACTTCTTGAGCCGCGATAGCGATGAGTAGCCCGTACCGAAATCGTCGATCGACAGATGCACACCCATTTCCCTGATTTCGAGCAGCGTCTCGGCGGCGCGTTCCGGATGGGCCATCATCATGCTTTCGGTGATCTCGAGCTCGAGCAGGTCGGGTGCCTGGGCTTCGGGATTGAGTTCTGCCCGCTTGGCGCCCTGGGCGCGTTCGTGCGGCGCGGCTTCCGAGGACGGCATCGCGGCCCGTCGAGGAAGCTGGAGTTGCATGTCCGGCGCGGCGATTGCGCTTCCGGCGGCAACGGCGATTTCGCGGCCGAGGCGCCGCAACGGCAGGCCCAACAGATCCGACAGATGCTTCACGCTTGTTCTCGCTTTGCCGCCGGTGTTCCGAGCACCGGAAACCGTCAGCCTTACGCCTGTGGGCTCGGCGGCGATCGAGTGCGATTGCCGTATCAGGCCGCCCTGTTGTTACTTATTCTTGGGCAAAGCAAGCACCCACGACACAACACGAACCGCTGCTGTGAGCCGGCACCCAAGGTCCGATGAGCAAAACGCGTGCCAAGCCGCCGCGTTGCTTTGGCCGCGGCGATCATTGCTCCCACGACGAGAACCCAGGCGGATTCAGATCGCCAGATAGTCGTGCCGCAGTTCCACGTTGTCGATCACTTCGCGCGCAGTCCCATCGAAGACGACTTCTCCCATTTCGAGGATGATCGCCCGATCGGACAGGTTGAGTGCCGCCACCGCGTTCTGTTCGACGATGATCGTGGTGAAACCGAGCGCCTTGACCTCGTGCAGGATCTTTTCGATCTCCTGCACGATCACCGGCGCCAAGCCTTCATAGGGCTCGTCGAGCAGCAGCAGCTTCACATCACGGGCGAGCGCGCGCGCTACGGCAAGCATCTGCTGTTCCCCGCCGGAAAGCGTGACCCCTTCCTGGAGGCGGCGCTCGGCCAGGCGCGGGAAATGCTCGTACAGGCGTTCGAGCGGCCAGCCAAGCGGCTCTTCGATCTGGGCGAGCTTCAGGTTCTCCTCGACCGTCAGTCCGCCGATGATGCGACGGTCCTCGGGGACCAGACCGACGCCGCTGCGTGCCGCCTGCCATGCCGACATCCGGTGCAGCGCGGCGCCGCGCAGCCAGATCTCGCCGCGTTGCAATTGCGGATCCGCAAGCCGTGCGATCGAGCGCAGCGTGGATGTCTTGCCGGCCCCGTTGCGCCCGAGGAGCGCAAGGATTTCACCCTCGCGCACGTCGAAGCTCACGCCCTGCACTACGTAGCTTTCACCGTAGTAGGCGTGGATGTCCCGGCAGGAAAAGTAGGCATCGTCGGTGCCGGCGGCCGCCCCTGCCTCGCCAGCGGCCGGGCGGCGTGCTCGCACACTCGACGGGACCACGGCGGCGGGGTCCGTCGCCATCGGGACGAGCGGCACGTCGGTCACAGATGGGTCCCTCCAAGATAGGCTTCCTGCACCCGCGGATCCCCCTTGATCGTGGCGGGATCGCCTTCGGCGATCACCGCACCCTGTGCCAGCACGCTGATGCGGCTCGCCAGGGAAAAGACGACCTGCATATCGTGCTCGATGATGATCTTGGTGATCTTGCGTTCGCCGATGCGCTGCAGGAGGTCGATCGTGTGGTTGGTGTCCGCGCGCGACATGCCGGCCGTGGGTTCATCGAGCAGCAGGAGTCGCGGTTCCTGCGCGAGGCACATCGCCAGTTCGAGGCGCCGCTTGTCGCCGCGCGACAGCGTGCCCGCGATGACGTGGCGCTGGTCGGCGAGACCGACTTCTTCCAGCATCGATTCGGCCTTGGCCGTCACTTCCGCCTGCGCATCGGTCCGGGACCAGGCATTGACGGAAAAGGCGCCATCGCGGCGGGCCAGGGTGGGAATCACCACATTTTCGATGAGGCTCAGATCGGCGAAGATCTCCGGCGTCTGGAATACGCGCACGACGCCTGCCTGGTTGATCTCGTGCGGGGCGAGCCCGATCAGCGAGCGCCCCTCGAAGAGGACCGTTCCGGTATCGGGCGTGAGCCGGCCGACGAAGCAATTGAGCAGCGTCGACTTCCCCGCGCCGTTGGGACCGATGATGGCATGGACGCTACCCTCACCGATGCTGAGGTTGACATCGTTGAGCGCCCGCAGCCCGCGAAAGCTCTTGTTGACGGCACGCACCTGAAGCAGCGCGGTCGCCGGATCGTGTTGGCGCGGGTTCACCGCCACTCTCCCCGCGGCGCCGGTGCGCGCGCCGGCGGAAACGCGCTACCGGCGGCAAGGCCCCGCAACGGCGCCCGGTCCGGAGGGTGCGCCTGGTGCTGACGCTGCTGCGCTGCGGCAGGAGGTCCTTCGCTGCCGGTGTGCCAGCGGCGCCGAAGCCAATGGCCGCAGCGGCGGAACCCCTCCATGACGCCGCCGGGCAGGAAGATCACCAGCAGCATGAACAGCACCCCCAGCGTGAGGTTCCAGCCATTGCCGACGAAAAGCCCGGTGACCGTGACCACGACGTTCTCGATCGGATCGGGCAGGAAGCCGAACATATGGTGCAGTGTCTGCGCGTTGAACGATGAAAAGATGTTCTCGAAGTACTTGATGATGATGGCGCCGAGCACCGGCCCGACCAGCGTGCCGACGCCGCCCAGGATGGTCATCAGCACCACTTCGCCGGACGCGGTCCACTGCATTCTCTCGGCGCCGGCCAGTGGATCGGTCGCTGCCAGCAAGGCGCCGGCCAGACCGGCGAACACGCCCGAAATGACGAAGGCCGCGAGCGCGTAGGGTCGCGAATGGACGCCGGTGTAGTTGAGTCGGTTCTGGTTCGACTTGATGGCGCGCAGCATCGTGCCGAACGGAGAGCGCGTGATGCGCAACGCGACAAAGAACGCGATGATCAAGGCGACCGCGCAGAAGTAGAAACCCGTATATCCGTGCATCGGCATGCCGAAGAACTCGGTCGACGGGATCAGCGTGCTCGGCCCCGCAATCATGGTGTCGATCACGCGGGGATCGGTGCGGGTGATCTGCAACCCGGTTTCGCCATTGGTGATTGGCGTCAGCACGGAGTACGCGAGGTTGTATGCCATCTGGGCGAACGCCAGCGTCAGGATGGAAAAATAGATTCCCGATCGCCGCAGGCAGATGTACCCGATGGCCAGCGCGAACAACCCGGAGACCACCATCGCCAGCGCGATCGCCGGCAACACGTTCATCGTCAGCAGCTTGAACGACCACACAGCGGTGTAGGAGCCCACGCCGAGAAAGGCTGCATGGCCGAACGACAGGTAGCCGGTCAGTCCGAACAGGATGTTGAAGCCGATCGCGAATATCGCGTAGATCGCGAAGCGCTGCAGCAGGTCTGGATAGGCCGCGCCGAAAGGCGCCATCCACACCGGCATCGTCAGCACGGCCAGCGTGAAGCCGCCCATGAGCCACAGGTCGTTGCGGCGCGCGATGGATGTCGTGGGCGTCGTGGCCATCAGGTCTCCATAACGCCTTTGCGCCCCATGAGGCCGCGCGGCCGAATCAGCAGGATCGCGACAGCGACCAGATAGATGATGATCTGGTCGATCCCGGGAATGAGACTGCTGATCTCGTTCATCGACGCGAACGACTGGACGACACCCAGCAGGAAGCCCGCAATCACCGCGCCGGCGAGCGAACCCATGCCCCCGACGACGACGACCACGAACGACAGCACCAGGAACTCCATGCCCATGTGGTAGTCGGGTGGCAGGATTGGCGTGTACATCGTGCCGGCTAGGCCCGCCACGACCACGGCGATGCCGAACACGATGGTGAAGCGCCGCTCGATGTTGATGCCGAGCAGCCCCACGGTCTCGCGATCGCGCATGCCGGCGCGCACCACCATCCCGAAGGTCGTGAAGCGCAGGAAGGCGAACACCGCGCCGATCACCACGAGCGAGAACAGGAAATACACGAGCCGCCACCACGGGTAGCTCAGGCCGTCGCCGAGCCCCAGCCACGCGCCGACGTTCGCGCTACCGGCGACGATCTCCGGCGCCGGCGTCGGTATGGGGTTGGCGCCGAAATAGGCCTTGACGATCTCCTGCAGCACGATGGCGAGGCCGAAGGTCACCAGAATCTGGTCGGAATGCGGGCGCCGGTAGAAGTGGCGGATGAGGCCGCGCTCCAGCGTCACGCCGAGCAGCAGCATCACCGGTATCGTCAGCAGGATCGACAGCGGTACCGCGTAGTCGATGAGGCGCGCACCGAAGTCGCCGAACCACAGTTGCAGGTACGGGACGTTCTTGTACGCCTCGAAAAACGTGATGTTTGTATCCTTGACCGACTGGCCGATCGTCATCAGCTTCTGCACGGTCACCGCACAGAACGCGCCAAGCATGAAGAGTGCGCCATGCGCGAAGTTGACCACCCCGAGCGTGCCGAAGATCAACGTCAGCCCCAGGGCGATCAACGCGTACGCGCCGCCCTTGTCGAAGCCGTTCAGCAGTTGAAGGAGGATTGCGTCCATGACCATCAGTCTCTGGTGGTTGCCGAGAGCGCAGAGCCGCGGGACCGGACCGTCACGCGATCAACGGCGTATGCAGCAAACCCCGCCCGGGGATCGGGCAGGGTCTGCTGCGATCGCAGCACGACGCGGTCAGGAATGAACTTCGTACGGACCGAGTTCGCCGCCGCCCATCGTCACCGGGTACTCGACCTGGCTGCGCGGCACGATCTGCACGATTTCGAGCAGGTCGAATCGGCTGGTCGGCTTCTGCTTGCCGCGCATCACCAGCACGTCCTTGAAGCATTGGTGGTCGCCGGCGCGATATTCGGTCGCCCCATTGCCCAGGCCGTCGAACTTGAAGCCTTCCAGGGCCTTGATCACCTCCGGCGGATTGAACGTGCCGGCTCGCTCGACCGCATTCGCGTACAGCAGCGTCTGCGCGTAGCAGGTCTGGGCCGCCTGGGAGGGCGGCGCGCCGTATTCGTTGCCGAACGATTTGGTGAACACCTTCGAACCCTCGTCCTTCAGCGACCAGTGCCAGTTGGCCGTGCCGAGGATGCCCTTGGCCGCGTCGCCCGCACCCTGCACCATCAGGCGCGAATACAGCGGCACGACGATCTCGAACTTCTTGCCGTTCACCATCTTGTCGCGCAGGCCGAACTGTACCGCCTGCGTGAGCGAGTTCACCATGTCCTTGCCATAGTGATTGAGGATGAGCACATCCGCACCCGAATTGAGCACCGGCGTGATGTACTGCGAGAAGTCGCCTGCGCCCAGCGGCGTGCGTACCGCCGCCGTCGTCTTCCAGCCGAGATTTTCGGTGGCGTTCTTCAGCGACTCTTCCTGCGTCCAACCCCACGTGTAGTCGGCGGTCAGGTGGTAGGCATGGCGGTCCTTGCCGTATTCCTTGCCCAGGATCGGCGCCAGCGCCTGTCCGGACATATAGGCATTGAAGAAATGACGGAAGCCATAGCGCCGCCGGTCCTTCATCGTGGTGTCGTTCGAGTGGCTAAGGCCCACCATGTAGATGACGCCCATTTCCTGCGCCAGCGACTGCGTCGCGATTGCCACGGCCGACGACGAGCAACCCGAAAACATGATGACGCCGTCTTTCTCGATCATCCGCTTCGCGGATGCGCGGGCGGCGTCTGCCTTGGTCTGGGTATCGCCCGTCACGTACGTGACCTTCTTGCCGAGGATGCCGTTGCCCTTGAGGTTCGACGGCTTGAACGTCTTCATCGCGCCGCCATCGCCTTCACCGTTCAGGTGCTTCACCGCGAGCTTGAAGGCGCGCAGTTCGTCCGCGCCCTCGTCGGCATACGGTCCGGTCTGGGGCACGTTGAAGCCGATCATCACGGTCTTGGCCTTGGCCGGATCGTTGACGAAGTTCGACGCCCAGGCGTTGCGGGTGAAGATCAGCGATGGGGCGGCGAGCCCCGCACCTAGCGCCGCGCTGGCCTTGAGCACGTTGCGGCGGCTCGTATCCTTGATGTCGCCCATGGATTGGTCCTCCTACGGATGGATGGAATCAGTCGTTCAGTCGTTGTCGATCTCGCGCCGTTGCATGCCAGCGGAAAACCGTACACCGATGGTCGCGCCTTGCTGTCAATGATGCAATATCTAATTGACTTAATTACGTATTTTTGTCAATATAACTTCGTTACCGTTAGATAATTTGTCAATTGTTGACCTTGCAGCGCAACATCCACGAACACCATTCGCCATGCCCCGTTCCATCATCGGTCCCAAGATTCGCGATCGGCGCCAGACGCTCGGGATCACGCAATCGACGCTGGCCTCCCGCGTGAGCATTTCCGCGTCGTATCTCAACCTGATCGAGAGCAACAAACGCAACATCGCGGGCGCGCTGCTGTCGCGAATCGCCGAAGCCCTCGACATGCAGGTGGAACAACTCGACGGCGCCGCCGAACACCGTTTGTTGAGCGACCTGGGCGAAATCGCCGGTGAGCCCATGCTCGCCGAATTGGGGCTCGATCCGCGTTCAGCCGGCGACGTCGCCGGCCGGCACGCGGGCTGGGCGCGTGCGCTCATCCAGTTGCACCGGTCATGGCGCGATCGCGATCAGGCGGTCAGTGCACTGTCCGATCGGCTGTCGCAGGATCCGTTCCTCGGCGACGCAGTGCACAGCATGCTCACCCGCGTCGCAGCGATCCGCTCCTCGGCAGAGATCCTGGAGACCGTCGAGGATCTGCAGCCAGCAGAGTTGGACCGCTTCGTCGCCATCATTGGCAACGAAAGCGGGCAGCTTGCCGACGTCGCCCAGGCACTGGCGGCGTTCTTCGAGAAAGCAAACTCCGGCCCGCGGCCGATCATGCCGGTCGAAGAGGTCGACGACTTCCTGCTCGAACGCAACAATCACTTTCCGGCGCTGGAAGAAATCGCGCTCGACTTTCGTGCCGCCGCCGGGATCGAAGATGATTGCGGCGAAGCCACGCTGGTGGCCTACCTTCGCCAGGCGCACGGCGTCGAGGTCGTCACGCGCGCCGCGGCGGACGTCAGTGAGAACGCTGCCGCCCCCCTGGCGGATTTCGGCGCCGGCCAACGTACGTTCACGATCGTCGATTCGGCGCCGAACACCACGCGCCGGCACGAGTTGGCGCGTCTGGCCACCGACCTGTACAGCAAGGGCGAAGCGGTCGCCGTGCAGATCGCGGCGGCGACGATGCTGTCGACCGAGGCAGCGCGACGCCGGACGCGCCGCGTGTTGTCTTCCTATCTCGCCGAGGCGGCACTGCTGCCGTACACGGCGTTTCGCGATGCCGCGATTGCCGCGCGCTACGACATCGACGTCCTGTGCCAGCGCTTTGACGCGAGCTACGAGCAGGTCTGTCACCGCCTGGTCACGTTGCGGCGTCCGGGTGCCGAAGGCGTACCGTTCGGCCTGGTCCGTGTGGACACCGCCGGTTACGTCACCAAGCGCTATCCGCTAACCCGGCTGTTGCTACCGCGCTACGGCAACGCCTGTCCCATCTGGGCGCTCTACGGCGCATTCCAGACACCCGGCGCGATCGTCAGGCAGCTTGCGGAATTCCCGACCGGCGACCGCTTCATGTTCATCGCCCGGACGGTCGAGAAGCCGCGGCCTTCATTCGCGATGCCGCGACGCCTGCTGTCGGTCATGCTCGCCTGCGACTCGCTGCACGCCGACCGGATCGTGTATGGCGACGGTCTCGACCTCGCCTCCACCGCACCGGCAGTGCCGGTCGGCGCGAACTGCCGCCTGTGCCTGCGGCGCAAGTGCAGCTACCGGGAACAGGATCCGATCATCGATGCGTAACGTCGCGGTACACTCGGGACTTGCGCATGCCGGGGACGACCATGGCGGGGCGGGTGCTGATCGCGGAAGACGAGCCCAACATCGTCGAATCGCTGCGCTTCATGCTGCACCGCGAAGGCTACGAAGTCTCGGCCGTCCTCGATGGTGAGGCCGCGCTGCTCCGGCTGCAGAGCGATCCCCCCGACCTCATGATCCTCGACCTGATGCTGCCGCGGCGCAATGGCTTCGAAATCCTCAAGTACGCCAAGGGCGACACCGCATTGAAGGCGATGCCGGTCATCGTGTTGACCGCGAAGGGCCAGGCCCAGGATCGACGCCTGGCCGAGGAGATCGGAGTCGACGCGTTCATGACCAAGCCGTTCTCCAACCGCGAATTGATGGACCTGGTTTCGCGGCTGCTGCCGGCCTAGGCGCGCACACCGACGGGTCGCGCCCGATGCCGCGCACCGAGCCCATACGACCTGCCGATGCGTCGCGCGCGCGCGACGCGGCGAAGCTGCTGCCGGTGCTCGGCGTGTTCCTGCTGATGCCGCCGGTGATCACGCTGTTCGCCATGCAGGCCGACCTGGGTGGTGTGCCGTTGATCGTCGTCTATCTGTTCGGCGTCTGGCTTGCGCTGATCGCGGCCGCCGCCCTGCTCGCCCGTGCGCTCGCGCCGCCGGTCCCCGAACCGCGTGCGGAGGCCGACGCATCCATGGACGACGCGAACGCCTGATGCTCGCCGCCGATTTCGTCTTCGCCGTCGCACTGCTTTACGTTGCGTTGCTTTTCGGGGTGGCCTTCCTCGGCGACCGCCGGGCGCGGCGCGGCCAGCTCGGCTGGCTCAAATCGCCGCTGGTCTACACGCTGTCGATCTCCATCTACTGCACGTCGTGGACGTTCTACGGCGCGGTTGGATCCGCGGCGCGCAACGGACTCGAGTTCGCGACGATCTATATCGGTCCCACCCTCGTCTTCGTCGGCTGGTGGCTTTTGCTGCGCAAACTGGTACGCATCGGCCATGTGCATGGCGTCACCTCGATCGCGGACATGATCTCGTCCCGCTACGGCAAGAGCGCGTCGCTGGCTGCGCTGGTGACGCTGATCGCGGTCGTCGGCACGACGCCGTACATCGCGCTGCAATTGAAGGCTGTGTCGACCAGTTTCGACGTGATCAACAACTCGGGTCCCGGAACGTTTTCCGGCTTGCCGGACCTCGCGGCCGACTACCGGACCGGCTTCTGGATCGCGGCGGGCATGGCCGTCTTCACGATCATCTTCGGCACGCGCAACATCGACGCCAAGGAGCGCCACCATGGCGTCGTCGCGGCGATCGCCCTCGAGGCAATCGTCAAGCTGGTCGCACTGCTCGCGGTCGGCCTGCTGGTCGTCTACGGCATCTCGGACGGACCGGCCGCCATCTTCGCGCAGGCAGCGCCGGGCATGCTCCAGGCGCAGGAAATGTTCGGTCCCCGCTGGATCACCATCACGTTTCTCGCCGCGGCCGCAGTGGTGTGCCTGCCGCGCGAATTCCAGGTGACCGTGGTCGAGAACATCGACGAGCAGCACCTGCGCACTGCGTCGTGGCTGTTCCCGCTCTACCTGTTCCTGATCACGCTGTTCGTGCTCCCGATCGCCATCGCCGGGCTCCGCTTTCTGCCAGAGGGCTCGAATCCCGACATGTTCGTGCTCACGTTGCCGATGTGGGCGCAGCAGGAGGAGATCGCGCTGCTCTCGTTCCTGGGCGGATTTTCGTCGGCGACGTCGATGGTCATCGTGGCCTGCATCGCGCTGTCCACGATGGTATCGAACCACCTGATCATGCCGGTGGCCTTGCGGCTCGGCTGGGTCGCAGTGCCGGCGAGCGGGGAAATCCGCCGCTTTCTGCTCGCCAGCCGGCGGATCAGCATCTGCGTGATCCTGTTGCTCGGGTTCGTCTACTACCGCCTGAGCGGCGACTCGGAAGAACTCGCGTCGATCGGGCTGATCGCGTTCGCGGGCGTCGTCCAGGTCCTGCCCTGCCTGATCGGCGGCCTGTTCTGGCGCGGCGCCAACGCCGCCGGCGCCGTGGCCGGGCTGGTGGCCGGCGCATCGCTGTGGGCGTACACGCTGTTCCTGCCGAGCTTCGCGGGCGGATTCGTCGTCACGCCCGAGGTCATCGGCGAAGGTCCCTTCGGCGTGGCGCTGCTGCGTCCGCAGGCGCTGCTGGGATTGACGGGGTTCGACCCGCTGGTGCATTCGCTCTTCTGGAGCCTGTCGATCAACACGATCCTCTTCGTGCTGGTCTCGCTGTGGCGCGAACCTCGCCCGCTCGAGCGGCTGCAAAGCGCCCTCTTCGTCGACGTCTACAAGACGCCGTCGGAAGCTTCATCGGGTCTCATCCATCGTTCCGCGACAACCCGCGACCTGAGCATCCTCGCGCAGCGCATCCTCGGAGCGAACGAGTCGCTGCTGCTGTTCCAGCAGGCTGCACGGGCGCAGGGCCTCGACTCCGACACGCCCAACGCGGACAACGCCTTCATCACGCAACTCGAGCGCAAGCTCGCCGGCAGCGTCGGGGCGGCGTCGGCGCACGCGATGATCTCGCAGGTCGTCACGGGTGAAACGATCAGCCTGGGCGCATTGATCGAGATCGCCGATGAGGCGCAACGCGTGCGTGAATACAGTCGGCGCCTGGAACAGAAGTCGCTCGAACTCGAAGCCACGGCCAGTCAATTGAGCGAGGCCAACGAGCGGTTGCAGCGGCTGGATGCGGAAAAGGACGAGTTCCTGAGCCAGGTCAGCCACGAAGTCCGTACGCCGATGACTTCGATTCGCTCGTTTGCGGAAATCCTGCTCGACGAGCGCAACCTCGATCCGGCGCAGTCCGCCCGCTTCCTGCGCATCATTCACGCGGAAAGCATCCGCCTGACCCGGCTCCTCGACAGCACGCTCGACTTGAGCGTGCTCGAACGCGGCATCGCGCCCTGGCAGGTCACGACGATCGATCCGGAGGCCATACTGAGCGACGCGATCCGCGCCTGCCAGGGCCTGGCAGTCAGCCTTCGCGTACGCGTGTCGGAAGGCCGTCGCGCGCAGAACGTCCTTGTGGCCGCGAACGGAGACCGTCTGGCGCAGGTATTCATCAATCTGATCTCGAACGCCATCAAATACAACATCGGCGACGACCCGTATGTCCGCGTCTCGAGCCGTCTCCACGACGGAAGCTACGAAGTCCTGGTCGAGGACAATGGTCCTGGCATCCGCGCCGAGGAACGGGAGAAAATCTTTTCGAAGTTCATCCGCGGGTCCGGACACGCGAGAACTGACGCCGCCGGCGCCGGACTGGGACTCGCGATCAGCTGGCAGATCATCCGCCGTTTCGGGGGAACACTGGACCTGATCGAGCGACCGGAACCAGGCGCGTGCTTTCGGGTCACCCTCGCGCAGGCCTCGGAACGGGAAAAAGCTCCCGGCACGCCGGTGTCCAATTAATGACGTTTTCTGACGATGTCATAATACTTGACATTGTCATAAAACGCGCCGAGGATTTATCCGCCGGAATGAACGATTCGTGGGAATTGCGATCCTGGGCGCTGGGCCATCAGCCCCACGCTCGACGCCGGGTGCGAGAACCCTGGGAGACCACCAATGGCTACGCTGAACGTCAATGGCAAGAACTACACCGTCACGGTGGACGGTGCAACCCCACTGCTCTGGACGCTGCGCGACCTGCTCGGACTCACGGGCACCAAGTACGGATGCGGCATCGAGGTCTGTGGCGCGTGTACCGTCCTGGTCAACGGACAGCGCGAACATTCCTGCGTCTTCGACACCTCGTCGGCGGTTGGGAAGAAGGTAGTAACAATCGAGGGATTGTCGCCTAATGGTACCCATCCGGCGCAAAAGGCGTGGTTGGCCAAGCAGGTTCCTCAGTGTGGATATTGCCAGCCGGGAATGATCATGGCGTGCGCCGGAGCTATGGGCGGAGGCCACCGTGGTAGCGAGATATTGTCCGAAATGAACCATATCTGCATTTGCGGGACCTATCAGCGAATCAAGGACGCAGTGAGCGGACTCTAGAAAGATACAGCGGAGATCCTATGACCCATCCTGCAGAAACATTCCTTCCTCGCCCCGCCGAATGCAGGATTGATCGTCGGGGTTTCCTGACCTTTGCGGCCAAGGGCCTCGCGCTCGGAATCGCACTGCCGATTGCGAGTCTCGGCAAGGACGCCGCTGCCGGACCTACGCGCGGGTCGGGGAGTGGTGGAGATTTGACGAGCGCCTATGTCCATGTCGGTACCGACGGAAGCATCAGGCTTTCCTTCGGTGGCGCGGAGATGGGCCAGGGTTCGATGTCGGGCCTCGCGCAGATCCTGGCCGAGGAACTCATGGTCGATTGGGGCCAGTTCACCGTGGAGCAGGCGCTGGTCGATCCGGTGGTTTCGTATCTGACCGGGGGCAGCAGCGCCGTCAGTGGACGCTATGTCAAGCTGCGCAATGCCGGCGCGGCGGTCCGGGAATTGCTCGTGGCCGCGGCCATGGTTGCCAACGGCGACACCGACCGCGATCACTTCGCCGCGCAAAGCGCAACGGTCGCGCACCTCCCTTCGGGCATGACGTGGAATTACGCGTCGCTGGCATCGGTGGCGGCGACTCTCCCGGTACCTGCCGACTTGCGCCTCACCGATCCCGCCAAATTCCGGCTGATCGGCCAGCGTTTGCCACGGGTCGACATCCCGGCCAAGATCACCGGCGCCGCGCAATATGGAATCGACGTCTGGTTTCCCGACATGTTGTTCGCTGCGATCAAGCACTGTCCGACCATCGGCGGAACGCTGGCGGCGATGCCCGCCAAGCCATCGAGCGCCATCGCGTTGGTGGCCTGCACCGCATCCGATTCCCGCGGTGCGGTGATCGCCGGCGGTACCAACGCCGTTGCTGTCGTCGCCAGCAACACCTGGCTCGCCTTCAAGCTGGCCAAGAACCTGAACGTGCAATGGTCCCCGCCCGCGACGACCGCGGGCGTGGACAGTGACCAGATCCTCGCCCAGGCGAACGCGCTCGCTTTAAGCGGCGCGGCGCTGATCGCCGAGCCGAAACCGCCGGCCGGACTCTCGCCCGGCACCTATGCGCCGATCATCGAAGCGCAGGTGGCTGCCGCCTTGGGCGCGCCGACATTAAATGCCACCTACACGCTTCCCTACGTTGCGCACGCAACGATGGAAGTCGTGAACTGCACGGTGAGTATCCAGTTCGTGTTCGGGGTTCCGCAGCGTTGTGAAATCTGGGCACCGACACAGTCAGCGGCCGGGGCCGTGCCGGTGGCCGTGGCGATCACGGGGGTGCCCGCCCAGAACGTCATCGTGCATACGACCCTGCTCGGTGGCGGTCTAGGTCGCAAATTCGAAATGGACTTCGTGAGCCAGGCGATCCAGGTGGCGCTGGCGGTGAAAAGACCGGTGAAGCTGACCTGGTCGCGCGAAGAGGATTTCTCCCATGACCAATACCGTCCGTGCGCGGTGGTCAACGTCAAGGCGACGCTCAACGCCAGCAAACGGATCAGCGCGTGGTCGTACCGCAACGTGTCGCAGGCCATCCTCGGGCAACGGGGCTGGCTGCCCCCGGGCGCGGTTGATTCACAGGCGGTGGAAGGGTCGGTGCATCTGCCCTACGACCTGGGTACATACCTTTCGGAGTGGGTGCCACTGCCGGCGGCCATTCCCGTGGGCTTCTGGCGCTCCGTTGGCTCCTCGATCAACGCGTTCGCCGTCGAGTGCATGCTCGACGAGCTTGCCATGGCGGCCGGCCTCGATCCTTTCACCTTCAGATACAGCCACCTCACGGATGCACGTAGCCAAGCGGTCGTCGCCGCAGCGGACGCGTTGAGCACATGGCGCAAAACACTGCAGGCTGGACATGCATGGGGGATGGCTTTTGCCGAGTCGTTTGGTACGCGCGTGTGCGAAGTCGTGGAGATCTCCTCTCCCACATCAAGTTCGGTCAAAGTTCATCGGGTGGCCTGCGTGGTCGACTGTGGCACCGCGGTCAATCCCGACTCCATCGAGGCGCAGATGCAGGGTGGCATCCTGCACGCGCTTAACGCCGCGCTTTGGGGACAGGTCACGTTCAAGGCCGGCAAAGCCGCGCAGACCAACTTCAACAAGTCGCGCGTCATGCGACTGAATGAAATGCCCGCGGTCACGGTGCAGATCATCCCGAGCGCTGCGCCACCCAGCGGCATCGGCGAGCCCGGAGTTCCGCCACTCGCCCCGGCACTTGCCAATGCTTACGCGCGACTGACGGGTTTACGGCAACGCACGCTGCCGTTGTTCCCCAATGCCACGATGGGCGGACTCTAGACACGAGACACGCCGGATCCGAATCGCAACGCGCGACTGGCACGGCGGCGCGATACTTCCCCCGCGCGGGTGTCAACGCAGTCGCACGTTCTCTCGGGATAGCTGGCCGATTTCGCTGCATCCCATCAGCTTCATGTCGCGTTCTACCTCGGTTCGCATCAGTCCCAGGGCCCGTTCGACGCCGGCCTGGCCCGCAGCGGCCAGCGGATACAGGTAGTAGCGGCCGAGGCCGACGGCCTTGGCGCCAAGCGACAATGCCTTCAATACGTGCGTTCCCCGCTGGACGCCGCCGTCCATCATGACGTCGAGCCGATCGCCGACGGCATCCACGACTTCGGCCAGTTGATCGAACGCCGCGCGCGATCCGTCGAGTTGGCGGCCGCCGTGATTGGAAAGGACGATGCCGGTGCAGCCGATGTCCGCCGCGCGCCTGGCATCGGCCACGGACATGATGCCCTTGAGGCAGAACTGTCCGTTCCATCGTTCGACCATGGCGGCCACGTCGTTCCAATTCATCGATGGATCCAGCATCTCGGTGAAATAACGGCCGATCGACACCGCGCCGCCGCTCATGTCGACATGCTGGTCGAGCTGCGGCAGGCTGAATTTTTCATGGGTCAGGTAGTCGATGCCCCATCGCGGCTTGATCGCAAAATGCGCCAGGCCGCCCAGCGATAGCCGGAACGGAATTGAGAATCCCGTGCGCAGGTCCCGTTCCCGATTGCCGCCGGTGATGCTGTCCACCGTCAGCATCATGACCTCGACGCCCGCGTCCCTCGCGCGTTGCATCATCGCGTCGTTGAGTCCGCGGTCCTTATGAAAGTAGAACTGATAGACCTGCGGCGTCTTGAACCGACGCCGGACATCCTCCAGGCTTACCGTGCCGAGCGAGGACACGCCGAAGAGCGTGCCGTATTTGGCGGCAGCGGCGCCGACCGCGAGTTCACCCTGGTGGTGGAACAGGCGCTGCAACGCCGTGGGCGAGCAGTAGAAGGGCAGCGCCAGCTTCTGGCCCATGACCGTGACCGACAGGTCGACCGTCCCGACGCCGCGCAGTACGTTCGGGACGAGATCGCAGCGCTCGAAGCTTTCGGTGTTGCGACGATAGGTGACCTCATCGTCGGCTGCACCATCGATGTAATTGAAGATCGGACCGGGCAGCCGCTGGCGTGCCAGCTGGCGGAAGTCGTGAAAGTTGTGGCAATCGCGCAGGCGCAACTCGTGTCTCCTACTCAATCGGTCGATAATCGGAACCGTCGCGGGATCGCGGGCGAGGCCTTGGCTGGGCCAGCGAGCCCAGTGTATCCGCACCGGGGCGGTTCTTGCTCGATCGGGGTGACGTCACTCACGTCGACCAGGCGCGGAAGGGCTGCACTTGCGTGCCTGTCCGCCCGGTTGGGTGACGGTCCCGGCACACCGCGAAATGCACTGTCCGCCCGCTTCCTTTGCATTTCATCCGCACCCGCGCGCATTCTGTCCCTTCGCGTTGGAATCTTCGCGTCGGCTGCATTAGTCTCAGCCGGACGACACCCAACCTGCAGTCCCCTCCATGAACAGCGACCCTTCCCTTCCACGCGCCGGCGATGCCGCACCGCACGCAAAGCGCGCCAATGCCCCACCGATGGGTATCCGCGAGGCGCTGCGCCAGGTCCGCAAGGGGATCATCGTCATGTGGTGGTCGTTTTTCGACTGGCTCGCCGTCATCTCGTGGAAAGCGCTTCTTGTCGTCGCATTCCTCGCCTTCATCCTGGGCGGGATGCTGCACTACCCCGCGCTGACTTTTTTCCTGATCGTCGCCTCCATGATCATCAAGGTCGTGGCGGGCGGCAAGCGAGGCGCCGAACTGGCGGCGAAGGAAGCCACGCAGCGGGCCGAAACCGAGCAACTGGAGCGCACCGTGATCGAGGCGCGGATGGAGGCATTGCAGGCCCAGATCGAACCGCACTTTCTGTTCAACACGCTGGGCAGCATCGACCAGCTCATCACGACCGACCCTCCACGCGCCTCCAGGATGCAGCAGAGCCTCATTCGCTACCTGCGCTCGGCACTGCCGCAGATGCGAGATGGCAGCCGCCCCACGCTCGGCCAGCAGGTCACCTTGTCCGAAGCGTATCTGGAAATCATGGCGATGCGCATGGAAGAACGACTGCATACCGTGGTACGGATACCCGAGGGTCTCAAGTCCGCGATCTTTCCGTCGATGATGCTGCAGACGCTGGTCGAGAACGCCATCCGGCATGGCCTCGAGCCCAAGGCGACGGGCGGCCGTCTCGAGATCGCCGCCCAAATCGCCGACGGCAACCTGGTCGTCCAGGTCATCGACAATGGCGCGGGCTTTGCGCCGACGGGCGGCCAAGGACTCGGCCTCGCGAACATCCGCGCACGGTTCGGAGCCCTGTACGGCGGCCGAGCAGAGCTGATCATCAGCGTGCCGCCGGAAGGCGGCACCTGCGCGGCGATTGCGATACCCTACGAAGTGCCACCGCCTATCGCTTGATCAGTCGACTCCATGCACGCGAAATCTCCCACCGCCATCGTCGTGGACGACGAACGCCTGATGCGCGAACAGATTG
>CAVWPC010000052.1:0-18355 GCA_963756765.1 uncultured beta proteobacterium | reverse complement strand
GGGGAAGTTCGCGGCGCCCGAGTAGTCTCGCAAGGTCCCCGGACGGCGTGTCGTGCAACGCCGTCCGGCATGGTGTTCGTGGGAACGGCGTCGCCGGCCCGGTGCGGTGGCGGTGGCTATTGCACCAGCGGGGTATCGGCGCTGTCGAGCTCGACCCCTCGCACTTCGCTTCGCCAGCCAGCAGCTGCAGGTACTGGCGCAGCGCCGTGACGTAGGCCTGCTGCCGCAGCGCCATCGCACCGCGCCGCGCACGCTTCGTACGCGGATCGGCTCCCGGAGTCGCGCGCCAGCACTTCCACCACGTGCAGGCCGAAGCGGCTGTGCACGAGGCGCGGCAGCACACCGATCTCGCGCTGGCCGAAGATCTCGCGCGCGAACTCGGGCGCGCAATCGTCGCAGCGTGAGCCAGCCCAGATCGCCGCCTTGCGCGCCGGTAGGGCAATTGGACAGCTCGCCGCCGCGGCGGCGAAGCGATCGGCCTCCCCTTCGCGATGGCAACGCACGTCGAGCAACGCGGCCTCGGCACGCTTGCGCAACGCGCGCACGTCCACGCCCGGCGTCACCGCGAACAGATGTGACGCACATGGACACGATCCCCGGTCGATAGTCGCCCGCATGCGCGGCGAAATGCCGGCGACACGCCTCGTCGGAAGGCTCGGGAGCCATGATCCCCGCGCAAGCAACGTCTCGATGGCGGCCGATGCCCCTTCGCTGATGATGCCGTCCGCGCAGGGGCGTCGTCGGCCGCGAGGAGGCCAGCGCGTTGCGCCGCGCGCCGCAGCAGCTCGGTGCAGGCGCGTTGGCGCAGGGCCGCGCCTCGATCGCTTCCTCCGGCGCATGCAGCGCTATGCCGTCGATTCTCGCAACGGCGGGTCCCGTCGTCGTCATCATCTCTCCCTTCAGAGGCGCGCAGACGGCGTGTTGTGCCCGGCCGGCAGGTTGAGGCGCCGCGCGCGCACCAGCTGATAGGGGCGGAACACATAGCCAATCAGCGCGAAGCCACTCCAAACGTGCACGAGCCGGCTGAACGGGAGCAGCAGGAAGATCGTCATGCCGAGCACGATATGCAACAGGTACGGCCACGGCATGCCCGAAGCAACTCCGCGTCAACCTGGCGCAGGGTCAGGATCCGCTGCGCCCAATCGGCCAGGATCAGCATCACGCTGCCGTCCGAGTGCGCCCACGAATACGGCAGCGTGATGAGGCCGATCGATAGCTGGACCCACAGGATGACCAGGATCGCGATGTCGTACGGTGGCTGGTGCGCCGGATGCGCGGATCGAACACGCGACGATAGATCAGCATCGACAAGCCGATGAAGCACAGCACGCCGAAGAAGCCGCCCGAGTAGATGGCCAGCTTCTGCTTGATGTCCGCCTGCAGGAAATGCCCGTAAAACCAGTGCGGCGTCAGCAGGCCGAACAGGTGACCGAAGAACAGGAACAGGATGCCGATGTGGAACAGATTGCTGCCCCAGCGCAGGAGCCCGGTTCGCAGCAACTGCGACGAATCGCTCTTCCACGTGTACTGGTCGCGGTCGAAACGCATCAGGCTGCCGACCAGGAAGACCGTCAGGCAGATGTACGGATAGACGCCAGAAGAGGAAACCGTGCACCGTGCTCATGCGCGCGCTCCTTCGCAGGTCCGTCCCTGCGGACGAGATTGATCGGTTGTGGCGTTCCGGGCCGCGCCTGGCCCCTGGCGGAGCAGCCGTCGAATGCGGCAGGCTCGGCCCAGGTCGCGTCCAGCGGCTCGTCTTCCGGCACGCGCAACGCTTGAGCTCTTCTCGCCGGCGAGCTCGAGCAACGCGCCAGCGATGCTGGCATACCGGCTGCCACGCTGGTCGCAGGGCGTTGAAGATGCCGTTGAGGATGTGCGCGATTTCCGCCAGGAACGCGCGCGCTTCGGCCGCCGGCTGCGTCGACGCATACTCGAGCACCACCGGCAGGTGATCGGGCATTTCCCCTTCGCGCAGATACAGGCCCGCCTTCTCGTAGGTCTGCGCGAGGTCGATCATCGCGGGGCCGCGGTCGCGCGAATCGCCGTGCACGTGCTCGAACAGGTGCAGCGACGTCCGGCGCCCGCTGTCGAAGAGCTGCACGTAGTCGGCCTCGGCATCGAGGTCGCTCCGGGCCTGGATGCCGGCGATCAGCGCGTCGAGGTCGGCCAGCCGCGCCTCGCTCAGCACGGCTTCACGATGGAGGATCGCGCGCATTTCCGGCAGATGCGCACGGAGGTCGGCGTCGGGATACGCAGGAGGCGGGCGAGGACGCGCAGCGTCAGCGCCGGACTTCGGTGGCGTAGATCATTACTTCGGCCTTGATGGGAATCGTGCGACGTTTCTCGCTCCCGAAGAGACTCGTCTCGCCGACGCCGTCGGAACACCCGTTGCCGAACGAGAAGCCGCATCCGCCCCGGACGTTGAACGTGTTCTCGGCATACTCGCGATGCGTGCTCGGGATCACGAAGCGGTCCTCGTAGTTGGCGATCGCCATCACGTGGTACATGTCCTCGACCTCGCGTTCCGTCAACCCGACCTGCGCCAGCACCTCGACATTGGCCCGCTTGTCCACATGCTTGTCGCGCTGGTACGCGCGCATCGCGAGCATGCGCTCGAGCGCGCGGATCACCGGCGCCGTGTCGCCGGCCGTGAGCATGTTGGCGAGGTAGTTGACGGGAATGCGCAGCGAGGTGACGTCGGGATCTGGCCGTTGGCGCCGACATGGCCGGCGTTGGCCGCGGCACTGATCGGCGACAGCGGCGGCACGTACCAGACCATCGGCAGCGTCCGATACTCCGGATGCAGCGGCAAGGCCACTTTCCAGTCCATCGCCATCTTCCAGACCGGGCTTTTGCGCGCGCCCTCCAGCCATGCATCCGGTACGCCGTCGCGCCGGGCCTGCGCGATCACCGCGGGATCGTTGGGATCGAGGAAGATGTCGCACTGCGCCTGGTACAGGTCGCGATCGCGCTCGACGCTCGCCGCCTGCTCGATGCGGTCCGCGTCGTAGAGCATCACGCCGAGGTAGCGAATGCGACCCACGCAGGTCTCCGAGCACACGGTGGGCTGCCCCGCCTCGATGCGCGGATAGCAGAAGATGCACTTCTCCGCCTTGCCACTCTTCCAGTTGTAGTAGATCTTCTTGTACGGGCAGCCGGACACGCACATGCGCCAGCCGCGGCACTTGTCCTGGTCGATCAGCACGATGCCATCCTCCTCGCGCTTGTAGATCGATCCCGACGGGCAGCTCGCCACGCAAGAGGGATTGAGGCAGTGCTCGCACAGCCGCGGCAGGTACATCATGAAGGTGTTCTCGAACTCGCCGACCATCGCCTTCTGCGCTGCTTCGAAACCGTCGAAGTTGCGGTCGGCGCTGCGCTTGCTGAACTCGCCTCCGAGGATTTCCTCCCAGTTCGGGCCCCAGACGATCTTGTCCATCTGCATGCCGGTGATCAGGCTGCGCGGCCGTGCGGTCGGGCTCGCCTTCATCTCCGGCGCGCTTTGCAGATGGTCGTAGTCGAACGTGAACGGCTCGTAGTAGTCGTCGATCTGCGGCAGGTTGGGGTTGGCGAAGATGCGCATCAGCAGCTTCCACTTGCCGCCCTGGCGAGGCTCGATCGTGCCGTCGGCCTTGCGGATCCAGCCGCCGTTCCACTTGTCCTGGTTCTCCCATTCCTTCGGGTAGCCGATGCCCGGCTTGGTCTCGACGTTGTTGAACCACGCGTACTCCATGCCCGGCCGGCTTGTCCACACGTTCTTGCAGGTGACGCTGCAGGTGTGGCAGCCGATGCACTTGTCGAGATTCAGCACCATGCCGATCTGCGCGCGAACCTTCATGGAGCCTCCCGCCGCATCGCGGATGCTTGGGCGTCGTAGTTCACGGGTTCTCCCCCTGGGCCTGGACCAGTGCGATGCGTTCGGCGGCGACAGGTGTGTCGAGCCAGTCGATCCGGTTCATCTTGCGCACGACGACGAACTCGTCCCGGTTGGTGCCGATCGTCCCGTAGTAGTTGAAGCCGTACGAGAGCTGTGCGTAGCCGCCGATCATGTGCGTCGGCTTGAGCACGATGCGGGTCACCGAGTTGTGGATGCCGCCCCGCACGCCGGTGATCTCGGCGCCCGGCGTGTTCACGATCTTCTCCTGCGCGTGGTACATCATCACCATGCCCGGCTTGACCCGCTGGCTGACCACCGCCCGGGCCGCGATCGCGCCGTTGACGTTGAAGAGCTCGACCCAGTCGTTGTCGACCACGTCGGCCGCCTTGGCGTCGGTCTCGGACAGCCAGATGATCGGGCCGCCGCGCGACAGCGTCAGCATCATCAGGTTGTCGGTGTAGGTGCTGTGGATGCCCCACTTCTGGTGCGGTGTGATGAAGTTGAGCAGGATCTCCGGATTGCCGTTGCCGCGCTTGTTGTGGATGGCGCCGGTGGTCTTGAGATCCACCGGAGGGCGATACGACGAGAATCCCTCGCCGAACGCGATCATCCACGGGTGATCCTGGTAGAACTGCTGTCGGCCGGTGAGCGTTCGCCACGGGATCAACTCGTGCACGTTGGTGTAGCCGGCGTTGTACGAGACGGTCTCGCTCTCGATGCCGCTCCATGTGGGCGAGCTGATGATCTTGCGCGGCTGCGCCTGGATGTCGCGGAAGCGGATTTTCTCGTCCTCGCGGTACAGCGCGAGATGCTTGTGCTCGCGGCCGGTGATCTTCGACAAGGCCTCCCAGGCCTTGACCGCCACATGCCCGTTGGTCTCGGGCGCCAGCATCATCACGACCTCGCACGCGTCGATGTCGGACTCGATCCTCGGCATGCCGCAGGTCGCCCCTTCGTCCCGCACCACTCCGTTGAGCTCGCCCAGCTGCCTGACTTCGGTCTGCGTGTTCCACGCGATGCCCTTGCCGCCGTTGCCCACCTTGCCCATCAGCGGCCCGAGTGCGGTGAAGCGCTTGTAGACGTTTGGAAAGTCGCGCTCGACCACGGTGACCTGCGGCGCCGTCTTGCCCGGGATCAGATCGCACTCGCCGCGCTTCCAGTCGCGCACCTCGAACGGCTGGCCGAGTTCGCCGGACTGTCGTGCATCAGGGGCGTCAGCACCACTTCGCGTTCCACGCCGAGGTGGCCGACGCACACCTCGCTGTACCGTTTGGCGAAGCCCTTGTAGATGTCCCAGTCGCTGCGGCTCTGCCAGGCTGGATCCACCGCCGTCGACAGCGGATGGATGAACGGATGCATGTCGCTGGTATTGAGGTCGTTCTTTTCGTACCAGGTGGCCGTGGGCAGCACGATGTCGGAGTACAGGCACGTCGTGCTCATCCGGAAGTCGATCGTCACCAGCAGGTCGAGCTTCCCTTCCGGCGCGTGGTCGTGCCAGGCGACTTCGGTGGGCTTACCGTCCCGCCCGGCCCCGGGTGAGCGCCCGGTGGAGGAACCGTGCGGCGCCGCGGCGGCATCGAATTCGGAACCCAGGTCCTTGCCCTGCACGCCGTTGCTGGTGCCGAGCAGGTGCTTCAGGAAATACTCGTGTCCCTTGCCGCTGGAACCGAGCAGGTTCGACCGCCACACGAACAGGTTGCGCGGCCAGTTCGCGGGATCGTCCGGGTCGGTGCAGCTCATGGCGAGCGTGCCGTCCTTGAGCGACCGGACCACGTAGTCCTTCGGTTCCATGCCGGCGGCCTGCGCGTCGCGCACGACCTGCAACGGATTGGTCTTGAGCTGCGGCGCCGACGGAAGCCAGCCCATGCGCTCCGCGCGCACGTTGTAGTCGATCATGCTGCCGGCGTAGCGCTTGCGGTCGGCCAGCGGGGAGATCACCTCCTCCATGCCCAGTTTTTCGTAGCGCCACTGGTCGGTGTGCGCGTAGAAGAAGCTGGTGCTGTTCTGCTGCCGAGGCGGGCGGATCCAGTCGAGCGCGAACGCCAGCGCCGTCCAGCCGGTCTGCGGCCGCAGCTTTTCCTGTCCCACGTAGTGCGCCCAGCCGCCCCCGCTCTTGCCGATGCAGCCGCAGAGCATCAGCAGGTTGATGACGCCGCGGTAGTTCATGTCGCTGTGATACCAGTGGTTCATCGCCGCGCCGATGATCACCATCGACTTCCCCTGCGTCTTGTCCGCGTTTTCGGCGAACTGGCGCGCGACCGTGATGACCTGGCTGCGAGGTACGCCGGTGATCTTCTCCTGCCACGCCGGCGTGTACGGTGTGTCGTCGTCGAAGTCGCGCGCGGCCTGCTCGCCCGCGAGGCCGCGTGCGACGCCGTATTGCGCCAGCTGGAGGTCGAACACTGTCGCCACCGTCGCGTCGCGCGCGCTGTCCTCGGTGCCCAGCGTGACGCGCCGGACCGGCACGGTCCGCACCAGTACGTCCTGGCCCGGGTTGGCCGGGAAGTGTGCACTGGCAATACCGCCGAAGTAGGGAAAGCCGACCCGCGCAGTCGGGACTTCGCCAGCCTGGTCACCTTCGAGCAGCGACAGCCTGAGCTTCACTTCCTGCCCATGCTTTGCCTCCTTGGCCTCCAGATTCCACAGACCCTGGTCGGTGCGGCCGTCGGGGCCCCAGCGAAAGCCGATGGCGCCGTTTGGCAGCACGATGTTGCCGCCCTCGTCCAGCGCGAGCGTTTTCCACTCGGGATTGTTTGCCTGGTCCAGGCTGCCGGCGAGGTCCGACGCACGCAGGTAGCGATCGGGCACGAGGATGGTGCCGCCATCGGGCGTGACCGTCTCTTTGAGCATCACCAGCATCGGCAGGTCGGTGTACCGGCGCGCGTAGTCGTCGAAGTAAGGAGAACGGTGGTCGATGAAGTACTCGCGTAGCACCACGTGGCCCATCGCCATCGCCACCGCGGCATCGGTACCTTGCTTGGGATGCATCCAGAGGTCCGCCAGCTTGGCGACTTCGGAGTAGTCCGGCGTGACGGCCACCGTCTTGGCGCCGCGGTAGCGCACCTCGGTGAAAAAGTGCGCGTCGGGGGTGCGTGTCTGCGGCACGTTGCTGCCCCACGCGATGATGTACGTCGAGTTGTACCAGTCGGCCGATTCCGGCACGTCGGTCTGCTCACCCCACACCTGCGGACTTGCCGGCGGCAGGTCGCAATACCAGTCGTAGAAACTCATGCAGACGCCGCCGATCAACGACAGGTAGCGCGAGCCCGCGGCATAGCTGACCATGCTCATCGCTGGAATCGGCGAGAAGCCGATCACGCGATCGGGACCCCAGGCCTTGGCCGTATAGACGTTGGCCGCGGCGACGATCTCGTTGACTTCGTCCCAGGTCGAACGCACGAAGCCGCCGAGGCCGCGGATCTGCTGGTAATCGCGACGCTTGGACTCGTCCTGCACGATCGACGCCCACGCCTCGACCGGGCCGTGCTGCTGGCGCGCCGCGCGCCAGTGCTTCAGCAGCCGTCCGCGCACCATCGGATGCTTGACGCGGTTGGCGCTATACAGGTACCAGCTGTACGACGCGCCGCGCGCGCAACCCCGTGGCTCATGGTTGGGCATGTCCGGGCGCGTGCGCGGGTAGTCGGTCTGCTGCGTCTCCCAGGTCACGATGCCGCCCTTGACGTAGATCTTCCATGAGCAGGACCCTGTGCAGTTGACGCCGTGCGTCGAGCGCACGATCTTGTCGTGCGCCCAGCGGTCGCGGTAGGCGTCCTCCCAGGTACGGTCCTCGCCCGTGGTGACGCCGTGGCCGTCGGCGAAGGACTCGCGCGGCAGCGCGAAGTAGTTGAGGCGGTCGAGAAAGTGGCTCATGGGAGGTCTCCGCAGCAAGCGCGTCGAGAACGGATCATGGGTTCTTCACATACGCGTTCGCGCGCAGGTAGAACCACCAATTGAGGATCAGGCACAGCGCGTAGAACACCGCGAACCCATACATCGCCGCCTGCGGCGTGCCGGCCTTGATCTGCTCACCGATGACGACCGGCGCGACGAAGGCGCCGTAGGCGGCGACCGCCGACGTCCAGCCCAGCACCGGCCCTGCTTGCTGGCGATCGAAAATCACGCCGATGCTGCGAAACGTGGAGCCATTGCCGATGCCGCTGGCGGCGAAGAGCACGACGAACAGCAGCATGAACGGCAGGAAGTACTGTTCGGGCGTGGCGGAGTGATAGGCCAGCATCATCACGTAACCCACGGCCGCTGAGGCCAGCACCATCGTGCCCGAAACCCATTGCGTGACGATCGAGCCGCCGACCTTGTCCGATACCCAGCCGCCCACCGGCCGGATCAGCGCACCGACGAACGGGCCGATCCACGCGTAGGCCAGCACGGTGGGCGCGTTCGGATTGCTCGCCGTGTGCTGCATCACGCCGGCCGCATCGGGCACATGGCTGACGCCGAAGATCACCTTCATCGACAGCGGCAGCGCCATCGAGAAGCCGATGAACGACCCGAACGTGACGATGTACAGGATCGTCATCGCCCAGGTGTGTTTGTTGCGGAAGATTTCGAACTGCTTGGCGACGCCTTCCTTCATCGGCCCGAACGCCGCCAGCTTCATCACCATCAACATCAGGATGATGTCCAGCGGAATGGCAACCCACATGCTGAGCAGGCCCCGCCCGGTGGGCGGGGGCAGGTACAGGTAGAGCATGAAGATGGACGGTATGAACGCCAGCGTGTACAGATAGGTGATCTTGCTGAACGCGACGATTGGATTCCCGGTGGCGGGCGAGATCGTCTTCAGGTTGTTCATGCCCCACCAGCACAGCGCGGCGAGCGGCACCAGCGAAAGCACCCAGGCGAAGCCGGCGTTCTGGATCCATGTCGGCGTGCCCGCCGGTATCTTGCCGAAGATCCAGCCGCTGTCCTTCACCAGGATCGCCGGCTCGCCGCCGAATGCGCCGAAGATGCCGACGGTCATCACCAGCGGGATCACTATCTGCATCGTCGTCACGCCGAAATTGCCGAGACCCGCGTTCAAGCCCAGCCCGGTGCCCTGCAGCCGTTTCGGGAAGAAGGTGCTGATGTTGGACATGGACGACGCGAAGTTGCCGCCGCCGACCCCGCACCACAGCGCCATCAACTGGAACGACCACAACGGCCACTCGGGGTGCTGCAACACGATGCCGGTGCCGAGGGCGGGCGCCAGCAGCATGGCGGTGGTCAGGAAGATGGTGTTACGCCCGCCCGCGAGACGGATCAGGAACGAGGCCGGGATGCGCATCGTCGCCCCGGCGATGCCGGCGATGGCGGTCAAGGTGAAGAGCTCGGCCTGGGTGAACGGAAAGCCCAGATTGAGCATCTGCACGGTGATGATGCCCCACATGCCCCAGACGGCGAAGCCGCACAGCAATGCCGGGATCGAGATCCACAGGTTGCGGTAAGCGACCCTCTTGCCGGTGCTTTCCCAGAACGCGTCGTCCTCGGGACGCCAGTCGACGATGTCGGCGCGACTGTGCACGGACGACAGCGGAAGTGGGGATCTGGCCTGCTGGGCGTGATTCATCGATATTCCAAAGGTTGATTGATGGCTAGCCGCGGATACTGAACGTTGTCGCGTGCGGTCCCATGACCTCCGCACGCCGCACTTCGGTGAAGTACATCCAGATCAGCGATACCCAGACCACGCCGTAAAGCAGCATGAAGGCGCTGGAGCGGATACCGGTCAGGTCCATCAGCGCGCCGAACATCACCGGCAGCACGAAACCGCCGAGGCCACCCGCCAGCCCGACCACGCCGGAGACGACGCCAATGTTGTGCGGGTAGTCGTCGGAGATGTACTTGAACACCGACGCCTTGCCGAACGCCCACGCGATGCCGAGGATGAAGATCAACAGCGTGAAGACCCACACATTGAGGCCGAGGTGGAACGTTTTCGGTCCCTCCACGGTGGCGATCGTGAAGTCGGTCTGCGGGTACGAAAGGATGAACAGGCAGATCCAGCTGACCCACAGCACCCACCAGGTGAGCGCATGGGCGCCGATCTTGTCGGAGAGCCATCCGCCCACCGCGCGGAGCACGCCGCCCGGCAGCGAGAAACACGCGGCGAGGAGGGCGGCGGCACGGATGTCCATGCCGTACTCGCCGACGTAGTACTGCACCATCCACAGGCTGAGTGCGACATAGCCGCCGAACACGATCGAGTAGTACTGCGAGTACTTCCAGACCTTCGGGTCCTTCAACGCCGCAAGCTGTTCGCGCCAGCCGACCCTGGCGTCGACCAGGTGGGCCGGGTCGGAGTAGCTCATGAACCAGAACAGCAGCGCGGTGCCGAACAGGATGGCCGCGTAGACCTGTGGCACCACTGTCCAGCCGAATGCCACCAGCAAGGCGGGCGCGACGAATTTGTTGACGGCGGCGCCCGAGTTGCCCGCGCCGAAGACGCCCATCGCGAATCCCTGCTGGTTGCGTGGAAACCAGCGCGCGACGTAGGGGGTCCCCACTGAAAAGCTGCCGCCGGCGAGGCCCGCGAACAACCCCAGTACGAGAAAATGCCAGTATTCGGTGGCATAGCCGATCAGCCAGATCGGCACCACGCATACGAGCATCAGCACAAAGAACACGATGCGCCCACCGTACTTGTCGGTCCACATGCCGAGCGGGACACGGATGAGCGACCCGGTGAGCACCGGCGTGGCCATCAGCAGGCCGAACTGCGTGGCGTTGAGATCCAGGGCCTTGCGGATGGGAATGCCGACGACGGCGAACATCATCCAGACCATGAAGCACACAGTGAACGCCAGTGTGCTGACCAACAGAACCGATAGCGCCTGCCGCTTGCTGTTCATCTCGCTGCGCCTGGTGATGTCCCAAAGCGCAGTCTAGGAAGGTGCCCCCGGCAACTCCATTCTCCTGTGGAGCTTCTCAAGCGCGGCGGAAGGAGGAGGCTACACGCCGGCGCCATCCTCCATTGGAACTACTGGGCGATACGGGCAGCGGCCTCAGGAGCCCGACACGCCATACTCGGTGGCGATCACCGCGGCCTGCACGCGCGACGCGACGTCGAGCTTGCGCAACACATGCTGGACGTGGATCTTCACCGTGGTCTCGGCGATGCCCAGGTCGCGCGCGATCTCCTTGTTGCTGGCCCCGCGCGCGATGCCGCGCAGGATTTCATGCTCGCGCGGCGACAGGCGGGCGAGCGGCGTCGCCGGGGTCGCGTCGGTCTCGCGCTCGAGGGAGGCAGCATCGCGATAGGCGGCGACCAGTTTGCCCGTCATCTCCGGCGCGACGACGGCGTCACCCTGCATGACCCGCGTGATCGCTGCGACCAGCGCGTCGCCCTCGATGGTCTTCAACAGGTAGCCATTGGCGCCGGCCTGCAGCGCCGCCGCCAGGTCCTGTTCATCCTCGCTCACCGTCAGCATCACCACGCGCGCCCGGGGTGCCACCTCGCGCAGCGCCGGTAACGCGTCGACGCCCTTGACGCCAGGCAGGTGGTTGTCGAGCAGAATCACGTCGGCCTGCAATTCACGCATCCGCCGGATCGCTTCTCCGGCGTCGGTGGCATCGCCCACCACCACGACGGTCTGACTGCGGGACAGGAGTGCGATGAGTCCGCGACGAAAGAGGGGGTGGTCGTCGACCACGAACACGCGAATCGGTGCGGTAATCGTCGCGCTCATGCGTGCACCGCGTTCGGGCGTGCGCCAGCTGGTTGCGCGTTGGCCACGCGATCCTGCGCGGTGGGCGCGAGCATCAACACGATTGACGTGCCTTGCCGCGGCCGCGTGCGGATCTCGAGGTGCGCGCCGATGCGCTCGGCGCGCTCGTTCATGATCTTGAGCCCGACATGCGTTTCATCGGGACTGCCGCCGGCGGTATCCATGCCGATGCCGTCGTCGCGCACCTCGAAGCGCCACTGCGGCTGCCGGACGACGTCGAGCCAGACCGTGGTGGCCTGCGCATGCTTGCGCACGTTGGACAAGGCTTCCTGCACGATGTGCAGCACCTGGATCTGCAAGTCGGGGGCCAGCGGCATGCCGTGACCCTGCATCAGCAGGACTGTCTGTAGTCGGCTTTGCTGCTCGAACTTGCGCAACGTGGTGCGCAGCGCCGGCTCGATGTCCTCGGCGTTGGTGCGGGTGCGGAAATGCACGAGCAGCTCGCGCACGTCACCATAGCTTTCCCGCACGCCGGCGTCGATCTCGGCCAGCGTGCGCTCGGCCTGTCCCGCGTCGCCGCTGGCGAGCGCGTCGCGCATCAGCTGCACCTGGATGCGCAGGAAGGCCAGCGACTGCGCAATCGAGTCGTGCAGCTCGCGCGCGAGGAACGTGCGCTCCTGCGCCACCGCCGCTTCCAGTCCAAGCGCGCTCAGGCGCAGGTTTTCCATCGCGCCGGCCAGATGGGTCGTCAGGCTCTCCAGCAGCGATCGCTCGGCGGCGCCGAGCGTCACTTGCGCATGGAAGAACAGGTCGACCTCGCCCATCGTGCGCGCATGCAGTCGAATGGGGATCGATACCAGCGTTTCGAACCCCGCCGCCGTGCAGTGGGGGAGTGTGGGCACCGCCGTGTGGATGTCGATGACGCGCGCCCCGTCGTCGGCGCGCGGTGCGCCGCAGTGACATGCGTCGACATGGAGGCATTGCTCGTCTCCGGTCATCGACGCTGGAAGGCCTTCGGTGGCCACGAGCAGGTAGCGTGCATTGCTTTCGTCGGCCCAGCGCACCGCGACGGCATCGGCGCGCGCGACCTGGCGTACCCGAGCCGCGAAGCCCTGGGCCAGTTCGTCCAGCGTCGAAGCCCGGGCGACCAGCGCCGTGACGTCGTACAGCGCCTCGAGCCGTTCGCGCTTTTCTTCGAGTTCCGAGGTTTTTGCGGCCACCCGCGCCTCGAGGTCGCGATACAGCGACTGCAGATGCTCCGCCATGCCATTGAAGCCGTCGGCGAGCGTGCCGAACTCGTCGCTGGTGACGCGCTCGACGCGTGCGGCAAAGTCACCGCGCTCGACGCGCCCGATGGCCTGCATCAGATGGCCGACCGGCTCCAACACGAAGCGATAACCCATGTACAGCAGTACTGCCGCGCCGACAACCGCGAAGCCCATCATCGCGAGCTGGAGCAGATGCAGCAGTGTCGTCCAGCGCGCCATGTGTCGTTCGATCGCGGTGACCAGTGTGTCGATGCTCGCGGTGAACGCGGTGGGCTCAGTGCCAGCCTGATGCGGCGCCGCACCGGACGCGTCGACCCACCTGGCGCGATAGTCGATCCAGCCTTGCTCGACGGCGCGGAACCGGGCGCGGACCGCGTCATCCCACGGGACGAACAGCGGGCGCTCGAGGTCGCCGTGGCGCAGCAGTTCGAGGCTACGTTCGAACTCGCCCGCATCGGTCGCCAGCGCGGCGGCCTCACCGGTCGCCGCCGCGAGTGCGATCCGGTAGGCCTGCATCCGCATGCGTCCCGACTCGTTGACGGCTGCGGCCCCGCCGTCGAGTTGCCACGAAACCCACAGCGTGAGCGCGAGCGAGAGCAAGGCCAGCAGCAGGAAGGGCAAGCCCACCAGCGCGAGCTTGGTGCCGAGGTGCCAGTGCTTGCGCGCACGCATGGCACCAAGTCTAGTCCGACGGCGAGCGGTGAGGTTGACGCCGGTCAAGCGGATCTCAATTCGCACCCAGCAGTTCCGTCTCACCGCGGGGGCGCGGCAAACCAGTCAGCGCCCTTCAGATCTGCAGAACGATATAAGGGGCGAGGCGCGCCAGATCGGGTTCCACGCCGAGTCCGGACGCCGGCCCGAGCGTCATCCAGCCGCCGTCGATGGTGAGTGGATAGACATCTTCACGCAGCGGATTCGGATTGGCGTCCACTTCCGCCCAGCCGGCATCGCCCGATCCCGCGAGCGCGTGCATCGAGGCGGCGAGACCGACGCCACCGGCCAGCCAATGCGGGCAGTAGGCAACACCGTGTGCCGCCGCATATCGCGCGACGTCGAGACCACCGGTGATGCCGCCCCACTTGCCGACATCGGGTTGCACGAACTTGAGGTAGCCGCCGTCGATCGCTACGGTGAAGGCCGCAACCCCCCGCAGATTCTCTCCCGCTGCGAGCGGAACGGCACTTGATCCGGCAAGACGGCGCCACGTTTCGGGTGGCTGATCGGCTCCAATCGGCTCTTCCATCCAATATGGCCGGTAAGGAGCCAACGCGGTTATCCGCTCGGCCGCGTCTTCCGGCGCCCATGCCTGATTCGCGTCAAGCATGATCGTCGCTTCGTCGCCGAGTGCGCGGCGCATCGCCGCCAAACGCTCGACGTCGCGTCGCGGGTCGAAGCCGACCTTGAGCTTGAAGGCGCGGAAGCCCTCGGCGTGCTTGGCCAGGGCCAGGTCGACTGCGCCGTCGCCGCCGAGGCCGCTTGCGTATACGCGCACCTTCGGAGCGCCGCCCAGGTGCTGCCATAGCGGGACGCCTGCGCGCCGCGCGGTGAGATCCCACAGCGCCTGGTCCACCGCGCCGATGATCTGCGCAAACGGTCCGGGCTCGCCACACTGCAGCGCCATCTGCCGCGTGCGAGCCTCGAGATACTCGCGCATGCGTGCCGGTTCGAGCTCCGTCGCACCTTGGAGGAGCGGCACAAAGATGCTGTCGACCAGGCGGGCGCGATGCTCGGCCCCGACCTGTGGAAAGTTGCTGAACACTTCGCCCCAGCCCCACGCGCCATCGCTCGCCGCGATACGCAGGAATACGGCGGGGCGGTTGCTCATTGCGCCAAAGGCGTTGGCGACTGGCTGCGTGATCGGGGCGCGCAGTACCCAGCACTCGATGTTTTCGATCAGTGGGGTCATGATTGTCGTGTTGAGGTTGACAATGCGCAGTCTAAACTGCCGTGATCGACCCAAGCAGCGGTTCGGCCAATGGACCCGGTCCGAGTCGATGTCAGGTACGGGAGTCTCGAAGAGGTCCGCATCCGGCCCCAGCTCGGTGAGGACCTCTGCAGTCTTCACGACGACGCTTCGTGCAACCTCCGGGATGGTTGGCACACGACACGTACGGTCGCGTCGGATAGGCCGTTCGATTGCGTGCGTGTTGCCACCGCACCTATCTGCCGATCAATTGATCGGGATCAATTGATTGATCCAATCGCTTCAGTAAAGATCAGTGGTTTCGATTCCTGCAATTTTCGAAGAGGAGAAATCGTGAAAGTCATCATCGTTGGCGGAGTCGCCGGTGGCGCGTCGTGCGCGGCGCGTCTGCGCCGCCTGCGGTGGTCATCGGCGGCGGCTTCATCGGGCTCGAGACGGCCGAGAACCTGGTTCACCGCGACTTCGACGTGACGCTGGTCGAGATGGGCGACCAGATCCTCGCGCCGATCGACGCCGAGATGGCGCGCATCGCCGAAGAGTACGTCGAACGGCACGGCATCCGCCTGGCGCTGAACGACGGCGTGTCCGGCTTCAAGCAGCTCGACCGCGGCCAGCTCGAGGTACAGACCAATTCGGGCAAGTCCTATCCGGCCGACATCGTGATCCTGGCCCTGGGCGTGCGACCCGACACCGCGCTGGCCAAGAACGCGCGGCTTGAAATTGGCCAGCGCGGCGGCATCCGCGTCGATGACCAGATGCGCACCAGCAACCCCGACATCTTTGCCGTGGGTGATGTCATCGAGGTCAGGGACTTCGTTACCGGCGAATGGAGCCTGGTCGCGCTGGCCGGGCCGGCCAACCGGCAGGGTCGCATCGCTGCCGACGTGATCGCCGGGCGCGACTCGCGCTTCCGCGGAACGCAAGGCACCTCGATCATTGGCTTCTTCGGCGGCTGCGCCGCCTGGACCGGCGTCAGCGAAAAGACTCTTCAGCACCTGGGCGACACCGACTACGAGAAGATCTACCTGTACCCGAACTCGCACGCCGGCTACTACCCCGGCGCCAAGCCGATCGCGATGAAGGTGCTGTTCCGCAAGTCGAACGGCAAGCTGCTCGGCGCGCAGGCGCTGGGTGAGGACAACGTCGACAAGCGCATCAGCGCGCTGGCGGTGGCGCTGCAGATGGGCGCGACGGTGTACGACCTAGAAGAAGCCGAGCTGTGCTACGCGCCGCAGTTCGGCAGCGCCAAGGATCCGGTCAATTTCGCCGGCATGGTCGCCGCTGATGTCTTGCGCGAGGACATGCCCATCGGCCACTGGGACGGCAATGCGAAGGGTTTTCTGCTGGATGTGCGCGAGCCATTCGAACTGGCAGTGGAGCACACGGCGGGCGCCGTCAACATTCCGCTTGGTCAGCTGCGAGCCCGGCTGGGTGAACTGCCGCGCGACCAGGAGATCCAGGTCATCTGCCGCTCCGGGCAACGCGCGTATTCGGCAACGCGTGTCCTGCTGCAACATGGTTTCAAAGCCCGCAACCCTTACGGGTGGCATGCTGTCGCGCACGCACGCCGAGAGCTTCTGGACAAGCTGATGCGATCCGGACGTCGGTCAAGACTGCACATCCCCTCGTATCGAAACCTCTCGATTTCCCGGTCGTCGACCTCGTGTTTGGGCGGCCATCGCGACGACGATCCGCTCGGCGGGTACACTTGGGGCGCCAAACGCAGATGGGACAAGCCATAGCTGCAAGGCCCACCTGGGCCACGAGCGTACCGCTCTCGGGGTGAAGATGACGAGCATTGACCACGGCGTCGGATGGGCGCCGGTGGCGCCATGAGTTGGTCCATGCAGCGCTTGCGTGGCCTGCTTGCGCCGGCCCTGGCGGCGGTCATGGTGCTGCTGGCGGGCTGTGCCAGCTTGCCGCCGCCGCGGGATCGGGTCGCGACGGTCGCCGTCACCGAGACGGCCGACACGCGTCTGGGCCGCGCCGTGGCGCCCTATGTCGTTGCGCACCCGGGTGTGTCGGGCATCCACAAGTTTTCCCAACCACATGATGCATTCGCGGCCCGCGTGTTGCTCGCCGATGCGGCGCAGAAGTCGCTCGACGCGCAGTACTTCATCTGGTCCCACGATCAGGTCGGGAGCCTGCTCTTCGAGGCGTTGTGGAAGGCGGCCGAGCGCGGCGTCCGCGTGCGGCTGCTGCTCGATGACGCCAACACTAGCGGCCTCGACGCGACGCTGGCCGCGCTCGACGCGCATCCGAACATCGAGCTGCGTCTCTATAACCCATTTTCCTATCGGGGGTCGCGCGCGGTGGGCTACATCAGCGAGTTCGGGCGCTTGAACCGGCGCATGCACAACAAGTCCTTCACCGCCGACAACCAGCTCAGCGTAGTCGGGGGACGCAATATCGCCAACGAATATTTCGGTGCGGCCGGTGGCATCGGCTTTGCCGACATCGACGTGCTGGCCATCGGTCCCGTGGTGCGCGAGGTGTCGAAGGAGTTCGACCTGTACTGGAACAGCGCGTCTGCGTATCCGGCGGCACCGTTCGTCGACACGCCCGGGACCGACGGCAGGGCCGCATTGGAGGCCGGCTTCGCGGCAAGGCACGTGGATCCCGTTGCGGTCGACTATCTGAAGGCAGTCGAAGAGTCGTCACTGATCGGCGAGATTGGCGACCGGCAACTGGCATTCGAGTGGACAACGGTCAAGGTGCTGTACGACGACCCGGCGAAGACGTTGGATCCCAGCGAGCGCACCGACGTGTTGCTGTTCCCCGAGCTGATGCGCCAGCTCGGCACGCCCGAGAAATCGTTCGACATCGTCTCACCGTATTTCGTGCCGGGGGCGAAGGGGACCTCGATGCTAACCGACATGGCACGGCGCGGCGTGAAGATTCGTGTCCTGACCAACTCGCTCGCCTCTTCCGATGTAAGCATCGTGCATGCCGGCTACATGAAGCGACGGCGCGACCTGCTGCTGGCGGGGGTTGCCCTGTACGAACTGAAGCCCAACGCGAACGAATACTCGCTGAAGGTGCGCGGCCGCTTCGGGGCGGGCAAGGTCGCCGGCCTGCACGCGAAGACCTACGCCGTGGACGGGGAACGCATCTTCGTCGGCTCGTTCAATTTCGACCTGCGCTCGGCACGGCTGAACACCGAGATGGGCCTGGTGATCGACAGTCCCGTCTTCGCACGACAGCTCGATACGTTCTTCGACGAGGAGGTGCCCGACCTGGCCTATGAAGTGCGCCTGGCGCCGCAGGGCGAAGGCCTGGTGTGGATCGAACGCACCGCCTCGGGCGAACAGAAACTCCATGACGTCGATCCGGAAACGGATTGGGCGAAGCGCTTTCGTGTCGGCCTCATGTCGGATCTGCCGATCGACTGGCTGCTATGAAGCGCACGATCGCCGTGGAAGTGGAGGCAACCTGCAGGCCGCCGTGTGAGGCTTCTTGCTGTGGTCAGGTGAACGGTTCGATGCGAACCAGGGCCGCCTGATCCTCGAACGCGGGGTACGGTCCGGTGCCGCTGTGGGACGAATGGGCGGCAGGCACGACCGGCCGCTCGATAGGTGCGCGCAAGACCCAGCAGTGCACCTCGGCGATTCGGGCGTTCATG
>CAVWPC010000051.1:0-20780 GCA_963756765.1 uncultured beta proteobacterium | reverse complement strand
CGGGTAGTCTAAACTGGCACCGGTGGCAGTGGTGGCGGCAAGGCGCCGGTCGGTTTCGCGAATGGCCGGGCGCACTGCGAGGAGCAGGAGTTCCAGAGCTTGGGGGCTCCCGGTGACCATCGAGCTTTCGATGGAACCCGCGGCGCCGCCGGGGCTCCAAGACCTGAGTAAATTGAGCAACCGACTTATGTCCAAACCCACCCACTGGGCGTTTCCCGCCCCGATGCAGCCGCACGCGGACGAAGTGCGCTTCGACCTCGGCTCCGCGATGAATGCGGTGGTGCGCCTGGCGATCGCCATTCCGGACGATGCGTACACCGCATCGACACTGGGCACCGAGCGCGAAGGCAATGGCGTGGTGATCCGTGACGATGGGCTGATCCTGACCATCGGCTACCTGATCACCGAAGCGCAGACGATCTGGATCACCACCAACGACGGGCATGTCGTGCCCGGGCACGCGCTGGCGTACGACTTCGCAACCGGCTTCGGGCTGGTGCTGCCTCTGCAGCCGCTGGGGATCAAGGCGCTGCCGCCCGGCAGCGCCGACGCGGCCGGCGTGGATGACGAGGTCTACGTGCTCGGCAGCGGCGGCAGCGCGCATGCGCTGTGCGCGCAGGTGTTCGCGCGCCGCGAGTTCGCCGGCTACTGGGAATACCTGCTCGACGAAGCGTTGTTCACCACGCCGGCGCATCCCGAGTGGAGCGGCGCGGCGCTCGTCGATACCGACGGCAAGCTCATCGGCATCGGGTCGCTTTTCGTGCAGGAAGCCGACGACGACGACGAAACGCGCAAGGGCAACATGTTCGTGCCGATCGATCTCCTGCAACCAATTCTCGATGACCTGGTCGAGCGCGGCCGCTCGCTGCAGCCGGTTCGCCCCTGGCTCGGCCTCTACGCAGCCGAGGACAACCAGCGGCTGGTCGTGGGTGGCGTCGCCGATGGCGGCCCGGCGGAGCGTGCCGGCGTGCACCAGGGCGACACGATCGTGGCGGTGGGTGAAGAACGCGTCGCAAACCTTGCGCAATTCCTGCGCGGTGTGTGGAAGCTGGGGCCCGCGGGCACGGCCATTCCGCTGACGCTGAAGCGCGACGGCGCCACGGTTCCGGTGGAAGTGCGTTCGGCCGACCGCGGCGACTTCCTGCGCAAGCCTTCGCTGCAATAGCGCGCCGCCCGAGCGGGCAGCACACGTAGCGCAATCAGTAACCCGCGTTCCAGACGCAACCCGCGCCAGCGCCGCTGCGCCGCGACCGCGCGCCGTCGGCGCTACCCGATCACAGCACTGGCCGCGATCCGGCGGGTGCCGTCAAGGCGCGCTAGCGCATCTGCTTGGTCAAGCCCGCGGTCCGCTCTGCCACGATCATCAGCGCCAGCGTGAAGATCACGATGACGCCCGAGACGGCCGCGGTACGCACGTCGAGGTTCGATTCGATCTGCTGCCACAGGTGAATCGGCAGTACCTCGGTGCGCTCGTCGGCGAGGAACAGCGACACCGGCACGTTGTCGAACGACGCCATGAACGCGAGGAAGGCACCGGCGGCGATGCCCTTGCCGATCAGCGGCAGTGTGACGCGCCGGAAGGTCGTCCATTCGGTGGCGCCGAGGCTGCGCGATGCGTCGAGCAGCGCCGGGTCGAGTTGCGACAGGGCCGCCACCGTGGTGCGCAGCATGAACGGGACGCAGACGATCACGTGGCCGAGCACCAGGAACGTGAGGCTTGGCCGGAAGCCCGCCTGGTTGATGAAAATGAGCGCCGCGAAACCGAAAGCGAGCGCAGGCAGCAGGAGCGGTGACATGAACAGCACATCGCAGGCGCGCACCCAGCGGCTGCGACTGCGGGCGATGGCCACCGACGCGATCGTGCCAAGGACGACGCACAGCACCGTCGTGGCGACCGCGACCTTGAGGCTGTTCCATGCCGCGCGCTGCATCTGGTCGGCGTCCAGCAGCGCGATATACCAGCGCAGCGAGTAGCCTTCCGGCGGGAACCTGAGCGACTCGCTGGCGGTGAACGACGTCAGCAGCACGACCAGTGTCGGCGCCACCAGGAACACGAGCGCGATCGCGGTCAGTACACCGAACGCCGCACGCAGCGACCATGCCTCGAGGTCGAATCCGCGGTCAGGCATAGCGCTCGAACCTCCTGCCGAAGCCGGTGAGCATGGCCACGACCACCAGCACCGCGACCATGAAGATCACCGACAGCGCGGCGGCGAAGGGCCAGTTGTTGGCGCCCACCGCCTGCTGATAGATGTGCAGCGGCATGTAGAGCAGGCGCGCGCCGCCGATCAGCGTCTGCGTCACGAACGCGGTGATGCAGGCGGCGTAGGCGAGGATGCAGCCGGCGATGATCCCCGGCATCGACAGCGGCAGCGTGACTCGCCACAACGTGCGCCATTCGCCGGCGCCGAGTGCGCGCGATGCATCGCTCAGGTTGGGGTCGATGCGCGACAGCACCGTCAGGATCGGCAGCACCATCAGTGGCATCTGGACCTGGGCCAGCACGATGATGACGCCGGTTTCCGTGAACAGGAGCTTGAGCGGCTCGTCGGACAGTCCCAGTCCGATTACGATCTGGTTCAGCACACCCTGGCGGCCGAGGATCACGATCCACGAAAACGTGCGTACGACCACACTCGTCAGGATGGGCAGGATCACCAGGAAGATGAGCACGCTCTGCCAGCGTGCCTTCGCCCGCGCGCACCACCACGCGATCGGGAAGCCGAACACCAGGCACACCAGCGTGGCCTTGAGGCCGAGCATCAGCGTCGCGCCCAGGATCGACAGGTGGTACCGGTCGCCGAAGAACTCGCGGTAGTAGGCGATCGACCACGCGCTCGACCCCTGGGCCGGCGAAAGCGACAACGCGACCAGCACGCACAGCGGCGCCACGAAGAACACCGCGAACAGCGCCGCCAGCGGCAGCGCCAGATAGGCGGCATTGGACTTCACGGCGGGAACCGGGTGAGCTGGTCCGGCCCCGTCAGGCCTTGATCTCGCGGTTGAAGCGTTCGATCAGCGCGCCGCGCTGCGGGTTGAGCTTGGCCCAGTCGAAGCTGCGAATCTTGGCGAGGTCGGCCGGCGTCTTCGCGAGGGTCTGCGTGATGGCGCCGGCGAGCGGCACCTTGCTGTTCGTCGGGATCACGTCGTAGGGTTCCTTCATCTGCGCCGCCTGCACGGCCGGGTCGAGCGCGGCCTCGATGTACTTGAACGCGAGCTCGGCGTTGGTCGTGTTGGCGACGATGTGCAGGCTCGTCTCCCATCCGGCGGCACCGCTCTCCGGCACCACGAACTCCACCGGCACGCCTTTGCCCTTCAGTGTTTGCACGAAGTTGAAGTTGTAAGGCGCGATGTCGATCTGTTCCTGTTGCCACAGCGTGGCGTAAGCGCCGAGATTGGCGCCGATCGCGCTGACGGAGGGCAGCAGTTCGCGCAGGGCCTTGAAGGCTGGATCGAAGTTGGTGTCGGTGCCGCCCTGCACCCGGTTCAATTCGGCGAGGAAGGCGATCCCGAGCTGGCTGTTGAGCGCGGTCAGGCCCACACGTCCCTTGTACTTCGGGTCCCACAGGTCCGACCACTTCCTGGGTGGCGTCTTGATCTTGTTGGGGTTGTAGGCGATGCCGATCACCTGCATCGAGATCTTCGGTCCCCACTTGTCCTGGAACGGCGGCAGCAGATCCTTGAAGTAGGCCGACTTCGCCACCGGATACTCGGTGATGAGCCCGTCCTTCACCGCATCGAGCACCTGCGGCGAATCGAAAATCGCGACGTCGAACGGCGGCTGCTTGCCCTTCGCGGCCAGCAGGCGCGAGATCTGGTCGGTGCCGAGGATGATCGACTGCGTCACCGAGGCGCCGGTCGATTTTTCGAATGCCGGCTTGAGGATAAGGCGGTGCACTTCGCTCCAGGTCCCGGGGAACGTCGCGGCGACCAGCGTGCCGCTCTGCGCGAAGGCGGAGGGAACAAGGGTCGCGCCGCTCATGGCGGCGGCGGCGGACAGGAACTGGCGGCGCGTGAAATTGATGGGCATGGTCATGGCGTTCTCCTGCGTGAGTTTCAAGAAGACAAGGCAGCGGTCGAGGGGGTGGGAAAGACGCGATACTGCGCGCGACCCGAAGGTGCGGCGAAGACGGCCTGGCCGGCGGCAAGGATCGGATCGACGCCATCGCGCGACAGGCTGACCTTGAACGTCGCGCCATCGGCGCGGCGAATGTCGTACAGCACGACCGGGCCCAGCGTCAGTGCGGCGGCGATGGTGCCCGCCACCGCGTTGGCGGTCGCCGTGGGCACGAGCTGCATCTGCTCGGGGCGGATGCTGACGACCGCCGAGGCGCCCACCTGCAGCTCGTCGGCGGCCATCCCGGTGATCGACGTGCCGTCGGCCAGTCGGGCGGCTACGCCATCGCCCGCGAGGCTGTCGACGGTGGCGCTGAACGTGTTGGTGGTGCCGACGAACTGATTCACGAAGAGCGTGCGCGGCTGGTCGTAGATTTCCACCGGCGCGGACACCTGCTCGATGCGGCCGCGGCTCATCACCGCGACGCGGTCGGCCATCGACAGCGCCTCCTCCTGGTCGTGCGTCACGAGGACCGTCGTGATGCCGTACTCGCGCTGCAACCGCTTGACTTCGATCTGCATGTCCAGCCGCAGGTTCTTGTCCAGCGCGCCGAACGGTTCGTCGAGCAGCAGGATCTTGGGATCGACCGCAAGGCAGCGCGCCAGCGCGATGCGCTGTTGCTGTCCGCCGGAGAGCTGGCGCGGAAAGCGTTCGGCGAACTCCTTCATCTGCACCAGGCCGAGCATTTCGTCCACGCGGGCGGCGACTCGATCGGCGGCTGTGGCGCTGCACCTGCAGTCCATAGGCGATGTTCTGGCGGACCGTCATGTGGGGAAACAGCGCGTAGTTCTGGAACACGATCCCGACGCCGCGGCGATTCGACGGCAGGTGATCCACGCTCTGGCCGTCGAACAGCACGCGCCCCTCGGTCTGCGCCACGAAGCCGGAGATGATCCGCAACAGCGTCGACTTGCCGCAACCGGACGGCCCCAGCAGTGCCACCAGTTCGCCCGCCGCGATCGTGAGGTCGATGTCACGCACGGCGATGAACTCGCCGAAGCGCTGGGTCACGCCTTCCAGACGCAGTTCGTGACCCCGTTGTGTCACCACGTCAGGCCTCCGGGGACAGTGCTGTGGAGGCCGGTGAATTACCCAGCAGCCGTTCGAGCCGGCCGCGCATGATCTCGCCGATCTCCGTCAGCGACCGCGTGCGGGCTGCTTCGGAATCGAGCAGCAGGCTTGCCTCCAGCGTGCGAAAAATCGATGCGAGATCGGGATGCAGGCGCACGGCGGTGATGAAGGGGAAACCGAATTTCTGCGCATACGCCGCGTTCAGCCGGCGCAGCCGCGCGTGGTCCGCCGGGCTCAGTGCCATGAGTCCGAGCCGCCCTTGCTCGGAGGTCGACGCCTCGGTGAGCGTGCCTTCGCCGGCTTCACGCCCGGCCAGCTCCGGATGCAGCCGGAGCAGCGCCACCTGCTCCTCCGGTGCAGCGCGACGGATGCAGGCGAGCATTGCCGCATGCAGCGCATCCACCGAGGCGAACGGGCGCTGCTCGGCCACCGCCTCCGCGACCCAGGGCGAGTGTTCCACGACGTCAGCGAGGGTCGCGACGAAGACCGCGCGCGGCGCGGCGTTGAGTTGCGGCAACGAGAATGGCGCGGGCGCCGCGGGCATCGGGGAAGGGGCAAAGCGTGACATGGGGCAGCGGCCAGTGTGCGCTTGGCGCGGCGTTGCCGTCCATGTCAGAATTAACAATCCTGCATTCTCTTTTTTCGCATGCCAGAAACGCTGACGCCACGCCAGGTCCTGCCCAAGTCCCTGCATTACGCGGAAGAGGTGGCCAAGGCCGGCTCGGTGCAGGGCGCGGCCCGCGAACTGAGTATTTCGGCTTCCGCGATCGACCGGCAGATCCTGCTGCTCGAGGCGCAGCTCGGGGTGCCGCTGTTCGAGCGCGTTCCCGGTGGCATGCGCGTGACCGCGGCGGGCGAGGTCATCGTCGTGCTGGCGCGCCGCTGGCGCAGTGACCTCAATCGCGCCTGGCTGGAGATCAAGCAGCTGCAGGGGGTGAGCCAGGGCAAGCTCAAGCTCGCGGCGATGGACAGCCACACCAACGGCTTCCTGCCGCTGTTCATTGCGCGCTTCGGTGCCGCGCATCCGCGCATCCGCCTCGAGGTCGACATCATGAGCACGGACGAGGCCGTGGCCGCGCTGGTCGAAGGCGAACTCGACATCGCCGTCGCCTTCAACATGAAGCCGCAGCGTGACCTGCACGTGATCTGGTCGACCGGGTTGCCGCTTGGGCTGCGTGCTGGCGCCGACCCATCCGCTGGCCGCCCGGACACAGGTGGCGCTCAAGGAGGCGGCGGCGTACCCGCTCGCGGTGCAGGGAAGATCGCTGACCATCCGGCGCTACCTCGAGGCGCGGCATGCGTGGCTCTTCTCCGAAGGCGAGCCGCCGGTGGTGTCGAATTCGCTGCAACTCGTGAAGAAGCTGGTGCAAAGCGGCAGCCACGTCGCCATCACGTCCGAACTCGATGCAGCGCCGGAAATCATCGCGGGTCTCCTGCGCTTCGTGCCGATCCGCGACAAGGATGCGCGCCCGCAAACGGTCGGCGTGGCGATCAGCGCGCGCCGGCCGCTGCCGAAGATTGCGCGCGTGGCCGCCGAGTTCCTCGCCGAGGAAATCCGTGTCTGCCTGGAGCAGGTGCGCGCGAAGCCGACCCGCGCGTGAGCGCAGTTCGCCGTCGGCCCGACGGGCGTTGCGTTATTCTCGCCGTGTCGAGGTTCGCAGGAGTTCGAACATGCCCGGAGTTTCGATTCACGTGGTCGACGTGGCGCGCGGCGTCGTGGCGAGCGGCATGCGCGTTGAAGTTCTCGCTTGCGCGCCGCCGCGCACGATTGGCGATGGGCGGATCGCGACAAACGGTTCGCTCGACGTGCCGGCGCTCGCGGCGCGGCTCGATGCGGGACGCTACGAGGCTCGCTTCCACGTGGCGGAATACTTCCGTGCCGCGGGCGTAGCCCTGCCGCAGGTTCCCTTTCTCGACGTCGTTGCGTTCGCGTTCGGGATCGACGATCCGCAGCAGCACTACCATCTGCCGATGAAGCTCACGCCGTGGGGGCTGTCGTGCTTTCGCGGCGGTGCGTGAAGCCGCGGCCGTCCGCCCAAGGACCGACCGCGTCATGGCATCAATGCTTCGCGCGCGCTCGACGCCATGGGCACGGCGGTGCGCCGGTCCGCGCCGATGCGATAGCTGAACTGCACGCTGGAGAGGAAGTCCTGTGGTCCCGCCTCGTGGGCCGCGTGCGCCTGTTGCAGCGAGGCCTGCAGGCCCTCCACGCCGAGGGTCCGGCTGACGTGGGCGATGACGGTGAGCCTGGCGGCGTCGAGCGTATCGACCCTGCCGCAGTAGCGGACTTCGCCGCTCAGGTACATGTCGAGCTCGTTCGCCGCTTCGATGGCGAGGATCTCGGCGTCGTCGATCGACAGCGTCGTGGGCTCGGGGGTGGCAACCTGGTTCCCGTTTTCGGAGGCGCGCAGCGTGTAGGCGCGCACCCGGCGCTCGAGCGCGCTGTCCTGGCCGCCGAGCGTGCCGCAGACTGCGTCGACGGCCGCCTTCTTCCCGGCGGCATGCAACGGGCAGTGCGTGTAGGCGGAATGGAGCAGGCCTGCGGCAACGATGTCGGCGCGAAAACCGTAACGCACGAGTACGCTCGCCGTGCCGGCCAGGTGATTGATGAACGGCCGTCCGCAAGGCCGGTAGCCGCCGTCCACGAGGACATGCGCGACGTGATACGCGCTGGCGATGTAGGCGAGTTCGTCGCGCGTGTAGCCGCGGGCCACCGCGAGATCGAGCAGGGCCGAGCGCGTCTGGCACAGGTCCGCGGCGCGCATCGGCGCGCGCTGGAGCGGGTCGTCCCGGAGAGACGGCCGGATCGGATCCACCTGCGCCACGTGGTCCACGACAAAGCGCCGGACGCCGGCAAAGGCCCGCGCGTCGTCCAAGACGTCCCACTTTGCGCAGAACCTGCGAATGCTGGTCTCGCTCTCGGCGCTCGACCAGCGGTCGCGGAAGAAGGCCAGGTCGTCGAGCATGTAATCGGCGAGCCCGAGATAGCTGATCCGCGCGGCCGGCTCGACGAAGGTGCGCAGCCCGCGCTCGCGGGCGGACAGCGAAACGTCGATGTGCTCGTGCACGCAGCGGATGGACGAATCGATCGCTGCACGGGCGAGCTCCGTGCGCAGCAGCATGCAGTGGAATTCCACGAAGTCGCAGCGCTGGCGGGTAAGGGCAGCGGCCACGACTGCGGGATCCTCATTCGCCAGTTGATGCACGTCTTCCAGTACTTTTCCGGCGGGCGTCGCCGATTCGACGAGCCCGCCCACCGGCCATGTGGATCAGCGGCGCGCGCACCCCGTCGCCGATCAGGTACAGCGGCCCGACCACGCCGGCGCCGGTCTCGTCCGCGCAGGCAACGAGCTTGTCCAGCCAGCCGGGCTCGACCTGCACATCGTTGTCCATGAACACGACGTACTCGCTGGTGACCTGGTCGATGACGCGCTGGCGTGCCTGCTGCGGCCACAGCGGCTCGTCGATGCGGATCACCTCGACCCCCCATTCCTCCGCGCGCTCGGCCAGCGCTGCGCGCAGCCAGTCGGGTGACTCGATGTCGACGTAGATGAAGCGGAATGGTCGCGCCGTGTCGGCGACCACGCTTTCGATCGCCGCCTCGGCAAGCGCGTGGCGTTCCCTCGCGGTCATGACGATCGTCGCCCGTGGCGGGGCGGCAGGACGCGAGGCGGAGCTTCGATCGGGCATGGCTACGCGGCGATGATAAGCCCGCGGCCGTGCGAGTGGGGCTAGCGTATCAGTGCGGGCACCACCACGCCGGCTGGCAGCCGGACACCCAGCACGCGCTGGAAGAGAAACTGGAACGCCACCACCAGCACGAAGCCGACGACCACGAACGTGAGGACGCGCTTCAAGGTCAGTCGTTCGCGATCGGCGATCAGCGCCAGCGCAATGAAGCCGATGGTGCTGGCCAGCAGGAAGCCGGCGTACTCGAGCGTCGCAATCCACAGCAGCATGGTCAGGATCAGCAGCGCGCTGCGGGCGAGGCCATCGCGGGGCAGCCCGGCCGACGCCTTGCCGCGGCCGCGCAGCGCCCGCCACATGACGCCGAGGCTGCCGAGCAGCATCGCCGCGCCGATGGTGCGCGGAAACACCGAACCGAACATCGTGAAGTCCTTCGTCTGCCACAGCGCGAGCGCGGCGACGACCGCAAGGAAGGCCGCGATGGCGGCGGCCCCGGGGTCGGCGCGGCCGTTCACGCGCCGTCTCCGTCGCGCCTGCCGCTGGCGCCGCCCGCATCAGCGGCACGCGCGGCGGGTCGGCGGCGGCCTGCGCTGCCGCGCCTGCGGTGGCGAGGCGGCGTTGTTCGAGACGACGGCTGATCGCCGGGTACAGCAGGGTCAGCGCCGCAACGGCCATGATCGCGAGCGAGATCGGCCGGAAGAAGAACATGCCGACCAGGTTGTCGGTCGCCGAACCGATCATCCACGCCTGCACGAAGCCCTGCTCGGCGAGCGGGCCCAGGATGAGTCCGAGCACGATCGGCGCCGGCGGAAAGCCGAAGCGGCTCAGCACCCAGCCCACGAGGCCAGTGGCGAACATGATGATGACGTCGTCGACATTGCCCTGGATCGCGTAGCTGCCGATGACCGTGAGGAACGCGATCGCGGGGACCAGGAACGCCTTGGGCACGGCGATGATCGAGCTGTACGCGTAGCGGCCCAGTACCAGGCCCACCGGCAGCATCAGCAGTGTGGCGATCAGCAGGCCGAAGATGAACGTGTAGACGATCGCGCCCTGCTCGTTGAAGAGCGACGGTCCGGTTTTCACGCCCTGCACCAGCAGCGCGCCGAGCACCACGGCGTCGGCCGGCGTGCCCGGGATGCCGAGCACCAGCGTCGGAATGAAGCCGCCGCCCACGGTCGCGTTGTTCGACGATTCGCTGGCGATGATGCCGCCCGGATTCCCCTGCCCATACGTCTGCGGCGACCGGGACGCGCGGCGTGCTTCCGAATACGCGACCAGCGCGGCGATCGAGCCGCCGGCGCCGGGCAGCACGCCGATCACGGTGCCGATGATCGAACTGCGCGCGAGGTTGAATTTCTCGGCAATGGCGATGCGCATCGCTTCGCCGCAGGCGGAAGCCGGCGACCTTGCCTTGCAGTTCGAGGTGCTCGTCGCGCGAGGCGACGAGATCGATCAGCACCGGAATGCAGAAGAGGCCGATCAGTGCCGGCACCACGCCGATACCGCCGAGCAGCGTCGTCGAATCCAGCGTGTAGCGGATGTCCCCCCCGACCACGGCCGAGCCGACCATCGACATCATGAGCCCGACGCAGGCGCCCACCATGCCCTTGAGCGAGTCGCCTTCGGAAAGCGCGGCGATCAACGTGAGGCCGAGGATCGCCAGCCAGAAATACTCGATGGGACCGAACGCGAGCGCAAAATCCGCGAGCGGCGGCGCGAGCAGCAGCAGGAACAGCGCGCCCACGAGGCCGCCCACCACCGAGGCGAGGCAGGCGAGCGTGATGGCGAGGTCGCCGTCGCCGCGCTTGGCCATCGGGAAACCATCGAAGGTCGTCGCGATCGCCGACGGCGTACCCGGCGTGTTCAGCAGCACCGCCGAGTACGCACCCCCGTAGATGGCGCCGGTGTAGATGGCGCCCAGCAGCACCAGCGCCGGCGCCGGCTCCATCGTGAACGTGAACGGCACCAGCACCGCGACCGCCATGGTCGCGGTGAGGCCGGGCAGCGCCCCGACCACGGTGCCGGCGATGACGCCGCCGAGTGCCAGCAGCAGGTTGAGCGGCGAGAGCGCCGCCAGCAGGCCGTCGATTAGATGCAAGGCAGCGTACGCGCGTTGGCCACGACGAGTCCGGCCGGTGTCCTTACTTCAGGATGCCAACCTCGCGCGCTGCCGCCTCGAAGCTCTTCGTCTGGCTGGCCATGAAGGCGGGAACCTTGTCGTAGCTGATGTCGGTGATCACGTAGCCGGCATCGATCATCTTCTTGCGGTAGGCCGGATCCTGATTCACCTTGGCGAACAGGTCCGACAATTCCTTGCGCTTTGCCTCCGGCGTGGCTTTCGGCACGGCCACGCCACGATAGACGCCCGTCACCATGTCGATCCCCAGTTCCTTGAACGTCGGCACATCCGGATGCGAATCGAGGCGCTTGTCCAGCGCGACCGCCAGCATGCGCACCTTGTCGCCCTGCTGGATCGCTGCCGTGGTGAACGTCATGGCCGCGTCCACCTGCTTGCCCATCATTGCCGTCACTGCGGGGGTCGTGCCGGCGAATGGCACGTAGGTCGTCTTGATGCCGGCGAGGCTGTTGAAGGTCGCCGAACTCAGATGCGGACCGGTCTGCGTGCCGCTGCCCGACATGGTGATGGCACCGGGCTTGGCCTTCGCCGCCGCGATCAGGTCCTTCAGCGACTTGTACGGGCTGTCGGCGGGAACGACGATGGCGTCGGGCGTCAACTGGAAAATATAGACCTGCACGATGTCGTCGGTCTTGTAGCCGACGTCCTTCTGCGCGGGCTGCAGGATGATGTGCGGCAGGTTCGTGCCCATCACCGTCGAGCCATCGGCCGGCATCTTGTTGAGCGAAGCCCACGCGGTGGCGCCGCCGGCGCCCGTCTTGTATTGCACGACGACGTCCTTGCCGGACACCTGCTTGATCACCGGTTCCTGGATGCGCGCGGTCACGTCGGACTCGCCGCCGGCCGGGAAAGCCACGACATAGGTCAGCGTATCTGCCGTTGCCGTTGCGGCGGCGAACACGCTGCCGACGGCGAGTGCGGCGACGAGGCCGCGAAGAGAGGGGCGAACGTTGTGCTTCATCAGAATTTCCTCCGGATCGATGGTGCCCTCTAAAAGGGGCGCGGTGAGACCGAATCTAGCACGATCCGCCGGAAGGCTCGACCCGCGCGTTGCGACGACGCGTTCAGAAATGCTGCAGACGTACAGCCGTCAACCGAGGCGAGCCTTGGCGAGCTCCGGCGCGCCGGCGAGCTTGGGTTACACGCGGTGCAGCTGCATGCCGCCGCCGATGTCGATGTGGATACCCGTTGCGTACGGGAGGTCGCCGCGGGCCAGCGTCGCCACGCCGCGGCCGATATCCTCGGGCATGCCCCAGCGGCGCATCGGCACGCCGCCGTGGTCGATGAATCCGTCGTATTTCGCCTTGGCCGGCGCCGTCATGGCGGTGGCGACGATGCCGGGCCGAACTTCGAACACGCCGACGCCGGCAGCCGCCAGCCGCGTCGCAAAGAGCTTGTTCAGCATCGTCAGTGCAGACTTGCTGAGGCAGTAGTCGGCGCGATTCTCGCCGACGATGTCGGCGTTCACCGAGCTGACGGTGATGATGCTGCGATAGCGATTGCCGGCGTTGGCATCGGCCAGCAGGTGCCGCGCGACGGTCTGGGTCAGGAAGAACGTGCCGCGCAGGTTCACCGCCACGCAGCGATCGAAGCTCTCCGCCGACAGGTCGAGCATGTCGCCCCGCTCGAGCGACGTGACGCCGGCATTGTTCACGAGGCAGGTCAGCGGACCGAAGCGGGCGATCGCGTCGGTCACCAGTGCCGCGTGGGCTTCGAGGTCGGCGACGTCGAAGGACCGGTAGAAGACACGGCCGGGGCCGTGCGCACCGGCGGCGGCGGTCTGTGCGGGATCGGGATCGGCGGCCTCGAGGCTCGCCATCACCACATCGAACCCGTCGGCGGCCAGCGCCTGCGCGATGGCGCGGCCGATGCCGCGGCCGGCGCCGGTGACCAGCGCGGTCCCACGGCGCGTCAGCGGTGCAGGCTTCGACGCGTCGACGCGCGTGTCGGCAGGCGTTGACGTCGCCACTGTTAGGCCCAGGCCGGCCGGCGCAAATGCCAGTCGGTCACGTGCTGGAAGGCGCGGCCGATACGGATCAGGCGTCGGTTCGGTGAAGGGCGCGCCGACGATCTGGATGGCCACGGGAAGTCCCGCCGCCGAGAAGCCGGCGGGCAGCGAGAGTCCGCAGGCGCCAAGATAATTCCCCGCCCGCGTGAACGTGGCCAGCGGCGCCGTCGCTTCGTCCACGTCGGCCAGGCGGACCGCGGGAAGCGGTACGGTGGGCGTCAACAGGGCATCACGGCCGCGCATCCATTGCGCGAACGACGCCTGCGCGGCGCGCATCGCGGCGATCTCGTCCAGGTAGTCGGCGGCGCTCACGCCCTTGCCGCCGAGCGTGCGCCTTCGCACCCATGGGTCGATGGGGACCGACGGATCCTCGATGTACGCACGATGCAGCGCGTACGCGGAGGCGGCGAGCAGGCGACCAAGGCGCGCCGCGACTTCGGCGAAATCGATCGGGGCGCGCACTTCCTCGACCCGCGCCCCGCGATCGCGCAGCACGGCCAGTGCCTCGTCACGCGCCCGTACGACGTCGGCGTCGATGTCGGCGGGAAACTGCTCGGCGGCGAGGACGCTGATCCGCATGCCCGCAAGATCGAGCGGTGCGGCGAGTGCTGCCGCGAAGTCGACCGGCGGCGCGGCGCATGTCGCTGCGTCGTAGCGATCCGGACCGGCCATCGCGGCGGTGAGCAGCGCGGCGTCTTCGGCTGTATGCACGAGCGGGCCGATCGAGTCGAGCACCTCCGACAGCAGGTCCGCGCCATGCAGGCTGACGAGCCCGTACGTAGGCTTGAGGCCGGTGAGGCCGCACAGCGCCGCCGGCATGCGAATGGAACCGCCGGTGTCCGATCCGAGCGCCGCGGGCACCAGGCCCGCCGCTACCGCCACGGCGGAGCCGGACGACGATCCGGCCGCGACGCGATGGACGTGCGGATCCCACGGATTCCATGGCGCACCCATTGGCTCGTTGCGTCCCCAGCCGCCGAACGCGAACTCGACCATGTGCGTTTTGCCCAGCGCAATCATTCCGGCCGCGCGCAATCGCTCGACCACGGTGGCGGTGAGGGTCGAGCGCCGGCCCAGCCGGCTTTTCGATCCCGTCGTGGTCTGCCGGCCGTCGATGTGCAGCAGGTCCTTGAAAGCGATCGGCAACCCGTGCAACGGTCCGCGCAGTACGCCCGCGCGCCGCTCGAGGTCGGCCGCGTCGGCGAGGGCGCGCGCGTCGTCCGCGTAGACCTCGACGAACGCGTGCAATTTGGCGTCGTGCGCCTCGATGCGGGCGAGGCAGGCATCCACGATGGCACGAGACGACGTTTCGTCGCGGCGGAGCATCTGCGCGAGCGCGGCGAGCGAGCCGAAGGCGATTGCGGAAGCGGACATGTGTAGCAGCGATCGATGACGGGATGACGGCGGGTGCGTGGCGTCGCGATGACGGCGCGCGCAATGCTCGACAGTCTAGAACATCGCGTGCTACGGTGCGTCCATCTATCGCAGCACGCCGACCGGCCTGCCGAGCCAGCAAATTCCACGATGACCGGCGCCAGCCTCAACATCACCGATCTGTCGAAGTCCTTTGGTGCGCCGCAGCGAGCGCTGGCGGAGGTCAACATCGCGCTCGCCCCCGGCGAAATGGTGGCCCTGATCGGCGCCTCGGGCTCGGGCAAGTCCACGCTGCTGCGGCATGTGGCCGGGTTCGTCGCAGGCGATCGTGGCTGCGGTGCCATCCGGGTCGGCGATGCGGTGATGCAGGACAACGGGCGCATGGCCAGCGGCATCCGGCACAAGCGCACGCAGGTAGGCTTCATTTTTCAGCAGTTCAACCTGGTCGGCCGGCTGAGCGTCATGACCAACGTGCTGGCGGGATTGCTGACGCGGGTGCCGGCGTGGCGCAGCCTGCTGATGCGCTTCACGCAGGCAGAGAAGAAGGAGGCATGGCAAGCGCTGCGCTCGGTCGGCATCGAAGGCATCGCCTGGCAGCGCGCGAGCACGCTTTCGGGCGGACAGCAGCAGCGCGTGGCGATCGCGCGCGCGCTAGTGCAGCACGCACGGCTCATCCTGGCCGACGAGCCGATCGCCTCGCTGGATCCGGAAAGCGCACGCAACGTGATGGAGATCCTGGCGCGCATCAACCGCGAGCAGGGCATCACGGTGCTGGTGTCGCTGCACCAGGTGCAGTTCGCGCGCCGGTACTGTCCGCGCACCGTGGCGCTGCGGCTCGGACAAGTGGTGTACGACGGTCCATCGGCGGATCTCACGCCGCAGTTGCTGCGCACGCTTTATGGCACCGCCGTCGACGAACTGCTCGACGGCACCGAAGAGTTATCCGCCGTGACCGACGACCCGTTGCTGGCGGCAACCCTTGCGACCAGCGCAGTCGCATCCGATTGAAACTTTGATATGACCAAGCGAGGAGGAAACGAATGAAACGCATCATGCAAATGCTGGTCGGCGTCGCGGCGCTGGCCGCCGCCACTGCGTCCCTGGCGCAGCAGGAGATCAATTTCGGCATCATTTCCACGGACAAGAGCGCGGCGATCAAGTCGCTGTGGGAGCCGTTCATCGAGGACATGCAGAAGCAGACCGGCCTCAAGGTGAATCCATTCTTCTCGACTGATTACACCGGCATCATCGAGGCGCAGCGCTTCAACAAGATCCAGGTGGCGTGGTATGGCAACAAGAGCGCCATCGAGGCCGTGGACCGCGCCAACGGCGAGGTGTTCGCGCAATTCATCGATCTGCACGGCACGCCGGGCTATTACAGCTACATCATCACGCACAAGGATAGCCCGATCAATAACCTCGACGACATGATCAAGAACGGCAAGTCGCTGACGTTCGGCGCGGGCGACCCGCAGTCGACGTCGGGCACGCTGGTGCCGGGCTTCTACGTGTTCGCGCAGCGCGGCCTCGATCCGAAGACGCTGTTCAAGGTGACGCGTCCGGCAAGCCACGGCGTCAACCTGCTGGCGGTCCTCAACAAGCAGGTCGACGTCGCGACCAACAACAGCGAGGAACTCGACAAACTGAAGCTCAAGGATCCGGCCAAGCGCGAGGAGGTCAAGATCATCTGGACTTCGCCGCTGATCCCGCGCGATCCGCTCGTCTGGCGCAAGGACCTGTCGCCGGAGACCAAGAAGAAGATCAAGGACTTCATCATCGGGTACGGCAAGGATGCGCGCGAGAAGGAGATATTGAAGGGCATGCAGCAGATCGCCGGCTTCCGCGAGTCGAGCGACATGCAGCTGGTGCCGATCCGCCAGCTCGAACTCGCCAAGGACAAGAAGGCTGCGGAAACCGACACGACGTTGAGCGAGGCGGACCGCGCGGCCAAGCTCAAGACCATCAACGACAAGCTCGAGGCGCTGGCGAAGCTTACCAAGTGACGGTGGCGAATCCCTCGGCGGCGGCGCCGGCGGCGGCCCTGGCGCCGCCGGGCGGTGCCCGGCGCACGCTGCTGCAGGCGTTCGGCTGGGCGGTGTTCGTGCTCGTGCTCGCTTGGGCGTGGAAGGGGGCGGACATGCGTCCTCTCGATCTCATCAGGGACTCGGGGAACATGACCAAGTTCCTCACCGAGTTCTTCCCGCCCGATTTCCGCAATTGGCGCAGCTACCTGAGCGAGATGGTGGTCACGCTGCACATCGCCATCTGGGGCACGGTGCTCGCTGTCATCTGCGCCGTGCCGTTCGGACTTCTTTCGTCGTCGAACATCGCGCCGATCTGGGTGTACCAGCCGGTACGGCGCCTGATGGATGCGTGCCGCGCGATCAACGAGATGGTGTTCGCGATGCTGTTCATCGTCGCCGTCGGCCTCGGCCCCTTCGCCGGTGTGATGGCGTTGTGGATCCATACGACCGGCATGCTCGCCAAGCTCTTTTCGGAAGCGGTGGAGGCGATCGACCCGCGCCCGGTCGAAGGCGTGCGCGCCACCGGCGCGAGCGCGGTGGAGGAAATCGTCTACGGCGTCATTCCGCAGGTGCTGCCGCTGTGGATTTCGTATTCGCTCTACCGGTTCGAGTCCAACGTGCGCTCGGCGTCGGTCGTGGGCATGGTCGGCGCCGGCGGCATCGGCGTGGTCCTGTACGAGGTGATCCGCGGCTTCGAGTACGCGCAGACGGCCGCGGTGATGCTGATCATCATCGTCTTCGTGACGTCGATCGACCTCCTGTCGGCGCGCATCCGCAAGCTCTTCATCTGACCATGGGCTGGACGTATCACAACCCGGTGGCGGTGCGCTTCTGCTGGGAGGCCCTGGAGTCTCTGCCGCAGCTGCTCGCGGGTCGCCGCGTGGCACTGGTCACCTTTCCCGAAGCGGCGCAAACCGGCTTGTGGGCGCGGGTGCTGGCGCTGCTTGGCGCGCAGGTCAACGATGTCGTCGAGGATATCGAACCCAACCCGGAGGTCGGCTGGTTTCGCGATCGGTACTCGCCGTTCTGGCGCCGCAATGCGCAGTGCGTGGTCGTGGTGGTGGGTGGCGGCAGCGTGATCGACACCGCCAAGCTGCTGCAGGTAGGCGTGGCCGGCGACGAATTCGGGTCGTACTTCGAAGCACTGCAAGCGGGCCGCCAGCCGGCGGTGACGCGGGCGCTGCCGTTGGTCGCGGTCCCCACGACGGCGGGTACCGGCAGTGAAGTCACGCCGTGGGCCACGCTGTGGGACCGCGGTTCGGACGCGCCGAAGAAGTATTCGCTGCACGTGCGCGAGACCTGGCCGGAGGCGGCGCTGGTGGATCCTGCGCTGACCATCTCCGCGCCGCCCGCGGTGACGCGCAACAGCGCGCTCGACGCGCTGTCGCATGCGCTCGAGTCCATCTGGAACGTCAACCACAACCCGGTCTCGGATGCGCTGGCGGTCGAGGCGGCACGCGGCGTGATGGCGACGCTGCCGCGCCTGCTGGCTGCGCCGGAGTCGGCGGATCTGCGCACCGCGATGTCCCGGGCGAGCCTCTTCGCCGGTCTCGCGTTCTCCAACACGCGAACTGCGCTGGCCCATTCGGTGTCGTACGAGATGACGCTGCGCCACGGCTTGCCGCACGGACTCGCCTGCTCGTTCACGCTGCCGCTCGTATGGCAGCTGGCGCAGGGCAGCGATGCCGGGCGCGATGCGGTGCTGGCGCAGGTGTGCGGGGGCAGCGTCGCCGATGGACCGGCGCGGCTCACTGATTTTCTGAGAGGTGTCGGCGTAGGCACGCGTTTTGGCGACCATGGCGTCTCCGCCGAGGCAGCGAGGCTGATGGTATCCGAGGCCCTGGAGGGCGCCCGCGGCCGCAATTTCATCAATCCCGCACCGCACCTGGACGCCGTGGCCTGGTGAGTTCGCAACCGGTCGCCGGCGATCGTTCAGGTCGCCCCGGCCACCCCGGCCCCGCCGCACTGGCCGTGGGCCCCGGCGGACGCGCGGACGCGCAAGGATGGCGAGGAATAGATACAAACTATCGTATCTATCAAATCATTCGATTTGATTAATCGATGGGGCGGCCCCAACATACCTGTACGCCAACATCTATCTGAAGGAGCCAAACCATGTCCCAAGCCACGTTTCCCAACAAGGAAGGCCAGCAAGTCCCCGAGGTCACCTTCCGGGTTCGCCGCGACGGCGACTGGGCGACCGTCACCACCGACGACATCTTCGCGAGCAGAATGTCGTCGTGTTCGCGCTGCCGGGCGCCTTCACGCCGACGTGCTCGTCGACGCACCTGCCCCGCTACAATGAGCTCGCGCCCGTGTTCAAGGCGCAGGGCATCGATCGCATCGTCTGCATCTCGGTCAACGATCCGTTCGTGATGGAGGAATGGGCGAAGGACCAGGAAGCGGCGAACGTCCTGCTGCTCCGACGGCAACGGCGAATTCACCGAGAGGATGGGCATGCTGGTCGACAAATCCGACCTCAATTTCGGCAAGCGCTCGTGGCGCTACTCGATGCTCGTGCGTGACGGGACGATCGAGAAGATGTTCATCGAGCCGCAGGAGCCCGGCGACCCGTTCAAGGTCTCCGACGCCGACACGATGCTGAATTACATCAACCCGAAGGCCAAGAAGCCCGATCAGGTGGCGATCCTGACCCGCGAAGGCTGTTCGTTCTGCGCGAAGGCCAAGCAGCTGCTCGCCGACGCCGGCTACGACTATGCCGAAATCCCGCTGCCGCATACGATCCGCACCAAGGCGGTCGGCGCGATCGCCGGCGCGCACGGTTCCGCAGGTGTTCGTCAACGGCGCTTGATCGGCGGCGCGAAGCGCTCGAAGCGTTCCTGCAGAAGGCCGCGTAAGCTTGCGCGGCAGGCAGGACCAAAGTGGACGCGGACACCACGTCCGCGTCCGCTCGGGTGCCCGAAAGGATCAGGATGGCCATCAATCCGATAGCGTCCAACCTCCCGCTCGTCACCGACGTCGCGGTGATCGGCGCCGGAACGGCGGGGCTGGCGGCGTACCGCGCGGCCAGGGCCGCGGGCAAGCGGCGCTGCTCATCGAAGGCGGCCGTACGGCACCACCTGCGCGCGCGTCGGCTGCATGCCGAGCAAGCTGCTGATCGCGCCGGCCGAGGCCGCGCATGCGCTCGAGCGCCTCGACGCATTCGGTCTGCGGTGGACGTTCCGCGTCCTGGTCGACGGGCCGCGGTCATGGCGCGGGTCGGCGCGAGCGCGATCGCTTCGTGGGATTCGTGCTGCGCGGCGTCGAGGGATTCCCTGCCGCCGATCGCATCGACGGTCATGCACGGTTCGTCGACGACACGACGCTGCTGGTCGACGAACGCATCGATCTGCGCCGGCGCCGTCGTGATCGCCACCGGATCGTCCCCCGCCTATCCGCCGCCTGGGCGGCGCTCGGCGATCGGCTCGTCACCAATGCGACGATTTTCGAGTGGGACGATCTGCCGCCGAGCGTCGCCGTGTTCGGCCCCGGCGTCATCGGCCTCGAGCTCGGGCAGGCGCTGCACCGTCTGGGCGTGCGCGTGCAGGTCTTCGGCCGCGGCGGCGGCGTCGGCCCGCTCGGCGATCCGGAGCTGCTCGCCGACGCGACCGATCTTCGGGGCCGAGTTCGATCTCGATACCGACGCGCATGCGGAAGTCACGCGCGATGGCGACGCGGTCGTGGTCCGTACCGCGCTCTGGACGGCAGTACACCGTCGAGCGTTTCGATTACCTGCTCGCGGCCGCCGGGCGCACGCCGAACCTGCAGGACTCGCGCTGGACACACGAGCGCAATGCGCACGGCGTCCCCCTGTTCGACCGCTCGACGCTGCAGTGCGGCGACACGCCGATCTTCATCGCGGGCGATGCCAACGACGACGTGCCGCTGCTGCACGAGGCGGCCGACGAAGGCCGCATCGCCGGCGAGAATGCGGCGCGTTTTCCCGACGTCCGCCCCGGCGTTCGCCGCGCCGGCCTCGCGATCGTGTTCAGCGACCCGCAGATCGCCGTGGTCGGCGGCGGCTTTCGCGCAGCGCGCGACCTGCGTACGTCACCGGCGCCGTGTCGTTCGACGACCAGGGCCGCGCCCGGGTCATGCAGCGCAACCGCGGACTCCTTCACGTTTACGCGGAATCGGCAGGGCGGTTGCTGGGCGCCGAAATGATCGGACCCGACGCCGAGCACCTCGCGCATCTGCTGGCCTGGGCGCGCCAGCTGCAGCTCACCGTTGTGCAGATGCTGGAGCTGCCGTTCTACCATCCGGTGGTCGAGGAAGGTCTGCGCACGGCGTTTCGCGACGCGCACGTAAGCTCGACGCGGCCCGAGCGCGCGGGCAGCGGCGTAAAACGGCCGCCGCCCG
>CAVWPC010000050.1:0-7404 GCA_963756765.1 uncultured beta proteobacterium | reverse complement strand
TGGTTGCGTTGTCGACCATGCGAATCAGTTGCCGGCCACGGAAAGGCATGCCGCGCCTGGACCCGCCCCAGCGGGTCCGCAGCGTCGATATCCATGCGCCCCGCACGGCGGATCACCGCATCCGCATTCGATCCGATGCTGGTTTGACATTTTGTAGAATTATCCCATAATTAAAAATAGAGGCAATGACAACCCCGGGAGTTTCCTCATGACCGACTTGCTGCGAAAGAACACGTTGGGCCTTTTACTGGTCCTTTGCGCCCTGCTGGCGTGGCCATGGACCGAACTTCGCGCGCAGGAACGCGTGCTGACCGTATGGACGATGGGCGGCGACCAGCCGGGTTGGGTCAAGTGGCTCGATGCGATCTCCGCGAATTTCGAGAAAAACAATCCCGGCGCCAAGCTCAAGATCACCTATTACGACAAGAACGCGCTGCAGGTGGCATTGAAGACGGCGCTGCGCGCGAATCAGGGGCCGGACGTCATCTATATCGAGCGCGATCAGACCGACCTGACCGGCGCAGGGTACCTGAAGCCGCTCGAAAGCGTAGCGCCGTGGGACCGGATCCAGCCATGGGCGAAGGACGCCTGGACGGTCGGCGGGCATGCGTGGGCGATCCCGTACTCGTACTTCACCAACGAGATCATGTACAACAAGAAGCTGATGGCCGAGCTCGGCGTGAAAATCCCGCCCAACGGCCAGGTCAGCCAGGCGCAGTTCCTCGACATCATCAAGAAGGCCAAGGCGGCAGGCATGGAACCGCTGGTCATCGGTGCGGGAGACCGCCCGTTTACCGGCGCCTACCTGACGACCGAACTGCTGCTCCGCAAGCTCGGCCCAGAGGATTACGGCAAGCTGCTCGAAGGCAAGCTCTCGTATGGCGATCCGCGCGTGGTCGAAGTGCTGCGCTACGCGAAGGAAGTCATCGACGCGGGTGCATTGCCCAAGACGTTCGCGACAATGACGCTGACGGACTCCTACCAGTACTTCTTCCACAAGCGCGGGCTCATGTTTCCGCAGGGAACCTGGTACACGCAGCGCGCGTTTGCGCCGCCCGACCGCGGCGGCCAGCCGGCCGACTTCGAAGTCGGCGTCATGACGTTCCCGAAGGTCGATGGCGGCAAATGCGACAACTGCCGGCACCTTGCCCTGTCGGGCGGGTACGGCATCAACGCCGAGACCAAGCAAACACAGCTGGCCGCGGCGTTCCTGAACACGATGGCAACACCGGAGATGGGCGCATTGTGGACATCGCTCAACCATAGTCCCAGCGGCGCGCTGTTCGATGCCAAGAAGGTCACGAGCCCGTACTCGGCGTATTTTGTCGAGCTCGATGGCGTTCGCGCCAACAGCAAGTACTTCATGGGCGTACCGCACCAGCACCTGACGGGCGCATGTCGCGAAGCGTTCATCCAGGTACTCAACAAGGGCTTCCCTGCCGGACTCATCGGCGTCGACGACACCGTCAAGGAAATGAACCGCGGCTGTTACAAGGGGTGAGTGCGCGCGGAACGTGCCCGGGCGCCACCGCGGCCCGGGCGTGGCGCTGCATCGCGGCAAGGCGAGACATCCACGCATGAACGACGGGCAGGTTGCCGGGCGCGTGCCTGCGCACAAGGCGCAGGGCTGGCGCCTTGGGCGCGGCACGGTCATCGCGCTGTTCGTGGCGCCGGCGCTGCTCTTCTATGTGCTGCTGACGATCTATCCGGTCCTGCTGACGCTCTACAACAGCGTGTTCGAGATCCGCCCGCGCGCCGCCTCGGTATTCGTCGGCGCGCAGAACTACCTCGGTCTCTTCGACGATCGCACCTTCTGGCTTTCGGTCCGGCATACGGTGATCTGGGCCATCGTCGCGCCGGTGGCCGAGGTCGCGCTTGGACTGCTGCTGGCACTGGCAATCTACGCCAAGGTGCCGCTGGGCCGCTTCTTTCGCGTCGCCTGGTTCGCGCCGGTGGTCATCTCGTACGTGGTCGTCGCCATCCTCTGGGCCTGGCTCTACAACTACGACTGGGGCATGGTCAACGTCCTGCTGCGAGCCGTCGGACTCGGACACTGGGCCCGTTCGTGGCTGGGCGAACCGGGCACCGCGTTGTGGGCACTGATCGTCGTCGACATCTGGAAGTGGACCGGCTTCCACCTGATTGTGTGCCTGGCTGCGATCTACGGCCTGCCCAAGGAGGTGCTCGAATCTGCCGAAATGGACAACTGCGGCTGGGGAAGGAAGCTCTATTTCATCGTCATTCCGATGCTCGCCAGCACGCTCGCTGGACTGCTGGTCCTGGGCTTCATCGGCAAGATGAAGGTCTTCGACCTCGTGTGGATCATGACCCGGGGCGGCCCGCTGTGGTCCACCGAGACCGTTTCGACCTACGTGTACAAGCGCGCCTTCGACTGGACCACGTTCGACCTGGGCTATCCGTCGGCGATCGCGGTCGTGTGGTTCGTGGCGATTCTCGTCTTCGTACTGGTGCCGAACGCACTGATTCGCCGGCGCGGGAAGCTCGAGTACTAGTCATGTCCCCGAGCGAACCGGTCCGTACGCAGCGACCCCCGCCGGCAAGCGGCAGGAGTCTGCGCACTGCCGCGACGCTGCGCCTGGGTACGCGCAGCGCGCTGTTCCTCTTGCTCGTCCTCTATACCGTTTATGCGATCGGCCCGCTGGTCTGGCTCGCCGCGATGTCGTTGCGCACCACGGCCGAGATCGATCTGAACCATTTCGCGCTCCCCGAGCAGGCGCACTGGTGGAAGTTCGCCAGTGCGTGGACGAATTCGAGCTACGGCACCTACTTCTGGAACAGCGTGGTGGTCGTGTGCAGCGCGGTTGCCACCCTCGTCGTGATCGGCTCGATGGCGGCATTCTGCCTCGCCCGCTACCGGTTCAAGGGGAATCGCGTCATCTTCTTCGCGATCTTCAGCACCATCATGCTGCCACCCCAGATCACGGTGATCTCGCTGTTCCAGATCCTGGTCCAGTACCGCCTGTTCGACAGTCTGATCGGCCTCACCCTCGTGTACATCGGCATCCAGCTGCCCATCTCGCTATACATCCTCGAAGGATTCTTCAGGAAGATCCCCGAGGACCTATTCGACGCGGCCCGCATGGACGGTTACGGCGACTTCGAAATCTACTGGCGCATCGGGCTGCCGATCGCCATGCCCGGAATTGTCGCCGTGATGATTCTGAACTTCATCCTGTTATGGAACGAGTTCCTTTACGCGGTCGTGCTCATCACCAGCGACGGCAAACGCACGCTGCCTCTCGGCGTGCAGAAGTTCATCGGCGATCAGTTCTCGGACATCGGCATGGTCGCGACCGGGGCAATGATCTCGATCATTCCCGTCATCATTGCCTATGCCCTCTTCTCCGAGAAAGTCATCCAGGGGATGACTGCTGGCGCGGTCAAGTGAAAGGTTAATGCGCAGTGTCGATGGTCGAGCTCAGGAACGTTACCAAACACTACGGCGCGGGCGCGCAGGGCGCGGCTGTTCGCGATGTGTCGCTCACCGTGGCGCGGGGCGAGTTCTTCTCGCTGCTCGGTCCCTCCGGGTGCGGCAAATCCACAACGCTGCGGATGATCGCCGGGCTGGAGCCGATCACCGAGGGCACGCTGCTGGTCGATGGCAATCGGATGAACGACGTGCCGGCACGCGATCGCGACATGGCGATGGTGTTCCAGTCCTACGCGCTCTATCCGCACATGGACGTGTTCGACAACCTGGCCTTCGGCCTGCGGCGGCGCGGCTTCGATCGCGCAGAGATCGACCGGCGCGTCAACGCGGCGGCGTCCATGCTGGGATTGCGCGAACTCGCCAGGCGCAAGCCGCATGCGCTGTCCGGAGGGCAGCGGCAACGCGTGGCCCTCGGGCGCGCCATCGTGCGTGACCCGCAGGTATTCCTGTTCGACGAGCCGCTGTCGAATCTCGACGCGTCACTCCGCGCCAGCATGCGCAGCGAACTCGTCGCGCTGCACCAGCGGCTCGGCACCACGATGATCTATGTCACGCATGACCAGGCCGAGGCGATGACCATGAGCGACCGTCTATGCATCATGAACCAAGGCGAAGTCGTGCAGGTCGGGCGCCCGATCGATGTCTACCGCAACCCCCGCAGCACGTTCGTAGCGCGTTTCCTCGGGACGGCTCCGATGAATCTCGTGCCGGCCATCGTCGAGACCGGGCCGGCCGGCCCGGCAGCGCGCATCGGTTCCGTGGTGCTTCCGCTTCCACGGTGGCGCAACGATGACCTGGCGGCGCGCAACGGCCGGCCGATCACACTCGGCCTGCGGCCCGAGCATCTGCGTGAACCGGGCGATGAGTCCGAGCAAGCGGCGCGCATCCGGGTGCGGATTCGCTCGGTTGAACCGCTCGGTGCCGAGACCATGCTGGTGGCGGACCTGGGCGACACTGTCCTGACGGCACGCGTCGATGGCAGCAGCGACGTTCGGCCACAGGAGACGGTGGAGCTTTGCGTGCGCACGAACGAGTTGTTCCTGTTCGATCCGGAGTCGTCGCTGGCGATCGAGAGGTCCCAATGACCACGCTGCAGGTACTCGGCGTCGATTGCCATGCACACATCATCGATCCGGAACGTTTTGCCTTCGTGGACGGCCCCGGATATCGCCCGCATGCGGGCGAACAAGGTACCCGCGCGGCGTACCTCGACGTATTGCGCAACCACGCGATCTCGCACGCCGTGCTCGTCCAGCCAAGCTGCTATGCGTATGACAACGGTGCCATGCTGGAGGCGATCGCTGCATCGGCCGGCCGCCTGGCCGGCATCGCGGTCATCGAGGATGACGCTGACGACGCAGCGCTGGACCGGCTGCAGGCGAGTGGTGTCCTGGGCGTGCGCCTCAATCTCGGTGCGTTCGATCCGATGTTCTTCGAAAAGCCGGTCGCTCCATCGTTTCTGCGCCGGATGCGGGATCGCGGCTGGCTGGTACAAGTATATGCGCGCTCGTCCCAGTGGCAAGCCATCGCTCCGATGATCGCCTCAAGCGGCGTCACCGTCATCATCGATCATTTTGGACACCCGGACATCGACGCCGGTGTCGAGCAGGCGGGCTTCCAGGCAGTGCTGGGCCTGGCCCGAACCGGTGTCGCGTGGATCAAGCTCGCCGCGCCCTATCGCAGTTCCCGGCAGGACACGACGCATGCGGACCTGACACCGTTCATGCGATCGGCGATCGCTGCGTTCGGCATCGATCGCTGCATCTGGGGCTCGGATTGGCCTTTCATCAACACAACCAGGGCCGTCACCTACCAAAGCCAGCTCGACTGGCTTGCGCGGGAGATCCCGGACGAGATCGCGCGCGGGAAGGTGCTGGTGGACAATCCCGTCAACCTGTACGGCATCGGCGTGGGGCGCCGCCGCGTCCGGACTCCATCTCAGCCGAAGGAATTGCATCTCAAGCCATCGGGAGAGGGCCAATGAGCGCCGACGCAGACGTCAAGGACTTTGGTGCCGGGATGCACGCGCGGCTGCAACCGCGCGCAAACCTGCATCAGGAGATCGTCGCCGAGATCGGCAAGCGCATCGTCGGCGGATTGCACCAGCCCGGAGACGTGCTGCCGACCGAGGCCGAACTTGGGGCACAGCTCGGCGTCAGCCGCAATGGCATCCGTGAAGCGGTCAAAGTGCTGGCGGCAAAGGGCCTGATCGTCTCGCGTACCAAGCAGGGCATCACGGTGTGCCCGCGCCGCAACTGGAACATGCTCGATCCTGAAATCCTGCGCTGGTGCGTCGCCACGGGTGCCACCCGGGCGTTTACCCAATCGGTATACGAAGTGCGCAAGATCATCGAGCCCAATGCCGCCGCCATTGCCGCGCGCGACGCCACGCCGCAAAGCATTGCCCGCATCGAAGCGGCGTACGCGGACATGTCGGACACGGATGAAGACCTGTCCGCTGCGTCCGCTGCCGACCTGCGGTTCCATCTCGCGATCCTGGAAGCAACCAACAACGTCTTCCTGCGTTCGTTTGGCGTGCTGATCGAGACGGCTCTCGCGGCGACGATCCAGTCGCAGAATTCACGCCCGGGTGCCTTCGCCATGTCCAAGCCATTGCATGGCGTCGTGCTCGAGGCAATCCGGGCCGGCGATCCGCAGGCCGCCATGATCGCCATGAATAATCTGCTGGACGATGCTGTCGAGACACTCGACCTGAGTCGCACCGGCGCGACGCAGCGTGCGCGTCACGCGAAGCGCAGGCCGGTCGCGGGCCGCCGCGGGAGTGCGCGGTGACCATGGCGCCTCCCGTATCCGTGACACTTTCGACGGGCGACCTCGATACCCCCGCATTGCTGCTCGACCTCGACGCCCTGGACGCCAATATCGGACACATCAGCCAGACGTGCCGAAAGCACGGCATCCATTGGCGGCCGCACATCAAAGGCCAGAAAATTCCCGCCCTGGCGCATCGCCAGGTCGCCGCAGGCGCGCTTGGTGTGACCTGCGCCAAGCTCGGTGAGGCGGAGGTCATGGCCGACGCCGGCATCCGGGACATCCTGATCGCCAACCAGATTGTGGGGTCCCTCAAGATACGGCGTCTGGCCGAGCTCGCCGGACGCTCGCGGGTAATCGTCGCCATCGACAGCCCGGACAACTTACAGGCCATTGCCGCCGCGGCGCGCGCCGAGGCTGTCTCGATTCGCATGGTCGTGGAAGTCGACATCGGCATGAAGCGCGCCGGCGTTGCTCCCGGTACGCCGGCCCTGGCGCTGGCGCGGCAGTGTGCGGACACCGCCGGCGTCGTGTTCGAGGGCTTCGCGGCCTGGGAGGGCCATACCGCGTCGATCGTCGATCCGGTTGCCAAGCTGCGCGCCGTCACCGAGGCCGTGGGGTCCCTGACCGCAACTGCGGCGCAGTGCCGGGCAAGCGGCCTTCCGGTCGCCATCGTCAGTTGTGGCGGAACCGGTACCTATCCGATCACCGCGGCGATCCAGGGCGTCACCGAAATCCAGACTGGCGGGGGCATCTTCGGGGACCTGTGCTGTCGCGAAAAGTGGCACGTCGACCTTCGCAGCGCGCTGACCATGCTGACGACGGTGACCAGCCGGCCGACGCCCTCGCGCATCGTCTGCGATGCGGGAAAGAAATCCTTGAGCAGCGACATGGTCGTTCCGCGACCACTCGGAATCGCGCACGTCGAGTCGATGCGTCTGTCCGCGGAGCACGGAATCATCGAACTGAGCGAACCTGACAATTCGGTGCGCATCGGTGACCGGATTGTGCTGGAAGTCGGGTACGCGGACACGACCATTCACCTGCACGAGGAACTTTACGCGATGCGCGGCTCCACAATCGCCTCCATCTGGCCCGTCGCCGCCCGCGGCAAGTCCCGCTAGCCACGGGCCGCGCCGGATGGGCGCGTGAGGAATGCCTGCAGCGCCTGGGCAACGACT
>CAVWPC010000049.1:0-72620 GCA_963756765.1 uncultured beta proteobacterium | reverse complement strand
TCTTCGCCGATGCGATCGTGGCAAGCGCTACGCAGGCTGCGTCGTCGGCTAAGCGGTTGCTGGATCTGGTCTCCGTCGATGCGCGGCGCATCGAAGGGTTGGGGCGGGCCACCGGTTCGGCTCTGGCCGTACACCGCGAGACTGCAGCGTCAGCCGATCACTACGGCCAACTCGCTGGTGACTACTACGGGGCTGACGCCGGCGACGGTGAACAAGACGCTGGTGCATCTCGAGCGGCTGAAGATCGTCAAGGAGCTGACAAGTCGGCAGCGAGGGCGGGTGTTTGGATACAGTGCGTATGCGGCGATTCTGAACGAGGGGATGAGTCCGCTCGAGCCGATGCGCTAGGTGTTTGGGCGCGCGGGGTACAGGCGTCGTATCGGCCTCGGTCATCCCCTGAGGCTCTGGGACGCCTGCCCCGTTCGACGACTTGACAAACTCACTAATCGGATGAAATTGGATATATGAATGGATATCCAGCGGCTCGGCTGATGACGGCGCTGGTGTCGTGGACGGACAAGACGCTCGGCCGGGGTGACCTTCATCCCCTGCTCGTCATCGCGATCTTCATCGTGGTGTTTCTCGCGATCCACCCGTTCCAGGATGGCAATGGTCGGCTGTCGCGGGTCTTGACCACGCTGCTGCTGCTTCCCTGCAGCGGCTATGCGTACGTGCCTTACAGTTCGCTCGAAAGCGTCGTCGAGCAAAGCAAGGACGCCTACTATCTTGGCTTGCGACGAACCCAGCAAACCCTCACGCGCCACGGCGCAGGCCGCGGCACGTGATATTCGCTTTCGCAGCGAAAATCGCTTCCTGGTTTGCGCGTGGCAGCCTACTCCATCTCCGCCACTTGCTCATAGACTATAAATAGGGTAATTTGTTACCCGTAAAATGGCTTAACGAGTAGTCAATGGAGACCAAGGCGGCGTTGCCCCTTGAGGTGACCATCGCGGTAAAGCAGCTGGGCGAGAACATCCGCTTGGCCCGAGTGCGCAGGCGGATGAGCCAGGACGAGCTCGCGGACGCGTGCAACATCACCCGGAAGACGCTTTACGCTCTCGAGAACGGCAAATCCGGGACGACCATGGCTACGGTCTTTTCCGTGCTCTGGAAACTCGGCTTGCTCAACCGTCCACGGCACTCGCCAATCCGGATGCCGATGAGCACGGCAAGATTCTCGAAGCCGCCCGCAGGCCCAAGCGCGTACGGCCCCTCACCGAAGACGACAACGACTTCTGACCGATGGCCGACGACGAGCAGTTCTGCTACGTCTACATCCAGCTCCCGGGGACGCTGGAGACCGTGCCCTGCGCGTCCTTGAGGGTTCGCAGCGTAGGCGCGGGCGCCTACGAGGGCACCTTTGCTTATGGCAAGAAGTACCTTCAACGCCAAAACGTTGTCGCTCTGGACCCTTTCCACCTACCGCTATCGGCTCGGCCGCAGAAGTTCACCAGAGCTCAAAGGCATCCCAGGCGCCGTTCGCGACGCAAGTCCCGACGCTTGGGGGCGCCGCGTCATCCAGGCAAAATTGCAACGGCCAGAGGCTGACATCCAAGAAGTGGAGTACCTGCTGAACGGTCCCGACGACGGCGCAGGCAACCTCAGCTTCGGTCGGACGGTGGACCCACCTGCGCCTCGACGGCCGTTTAATCGCACCCACCAGCTGGAAGCGCTTATCGAGGCTGCCGAGAAACTCGAGGAGGGCAGACTGCTTCCACACGAAGTGCTGGAGGAACTCGAGCCAGGGACGAGCATGGGCGGCGCCCGGCCCAAGGTGACGGTGGAAGACGACCACAAACTCTGGCTGGCCAAGCTGCCCGAAAAGGGCGACCGGCACAACATGCAGCGCATCGAGTATGCAACGCTGGAGCTTGCCCGCGCCGCCGGTCTGCGTGTCTGTGCAACCCGCCTTGAGCGCGTAGGTGCACGTGATGCATTCTGCTCGACCGCTTCGACCGCGAATGGAACCCGGACAAGAACGCATATCGGCGTTACGGACTCGTATCGGGGCTCACGGTGATCGACGCCGAAGACGGCTATCTTGGCCGCGACCGCTGGTCATATCCGTTGCTGGCGGATGAGCTTCGTCGTTGGTCGGTCAAAAGCAAGGTCGACCGTGTGAGCTGTTTCGTCGAATGGTATTCAATGCCATGGTGACCAACGACGACGACCACCCGCGCAATCATGCACTACTGCACACAAGGGGCGGATGGAGACTCTCTCCTGCCTACGACATCCTGCCGGTTCCGAAAGCGTCAGTAGAGCGCCGGGACCTGGCGTTGGAAGTGGGCCGCTTCGGACGGGCCGCCAGCCTGTACAACCTCTTCTCCCAATGTGAGTCGTTCGACGTGACGAAGGCGGACGCGCAAGCGATCGTGGACAGCATGCTCGTCGTTGTTCGCACCTGGCGAGAATTCTTCGTCGAGCGAGGGATCGAGCAGCGCAGCATCGAGATGCTCGAACAAGCCATGCTGCCTCCTTCGTTTTTCCGGGACGCGCCGCCTGAGCCCATTTGATCCAGCGACGTGGGCCATCCGATCTACTGGGCGCGGTGCTGCTGACGCTCGTTCATCATAGGCTCATGGAACCAGCACCGACGTGGAGATTGTTTGACTATCATTGATTGAGGAAGCCATGCGCAAACTACCCAACATTCATCCCGGTGAAGTTCTGCAGGAAGAGTTTCTGACCCCGATGGAAATCAGCCAGAATGCTGTTGCCCGCGCGATCGGAGTGCCACCCCGACGCATCAACGAGATCGTCTTGGGCAAGCGCGCCATTACGGCCGATACCGCGCTTCGCCTTGCGCACTACTTCGGCACTTCCGAACAGTTCTGGATGGCTCGGCAGGCGAGCTTTGATCTGGAAGAGGCACGCAATAAGCTGGGCGAGCGGCTGAAGCAGTTGGAGCGCGCGGCAGCCTGACAACGCGCCTCTGTGCTTTCCCGGCGATCACTACAGGCCGCCTCGCCGCTTCGGGCACCGGCGCGGTGCACCGGTTGTTGACTCGCCTCGCCGATGTATATCGGTGCTCAACGCGGCGGCCGGAACCAAGCCTGCAGCATCACATCCTTGACAACACCCCCTAATTGGATAAAATTGGATATAACAATGGAGATCTAGCCGCGTTTATTAATTGGATATAATTGGATAAACCATCGGGTATCGGCTTCAACCCCGAGACTCTGGCGATCACGCCGGAGGTCTTGGCTCTGGTCGCCGAATTGGACGAGTTCAAGGGCGCATGGAAAGCGTTGGGTCGGCTTGCGCCCGACCGGCTTTCCGCCCTTCGCCATGTCGCCGTCATCGAAAGCGCCGGATCATCCACGCGGATTGAAGGGGCCAAGCTCTCGGATCGCGAGGTTGAACGCCTGCTCTCGAACATCGAAATCAAGGCGTTCGCGACACGGGACGAACAGGAGGTGGCGGGATATGCCGGCGTGATGGAGCTCGTGTTCAAGAGCTTCGACGCCATTCCCCTTACCGAAAATCACATCAAGCAGCTTCACCGCGACCTTCTCCAGTACGCGCAAAAGGACGCGCGGCACCGGGGGGAATACAAGACGCTCCCCAACCACGTCGAGGCGTTTGGTCCTGACGGGAAGAAGATCGGCGTGGTCTTTGAAACCGCGACGCCCTTCGACACGCCTCGGCTGATGACGGCGCTGGTGTCGTGGACGGACAAGACGCTCGGCCGGGGCGACCTTCATCCCCTGCTCGTCATCGCGATCTTCATCGTGGTGTTTCTCGCGATCCACCCGTTCCAGGACGGCAATGGCCGATTGTCTCGGGTCTTGACCACGCTGTTGCTGCTCCGCAGCGGCTATGCGTACGTGCCTTACAGCTCGCTCGAAAGCGTCGTCGAGCAAAGCAAGGACGCCTACTATCTTGCTTTGCGACGAACCCAGCAAACCCTCCGCACCGACAAGGCGGACTGGCAACCATGGGGCCTCTACTTCCTTCGCGTCCTCAAGCAGCAAAAGGACAGGCTCGACAAGAAGCTGGAGCGCGAACGGGTCTTCCTTGGCGATTTGCCTGAGCTATCGGTGCAAATTCTCGAACTGTGCCGGGAGCGTGGCCGCGTCACCATCGGCGAGATCGCCAAGGTCACAGGTGTCAGCCGCAACACGATCAAAGTGCACGTCATGGCGCTCACGGGAAAAGGCCACCTCACGCGCCACGGCGCAGGCCGCGGCACGTGGTATTCGCTTTCGTAACGAAAATCGCTTCCCGGTTTGCGCCTGGCAGCGCACTCTAGCGGCAAAGCGCGGTTAGACCATCAATTGAGTCCCCCGGAATATCCATGCGCACCGACAAACTCCACTACTGGACGCTGATCGCACCGGTAGTCGCGATCGGCGTTTATCTCGTGCTGCACGGCAGCACGTCCGTCCTCGCCGGCATCGCGCTCGGCGCCGCCCTGCTCGCCGGCGTGATGGCGGCCGTGTACCACGCCGAGGTCGTCGCGACTCGCGTGGGTGAGCCTTTCGGCGCGATCATCCTGGCACTCGCCGTCACGGTGATCGAACTGGGACTGATCGTGTCGATCCTGCTCGGCCCCCACCCGCAGCCCACACTCGTGCGCGACACGATCCACGCGGTCGTGGTGCTGGTGCTGCATGGGCTGGCGGGCTTGTGCATCGTGGTCGGCGCGATCAAGCACCACGAGGTGCAATTCCGTACCCAAGGGGCGCAAGCCTACTTGACCGTGTTGATCCCGATGGTGGCCGTGACGCTCGTGCTGCCGAACTTCACTTCGAGCGCGCCGGGCCCGTACTACAGCGGGTGGCAGCTCGCCTTCGTGAGCGTGGTCTGCCTGGCGCTCTACTTCGCCTTCACCTTCGTGCAGACGATTCGCCACCGCGAGCACTTCGAGCCCGTGCGCGAAGCGGAGGCTGAGACGGAAGTCCCACCCCCACCCAACCGGATTGCGCTCATCTCGCTCACCACGCTCGCCGTGGCGCTGGTCGCGGTCGTGCTGCTCGCCAAGGCAGTCTCGCCGTTCATCCAGACGGGCGTCACCGCGCTAGGCGCCCCCGACGCGCTCGTGGGCGTGATCGTCGCGGCGATCGTGCTGCTGCCGGAGGCCGCGACCGCGCTGCGCGCCGCGGTGCAGGACCGGCTGCAGACCTCGATCAACCTGGCACTGGGCTCGGCGGTCGCCAGCATCGGACTCACGGTGCCGACGGTCGCGGCGATCGCGTGGTGGACCGGCACCGAGTTGGCGATGGGGGTCGATCCGCTGGGCGCCGTGCTGCTGACGCTCTCGTTCATCATGGCGATCATCACGTACGGTACCGGGCGCGCGAGCCTACTCTCCGGCGTGGTGCACCTGATTCTGCTGGCGGTGTGGCTGTTCCTGATCGTGGTGCCGTGACGGCAACCAGCCGGAAGCGGCATCGTGCGCGATCATGGCCGACTCCCGGGGATCGCGCAAAGTAGCAACGTAGGTCTTTCATGTGCAGAGCGTCTTAAACCACTGTTTCAATTCTGCTTACTTGCAGGTTTGGAAGGCGCCGTCGACTTCGCCCGCGCCCCTGTCGCCGCGGCCCCACGCTTGGAAGGGCTTGCGCCCTCGCCCGATGATGCCTGCACGGCGCCAGGCGGCGTCAACTCCGGCATCTGATTGAAGTCGAGACGCGTGCCGCCGGCATCTCCAGTGAGGAATACGAGCGTGGGACACCGCTCGACCTCCATCGAGATCAGGTGCTCGCCGCGAGCGCGCAGTACCTGCCGCTGGGCGGCGCCTTCGTCGCTCAAGTCCACCGGCGGATAGATGTCGCGGTAAACGATATTGTCGTTGCGATCGAGGAGTTGATAACACGTCACTGCGGACGCGGGGGCGGCGAGCAATGCGCCTGTTGCACCGGCCAGCACCAACGCGAAAGTCGTTCGATGCATCGTAGCCTCCCTGGATGGGGTTGGCGATCATGAGACCGCGCAGAACCTTCACGTGGATCGCTCCGGATAGGTTTGCGCAGTGCCAGAGTGGTAATGATAGCGTGGGAACTCCGCAGACTTGGCTTACTCCAGGCGCGGGTACCATGACCGCGCTCCTCGCGGTCCGGCTGTTCCTGATCGTGGGGCCCTGACGCGGAAGTCAGCCCGTGGGTGCCTTGCCGGATAACAGCCCTCTGCAGTCGGCATCCGGCGCTCCACCGAAGTCGATGAAGGGGAGGATCGCGAGCGGCGGCGAGACAGTCGCGAGTGCTGCGGCGACGCCGACCCGCGCGGCGATCGGAGCGACGGCGGGTCCCACGGTAGGATGTTTGAGCGTACCGCCCACGACGATCGGGCCGCGCAATGCGAAGATGCTGAACTTCTTCGATTTTGCCTTCAGGGTGAGCTCGGGAACTTCGGTCTCGAGGTCGATGGTGCCCTCGCCGTCGACGCGCACGGCCGAGGTATCGATCACCAGGAATCGCGGCATCACCGTTCCGTCCGCGATCGCGAACGACGTGACAGCGCAGTGCAATGCCGCCGTCTTGTCCCCCGCCACGATGAGAGGCACGGCGCCCGCGAGGTCGAGATTGGTGAGCAGCAGCGCCAAAGCGCTGGCCTCGCCGCCGGACATGATCAGCCCGCCCTCGCCTTCGGCGTCCGCGGCGATCGCCGCGACGGAGCCTCCGCTGCCCCGCACGTTGAGGTAGCCGCCGAAGCGGCCGGTTCGGCCCTTCGGGGACGCGAGCTCGGGAAAGATGCGCGCCAGGTCGAGATTGCGTCCCTCGAGCTTGGCTTCGAGCCGCGGTGCATCCTTGCTCGTATCGAGCACGCCGGTCACGAGTAGCTGACCGCTGGCGATGCCGATCTTGACCGGATCGTAGCGCAGCACGCCGTTGTCGACGACGAGGTTCAAGTCGACATTGTCCATCGGCACGCGGTCGACGCGAATGCTCTTGCCGCGAAAGCGGAGTTCGCCGTCATACTCGCGCAAACGATCGAGCTTGAACGGCAGCGGCGACAGCACGCGTTCGCCGACCGCGGCGGCCTTCGGCGACTGCCGCGCAGACTCCGACGTGCCCGGCGGCAAGCCGAGAAAACCGCCCAGATCGCGATAGTCGAGGCGTTGCGATCGAAGGTCGGCGACGACCTTGGGCCGCGAACGATCGGTGTCGATGGTCACCGCCCCGGCCACGTCACTCTTGCCCATCTTGCCCTGCAGATCCGCCACTTGCCAGCGGCCCGGACCGTGCAAAAGCTGCCCTTTCAGTTGGTAGGGCGGCGTCCATGGAATCGCGACGGGCACCAGTGGATAGAGCTGCGCCATGTCCGCACCCGCCACCTTCAGAAATCCGCGCACATTTTCCGGCGCGTTGGGCACCACCGTCCCATCGAACCACGCTTCGGATCGGCCGGATTGGAGATGGAAGTTCAGCGCAAATGGCTGCTCGACTTCGCGCAGGGCGCCCAGACCCGCGCCTCGGCCGTCCACGCGAAACTGCTCGCCGTTCAATCGCCCCCGTCCCGCGAACGCGAGAGCGTCGGGCTCACCTTCCGGCGCCGTCGTCAGCATGTACAACGAGACATCGGTACGCAACTTCGGATCGCGGTAGCGCGTCCAGCCATCGGCGATCCACACCTTTCCGATCAGTGGTAGCTCGATCTCTTCTTCGGAACCGACCCAGTTCCTGTTTCCTTGCAGGTTCTTTTCGAGGATTAACCGAGGGGAGTCGAGTCGAAGTTCAGGGATACGCAGCCGCGTGAACCACGACAATGGTTCTACGCGCAACCCGACGTTTTCCACATACAACATCACGGGAAGCTCAGACCACGGGGCGTTGTCGACCGACACACCTCCCATTTCGACCCAGGGATGCCATGCCATCTTGACGGAAAGGTCGCCGTGGATCTTCACAGGTCGACCGACCTGTCCGCTCAGATAACTTTCGAGCGGGCCTCGCAGGCGATTCCAGGGAAAGAAAACGAGGACAAGGACGAGGGCGATCGCGGCGACGGCAAGACCTATCAGCCAGGGGCGGCTGCGAAAGTATCGCCGGCTGATGGCAGACGTGCGCGCGACCATGCTCGCAGTTTGCGCGCGCGACTTACCCAGCGCTGTCGGACACTCGGTGCTTCGATGTCGGCGCAGGCCCCGCCGCTGTTCTACGCTTAGGAGCGGTTGTCGGTCGGGCCCCTCGGAGGGTCGGCGCAGGCCCCGCCGCTGTTCTACGCTTAGGAGCGGTTGTCGGTCGGGCCCCTCGGAGGCTTTGTGTTTCCTGGATCCTTCGCATCGCTAACGCTGACGCCTGGGGGCAGACCCGTACGCAAGACATGCTTTACGGCGGGCTCCTTCCTGCGCGTGTCATCCGCGGCGTTCCCAGTTTTGGATTTTGGGGTTTTGGGCATGGGATGGTGCCTCGCTAGTCCGACTGTTTCTTGGGAACCTTTGCTCCGGATTTGCGCGCTTCCGATAATCCGATCGCGATCGCCTGCTTGCGGCTCGTCACCTTCTTGCCGCTCCCGCTACGAAGAGTCCCCTCCTTCTTCTCCTCCATCACCTTCTTCACTTTCGCCTGGGCCTTCTTGCCATACGCTGCCATAACGCCTCCACAGTGTTTTGGAACGCCGACATTGGCGTACCTGTGCCGAAGCGTAGCGCTGGGCGAAAGCGAAGAAAGAGAGTGGCGTCCGAAATCCATGTCGGGAATTTTCCGACAGGCTGTGGCTACCTGATGGCCTGTGCGTCAAGGCGGGATTAACAATAAGAGGCAAATTGTGCAATAAATTGCGTTTCTACCCCCAATACTACCCCTGCCGTCGGGTCGTTGACCTTTTCGAAATTCGTCAGCTGCTCGGGTGTGAGTCCGTCACCGAGGTCTTCGCTCAGACCGTCGTCGAGAACGAGCCCGCGACGTTGTCCGGATGATCGGCGGCACCCCATTGTCCAGTCAACCCTCCGTCATCACGTCCTTCAGTTGAAGATCCCACTGATGAATGCGCGAGTACGTGATTCCTGCGGATTGCCGAGCACCCGCTCGGGCGGTCCTTGTTCGACGATGCCGCCACCCTCCATGAATACGACGTGCGAGGATACTTCGCGCGCGAAGCGCAATTCATGGGTGACGATGATCGCGGTCCGACCGCCGATCGCGAGATCTCGGATTACACGCAAAACCTCACCGGTCAGTTCCGGATCGAGCGCCGATGTGGGTTCGTCGAAGAGCATGATCTTGGGGTCCATGATCAGTGATCGCACGATGGCTACGCGCTGTTGCTGTCCGCCTGACAGTGTGGCGGGATAAGCGTCGGCTTTGTCGCTGAGGTTCACCTGCCGCAATAGCGCATGCGCCTTCTCCATTGCGTCGTTGCGGCTCCAACCGAGAACGCCGGTTGGCGCCTCGATGATATTGCCCATCACGGTCAGATGAGGGAACAGGTTGAAGGACTGCGACACCATGCCTATACCTGTTCGATAGCGTGCAATCTCACGTCCCGACAGCCTACCCCCCGCGCGTACGGGTCCCTTCGGCGTGATCGTAACGTCCCCGACCGTGATCAGGCCGCCTTGAATGCGCTCGAGATAGTTGATGCAGCGGACCAGCGTGCTCTTCCCGGAGCCACTAGGCCCAATGACGGCAAAGGTCGAACTCGGCGGGACCAACAGGTCGACGCCACAAAGTACTTCCAAATCTCCAAAGCGCTTCTGGACCTGCTCGAGGCGGATGACTGGATCAGGCAGCGGCATGGCGCTGAGTCTCGAAATAGCCACTCATCGGCAACTTGCGCGACAGGTGTCGTACGAGTGACGACACGGCAAACACGAGAACGAAGTAGGTCAGGGCCACTGCCGTATAGACTGGCATGGGCAGGAACGTGGCACTGACGATCAGGCCGGCCTGGTACATGAGGTCCGGAACCGCGATGATCGACACGATGCTCGTCGACTTGAAGCATATGACGTACTGGTTGAGGATTCCAGGCAGCATCCGGATCAATGCCTGCGGAATGACGATCCTGCGCATCAGTCGCTGGTACGTCATGCCAAGCGACTGCGCTGCTTCGATCTGGCCTTTGTCGATCGATTCGATGCCCGCGCGGTACTCCTCGGCGAGATAACCGCTCGATTGGAGCGCCAGCGCGATCAATGAACTGGTGAATGCATCAAACTTGATGCCGATGATTTCAGGCAATGCGTAGTGGACCCACACGAGTTGAACGAGTATCGGTGTATTGCGGCAAAACTCGACATAGAACACTGCGGGTGCTCGCACCCATCGGCTACGTGCCAGCGTCCCGAGGCAGGCAATCAACCCCGCGACTATGGCGATGAGCATTGCCAGCACCGATAACGAGACCGTGACCCAGATTCCAGTCAGGAGTACATCGTGGTATTCCGCGAAGACCTGCCACAGGCGAGTAAATGACAAGACGAAATCCTACCGATGCGGAAGGTCATCCGGGCAACGCCCTACGGCGCCGCCCGGTGTGGGTAGATTCGGGCTAACCCCGGCGATTATTTTTTCGCGAACGGATTTGTTTTCGCCATGTACTCGTCATAGGTTCGCTTGACGAGATCATTGGCGGCGACGAAGCGCACATACTGATCGAGAAAATCCTTCCATTCCTGATCGCCATAGCGCACGGCCCAACCTACCGGAGCGTTGCCGAAATCTTCACCGGGAAACGCCATCTTGCCCCACGCCGCGTTCTCCGGGATCTGCAGCCACCAATTGATGTTGATGATCGGAAGTATGGTTACGTCTGCATCGCCGCGCTGAGTCGGCGGCAGTGTTTCGACGTCGGAATTGATTTGAAGAGCGAGGAACTTGGCCTTGGGGAACAGCCGCTTTCCGGTCTCGTACTCGCGCGAACCCAGTCCGACCGCAATGGTCACATTGGGGTTGTCGAGATCAGAAATCTTGGTCAGGTTCTTCTTGTTGTCCTTGCGAATGATGGCGTTGAGGCCCTTAGCCCGGAATGGTGTGACGAAATTGACTTCCAGCGCGCGCGGGGCGTTGTAGACAAAACTGCTCCCGAAAAAGTCGCAGTCGCCACGCTTCAAAGCAAGGACCGCGGTATTCCACTGCACCTCCACCGGCTCCACCTTCACCTTGATCCACGTCGCCAGCTCGTTCGCAAGCTCTACGAAAACACCCAGCCACTCGCCTGTCTTGGGATCCTTGTAGGACTCGGGCGAGCCCTGTGCGTAGCAAACCTTCATGACCCCGTTCTTCTTTACCTTGGTCAACGTCGAGTTTTCAGATTGTGCATGGGCGCTACCTGCCGCCAGGAGAGAGATCATCGGTACAAGGAAGGCAAGATTTCTAAGCTTCATGGCTGGGCTCCTTGTTGAGCAGTTTGACCGTCTACACCACAGCATCTTTCAATCCTCATGGAACGACGGGTCATCGGCGACGCGCCACCATTGGTCGCGCGATCGATCTGAAATCGTAGTTGACGACTGCCGGCATGTATCGCGCGATCAATTCGGTGAGTTGCTCGACCGATCGTGCATCCGGCCTGAAATCGAGTGTGATGATCGGCACTTGCGATTCGGAAACGGGGATCCGCTCGGCGGCCGAAGGCGTTATGAGCAGCACATCGCTCCATAGCAGAAGCTTGCGTATCGACGCCGGGTCCTTAGTCAGGCAGCCGTTCACCCGTAAGTCTTGATTGCATCCATCAACCATCCCCGTCAGGGAGAGTAGCGTCTGCTTGAGATCACAAACGATACCTACGTGCGTGCCCGCGCGCAGGCGGGCAACACTCAACAGGCTTTCGCGATCGATAGGGATGTGCAGGCCAAAGATCTGGGCGCGTCCGCCGTCACCGTTCTGGGTACCCAACGCAGCCTCGACGGTAGACAAGTGGGTGATGTTGACCACAAGAATGTCGTAGTCGGCGAGGAAGCGTTGTGGTTCAGCGAGAACCGCGTCGATCAGCAAAGGCTCAATCGGATGCGCGACGGCCAGCTGCAAGTCCCGGCTGAGCATGGTGGCGTCACGCCGATTGCATTCGACGAAGCCGATTCGCGGGCCCGCATGTCCGTATGCCTGTGTCACGACATCGTCTACGAACTTGCGAAACTGAGCCTGGTCCAGCCCGCTCAATTTTGCTTCCTGCAACGCGAGCGCCAGCAAGCCTGTGATTCCGTCGAGCGCGTCGTCTAGGGTGATGCGGATTGGACGCTTGCCGATAAAAGTCCCGAAGCCGGCGCGTGTTAGCAGATAGCCACGCTCCACCAGGGAGCGATACGCCTTGCTCACTGTATTCTTGTTCGCGCCAAACTCGGCAGCGAATGCTTCGCAGGTAGGAATTTTCTGTCCCGGCAGATACTCCTTCCGCGCAATGCGAAGAAGTATCGCGCGCTCGATCTCCGACCAAGACACCGGCCGCTTTTTGGCGGGCTTGCTTTTGGGTGCGGGCCGTGTGGTGAGGCCGTCGTCGCTTTGCACGTGTTTCATTACGTTATCCTAACTCTTAGGACAATGGTTGACAACAGGTTTCGATTCCTGCGATCGCTGCACACGATCAAGGACATCAATAGCCGATCGCGCATCCATCCTGCCTCGGTTCCGACCCGGCTACCCATACGCCGTCGGGCAGCAGGCTGATGATCTGCGCACCGCCCATACCTCGATGTTCGCGACGAACAATCTCGTGCCCCCAGATCGCGAGTTGGTCGCACGTAGCATCCGACACCCCGGATTCAATGACGACGCGCCGTCCCTCTTCCCACCAGAAACGCGGCATGTCGATGGCACTCTGTACGTCGAGACCGTAGTCCAGGAGATTCACCAAAAGTTGCAGGTGCCCTTGTGGCTGCATGAATCCACCGCTCACACCGAACACAGTGTGCATGGCATCGTCACGCAAGACCATTCCCGGGATAATGGTGTGGAACGGTCGCTTCCCCGGCGCCAGTCGATTCGGATGCTCTGGGTCCAAGGAAAATCCGGCGCCGCGATTCTGCATGGCGAAGCCTAGGCCCTCCGCGACGTGACCGCTGCCGAAATCATCAAAGACGCTGTTGATAAACGACACGGCGTTTCCTTCGCCGTCGGTCACGCTTAGGTACACCGTATCGGAGCGCCCCCACGCCTTCGCGGCAGGTGCGGACGCCGTCCATCCATTGGGCGGGCGCGCGTTGGCAAGCAACTGCATCACCGGAATGTCGGAAAAGCGTGGATCGGTCACATGGTGCTGCGCATCGAGCATGGCCTGCTTGGTTGCCTCGATCAGCAAATGCCAGCACTCTGGCGAGTCCCGGTCGTATGCTGACAACTCCAAAGCCGAGATTGCCTTGAGCGCGATCAATGCGGCGAGACCCTGGCCATTGGGGGGGCATTCGAGGACGCGGTAGCCCCGATAATCGACACCAATCGGCTCCTGCCACTCGGCGCGATAGTCGGCCAGATCGCGGCGACTAAGCAATCCGCCGGCGCGGTCCGAGTAGTCGATCAGTCGTTCGGCTATCGCGCCCTCGTAAAATTCGTCCCGCCCGCCGGCGGCGATGACGCGCAAGGTACGCGCAAGATCGGATTGCACGAGGACGTCACCCGCCCGCGGAACTCTGCCCTCGATCAGAAGCGATCTGGCTGCGGGACCATCTGCACGGAGTCGATCCTCACTGAGGCTCCAGCTAACGGCATCACCGGGTGCGACGGCAAAGCCCGACTCGGCATATTCAATGGCCGGTTGCAGTACTTCGCGCAAGGTGAACTTACCGTGCGCACCAAGCATCTGCGACCAGCCATCGACGCAGCCAGGCACCGTCCAAGCGAGCGGGCTGTGCCTTGGAACCCTCTCGAATCCTTGGGCTCGATACCCTTCGAGCGTGGCGGCCTGTGGTGCCGGACCACTGGCGTTTAGTGCGCGGACCTTGCGATCGCGCGCGTTGTATACCAACGCAAAGGCATCACCACCAAGACCGGTCTGGTAGGGTTCGACCACGCCAAGTACGGCAGCGGCCGCAACCGCTGCGTCCACCGCATTGCCGCCGTCGAGCAACATGCGCATACCGGCGAGACTTGCCAGCGGCTGCGCGGTCGCGACCATACCTCGCCTCGCGAACACCGGTGAGCGCCGCGAATTGAAAACCGTCGTGTTGTAGGTCGGTCCGGTCACGAAGCCACGGACAGCGGCTTATCGCCAACGGCGTAGCGCTCAAGTATCTCTGGATCGAGCTCTATTCCCAACCCTGGTTTGGTCGGAACTTCCACCCAACCGTCTTTGATCGGCATGCGCTCTAGCGTGAGCAAAAGGTTGATCGGCGTCTCGGCGACGCAGTACTCCTGGAAGTATGCGGTGTCGAGCACCGCATTGAGATGAAGCGAGGCCGCCTTGATCACGCCACTTTTCCAAGCATGAGGAACACAGGCAATGCCGCGCTGTTCAGCGAGTCGCGCGATGATGAGGGCTTCGGACAATCCGCCACAACGAGTCACATCTGGTTGCACAACATCCACATGGCCGCGTTCTATCAACTCGCGAAAACCCCATCGCGTGGATTCTTCCTCGCCCGCCGCGACCCGCATGTCGACAGCGTCGGCCAGCGCGGCATAGCATTCGAATTCGTCGGGCTCGAATGGCTCTTCCAGCCAATAGATGCCAAGCTCGTCGTACTCACGGGCGACTCGGATTGCGCGCTCGGAATCCGCACCGTATCCGAAACCCGCGTCTATCATGATCTCGGCGGAGCCCGCCGCGCGCTTAGCGGCGCGCGCCAGGCGCACGTCGTGCTCGGCGTCCTTGCCAATCGGGCCCCAGCCGAACTTTATGGCGGTGAATCCCTTTTCAAGCAGTCGCTCGACACTCGTTGCGACCGCTCGCTCAGTCTCAGGCATTAGGAGGGAGGCGTACGCTCGCACGCGATCCCGCTTTTTCGTCCCGAGCAATTCCGACACTGATTTGCCGAGCTTCTTGCCCTTGATGTCCCACAAAGCAAGGTCAATACCACTGATCGCGTGCATCGCCACCCCGCGCCGGCCGTAGTACACGGAGCCCATGTACATGCGCCGCCACAGACCCTCGATGTCCAGTGGATCTTGCCCGATCAGCACATGCCGAAGCCCAGTGGCAATGTAGTGAGAGTGGGGCGCGTCAAATACGGCCTTGACCACCTCCGGAGCCGAGTCCACCTCGCCAACCCCTACGATGCCCTCATCCGTATGCACGCGTACGATAAGGTCGTCCTGGCTGCCATCGGCAATGGCACCATCCACGTCTGGTTGCCGCAGGATTATGGCTTCAATTTCAGTAATCTTCACCTATGAATGCTCCTTGGTGGACTGTAGCCCGGCTGCTCGCGTCAAGCGAATATGTCCGCGACCAGATCTCCGGTTGCAACCGCTTGGTGCCCTACCCAGCTTTGCGGCGGGAACGTCATGACATAACCGTCGGTGGGCATCACGATCACCTCTAGTTCGTTTCCGAAAAGATCGTGTGTGCGCGCAATGACGGTCCCTTTGGAAAGGTGGGCGCCACACTCAACCTCGAAGTGAATGAATCCACCTCGTTCGGCCCGGATCGTCGGCAATGCAGGATGGACGCCCGGAATAATCAAAAAATCGTCTTGGGGCTCGATCACTCCATCCAGCATTCCAAGATGGACAAGGACGTTGCGAATACCACGCAGCGCCCCGGTGACGTTGGGTAAGTCGAGCATGCGTGACTTCGTCATCTCAACCATGAACGCCGGTTTTCCCGCATCCAGGAAAGCACCACCGAGCGTCAGCGGATTCGGCGCCGTCGTGACCATCGTGAAGCCAAATACGCGCGCCATATCGAGAGTCTTTTCCCATGCTGTCGTACCGATTGCGTCGGCCTTTCCCCCGCGATACATGAACGTAAACGCTATGCTCGGCTCTCCCACCGCGTGCAGATCGATAGCATAATCACTCTGGCTTGCGATCTCGCTCCAAAGGAAGTGGACAATTCGTTGCGTTAGACTTCCTTTGCGATCACCGGGCCATTGCTTGTGGATGTCACCTGCGAATGAAACCCCTTCTCGTGCCGCGTAGTGGGGCGCGACTCGCGAAGCGAACTGGTGCGCGAGCATGTTGGCCAGCGGGACCGCGATGACTGCGCCCCTGATGTGAGCAGGCTCGACCTCGGCGCACAGACGCCGCAGCGTCTCGACTGAATAGATGGTTTCCTGTCCGTGCGAACCCGCGTGCAAGTAGATAATTGGCCCGTCCTCGCACCCGTTGAGGATGACGATCGGCACCTGTACCGGGGTGACACCATCGGCGAGTTCGCCGATGGCCGCAAATCCTGTTGCGATGCTACCGCACGCAGCTGCCACGGGCCCGACTTTCAAACTGGCACGCATTGACGTTTCCCCTAGATCAAACGCATTGATTAGCTATCAGTGGCGGTGCGCGCCGCGACTTGCCGAGGAACTACCTCAGGGTTGACCACCGAGAGCGGTCGCTCGCCTCGCAAGATTCGCACGACTTCCCGTGCGGCTTGTACCGTGACCTGCTCTCTTGACTCCTCGGAGTACCACGCGACATGGGGTGTCAAGATCACATTGTCGAGTGCCAGAAGAGGATCGTCGGGCGTGGGCGGTTCCGGATCGGTGACGTCGAGGCCGGCTCCAGCTATGCGCCGTCCCTGCAGCGCCGCGACGAGTGCCGACTGATCGATGACCTTACCACGCGAAGTATTGATGATGAACGCGTCGCGCTTCATCAAAGATAGCTCGCGCTCGCCAATGAGGTTGGTGGTTGCACTCGTCAACGGGACATGAATTGAGACGTAGTCCGACCTTCGGAGCAGTTCGTCCAAGCTGACGGACGCAACGTTCTCCATTGAAACTTCGTGGCGCGCATAGGCAAGGACACTGAGACCGATGCCGCGTGCCTTGGTGGCCAGTACGCGCCCGATGTCTCCGAAGCCGATGATTCCTAGAACTTGACCGGCCAGGCGGTGCCGCGGTACCGCGCTTCGATACGCCCAACGGCCCGCACGGACATCTCGATCGAATGCCAGTAGGCCGCGAGCCCAGCCAAGGAGCAACGCAAGTACATGATTGGAAACCTCGTCCCAGTTGGCATTAGGCACATTCGCGACCCAGATTCCCTGCCTTGTTGCTGCCGCCACGTCGATGGAGTCGACGCCTTTCCCAAAATGCACCAGGCCTCGACAGCACGGCCACGCATGGAGCACTCGTGCAGTTATGGGGACGTGTTGGTTGATCACAGCGTCCGCATTTCGCCCAAACTCGATGGTCTCGTCCTCGGTTCTGCAGGCCCCGACGATTACCTCCACACCGGCGTTGGCAAGCACCGCAATTGCGTTGTTGATGTCGGTGTAATGGTGATCGGTTATCGCGACTTTCATCCGGGGGCACCTAGTAGCAACGGCGGCAGTCGGGCCCGATCGGTGGACGAACCGGCTTGTGTCGAATCCTAAGATATAGGATGATGGCAGTCAATTGTCGAGCCCGACAAAAATTTGATCACCGGGTGAGGAGCGTCATGCCGCAGCGACGGGATCAGGAATTTCTTGGGAACCTGCGTTCCCGGTTGTACGCGGCCGTTCTTTCAGACGTGTTGGACGAGATCGGCTTGAGTAATCAGGCTATGGCCTCGCGCATCAGGCCACTCGATGATGAACTTGTCCTCGTGGGTTTTGCGCGCACGGGACTATTTCGCGACGTCTATCACGTGGCGCCCGAAGAGAATCCATACGAACTAGAAATTCGGATACTGGATGACCTGAAGCCTGGAGACGTGATGGCGTTTGCCTGTGGCGTGTCAGGTCGCATCGCGCCTTGGGGAGAATTGCTGACCACGGCCGCACGAGCCCGCGGCGCTAACGGTGCGGTCACCGATGGCTTTGTCCGAGATGTTCGTGGGATTCGCGCTACGCAATTCCCGGTGTTTCACGGGGGTATCGCGCCCCTCGATTCGAAGGGTCGTGGCAAGGTCGCGGACATTGATGTGCCGATCGAAGTAGCGGGGGTGCGCATCGAGCCGGGGGACCTCGTGTTTGGGGACGTAGATGGGGTCGTCGTCGTGCCGCGCCGTGCCGAAGACGAAGTGCTCGCACGGGCATTTAAGAAAGTTGCTAGCGAGAACACGACGCGTGACGAACTGAATCAGGGAGCGAAACTCAAAGATGTATTCGACCGTTATGGCGTGCTGTAGCGAATCCATTCTCGACGCTTAGAGGGCAGACAACCGATGATCAAGCGAGTCACTATCATGACGCGAAAGCCCGGCATGTCTCGCGAGGCTTTCGCGAAGTACTGGACGGAGGTACATGCTCCGCTGCTTGCATCGCATCCCGCGATCAAGCGGCTGACCATAAACGTCACACAAGAGTTCATGCGCTTCTCGGTGCGCAACGAGGATCCGTCAGACCCTTTGAGATCGACAATCGTCACCCAGACACCCGACGGAATAGTCGAGCTATGGTTCGAAGACCGCGAGTCAATGGAAGGGATGTACAAGTCGGAATTCGTCGGACAACTGGTGGCGGATGCCGAGCATTTCGTTGGCGCAATCGCGACCTTCATCATGGACGAGCGCGAGATCAAATCGATGCAATCATGATCCAGTTCGTGCGAAGGTAGCGGCTTTGCGCCTGTGTCGGCTTCTTGGTACGCATGCCGGTACGCACTGCAAGTGGTGTCGAGTGCACGTGGCTCAATGATCGCACCAGGTTAGCCGGGATAGGCTTGTTGGGCGGGACTGCGGGCGCACCAGAGGCGGGTAATGCCTGCGCGGCTCGACCGGGCAACTTGTGGCGGGCCCAAGATTGACGCATCGATGTGGTTTCCATGGTGGTTGTGACCTGCCCGCCCGGTAGTGGTGCCATCCGTGATCGGCGATCCAACGGGCGAGCTGCGCGCACTCCACTGTCCTTGTTTCGTCAACATCTTGTGGTCGCTTATCCGTTCCTGCACGAGCACCCAGCGGTCGTCGGTGTGTCGCTCGGCCTGAAACCAGAATTCTGAGGTTCTATGAGGGAGAGTTGGCCGGTGAACGGATGATTCTGGACGGCCCTGGAAGTCGGTCTGGCGGAGAGGGCGGGATTCGAACCCGCGGAGGGCTATTAACCCTCGCACGCTTTCCAGGCGTGTGACTTAAACCGCTCATCCACCTCTCCGATGGCGGCATTTTACCCGATCACCCCTCTGCCTGGCCGCGCCTCCTAAGGTTGGGGGATAGCCTCACGCAGTCAGTTTCTCCTCGAGCCAGACTTTGATCAGGGACTGGTAAGGAACGTCGCGGACGTTGGCGGCCGCTTTGATGCGTTCGAGCGTGTGCACCGGAAGTCGCAGGGAAATACTCTGAGTCGAGGGCTTGAGGTTAGGCAAGCGCACGCGCTCTGCCTTGGACCACTCGACCAGGTCGGCGCTGTCGCGGGCTTCCCAGAAAGTGCGTTCCTGCGCCTCCGACTTGAACTTGGGAACTTTAGTCTTTGCGGTCATAGTGGGTCCTTTCCTTCGTGTGCATGTCGCGCGCTGAAATTACGCGGATCAACGAGCCGTCGCGTCTCAATGTGAATGTGATGTGCAAGTGTCGACCGTCGATAGTTTGACCTAGTGCGTGGTAGCGCGGTTCGGCAGCAGAATGGCCTGGATCAGGAACCATCAACAATCGGAGGTCGAAAAACGCCTGCTCTGCTTCACTTTGCGAAACGCCGTGCTTCTCGTTCTTGCGGGCGTTACCCGCATCCCAATCGAAGCCGACGATTCGCTCGAGGTCGATCATTTTTGTATATTACCATAATATACGCTTGATCGGCAATGTTGCGGATCGCAGCGACCGCGCTTGTTCACGACTTCACTGTCGTCACCAGGAACACATTTGATTTCGCCAAAGCGCACGTGAAAGTGCTGGATCCTTTCGCGTAACGCCGGCGAAGGTCGAGCGATAATGCGCCGATGACCGCACTCGCCGACCTTCTCGACGACCTCGTCGCCGCCAACCACATCCTGGCCGGCCTCGGTGTCGTCGACGGCTTCGGCCACGTCAGCGCGCGGCATCCGGAGCACGCCGACCGCTACCTGCTCTCACGCTCACTTGCTCCCGAGAAGGTGCAGCGCGCGGACATCATGACCTTCGACCTCGCGTCGAACCCGCTCGAAGGCGACACGCGCGGCCCCTACCTCGAGCGCTTCATCCATGGCGCGATCTACGCGCAGCGGCCGGACGTGCATGCGGTGGTGCACAGCCATGCGCCGTCGGTGGTGCCGTTCACGGCTTCGTCGGTGCAGTTGAAGCCGGTATATCACATGAGCGGGTTCCTCAACCGCGGCGCGCCGGTGTTCGAGATGCGCGCGCGCTTCGGCCTGACGGACATGCTGATCCGCAACGAAGCGCAGGGCGAGGCGCTGGGTGAATCGCTCGGGGCCGAGGCCGTGGTGCTGATGCGCGGCCACGGCTTCTGCACGGTGGGCGAGAACGTCGCGGTGGCGGTGTTCCGCGCGTTCTACACGCAGGTGAACGCCACCGCGCAGCAGAACGCGATCGCGCTCGGGGGTGAGGTCACCTACCTGGAAGCGGAGGAAGGGGCAGGTGCGGATGCCACCAACCGGCGCGTGATCGCGCGCCCATGGGCGCTGTGGAAAGCAAAGTTCTATCGGCCGGAGTGAGCCGTTCGGCACGACCGGGAAGCAAATTTTCTTCGGCAAGAGCTTTGGCGTGAAGCTCAACGTCAACGCTTAATTCGCCGAATCACCGCGACCCGCTCTTCTCCAACTCCCGCAGCAGCGTGGCCCTGCGTTCCAGCCACCAGCCGTACTGCGCCGGCCAGAATTTCCAGCCTTCCTCACCTTCCAGTTCCACCGCGGCGCGACCGGCCCAGTGCGGATCGAGGAGTGCTTCGCGGGCAACGGCAACCAGATCGGCGGCGCCGTGCGCGAGCGCGGCCTCGGCCTCTTCGGCATGGCGGATCACGCCGACCGCCTGCGTGGCGAGCCCGGCCTCCTTACGCACGCGTGCGGCGAAGGGCACCATGTAGGCGGGCCCGACCTTGACGCGCGATTGCGGAAAGCCGCCGGACGAGCAGTCGAGCACGTCGACGCCGAGCTGCTTCAGCTCCTTCGCGAGCGCGACGGTGTCGTCGAGCGTGAGGCCGCCGTCGATGCCGTCCACCGATGAGGTGCGGTAGAAGAGCGGCTTTTCCTTCGGCCACACTTCGCGCACGGCCCGCACGATCTCGAGGCCGAAGCGCATGCGGCCGGCGAGATCGCCGCCGTACTCGTCGGTCCGCGTATTGGAGATGGGCGACAGGAACGAGTGCGTCAGGTAGCCGTGCGCGCCGTGCACTTCGATCACGTCGAGCCCGGCGACGAGCGCGCGCGCGGCAGCGGCGCGAAACGCCTGCACGATGCGCACGATGCCCGCCCTGGTCAGCGCCTCGGGCACGAGCCAGCCGTCGCTGTGCGGCACCGCCACGGGTCCGACGATGGGCCACGGGACTTCGCCGCGCGCGGCATCGGCGGGTCCCATTGCCGCGTTGCCGTGCCAGGGCCGCTGCATGCTGGCCTTGCGTCCCGCATGGGCAAGCTGCATGCCGGCGGCCGCGCCCATCGACTTCACGTACGTCACGCCGCGCTGGATGGACGCGATGTGCTCGTCGGACCACAACCCCAGGTCCCCGTGCGTGATGCGCGCCTCGGGCAGCACGGCGGTGGCCTCGGTGAATACGAGGCCGAACCCGCCCATCGCGAACTGGCCCCAGTGCACGAAGTGCCAGTCGTTGGCGAAGCCGTCGTGCGCCGAGTACTGGCACATCGGCGATACGACGGTGCGGTTGCGCAACGTGAGGTCGCGCAGTTGCAGCGGGGTGAACAGCAGGGACTTGGCCATGGCCGGGAAATCCTGGATAGGGAGCGTCGAACCGCGCGCCGAACGACGGCGCGGGCGGAAGGATAGCAGGCGCGGCGGCGCGGCTATTCCTCGCGGCCGTCAATCCCGCTGCGCCAATCGCTCCGGCCGGTTGGCGTAACTGTCGCGGGCCTGCGCACCGGGTTCGATGCGCACGAACGCAACGCTCCCGGTGTACACGCACGCGCCGCTGCCGCCGTAATGTGCAGTCACGTGCAGGCGGCGGTCGCGGCCGAGATCGAGGCCTTCCCCCACCCCGAGTCCGAGAATTGTCGTCGGCGACAGCTCGAGCGTGGCGACGTCGACATCGTTCACGCGCACGAGGCCGCTGCCACGACGCGCACCCAACGCGCGATGCACGAGTTCGAAGCGATTGGCGCCGGGGCGTGCGGGAAGATCGTCCTGGCGTGCCACCTTGCCCTGCCCGCCGTGATAGTGGAACGTCAGCGCGCCGTCGCGCGCGTAAAGCGCCATGCCGGCAATCGGATCGCCGAGCGCGAACAACACACCGTGGTCTCCCGGCTGGTACGTGAACTCGCACACGATCCGGTAGTCGCGGTCGGCCACCATGGGCGCGACCACCGCGAGCGCCGCGGTGCCAGTGCCCGGATAGAACGTCCGGGCCTCCGCCAGCGAAGCCTCGAGGTGAGGGGGCACCGTCAACGACCGGCGCACGCCGCGATTGTCGAGCGGATACACGTAATTGGCTTCGGCGTCCGCATCGAACGCCGCGATGAGGTCCCGGAGCTTGTCCGGATGCGCAACCGCGAGGTCGGTCGTTTCGGTGGGGTCGCTGCGCAGATCGAACAGCATCCAGTTGGCCAGATCGATCGGCTTGCCGGGTGGCTGCAGCGACACGATCTTCCAGCCGTCCTTGATATAGCCGCGATTTCCCGCGAGCTCGTAGTGCTGCGCGCTGCGAGTAGTGGGCGCTTTTGCATCCTCGAGCGTGTTCCTATAGCTCGCGCCGTCCGGCGCGCGCGTCCGGAATCCGTTCACCTGCGCCGGAAACGCTGCGCCGATGAGGTCGATGATCGTGGGTGCGATATCGGTCACGTGCACCCACTGTTGCCGTACCGCGCCGCCCTCGCGCCATCGCGTTGGCCATTGCATCAGCAGCGGGACGCGGATGCCGCCGTTCATCGTCGTCGTCTTGTAGAGGCGAAACGGCGTGCTCGACACATCCGTCCAGCCGACCGGATAGGTTGGCCACGACTCCGGTCCACCGAGGCCGCCGGCGTCCAGCATCTGGCGCACCCACGCGGGGTCCTCGGTGTTGGTCAGGCGCTTGGACAGGTTGTTGGCCGCGCCATCGACGCCGCCGATGCCATTGGCGCCGTTGTCAGACGTGAGGATCACCAACGTGTTGTCGAGCCGCCCGAGTGTCTCGAGCGCATCGAGCAGCCGGCCGACGTTCTGGTCGATGTTGTCGACGACGGCGGCGTAGAGCTCCATGTAATGCGCATAGAGGCGACGGCGGTCCGGGTCGACCTCTTCCCACGGCGGCACGCCGGGACTATGCGGCGGCAGCGCGGGCGCGTGCTCGAAGATGCCTTCCGCGCATTGACGCGCGAGTCGCGCCGCGCGCAGCGCATCCCAGCCGGCATCGTAGGCGCCCGCGTAACGCGCGAGGTCTTCGGCCTTCGCGTGCAGCGGCGCGTGCGGCGCGTTGTGCGCCACGTACAGGAACAGCGGCTTGGCGGGCGACGCGCTCGCGTGCTCCTTCATCCAGCCGATCGCCTTGTCGGTCCAGTCGTCGGTGCAGTAGTAGCCGTCGCGATACACGTCGTGATCGAGGAACGCGTTGTCCTCGACCAGTTGCGCGGGGGCGAAGTAGTGCGTTTCGCCACCCAGGAAACCGTAGAAACGGTCGAAGCCGCGCTGCAATGGCCACGACGCGCGATCCGCCGATGGGGCCACGTTGTGCTCGGCGGTGTTGTGCCACTTGCCGACCATGTACGTCGAATAGCCGTTGGCGCGGAGCACTTCCGCGAGCGTGGGTGTGTCGCGCGTCATCTCGCCGGCACGGTAACCGGGGAAGCCGGGGTCGTTGAACGTCAGCCAGCCGCAACCGACCGCGTGCGGATTCTTGCCGGTGAGCAGCGCCGCCCGTGCCGGCGTGCACATCGGCACCGTCGTGTAGTTCGAAAAGCGCACGCCCCGCGCCGCCAGCCGATCGATGTTGGGAGTGCGAATTTCGGCGCCGTAGCAACCGAAGTCCGAAAAGCCGAGGTCGTCGAGCAGGATCACGACGACATCGGGCGCGTTCGCGGGCGGTGCCGCACGCGACGCCCACCAGGGCGTGGAATCGTGCAGCGTGCGGCCGATCGTGCCTTGCCAGCCGGCGGCAGGGTCGTCGGTGGGCAGCGCGTCGTGTATCGGTAGCACGTTGCGGGACCGCGGCGGTCGGGTCGTCACCTGGATCGGACTCGCTTGATCTGGGCTCGGGTCGCTGATGAATCTCGTGGCGAGAACTGGTTCGGCATCTGCGGGCGCAGCGGCTGCTCAATCGACCGGAATGTTCGCCTTCCTGACCACCTCTTTCCCCTGCGCCACCCCCTCTCGCATGAACGCGTTGAACTCGGCGGGCGTGTTGGGACGCGCGGGCGTGACGCCCATCGACTCGAACTTGGCCACCACTTCCGGCAGCTTGAGCGCCTTCATGATCTCGGCGTTGGTCCGGTCGACGATCGCAGCCGGCGTCTTCGCTGGCATCGCGATGCCGAACCACGTGGTCATCACCAGAGCGGGCTGCCCCAGTTCGACCACCGTGGGCACGTCGGGCAGGTGCGGGTGCCGTTGCCGGTCCAGTACCGCCAGGGCTTTGAGCTTGCCCGCCTTGATCTGCGGCTCGGCCAGGATCAGCCCGAGCGTCATGAACTGGACGCGGCCGGTGACGAGATCGGGAATCGCGCTCGGCTGCCCCTGGTAGCCGATCGCTTCCATCTTGATGCCCGCGTCGTGCATGAAGAGCTCGGTGGCGAGATGCACGACCGTGCCGCGCGCCGATCCGGCATATGAGAGCTCTCCGGGCCGCGCCTTGGCATAGGCGACGAACTCCGCAAGCGAGTTCACCGGCAACGACGCCGGCACCACGAACAGGAATGGGCTGGTGCCGATCAGCGCCACGCCCTCGAAGTCACGCAGCGTGTCGTAGCGCAGCGTAGTCGGCCGTACGCTGGGCTGGATCGTGGTCGGCGGGCTCGCGGCGAGCCACGTGTACCCGTCCGGCGCGGCCTTGGCCACGAGTTCGGTCGCGATGTTGCCGTCCGCACCGGGCTTGGCCTCGACGACGATCGGCTGGCCCAGCGCCGGGGAGATCCGCTCCGCGATGAGGCGCGATACGACGTCGAGCTGTCCACCGGCGGGAAAGGGCACGACGAGACGGATCGGTTTGTCGGGCCACGCGGACTGGGCGTGAGCGAACGGGGCGATGGCGGTCGATACTGCCAGTACGAGGGCGGCCTTCCAGTGCGTCATGATATTTGTTCCTGTTCGAGTTCTGAAATCGCGGAGGTGGCCTACATTCCCAGCGCACGCCGCTCGGCCGCCGCGAGGTGTTGCGCGAGCGCGTCCGCGGCGGCGGCCGGGTCGCGTCGTAGGAGTGCCTCGATAACCAGCAGATGCTCTTCCATGGCCAGCGGCAGGTAACGCGGCGAGCGGCCGTGGAGCCGGATCATCCGGATCTTGTCGAAGTTCTGTTGATGCGCGGCGATGAGCACCTGGTTACCCATCGCTTCGATGATCAGGTTGTGCATGCCCCAGTCGACCTGCAGCGCCGCGTCGAGCAGCCGGTTGTCAGGCTCGCTCGCCGTCGCCATGCGCGTCAGGACTGCCCGGGTGGAAAGGTCGAGCTCGCGGAGCGTCCCGTCGGTCGCGGAGTGGGTGAACTTGCGCACGGCCGCGACCTCGAGGATGGTGCGGAATTCGAAGGCCTCGTGGATCAGCGTGACGCCGATGTCGGTGATCTGGATGCCGCGCTGCGGAATGAGACGCACGAGGCTCTCCGCCTCCAGCCGCTTCAAGGCCTCGCGGGTCGGCCCGAGCGGCACGTCGAGCAGTTCGCACAGCTCGCCCTGCGAGACGAACTGGCCCGGCACCAGATTGCGCTTGAAGAGCTGCGCCTTGAAGCGGTCGTAGGCCACTTCGCGCATCAACGATCGGGGCTTGAGCTTTCTCATCGGGGTTGTCACGAGCGGTGCGGGACTGCTAGGATACGACTGAGATATTACACGTTTGCCCGCGCGGTTGCATACGCACTCGTTCCGTTACTTGACGTTTCGTGGCAGTTGCGTCACACGCTGGACTATTCCGCAGCGCCCGATGACTCGCCCGAACCTGCTGTTCCTGTTCTCCGACCAGCACGCGCAGCGCGTCGCGGGTTGCTATGGCGACCCGGTGGTGCAGACGCCGAACCTCGACCGCCTCGCGCACGAAGGCATCGTGTTTGACCACGCGTACTGCCCGTCTCCGCTGTGCGTGCCGAGCCGCATGTCCATGCTCACCGGACGACATCCGTTCGAGCAGGAGTGCTGGACCAACGACGATTACCTTCGCTCCGACGCTGCCACGTGGCTGCACAGCGTGGGCGCCGCCGGATACCGGCCGGTGCTCGCGGGTCGCCTGCACGCGATGGGCCCTGACCAGCTGCACGGCTACGCCGAACGCATGGTGGGCGACCATAGTCCGAACTGGGGTGGCGTGCCGCGGCACGATCTTGGCGTGCTCGACAAGGCCAACGATCCGTGGCGCGAGAGCCTCGACCGCTCCGGCCCCGGCCAGTCGGCGTACCAGGTGAAAGACATCGCCACCGCCGATGCTACATGCGAGTTCCTGCGTTCCGTAGGCGCCGCGCGTCGCACCGGCAGCGACGCGCCGTTCTGCCTCACCACCGGATTCCTGCTGCCACATCCGCCGTACGTCGCATGGCGCGAGGACTACGAGCGTTTCGCCGGCCGCGTGCCACCGCCGGCGCACGGCGAACCGCCGTCGCCGCCGCACGCCTGGGAACAATGGTGGCGCACCAATCGCAACATCGCCGACCTCGATGCACGCGTCGATCGAGCGCGCGCGCACCGCGTATTACGCGCTCGTATACCGCCTCGATGTGCTGGTCGGCCAAGTGCTGCAATGCCTGGCCGACGAAGGTCTCGCCGATGACACGCTGGTCGTCTACACCACCGACCACGGCGACCAGCTCGGTGAGCGCGGCTTGTGGTGGAAGCACACGCTGTACGAAGATTCGGTGCGCGTGCCGCTCGTGCTGCGCTGGCCGAGGCAGCTGCCGGCTGGCGAGCGCCGGGCGCAGGTCGTCGACCTGCTCGATGTGAGCGCGACGATGGCCGCGGCGCTCGGTGGTACCACCCTGCCGTATGGCCGCGGCCGCAACCTGCTGCCGGTGGCGCGCGATCCCCGGGCGTCGTGGGTGGACGAAGTGTTCAGCGAGCACTGCACCGATAGCGTGCCGGCATGGACCGGCGGGCAGTCGCACCAGCAACGCATGATCCGCAGCGGCAGCTGGAAGCTCATCTACTCGCACGGCCATCCGGTGCAGCTTTTCGATCTCACCCACGACCCGCGCGAACGGCACGATCTCGCGGCCGATCCGCAGCATGCCGCGATCCGCGATCGCCTGCAGGAGCGCGTACTCGAAGATTGGGATCCTCACCGGGTGGCCGCACGCATCGCCGCACGGCGCCGAGAGAAGAATCATCCTCGACGCGTGGGCGCGCAATGTGCGGCCCGACGACGAGTTTCGCTGGACGCTGCTGCCCGAGCAGAACCGCCTCGACGAGGTGGAGAGCTGATGCGCACGAGCGCCCGCTGGCCGCGCCTGGGCCTGGGTTGCGCCACGCTCGGCACTCCCGCGCCGGAGCTCACCGACGCCGACGCCGAAGGCGTGATCGCCGCCGCCATTGCGCAAGGCATCCGCTTATTCGATGTGGCGCCGCTGTATGGGGGCGGCCTCGCAGAGGTCCGCCTCGGGCGCGCGCTCGAGCATGCCGGCCTGGCGCGCGGGGATTTCGTGCTGTGTACCAAGACCGGTGTCACGCGCCCTTATGGCCAAGGCGCTCTCGGACCCGGCGCCACGCGCCGCCGCCAGTACGATCGCTGGGACTACGGCGCGGCGGCCACGCGCGTTTCGATCCAGACGAGCCTCGAGCGCCTGCGTACCGACCGCATCGACATCGTGCACCTGCACGACGCGGAGAATCATCTCGACCGCTGCCTCGAAGCCCACGCCGAACTCGTGCGGCTGCGCGATGAAGGCGTCATCGATGGCATCGGTATCGGCTCCAACCTCGCGGCGCCGGTGGCCCAGCTCATCGACCGGGCGCCATTCGATGCATTCCTGCTTGCGGGCTGCTACACGCTGCTCGACACCTCGGGCCGCAGCCTGATCGAAGCCGCGCAGCGGCGTGGCATCGCCGTGGTAGCCGGAGGCGTCTACAACTCCGGCGTGCTGGCCGCCTGGCCGCAAGCCGCGCCGACGTTCGGCTACCAGCCGGCAGATACGGCCATCCTCGAGCTTACGGCCCGCATCGCGTCGATCTGCGCCCGCCACGGCGTGGCGCTCGCCGCGGTGGCGCTGCAGTTCGCACTCGCGCAGCCCGCCATTCGCACCGTGCTGATCGGGCCGCGCACGGTGGCGGAACTCGCGGCCGATCTCGCCGCTGCGGAACTGCCGATCCCCGACGCACTATGGGGCGAACTCGCCGCCGCGCATCTCATCCCGGCAGATGCGCCGCGCCCCGCGCGCGCCGCGGCGCTGCATTGACGACGGCGATGCGCATCGACGCCCACCTTCATTTCTGGAAGCCGGCATGCGGCTTCGACAACCGCCCGATCGCCGACAACGCGGCCTATCGCCGCGAGTTCATGCCGGCCGATGTGCTGCCGGAGCTCGACGCGTGCGGCATCGACGGCGTGATCCTGGTGCAGACCGCGCCGCAGACCGCGGAGACCGACTGGTTGCTCGAGCTTGCCGCCGACGAGCCGCGCATCTGGGGTGTCACCGCATGGGTGGATCTGGCGGCCCCCGCGTGCGACTACGCCGCGCTGCTCGCCCGGCCAAAGGTGATCGGCATTCGCGCGCAGTTGCGCCGGGTAGGAGACCCGGCGTTCGTCGCACTGCCCAACGTCGTCGCCAACCTGGCAGCCGCGATCGACGCCGGCCTCAACGTGACGGTGCTGGCCGAGGCGCGCCACTACCCCCACCTGCTGCCGGTGCTCGCGCAGCTCCCGCCGGGGCCGGTGACGATCAACCACCTTGGGCTACCCTTTCCGGACGTGGATCGCACGCAATGGTGCGACGCGCTGCATGGATTCGCCAGCAGGCCGGAGTTGTATCTGCAGCTCTCGGGCCTGCCGTTCCTGTTTGGCGACCGCTGGCGCGAGTCCGAGGCCCGCAACAGGCTCGACGATGCGCTGGAGATCTTCGGCCCAGGGCGTCTGCTCTTCGCGTCCGACTATCCGATGCTGCTGCGCTTCGCCACCTACACCGAATGGGTGCGGGCGGTGGAGGAGTTCCTCGCCCAGCGCGAGGTCGCACCAGCCGATGTCGCGGCCATCTTTGCCGGCAATGCGCTGCGCGCCAATCCGCGCCTGCGCAGCGCGGATCAGCGCGCGCGTTTGCGTCGCGCCGCCAGCGGCTGAACGCCCGCCGCCCCGCGCGACCACGATATTGCATCTCTGGAGACCACGATGAAACGATCGCAGATCAATGCCGCCATCGACAATGCGCAGCGCACGCTGCGCGAGCATGGCGTACGCCTGCCCCACTACGCCTACTGGAGTCCCGACGACTGGCGCAAGGCCGGCACCGAGTATGCGCGCGTCACCCGCAACGGGCTCGGCTGGGCCGTTACCGATTTCGGCCAGGGCAACTTCGACCAGGTGGGGATCACCATGTTCGACGTGCGCAACGGCAACGTCGACCGGCCCGAGGAAGGCACGCCCTACGGGGAGAAGATTTTCGTGCTCAAGGCGGGCCAGCGGCTGCCATATCACTTCCACTGGCGCAAGACCGAGGACATCATCAGTTATCACGGTGGCACGTTGATGATCCAGCTCTTCAATGCGCACGACGACGAGACGATGGACGAGACCTCGCCCGGGCACGTGTACCTCGACGGCGTGCGTCATTCGTTCGCGGCCGGTCAGGTGTTCGAGATTCCGCACGGCTGCAGCTTGACGATCACGCCCAAGCTCTACCACCGCTTCTGGGCGAAGGATGATGGCGGGGTGCTGGTCGGTGGCGAGATCTCCACCATCTCGGTGCCCAAGACCGACAACCGCTTCGGCGGCAATGCGCGCCGCTTCGTGCCCATCGACGAGGACGAGGCGCCGCGCCACCTGCTGAACGTCGATTACCCGCAGTTGCACGAGAAGGTCTGACGATGCACCGGCTCGAGGGACGTGTTGCCATCGTGACCGGCGGCGCCGCGGGCATCGGCGCCGCGATCGCGATCGCCTTCGCCGGTGAAGGCGCGCGCGTAGTCATCGGCGATCGCGATCGCGCTGCCGCCACGCGGGCGGCGGCAGCCATCGGCGCTGCCGCCCTCGCGATCGGAGTGGACGTGACGCGGGAAGTCGAGGTGCAGGCGCTGGCTAGCGAGACGCTGGCGCGCTTCGGCCGCATCGACATCCTGGTCAACAACGCCGGGATCATCCGCAAGGCCTTCGTCAAGGACATGACCGAGGAGACCTGGGATGCGGTGGTCGACGTCAACCTGAAAGCAACGTTTTTGTGCAGCAAGGCGGTGCTGCCGGCGATGATCGAGGCCAGGCGCGGTCGCATCATCAATATCGCGTCGATCGCCGGCAAGGTCGGCGAGCCCACCGCAAGCGCCTACAGCGCGGCGAAATTCGGGGTGATCGGCTTCACCCGCTCGCTCGCGCTCGAGGTCGCCGCATACGACATCCTGGTCAACGCCATCTGCCCGGGGCCCATCCCCACCACGCTCGGCCAGCAGGGCTGGCGTGACGGCGCGCAGGTCCAGGGCGTGGATCTCGACAAGGTGATGGAGCGCGTCAACGCACGCTCGCCGCTGGGCCGGCTTGGCACGCCGGAACAGGTGGCGCGCATGGCGCTCTTCATCGCGTCCGACGACTGCGACTTCACCACCGGATCGGCGTTCAACGTCGACGGCGGCATCATCATGACTTGAGGAGCGTCCGCGCACGTCGACAGCTTTTGGCGCGCGCGGCGCAGATCGAACGGAGTAATACGATGGCCAGTCGCGATCCGCAGCGACCAAATGTGTTGTTCATTCTCGAGCGACGACCAAGGCGCGTGGGCGATGCGCTGCGCCGGCAATCATGACATCCTGACACCTGCGCTGGATGGCCTTGCCGCGGCTGGCATCCGTTTTACCGATTTCTTCTGCGCGTCACCCGTGTGCTCGCCGGCCCGCGCGTCGTTGCTCACCGGTGAGATCCCGTCGCGGCACGGCGTGCACGACTGGATCCGCGCGGGCAACATGGGTTCCGATCGCGTCGACTACCTCGCGGGGCAGCCGCTGCTCACCGATCGCGTCGCGGCGGCGGGCTATCGCTGCGGCCTCGTCGGCAAGTGGCATCTCGGCGCGAGCGACGTCCCCCGCCCGGGCTACGTCAAATGGTTCGCGCACCAGTCGGGCATGAGCCCCTATTACGATGCGCCGATGGTCGACGAGACCACGCCGGTCAAGGTCGCCCGCTACCTGACCGACGAACTCACCGATCACGCACTCGCGTTCCTGCGCGACGAGGCGCCGCGCGCGGAGCCGTTCTGGCTCTCCCTCAACTACACGGCGCCGCACTATCCGTGGATCGACTCGCATCCGCGCCAGTACACCGACCTGTACGCCGACTGCGCGTTTACGTCGTGTCCGCAGGAAGCGCCGCATCCGTGGAACGCGCATGGCAACCCGGCCACGGACGAGGGCCATCGGCGCCCGCGCGAAAGCCTCGTCGGCTACTACGCGTCGATGACGGCGATGGACGCCGGGATAGCCCGGGTCTTGCGCCAGATCGACGACATGGGGCTCACCGGAAGCACGCTGGTCATCTTCATGAGCGACAACGGCATGAATTGCGGGCATCACGGCATCTGGGGCAAGGGCAACGGCACGCGTCCCCAGAACATGTACGACACCTCGGTGAAGGTACCCTGCCTCATCGCGCAGCCCGGACGCATCGCGCCGGCGGTGCGCAGCGAGTTGTTGAGCGCCTACGATGTCTTCCCGACGCTGCTCGACTACCTCGGCATCGCGGATACGCCGACCCGGCCGCGCCCGGGCCGCAGCTTCCGCCGGCTGCTAGAGGGCGACGGGTCGGCGCCGGAACGCGACATCGTGGTCTACGACGAATACGGCCCGGTACGCATGGTGCGCACGCGCGACTGGAAGTACGTGCACCGCTTCCCCGATGGCCCGCACGAGCTGTACGACCTCGCCCGTGACCCGGATGAGCGCATCAATCTAAACGCCGATCCACGGCATCAGGCGCAGATCGCCACGCTGCGCGCCCGTCTCGACGCGTGGTTCGTCGAGTTCGCCGACCCCGCCCGCGATGGTGCGCGCAAGCGCGTCACCGGATGCGGTCAGCTTGGCCTCACGCCGGCGGAAGGCGACGGCGCGGACGTGTTCCCTGCCGACCCGATCGCACCACTGACGGTGCCGCCGCGCGCTCCCGTCGAGGCCAGCACGGCAGCAGGCAGCGCGGACCGCGTGGAGGCCACGGCTAGCGCCGGCGGCCCTGCCCATGCGCAGGCCGGAGGGCCTGCTGCGCCGCGCTTTGCGGCCTTCGGTGCTGGTCGGCGCACTGTCGTTGCTCACGATCATCGGCATGTACTGGTTCATGGCGTTGCGTCCGGGGGCCAATCCGGCGCTGGTCCCGGCGCCGCCGCAGATCCTGCAGACGTTCTTCGAGGAACTGCGCAACGGCGAACTTTGGACCAACACGATCGCCAGCCTGCAGCGTGTGGTCATCGGTTACGTGATCGGTGCCGGCCTCGCGCTGCTCCTGGGTTCGCTGGCGGGGTGGTTCCGCTACTGGGGTTACGCGCTGAACCCGATCATCGACGCGCTGCGGCCGATCCCGGCCCTCGCCTATATTCCGCTGGTCATCGTGTGGATCGGCATCGGCGAGCCGTCGCGCATCATCATCATCGCGCTCGCGGTGTTCAAGCCGGTGGTCGTGAACGCGCGCGCGGGAATGAAGGAGGTTGCAACGATCTATGTGGACGCCGCGCGCACGCTGGGAGCTTCGCGCTGGCGCGTCTTCACGACGGTGGCGCTGCCAAGTGCGGTGCCCTATTTCATCGCCGGCATGCGCACCGGCGTCTCGACCGGGTTCCTCGCGCTGGTGGCGGCGGAGCTCATCGCCGCGCCATCGGGCCTGGGCTTCATGATCCAGAATGCCGGCCAGTACTTCCGTACCGACATCACCATCGTCGGCATCATCGTCATCGGGCTCCTCGGTGCGTTCCTCGATCAGATTGCCAGCCGTACCGGCCGGGCGTTGACCTCCTGGAGCGATGTGCGGCGCGACCCATGACCACCGAAACGAACACCGTCCGGTCCGCGCCGCCCAAGCTCGGCATCCGCGGATTGACCCACCAGTTCGAGATCGGCTCGCCGCCGCAGCCGCTCACGGTGCTGCGCGACATCGACCTCGAGATCGCGCACGGCGAATTCGTCTGCATCATCGGCGAATCCGGGTGCGGCAAATCCACGCTGCTGCGGATGATGGCCGGGTTGCTCACGCCGTCGCACGGTCAGGTCCTGCACGACGGCGCACCGATTCGCGGCATCAATCACGCGCTGGGCTTCGTCTTCCAGCAGGATGCCGTGTTTCCCTGGCTCACGGTGGCCGGCAACATCGAGTACGGTCCCAAGGCGCGCGGACTGCCCAAGGCCGAGCGGCGCAAGCTGGTCGACCACTGGGCAGCCGCCGTGGGCCTGTCGGCATTTCGCAACGCCTATCCCAAGCAGTTGTCGGGCGGCATGCGCAAGCGTGTCGACCTCGCACGCGCCTACGCCAACTCGCCTGATGTGCTGTTGATGGACGAGCCGTTCGCGGCGCTCGACGTGCAGACCAAGGCGGTGATGCAGGAGGCGGTGCTCAAGCTCTGGGAGAGCACGCGCAAGACCGTCGTGTTCGTCACGCACGATCTGGACGAGGCGGTGTTCCTGGCCGATGTGGTCGTGGTGCTCGCCAGCCGTCCGGGCCGCGTGCATACGCTGGTGCGCAACACGCTGCCGCGGCCGCGCAACGAGGCGACCCGCGTCAGCGACGAGTTTGCCGCCGCCAAACGCGCGCTATGGACCACGCTGCAGGCCGCGCGTCAGGTCGACGCGGGCGCCACGTCGGCATCCGCCGATCGATCGCCGAATTGAGACACGAGGGCCGCTTCAACGGCCCCATTTCCAACCACCACGGAGGAGTCGCAACATGAGCAAATCGCAACGAACCTCGATCAACCGGCGCCGGTTCCTGACCTACGCGGCCGGCAGCTCGGCCCTCGCCGCCACCGGCGCACTGGGCATCCCGGGTACCTCGCTGGCCCAGAGCGGCGGCGCGCCGTTGACGGTCGGCCTCCTGCGTGCACCGGCGTCGGCGATCGTCGACCTGGCCGAGCAGCGCGGCTGGTTCAAGGAGGCCGGCGTGCAGCTCAACCCGGTGCTGTTTGCCTCGGCTGCAGGTCCCAAGATCGTCCAGGCGCTAGGTGGGGGAAGCGTGGGCTTGAGCTTCGCGAACTCGACCGCGGCATTGCTCGGCATGGCGGGCGGGGCGATTCCGCTGCGGTTCATTTCGATACCGACCGACCCATCGCGGCTGTTCGCATTGCTCGCCGCGCCCGAGTTCGATTCGGTCCCGAAGCTCGCCGGCAAGAAAGTGGCCTGCACGGCCGGCACCGGCCTGCACTATTTTCTCGCCCGGATCCTGGCGAAGTTCGGCATGACCCAGAAGGACGTCGAGTTCGTCAATCTTCCGGCGGCGGATGGCCAGGCGGCGTTCGTCGCGGGCCGTGTCGACGCGATCGTGCCTTCGGTGAACGGACGTTTCTTCATCATGAATACGCGCAAAGAGACCCGCGAGCTATTCACCCATCCCGACTTCACCAAGCCGCCGGGGTCCACGCTGCCGTTCGTCAACTACGATCTTTTCATCACCACCGAAGCGGTGCTGAAGAGCGAACGCAAGGCATTGGCCAGCTTCCTCGCCGCCTACCACGACAAGGGGGTTCCGTTCCTGCTCAATCCGGCGACGCGTCCGGAGGCGCTGCGTATCATCACCACCTACGTCAATACCGAGCAGAAGAACCCGACCGACGCGGCGATCATGGACCGGATCATGGACTTGAGCGGCTTCTACGACCGCAAAACGGTCAAGCAGCTGATGACCAGTCCCGATTTCCGTGGAGGCCTCGAGTATCAGGTCAAGTTCTTCATGGAACACGGCCAGATGAAGACGGCGCCGGACCTCGACAAGGCCATCGTCACCGACCTGCTCTGACCACCGAATGAGCACTGCGCGGCTTCGGTCAACCGAGGCCGAAGCCGCGCGTACCGGTGCCGTAGTCCCCGGAGTTATTGCCGGCGACGTGGCCGTCCGACCTCAGCCCGCGGCGTGCCCACCGCGATGCGCCCAGCCGGTCATCCGCCGCTCGAGCACGGCGAAGGCCTCGTACATCACCATCGCCATCACGCCGATCACGAAGAGTCCGGCGAACACCAGCGGCATCTTCATCGACGAGCCGGCGGACATCATCAGGTAGCCGATGCCCTCGTTCGATGCGACGGTCTCCGATACCACGGTGCCGACGAAGGCAAGGGTGATCGAGACCTTGAGCGAAGCGAAGAAATAAGGCAGCGAACGCGGCAAGCCGACCTTCCACAGGATGTCGCCCTTGGTGGCACCCAGCGAGCGCAGCACGTCCTCGAGTTCGGGTTCGAGCGTGGCGAGCCCCGTCGCCACGTTGACGACGATCGGGAAGAAGCTGATCAGGAACGCGGTGAGGATCGCCGGAATGGTGCCGATGCCGAACCATACGACCAGCACCGGTACGAACGCCACCTTGGGAATCGCATTGAATGCGACCAGCAGCGGATAGAGCCCGCGGAACACGAAGCGCGACATGCCCACGGCCACGCCGAGCGACAATCCGACCGCCACGGCGATCGCGAAGCCGATCATCGTGGTCCAGAATGTCTGCCAGGCGTGCTGTGCGATCGGCTTGGCGTACTCGATCAGCGACAGCATGATCGTGTAGGGGCTCGGAAAGATGAAGTCCGACACGCGGAACAGCGAGCAGATGGCCTGCCAGACGACGAGCAGCGCCAGCGACAACAGCCATGGCGCCCACGTTTCCAGCTGCTTGTTGGTCGGCATCAGGACCGCGTCGGGTTCTGCGACGCTGCCGGCGGCGCGCTCGCCTTCACGACTTGCGCACCATGCCGATCTTCTCGCGCAGCTCGTGCACGATCGCCGAGAACGGTTCCGAGTAAGTGACTTCGATGTCGCGCGGACGCGGCAGGTCGATCTGGCGCCTGGCGAGGATGCGGCCCGGGCGCTTGCTCATCACGTACACGGTGTCGGCGAGGAAAGTCGCCTCGCGCAGGTCGTGCGTGACCAGGATCACGGTGAAGCGCTGCGCGCTCCACAGGTCGCGCAGGATGCACCACAGCTCCTCGCGCGTGAAAGCGTCAAGGGCACCGAACGGCTCGTCCAGCAGCAGCATCTTGGGCTGGTGCACGAGCGCGCGGCAGATCGACGCACGCTGCTGCATCCCGCCGGAGAGCTGCCAGGGAAACTTGTCCTCGTAGCCGTTCAATCCAACCGTCTTGAGCAGCGCACGCGCCATGTCGGCGAACTTGGCGCGATCGCGCTTGAACGTGCGGCGGTACGGTTCGACGATCTCGAGCGGCAGCAGCACGTTGTCGAGCGTGCTGCGCCATGGCAGCAGCGTCGGCGCCTGGAACGCCATCCCGACGATCTTGAGCGGCCCGGTCACGCGTGCGCCTTCGACGGTGACCGTACCCTTGGACGGGGGCTTCAAGCCCGTCGCGAGTTTCATGAACGTGGACTTGCCACAGCCCGAGGGCCCCACGATGGCCACGAACTCGCCCGGCTGGATCGACAGCGTGATGTCCTCCACCGCGAAGTCGGCCTGGCCATCATAGGCCAGGAAGACATCGCGGAAGTCGACGAAGGGTATTGCCGTGCTGCCCGGTTCCGGCGACTCCTGCAGCAGCGCCGCCGTGTTCATCGACGCGTCATTTCACGATCATGCGGTCGGCCTTCGGCGGCAGGTAGGCTTCGGTGAAGATGCCTTCCGCCTTCACCGGGTTCTTCAGGTCGAACGCGGACGACACCTGCGTCACCATGTCGGTCAGGCGCGCGGGCCGCACGCCGCCGAAGCCGTCGGCCTTGGCTTCCGGCGTGGCGATGACGCTCTCGATCGCCAGCTTCATGCGCCGCCGCTCCAGCGTCTCGTCGACCAGCGCGTCGCGTTCCTTCACGTACTTGACCGCACTATCGGGATCGGCCAGCACGTCCTTCATGCCCTTGGTGAACGCGCGCAGAAACGCCTTGACCGCCTCCGGCTTTTCCTTCAGGAACTGCTCGGACACGATGATCGCGTTGCCGTACAGGTTGACGCCATACTTCGGATACATCATCACGTCGACTTCGTCGTCCTTGATGCCCCGCGCGTTGAGGTTCAGGAGGCTCGTGAAGTAGAAACCGGTGATGGCATCGACGTCACCCTTCACCAGCATCGTCTCGCGCAACGGCGGGTCCATCGCGGTCCAGGCGATCTTGCCCGCATCGAGCTTGTTGGCCTTGACGAAGATCGGGAAGGCGCGGCGCCCCGCGTCGAACACCGGTGCGCCCATCTTCTTGCCCTGCAGATCCGCCGGCGCCTTGATCCCGGATTTCTTGAGCGAGAACACGGCGGCGGGGGTCGAGTCGTACACCATCATCACCGCTATCGGCTTGTTCGGCGCAGTCGGATTGTTGCCGACGAACTCGATCAACGCGGCCAGGTCGGCGAAGCCCATCTGGTAGGTGCCGGAGGCGACGCGATTGACCGCGTTGCCGGAACCGTTGCCGGCGTCCACCGTGACGTCCAGCTTTTCCGCCGCGAAGTAGCCCTTGGCCTTCGGCAGCAGGAACATGGCCGCCGGCCCCTCGAAACGCCAGTCGAGCTGGAACGCGATTTTCGTGTCCTGCGCCGACGCGACCGGTACCTGCGCCGCCAGCAAGCCCAGTGCGACGACCCCGAGACCCCAGCGAATCCCCTGTGAAATCCCTTGCCCCATCCGACCTCGAACTGCCATGCGCCTTCTCCCTGACCCGCACCAATGTGGCACTGCGCGCGTTGGGCGGACACCCATGATGCACCACCACGCAGCAATGGCGCCTCCGCGCGCCTTGCGCGCGGGGCTCGGAGTGGAGTTTAGCGAAACGCGTACCAGCCTGGGGCGGCCGGTCGACGTGGGGGCGAATTACGGGACGCGAGCGACCAGGTCGCGCGATCGCGACGGCAAACCGGCGAACTAGAAGTCCAGCCGCCGGTACACGCCATCGTGACTGGGGACGCTCTTGGTAAGCGCCGCGGCCGCGATTTCCAGGAACTGGACCACCTTGCCGTCCGTGGGCTCCCAGTGCTCGGCCCAGCCCATGGTGATCCGCAGCAGCATGAGGTTGGGATCGTCGGCGCCACCGGGAAACCAGGCCCCCGCCAGCGCCGTCCACAGTTCCCGCTGCTTCCCCAGGTCGCGTAGCGCCATCGCTTCGCCGCGGACCGCGGCGAAGGCCCCGTCGCCGGGGTCCGCATAGGAAATCAGCACCGCCGGGTTGGCCGCCACCTCGCTCACCAGGTGGCCGTTGGCCGCGGTGAACATCCAGATGACGCCCTCGCCGTCGACTTCCTGCGTGGTCATCGGCCGTACGTGCATGCCGCCCGCCGCGTCGTGCGTGAACAGCATGCAGGTCGGCGTCTTGCGCAGGCGCTCGAGCAATTCATCGCGCTGCTGGTCGCGTGGGCGGGGCGCCTCGATGGGGGCTTCGATCGCGATCTCGTTCATGGACATGCTCCCGGGGGAAGGTGTCCAATTTTCCGGCGACCCGAGGGACGCGGCCACCGGACGGCGGCGGCTTCGAATGTCAGCGATGCCCTACAGTGGCTACAGCAACACGGACTGGCGCTGCGTGCTGCAATCCACTACGGTCAGCGCGGTCATGTTGACGATGCGGCGCACCGTCGCCGACGGCGTCAGGATATGGACAGGGCGCGCAACGCCAAGCAGCATCGGCCCCAACGTGACGCCCGCACCCGCGGACACCTTGAGCAGGTTGAACGCGATGTTGGCGGCATCGACGGTCGGCATGATGAGCAGGTTTGCCTCGCCCTTCAACCGGGACGCGGGAAACGCAGCGAGGCGCAGTTCCTCGGACAGCGCGGCGTCGCCGTGCATCTCGCCTTCGCACTCGAGGTCGGGATCCATCGCGTTGACCAGCGCCAGCGCGGCCTGCATCTTCTTCGCGGACGGATGCGACGACGAGCCGAAGCTCGAATGCGACAGGAAAGCCACCTTGGGGATGAGACCGAAGCGGCGAATCTCCTCGGCGGCGAGCAGCGTGATCTCCGCGAGTTCCTTGGCGCCCGGATCGGCGTTCACGTACGTGTCGGCGATGAACAGCGTGCGATGCGGCAGCATCACGGCATTCATGGCCGCGTACGTACACACGCCGCGCCGCATCCCGATCACCTGGTCGACGAACTTGAGATGCAGGTCGTGCGTGCCGAAGGTGCCGCAGAGCATGCCTTCGGCGTCGCCGCGGTGGATGGCCATCGCGCCGATCAGCGTGTGGCGCCGGCGCATTTCCACCTTGGCGTAGTCCTGCGACACGCCCTTGCGCTGCGTCAGCCGGTAGTACTCGCCCCAGTAGTCGCGATAGCGCTCGTCCCACTCCGGATTGATGATTTCGAGATCGCGCTCGATGTCGAGGCGCAGTCCGAAACGCTCGATGCGCTGCGCGACGACTGTCGGCCGCCCGACGAGGATCGGTCGCGCGAGGCCCTCGTCGACCACCACCTGGACGGCGCGCAGCACCCGCTCGTCCTCGCCTTCGGCATAGACGATGCGCCGCGGCGCCTGCTTGGCTGCCGCGAAGATCGGCTTCATCAGCAGGCCGGAGTGATAGACGAACTGGGTGAGCTTCTCGCGGTAGGCGGCGAAGTCGGTGATCGGCCGCGTGGCCACCCCCGAGTCCATCGCCGCCTGCGCCACCGCCGGGGCCACCATCACGATGAGGCGCGGGTCGAACGGCTTGGGGATCAGATAGTCGGGGCCGAAGCGCAGATTTTCGATGTTGTACGCATGCGCGACGATGTCGGACTGCTCAGCCATCGCGAGGTCGGCGATCGCGCGCACGCACGCGAGCTTCATCTCCTCGTTGATCGTGGTGGCACCGACATCGAGCGCGCCGCGAAAGATGAAGGGAAAGCACAGGACGTTGTTCACCTGGTTCGGAAAATCCGACCGGCCGGTGGCGATGACGGCATCGGGCCGCGCCGCCTTGGCCAGGTCCGGCATGATTTCCGGCTCGGGATTGGCGAGCGCCAGGATGAGCGGCGCATTCGCCATTTGCGCGAGCCATTCCGGGTTCAGCACGCGCGCCGCGGAGAGGCCGAGGAACACGTCGGCGCCGGCTAGCACCTCGCCCAGCGTGCGCGCGGAGGTCGGCTGCGCGTAGACGATCTTGTGCTCGTCCATGAGCTTGGTGCGGCCCTGGTAGACGACGCCTTCGATGTCGGCCACGAAGATGTTCTGCCGGCGGATGCCCAGGCTCACCAGCAGGTCGAGGCAGGCAAGCGCCGCGGCGCCGGCGCCCGAACACACGAGCTTGACCTTGTCGAGTTCCTTGCCCACCACGCGCAGGCCATTCAAGACCGCCGCGCCGACGATGATCGCCGTGCCGTGCTGATCGTCGTGGAAGACCGGGATCTTCATGCGCTCCCGGCACAGCTTTTCGATGATGAAGCACTCGGGGGCCTTGATGTCCTCGAGGTTGATGCCGCCGAACGTGGGCTCGAGCGCAACGATCATGTCGACCAGCTTGTGCGGGTCGCGTTCGTCGATCTCGATATCGAAGCAGTCGATGCCGGCGAATTTCTTGAACAGCACCGCCTTGCCTTCCATCACCGGCTTGGCGGCGAGCGGGCCGATGGCCCCGAGGCCCAGCACCGCGGTGCCGTTGGTGATGACGCCGATCAGGTTGCCGCGCGAGGTGAGATTGGACACCTCGGCCGGGTCGCGCACGATCTCGTCGCAGGCCGCGGCCACACCGGGCGTGTAGGCGAGTGCCAGATCGCGCTGGTTGGTGAGCCCCTTGGTGGCCGTGACCGAGATCTTGCCGGGCGGATGCTGCCGGTGATACTCGAGCGAGGCTTCGCGGATGTCTTTGTCCGGCATGAGTTCTTCTGTGGGCAGGCGCGCGTGTCGCCGGACCACTCATGATAATCCAATGTGTTTTGGCATGTTTCTGCAGTGCGGCAGCGGTTTTCACCCGTGCAAACGATGCAACACGCCACGTGGGCGCGGTCAGCGGAACCGCAGCGGGCACCGCGCAGGCATCGACTTGGGTGCGACGCCGCAATGCGCTGGGCTGGCCCGGTATAATCCGGCGGCACGCAATGCCTTCGGAAACCCTTCGCACCGCGACCAGGCGCCCAGGCCTCGCGTGCGCGTCCCCATCGGGCCGGGTCCGGCAGGATTTTTCATCCCCTCGGGGTTTCGTTTCCCAGTTCTCCAGACCGCTTCCCGCGCCCTTGTCCTCCTCGCCCCTATTCTGGCTGCTAGCGCTCGCACTGGTGGCCGGTACAATGGCCCTCCTCGTCTGGCCCCTGTTGCGCCGCGGTAGCGCGAACGCCCCCGCCGAGGACGCGGCCGCCGCGGCGGTGTTTCGCGACCACAAGCGCCAACTCGACGACGACCTTGCCGCGGGCGCGCTGACGGCCGACGAGCACGCCACGGCGATGCGCGAACTGGTCGCCCGGTTCGGCACGGAACTCACGCAACCGTTGCCAGGCGATGCCGCGCCGGCGCATCCGCGCTACGGCATTGCGCTGGTGCTGGTGGCGCTGCTGCCGGTCGCCGCCGGCGGGCTCTATTTCGCGCTGGGCGATCCCGCAGCGCTCAAGCCGGCCCCGCCGACGCAGGCGGTCGCGAGCGATCCGCAAATCGCCGCGATGGTCGACCGCCTGGCCCAGAAGCTCAAGGCCGAACCCGAGGATGGCGAAGGCTGGGCGATGTTGGGTCGCTCTTACCGCGTACTCGGCCGCTTCGACGCCGCCGCCGCCGCGTATCGGGAAGCGGCCAAGCGGCTGCCGCCGAGCGCCGAGCTCCTCACCGACCAGGCGGAAGCCGTCGCGCAGGCGCAGGGCCGCAGCCTCGCCGGCGAGCCGACGCAACTGCTCAACCGCGCCCTGGCGCTCGATCCCACGTATACCAAGGCGCTGGCACTGAGCGGCGCGGCGGCGGTGGAACGCAGCGATCTGCCGGCGGCGATCTCGCTGTGGAAGCGGCTGCGCGCCCAGCTTCCGGGCGGTACCGAGGAAGCGACCCAGGTCGATGCGGTCATCGCGCAACTCGAGACGGCGGCGGCCAAGGGTGGTGGCGCGCCGGCCCCAGGCGCGGCGGCCGCGCCGGCGCCGGGACCGGCCACGACAGCTTCGACCACGCCGAGCAGCACGCCCAGCGTCCGGCCCGCACCCGCCGGCGACGCTCCGGGTCCATCGACGCGTGCCGGTGCTACGCCGGGTGCCCCTTCCGGCACCGCATCGACACCCGCGAGCGGCGCATCTGCGGCCGGTACGCCCGCGGGCACGGCATCCGGCGCCAACGGCGACGCGGTCTCCGGGCGCGTAGCCATCGATCCCAAGCTCGCTTCACGCATCGCACCGGACGACACTGTGTTCATTTTCGCGCGCGATCCCGCCGGCGGACGCATGCCGCTGGCGGCCATGAAGATCGCCGCCGCCGAGTTGCCGCGGAGCTTCACGCTGAACGACGCGATGGCGATGTCGCCTTCGGCGCGCATCTCCGGCGCCCGGCAGGTGGTGGTGGAGGTCCGCGTCAGCAAATCGGGACAGGTAGCGCCTCGTCCCGGCGACCTGGCCGGTACCAGCGCCGCGGTGGCCCCGGGGGCCACCGGCCTCAACATCACGATCGATCGCGTTCTCGAATAGAGTACGGGATCGATCCGTCCTCCAAGGGCTCGCTGCGATGCTCGAAGCGTTCGACCTGACGGCGCGGCGCGGCGACGCCACGCTGTTCGCGCAACTTTCGCTGCGCGTCGCCGCGGGTCAGGCGCTCCTGGTCACCGGGCCCAACGGACGCGGCAAGACGACGTTGCTGCGCATCCTGGCGGGCCTGACGCGGCCATTCGCCGGGTCGCTGCGCTGGCGCGGCGAAGCGGTGGCGGACAGGCTCCTCGCGCTGCGCCAGGACGTGGTCTACGTCGGGCATGCGGGGGCACTCAAGGACGAGCTCACGGCCGGGGAAAACCTGGCTTCGCTCGTGGCGCTGGCAGGCGAGGCGGTCGATGCGCGTGCCGTGCGCCGTGCGCTCGACGCGGTCGCACTCGAGCGGCAACGCGAGCTTGCCGGCACGCGTGCTGTCGCAGGGCCAGCGCCGACGCATCAGCTTGGCCCGCCTCGCGCTGTCGCGGCGCCCCCTGTGGATTCTCGACGAACCGGCGACCGCGCTCGACACGGCGGGCCTCGCGCTGCTGGCGACGCTGCTCGCCCGGCACCTGGCCGACGGCGGCCTCGCCATCGCGGCAACGCACCAGGCACTGGACCTCCCGGCGGGGCTGGCCATCGCGTTGGCGCTTGCATGAGCATGGCTGCTTCGCTCGATTGCTGCCTTGCGCGCAGGTGGATCCCGCTCGATCGCCGGAAGCGCTTCGGGGCGTGGGCGTGAGGGCGGCAATGGCGGAGCCCCCGGAGGATCGGAGCCACGGCGCCGGGACGGGCCTGCGCTGGGCGCTCGCGCGCGACCTGCGCGTGGCGCTGCGCTCCCGCGCGGAACTCGGCGTGCAATTGCTGTTCTATGTGATCGTCGTGAGCCTGTTTCCACTCGCGCTGGCGCCCGAACCCACGTTGCTGCACAACCTGGGGCCTGGCGTGTTGTGGGTCGCCGCGTTGCTCGCGTCGCTGCTTTCGCTGCCGCGGCTGTTCGCCAGCGATTTTGCGGATGGGACACTGGAACAGATCGCGCTGTCACCCCATCCGTTACCCGCGCTCGTCTCCGGTAAAATGCTCGCGCACTGGCTGACCACCGGATTGCCGGTGGTGTTGCTGACGCCGCTGCTGGGCCTGCAGTACGGCCTCGCGCCGGAGGTTCTGGCGGTGACCATGATCGCGCTGCTGCTGGGCACCCCGATCCTGTCGCTGCTGGGCGCCATCGGGGCCGCACTGACGCTGGGGACCCGCGGGGGTGGCAGCCTGCTGGCGCTGCTGGTGTTGCCGCTGTACGTGCCGGTGCTGATCTTCGGCGCCGGTGCGGCTGACGCGTTGCGCGCAGGGCTCACGGTGTCGCCGCACCTGTCGCTGCTCGGCGCCGGCTTGCTGATCGCGCTGGTCGGCACGCCTTTCGCCACTGCGGCGGCCGTGCGCATCGCGCTCGATTGAGTGCAGCGCATGATTGGCTGCAACGTTTTGAAGGACTGCTACGCGTTTGCCTGTTTGCTTCGTTCAACGCCCGATGCCTGACAGCCCCTTTTCGCTTGCGACCGATGAATCTCTTCCTCCTTTCCTCCCCGGCCACGTTCTACACGGTGGCTGGACGCATGGCGCCGTGGTTCGCCGCCACCGCGGCGGTGCTGGCGTTGGCAGGGCTGTGGATCGGCTTCGGCATCGCCCCCACCGACTTCCAGCAGGGCGAGGTGTACCGGATCATTTTCATCCACGTGCCGGCCGCGTGGATGTCGATGTTCATCTACCTGGTGATGGCCGGCTGGAGCATCCTGTCACTGTCGTTCAACACGCGACTGTCGGCGATGATGGCGCAGGCATTGGCACCGACCGGTGCCGTGATGACGTTCATCGCGCTATGGACCGGCGCGCTGTGGGGACGGCCGACCTGGGGCACGTACTGGGCGTGGGACGCGCGGATGACCTCGGAACTGATTCTGCTCTTCCTGTACTTCGGGGTGATCGCGCTGCGCAATGCCATCGACGATCCGCGCCGCGCGGACCGGGCCTGCGCGGTGCTCACCATCGTCGGTGCCGTCAACATCCCGATCATCTATTTCTCGGTGCAATGGTGGAACACGCTGCACCAGGGGGCGTCGGTCAGCCTGACCGCGGCGCCGCGCATGGCGTCGGTGATGCTCACCGGCATGCTGGTGATGGCATTGGCGGCCTGGTTCTACACCATCGCGGTCGCGCTGTGGCGCTTGCGCGCCATCATCCTCGAACGCGAGCGCGGCGCGCAGTGGGTGAGCGCGCTACCTGGATTGCGCGCGGTGTCGGCGTGAACGGCAGCGGAACAGCCGTCTGCCGGCCGCCGCTGCGTTGCCGGATTGATTATCGGATTCCGCACGGGGAGCTGCGATGAGCGACATGATGAACATGGGTGGCCACGGCTTCTTCGTGTGGAGTGCGTACGGCGTGACCGCAGTGGTGATCGTGATCGAACTCCTCGCGCTGCGCGCGCGCCGCCGCGCGGCCGCGGCCCTGGCAGCGAGCGCGGCAGCGGGAGATACGACGCGATGAAAGCCCGGCATCGTCGCTTTGCCTGGATTGCTGCCGGCGTCGCTGCGCTCGGCGTCGCCGTCGCGCTCGTTCTCAACGCTTTCCAGCAGAACCTCGTGTTCTTCTTCACGCCCACGCAGGTGGCCGCGAGGGAAGCGCCGCAGGGCCGGGCATTTCGCATCGGCGGCCTGGTCGAGACGGGCAGCTTCGTGCGGGTCCCCAACACGCTCGAGGTGCGTTTCGTGGTGACCGACACCGTGCAGCGCGTGCCGGTTACCTACAGCGGCCTGCTGCCCGACCTCTTCAAGGAGGGCAAGGGCGTGGTGGCGCAAGGTTCGATCGGCCCCGATGGCACCTTCCGCGCCACCGAAGTGCTGGCCAAGCACGACGAGAACTACATGCCGCCGGAAGCCGCGGCGGCGCTCGAAGCTGCCCGCAAGGGCAAGTCCGCGCCCGGGTCGCCGTCCGGGCAGGGCATGTCGATGTCGACGGTCCGGGGCGGCTCGTGATTCCGGAACTCGGGCACTTCGCGCTGATCCTGGCGCTGCTGGTAGCGCTCGCGCAAAGCACGCTGCCGCTCATCGGCGCGCACCGGCGCGATGCCGCGATGATGGCGCTGGCGCGACCGGCGGCGATTGCGCAGTTCCTGCTGGTCGCGCTCGCCTTCGGCTGCCTCGCCTACAGCTTCGCGGTCGGCGACTTCTCGGTCGAGAACGTCGCGCAGCACTCGAACTCGCAACTGCCGCTGCACTACCGCATCACCGCCACGTGGGGCTCGCACGAGGGGTCGCTGCTGTTGTGGCTGCTGATGCTGACCGGCTGGGCGCTGGCGGTCGCGCTGCGCTCGCAGAGCCTGCCGGCGCCGATGCTCGCGCGCGTACTCGCGGTGATGGCTCTCGTGTCCGTGGGCTTCCTGCTGTTCCTGCTTTTCACGTCCAATCCATTCCTGCGCCTGTCCCCCGCGGCACCCGACGGCAACGACCTCAATCCGTTGCTGCAGGATCCGGGCATGGTGATCCACCCGCCGATGCTCTACATGGGCTATGTCGGCTTCTCGGTGGCCTTCGCGTTCGCTATCGCCGCGCTGCTCGGCGGCCGTCTCGACGCGACGTGGGCCCGCTGGTCGCGGCCGTGGACCATCGCCGCATGGTCGTTCCTCACCATCGGCATCGCGCTCGGCAGCTGGTGGGCGTACTACGAACTGGGCTGGGGCGGCTGGTGGTTCTGGGACCCGGTGGAGAACGCCTCGTTCATGCCCTGGCTTGTCGGCACCGCGCTGCTGCACTCGCTTGCCGTGACGGAGAAGCGCGGCACGTTCAAGAGCTGGACCGTGCTACTCGCCATCGTCGCGTTCTCGCTGTCGCTGCTCGGTACCTTCCTCGTGCGCTCGGGCGTGCTGACGTCCGTGCATGCGTTTGCCACCGATCCGGCACGCGGCGTGTTCATCCTGATCTTCCTGGTCATCGTGATCGGCGGCTCGCTGACGCTCTATGCGGCGCGCGCCGGCGCGGTGGGCGGCGGCGCCGGGTTTGCGGCGGTGTCGCGCGAGTCCCTGCTGCTCGCCAACAATGTGCTGCTGGTCGTGGCGATGGCAACCGTGCTGCTCGGCACCCTGTATCCGCTGTTCCTCGATGCGCTCGACCTCGGCAAGATCTCGGTCGGCCCCCCGTACTTCGACGCGGTATTCGTGCCGTTGATGGCCCCGCTCGTGTTCCTGATGGGCATCGGTCCGATCGCCAGCTGGCGGCGCGCCACGTTGCCGGACCTGTGGACGCGGTTGAAGTGGGCATTGGGGGTCGCCCTCGCGACGGCGCTGCTGCTGCCGTTCACGCTGGGCCGCTGGTCGCCCATGGTCGCCTTCGGTCTCTTCCTCGCGTTGTGGGTGACGGCGTCGACCGCCACGCTCGTCGTGCAGCGCTTTCGTACCGCGCCGCAACGTGCATTCTCCGCCCGTTTGCGCGGCAACTCGGCCGCGTGGTACGGCATGGTATTGGCGCATCTCGGCGTCGCCGTGTTCATTGTCGGCGTCACGCTGGTGAGCGGCTATGGCATCGAACGCAGTGTCACGCTGGACAACGGCGAGAGCGCGACCATCGGCGACTACGAATTCACGTTCCGCGGCGTGGTGCCAATCAACGGGCCGAACTATGCCGGCGTCGCCGGCGTCGTCGAGATGCGTCGCAACGGCAAGCTCCTCGACACGTTGCGCCCCGAGAAGCGCCAGTACAACGCCACCGGGCAGACGATGACCGAGGCGGCCATCGACGCCGGCATGTTCGGCGACCGCTACGTTTCGCTGGGTGAACCGGTGTCGGACCAGGGGGTGGCCGGCGCGTGGGCGCTGCGTCTATATATGAAGCCCTTCGTCGACTGGATCTGGGGCGGTTGCCTGCTGATGGCGCTGGGCGGCTTCATCGCGCTCTCGGACCGGCGCTACCGCATCGCTGTGAAGCGCAGGCTCGCCGGTCTCGTCGGCGTCGACGCGACGCCGGCGGCGTGAGCGTGCGCATGAAGGCATCGCGTTTTGAGTTCTTGCGCCGCTGCGGCTCGTCGAGGCCGTCGTGAAGGCATTGCGCTACCTGGGTTCGCCCATGCGTCGCCGCCACTCGTCGAGGCCATCGTGAAGGCATTGCGCTACCTGGGTTCGCCCATGCGTCGCCGCCACTCGTCGAGGCCCTCGTGAAGGCATTGCGCTACCTTCTGCCGCTCGCCGTCTTCGGCATCCTCGTCGTATTCCTGTGGGCCGGGCTGTCGCGCGACCCGCGTGAAGTGCCCTCGCCGCTCGTCGGCAAGCCGGCACCCGCGTTCAAGCTGGCGCAGATGCACGCGGCCGACCAGTCCTTGAGCACCGCCGACATGAAGGGCCAGGTGTGGCTGCTCAATGTCTGGGCGTCGTGGTGCGTATCCTGCCGCGTCGAGCATCCGCTGCTGGTGGAACTCGCCAAGGCGAATGTCGTGCCGGTGATCGGTCTCAACTACAAGGACAAGGTAAACGATGGCAAGGCCTGGCTAGTCGCCAACGGCGACCCGTACAAGCTGTCGGTGGTCGACGCCGACGGGCGCGTCGGCATCGACTGGGGCGTGTATGGCGTGCCCGAGACCTTCGTCGTCGACAAGGCGGGCGTCATCCGTTACAAGCACATCGGCCCCTTGAGCGCGGAAGCATTGCAGCAGAAGATCATCCCGCTGGTGCGCGAGTTGCAAAGGGCATGAGGCGCGCCTGCATTGACGTCCGCGTCGCGGACCGCGCGCCGTCGCACGACGCGTCCGCCCACCGCACACCGCGTACTTTCTCCCGGCAGATCGCCCACGCACTCTACCGGCGGATCGCCGGCACGCTCGCCGTCGCCGTCCTGGCATTGGCCTGGCTCGCAGCGATGCCGCTTGCGCTGGCGCAGGCGGATCCCGCCTTCGAACAGCGGCTGAAGTCGCTCGAGGAGGAACTGCGCTGCCTCGTCTGCCAGAACCAGACGCTCGCCGACTCCAATGCGCCGCTTGCCGAAGACCTGCGCCGCGAAGTGCGCGCGCTCGCGGTGGCCGGCAAGGACGACACGCAGATCCGCCAGTTCCTCGTCGAACGCTACGGCGACTTCGTGCTTTACAAGCCGCCGGTCAAGGCCACCACTTGGCTACTCTGGTTCGGCCCGTTCGTGCTGCTCGGGGGCGGCGCGATCGTGTGGGCGTTGATCCTGCGGCGCCGCCGCCGGACGGTTGCACCCGACCCGGTGATCGACGACGCCGCCGTAGACGCAGGCGTGGCGCGGGCACGCGAGCTGCTCGACGATCCGCGCAGCTGACGCCGACTCGCGCACTCGCAACAGGTCCCCGCGCAAGTCTGCCGCGATGCAGCTACCCCCGTCGGTCGACCGGTTCGCGGGCCGTCTGCTCTGCGGATTCACCAAGGCATTGACCGGCGCACGCATCCGCTGGGTGGGGTGCGCTCCCGCCGCCACGCAGCGCGTCTACTACGCCAATCATGCGAGCCACGGCGACTTCGCCTTGTTGTGGGCATGCCTGCCGCCCGATATGCGCGAGCGCACGCGGCCCGTGGCGGGCCTCGACTACTGGAACAAGGGTGCGCTACGGCAATACGTTTCGCAGCGGGTGATCCGCGCCGTGCTGATCGACAGGGACCCGGCGACCCGCCGGCAGGACCCCATCGCCCAGATGGCCGATGCCATCGTGCATGGTGATTCGTTGATCGTGTTTCCCGAGGGCACCCGCAACACCACCGACGTGACGCTGCTGCCCTTCAAGAGCGGCATTTACCATCTCGCCGCGCGGTGCCCCGACGTGGAGTTCGTGCCGGTGTGGATCGAAAATTCTCGCCGGGTGATGCCCAAGGGCAAGATCCTGCCGGTACCGCTGCTATGCGCGCTGACCGTCGGCGCGCCGATCCACATCGCCGAGGGCGAGGACAAGGACACCTTCATCGAGCGATGCCGGAGCGCGCTCGCCGCCATGATGCCGGTCGAAGCATGATCGCGCCGCTCGATTCCCTCACGCCGCAGCAGCAGACGATCTCGCTGTTTACCGGGATCGGCGTGCTGCTGCTGCTCGCCTCGGCAGGCGGCTTTGCGCTGAAGACCTGGTACGCGCATGGACGACCGCACAGCGTGATCGACAATCTCAACGCGCGGATCAAGGCGTGGTGGGTGATGGTGCTGGTCACGGGATTCGCATTCCTTTTCGGACGCGTCGGCGTGATCGTGCTGTTTTTCTTCATCTCCTTCTTTGCCCTGCGCGAATTCATGTCGCTGACCTATACGCGCGGCAGCGACCACAACGCGCTGGCCCTGAGTTTCTTCGTCGTGCTCCCGCTGCAGTACCTGCTGATCTACATCGGCTGGTACGGTTTCGCCGCAGTCTTCATCCCGGTCTACGTGTTCCTGTTCCTGCCGATGATCGTGGTGGTCGCCGGCGACACCAAGCGCTTCCTCGAGCGGGCGGCGAAGATGCAATGGGGATTGATGATCTGCGTATTCTGCATTTCGCACGTGCCCGCACTGCTCTCGCTCGACATTCCCGGCTATCGCGGCCGGGAACTGCTGCTGATCGTGTTCCTCGTGCTGGTCGTGCAGTCGAGCGACGTGTTCCAGTACCTTTGGGGGACGCTGTTCGGCCGTCACCAGGTGGCGCCCGTGGTCTCGCCGGCCAAGACCTGGGAGGGCCTGATCGGCGGCATCGCCAGCGCCACGGCGCTGGGTGCCGCGCTGTTCTGGATCACGCCGTTCGGCCCCGGCCAGGCGGCCCTGATGGCGCTGGCGATCAGCGTGACGGGCTACTTCGGCAGCCTGGTGATGTCGGCGATCAAGCGCGACCGTGGCGTCAAGGAGTGGGGCCAGCTGATCGAAGGACGCGACGGCATGCTCGATCGCGTCGACTCGGTCGTCTTCGCCGCACCGACATTCTTTTACCTGATTCGCTATTGGTGGGCGTCGTGACGCCGGCGCGGGATGCGCGGTGCCGTTCGGCCAGCGCAGGCCCTGACGGCCGGCCAATTCTAAGCGGGCAACGCGCCGCCGCAGTTCCAGCACAGGTCGAAGTTCGCCGGGGATTCCTCGCCGCAGGCCGCGCAGGCGTGCTGCCCGGTGCGCGACCCCGCCGCCTCGATGTCGCGCAGGACGATCTGGGCGCGCTCGCGATCGCACTCGCGCTCGATCCACACCTGCGGCTGCGCGACGTCCGGCGGCACGTCGCCGACGATGCTCGATGCGTGCTGGTTGAACACGTGCGCCTTGACACCGGCCTGGCGCAACCGGTCGGCGACCAGCCACGCGTCGTAGCGCTGCCGCGCGACGTAGATGCAGATCATGCGGGCGGGCGCCAGGTGCCGAGCGCATCGACCAGGCGGCGCAGCACCGCCACCAGCGATGCAGCGCGCGCCGCCTCCCACGGAAACGGCGGCTCCTGGTCCATGTAGCAGCGCTCGCCGATTTCGAGCTGCAGCGCATGCACGCCGCGTTCAGGCTGCCCGTAGTGCCGGGTGATCCAGCCACCCTTGAAACGGCCGTTCACGACGTGCGACATGCCCGGCGCTGCCGCCAGCACGGCGGTGGCGCGCTCCTGCAGCGACGGATCGCAGCTCGCGCCATTCGACGGTGCCGAGGTTGAGGTCAGGCAGGCGGCCCGCGAAGAAGCGCGGTACCTCGCTGCGGATCGAGTGGCCGTCGAGCAGCACCGCAAAGCCATGCCGCTCGCGTGCGCGTTCGATCTGCGCCGCGAGTGCCGCGTGGTACGGATCGAAGTAGGCGGTGATCCTGGCGCCGATATCCTCCGGCGTGGGTACGTCGTGGCCCGCATAGATCGCCTCCTCGGCGAAGGTGCGGGTCGGGCACAGCTCCGTGTTGTCGGCGCCGGCATAGAGCACCGCGCCCGACGGATCGCGATTCAAATCCACGACGTAGCGCGAATGCGTCGCGCACATGAGCGTGGCACCCGCGTCTGCCGCAAACGCAAACAGTTTCTCGACATGCCAGTCGGTGTCCGGCACCGTCCGGGCCACCGCAGTCAGCCGCGCGTGCAGTGGCGGCGGCACGAACGTGCCGGCATGGGGTACGTCGACAACGAGCGGCGAACTTCCCTCGTGCAGTGTGAAGAGTTCCATTGTTCGTTCCTGAATTTGCCGGTTCGGACCAGCGTCCGCGCTCAGTCGGCCCACGACGGCGATGCGGCCCGCCTGCACCACACCGGTCGCCGGCCGGCCGCCGATGCGATAGGCAAGTTCCGCCGGCTCGGCCACGTCCCAGCATACGACGTCGGCGCGCATCCCGGGCACCAGCGCACCCCGGTCGGTCAACCCGAGCGCGCGCGCGCCGCCCACGGTCAGCGCACGCAGCGCCTCCGCCGGCGTCAGACGGAACAGCGTGCATGCCATGTTCAGCATCAACAGCGGCGACGTCACCGGCGACGTGCCCGGGTTGCAGTCGGTGGCGATCGCCAGCGTCACGCCGGCCGCGCGCAGCGCGTCGACCGGCGGCGCCTGCGTCTCGCGCAATGCATAGTATGCGCCGGGGAGCAGCACGGCCACCGTGCCGGCTTGCGCCAGCGCCGCGACGCCCGCCAGGTTCGTGTACTCGAGGTGGTCCGCCGATAGCGCGTTGGCGCGCGCGGCGAGCGCCGCGCCGTCCAGGTCCGACAATTGGTCGGCATGCAGCTTGACGCGCAGGCCATGCGCGCGCGCCGCGCCGAACACGCGCCCCACCTGCTCCGGCGTGAAGCCGATGGTCTCGCAGTAGGCATCGACGGCATCGGCCAACCCGGCGGCGGCAGCCGCCGGAATGGTGTCGCGACACACGTAGTCGATATAGTCGTCGGCACGGCCGGCGAACTCCGGCGGAAGCGCGTGCGCGGCGAGCAGCGTCGTCTGCACCGCCACCGGCAAGTCCTGCGCGAGCGCCCGCGCCGCCCGCAGCTGCTTCAATTCCGTCGCCGTCTCGAGGCCGTACCCCGACTTGATCTCGACCGTGGTGACGCCTTCCGCGGCGAGCGCGGCGAGGCGCGGCCGGCTCTGCGCCACGAGTTCCTCCGGTGCGGCTGCACGGGTCGCGTGCACGGTGGCGTTGATGCCTCCTCCCTCGCGCGCGATGTCGGCGTATGTTGCGCCCTGCAGGCGCCGTTCGAATTCGCCGGCGCGGTTGCCCGCGTAGACGAGGTGCGTGTGGCAGTCGACGAAGCCCGGGACCAGCCACCTGCCGTTGCAGTGCATGACGGTGCGCGCGCGCAGGTCACGCGGCAGATCGCGCTGCGCACCGACCCAGACGATGTCGCCGTCGCGGATCGCGATCGCGCCATCGCGCACGACTCCGTAGTCGTCGTCGCCGCGCATGGTGGCGAGATGCGCGTCGCGCAACAGGAGATCGCAGTCCGCGCCCACGCTCATCGACGCCGCCCGGACCGCATGATGCAAGGCAGGACCGGCGGCTCGTCGCGGCCCAACGTCGACGCGGCTTTCATGCGCCGTCGATGCGCATCAGCGCGTCGCGGTACCGGGCGAAGACGGCGGCTTCGTGCAGATGATGGCCTTGCTCGACGATCCAGCGGCCACCCGCCATCACGTCGCGCACGGGCGCGCGCGCCGGCCCGAAAATCGCCGCATCGAGCACGTCCTCCGGGGCCTGCTCGGCCAGCCCGACATCGTCGGCGTCGAGCACCACCAGGTCCGCACGCTTACCTGCCTCGATTGCGCCGACCGGTTGTCCGATGGCCTGGGCGCCGCCGCTCGCCGCGCGCGCCCACAAAGCCGTGCCGATAGTCATGTCCCCGCCGCCGGCAGGACGTTGCGCCGGCGGGCCTGCAGGCGCTGCGACCATTCGAGTTGCCGCAATTCGGCGAAGGGCGAAATGCAGGTGTTGGAGTCACTGCCGACACCGAAGTGCCCGCCGGCGGCGAGGTACGCGAGACCCGGAAACGTCCCGTCGCCAAGGTCCGCTTCCGTCGTCGGCGCCAGTCCCGCCACCGCACCGCTCGCCGCCAGCGCCGCCGTCTCGCGCTCGGTCATGTGCGTGGCGTGCACGATGCACCAGCGCGCGTCCACGCCTGCCTGCGTCAGCAGCCACTCGACCGGTCGCATCCGGCTCCACGCAACGCAATCGTCGACCTCGCGTACCTGCTCGGCGGCGTGGATGTGGATCGGCGCGCCAGGTGCCGCCAGGCGCACCACGCGGCCGAGTTCCTCCGGGGTCACCGCGCGCAGGCTGTGCGGCGCCACACCCAGCACGTAGTGACCGCCGTCCTCACGCTCGCGCAGCCGCTCGAGCAGATGGCCGAAGGTGTTCGGCGAATGCACGAAGCGCCGCTGGCCCGCATTGGCCGGCGTGCCGCCGAAATTCGCATGCGCGTAGAACACGGGCAGCAGCGTGAGGCCGAGCCCCGCGGTCTGCGCCGCTGACACCACGCGCCACGCGAGTTCGGCAGGGTCCGCGTACGGCTTGCCGCCGGGATCGTGGTGGACGTAATGGAACTCGGCAACGGCGCTGTAGCCTGCCTTCGCCATTTCGATGTAGGCCTGTGCCGCGATGGCTTCGAACGCCTCCGCGTCCACCTGGTCGAGAAACGCATACATCGTCTGCCGCCAGGTCCAGAAGCTGTCGTCGTTCGCCGGCGAACGACGACCGGTCCGGCCGGCGATGGCACGCTGGAACGCATGGGAATGCAGATTCGGCATCGCCGGGACCAGCGGTCCGGCGAAGGCGTGGCGACCTTCCGACGAAGCATCGGCGAGCACCTGCGCGATAGTGCCGTCGTCGGCGATGTCGAGCGCAACGTTGCGGGCCCAGCCGGTGGGCAACAGGGCCGCGGCCGCGAAGTATTTCATTGCAGGTGCTCGTCGGCCGCCACGTCGACGACGGCCACCAGTGCGACCGAACTCGCCGAGGTCGGATGGACCTGCAGATGGAGCGGCACCGTCGCCTCCTCGCGCAACAGGATCAGCGTGTGGTCCTGCGCCAGGACGACCGGAGGATGGCCGGCGAACACGCATTCGGAGTGCCCTTCCGCCGCGAAGCAGACCAGCGCGCTTGCCTGCGGCAGCGCGATCGCGTGCTCGCGCACGACGACGACCGAGCCGGTGGCGCGGTCTCTGCGGACCATCAGGTTGAAGTCCCGGGTCGGTCCGCCGGTCAGTACGCAGTCGATCGCCGCCTCGCCGGCGAAGGTGACCGGCTCGTGCCGGGCATGCAATTCGATGGTCTCGCCCCCCGCCGCGAGCCGCATGCCGTTTCCCGACAGCAGCACCAGCGTACGATCGACGCCGGGAAAGGCGGAAAAAGGCCCGTCCCGCGCAATCTCCGCGACGCTGACGCGCCACGCGAAGGCGTCCATGCCGGCCTTGGGTGGATGCGCGGCGATCTCGGACGTGTGGCCGCCGCCGTTCTTCCACGGCATCCGGCGATAATCGGCAGGATTGAGCAAACGATGCATTTCGGTGCGCGACGTGCACTCGTCGGGAACATGTCCGTCGATTGTAAACCCCGCCGCCCGCGCTCGTTGACAGGAGTTGGCCGCTGCGCCTAGATTCCAGCGGTTGCCCTTCAACTTGCGGAGTACTCCCATGCGTGCGTTTCTCGCCATTCCCCTGTGCAGCGCGGCGATCGCTTTGGCGACGACGGTTGCGGCCCAGGACACCAGGGTCACCATTGGCATGTCCGGCTGGACCGGCTTTGCACCGCTCACGCTGGCCAAGGAGGCCGGTATCTTCAAGAAGAACGGCGTCGACGTGACGATCAAGAAGATTCCGCAAAAGGACCGCCACCTCGCGATCGCGTCGGGCGACATCCAGTGCGCGGCAACGACGGTGGAAACCTACATCGTCTGGAATGCCAATGGGGTACCAATCACGCAGGTGGTCCAGCTCGACAAATCGTACGGCGCGGACGGCCTGGCCGTACGCGGGAACATCGGCAAGATCGCCGACTTGAAGGGCAAGACCGTGGGTGTCGACGCGCCTGGAACCGCCCCCTACTTCGGACTTGCCTGGATCCTCAAGAAGAACGGGCTGTCGATGAAGGACGTGACGGTCGCGACCATGAGCCCGCAGGCGGCGGCCACCGCCTTCGTCGCGGGCCAGAACGACGCCGCGATGACGTACGAGCCGTATCTGTCGAGCGTGCGCGACAAGCCGGAGTCGGGCAAGATCATCGCCACGACGCTCGACTATCCGATGGTGATGGATACGTTCGGCTGTACGCCCGCGTTCATCAAGGCCAACCCGAAGGCGGTGAAGGCGATGGTCGACAGCTATTTCGAGGCGGTCGAGATGATCAAGTCCGACCCCAAGAAGAGCTACGAGATCATGGGTGCGGACGTGAAGCAGTCGGGCGACCAGTTTGCCAAGTCGGCGGGCTATTTGCGCTGGCAGGACAAGGCGGCGAACCAGAAATTTTTCGACGGCGAGCTGCAAAAGTTCAGCGCCGAGGCGGCCGACCTTCTGCTCGAACTCGGCATCATCAAGCAAAAGCCGGACATCACGACGATCATCGACACGCAGTTCATCAAGTGAGTCCGTGGCCCGCCGCCGCGGGCACGTGTCCTTGGTGGCGAACCTGATGCCGGCGAGGGCAGGTTCAAGTCCCGTGCGTGCATGGTCGCCATGCCTGCTGGAAGTCGCGCCCGCCCCGGCTGACGGGGCGGGTGTGCGCCGCTGCCGTTGACGCCGCTCAAGCCGGTCAGCGCCGCGCGCAAGGTCGCGTATGGCATCGCCTTTTTCGTGCTCTTTGTCGCGGTGTGGAGTGCCGCGACGTTCGGCGGCTTCGTGTCGCGGACTTTCCTGGCCGACCCGCTGACCATGCTGCACGAAGGCTACGCGCTGTTCGCCCAACATGGCTTCATCAAGGATGTCGGCGTCACCGTGTGGCGGGTGCTGGGCGGCTTTGTGCTGGCGGCGCTCTTCGGCGTACCGTTGGGCATCGCCATGGGCGCCTACAAGCCGATCGAGGCGTTCTTCGAGCCTTTCGTATCCTTCGCCCGTTACCTGCCCGCGTCGGCGTTCATTCCGCTGCTCATCCTGTGGGCCGGGATCGGCGAGACGCAAAAACTCCTGGTGATCTTCATCGGCGTGTTCTTCCAGATCGTGCTGATGGTCGCCGTGATCGTCGGCTCGACGCGGCGCGACCTGGTCGAGGCGGCGTACACGCTGGGTGCGCGGGCATCGGGCATCGTGCGGCGCGTGCTGTTGCCCAATGCGGCCCCGCAGATCGCCGAGACATTGCGCCTCGTGCTGGGCTGGGCCTGGACCTACGTGATCGTAGCCGAACTCATCGGCGCCTCGTCCGGCATCGGCCACATGATCACCGACAGCCAGGCACTGCTCAATACCGGGCAGATCATCTTCGGAATCATCGTGATCGGGCTGATCGGCCTCATCTCCGATTTCCTGTTCAAGTGGGGCAACCAGCGCCTTTTTCCGTGGAGCCTCGCATGAGCGCGGCGGCCAGCGCCGCCGGGAACACGTCGCGCGCTGCGGTGGTGGGCGGGGGCAAGCTCGCGATCGAGGGTGTCGGCCGCGTTTTCCCCGGCGTGCGTGGCGGCGCGCCGACGGAAGCGTTGCGGCCGACTTCGCTGACGGTAGCCGACAACGACTTCATCACCATTCTCGGGCCCTCCGGTTGCGGCAAGTCGACGCTGCTGCGCATCGTCGCCGGTCTCGACATCCCTACCATGGGCCGCGTGCTGCTCGACGGCGCCGCTGTCACCGCGCCGGGCGCGGAGCGCGGCATGGTCTTCCAGAGCTATACGCTCTTCCCCTGGCTTACGGTGCGCGAGAACGTCTGCTTCGGCCTGCGCGAGCGCGGCCTGTCCGTGGCGCGCCAGGACGAGCTCGCGCGTCACTGGCTGGACAAGGTCGGGCTTACGGGCTTCGAGCACCACTACCCGAAGATGCTGTCGGGCGGCATGCAGCAGCGCACGGCGATCGCGCGCGCGCTCGCCAACGAACCGAAGATCCTGCTCCTCGACGAACCCTTCGGCGCGCTCGACAACCAGACCCGCTCGTTGATGCAGGAATTGTTGCTGTCGATCTGGGAATCGGAACGTACGACCGTGCTCTTCGTGACGCACGACATCGAGGAAGCGATCTTCATGGCCAATCGCGTGGTCGTGATGAGCGCCCGGCCCGGTCGGATCAAGGCCGAGCTCGCGGTGACGCTGGCGCATCCGCGCCACTACACGGTGAAGACGACGCCGGAGTTTTCCGCGCTGAAAGCGCAGCTGACGGAGGAGATCCGGGTCGAGGCGCTCAAGGTCGCGTGAGGCGGATCACGACGCCGCGAACTCCCGCAACGCGTCCCGGTTGACCTCGATCCCGAGCCCGGGACCATCGGGAATGCGCACGATGCCGCGCGGACACTGGTAGCGTTGAACGACCAATGGAACGGCTCGGACAAGGCCGCTTCGAGAACGTGCGTGCGGACGGCGGCAATGCGCATGGCCGAAGTATCTTCCGGACGAAGCTAGTAGCGGCCGCCGTTCTTCTGCCAGCGCCAGGCGTCGGCGCAGATCGCGTCGAGATTGCGCGTGGCACGCCAGCCGAGGATCTTTTCGGCGCGCGTCGGGTCGGCATAGTACGCGGCCACGTCGCCCGCACGACGCGGCGCCAGCGTGCGCGCGATCTTCCGGCCGCACGCCGCCTCGAAGGCCTTGACCACCTCGAGCACCGAGTGGCCCCGGCCGGCGCCGAGGTTGAGCGTCATAGCGCCCCGGTGGTCGCGAGCATGCCTTCAGTGCGGCGACGTGACCCTCCGCCAGGTCCTGCACGTGCAGGTAATCGCGGATGCAGGTGCCGTCGGCGTCGGCCAGTCGTTGCCGTAGACCGGCAGGTCGGCAAGTTCGCCGATCGCAATCCGGCCCAGCAGCGGCACGAGATTGTTCGGGCGGCCGCGCGGAACCTCGCCGAGCATGCCCGACGAATGCGCGCCGGCCGGATTGAAATAGCGCAGGATGGCGATGCGCCAGTTGGCATTCGCGCTGCGCCAGGTCGCGCAGGAAGTCCTCGACGACCCACTTCGTGCGCCCGTAGACGTTGTACGGCCGCGGGCGGGCATCCTCGGTCACCGGCAGCGTCGTCCGGCTCGCCGTACACCGACGCCGACGAGCTGAAGACCAGCGTGGCCACGCCGGCCTCGCCCATGACCTCGGCGAGCGTGATCGCGCCCGCCACGTTGACGTCGTAGTACGCGAGCGGCCGTTCCTCCGATTCGCCGCACGTCCTTGAGCCCGGCGCAATGCACGACCGCGGTGATCGGGTGATCGTGAAAGGCGGCGCGCAACGCCGCCGCGTCGCGCACGTCGGCAGTGACCGCGGGCACCGGCCGGCCCGCGAGCGCCTGCAACCGCGGCAGCACGGCGGGCGTGCTGTTCGAATAGTTGTCGAGCACCACGGGCGCGATAGCCCGCCCGCGCGAGCTCCACGACGACGTGCGAGCCCACGTAGCCCGCGCCGCCGGTGACCAGTATTGATCGTATTCCGGCCATCGATCGTCGCGATCCTACACGACGCACCGCGCGCCCGGCGGCAAGAAAAAGCCGGGCGCGCGCCCGGCTTTTCTGCTATGCGCAACTGCGGACGAGCTGCCGCTCGCCGCGTGTTCTTCGGGCGCCGCCGCCGCTTCGGGCCGGTCGACCAGCTCGACCAGCGCCATCGGCGCGGCATCGCCCTGGCGGAAGCCGAACTTGAGGATCCGCAGGTAGCCGCCCGGGCGCGCCTGGTAGCGCGGCCCGAGTTCGTTGAAGAGCTTGGTGACGACGGCGCGGTCGCGCAGGCGGTCGAACGCGACGCGGCGGTTGGCCACGGTCGGCATCTTCGCCAGCGTGATCAGCGGCTCCGCGACGCGGCGCAGTTCCTTCGCCTTCGGCAGCGTGGTCTTGATGACCTCGTGCGTGAACAGCGAATTGGTCATGTTGCGCAGCATCGCGAGGCGATGGCTGCTGGTGCGGTTCAGTTTCCGCAATCCGTGACGGTGACGCATGGCACTAGTCCTTCAGTAGGTGGCGCGGCTTCGCACGGCGCTCGATTCTTGGTCTTTGATTGATTCGTCCGACTTGGAGCGCTTACGGCCGGTCGAGTCCCGCCGGCGGCCAGTTCTCGAGCTTCATGCCGAGCGACAGGCCGCGCGACGCGAGCACTTCCTTGATCTCGTTCAGCGACTTGCGGCCGAGGTTCGGCGTCTTCAGAAGCTCGGTCTCCGTGCGCTGGATGAGATCGCCGATGTAATAGATGTTCTCGGCCTTGAGGCAATTGGCCGAACGCACCGTCAGTTCGAGGTCGTCGACCGGGCGCAGCAGGATCGGATCGACCTGCGGCGAACTGCGCTCCGTCGGCCGGCGTGTCGGTACCCTTGAGATCCGCGAACACCGACAGCTGCTCGACCAGCACCGAAGCGGCATAGCGCACCGCCTGCTCGGGCTCGACGACGCCGTTGGTCTCGATGTCGAGCACCAGCTTGTCGAGGTCGGTGCGCTGCTCGACGCGCGCCGACTCCACCGCGTAGCTCACGCGGCGCACCGGCGAGAACGACGCGTCGAGCAGGATGCTGCCGATGGTGCGGCCGCCTTCCGGCTTCACGCGCGCGGTGGCGGGCTGGTAGCCGCGCCCCTTCTCGACCCGGATTTCCATCTCGAGCTTGCCGCCCGCCGTCAGGTGGGCGATCACGTGGTCGGGATTGATGATCTCGACGTCGTGGTTGGGCTCGATGTCGGCGGCCGTGACCACGCCTTCGCCCGACTTGGCGAGGCGCAGCATCACGTGGTCGCGGTTGTGCAGCTTCAGCACCACGCCCTTGAGGTTGAGCAGCACGTCGACGACGTCTTCCTGCACGCCGTCGAGCGCCGAGTACTCGTGCAGCACGCCGGTGATCTTGACTTCGGTCGGCGCGTAGCCGGGCATCGACGAGAGCAGCACGCGGCGAAGCGCGTTGCCCAGCGTGTGGCCATAGCCGCGCTCGAACGGCTCCATCACCACCTTGGCGTGGAACGGCGACGTCGATTGCACGTCGATGATGCGCGGTTTCAACAGAACATTGCTCTGCATGCGAAATCCTTTTGCGAATCCGGGGGGGGCGCCGGAATTGCGCGACTCTCTGACTGCCGATGACCCTGCGATTACTTCGAATACAGCTCGACGACCAGGCTTTCGTTGATGTCCTGGCCGAATTCGGAGCGCTCCGGCGCGCCCTTGAACGTGCCGGTCATCTTCTTCGGCGTCGACCTCGACCCAGGAGGGGAAGCCGACCTTCTCGGCGAGCTGCAGCGAATCCGTGATGCGCAGCTGCGCCTTGGCCTTCTCGGTCGACGCTGACGACGTCGCCGGCCTTCAGCATCGCCGACGGCACGTTGAGCAGCCTGCCCGTTGACCATGATCGCGCAGTGCGTGACGAGCTGCCGGGCTTCGGCGCGCGTCGAGCCGAAGCCCATGCGGTAGACGACGTTGTCGAGCCGCGACTCGAGGAGCTGCAGCAGGTTCTCGCCGGTCGAGCCCTTGCGGCGGGCGGCCTCGACGAAGTACCGGCGGAACTGCCGCTCGAGCAGGCCGTACATCCGGCGCAGCTTCTGCTTCTCGCGCAGCTGGTTGCCGAAGTCGGATTGGCGCATGCCGGATTTCACGCCATGCTGACCGGGCTTGGTATCCAGCTTGCACTTGGAGTCGAGCGATCGACGCGCGCTTTTCAGGAAAAGGTCGGTGCCTTCCCGTCGCGCCAGCTTGCATTTGGGTCCGATGTAGCGAGCCATTGCTATCCTAAGTTGCAAACAAAATTAGATGCGACGACGCTTCGGCGGGCGGCAGCCGTTGTGCGGCACCGGCGTCACGTCGGTGATGCTGGAGATCTTCATGCCCAGCGCATTCAGCGCGCGCACCGCCGATTCGCGGCCGGGGCCGGGGCCCTTGATGCGCACTTCGAGATTCTTCACGCCGCATTCCTGCGCCGCGCGGCCGGCCGCTTCCGCCGCGACCTGCGCCGCGAACGGCGTCGACTTGCGCGAGCCCTTGAAGCCGGCGCCGCCCGACGTCGCCCACGACAGCGCGTTGCCCTGGCGGTCGGTGATCGTGATGATCGTGTTGTTGAAGGACGCGTGGATGTGCGCGATGCCCTCGGTCACGTTCTTCTTGACCTTCTTGCGCGCGCGCGCCGCGGTTGCCTTCTGGGACGGTTGCTGTGCCATCGTTTACAGTTCCTTGGTTCGGGCCGCTTCGATTACTTGGTCACGCCCTTGGCGAGCGCGACGGTGCGGCCCTTCTTCGGACCCTTGCGGGTGCGGGCGTTGGTGCGGGTGCGCTGGCCGCGCACGGGCAGGCCCTTGCGATGGCGCGAGCCGCGATAGCAGCCCAGGTCCATCAGCCGCTTGATGCTCATCGTCACTCTCGCGGCGCAGGTCGCCCTCGACCGCGAACTTGCCCACCTGCTCGCGGATCTTGTCCATCTCGCCGTCGGAGAGGTCCTTGATCTTGGTGGCCGGCGCGATGCCGGTCGCCGCGAAGATCATCTTCGCGCGCGTGGGGCCGATGCCGTAGATCGCCTGCAGCGCGATGACGGCATGCTGGTGGTTCGGGATGTTGACGCCTGCAATACGGGCCATGGTTCTACCTGTCCAATGTTGGTTCGTGTCGGGATGCCGTGATCAACCCTGGCGCTGCTTGTGGCGCGGGTCGGTGCAGATCACGCGCACGACGCCGTTGCGCCGGATGATCTTGCAGTTGCGGCAGATTTTCTTGACCGATGCCAGTACTTTCATTTCGTTCTCCAGTTCACCGCTTCATCGCGCCTTCGGCGCGCCACCGGAAACACCGGTGCCTTCGATTACCTGACTCCTGCAACCCTTCGCGCCTACTTCGCCCGGAACGTGATCCGCGCCCGCGACAAGTCGTAGGGCGAGACCTCCACCGTCACCTTGTCGCCCGGCAGGATCTTGATGTAGTGCATCCGCATCTTCCCCGAGATGTGCCCCAGAACGACGTGACCGTTCTCGAGCTTCACGCGGAACGTGGCGTTGGGAAGCATCTCGACGACTTCGCCCTGCATCTGGATCGTGTCTTCTTTCGCCATCAGCGCGTCGGCAACCCGCCCTTGAAATTCGCCTTCTTGAGCAGGCTCTCGTACTGCTGCGACATCAGGTACGCCTGCACCTGGGTCATGAAGTCCATCGTGACGACCACGATGATCAGCAGCGACGTTCCACCGAAGTAGAACGGCACGTTCTTCCACGCGATGAGGAAGTTGGGGATGAAGCACACGATCACGAGGTACAGCGAGCCCAGCAGCGTCAGGCGCAGCGTGATCTTCTCGAGATACTTGGCCGTCTGGTCGCCCGGACGGTAGCCGGGGATGAACGCCCCGCTCTTCTTCAGGTTCTCCGCCGTCTCCTTCGGGTTGTACTGCAGCGCCGTGTAGAAGAAGCAGAAGAAGATGATCGCCGCCGCGTACAGGATCTCGTGCACCGGCTGGCCGGGGGCCAGCGTGGCCGCGATGTCGCGCAGCCAGATCGTGTTCTCGCCCGAGCCGAACCACTGCGCGATCGTCGCCGGGAACAGGATGATCGACGACGCGAAGATCGGCGGGATCACGCCGGCCATGTTGAGCTTGAGCGGCAGGAACGAGCTCTGGCCCTGGTAGACCTTGTTGCCGACCTGGCGCTTCGCGTAGTTGACGAGGATCTTGCGCACCGCGCGCTCGACGAACACCACGAACGCCGTCACCGCGACGACCAGCGCGGCGATGCCGAGCACCAGCGGGATCGAGTACGCGCCGGTGCGCGCCTGCTCGAGCGTCAGCCCGATGGCGTTCGGCAGGCCCGCGGCGATGCCCGCGAAGATGATGAGCGAGATGCCGTTGCCCAGGCCGCGCTCGGTGATCTGCTCGCCGAGCCACATGAGGAACATCGTCCCGGTGACCAGCGTGACCGCCGAGATGATGCGGAACGTGAAGCCCGGGTCGATCACGAGGCCCGCCTGCGCCTCCAGCGCCGCCGAGATCGCGAGCGCCTGGAAGAACGCGAGGCCCAGCGTCGCGTAGCGCGTGTACTGCGTGATCTTGCGCCGGCCGGCCTCGCCCTCCTTCTTCAGCGCCTCGAGCGAGGGCACCACCACCGTGCACAGCTGCATGATGATCGACGCCGAGATGTACGGCATGATGCCCAGCGCGAAGATCGAGAAGCGCGACAGCGCCCCGCCCGAAAACACGTTGAACAGCCCGAGGATGCCGCCCTGCTGCGAGCGGAAGAGCTCGTCGAGCACGGACGCGTTGATGCCCGGCACCGGGATGTGCGTCCCGATCCGGTAAACGATGAGCGCGCCCAGCAGGAACCACAAGCGGCGCTTCAGGTCGCCGTACTTGTTGCCGCTCTTCAGTGCCGGATTGGCTGTTGCCACGTGGTTCTTTCTCTCGATTCCGCTGGATCGCGCGCCGCTTATGCCACGCTGCCGCCGGCGGCTTCGATGGCCGCCTTGGCACCCTTGGTCGCGAGCACGCCGGAGAGCTTCACCGCGCTTCTCGAGCTTGCCCGTCTTGATCACCTTCACCGTCTTCGCCCCGCCTGCACGAGGCCGGCGGCCTTGAGCGCCAGCACGTCGACCTCGGCGACCGGCAGCTTCTGCAGATCGGACAGGCGCATCTCGGCGCTGTCGTTCTTGGCGAGCGACACGAAGCCGCGCTTCGGCAGGCGGCGCTGCAGCGGCATCTGGCCGCCTTCGAAGCCGACCTTGTGGAAGCCGCCCGAGCGGGACTTCTGGCCCTTGTGGCCGCGGCCGGCGGTCTTGCCGAGGCCCGAGCCGATGCCGCGGCCGACGCGGCGGCGGTTCTTCTTGCTGCCCTCGGCGGGCTTGATCGTATTGAGTCGCATGTCGCTATCCCTTTGCTTACTGCTCGACCACGAGCAGGTAGCTGACCTTGTTGATCATGCCGCGCGTGCACGGCGTGTCGATCGACCTCGACCGTGTGGTTCGTCCACTTGAGGCCCAGCCCGCGCACCGTCGTCGCGATGGTCCTTGCGCGTGCGCGCGACGCCCTTGGCGAGCTTCACCTTGATCTTCTTTTGCCGTCGGCCATCGTTCAGCGCTCCCAGGATCTCTTCGATCGTCTTGCCGCGCTTGGCCGCGATCTCCGCCGGCGCACTGCAGTTCTGCAGCGCGTTCAGCGTGGCGCGCACCAGGTTGTACGGGTTGGTCGAGCCATGGCACTTGGCGAGCACGTTGGTGACGCCGACCACCTCGAACACCGCGCGCATCGGGCCGCCGGCGATCACGCCGGTACCGTCCGCCGCGGGCTGCATGAACACCTTGGTCGCGCCGTGCCGGCCTTCCACCGGGTGGTGCAGCGTGCCCTTCTTGAGGCTCACCTTCACCATCCTGCGGCGCGCTTCCTCCATCGCCTTCTGCACGGCGACCGGCACTTCCTTCGCCTTGCCCTTGCCGATGCCGACGCGGCCGTCGCCGTCGCCGACGACCGTCAGCGCCGCGAAGCCCAGGATCCGTCCGCCCTTCACCACCTTGGTGACGCGGTTGATCCCGATCATCTTCTCGCGCAGGCCGTCGCCGCGGTCGTCCTGCTGCTGCTTTCTCGATTGCTGCGTTGTTGGGCCATGGTCGTACCTGATTGCCTTAGAACTTGAGGCCGCCGGCGCGGGCGGCTTCCGCCAGCGCCTTGACGCGGCCATGAAACCGGAAACCGGAGCGATCGAACGCGACCGCCTCGATGCCGAGCGACTTCGCCTTCTCGGCGATGCGCTTGCCGACGAGCTCCGCCGCGGCCTTGTTGCCGCCGCTCTTGCAATCCTTGCGCACGTCGGCCTCGAGCGTCGACGCGCTCGCCAGCACGCGGTCGCCCTCGGGCGCGATGATCTGCGCGTAGATGTGGCTGTTCGACCGGCTGACGACGAGGCGCGTCGCGCGTTGCTCGGCGATGCGGACGCGGGTCTTGCGGGAGCGGCGGCTGCGGGCTTCTTTCTTGTCCATGGATCGCGAGTCCTTACTTCTTCTTCGTTTCCTTGATCACGACGCGCTCGTCGGAGTAGCGCACGCCCTTGCCCTTGTACGGCTCGGGCGGACGGTAGGCGCGGATCTCCGCAGCGACCTGGCCGACGGCCTGCTTGTCGATGCCCTTGACCACGATCTCCGTCTGCACGGGCGTCTCGACCTTGACGCCCTTCGGCATCGTGTGCACGACCGGGTGCGAGAAGCCGAGCGTGAGGTTGATCTTGTCGCCGGCCGCCTGCGCGCGATAGCCGACGCCGACCAGCGTGAGCTTGCGCTCGAAGCCGTCGGTGACGCCCTTGACCATGTTGGCGACCAGCGCGCGCAGCGTGCCTTGCATGGCGCGCGCCTCGTCGTCGGCCGCCTTGAACACGAGCTCGTCGCCGTCCTTCTCGATGGTTACGGTGTTGCCGAACTTGCGCGTCAGCTCGCCCAGCGGACCCTTGACCTTGATCTGGCCGGCGGCCAGGGTCACCTCGACCTTGGGCGGCAGCTTGACCGGATTGTTACCGATGCGGGACATGGTCTCGCTTCCTCCTCGTCACGCCACGATGCAGAGGACTTCGCCGCCCACGCCGGTGGCGCGCGCCTTGCGGTCCGTCATCACGCCCTGCGACGTCGACACGATGGCGATGCCGAGGCCGTTCATGACGCGCGGGATGTCGTCCTTGCTCTTGTAGATGCGCAGGCCGGGCTTCGACACGCGCTCGAGCTTCTCGATGACCGGACGGCCGGCGTAGTAGCGCAGCGCGATCTCGAGCTGCGGCTTGGCTTCCTCGCCGCCGACCTTGAAGCCGTCGATGTAGCCCTCGTCCTGCAGCACCTTGGCGATGGCGATCTTCACCTTCGAAGACGGCATCGCCACGGTCGCCTTTTCCGTCATCTGCGCGTTGCGGATGCGCGTCAGCATGTCGGCGATGGGATCAGTCATGTTCATACGTGACCTCGTTTGCGTCGCGTGCGGCTTACCAGCTGGCCTTGACGATGCCGGGCATCTCGCCGCGCATCGCGAACTCGCGAAGCTTGTTGCGGCCCAGGCCGAACTTGCGGTACACGCCGCGGGGACGGCCCGTCAGCGCGCAGCGGTTGCGCAGCGCGCGTCTTGTTGGCGTTGCGCGGCAGCGCCTGGATCTTGAGGCGCGCCTCGTAGCGCGTCTCGTCCGACGCCTTCGGATCGTCGATGATCGCCTGCAGCGCCTCGCGCTTCTTCGCGAACTTGGCGACGAGCTTCTTGCGCTTCTCGTTGCGGTTGATGAGTGCCAGCTTGGACATGGCGTGCCTTCCTAGTTCTTGAACGGGAAACGAAACGCGGTGAGCAGCGCGCGGGCTTCGGCGTCGGTCTTCGCGGTCGTCGTGATCGAGATGTTCATCCCGCGGATCGCGTCGATCTTGTCGTACTCGATCTCCGGGAAGATGATCTGTTCCTTGATGCCGATGTTGTAGTTGCCGCGGCCGTCGAACGCGCGCCCGAGATCCCGCGGAAATCGCGCACGCGCGGCAGCGCGATGGTGACGAAGCGGTCGAGGAACTCGTACATCCGCTCCTGGCGCAGCGTCACCATGCAGCCGATCGGATAGCCCTCGCGGATCTTGAAGCCCGCGATGGCCTTGCGGGCCTTGGTGACCACCGGCTTCTGGCCCGCGATCTTCTGCATGTCCGCGACGGCGTTGTCGAGGATCTTCTTGTCGCCCGTCGCCTCGCCCACGCCCATGTTGAGCGTGATCTTGGTGATGCGCGGCACCTCCATCGGCGACTTGTAGCCGAACTGCTCGGTCAGCGCCGGGGCGATTTCCTTGTTGTAGACTTCCTTCAAGCGGGCCATGGTCGTGTCCGTCCTTAGACGATCTGCTCGCCGTTGCTCTTGAAGAAGCGGACCTTGCGGCCGTCCTCGAGCCCGCGCAGGCCGATGCGGTCGGCCTTCTGCGTCACCGGGTTCCAGATCGCGACGTTGGAGATGTCGATCGGCATTTCCTTGGTGACGATGCCGCCCGGCTGGTTCTTCATCGGGTTGGGCTTCGTGTGCTTCTTCACCGTGTTGATGCCGTTCACGATCACGTGCCGGTCGTCCACGATGCGCGACACGTCGCCGCGCTTGCCCTTGTCGCGGCCCGCGATGACGACGACGTTGTCGCCCTTCTTGATCTTGCGCATTTCGTTTCCCTCGGGTCCGCGGTTACAGCACTTCCGGCGCGAGCGACACGATCTTCATGAAGCGCTCGGTGCGCAGCTCGCGCGTCACCGGCCCGAAGATGCGGGTGCCGATCGGCTCGAGCTTGGCGTTGAGCAGCACGGCCGCGTTGGTGTCGAAGCGGATCAGCGCGCCGTCCGGCCGGCGCACGCCCTTGCGGGTGCGCACGACGACGGCGTTGTAGATCTCGCCCTTCTTGACGCGGCCGCGCGGCGCGGCGTCCTTCACGCGAGACCTTGATCACGTCGCCGATGTGGGCGTAGCGGCGCTTGCTGCCGCCCAGCACCTTGATACACATCACCGAACGCGCGCCCGTGTTATCGGCGACGTCCAGCACCGACTGCATCTGGATCATTTTCTTGCTCTCCAACTTAACCCGCCGTCCGCCACGCGTGGTGAATGCCGCGCAGGGTGACGCTTGAAGCTGCACGGCGACCAGTTTTGGATCCCGCTTCGGGGCACGCCTTGCGGTCGCCGGGGGATGGACCGCCGCGGGAACCGAGACTCGACTGCACCCGCGGCGGACGAAAACGAACATTATGGCAGGAATCCGGCCCTTCCGCAACCCGGGCTCGCGATCGGGACCCGGAGGCCGCTTCTCCGCAACCGCCGACCCGCGCCACCGTCGCTGCCCGTGCCGGACGGGCCAGTCGCCCGGCCGACCCCTTAGACCGCCTGCGCCTTCTCCAGCACCTGCGAGACGCGGAACGCCTTGGTCTTGGACAGCTTGCGGGTGGCCGCGATCTCGACCAGGTCGCCGGCCTTGCCTCGTTGTTCTCGTCGTGCGCGTGGAACTTGCGCGACTGCATGACGATCTTGCCGTAGAGCGGATGCTTCACCCGCCGCTCGACCAGCACCGTGACCGTCTTGTTCATCTTGTCGCTGACCACGCGGCCGATGAACGTCTGGACCAGCGCCTTGCGGGGCGCCGCCGCCGTGCTTCGGCGCTCGCTCTGTCGGCTTGTTCCTCGGTCATGATGCGGCCTTCTGGTGCATCAGCGTGCGCACGCGGGCGATCCCGCGGCGGACGTTCTTGCATCTTCGAGTGGTCCGTGAGCTGCTGCGTGGCCGCCTGCATGCGCAGGCCGAACTGCTCCTTCAGCAGCGCCTCGAGCTCGGTCTGCAGCTCGGCCGGCGACTTGCCGGCGAGCGCCTTCTTGGCTTCGGATTTCTTCATGGTGTCCTCCGCCTGTCGTTCCTCCTAGCCGCCGATCAGGCGGTGCACGAACGTGGTCCGGATCGGCAGCTTCGCCGAGGCGAGCGCGAACGCCTCGCGGGCCAGCGATTCCTCGACGCCGTCCATCTCGTAGAGCACCTTGCCGGGCACGATCTCGGCCACGTAGTACTCGGGGCTGCCCTTGCCGTTGCCCATGCGGACTTCGGCAGGCTTCCGCGAGATGGGCTTGTCCGGAAAGATGCGGATCCAGATGCGGCCGCCGCGCTTGATGTGACGCGTCATGGCCCGCCGCGCCGCCTCGATCTGGCGCGCGGTCAGGCGGCCGCGGCCGATGGCCTTGAGGCCGTACTCGCCGAAGCTCACCTTGTTGCCGACGGTCGCAACGCCCTTGTTGCGGCCCTTCTGTTCCTTGCGGTACTTCCTTCTAGCTGGCTGCAGCATTCTTCGCTCCTGGCGGCGTGACGGCGCGGCGGACGCTTCGGCGCTTCCGGCGCGGGCGCCGGCGCCTGCACGGGCTCGGCGTTGTGCGCCATCACGCTCGCCCTTGAACACCCAGACCTTGATCCCGATGACGCCGTACGTCGTGCGGGCTTCGGAGAATCCGTAGTCGATGTCGGCGCGCAGCGTGTGCAGCGGCACGCGGCCTTCGCGGTACCACTCGCGGCGCGCGATCTCCGCGCCGTTCAGGCGGCCCGACGACATGACCTTGATGCCCTGCGCGCCGAGGCGCATCGCGTTCTGCATCGCGCGCTTCATGGCGCGGCGGAACATGATCCGCTTCTCGAGCTGCTGCGCGATCGAGTCGGCGATGAGCTGCGCGTCGATCTCGGGCTTGCGGATCTCCTCGATGTTGAGGCCGACCTCGCCGCCCATCATCTTGCGCAGGTCGCCGCGCAGCGTCTCGATGTCCTCGCCCTTCTTGCCGATGACGACGCCCGGGCGCGCGCGATGGATCGTGATGCGCGCGTTCTTGGCCGGGCGCTCGATCGTGATCTTGGCGACCGAGGCGTGCGACAGCTTCTTGCCCAGGTACTCGCGGACGCGGATGTCCTCGGCGAGCGTGTTCGCGTAGTTCTTGCTGTTCGCGAACCACTTCGAGCCCCAGTTCCGCGTGACGGCAAGCCGGAACCCGGTCGGATGAATCTTCTGACCCATGACCTATGTATCCTCTAGTTTCCGTCGCCGACGACGACGTGGATGTGGCAGCTCTGCTTGCTGATCACGTTGCCGCGGCCCTTGGCGCGGGGGCTCGTGCGCTTCAGCACCGCGGCCTTGTCGACGTAGATCGTCTTGACCTTGAGCTCGTCGATGTCGGCGCCGTCGTTGTGCTCGGCGTTGGCGATCGCGGACTGGAGCACCTTCTTGATGATCCGCGCGCCCTTCTTGGGGCTGAAGGCCAGCAGGTCGAGCGCGCGCCCGACCGGCATGCCCGCGGACCTGGTCGGCGACGAGCCGGCCCTTCTGGGCCGACAGGCGCACGCCGCGCAGCGTGGCAGTGGTTTCCATCATGGGCTCCTTACTTCTTCCTCGGCGCCGCCGTTGCCGCAACCTTCTTGTCGGCCGAATGGCCCTTGAAGGTGCGCGTCAGCGCGAACTCGCCGAGCTTGTGGCCGACCATGTTTTCCGACACGTAGACCGGGATGTGCGCCTTGCCGTTGTGCACGGCGATCGTCAGGCCGACGAAATCCGGCGTGACGGTCGAGCGGCGCGACCAGGTCTTGATCGGCTTCTTGTCGTTGATCGCGCGCGCCTTCTCCACCTTCGCCATCAGGTGGCCGTCGACGAACGGGCCTTTCTTGATTGAACGAGCCATGTCTGCTTATCCCTTCGTCGCGTGACGGCGGCGAACGATCATGTTGTCGGTCCGCTTGTTCTTGCGCGTCTTGTAGCCCTTGGCCGGCGTGCCCCACGGCGACACCGGGTGGCCGCCGCCGCCGCCGTAGCTGCCCGCCATCGGGTGATCGACCGGGTTCATCGCGATGCCGCGCACCGTCGGACGGATGCCGCGCCAGCGATTGGCGCCGGCCTTGCCGATCGAGCGCAGGTTGTGCTCCTCGTTGCCCACCTCGCCGATGACGGCACGGCAGTCGACGTGCACCTTGCGGATCTCGCCCGAGCGCAGCCGCAGCTGCGCGTAGATGCCTTCGCGGGCCAGCAGCTGGACCGAGGCGCCGGCCGAACGCGCGATCTGCGCGCCCTTGCCCTGCTGCATCTCGACGCAGTGCACCGTGGTGCCGACCGGGATGTTGCGCAGCGGCAGGCAGTTGCCCGGCTTGATGCCGGCGTCGATGCCCGACAGCAGCTCCGTGCCCACCGCCACGCCGCGCGGCGCGATGATGTAGCGACGCTCGCCGTCCGCGTAGAGCAGGAGCGCGATGTTGGCGCTGCGGTTCGGGTCGTATTCGAGGCGCTCGACCTTCGCCGGGATGCCGTCCTTGTTGCGCTTGAAGTCGACGATCCGGTAGTGCTGCTTGTGGCCGCCGCCCTTGTGGCGGATGGTGATGTGGCCGTTGTTGTTCCGGCCCGAGCCGCGCTTCTGCGGCTCGACCAGCGACGCCACCGGCGCGCCCTTGTGCAGCGCCGCGTTGACGACCTTGACCAGCGAGCGACGGCCCGCGGATGTCGGCTTTACTTTAACGAGGGCCATGGCTTACGCCTCCGCCGCGAAGTTGATTTCCTGGCCCGGCTTCAGGCACACGTAGGCCTTCTTCCAGTTGCGCCGGCGGCCCATGAAACGGCCGAAGCGCTTTTCCTTGCCCTTCACGTTGGTGACCTGGACGCTGTCCACCTGCACCTTGAACATGAGCTCGACCGCAGCCTTGATCTCGGGCTTGGTTGCATCGGGCGCACGCGGAAGATCACCTGCTCGTGCTTGTCCGCGATGAACGTGCCCTTCTCGGACACGACCGGCGCCAGCAGCACCGTCATCAGGCGCTCGGTGTTGTACTTCTTGGTGGGGCTGGCTGCGCGCTCATCCCAGCATCTCCTCGAATTGGGCGACCGCACCGCGGGTGACGAGCACGTTGTTGAAGCGCACGAGGCTCACCGGATCGACTTCCCGCGTCTCGAGCACGAGCACGTTGTGGAGGTTGCGCGACGACAGGTACGTGTTGTCGTCGAGCTTGTCGGTGACCACGAGCACCGTGCCGGTCAGGCCGAACGCCTTGATCTTCTGCGCGAACGCCTTGGTCTTCGGCGACTCGAGCGCGATCGGGTCGATCACGGACAGGCGGTCCTCGCGCACCAGCTGCGACAGG
>CAVWPC010000048.1:0-37355 GCA_963756765.1 uncultured beta proteobacterium | reverse complement strand
TCGAAGCCCGCATCGGCGAACAGACAGGTATAGAGCTTGCCCTCCGTCGACAGGCGCGCCCGCGTGCAGTCACGGCAGAAGGCCTGCGTCACCGAGGCGATCACGCCGATTCGCCGGCACCGTCGGCGTAGCGCCAGCGCTGCGCGACCTCGCCCGTGTAGTTGGCATCGGCCGGTTCCATCGGCAGCTCGCGGTCGATCATCGCGACGATTCGCGGGCCGGTACGACGTCGTCCATCTGCCAGCCATTGGTGGCCCCGACGTCCATGTACTCGATGAAGCGGACAATGTGACCGCTGCCCTTGAAATGGCGTGCCATCGGCACGACGACGTCTCGTTGACGCCGCGCTTGACGACCATGTTGATCTTGATCGGCGCAAGGCCCGCCCGGGCGGCTTCGTCGATCCCCGCCAGCACCTTGCCCACGGGGAAATCGACGTCGTTCATGGCGCGAAACGTCGCGTCATCCAAGGAATCGAGGCTCACCGTGACGCGGCTCAGTCCGGCGTGCTTGGAGGTCAGCCGCCTTTTTCGCGAGCAGCGCACCGTTGGTGGTGAGCGTCAGGTCTAGCGCCGAGGTCCGCGCAGCATCGCGACCAGGCGTTCGATGTGTCGCCGCACCAGCGGCTCGCCACCGGTCAGCCGGATCTTCTGCGACGCCCATGTCCGACGAACACGCGCGCCATGCGCGTGATTTCCTCGAAGGTCAGCATTCGCCGTGCGGGAGGAATGGATAGTCGTGGCCGTAATACTCCTTCGGCATGCAATACGTGCAACGGAAATTGCACCGGTCGGTACGGAGATGCGCAGGTCGTGCAGCGCGCGTCCGCGGTGATCCGCCACGAGTCCGTCGATCGCCGGACCAGCGCCGCGTCGTGCACGAGCGTCGCCAGCGCGTCGAGTCGCGCGGCGGCACGGGTGTCGGTGAGCGGGATGATGCGAGCCATTGGTTTCTGGGTGTCGAGTGCGCCGGTTGACGCGCCCACGCAAGTGCCTGCAGGCGCGACTCGGAAATGGTATCAGACAGCCCGCTCGGCAAAACGTGCTGGTGTATCCTTGATCGACGATGCAAGGCATGCGCGAATAACCATGTTGCCAGTCTATTTTTCCGTCGATGTGCTGATGGAGCGGATTCCGCTTGCCAACCGCTGGATTTCCGAGCAGTGGCAGCCGGCTGCCGTGGTTCCACGCGGCGAGGGACTGCGGACTCCGCAAGCGCCTGAATGCGTGACCGACGGTCCGGAAGGCACGACGTGGCGCTTTCGCGACCTCGCGATCGAACTGCATCCGACCGAGGCCGAAGGCTATTTTCTCAATGTGACCTCGCCCACGCCGTTCGTCTTCGTGATGTGGCGGCAGGACGAGGATGGGACCGTGCCCGCTGTACACCCCGAGATCGCGACGGTCAGCTACAACCAGGCCGGCCGCTACATGGACGGCGGCGAGCGCGTGGATCCGGTGCCGCTGCCCGACGTGATTCGCGCCTGGATGGAGCCGTTCATCGCTGCGCACTATCGCCCCGAGCCGCGTCGCAAGGTCCGCCGGAACGATCCGTTCGCCGACGACCCGCGCGCGCGCGACCGCCAGGGCGGCCGCTCGAAGTAGCGCATGGCCAATCAACGCGACAACTCCGCGCCCTTTTCGCTGCGCCGCTGGTCGCAGCGCAAGCTCGAAGCATCACGCGAGGCTGCGACCCCGGTGGCCGGGGTCGACCGGACCGTGGCCGAGCCCGTCGCCGCCGTTGCCTCGCCTGCGGTCGCCCGGGATCCAGTACCGGCACCTGCGGAACCTGTGCCGCTGCCGTCGATCGATACGCTTACCATCGATTCGGACTTCACCGCTTTCCTGCGGCCGAAGGTCGACGCGCGGCTCAAGCAGGCGGCATTGAAGAAATTGTTCGGCGATCCGCAATTCAACGTGATGGACGGACTCGACATCTATATCGGCGACTACACCCAGCCCGACCCGATGCCTGCCGGCATGCTCGACCAGTTGGCAAAGGCCTACGACGCGGTCACCCAGGAAGCGGGCGCGGAAGCGGCGGAGGCAGAGACGGCGGAGGCAGAAGCGGCCAACATCGCTCCGGCCGCGAGCGAAGCAGCTTCGACGTCGCCTGATCAGGCGGTGGACGCGCCGACGCCGACCGCGGTGCCGCACGATCGCGCGGACGCGGCGCCTGCGTCGGCTGCGGTGCTGCCGTCGCCATCATCCGAGCAGGCCGCGGCTGGGGCGGCTTCGGCGCTCCGGCATCCCGGTGTGCCGCTTGCCGACGCCGGCACCCGCGATGCGCGCGCGCTCGCCACGTCCAACATCGCGCCGCCGGGATCGCCGGAACGCCATCGTTCATGAGCATCGCCGACAAGTCGCTGTACGTGTGCAACTGCAACGGCACGATGCCGCTGGACGGACCGGCGCTTGGCCGTGCTCTCGGCCTGCCGGCTGCGCCCAAGGTCCATACGCTCCTGTGCCAGCGTGAGCTGGCCACCTTCGCTGCCGGTGCGCACGGCGATGTGCTGGCCGCGTGCACGCAGGAGCAACGCCTGCTGGGTGACGTGGCGGAGGAAAGCGGCAAGACGCAATCCATTCGCTTCGTCAACATTCGCGAAAACGCGGGGTGGTCGGCCGACGCGCCGGCGGCCACGCCGAAGATCGCTGCGCTGCTGGCCATGGCCGCGCTGCCCGATGCCGCGCCGGTTCCCAGTGTCACCTACGCCTCGGGGGGGCACCTCCTCATCACCGGGCCCCTCGAACGGGCCCTGCGGTGGGCAGACGCGCTGGCGGGCCAGCTCGGCGTCACCGTGGTAGCGACGGGACAGACACGCGGGGGCGAATTGCCGCCGGAGCGGTCCTACCCGGTGTTCACCGGCCAGGCCGCGGCGCTGCGCGGCTGGCTGGGTGCATTCGAGCTCGCGTGGCGCCAGGAAAACCCGATCGACCTCGACCTGTGCACCCGCTGCAACGCATGCATCCGCGCCTGCCCCGAGCAGGCGATCGACCTGTCCTACCAGATCGACCTCGATCGCTGCCGTTCGCATCGCGCCTGCGTGGCCGCCTGCGCCGACGCCCGCGCGATCGACTTCGACCGCAAGGAGGTGGCACGCAGCGAGCGCTTCGATCTCGTGCTCGATCTGCACGACCAGCCCCTGCTTGCGCTCCACCAGCCGCCGCAGGGTTACTTCGCTCCCGGCGCCGACGCGCTGGCGCAGGCGAAGGCGGCGACCGAGCTGGCCACGCTCACCGGCGAGTTCGAAAAGCCCAAGTTCTTCAACTACAAGCCATCGATCTGCGCGCACAGCCGCTCCAAGAAAACCGGCTGCACGCAATGCATCGACGTGTGCTCGGCCGCGGCGATCCGGGCCGACGGCGACCGCATCGCGGTGGAGCCGCATCTGTGCGTGGGGTGCGGCGCCTGCACGACGGTATGCCCGTCCGGTGCGTTGACCTATGCGTACCCGTCGGTGCCGGACATGGGACAGCGCCTGCAGGCGCTGCTGGGCACGTACGCGCACGCTGGCGGACGCGACGCCTGCGTTCTGCTGCACGCCGAGGACGGGCGGGCGGACATTGCGCACGTGTCACGGCGGGGCCGCGGGCTCCCCGCGCGCGCGATCCCGGTGGAGATTCATCACGTCGCATCGACGGGCCTGGACCTGTGGCTTGCCGCGCTTGCGTGGGGCGCGTCACAGGTGATGGTGCTGGTGACCGGGCGCGAAGCGCCGCAATACCGCAGTGCCCTCGAATTCCAGATGCGCGTCGCGGACACGATTGCCAATGCGCTGGGCTATCAGGGCGAGCACTTTCGCCTGGTCGAGCGCGCCACGCTGGACGCGCTGTGGACGCTCGCGCCGGCGCTGACCGCGCGCGTGCCGGCGACGTTCGCGCCGACGGCGGAAAAACGTACGACGGCGGCATTGGCGCTCGAGCACCTGGCCGCCCACGCACCGGTTCCGCAGACCGTCATCGCGCTACCTAAGGGTTCGCCGTACGGAAATATCGCCATCAACAAAGATGCCTGCACCATGTGCCTCGCTTGCGTGGGCTCCTGTCCGGAAGCGGCGATCCTGGACAATGTCGAGGTGCCGCAGGTCCGCTTCATCGAGGCGAAGTGCGTGCAATGCGGCATCTGCGTGGCCACCTGCCCGGAACATGCGATCGCCCTCGAGCCGCGGCTCGACCTCTCACCGGAAGCGCGTGCGCCCCGCGTATTGAACGAGGCGGCGTTGTTTCAGTGCATCGCCTGCGGCAAGCCGATGGGCACGCAGAAAATGATCGAGGCCATGCTGGGCCGGCTGGCCGGCCATTCGATGTTCGCCGCACCCGGGGCGCTCGACCGGCTTCGGATGTGTGCCGACTGCCGCGTCGTCGATCTCATCAAGAACGAGAACAGTGTCGACATCCGGAATCTCTGAGGGCGGTGTTCCGATATCTCCGGTTGCCGTGCAGCGGCCGCTGGCACCCGAAGACGAGGCGCGCGCGGAGTTTTACGCGGTGCTGTCGCGCCTGTTCGCCGGGCCTCCGGACGCACCGCTGCTGGCGGCCATCGCTGCGTCGCAACCATGGCCCGACGAGGCGGACAATCCGCTCGCTGCGGCCTGGAACCGATTGATCCTGGCGAGCCGAGCCATGGACGCCGAGGCGGCGGAGCAGGAATACACCGATCTCTTCGTCGGGGTCGGCAAAAGCGAGGTCGACCTGCACGCCGCCCACTGGCTCCCCGCGAACCAGATGGAAAAGCCGCTGGCGAGCTTGCGTACGGATCTCGCTGCGCTTGGGCTGTCGCGCCAGCCACGTGTAACCACGTACGAGAACAACCTAGCGTCACTTCTGGAAACCATGCGCATCCTGGTTGCCGGCCGCGACGCGCGACCGCCGGTGCCTGTGGCGGCGCAGCGAGTGTTCTTCGAACGGCACATCGCGCCTTGGAGCGATGTATGCTGCAACGCAATATGCGAGAGTTCGTTTGCCAATTACTATCGGCGCGTTGCACAATGCTGCAATGTATTCCTGGCGATCGAACGTGACTCGTTCGCCGTGGACTAGCAGAAGTAGAACAGGTCGTCTCGCCGCTGCACGCGTTCCGTCCGGGTGGTGGCCCGACCAAAACGTCACGAAGTATTTTTTCGGAGGCACGTATGAGCACCTCGTCGCAACGCAACGCGTTCGCGTCAGTCCAGACGCATCCCGCACCATCCACAGATCTCAAGCGACGTCGCTTCCTCTTCACGCTCGGCGCTGGTGGCGCCGGTGCCGCGGCGGTGGCGACGCAATCCCTCGCCGCCCCGCTGCGTGAAGTCGCCGCGCCGGTTGCGGACGAAAAATCGAAGGGCTATCGCGAAACGGAACACGTTCGCGATTACTACGCCACTACGCGCATCTAGGAGACCGCCATGCTGCTCACGCGCAAGTCCGACAGCGCACCGACCTCCGGCCCGCGCTTGCGTCGCCTCGCCGGTGCCGGCATTTCGACCATGGACCGGCGGATGTTCCTGAAGCGCTCCGGCCTCGCTGCCGGGGCCGGCGCGTTCGCGAGCCAGTTGCCTTACGGCATGATCGGCCCGGCCGCTGCCGCCAAGGAAGGCGAAGCAACCAAGGTCACCACGGCCCGGACGGTGTGTACGCACTGTTCGGTCGGCTGCGCGATCGATGCAACGGTCGAGAACGGCGTATGGACGCGGCAGGAGCCGGTATTCGAATCGCCGATCAACATGGGCGCGCACTGTGCGAAGGGCGCGTCGGTGCGGGAGCACGGCATCGTCGAACATTCGCATCGGCTGAAGACGCCGATGAAGCTCGTCAACGGCAAGTGGCAGCGCTTGTCGTGGGAACAGGCGATCAACGAAGTCGGTGACAAGATTCTGGCGATTCGCAAGGACGCAGGCCCCGACGCCGTCTATTGGGTGGGGAGTTCCAAGCACAACAATGAGCAGTCCTACCTGATGCGCAAGTTCGTGTCGTTCTTCGGCACGAACAACTGCGACCACCAGGCGCGCATCTGCCATTCCACCACCGTTGCCGGGGTTGCCAACACCTGGGGCTACGGTGCGATGACCAACTCGTACAACGACATGCAGAACAGCAAGTGTGCGTTGTACATCGGCAGCAACGCGGCCGAGGCGCACCCGGTGTCGATGCTGCACATGCTGCATGCCAAGGAGAATGGCGCCAAGATGATCGTGGTGGATCCGCGCTTCACGCGGACGGCCGCCCGGGCGGACGAATACGTGCGGATCCGGTCCGGCACCGACATCCCGTTCCTCTTCGGCGTTCTCTATCACATCTTCAAGAACGGCTGGGAAGACAAGCAGTACATCAACGATCGCGTCTACGGCATGGAGAAGGTGAAAGAAGACGTGATGGCCAAGTGGACCCCGGACAAGGTCGAGGAAGTGTGCGGCGTCACCGAGGCGCAAACGGCAAAGGTGGCCGAGATGTTCGCGAAGAACCGGCCATCGACGATCGTCTGGTGCATGGGGCAGACCCAGCACACGATCGGCAACGCCATGGTGCGCGCTTCGTGCATCCTCCAACTGGCCCTGGGCAACATCGGCGTGTCGGGCGGCGGCGCTAACATCTTCCGCGGCCACGACAACGTGCAGGGCGCCACCGACGTCGGTCCCAATCCGGATTCCCTGCCGGGTTACTACGGCGTGGCAGAAGGTTCCTGGAAGCATTGGGCCACCGTCTGGGGCGTCGACTTCGAGTGGATCAAGAAGCAGTACGCCGAGGGCATGATGACCAAGCCCGGCACCACGGTGTCGCGCTGGATCGACGCGGTGATGTATCCGAACGACACGGTCGACCAGGGCCCGAACGTCAAGGCGATGGTGTACTGGGGCCATGCGCCGAACAGCCAGTCGCGTGGCAAAGACATGGTCGAGGCGATGAAGAAACTCGACCTCATGGTCGTCATCGATCCGTATCCGTCCGCGACCGCGGCGATGTGCGCGATGGTGCGCAAGGACGGCGTCTACCTGCTTCCCGCCGCGACGCAGTTCGAGTGCTCCGGCTCGGTGACGGCGTCCAACCGCTCGATCCAGTGGCGTGAAAGAGTCATCGAGCCGTTGTTCGAGTCGAAGCCCGACCATACGCTGATGGTCGCCTTCGCCAAGAAATTCGGGTTCGACAAGGAGCTCACCAAGAACTACGAAATGAAGAAGGACAAGGACGGTTGGGACGAGCCCACGCCCGAGTCCATCCTGAAAGAGATCAACCGCGGCACCTGGACCATCGGGTACAGCGGTCAGTCCCCGGAACGTCTCAAGCTGCACATGAAGAACATGTCGACGTTCGACGTGAAGTCGTTGCGGGCGCGCGGCGGTCCGTGCGACGGTGACTATTTCGGTCTGCCGTGGCCATGCTGGGGCACGCCGGAATTGAAGCATCCGGGCACGCCTAACCTGTACCAGCCGTCGCGGGCGGTCATGGACGGTGGCGGCTGCTTTCGCGCCAACTTCGGCGTCGAGCGGGGCGGTGAATCGCTGCTGGCAGCGGATGGGTCGTATCCGAAGAACTGCGACCTGACCATGGGCTATCCGGAATTCGACCACGTACTGATGAAGAAACTCGGCTGGTGGGAAGAACTCACCGACGACGAGAAGAAAGCGGCGGAAGGCAAGAACTGGAAGACCGACAATTCGGGCGGCATGATCCGGGTGATCATGAAGAACCACGGCGCGTATCCGTTCGGCAACGCCAAGGCGCGCGCGGTGGTCTGGAACTTCCCCGACGCCATTCCGCAGCATCGCGAGCCGCTTTATTCCCCGCGTCCCGACATGGTGGCGAAGTATCCGACGCACGACGACAAGAAGGCGTTCTGGCGCCTACCCACGCAGTTCAAGAGCATCCAGGACAAGAACGTCGCCGAAAAGATCTCCGAGAAGTTTCCGTTGATCCTCACCAGCGGCCGCTTGGTCGAGTACGAGGGCGGTGGCGACGAGACGCGCTCGAATCCCTGGCTTGCCGAGTTGCAGCAGGAGAATTTCATCGAGATCAATCCGAAGGACGCCAACGATCGCGGTGTCAAGGACGGTGAATACGTCTGGGTGCAATCGCCGACCGGCGCGCAGATCTCCGTGAAGGCCCTGGTGACCGATCGGGTGGGTTCCGGAACGACCTTCATCCCGTTCCACTTCGCGGGCTGGTGGCAGGGCAAGGACATGCTGGAGTTCTATCCGGAAGGGGCGGCCCCGCTGGTGCGTGGCGAAGCGGTGAACACCGCAACCACGTATGGCTACGACGCGGTCACGATGATGCAGGAAACCAAGACGACGCTTTGCCAGGTCGCCAAGAAAGCCTAAGGAGCGGATGCCATGGCCCGAATGAAATTTCTTTGCGATGCCGAGCGTTGCATCGAATGCAACGGCTGCGTCACCGCCTGCAAGCAGGAGCACGACATCCCGTGGGGCGTAAATCGGCGCCGCGTGGTGACGATCAACGACGGCGTGCCCGGTGAACGCTCGATCTCGGTGGCGTGCATGCATTGCTCGGACGCGCCGTGCATGGCCGTGTGCCCGGTCGACTGCTTCTACCGCAGCGAGGAAGGTGTCGTGCTGCACGACAAGGACCTGTGCATCGGCTGCGGCTACTGCTTCTACGCCTGCCCGTTCGGCGCGCCGCAGTTTCCGCAGGCCGGCGCGTTCGGCGTGCGCGGCAAGATGGACAAGTGCACCTTCTGCGCTGGTGGCCCCGAACCCGACAACTCCGAGGCCGAGTTCAAGAAATACGGACGCAACCGGCTTGCCGAGGGCAAGCTGCCGGCGTGTGCGGAAATGTGCTCGACGAAGGCCCTGCTCGGTGGCGACGGCGATACGATCGCTGATATCTATCGCCAGCGCGTGACGGTGCGCGGCAAAGGTGGCGACGTCTGGGGCTGGGGTACGGCGTATGGCCGTCCCGAAGCGCCGAAGCCCCAACCCAAGACATGAGGACGCCCATGAAGACGCTCACCACGCTGGCTGTCGGGGTTGTTGCCGCCTTGTTCCTTGCCGGCTGCGGCGAGCGGCCGCAGGTCGTCAATTACAAGCAGGGCAAGTATCAGGGTAAGCCCGACAAGCCGCCATACGCGGCAGCGCCGTTCGACGGCGATCAGCAGAAGTGGGAGCGTGACATTCGCGCCCGCACCCAGAACCAGAACGAGTACAAGCGTATCGGTTCCTGACGGAGGCTGACCCTGATGCTCCAAGCCAATGCCACCGCTTTTCGAACGCTCGTCTGTCTGCTGGGCATCGCGTTCGCCTGTGCCGCCGGCGCGCAGTCGCCGGCGGTCTCCGCCAAGGAAGCCGCGCAAGCCAAGCAGCAGGTGATGCAGCAGGCCGAGCAGCCGCTGAACAATCAGCCGGTGTGGAAGGAAATCCGTTCCGGCGAGCCGCAGTTCACGGTCACCCGTGGCCGCGAAACCGACATTCTGATCCAGCCGGAGGGGCAGACGTGGCGGGCGCTGCGGGTGCCGGTGGCGACAGCAGGCGGCTTCCTGGTCGTATTCGCGCTCGTCTTGCTGGCGGCGTTCTACCTGTGGCGCGGACCGATCACGACGCACGGCAAGCCGACGGGCCGGCTCATCGAGCGCTTCACGGTGGTGGAGCGCGCGGTGCACTGGACCGTCGCGATCTGCTTTACCATCCTGGCGATCACAGGCCTCGTTCTCGCGTTCGGAAAAGCGGTGCTGCTGCCGCTCATCGGGTACACGCTGTTCTCATGGCTCGCGACGCTGTCCAAGGTGCTGCACAACTTCGTCGGACCGATTCTGGTCGTCGTGCTGCCGATCATGATCGCGATCTTCATCGGCGAGAACCTGTTCCGCAAGTACGACTTGGTGTGGCTCAAGAAAGGCGGTGGCATGCTGACCGGCGAGCATGTGCCGGCGGGCAAGGCCAACGCGGGCCAGAAGATCTTGTTCTGGCTGATGCCCGTGCTGTTCGGCGTCACCCTGATCGTGACCGGTTTGATTCTCGACTTCCCGAATTTCAACCAGACGCGGCAAACGATGCAGACCGCGAACGTCATCCACCTAATCGCGGGCGTATTCGCGACCTGCCTGCTGCTGGGTCACGCCTACCTCGGTACCATCGGAATGCGCGGCGCCTATGACGCCATGCGCACCGGGTACGTCGACGAAACCTGGGCACGCGAGCATCACGAGTATTGGTACAACGAGGTGAAATCCGGGAGGGAGGCAGGCGAGGGGGCGCCACCGCTCGCACACCGCACGGTGTGAAGGCGGTGGCGGTAGCAGTTTCGCCGGCAGTCAAGGAGGAGGCAAGGAAGCGATGAAGACGATAAGGGCGTTTTGCGCCGCAGGATTGGTGGTGGCGACCTTCGGACTGGCAGTGGCGAAGTTGCCGCCGCCGCCACCCATGACCGAAGCGCAGAAGACGGCTGCGGAAGAAGCCAAGGCAAAGGCCGCCGCGGCCGCGGAAGTCGCCAAGCAGCAGCACGCGGCCGCGGAAGACCGCGTCGCAGCGCGCTACTTCCAGGACATGAAGGCCAAGGGCAAGCAGGTACCCGCGCCGCAGGCCGCGCCCGCGAAAAAATAGCATCCAGCGGAAGTTGCCCGAATCGGAGGCCGCGTACGCGGCCTCCGTCTCTTTTTCTGGTCGCGAATGCCTATTGTCCCGCGAATTACCGGGCGTGTGTGCCCCGAATTCGCAATCGTGCACCACGTCGTTTCGGCTTGATCGCCACTGCATGGTAGCCCGTTACCAAATGAGCACCAATGCCAGGAACGCCGATGCGCAAGGCGCCTAAGCAAAGAAATCCCGGCAAGAACGAATCCGACCAGCCGTTCGTGCAACTTGCCATGACAGGCGCCAGGCCGATAGAGGCTATCTCCCTTCAGAATGGTGGCCATGTCTCATTGGCGTGTTGCAGCAGCGATGGTTCGGCGCGGCAGCGGCCGACGAACGCGCGAACCGCGTCGGAGCGCCAAGCGCTGCGGTAGGCGTCCCACGCCTGCGCCACCGACTGGTACCGCAAGTCGGCCGGCGCGAATGGCAGCGCGTTCAGGAGTTTGACCTTGCCATTCGGCACCACGAGGAGCATTGCCTGCGGGCTGAGCAGGCGCGTCTCCATCTCGGTGACGATGTCCCACGGATAGATCGACAAGGCGATGTCCGCGGCGAGTGACGCGGCGCGGTTCCGCAGAGCGTCGACCGCGTGTTGCCAGTCCGCATCCGCGCACGTGATCCGGTCCCATTGCGCGGCGGCGCGGCCGAGGCGCATCAGCGGCCCGGTGACGAACGCGCCGCAACCGAGTTCTGCGGCCAGTTCGAAGGCGGGCACGATCTCGTGCAGGTTGTGCCGCGTGGGAACGAAGACGAACTGCGGGGCGAGTCCGCGCGCGGCGAGCCTTCGGATGGCACCGATTGCAGCCTCGAAGCTTCCCCCGGCCGCACCGCGGCGTGCGTGGCTGCAGTTGCACCATCGACCGACACCTGGATGCAATCGAAGCCGAGTTTCGCCAGGCGATCGGCGGCCGCATCGTCGACGCGGGTGCCGTCGGTTTCGAGCTTCTGCGCCACGCCGCCTGCGGCGAACGTCTCGAAGATCTCGAAGCAGAAGGGGACGCCGAGGGGCTCGCCGCCGCCGAAGGCGACGTACGGGACACCGGCCTCCACGATGCGCCGTGCGAGGTCGAGCGCCTCGGCGCGGGTCAGCTCGTCACGCCACGCGCGGTCAGGGCCGGACTCTTCGCAGCAGGCGATGCAACGGCCCTGGCAGCGGTTGGTGAGCTGCCAGGCGACGAACAAAGGCGCCCGGTACTCGTCGACCGAGCGCCCTTGCATCCGGAAGGGCTTGCGTCTAGGTGAAGCGGATATACGGCTGCGCCATCACTTGCTCGGAGACGTCCTCGAGCTTGGGCGATTCCCAGGCGGGCTTGCGCACGGAGGCGAGCGGATCGTTGTCGCGCTTCGGGGCACTGTCGAGGTCTTCCGTCTTGCGTTCGATCTGGTCACTCATGTCGCTGGTCCTCCATCGAGACTCATGCGGCCGGCAGCAACTGCCACCGGTTTGCGCGCGCGTGAAGGGACGAATCTCCGATCGCGCGCTTAGCTTCGTCCATCACTTCGGCGCTTCGCCATGCTTCGCGGTACCGCTCCCACGCCACGGTCAGTGGCTCGTTGCGCAGATCGGCGCATACGAACGGGAGAGCCGCCGCCACCTTCACCTGTCCGTTCGGAAGCACCAGCAGCGTCGCCGGCGGTTCGGCCAAGGCCTGCCGCAGGCCGTCGGAGACGTCGAAGGGAATGTAGCAAAGTTCGATGTCGCGTTCAATGCCGGCCCGCTCGTCGAGCTTGCGGCGAAAGGCTGTCCATTCGTCAGCGGCAGGCTCCAACGTGCTCCACAGCCGGGCTGCGGTCCCGATCCGCATCAGCCGCCCGGTATTGAGGCGGAAGGCGCCCAGTCCCCTGGCCCGCTCGATCACCTGTACCGCTTCGTGCAGGTTGTGGCGCGTCGGGGCGAAGGTCACCTCGAGCGGCAGTCCTGCGGCGTGCACTGCGCGGCAGGCCGCATGCGCGCGCGCGAGCGATGCCCCCGGCCGCTGCCGTTGGTAGACGTTCTCGGTGTCGCCGTCGAGGCTGATCTGGATCGAACGGATGGGCAGCCGGGCGAGCTTGTCGATCATCGCGGCGTCGAGCCTTTGGCCGTTGGTTTCGATCTTCAGCGCGATGCCGGCTTCGCCGAGCGCTTCGGCGACGCGCAGGAAGTGCGGCACCACGAGCGGCTCGCCGCCGCACAGCATCACGTAGGGGACGTCGTTGGCCACGATCTGCGCCACGATGCGCATGGCAGCGTCCGCATCGAGTTCGTCGGGGAGGCGCTTGTTCGGCGCCGACTCGGTGCAGCAATGCAGGCAGCACAGGTCGCAGTCGCGGGTTAGCTGCCACGACACGAACAGCGGCGCGCGCAGTGTGTCGATGCGCGGACTCAAGACGCGAAGCTCAGTAGGAAGCCGACAACGAAGAGGCCCACCGCGACGACGTAGCAGGCGACGATGCTGCGCACTGCTGGCAAAAACGCGCGCGGCTGCTCGTACGTCCGGCGCGCGTACGCGCCGCTCCTGACCAGCAGGGGAATGGCGAGCAACGAGGCGAGGCACGCCGCCGGGAACGCGCCCCCGAACACCCCCACGGGGACGACGAGCAGCGCGAGCCCGGACAGCGTGAGGTACAGCGTCACCGCGCGGCGGCGGCCGAGGCGGACGACGAGGTTGCGCTTGCCGACGAGCCGATCCTGGTGGAAGTCTGGAATGGCATTCACGACCGCGAGCGCCGCGATCAGCAATCCGGGCAGCAGCGACGCCAGCAGCGCATTCCACGACAGCATCTGCGTATGCAGATAGATACTCCCGAGCACCATCCACGGCCCGTAGGCGAGGCCGATCATGGCCTCGCCGAGCCCGCGGTACGACCAGCGGATCGGCGGCGCTTCGTAGTAGATCGCCGCCGCCCCCCCGAGCAGGGCGAACACGATGATCGGCCAGCCGGCCACGTACGTCAGATACACGCCGACCGCGAGCGCGAGCGCGAACGCGATCGCGCCGACCACGAACACGCTCTTCGAAATCGGTGGCAGATCGGTGGGATTGAAGACGCGGTCGGTGCCCATTTGCGCGTCGAAGTATTCGTTGAAGGCTTCCACGCCGACCACCGACAGCGCGACTCCGGCGAGTCCCGCCCAAAACACGAACGCGTCGAATCGACCGTCGATCGAAAAGGCCCAGACGGCACCCAGCAGGTAGGGCAGCAGCCCGGCGAACAGGAAGAAGCGATAACGCACCAGAGAGACGACGCGCAGCAATTGCTCCGCGGGACCGCGGGCTGCGGCGGCGGCCGGAATGGTCACACGTGCACCCACTCGTGCAGCGCGCTTGTGCGGCCCGGATCGCGCGCGAGATCGTCGACGAACTGCGCCACGCGCGGATCGCGCCACGCACGCTGGAAATTCGCCCACACGTCGGCCAGCGACTCGCGACGCAGGTCGCCGCACACGAACGGCAGCGCATTGACCAGCTTGACGAGGCCGTTCGGCAGCAGGATCACCAGCGCGGCCGGCTCGCGTAGTCGATAGCGCAATTCTTCCAGCAACCCGGCCTCGTGGAAGGTCACGCGCATGCGGCCGCGGTATTCCTCGGCCTTGGCGTGCAGCGTGGCGAAGAACCCGCCGTATTGGGCATCCGAAACCTCGAGGTGGCGCCAGGCCTTCACCGCGTTGCCGGTGTACATGGTGCGGCCGGTGTAGAAGCTGTACGCGCCCAATTCATGCGCGAGATCGACCACCGCGCCGATTTCCTGCACGTTGAAGCGCGTGGGCGAGAAGTTGATCTCCACCGGCACGCCGGCCGCGTGCAGGTTGCGGATGCCTTCGACGGCACGATCGAATTCGCCGAGCACCCGGATGCGGTTGAAGGTGGCGCGCGAGCCCCCGTCGAGGCTCACCTGCACTGCCTTCACGCCGAGGTCACTCAGGCGGGCGCAGTTGTTTGGCGTCAGGTAGTGGCCGTTGGTCTCGACCTTGAGCTGGGCGCCGCGTTCGCACACGTACTCGGTCATCTGGAAAAAGCGCGGGTGCACCATCGGCTCGCCGCCAGAAAACGACAGGTACGGGATTTCGAGCGCCATCATCTGCTCGAGCACCGAGAAGACCTGGGCGTCGTCCAGTTCGTCCTTGAATTTCTTGCCCGGACCGCTTTCCTCGATACAGTGCAGGCAGGCGAGGTTGCACTCGTTGGTGATCTGCCACGCGACGTACAGCGGCGCGCGGAGTTGCTGCGACTCCGGCTCGGCGGCCGCGCCGGCACGGCTCATGGCGCGTCAGTCTTCGGTGAGACCGCGGTGGCGCAGCTCGGCGATAAGCGCGCTCACTTCGCGATCGATCGCATGCCCGTCGCCCTCGAAGCGGTCTCTGGCCCGAGCCTTGATGCTCGGTTCATCGGCGCCGGCGGCGATTTCGCGCACGACTGCCGCCGCGGTGGCATTGAGGGTGAATACTTTCTCGGAACGTGTCTCGAAAAGCACACCACCGAACTTCTCTTCCCGAAATTTCACGTACTTGGCGAGCTTCATGCGGAATGGGGCGAAGAAGTTGACCGATCAACAATGAACAGAATACGCCGGAACGTCAACCGTCGCCATCCTGGCTGTTGCATTCGCGCCACTACGCAAGCGTTGCCCTGTGTGTCTTGGCGCGCGAGCCTTGATCAATGGTGCAGATGGGAATACGTTGACCATGCATGGCAGAGGGTCATCGCGAGGAGTGTTCGATGCGCATCGGATTGTCCGGGATCGGGTTTGGTGCCCTCGCGCTTTGGCTGACATGTGTTGGCGTTCCGGCCGCTGCTCAATCGAAACCCGAGGCGACGCCACCCCCGGCGCCGGTCTGCGCTACCTGCCACGAGAAGGCGCACCAATCGACCCTATACACCGCCCACGGCGCGAAGAACGATGCCGGCGGCTCGATGTGCCAGGCGTGCCATGGCGACGCCAGCGAGCACTTGAAGGACCCGACCAAGGCCAAGCCGCAGGGGCCGTTGACCAGCAAGACGGCCACCGGCACCGAGCGCTCGGCGGTCTGCCTCACCTGCCACGCCAGCAACAAACACCTGGGATTCTGGGAGGCCGGCCAGCACGCGAAAAACGAAATCGCGTGCAGCAACTGCCACAACATCCACGACCGGCCCGGGCCATTGACCATCGCGCCATTCACCACCTCGTTCCGGGCGAACGAAGCGGACGTGTGCGGGCAGTGCCACAAGCAGGTGCGCTCGGCGATCCTCAAGCCCTCGCACCACCCGATCATCGAGAACAAGATGAAGTGCTCGGACTGCCACAATCCGCACGGTGCGCTGACGCCTGTGATGCTCAAGGCCGAGACGGTAAACCAGCAGTGCTATTCGTGCCACGCCGAGAAGCGGGGGCCGTTCATGTTCGCGCATCCGTCGGTCGAGGAGAACTGCCTGTCCTGCCACAACCCGCACGGCTCGGTGTACGCGCGGCTGCTGAACGAGAAAGTGCCCAACCTGTGCCAGGACTGCCACGACGTGGCGCGGCATCCGGGAACGATCTATGGCGGCGCGGCGGGATTCCAGTGTCCACCGGCGGCGACCACCGATCCGACCAATACCGCCTGCTTCGGCAAGACGCCGGGATCATTCAATTCGGCGGCCAATACCCGGTTCGTGGCGCGAGCTTGTGTGAACTGCCACAACGCGATTCACGGCTCGAATGCACCAGGGGCCCGCGGGCAGTTCTTCATCCGGTAAGCGGGAGGGGACATGCACAGGAGAAAGCTCTCGGTCCTGATCGCCGCCTCGTTCGCCGTGCTCCCGGCGTGGGGACAGTCGAGCCAGGATCCGTTCCTGTCCACCGGTGAGGTTACGGTCGGTGGCATCGTTACCGATACGAGTGGCAAGGACCTGTCCAAGTTCAACGAGTACCAGGATCTGGACAACGGTGTCCTGTCCAACATCTGGTTCACCGGGCGCAACAGCCGCAGCTGGTTCGATGGTTATGGCGAGAATTTCGGGCGCGATGACATGTACATCAACCTCCGTGGCGGGATGTACGACATGTTCCGGGCGCGCGCCTACACCAATTGGATCCCGCACAACCTGCTGTTCAACGGGCTGACACCGTTCAGTGGCAGTGGCGGCAATAACCTCGTCGCAACCTTCCCGCAGCCGAATCCGGCCACCTGGCAAAGCCTGGAGCTGGGGACCCAGCGCAAGGACACCGGGGGTTCGCTCGAATGGCAGTCGTTCTCGCCGTGGTACTTCCGGGTGGACGGCAACCAGGTCAAGACCAGCGGAAAGAACGTCGGATCGGCGTCGAACGGGACCAGCCCGGGCAACGGCTACGTGGACCTTGCGCTGCCGACCGAATACGAGACCAACAACATCAGCGGCGAGCTGGGCTACGCCACCATCGGCATGACGCTGTCGGCAAGCTACCTGGCGAGCAACTTCAACAACAGCAATAGCACAGTGACCTGGAACAACCCGTTCTGGTCTAACGGCGTCGACACCACCCACCTGGCGCCGAGCAACCAGTACCAGCGGATCGCGCTGAACGGGACGTGGCGCCAGCTGCCGTGGAACTCGACGCTGGCCGTGCGCTACACCTGGGACGAGACCACCAGCGACACGGCGATCGGGCAGACCGTGCTCAATGGCACCGGATCGTCTGCGATGCTGTCGGTCCTGCCGAGTACGAACACGTTCAACGGCGACGAGCAGCGGCAGACATTCACCGTGGGGTGGACGGCAGCGCCGGTGAAGAACCTCGACACGCGCGTCTACCTAAACTGGCAGAAACTCGACAACGACGGCACCGCCGTGACCTTTTGCGCGAGCGATGCGTCGTCCTGCGGCGGCCTGCACCAGAACGAGCTGTGGAACTACGAAAAGGAGAACGCCGGGATCGACGCCCATTACCGCATCAATCGCGGCAACCGGGTGGGCGCCGGTTACGACTACTACCACATCACGCAGAACCGGCACGATTTCGACGACACCACCAACAACCTGCTCTGGGTGGAATGGCGCAATACGCAGCTCGACACGTTGACGGCGAAGCTCCGCTATTCGTACCTGGACCGGCGGTCGAACTTCGTCAACGGTGACGCCGGCGTGGACGCCAACGACCCGGCCTATCTGCAGCGCTTCGTATATGCATTCGACCTGGCGCCCTTGACGCAGAACCGGGTCAAGCTGTCCTTCGACTGGGCGCCGGCGGATGCGGTGGGGATCGCGGTCGAATACCTTTACAAGGACAACAACTACAAGAGCACGGTGCTGGGGCGCACCGGCGACACGCGCAACGAGGTGTTCGTGAACGCGACGTATGGGGCGCCCACCTCGTGGCGGGTGAGCCTCTTCGCCGACTACGAGTATGTCAAGTACGACTCGTTCCACCGCAACGTGGGAGCCAGCCCGTGCAATTCGACGACTGGCCCCGATTGCTACGATCCGAGCGCGCCGCCGACCAGCTCGTCGTACAACTGGAGTGCGTCGGTGAAGAACGAGAACTGGCTGCTCGGGTTCGCGGGCGACTGGCCGGTGAACGAGCGCTTCATGCTCACCGGCTCGGTGATGTACGAGCAGGTGGACGGCTCGTCGGACATGGCTTCGCAGAACAACTATGGCAACCCGCTGCCGTTGACGAACTACCCCAATACGAAAATCACTTCGCTGAACATGAAGGGGACCTACGCATTCAACAAGAACTGGTCGATGACTGGTGGCTACGCCTATCAAAAATACAGCTACTCAGACGACCAGTTCAACGGGTACGTGAATACCTTGCCGTATCCGGGCGTAACCAACAATCCCGGGCAAAGTTACCTCAATGGCTGGAACGCCTATACGCCCTACGACGCGAATATCTTCTACTTGTACGGGTCTTACAAGTTCTAGGCCCGGGTGCGGTCGCCGCGCGCGATGAAGGCGTCGACCAGAGTATCGGCGATCCGGTCGAAGACCGGGGCAGTCAAGCTGCCGACAAGCGCGCCTCCCCACTCGTAGTGGAGTGCGAACTCGATCTTGCATGCGTTGGGCGTGAGCGCGCGCAGGTGCCATTCGCCTTCGAAACGTCGGAACGGTCCGCGTTCAAGCCTCACGGCGAGCCATTCCGGACGCCGTTTCGGGTTGCGCGTCGTGAAGTTGAAACGTATGCCGCGATACGCGACCGCGATCTCGGCGACGACGACCGAGTCGTCGCGCGCGAGGATCGTCGCGCCCGCGCACCAGGGCAGGAACGCGGGGTAGTGCTCGGCACCCTCGATCAGGTCGAACATCGCCTCCGCCGAATGGGCAACCAGCGCGGATTTGCGTGTTTCCATCCCGGCATTTTGCACCGTGGATGGCTATACTGGATGCTGGCGCCGCAGTTCGCTACCATGGAACTGGCGCTGTCCGGAAAATCGTACCCTATCAACAGGAGTAGCTGATGGAAAAGCTGGCGTTTGTATTGGTAACGGCGGCCGCACTCGCCGCATCGGGCGCGGCAATCGCTCAGGAGGATCTGGCCAAGAAAGATGGCTGCTTGAACTGCCACGATGTGTCGACCAAGAAGGTCGGGCCTGCCTTCAAGGACGTGGCTGCGAAATACAAGGGCAAGAGCGACGCCGAAGCCATGCTGGTCACGAAACTCAAGGAAGGCAAGGGACATCCCGCGACCAAGGCGTCGGAGGGCGACCTGAAGAACATCGTCAAGTGGGTGCTGTCGCAATGATGTAGAAGCGGCGGCGCAGGCAGCGTGCCGCGCGGCGGGCGCGCCTGCGCTTGCCGGATTCCTGCCGGCCCATGCGCCGGTCGTAGCTCGCGGAGATGGGTTGCACGACCATCGGCTCATAGACAACACAGCCCGCCATGATCAGCGCGACGCCGACCAGTAGCCGCCTTTGCATGTCGCCTTCCTTACTCCGGCAGTTTGTGCGCAATGCCCTTGTGGCAATCGGTGCATGTCATCTGGCCCGCCAGGAATTGCTCATGCATGGGCTGCACAAAATCCTTCTGCTTGGCGACGACGTCCTTGGTTAGCGTGTGGCAGGTCCGGCAGTTGGCGGAATTGTTCGCCTTGTACTCGGCCCACACGTGTTCCGCCATGCGGGCGCGCTCCTTGTTGAACTTGGCCTCGGTGTCGATGACGCCCCTCACCTCGCCGATTACATCCTTGATGCCGGCCTTTGCCTTGTACCAGAGAAGTTCGGGGTAATCATGGGGAATGTGGCAATCGTGGCAGCCGGCGGACACACCCGTGCGATTGACGGCGTGTGAACTTGCCTTGTATTCCGCGTGTACCCACTGCATAGAGTGACACGCGGTGCCGCAAAATTCGTTCGTGCCGGTCGCATGGACCATGACCTGCGTGCCGATCACGGCCCCGGCACCGATCACGAGCCCAATCACCAGCAACGACAGGACCGACCACCGCGCGCTGGGCGTGCGCAGCCAGTGCCAGGTACGACGGATAAATCCGGCTCTCTTGTCTTCGCCGCGCGATTCCATCGTTTACCCCCCCTGATGTGCTGCGGAAAGCCTAGCACAAACGGTGCTTCGAAGTGGAGCGGCACAGCGGTTTCGAGCCGGCGGGAAGTGCTTCCGGCTCGTCTGCAGGCCGTGGTTGGTCGAGCGGTTCCGTGGGCTATAATCACGAGCTTGCCGGAGAGCTGGCCGAGTGGTCGAAGGCACTTGACTCGAAATCAAGCAGACTCGCAAGGGTCTCGGGGGTTCGAATCCCTCGCTCTCCGCCAATTCACCTCTTACATCGAACTCGCCACTCCCCAAGAGGGCGAGAGGTATCCAGTGGCGCCGCAAATGCGGGACATGATCGATATCGTGTCTACGGCCCGGAGCCGAGCAACGCCGCCAACCCCGCCCGGTTGGCCACTCGGAGTTTTGCGTAGATAGACTTCGCGTGATTGGCGACCGTGTTGTACGAGCACGCCCTGACCTCGGCGATGTAGGCATTTGTGGCCCCTTGCAGCAGCAGCATTGCGATGGCCTGCTCTGCACCAGTCAAGCATGCGAGATGGTTGTCGGAACAAATGCCGTACGAGCCGACCGCCATGGATTCGTCGCCAATTTTGAATCTACGCAAACGCGCGCGAACGCCGTTCGACGCAAAAAACGCAGCGACTTCGCTGCGGGATCGCAGTGAAAGTTTGCGCCGCGTTTCGCCGATTGAATTGTTCACCGCACTCGGCGAAACGCCGAACGTGTAGGCAATCTCCTTGGTGGTCCGTCCATGGCCCAGTGCATCAGCCACGCGAAGCTGGGACGCGGAAAGTCCGCGCGGGTCATTGGCGGGTGGGGTATTTTCTACCGCCAGAATCATCCGGGTGCCATGGGTGTCGAAGCGGTCGACCAGTGACCAACGTCCCCGTACGAGTGCCTCCCACAGCGCGAGCGCCTGACTCGAGTCACGACGGCGAAGCGGACCGCGGGCACGCTCCGACCTAAGCACGGATTCCCGCAGGCGCTCGCGAGCGGATTTCGATCTAGCAGCTCCACGGGCGTCAACGAGCTTCCCATCTGGCTTGAAAATCGCTTCGGTAGTGTCGCTGTCTTCCGGGTCGAGCCGTTCGACCTGAGCGCGAAGGCGCAGCGCGGAACCAACATGAGCCGCCACGCGATTGAGGACGAACCGTTCAGCGCGCGTTGCGGCGCGACGCGCGGTTAGCGGTGATCCCAGAAACACCATTCGTCCGGCGCCCGAATCGCAGATGACCACCAGAATGTCTGGATATCTCCCATGCATGCACTGACGGATGAGTTCCGCATGCGCCGGATCGGCAGGGTACACGGCCTCGCTGAGCGTGCAGGTGGCATTGCCAAAGGCCAGGATGCATTGCATTGAAAGCGGCGACGCCGAGCCGATCGCGGTGCGCGCCGCCTTGTGGTAGTACGCGGGTCCGCTGATCGCGATTCGCTCGATTGGCCCAGCGGGTAGCGTGGGGTTGACCAGCGTTGCCGCCAGCCCGGAACCCGTGCCGAGGAGAGGATTGGCGCTGTCCGCGATGCCCTGCAGCCAGTCCTTGATCGTGCCTTCGAGTTGGTAGGTTGACTCGACGATGCCGACAAGGTCAACGCGCTTTCGCACGGATCACTCCTTCAAGCAATCGAACGTCGCAGCCGCGAATACGGTCGCGGCAAGGTGCCTGCCCCTTGGGCGGTCGTTGCGGATTATGCGCTCGATGTATCGCGCACGCCGGATCCGCCACTGTGCGTGCATGCCAAATTGGCTATGGAACAACTGGCCTGCGACGCGTAGCGTTGAGTTGACCACAACTTGTTGCGCGCGCCTTTCAACCGATCGCGCAACGGAATGAAACCACAGGGGTCATGGCATGAGGGCAGTGACTTCATTTGTGTTTGCCTGCTTGCTTGGCGCTGCCAGCGCTTCCGCTCAGCTCCCCGTTGAACTGTCCGGCTGCCTTGATGGCAAGGGCAATCTTTACAACCTATCCCCAAGCAAAGGGGAGGTTGTCGCACTATGCAACGGCAGTGATCTGAACGTGGTGCTGGGTGCTGGAAGCATCACCGGTATCAAGCCCGGTCAAGGCCTGGTGGGGGGAGGTGTTTCTGGCGACGTCGGGATTGGTATCGACCCGAAATTCGCGTTGCCGCCTTCCTGTCCGGTCGGGCAGGTGGCATTGTCTGATGACAACGGCGGCTGGATATGCACGCCGAAGAGTCAGGTGCTGAGTCCGAATCCGGTAGGCAAGTTGTGGGTATTGCCGACTGTCCGGGGAGCTCAAGATCGCGGAGACAGGCAATTCTTCGGCTCTTACACTTTCGGTACCAGAGTGCGGATCGTCAACACGTCGGCGGCATCGGGCACCGTGACTTGTGTGTCATTCAATTCTGCGGGGTCTGCATTGACCCATCTCACCACGACACAGGCGGTTGGCACCGGCGCACGCGCCGAGTGCCGGACAGTGCAGCACGACGGCCCTAACGAAGCGCTTGATCCAAAGTGGATGCTCGTAGCGAGCAACGTGACCGTCAGGGTAGGCGCTTGGGTGGAGGTTTCTGCACGCGCGCGCAAGGAGGCACTGGCGTTGCGACATGAAGCCTACTCGGTGGATTGCCGAGATCCCGTAGGTACCGAATTCGTTTGCGATTGGGTGGCCCGCAATCTATCGGATCTTCGGGAGTAGCGTCATGTCCAGCATGAGATTCTCGGTAGCGCTGGCCCTGCTGTTGAGTTGCGCATTCAACACGGCGGCCAAGGAGGCAAACAACGGGCTTGCTGGTTGCCTGGACACTCGCGGAAAGCTCTACAACGTCACCCCACAGGAAGCACCCGCGAAGCCATGCAATGCCGGCGATCTGCGCGTCCAGCTCGGCCGCGGAAGTATCACCGGCGTTGCGCCGCTCGGGGGCCTGGCAGGGGGAGGAATATCCGGAGATGTGGGCATTGGTATCGACCCGAAATTCGCGTTACCGCCGTCCTGTCCGCCCGGGCAGGTTGCATTGTCTGATGACAAGGGCGCCTGGATATGCACCCCCACCAACCAGCTCCGACGGCCGCAGCCAAGCGCCAAGGTATGGGTAATCCCGGCATTCTCGGCTCCTGTTTATCAAGAAGGTGAGTGCAATGGCTCTCCTCCTTTCTGTGTGGGAACTCCACTCGATTTTTCGCTCGGCACGCAGGCCTATTTTTTCAACGCGTCCAACCACGAAGGTGCAGTCAGTTGTTACTGGTTCACCCGCAACGGCGGCTGGCTGCTTGATTTGAGTGTCAGCAAGCGATTGCCAGCGGGCGGTTCGAACTTCTGTCAAATTCTGAATCGGTTTACCCCCAGTTCCGACAGGGCAGATTGGATGCTGGTCGTCAGTGCTGTGGACATCGTAGTAAGCGCAGAAACGGAACAGCGTCATTTTGAAAGGGATAGAGAGTCAGCCAAGAGCTGGAACAACGTCGCCCTCCCGGTCGATTGTCGATATCCCGAGGGTTATGAATTCGTGTGCGCTTTCGCCAAATGAGCAGCGCTCGTTCAGTCTTTCGAGATTGAAATGACTAAACGTCTTGCCAAGTAGGATGAGAGCGGATGCGTGAAAGTCGTTGCGACCCACCCCCGCCGCAAAAATACTGGAAGTCCACACCCCGCTTCTTGTTGGTGGTGTGGGGCTCACTCTTTGCGATGGGTCTAGCTGCGGAGTTCGCCAACGCACAGGTCGGGAGTGCGCCGGTTCCCGATCCTCCAGCTCCCAATCTCGTCGGCGGTCTTGGCCCGACAATTCTCGATTTCTCGCTTGTGCACGACACATGCGCATATCCTGATCCACAAGCCCGTCTCCTCAAATATCGGATCAACCCCAGGAGTCCCGACGGCGCGTTTGTGATTCGCGTCAATATCCTTCGCGAGGACCGCACAGGCGCGGCGCGGGTACTCATGACCACTCGTGATCATTCGGGCAGGGCGCCTGCAACTGCAACGGCAAACTTGAAGGTGTGCCTGTCCCCGGGCCATCTGGACAGCGCAAACGTTGCATGTCAACTCCAGGCTGGCCGTCAAGAGGTCGGGGTGAACTGGATCGGACGCGTGGAATCAACCTCGGACCACTCAGATAGAGCCACGTGTTCGGCTCTTGGTAGTTATTCAGTTGAGTAGTGTCATCGCGACCACCCGAGCGGGGATCCACGGGTCTGGATATTTGCGGGTGAAGGAGGGGCGCTTGGTCGATGAACCAATGCCCAACCCCAACTCAACTGCGCTGAGAAGACACACACGAGGTTGTTTGTGCCTTTGCCAGAAGATCACTGCTGGTTTAGTCATTGGAGACTGACATGACGGATTCTCTCGAACGTCTTGCCAAGACCGCCGGCCTGAACTCTCGCGCAGCAGCGCGTTGGGAAGAGCTCAGTGCAGAGGTGATTGCGACCCGGCTTGGTGGCAGGCCGACCGCAATCGACAAGGATCTCCAAAAGGAGAGCGTCGCCGTAAAGGGCCATGCCCTATCCATCGCCTATCGCGGCTGGATTGCAGAGAACAGCATGCTCGTCGGTCAGCCGATAACCGCCATCAAGCTGTTCGATGCCCTAATTGCGGATGCCGACGGATTGCCACAGGGACCTTACCAGATCGATCCGCTCGTCACGCTATTGCGCTTCCGGGCCCGTGCGATGCGCACGACCGGCGACCCGAAGCTTTCCATCGAGGGGGCGGTGGAATTAGCATCGATGCCCAACCTTTCGCATCCCGCCTTTTCACTCGCGGCCGCTCGGACGGCCGAGCACTTCGCCGCGGTGGACACGGCCGAACACTGGTACGAGCGGGTTCTAGCGGATACCGCAAATGCGGAGAACGAGCACTACCGGGTGCGCGCCACGGTGGAGGAAACTCCGGCCTACTATCGGGAAGTTGCACGCCGGGATCTGGACCGCCTGCGGCGTCGGCCGGATGCGCTCCAGAGCGCCGAAACGCTTGCCCAGGCACTTGCAGATGCAATCGATGCACGAGACGACAACACGTTGATGCGCCTCGCGTCGCCGACCCACTTCAGCGTCGCAATAGGCTGTCACGCAGCGTACGTTGATGTCCAGGCGACCGTCGAGAGTATCTGCCAGTCTCTGCGCACCTGTCTGGCTGGACCGTTCAAGCTCATTAGCCGCGGAGAGCACAGGCAACTGAGCCTGGGAATCGCCGACGGCGGCAATCCCCTCCGCTATGCCTCCCTGATTCTCAGGAAGCACGCCAGGGGCTGGGACTGGACCGGAATCCACGTGCTGGACGCGGGGTTCTGGCTATCCGACTTTCCGGCCGCCCCCATAGAGACCAACCAACCCCTGTCGATTCGCATACGTGGGCCGTGGCAATCCGGCAGAAAGTTCATGGCAGGGGGTTTTCGCAATCCCTGGCACGGATTCGTTTCAGGCACCACGCTCGATCCCGTTTCTCTGGCGATTCGCTCCTGCGGTTCCGAGTGCGGATTCGGCATGCGCGGCTTCTACTACAACGAAGCGCTCTCGCACAATGGCGTCAGCGCGTTTGCCATCGATTTTTCGAGTTACGAACAGTGCGTACCATTCAGTGACCGCGCCAATCTCTGGCCGGTCCTGGCACCTGCCGATGGCTTGGTCGTCGGTACGTGGCCCTTTGAGCTCAACGGATCCGATAGTCGTGCCAACGCCGTCGAGCTGATTCATCCGATGGGCACACCCACCTGCCGTTACCTTTCCCGCTACCTTCATCTGGCGGGCACACCGGCCATACCCGTCTCGGCCGGCATGTTTGTGCGGGGCGGATCTGTTTTGGGTTTCATGGACGATACGGGTAACTCGGCAATGCCCCATCTTCATTTCTCCATGCACGACCAATCGGCCGGTCCCCATCCGGATCTCGTCACCTCGTCGGTGAGCGCGCCGATCATGTATGGGCCATCCGTCAGACCTACGCCAATGGCCGGGCAGTCTCTAAACGATGTCGACGATGGGAGGTGCATCGACTCGCATAACTCGGGGGTGCGGCCAAGGGTGACGGTGGCTCCCGGACCATGAAGAACGATTTCGGCGTTGACGCCTCTCATCCAGAGTCGGCACCGAACGCAAGAGGCTATCGTCTGCGGCACCTAGCCCAATGGTAAAAACCCCTTGGGTGCGAAGCGATCGCATGCGAGAGCCGTCGGTCGCCCATGACTCTTGAGCGATCTGCGGCTCGAAGCCGATGTATCGCAGGCGATCGCGGCGGCAACGGCTGGCCGGATCCTCACTGACTGCGGCGCCGCAAGCGTAGTACGCTAGCCGGTGCATGAAGCGCGCCGCGTCCCTTGCCGGATCACTGGTCGAAAGCGATGTCCCGGCACGCCTGGACGCGCTGCCGTGGTCAGCGTTCCATACCCGCGTCGTCGTCGCGCTGGGAATCACCTGGATCCTCGATGGGCTCGAGGTGACGCTGGCAGGTGCCGTGTCGGGCGCGCTCAAGCTGAGTCCGGCGCTCGGCCTCAGCGACGCGCAAGTAGGGCTCTCGGCGAGCGCGTACCTCACGGGTGCGGTGCTGGGTGCGCTGCTGTTCGGCTGGCTTGCGGACCGCTTCGGACGCAAACGCCTGTTCTTCGTGACGCTCGGCGTCTACATCGTCGGCACCGCCGGCAGCGCGGTGTCGCCCGACTTCGCGTTCTTCGCGCTGTCGCGCTTCGTGACTGGCGCCGGCATCGGCGGCGAGTACGCGGCCGTCAACTCGGCCATTCAGGAACTCATCCCGGCGCGCTACCGCGGGCGCACGGACCTCGCGATCAATGGCAGCTTCTGGGTGGGGGCAGGCATCGGTGCATTCGCGTCTAGTGTGCTTCTGACACCGGGGTTGCTGCCGCCTGACATGGGCTGGCGTGTCGCCTTCGGCTCGGGTGCCGTGCTCGGCCTCGGTATCCTGTTCCTGCGACGCATGCTCCCCGAAAGCCCGCGCTGGCTGATGCTGCACGGACGCGAAGGCGAGGCGAGCCGCATCGCGGCGCAAGTCGAGCTGGAAGTGCACGGCGCTCCGCCAGTACCGCAGCCTTGGCCACTGCTCGTCCTGCGGCTCCGCGGTCGCGCCACGAGTTTCGTCGACCTCGGTGTGTCGCTGTTTCGCCGCTATCCCCGGCGCGCGGTGCTCGGACTCACGTTGATGACCGCGCAGGCTTTCTGTTACAACGCGATCTTCTTCACGTATGCGCTAGTGCTCGGTCGCTTCTATGCGGTTCCGCCGGAAAAAGTCGGCCTGTACCTGCTGCCGTTTGCGATCGGCAATTTCCTGGGACCGCTGATCCTCGGCCGCTACTTCGATACGTGGGGGCGGCGCCCAATGATTGCGCTGACTTATATCCTGTCCGGCACGCTGCTCGGCCTGACCGCGATTCTGTTCGTCGCGGGCTTGCTCACCGCCGCCACGCAGACGCTCGCGTGGACACTGGTCTTTTTCTTCGCGTCGGCGGCGGCAAGTTCGGCCTACCTGACCGTGAGCGAGTGCTTTCCAGTGGAAGTGCGGGCGCTGACGATTGCCTTTTTCTACGCACTCGGCACCGGCATCGGCGGCATCGGTGCGCCGTGGCTTTTCGGCGCGCTGATCGGCACGGGCGAGCCTGCGGCGATCGCGTGGGGATACGCGCTGGGCGCGTTCCTGATGCTGGCGGCGGGCGTGGTCGCGTTGTGGTTGGGTGTGAGCGCCGAGCGCAAGCCGCTCGAATCGGTTGCCCAGCCACTCTCCAGTGCCGAGTCGGCGGCATGGCCCACGCGGGACGCCTAGCGTCCGCCAGCCAGAACCCGCTGCTACGCCAGGATCAGGAGCGCTGCGAACACCACGGCGCCGATGCAAAACGGCCAGAAGCGGCCTTCGCGGTCGTCGGGGAGTTCCGCCCGCAGGCTGGTGATCACCACGCCGCCGGCAAGAATCGCGAACAGCCGCGCCACCATCACTTCGGATAGCGGCATCAGCACGCCGACCAGCCACCCGCCGAGTACGCTCGCGACCAGGAACCAGCGTCCCCGCGAGCCGTACATGCGTTCGTGCTCCTCTTCGAGCGAGTGGTCGATGATCAAAAAGTGCACTGCCATCGCGAACGTGTACAGGACGAGGGCGAGGGTGCCGCGCTCCGCGCGTTCGATCACCAGGTAGGCGATCAGCGCGCTGTAGGCCGCGTAGCCCGCGAGCTGCACCCAGTAGATGGAATCGGTCTCCCCGGCCGCCGTAGATTCACGGCGCCGATCGCGGGTCACGAGCACCATGTGTTGCAGCCCGTACATCACGATGAAGGAGACCAGCGCGAGCATGTAGATACGCTGCTCCGCGAACAGCAGTTCGGCGCTTTCCGCCGCCTTGACGACGACCTGGCGCTGGAACTCGAGTTCCGGCAGCACGTCGACGAAGATATAGGCAACCGAAATCCCGGCCGCTGCAGAAAGGCAGCGACGACGCGACCAGAAGCGCTCCATGCTTTCCGAGGATCGGAGCCAGTTGCCTGCGGCGTAGACCCCCGCGAAGATGAGGACGGCGGCCAATGAAGCGAGCGGCAGTTCGAATTCCATCACCGAGCTCCGCCTAAAGTTCGAGGAGGAGGGTGCTGAGCGCGAAGACGCCGAGCACCGCCACGAGGACTGCCACGTTCAAGGCCAGGTTCCACTGCGGCAGAAGACCGTGCCGACGCAGTGCCTTGACGCGCCGGTAATGCTGGATGGTCGCAAATATAAGCGCGCCAGTGCCTATGACGACCATCGCGATGCCGACGACCGCCGGCGACCACTCCCGCCCAAAGCGGCCCACAATCGGCTCTCCGCTGTCCTTCTCCAGGTACTGAAAGATCTTGGCGAGCGTGAAGCCGAAGCTGATCATCGACATCGAGGTCCGCAGCCATGCCATCAGCGTGCGTTCGAACGCAAGGAAGCTGCGCTCGACCGCCATCGCCGTACGGCCGCGCGCCAGTTGCGTGCTCTCGCTGACCGTCTCGTCTGCTGTGCCGAACGCCTCGAGCGTCGGCGGCAATTTGGATTCGTGCGGTGGCTTCATCCTAGCCTCGAATGCAGTAATTGGGGCGCACGCGTGAATCGCCGGTCGCCGCCGCTCACGTGATGGTCGCGGGTGTGGCTCGACGCTTCTGCCAGCCTGCATACGCCTTCCACAGCACCGTGTTCAGGAGCACATAGAGAAAAATGGTCCCGGCGAAACGTTCCTCCGGAAAAGCCGCCGCGGCGACGGTCAAAGCGATCGCCGGATGCCTGCAAGCGGTGGACATCGCCAGGACCGTTGCGTGCTCGGGCTCCGGGCCGCCGAGAAGATGGCCTACGGCGAGGCCCGCCGCGACGAAAACCACGAGCGCCAAGACGGCCCCCCGCCGGTGGCCGACCAGATCGCCCGCCAGGTCACGGCGAGCAGCACCAGCGCAGCCAGCAGCAGCAGGATGGTCGCCGCCTTGCCGATCGGCGCCTGCAACCGCTCGGCCATGCGCGGGAACGCCGCGCGAATGATCATCCCCACCACCAGCGGCGCGACGATCATGATGAGCACGATCTTGGCGATGGGAGCCGGACCCACCTCGAATGGGCGATTGAAGACCCATGCCATGACCTGGGCTGCCAATGGGACGAGCGCGATCGCCGCGACCGCCAATAGCGCCATCAATGCCAGTGCGTACGGCGCATCCCCTCCCGCCTTACCCTCGTTCTTGGGCATCAACGGCGGGATGGGCGAAATGGCCAGCGCCAGCAGGACCACCTCGGCCGTCGTCTTGATGTCGAATATCTTGACGAGGATGACCGCGAGCACCGGCATCACCACGAACACCGACAGCAGCGAGCGCAGCAGCAGCCCTGGGCGGCGTAAGAGGTAGAACGTCATCGAACGTCGTCCTCAGCCGAACGTGAAGACGGTTCCGACGATGGCGATCTGGAAGGCCAGGACGAGCAGTTGTTTGGGGTCCACCGGATCACCGCTTTAGTAGGGTGGATTGATCACTACGTACTGCGCGCCCTGCGGCTGATACCAGGTGCTGCCGCACTGCTGATAGATCATCCCACCGTAGTTCACCGGCACGCAGCCAGCCGGCACGCTGCGCACCATCGAGCCCACGACCGCCGACGTCACCGCCACCGTAGCGGTCACCGCCGCCGGGGTCGCCATCGGATGGTAGTCGTTGTCCCAGCCGCCGTGGCATCGACCTTCACGTTGACGTCTGACGTTTACATTGCTGTTCCTGTTCACGTTCACATTGTTGACGCTCGTGCTGCGGACCTTGTTGGTGCGCACGTCGGCTTTGTTGTTGTTGGCCTGCACGTTTGCGAGCGCCACCTCCACCGCCCTGGCCGCCCCGCCGCCCCGCCGCACCGCACCCACGCCCGCCACCACCGCCTCCCGCCGCCTCCGCATCCGGTGCGCCACGGCGACGCTGGCCAGCATCTCGAGGACCACGCAAGCGGCGCCAGGAACCATGCCCGAAGGAATTATTCATGGTCCGGCTCCTTTACTTGGTTGGCGGGAACCAACTCGATCTTCTGCGCGCCCTGGGCGGCGTGAACTTGAACACCGCGTCCTTGAAGGTCGGCTTCAGGTTCCAGTCGAGCAGCTAGACCGACTGTGGACGCGCATCGTCGGCCCGATTGGTGATCACGATCTTGCGTGGCAGCGGCTTGCTTCCCGCCTGATCCAGATCTGCCAGTCGATCATGCCTTGCCGAAAGGCGTAGTGGTCGCAGAGGTCCTCTTCATGAAATCCTGCCCGGCATTCATCGCCGATTCGATCTTGTCGAGCGGCGCCATCTGGCGTGCCCCAGACGAACAGATCGGACAACGGGACCTCGACGTCGTATCTCTCCTTCAGCTTTTCAACCAGTTCGTCGATGTCCCGGTAAACGCGACCGTCGAGTAGTACTTCTGCGCCGGGTGAAGAGCTGACCGTCCTGCCGTCGTAGAGATCTCGCGTTCCGAGCGCGCGCTGTCATCTGGGCGCGCACCCGTTTGGCCGGTCGACGTCCAGATCGGCGGTCGCTTCGTGCTGCAGCTTCTGGCCGTCCGCAAGAACGCGCTCACCGGTCATCTCGGTCGACACCTGGAAGCGCTTGAGCGTCTGCAAATGCGCGCCCATGTCTTTCAGGGCCTGAATTGCGCCGGGATCGACTGGGTTCGTGCGCGCGGCGCGGCCCCGGTCGCCGCGGTTTGCGCCTGAGCGCCGGATCCCGCGAACATAAGCGCCAATAGCCCGGACCACAATATCTTGTTTAGCACGCTGATCTCCTCGGTCGTGAAGCTCTTCAGCAGCGACAGACGCGCGACGCGACCTGCTGTAATCATCTCGCTGCTCCATGTGCTGGTAGCCCTCTTCGGGCGACTTGTCCGGCTCGACCGCCTCGTGTTCTCGAACAGCACCGGGTAGTACTGGTGCGTTTCGCCGCCGATGAAGCCGTAGAAGTATCGAAGCCCATTCCGGTCGGCCAGCGGTCGAACGGCCCGACCACGCTCGTCTCCCAGTCGGGCGTGTTGTGGTTCTTGCCGAACCACCAGGTGGCGTAGCCGTTGTCCTTGAGGATCTCGCCGATCGTCGCGGTGCTCTGCGGGATCATCGTGGAGTAATTCGGGAAGCCGGTGGCCCATTCCATCAGGAAGCCGTTGCCGGCGTCATGGTGATTGCGCCCGGTGAGCAGCGCCGCGCGCGACGGGCCGCAGATCGCGGTGGTGTGGAAGCGGTTGTACCCGAGCCCCTCTGGGCGAGCTCGTCGAGAGCCGGCGTCGGGATGGGCCCGCCGAAGGTGCCGGTCTGCCCGAAGCCGACGTCGTCGAGCAGGATCATCCCACGTTGGGCGCGCCGGCCGGCGCTTGCGGTAGATCGGGCCACGCCGATTTCGATTGCTTGTAGGTCGTGCCGATCTTGCCCTTGAATGGGGAATCGGGGATTGGGAGCTTCGACCGATCGGTCGCGTCTTCGCCTGGGTTGGCCCGTTCGGCTCGTCGACTTCGAGGTCTTGCGCGCGCCGCTCACCGTCTTCTTTGCAAACGGTTTGGTGCAGCTCGAGGGGAACCTGCGCTTCTTTTCCGCCGTTTTTACGCGCATGGATGTACCTCCAGTTGGGGGATTCTGCGCGATATCGTAGTCCGCGTTCGCACTCGCGCGGACCCGTTTCTCGCAACGATCGGCGCGAGCCACGCGGCTAATTGCTGCTTCCGCCCGGGCTGTCCAGCTTCGTCATCGCGCCTTCGATCGCCTTGTGCATGCTCAGCGTGTCGGCGGCCTGTCTCGGCGGATATTCCTGAAGCTCATCAAATGCTCCCTGATGAACGGCTGAGCGGCGGTCGGTGCCCACATCTTCTGGGCGAAGAATTTCCGGCCCGCGTAGCCCCACTCATGGGATTCAGGATCCATCTTCTCCATGGGGTCCATGAGCAGGTTGAATAGATACGGGACGTTCGGATAGTACTTCTCGTTCCACCAGCTGCCCTCGCGCTTTACTCCGAGATGCATCTTCCAGCCATCGACACGGACGGCCATCAAGTCAGTTTCATCGTAGTAGAAGAATTCCCGCCGTTCCGATTTTTTCGATTTGCCGGTCCAGTGGTCGAGATTGTTGTAGCCGTCGAGATGGCACCTTGTAGGTCATGCCGTTCATCTTGTGGCCCTTGAGGAGCTTTTCCTTGAGGTCCGGCAAACCGGCGGCAGCGGCGAGCGTCATGAACAAATCTTCGTGGCCCTGGATGCCGTTCGAGATCGAATGCGCGGGGATCTTTGCCGGCCACCGGGCAAGGCACGGGACGCCGCCCTCCCAGGAAGTGCCCTTCTCGCCGCGGAACGGCGCGTAGCCGCCGTCAGGCCACATCATCAACTCGTTGCCGTTGTCGGTGGTGTAGACGACGATGGTGTTGTCGGCGACGCCGAGTTCCTCGAGCTTGGCGAGAAGGACGCCGATCTGCTCGTCATGCTCCAGCATCTTGGCGCGGACCACATCCTCCTCGGCCCGGCCCTCGTCGACCGCCATCTGGACGTATTTCTTCTGGGGGTGCGACCAGATGTGAATGGCGGTCGTGTTGAACCAGCAGAACAAGGGCTTGTCGCCCTTCCCGTTCGGTCGAGCCAGTCGAGGGTATGGCCGAGCACCTCGGCGTCGAACGTCTCCATCCGCTTCCGCGTGAGGGGACCGGTGTTCTTAATCTTCTGCTTGCCGACACGGCCGAACATCGGATCCTCGGTCGCATCGTCCTTGTCCGTCGCCCAGGCATGGAAGACGCCACGCGGGCCGTACTTCTTGGTGTAATCCGGGTTCTTCTGGCCGGGGTAGTCGAGTTCCTCCGGCTCCTCCTCGGCATTGAGGTGGTAGAGGTTGCCGAACCACTCGTCGAACCCGTGCACGGTCGGCAGGAACTCGTTGCGGTCGCCGAGATGGTTCTTGCCGAACTGGCCGGTGGCGTAGCCCTGCGACTTGAGCATTTCCGCGAGCGTGGGGTCTCCTTCTGGATGCCACGCGGGGAGCCGGGGATGCCGATGGTCGTCATTCCCGTTCGGACCGGAACCTGGCCCATGATGAAGGCCGCGCGCCCCGCCGTGCAACTCGCCTGGCCGTAGTGATCGGTGAAGATGATGCCTTCGCGGCCGATGCGATCGATGTTGGCCGTGTGGCCCATCATCCCGTTGGCATAGCAGCCGACATTCCACATCCCGATGTCATCGCCAAAGATGACGAGGATGTTCGGCTTGTCTCTGCTTGGCCATTGCAAATTCTCTTTTTTCAATTGAAATGCTTCAGCGGCCGCCGCTGCCGGCCGCCTCGGTCATCTTTTCCACGACCTGGTCCACGCGAAGCTCGCCGCCTTCTGGCGCGGCGGGAATTCCTTGAAGGTTGCCAGGAACTCCGCCACGCCCGCCTGGGCGGGAACGAGCAGGAAGATGTGCCTGAACATCCAGTCGTAGTAGGTGTTCGACGTGATCGTCCGCGCGCTCGTAGGGGTCCATCCGCAGGTTGAAGATCTTGGGCATGCGCAAGATCACGAACGGCTCCGGCCCAGATCTTGCAGCGTGCCCTGCAGCGCTGCTCCATGAACACCATCTTCCAGTTGTCGTAGCGCAGCGCAGCGAAATCGCCGTCGTCGGTGAAGTAGATGAAGCCCTGGCGCGGGCTCTTCGTCCTTGCCGGTCAAGTACGGCATCAGGTTGTAGCCGTCGAGATGGACCTTGAAGGTCTTCTTGCCGATCTTGCAGGCCCTTCTTCAGCTTTTCCTTGATGTCGGGCTCGCCGCCGCCGCGAGGATGGTGGGCAACCAGTCCAGGTGGCTGATGATCTCGTTGCGACTCCGAGCCGGCTTTGATCTTGCCGGGGAAGCGCACCATGCACGGCACGCGGTAGGCGCCTTCCCAGCTCGAGTTCTTCTCGTTGCGGAACGGCGTCGTGCCGGCATCCGGCCACGTGTTCATGTGCGGGCCGTTGTCGGTGCTGTACCTGACGAAGGTGTCGTCGGCGATGCCGAGCTCGTCGAGCAGATCCAGCATCTCGCCGATGCACTTGTCGTGGTCGATCATCACGTCGTGGTACTCCGACTGCCATCGCCCCGACTGGCCGCGGCTTTCCGGCTTGACGTGGGTCCACGCGTGCATGTGCGAGGTGTTGAACCACACGAAGAACGGCTCGCCGGCCTTGTGCGCGGCCTTGATGAATTTCTTGGCCGCCGGCGAGGAATTCGTCGTCGCAGGTTTCCATCCGCTTCTTCGTCAGCGGCCCGGTGTTCTCGATCTTCTGGCCGCCCTTGCCATCGGCCCAGCAATGCAGCACGCCGCGCGGCCCGTAATTCTTCTTGAAGTTGGGGAAGTCCTTCGCGTTCGGGTAGTCGACTTCCTCGGGCTCCTCTTCGGCGTTCAGGTGATACAGGTTGCCGAAGAACTCGTCGAATCCATGCATCGTCGGCAGGTGCTCGTCGCGGTCGCCCAGGTGATTCTTGCCGAACTGGCCAGTGCGGTAGCCGAGCGGCTTCAACGCCCGGCGATGGTGTGTCCTCCGCCTTGAGGCCCAGCTCGGCGCCCGGCAACCCAACCTTGGTCAGCCCGGTGCGCAGCCCGCATTGGCCCGTGATAAATGACGCGCGCCCCGCCGTGCAGCTCTGCTCGGCGTACGAATCGGTGAAGATCATGCCTTCCTTGCCATGCGGTCGATGTTCGGCGTCCGGTAGCCCATCATGCCTTTCGAATAGCAGCTCAGGTTCGACTGACCGATGTCGTCACCCCACATGATCAGGAAGTTGGGCTGTGCGTTGCTTTTCTTTGCCATGTTGTTGCTCCTCACTGTTGAACCACTCTCCGACGGTCAGTCGAGCAGACCGCCGCCAAAAACCATGCTGTGGATCGCTGCCAGGCCGATGCATAGCAGCAGGATCGCCACGACGAGCACCATCGATGGCGGATAGACGCTTTCGGCATGGATCAAACCATCCCTTTTGAGCATTTCGCGTTCGCGTCGCAAACCCAGCATGAATGCGACGTGGTACCAGATGCCCGCCAGGACCATCGCAATGCCGAGCGCCACGAGAATCTCACCGAAGCGTCGCGGCGCGTTGGCGGCCTGCAGCATCCCCACGTCGTGCAGTTTCTTGAAGACCTGAAAGATCGTGAAGCCGAAGCCGATCAGCGACAGTGACGTGCGGATCACCGACATCAGCGTGCGGTCGGCGCTCATCCGCGTGCGCTGAAAGGACATTCCCGTACGCCGGGCGGATAGCTCGACCGACTTTTCGTCAGGACCCGAATCTGCCGTAACCGGGCGGGAATCGTACTCAGTGGTCATGGGCATCAAGGCCGCATTGTGGGTAGCGACCTGGACATGCTCGGCATCCCACGCCGATACCGTTCATGTGGTGTGCCAGCCTGAATCACGCAACGAAAGCCAAGATGACACGTCGACGTGTCGATCGCCTGCGCCATGCGCGCCGCGGGACGATAGCGCCGGCAATAGTTCGGCGCACAAAGATACGAGCCGCCTTTCATCACCCTGCGCGGAATCCGGATTTCAGGCATGCGCGGATCGATGCTCGCGTCCCGCTGGCCGCCACGGGGATTGTCGAGCGTGCAGCACGCTTTCCTGATCGTCCCATGGTCCTGGTACCAGTCGCTCGTCCATTCCCAGACGTTGCCCGCCATGTCGTGCAGGCCGTAGCCGTTGCGGCGTACGAGCCCACGGGCGCGGTCCACTCGTAGCCGTCCTCCTGGAGGTTTTGCCAGGGAAATTCGCCCTGCCACGTATTCGCGAGATGCCGTCCTTCCGGCATGAACTCGTCACCCCATGCATACTCGGCGCCGTCCAGGCCGCCGCGCGCGGCGAACTCCCATTCCGCTTCCGTCGGCAATCCTTGTTCGCCCACTGCGCGTACGCTCGCATCCTCGTACGCGACGTGCACTACCGGGTGTGTCCACTGCCTTCGAGGGAGCTTTCCGGTCCGCGCGGATGCCGCCAGTCCGCGCCCGCCGTGTAGACCCACCAGTTGTAGTGATCCCGCAGGTCGACGCGATGCGGGGACTTGGCGAACATCACCGACGACGGCACGAGGAGCTCCGGCTTCGCGCCCGGGTAATCGGCAGGTTCCGCGGGACGCTCGGCCAGCGTCACATGCCCGGTCGCCTCGACGAAGCGCTGGAACTCGGCGTTGGTGACCGTGTGGCGATCGATCCAGAAGCCATTCACGCTCACGCGGTGCGCCGGCGCCTCCTCGGGATAGTGATCGTTCGATCCCATCGGCGCAGTCTTGCCGGGAATCCACGCGATGCCAGGGCGCTCGTTCCCATTTATGCTGTTGGATTGAGCCGGCGCTGGATCGATCGTGGCGGCGGTTGCGGTCATGTCGCGTGTCATAGGCATTTTGAATCGGTAAGGGCAACGATCATGGCAACTTTTTTCCCGCGCGTGAATCGCACCTTGATGCACGATTCGTTGCCCCCGAGGGCAGGGCTCGGGCACTGGCAAGCGCCCTCGATGTCATGCGCTTGCCACGAACTCTGTCCACCTTCAGGGATTGCGTGGCTAGGGGGGGGACCGTGAACGTTCGTGCGGTACTGCGCGGTGTCAGAATTGGCGCGCCGCATCACTTAGGCTTTTGTCTAACGCCGTTCAGGACATCGGGCAGCAAAACTGGTGTAGCCTTCAGGATGCTGCGCAGTAAGGTGGGTTAAGGTGTTTCGTACCGGGGCATTCACCCGCGGGCGCGGTCGAAAGTGCGATCAATCGCCGCTATTCTTAAAGAATTTGCAGATGATGCATGGACAGCGATTTCCCGTCGTGCACATCGTCGATGACGACGACGATTTCCGTTTACGGCGCTGGCACGTCTTCTCCTTGCCGAGGGGTACGAGGTCGAGACCTACGCGACGGCGGGCAACTTTTTGCTTGCACCCGTGGACGAGCAACCGGGCTGCATTCTGGCTTTG
>CAVWPC010000047.1:0-13500 GCA_963756765.1 uncultured beta proteobacterium | reverse complement strand
GGCCAGTCCAAGGGCATGGGCGTGCGTGAAGTCAAGCGACCGGGAGCGCCGCCCGCCCCGCAAGGTACCGCCGTCTACTTCGCCAAGGGCCAGTCGCGCCTCGATGCGGAGGCCGAAGCGGCAGTTCGCGCGGCGGCCGGCTCGCTGATCGGCATCGGCACGGCGATTTCGATCACCGGCCATACCGACCGCACCGGCAGCGCGGCGGCCAATGTCGAGCTCGCCCGGCGCCGGGCGGAGGCGGTTCGCGATGCGCTGGTGGAAGCCGGCATCCAGCCGGAGCGCGTCAAGCTGCAGGCGCCGGCGGATGTCACCGGCAGCGGCAGCGAAGACCGGGCGCGCCGCGTCGACATCACCGTCGTGCAGTAGGGCCTCCGCCCATCATGTTTTCCCGGTTCTTCATCGAGCGGCCGATCTTCGCGGCCGTCGTCGCCATCATCATCGCGCTGGCCGGCCTCGTGGCGATGACGCAGCTGCCGGTACAACAGTATCCGAACATCACGCCGGTGCAGATCACGGTGCAGGCGACCTACCCGGGCGCCGATTCGCAGACGCTCGCCAATTCCGTCGCGTCACCGATCGAACAGCAGATCAACGGCGTCGACAACATGCTCTACATGTCGTCGATCAGCTCCTCCACCGGGCAGCTGACGATGACGGTCTACTTCTCGCTGGACACCGATCCTGACATCGCCCAGGTGCAGGTCCAGAATCGCGTCAACCTCGCGATGCCGCAGCTGCCGTCCGCCGTCGTCCAGCAGGGCGTCAACGTGCAGAAGAAGTCGTCGTCGATCATGATGCTGATCGCCGTCTTCGCGAGGGACGGGCGTTACAGCGCCAACTATGTCGCCAACTACGCGAACGTCTATGTCCTCGATGCGCTGAAGCGCGTGAACGGCGCCGGCCAGGCGCAGGTGATGGGTGTGCCCGACCAGGCGATGCGTATCTGGATGAACCCGGACCGGATGGCCTCGCTGGGGATCACCACGTCCGACATCGCCAACGCTATCAGCCAGCAGAACCAGCTGTTCGGCGCGGGACAGATCGGACAACAGCCCAATGCCGGACCGGTGGAGCTGACCTTTCCGGTGGTGACGCAGCCGCAATACACCGAGCCCAGGCAGTACGAGAACATCATCCTGCGCGCCAATCAGGACGGCAGCGCGATCGTGCGCGTCGGCGACGTCGCGCGCGCGGAGATCGGCCTGCGCCAGTACATCGTCGACAGCCGGCTGAATGCGGTGCCGGCGACGATCATCGCGGTGTACCAGCAGCCCGGTGCCAACGGCCTCATCGTGTCGAAGGCGGTTCGCGAAACGATGGAACAGATGAAGGCGCGGTTTCCGGACGGGATGGACTACCTGATCTCGCTCGACACCAACGATTTCGTCCGGCTGTCGATCAAGGAGGTCATCAAGACGCTGTTCGAAGCAATCGTGCTGGTGGTCCTCGTCGTCTACCTGTTCCTGCAGAGCTTCCGCACCACGATCATCTGCACGGTCGCCATCGTCGTCGCGCTGATCGCCACTTTCGCCGGCATGCTGGCGCTGGGCTTCTCCATCAACCTGCTGACGTTGTTCGGCCTGGTGCTGGCGATCGGCATGGTGGTGGACGACGCCATCGTGGTAGTGGAGAACGTCGAACGCAACATGTCGCAGCATCACCTCGCGCCGAAGGAGGCCACGCTGCGCTCGATGGAGGAGATCTCCAGCTCGCTGGTCGCGGTCGTGCTCGTGATGTGCTCAGTATTCATCCCGGCCGCGTTCCTGCCGGGAACCACCGGCCAGCTCTACAAGCAGTTCGCCATCACCATCGTGATCTCGGTATCGGTGTCCGGATTCCTCGCGCTGACCCTCACGCCGGCGATGTGCGCGGTCCTGCTGAAACACAATCCGCCGCCGCAGCGCGGCTTCTTCGCGTGGTTCAACCGGCAGGTCGACCGCGTCACGCGGGCCTTCGGCCATGCCGTCGATCACACGATCAAGCGGATGGCCGTTGCGCTGGTGCTATTGGCGGGATTCCTGTGGGCGATCTGGCACCTGTTTCACATCCTGCCGACCAGCTTCGTGCCGCAGGAGGACCAGGGCTATGCCATGGCCGCGATCATCATGCCGCAGGCGGCGAGTCTCGATCGGACGCAGGTGGTCGCCGACAAGGTCGACGCGATCTTCAAGGGGTTGCCCGGTGTCGCCACCCGCACGATGGTGACGGGCTACAGTCTGCTCGACAGCGGATTCAAGACCAACGCGGGCACGTTTTTCGTCACGTTCAAGGATTTCGAGGAGCGCTACAAGGACATCGCCACAGCCAAGGAGCAGAACGCGCGGACGATCCTGACCAGCTTCTTCCGGGACGTGCAGGGGATCGAGGGCGCGGTGGTGATTCCGATCGCGCCGCCGCCCATCCCCGGCATCGGTACCACCGGCGGCTTCGAGTTCTGGATCCAGGACACCGGCACCGGCGATCCGGCCGCGCTCGAGGTCGTGCTGAACGAGTTTCTGGCCAAGGCGCGCCAGCGGCCGGAACTCGGCCGCCTCGCGAGCACCTTCCAGGCCAGTACGCAGCAGCTGCGTGCGGACGTCGACCGGGACAAGACCACGCTGCTCGGCATTCCTGTACAGGACGTGTACAGCGCCATCCAGGCACAGTTCGGCTCGCTGACGGTGAGCCAGTACAACCTGTTCAGCCATGTGTGGTGGGTGATCGTGCAGTCGGATGCCCAGTACAGGCAGAACCCGCAGGACCTGACACGCCTCTACACGCGCAACAACCAGAGCCAGATGGTGCCGCTGTCGTCCATCGTGACCACCAAGTGGGTGTCCGGTCCCGACATCGTGCCCCACTTCAACGGCTTCACCGCGGCCAAGATCAACGGCGCCGCCGCCCTGGGCTACAGCTCCGGCGACGCCATCGCGACGATGGAGGACCTTGCGCGCGAAGTGCTGCCGTCGGGTTACACCTTCGCATGGTCGGGCCTCGCGTACGCTGAAAAACAGGCCGGCGGGACCTCGTCGCTGGCGTTCGTGTTCGGCCTGGTCATCGTCTTTCTCGTGCTCGCGGCCCAGTACGAGTCGTGGACGCTGCCGGGCGCCGTGATGACCGCGGTGCCCTTCGGCATACTCGGTGCATTGCTGACCAACCACCTGCGCGGGCTCGAGAACGACGTGTACTTTCAGATCGGCCTCCTGGTGCTGATCGGCCTCGGCGCCAAGAATGCGGTATTGCGTGTTTCCGCGGCCGTCGAGTTCCGCCAGCAAGGCAAGTCGATCATGGAGGCGACGGTGCTTGCCGGCGAGCAGCGGCTGCGCCCCATCATCATGACGTCACTTGCATTCGCGATCGGATGCCTGCCGCTGGCGCTCGCGGTCGGTGCCGGCGCCAATGCGCGCCATTCGATCGGCACCGGCATCATCGGCGGGATGTTGGGCGAGACGACGCTGGCGATGCTTTACGTGCCGCTCTTCTTCTACATCTTCGACCGCATGAAGGAGCGCGGCGAGGAGAAGCGCGCCGGACCGGCGTCGGCGCACCCGGCAGATGCGAGGCCGCCATCCTCCGCAACGCCACCGGAGGACGGCTGACATGACCGCGATGATCCGGTCGGTGCCTGCCGTACTGGCCGTGCTGTTGCTCCAGTCGTGCATGGTGGGCCCCGACTACACGCGGCCGGCGATCGTCGCGCCGGCGACGTTCATCTACGAACCGAAGGATGCCGCCGACACCGCCAACACCGACTGGTGGCGCCAGTTCCAGGACCCGGTGCTCGATCAGCTAATCGCCGACGCGCTTGCCAACAACCTCAACGTCAAGGTCGCGGCAGCCAATGTCGACCAGGCGGCGAGCATACTTACGCAGACACGCTCCGGCCTGTATCCGCAGGTCGGCTACAACGGTGCGGCAGGCCGTGCCCGCAGCACGGAGGCAGGCAGCACGCCGGAGCTCGCGCGACTCATTCCGAACCCGCAGAGTTCCTACCAGGCGCTGCTCAGCGCGAGCTGGGAGATCGACTTGTGGGGGCGCATCCGCCGTCTGAGCGAATCGGCGCGCGCCAACCTCCTGGCGACGGACGAGGCGCGACGCGGCGTGATCCTGTCGCTGGTGGCTTCCGTGGCGAACAATTACCTGACGTTGCGTGGGCTCGACGAACAATTGGTCGTCGCCAAGGCCACGCTCGCGACCTACGCCGAGTCGGTGCGGCTGTTTGAACTACAGTTCAAGTACGGCCAGATCTCGCAGATGAACGTCGCGCAGGTGCAATCGCAATACGAAACCGCCGCTGCGCAGATTCCCCAGATCGAAGCGCAGATCGTGCAGACTGAGAACGCGCTCGCTGTCCTGCTCGGGCGCGACCCCGGCCCGATTCCGCGCGGCAAAAACATCTACCAGCTAGTGCTGCCGACGGTGCCGGCGGGCGTGCCTTCCACGCTGCTCGAACGTCGGCCGGATATCGTGCAGGCCGAGGACAATCTCATCGCGGCGAGCGCACAGATCGGCGCCGCGAAGGCGCTCTATTTCCCGACGATTTCCCTGACCGGCGCCGCGGGAACCTCGAGCGCGGCGCTGTCGAGCCTGTTCTCGGGGCCGGCGCGGGTCTGGAGCTATGCGGGTCAGCTGACCGGACCGATCTTCACCTTCGGCGCGGTGAGCGGCCAGGTGGCACAGGCCGAGGCCGCACAGCAGGCGGCGCTGTACAACTACCGGCTGACGATCCAGAACGCGTTCGCCGACGTCGAAAGCGCGCTGGCCGTCAACCAGAAGACCGCCGAGCAATTGGCCGCGCAGGAGCGACTCGTCGCCGCCCTGCGCGACTATGCGCGACTGGCCAAGCTGCAGTACGACGGTGGCTATACGTCGTATACCACCGTGCTGCAGGCAGAACAGTCGCTGTTTCCGGCGGAGCTGACACTCGCCACCGTCCGGGCGTCGCTGTTTTCGTCGGCGGTCAACGTCTACAAGAACATGGGCGGCGGCTGGATCCTCGAGGCCGACCAGCTGACGGGCGACCATGCCATGCCCGCTGCCGAACGCGGCACGGGCCGTCCGCCCCTCTTCTGACGACTACCCGATCTGCGGCAGCGCCAGCGCCGCGAGGTCGCGCGCGAGTTCGGCCAGGATCTCGGCCAGCGCAACATTGAGCGCTTCGACGTAGGCGGTCACGCTGCCCGCTGCGAACGCGGTTCGGCGCTCGTAGGTCCTGGACCAGATCGGGACGGCGTCGCCGTCACGCCGGAGGAAATAGGAGATCGACAGGACGGCAGCCGGTTTGGCGAGGTTGCGCGCATCGCCGTACAGCTCGTTGACGAACCCATCGAGCACCCATGCCGTGTCGCTGACGACCCCGGCCGGCGCCACCGATGTGAATACGTTGACGCCGGACAGCGCCCGCGCCGTCGCCTCGCCGATGTTGGCCGCCGGCGCGACGAGAAACTCGTGGTAGTAGTCGGTCTCGTACTTGAGATCCGATTCGCGAAAGACAAAGGCCCGGCCGCGATACGGTGCGCCGACGGCAACGTTGCCGATGCGCAGCGATCCGGGATGCGCCTTGGCGGCAGCCGGCGGCCGCGCGGGCTCCAGCACATAGGTGCCCTTGATCGGCGCGGGCCGCGTCAGCGTGCAGGCGGGCAGCGACCCGAGGAGGATCGCGGCCGTGCCCAGGAACGCCCTGCGGCTCCAGTGGTCTCGTGTGGCACTCATGGCTTGCGCTCCAGCGGGGCCGGCGGCGCGCCGAAGAGCACGTTGGCCGGGTAACGTTTGGCTTCCTCGGTCAGGTCGCGCAGATTGTCGGTGATCTGCCGGAGATTCTCGATTGTCGTACCGAGGTCCGCGTCGGTCCGCCCGAACACCCGATCGAACCGGCTCATGATGCGCTCCAGGTCCGCGACGGTCTTGGCGAGCTTCGGGTCCGACACCAGCGTCTTTACACTGGCCAGCGCCGCGGCGGCGTCATCCGGCAGCTTCTGCAATTTCGGGTTGCCCAGCGTCTTTTGGAGCTCGGCATTGGACTGCCGGAGTTCGGCAAACAGCGCCGTTGCCTCGTCGGAGACCTTCTTCGCCTGGATGCCGTCGAGCGTTTTCTCCAGCTTCGAAAGCGCGCTTTCGGCCCGCTGGGACAGACCCTTGGTGTCGATCGCGCCAATGCGGTCGTTGGTCGTGTTCATGAGCCGGTTGAGATTCGCGAGCGTGCCGTCGAGATCGAGAGTCTGCAGGCGGCTCATGATGTCCTGGGCAGCATTGAGGAATGCCGTCACCGTCGATGGCGCGCTGGGGATGTAGACGTTGATCGGCGTCCAGGTGACAGGAAGCACGGGTGGCGGCGGGTCGATATAGTCCATCTCCAGGAAGTTCGTACCCGTGATGCCCTGCGGCACCAGGCGCAGGCGCAAGCCGCGCTCCACTTCCATCTTTGCGTTCTCGGGATTGGTCATGTCGCCCGCCGCGGCCCGTCCGCCCACCAGCCGCGGCTGCAGCTGCGCCTCGACCAGCACCCAGCGCTCCCGCTGCGTCATCGGCAGGTCGAGCTGGTAGACGACGTAAGTGAAGCTGATCTTGGTGACCTCGCCGATGGTCACGCCGCGGTACTTGAGCTTGGACCCGACGTCGAGGCCCTGCACCGATTCCTTGAAGTACGTTTCGATCGTGACGCGGCGCTCGAACCAACGGCCGGTGCCGATGACCGCGAGCAGCACGATCGCCGCGACGATTGCCGCGATCACGAACAGGCCGAGCTTGAAGTAGTTGGCTTTCTGGCTCATCGGGCGTCAGGCGGCGTTGAGCTGCGCTTCCCGGTGGAAGAACTGGCGCACGTAGGGATCGGTACTCTCGTCCCGCAGGCGGCGCGGGTCGCCCTCGGCGATGATGCCCTTGACGCGTTTGTCGAGCATGATGATACGGTCGGCGATCGCATAGATGCTCGCAAGCTCGTGGGTGACGATGACGAAGGTGACGCCTAGATTCTCGGCCAGCCGGCGGATCAGTGCATCGAGCTCCGCCGACGTGATGGGATCGAGGCCCGCCGACGGTTCGTCCAGGAACAGGATGCGCGGATCGAGCGCCATGGCGCGGGCTATGGCCGCCCGCTTCTGCATGCCGCCGGAGATCTCCGCCGGCAAATGCCCGGTGAACTGGGCCAGTCCGACCAAGGCCAGCTTGAGACGCGCGATCAAGTCGATCTGGTCGTGGTCGAGCTCGGTGAAAACTTCGAGCGGCAGTCGAACGTTCTCAAGCAGCGTCATGGATCCGAACAAGGCGCCCGACTGGTACATGACGCCGAATTTGCGAAGAATATTTTCGCGGTCCTCGCCTGCCGCGCTCACGATGTCCTCGCCCGCGATCAGGACCTTGCCCGCGAGCGGCTCGTTCAGACCGATCATCTGCTTCAGCAGCGTGCTCTTCCCGCAGCCCGACCCGCCCAGGATGATGAAGACCTCCCCCTCCTCGACGTCGAAGCTGACGTTCTCGAGGATCACGTGGTCGTCGTAACCGGCGGCGAGGCCCTCGACCCTGATCAATGGCGTTGACGCGTTCATCAGATATCGAGCAGAAAATACATGACGGCGAACACGCCGTCGACCACGACGATCAGCACGATGCCGGAAACGACTGCGCGCGTCGCGGCGTCACCGACCGCCGACGCGCCCGCACGCGTCTGCAGCCCCCGCAGGCAGCCGATCCCGGCGATCAGCAGGCCGAATGCGAACGACTTGACGAAGCCGGCGAGGAAGTCCTGGAAGGTGACGATGCCCTCGACTTCATGGGTGAACGTCACGAACGGAATCTGGAAAGACAGCATCGTGAACGCACCGCCGAGCAGCCCGATCAAATCGGCGAAGATCGTGAGCAGCGGGGTCATCAGCACGGCGGCGATGACCCGCGTGGTGACGAGGAAGCGAACCGGATCGAGCCCCATCGTGGTCAAGGCGTCGACTTCCTGGTTGACGCGCATCGTGCCGATCTCCGCGGCGAACGCGGCGCCCGTGCGGCCGGCGAGAACGATCGCGGTCATGAGCCCGCCAAGCTCGCGCAGCATCGAAAGTCCGATCAGGTCCGCGACGAATATCTCCGCACCGAATTTCTTCATCGGCACGGCGGACTGGAACGCCAGGATGACGCCCATCAGAAAGGCGATCAGCGCGACGATCGGCAGCGCATCTGCGCCGACCTTCTCGCAAATCAGGGCGACGTCGCGCCAGCGGATCGTGCTGGGTGCGCGAATCGCGTGCCCCAGCGCGGCAACCAGCTCGCCGATGAAGGCGACCTGTTCCCGCATGTCGCGGTAGATCCCAATCGCCGTGAAGCCCACTTCCTCGACCGCAGGACGGCGCGGCGGCTCCGGGTCGAGATCGTGCGCGAAGGTGGACGGATCGAACTGATCGAGCAGTGCGCTGACCGCAGGCTTGAGATTGGCCACCTCGACCGGTGCCGGATGCGGCTGGCGGAGCAGATCGACGAAGAGCGCCACGCCGGCACCGTCGCAATAGTCGACGCCGGCGCCATCGACCAGGACCGGACGAGCGCCGGCCTCCCGCAGCGCACGCAGTGCCTGGCCCCAGATCGTGGCGATCGAATCGGCGTCGAGCCGGCCGGACAAGGCGAGCACCCGCCTGCCGTCATCGCCATCGCGCACAGCCAGCGCCGCGGTGGCGGTGGTCATCGCACTACGGGGAAACCAGCTCGATGTTATTGCCGGCGATGCGTACGCGGTCCCCTTCCTGCACCAGCAACGGCTCGTAGCGAAGGTTCACTACACGGGTGCTGCCATCGTCCATCTTCACGGTCACGTCCCAGCGCTGGCGTCGGTACTCGCTCGGGCGCTGGGCGTACGCGGCGCCGCCGGCGGCGCCGAGCACCACCAGCCCGCGCGGGCCGTCGGGCCCGAACGACATCTGCGTCGACGTGCCCGGTGCGCTGCTGAGGCCGGAGATTCCCATGGACGACCCGCCGACGGCGCCCAGCGGTGTCCACTCGGTGCGCTCGGAGACGGACGTAATCGACCGGATGACGCCGCAGGCGGAGCACGGGACCGCTCCCTGCCCCTGCGCGGTTGCGGAAATGCAAGCCAGGATCACGATAGCGGCAGCGAGGAAGACGTGCATGGTCAGTCCGGCAACGCGTTCAGGTAGAACATCGAATTGAGCAACGGCCCCGGCGTGCCGTAGGGCGCCAGCCACTTGAGGAAGATCTGGTCGATTTCGCCGGATTTGTAAATGTTCACGAGCGTGCGATTTACCAGCAGACGGAAATCGGCGTCGTTGCGGGGCAAAACGAGAGCGTACGGCTCGAACGAGAAATCGGTGGGCACGAACGCAAGGTCCTCGCCATGCAGGTTTCCAGCCTTCAGTTCCGTGAGCAGCATCCGGTCGGACGCATAGCCATCCACCTTGCCGGCCAGGAGCAGCGCAACGCCCTCGTCACCGTCCTTCACGTATACGAAGCGCGCCGCGATTCCGAACACTTCCAGCGCCTTCCTGAGCGCAGACTCCGTCGTCGTGCTGGCAATGACCGCGATGCGCTTGTCCTTGAAGTCCGCCCAGCGCAACAGGCGGTCTTTCGACCGCACCAGTGCACTGCCGCCGTCCACGAAGATCGGCAAACTGAAGTCGACCCGCTCCATGCGCGACAGGGTCATCGTCGTCGTACCGCATTCGGCATCGATTGTCCCGTCGGCGACGTAGGAAATTCGCGTATCGCTGTCGACCGGGCGCCACTCAACCCGCAGGTCCGGCAAGCCGAGCGCCTTCCCGAGCGTGGCGGCAACCTTCTCGCACAATTCCACCGAGTAGCCGCGGACCCGGCCATCGCGCTGGCGCACGGAAAAGGGAGGCGCGGCATCGCGATACCCGAAGGTCACCTTGCCCTTGGCCTTGATGCGATCGAGCGTAGGCGACGCGGCGGAGGCGCCGCCGGCCGCCGCGAGCACGAGTAGCGCCAGCAGGGCGCCAAGTATCGGCTTGATTGAAGTAGGAAACACGATGAACGAAGGGGGACTGGAAAAACCGCCGGGCAGTTTAGCATGCAGCCCCCGCATGCTCGTCGGCGCAGTCAGCGCACCCTCCCCGCGGGGCACTCCGTTGGTGTAGAATCCTGCGCTCGGCAACACCGCCTCCGCCACCCTCCAAGCGTTCCCCGTCGTCGTCCCTTCGTCTCCCCTTCCATTGCGTCGCCCACTATTCATCGAGGCCATATCGTGAAACGCCTTTTGTTTGCAATCGTCATTGCGGCCACGCTCGGCGGCTTGAGCATGGGCGCCTCCGCGCACGGCGATGCGCTTGCCAGGATCAAGGCGGCGAAGGCCATCAACGTCGCCTTCTCCGGCGATTCGCTGCCGTTCTCCTTCGTCGGCACGGGGAACGAACCCGCCGGCTACTCGATCGATCTATGCAAGAAGGTGATCGCCCAGATCGGCCGCGCAGTTGGCGAGCCGGGTCTCAAGGTGAACTGGCTGGTGGGCTCGGTGACCGAGCGGTTGCAGATGGTGGCATCGGGCAAGGCGGATCTCGAGTGCGCCAACACGACGCAGACGCAGGCGCGGCTCGCCAGCGTGGATTTCTCGAACCTCATCTTCGTCGATGGCGGCGGTCTCATCGTGCGCGCCGATTCGACCATCAACAAGATCGCCGATCTGGGCGGCAAGAAAATCGCCGTGCTGAAAGGCACGACGACCGAAGGTCGCCTGCAGGAACAATTGAAGCGGCGACTGGTCAATGCCACCGTGATGCAAATCGCGAACGCCAACGAAGGCGTGGCAATGCTCGAATCGGGCACCGTGGATGCCTACGCGGGCGACAAGATCAAGCTCGTGGGACTTGCGGCCCAGGCAAAGGACCCCGCCAAGATCGCGCTTCTGGTCGAGGACATCTCGTTCGAGCCATACGCCTTCGCGCTGCCGCGTGGTGATTCCGCGCTGCGGCTCGAAGTGAACAAGGCACTCACCCAGGTCTACCTTGGTGGCGACATCGAAACGATCTTCGGGCAGTGGCTGGGCAAGCTCGGACGCCCGTCCGGCCTGCTCGCCGCCATGTATCTGTTGAATGCGATCCCCGAGTGATCGCGACGTAAACTCAGGAGAACCAGAATGTCGAATTGCCTAGGGAAGCGGCTGTGGGCGCTGGCCGTCCCGTTCATTGCTGTCGTCGTGCTGGCCGGATGCAACACGCCCCCTGCATACCAAGTGAGCGAGCAACCGGCAGCCCGCGTTGGTACGGTGGAATCGATTCAGCAGCAAACCGTCCAGAACGTTCCCAACGCCGCCGGTGCCATCGGTGGTGCCCTCGTCGGCGGCGGCCTCGGCAGCCTGATCGGCGGCGGGACGGGGCGCACCGTGGCGACCGTGGTCGGCGCGGTGGGCGGCGGCTTCGCAGGCAATGAACTCGCGAGCAGGAGCCAGACCTTTGTCTGGGTGATCGGCGTGCGCTACGACGATGGCAGTTTTGCCACCATTCAACAAACTGCGGCACCCGGCTTGCGGATCGGCGACCGGGTGCGCGTCACCGGGTCCGGGATCGAATTGCTCCGCTGAACCGGGTCTGTCATCGCTCCACGATAACCAAGGCAGCACTTGCTGCCATTTCTGAGGGAAACACCATGAGCACGTTGATGCATAGAATGACCCTGACCGCGATGCTGGCCGTGACCGCACTCAGTTTTACCGCCACGTCGGCGCAGGCGCAATCGGAACAGCAGAAGCTCGTGAATGCTGCGGACGTCACGATGTCGAATTTCATGCGCGACCCGGAGATGAAGTGGCTGCAGCAGAACATCGGTCGCGCCAAGGCCGTATTGATCGCCCCGGAAATCGTCAAGGCCGGCTTCATCATCGGCGGTTCGGGTGGCCGCGCCGTGCTGGTCGCCCGCGACGGGGCCAGCAAATGGGTCGGACCCGCTTTCTACACGCTGGCCACGGCCAGCGTCGGCTTCCAGGCCGGTGTCGCCGCCTCCGAAATGGTCACGCTGGTCATGACCGACAAAGGCATGAATTCGCTGCTGTCGAGTTCGTTCAAGTTCGGCGGAGACGCAAGTGTCGCCGCGGGACCTGTCGGCGCCGGCGCGAAGTCGGACGTCGTGGCCGATCTCATCGCGTTCTCGCGGTCGAAGGGTATCTATGGCGGGCTGAATCTCGACGGCACCGTCGTGTCGACCAATGACGAATGGAACTCCGCGTACTTCGGCAAGAAAGTGCTGCCGCCTGACATTCTCGTTCGCGCGAACGTCAGCAACAAGGACGCAGCCAAGCTCCTAGGCAGCGTAGCCAATGCAGCGAAGTAAGGATCAGGCGGCCGGGTAGGCCGCCGACGATTCACCGGGGCCCCGCAAGGGGCCCTTTTTGCTTTTCCCGCGCGGCGGGGCCGAAGATCGACTCGAACGAAGGGACCTGCGGGACGGTGCCGAGCCTGAGGCCGCCTTCGAGTTCCTCCAGGTGTTCGCTCATCAGGCGCGCCGCACGCCGCGCGTCGCGCCCGGCGATCGCGTCGAACAGCGCGCCGTGATCCGCGTGGGCGTGCACGCGATCCGGCTGCTCGTAGAGCGCCACCGCAAGCGAGGTCTGCAGCACGAGCTCGTTCAAGTAGCGCGCCAGGACCTCGTTGCCGCATAGGGCGCCCAGCTGCGTGTGAAATTCCAGGGACAGCCGCAGGCCCTCGGGGCGGTCCTCACGGCGGTAGGCCCCCTCTTCCTCGCGCACCAGGCGACGCAAGTCGGCGATGTCGCTGCGGCTCGCCAGCCTGGCGACCTGCTCGACCACGGCGACCTCGATCGCACGCCGGGCGGCGAAGACGTTGGCGACCTCCGCTGCCGAGGGTCGCGCGACCACCGCGACGCGTCGATCGCGCAACGCGACGATTCCTTCGTGCGCGAGCCGCCGCAATGCCTGCCGGGCAATGGTCCGCGATACGCCGAAAAATTCACCGAGCGCAATCTCCTGCAACTTGGTCCCGGGCGCCAGCCGACGCTCAAGGATCGCGGTACGCACGGCGTCGCAAATGCGGCCCTCGGCCCCGGCCCTTGGCATTCCCTTTTTCCCATGTGCGGTCATCGCGGACTCCCGGCGGCAGAATATAGGACGGCGCCCACGGATGGGTCAAGGTGGCATACGGGAACTGCAGATGCTGTATACAGAAATGTCGAAAAAATGCCACGATCCGGTGCGGATGCGCACCGGATGGGTGCTGAATCACGGCCACGCCTCATATACAGCGGCCTCTGCGTCGTTCACGTGCAGTCGCGGCGGATCCGGTATGCACCGGAGCATGCCGGCGGGTTGATAAAGGCAGCTACCGGCGCTACATGCTACGCATCGGGTCCAGCCCATCGATTGCCCGGATCCCTCGCAAGGCGCCGCATGACCGCAGCCGTTCCCGGAACCGACATCCGGACGATTCGCTTTCTCTTGAACGGCGAAGACGTTGCCGTCAGCGGCCTGTCGCCGCAGACAACGTTGCTCGAGTACCTGCGCGAGTACCGCCAATCGACCGGAACCAAGGAAGGATGCGCGGAGGGCGACTGCGG
>CAVWPC010000046.1:0-16767 GCA_963756765.1 uncultured beta proteobacterium | reverse complement strand
AAGGGCGTGCAGTGGAACGGCGCAGCGATGAAAGCGTCAGCCTGCCTGCGCCTGGCCGACGCGCTGGTGGGCACGGTGTTCCCGACGCGCGAAAGCCCGAAGCCTGACGCGTACCAGCCGATCCTGCTGTCGCTGATGGGTCAGGCGGGCGGCGTGCGCCGCGCCGGCGCCTGCGCGCTCGATCTCGCGCATCTGGCCGCGGGTCGGCTCGACGGCTTCTGGGTGATGAGCCTGCAGTCGTGGGACGTCGCAGCCGGCGCACTGCTGGTGCGCGAAGCCGGCGGACGCGTGGCGATTTCGCCGGGGGTCGATTTCCTGCGCAGCGAAGACATCATCGCCGCTACGCCGGGCTTGTTCACCCGCTGCGCGAAGCAATCGTCGCGGCGCGCTAGCCGCGACTGACTGACCCGCAGGTCGCGCGAGTTATCGGCCAGCGGCTGCGGGACGTCGACGCCTTCCGCTTCCGCCTTGCGCGCGAGTTCGTCCCGCCGATAGCCGGGCAAGCGTACGCCGTCGTCCGCCAGCATGACGGCGATCAGCGTTCGATGCGCTCGGATACGCGTCGTCGCCCGCCAGCGCGCCGGGATCGACGACCAGGAACGCCTGGCCGATGCGTGGCCGGTTGCCGGCGTCGACGAAGAAGGTGTCCGCCTCGAAGCCATCGCGGCACCGTCAGCGCGCACGCCAGCAGTCCCACGATCAGCGCGAGCATCGCGCCCTTGGTGCCACAGCGGGCAGCATGGAACCTTCCATGCCGGCCTTCGGATCGGTCGTCGATTGCCGTCTCGGTCAGTGCCCAGCCGAGCGGAATGGACCGGCCCTCCTTCGCGGCGACCATCGCTTGCCGCGCGCCACTTCGGACGCGCGAGATCGATGGTCAGCGGTGCCCGTCGCGGCGCGGAAAGATCGCGCGATGGATTGGTGCCGAAGATCGGCGCTTGCCGCCCGCGGCCGGCATCGCCGCCGGCGATTTTCCGAACCCGAGCCGACCATGCCCGCCGCCGCAACCGGCGCCAGGTGATAGGCGGCGACACCGAAATGATGACTGTTGGTGACGCCCGCATAAGCGACACCGAACTCGCGGGCGCGCGCGATGGCTTCGGTGATCGCGAACGCGCAGCCGGGAAAGGCCAGCCGCAGCCGCGTCGACGAGCACGGCGCCGCCCCGCTCGCGCGCGATCCTGGGCATCGCCGCGCCGTCCGCGCGGCCATTGGTCAGGTGGGTCGTGTACTGGCCGATCCGCGACAGCCCATGCGACGGCAGCCGCGGCCTCTGCATCGGCGAGCGCGTGCGCAGTGGCGCGCGCCATCGCCTCGCCGGCGCCTGCATTGCGCAGCGCACGGAAGGCCAGGTCTTCGATCTGGTCGAGGGTGTGGATGGGCATGTCAGTTCCGCTGGGTGCCTTGGGGTCGGTGCATCGATCAATGGCGTTGCGCAACAAGGGCTGCGGCCACCTTGTCGGCGATCATCGTCGAGACCCGCACGTTGGACTCCGCCGTCACACCGGCCATGTGCGGCGTCAGCAGCAGGTTCGGACAACCGGCCAGCGGGCGAACCCGCGGGCAACGGCTCCTGGTCGAACACGTCGAGCGCAGCCCCCGCGAGCGCACCCGAGCGCAGGGCCGCCGCCAGTGCCGCCTCGTCCACCACGCCGCCGCGGGCCGTGTTGACGAGAATCGCCTGCGGCTTCATCGTCGCCAGGCGCTTGGCGTCGAGCAGATTGCGCGTCTGCGCAGTGAGCGGCACGTGCAGCGACAGCACGTCGGCTTCCGCGATCACCTGCTCCAGCGTGCGCGGCGTCGCACCCGTGGACGCCCACAGCGGCGAATCCGCCGCAAGCTGCGGGTCGTGGCCAATGACCTGCATACCCAATGCGCGTGCGAGTGTGGCGGTCAGGCGGCCGATGCCGCCGAATCCGATCAAGCCCAGCGTCTTGCCGGCGATCTCGCGGCCGTTGGAAAGCGCGGCGCGCGGCCACTTGCCATCGGCGACGGCAGCACTCGACTGGTACGCGCCACGCAGCAACAGCATCGCTGTCCCGACGACGTACTCCGCCACCGACGACGCGTTGGCGCCGGTGGCCGGAATCACTTCGATGCCGCGCGCGCCAGCGGCGGCGGTGTCGATGTTGTCGAGCCCCACGCCCAGGCGGCCGATGACCTTGAGCCTCAACCCCCGCTCGAGCATGGCTGCATCCACCTGCGTGCGGTTGCGCACGATCAGGCAATCGGCATCGGCGACCTGGCGCAGGAGGTCATCCCGGCGATCGACCAGATCGCGGTCGTAGGCGACGTCGAATTGCGCGGCGAGCGCGGCGACCGCCGCCTCGTCCATGAACTCACTGATGACCACACGCATCTGCTGGCTTCCCTTACGTCGCGAAGAGTTGACCTTCGTCGGCGAACGCCTTGAACTCCAGCGCATTGCCGAACGGGTCGAGGAAGAACATGGTGGCCTGCTCGCCGGGCTCACCGCGGAAACGCACGTGCGGCTCGATGATGAACTTCACGCTGGCGTCCTTGAAACGCGCCGCGAGTTCGTCCCACGCGCCGAGCGTGAGCACGACGCCGAAGTGGCGCACCGGCACGTTGTCGCCGTCGACCAGGCTGGTCGCATCGCTCATGGCGCCGCCTGTCACCTTGTGCGCGACGATCTGGTGGCCGAAGAAATCGAAATCGACCCAGTCGGGCGAGCTGCGGCCCTCGGCGCAGCCGAGGAACTCGCCATAGAAGCGGCGTGCTTCGTCGAGGTCCGTGACGGGGAAGGCCAGATGGAAGCGCGGATAGTCGTCGCGCGGAAGGTGTCGGCTCATGAAGTGCTCCGGCTCGGGGTGTTCAACTGCACAATCGGTGATTCGAAATTGCACCGCTGGCGCATGCGGCACCGACATAGCGCAGGCGGCCCATGCGTAGCCCGCGGCGAGATCGCCTCCGGGCACCGGGATGTCGCCATGCGGTCGTTACCGGTTCCACCACTCACACAGCGTCACGAAGGCGTCGTCTCCGCCTGCCACGGCAACCGGTCGAGATCGACATTGCCGCCAGTGAGAATGATACCCACGCGCTTGCCCTTGCCCGCAATGGATTCTTCGAGCAGGCACGCGAGGGGCACCGACGCCGACGGCTCGACGACGATCTTCAGGTTTTCCCAGGTCATGCGCATCGCCTTGACGATGCCTGCCTCCGTGCACGTGGCGATGTCGTCGACATGGGCACGAATCGCGCCGAACGTGCGCGGCAAAAGCGCCGTGCGCAAGCCGTCGGCAATCGTCTGGGTGGGCAGCAGCGGCTCGATCTTGCCCGAGCGAAAGCTCGCGGCGGCATCCCCGGCATTCGCCGGCTCGGCGCCATACACCTTGATACCCGGCCGCAGCGCCTTGGCGGCGATGCCGGTGCCGGACAGTAAACCACCACCACCGCAAGGCGCGATCACCAGGTCCAGATCCGGGACTTCGTCGAGCAGTTCCAGCACGGCCGTGCCCTGCCCCGCGATCACTTGCGCGCTGTCGAACGGATGGATCAGCGTGGCGCCGGTCGCGCGCACGATCTCGGCACTGGCCGCTTCGCGCGCCGGGACCGTCTGTGCGCAGAACTGCACCTCGCCGCCGAAGCTGCGTACGTTCGCGACCTTGATCTTGGGCGCGTTCTCGGGCATCACGATGTACGCCGGAATGCCGCGGGCGCGCGCCGCATAGGCCAGTGCCGCGCCATGGTTGCCCGACGAATGCGTAACCACGCCGCGCCTGGCGACGTCCTCCGGCAGGCTGAACACCGCGTTGACCGCGCCGCGCGCCTTGAACGCGCCGACGCGCTGCAGGTTCTCGCACTTGAAGTGGAGCTGCGCGCCGACCGCGTCGTCGAGTTCCGGCGACGTGAGCACCGGCGTGCGGCGCACGTACGGGCCGATCCGCGCGTACGCCGCGCGGATCGCCGCGAGATCCGGCAGGGCGAGGGACTCGCCGGCGCCTGTTGCCACCGGCGCCGACTCCACCGCCGTGTTCACGCGCTCTCGTAGAGGCGCGTCAGCACGAACTCGCGATGTCCCAGTGCTTCGGCGGCGGTCAGGCGGCCGTTGGCCGTGCGGAACATCATGTCGAGCAGCTTGTCGCCCGCATCGCTCATCGTGATCTCGCGCTGCAGCAGGCCCGACGTGTCGACGTCGACGTGCTCGCTCATCGTGCGCACCGTGCGCGGATTGGCGCAGATCTTGATCACTGGCAGGATCGGGTTGCCGATGACATTGCCCTGGCCCGTAGGGAAGAAATGCACGACGTAGCCCGAGGCCGCGCACAGCGTGACCATTTCGGCGGCTGCCGACGACGAATCCATGAACCACAGGCCCGGCTTGGTGGGCATCTCGGCCTTGTCGAGCACGCCGTCGACGACGCACTGCTTGCCGATCTTCTGGATGTTGCCCAGCGCCTTTTCCTCGATCGTCGTGAGACCGCCCGCGATATTGCCCTTGGTCGGCTGCGAGTCCGAGAGGTCGCTCGTCTTGTGGCGGTTGATCATTTCCTGGTAGCGGTCGAACACGCGCATGAACTCCGTGCGCACCTTCTCGTCGCGGCAGCGCGCCGCCACGATCGACTCGCCGCCGGTGATTTCGGAGGTTTCGCCGAACACCAGCGTGCAGCCAGCGGCGTAGAGCTTGTCGAAGGCGTCGCCCACCGTGGGGTTGGCGCCGCAGCCGGACGTGGTATCCGATTCGCCGCACTTGGTAGACACCCACAGTTCGTCGAGCTTGCACTTCTCGCGCTGCTTCTCGCTCGCCGCCTGCAGGTATTCGCGCGCCACCTTGGAGGCGCGCATGATCGTGTCGTGGTCGCCGTGCAGCTCGATGCCGAAGCCGGTCACCGGCTTGCCCGTTTCCGCGATGGCGTCGACCACCTTCTTGGTCCACTGCTCCTCGATGCCGATCACCACCACCGCCGCGACGTTCGGATTGGAGCCCGTGCCGATCAGCGTGCGGAAGTGCAGGTCCAGGTCCGCGCCGAATTGCAGGCGGCCATACGGATGCGGAATCGCCAGCGTGCCCTTGATGTTGTTGGCCACCGCCTCGCAGGCCGCGTTCGACAGGTCGTCGACCGGCAGGATGAGGACGTGGTTGCGAACACCTACCCGGCCGTTTTCACGGCGATAACCCCAGAATGTCTTGTCCATGATTTACCAGCGCTTGGTCTTGATGTTGTGCACGTGCGCGTGCTGTCCGCGCTTGATCGGCTGCACCACCTTGCCGATGTCCACGCCGTACTTGATCACCGTGTCGCCCACGGCCATGTCCTTCAACGCCACCTTGTGGCCGAGCGGAATGTCCTGGACGCATTCGAAGTTGAGTGTCTTGTCCTCGTCGAGGATGAGGCCGGTGAGCGCCGTTCCGGCCTTGACGCCTTCGACGACGACCACCGCCACGGAATCCGACGGGTCGTGCAATACACAATGGATCATGGGATTTGCTCCGGAAATGCGGGAAGAAACCTGCCGCAGAACGCCCGCAATGGCGTCTGGGATGGCATAAGTCTAGTCCAACTCGCCGGCTGAGGTCAACTAGATGATATAGATGATTTGCATCACCTGTCCTGCCCGGCTACACTGGTCCCGTCCCCCGCTGGCCGCATAAGAGCCGAACAATAATCATGACCGACCTCAGTGCCCCGGGCGTGCAATCCTCCGTGCCGCTTTACAAGACGATCAAGCGGCAGATGATGCAGTTGCTCACCGCAGGCGAATGGAAGCCCGGCCTGGCCATCCCCGCCGAGCGGTACCTGGCCGAGCGCTTCGGCGCCAGCATCGGCACCATCCGCAAAGCCATCGACGAGCTGGTGGCCGAGAATATCCTGATCCGGCAACAGGGCCGCGGGACGTTCGTGGCCAGCCACACGCGCGACCGGCTGCTCTTCTACTTCTTTCACGTGGTGCCGGAGAACGGCGAGAAGGCGTATCCGGATGTCGAGTTTCTGTCGTTCGCGCGGGGCAAGGCCGACAAGGTGGCGGCCGAGCGGCTTGGGACTGCGGTGGGCGATGCCGTGTTCCGCATCCGGAATCGGCTGAAACTCAACAACGTGCCGATCATGGTGGACGACATCACGGTGCCGGTCGCGCCCTTTGCCGGCCTGACGGAGGCACAGTTTCGCGACCGGCCGTCCACCATCTACAACCTGTACCAGGAGTCGTTCGGGATTTCGGTGGTGCGCACGCGCGAGCGGTTGCGGGCGAGCGTGGCGGATACGGTGCTGGCGGGGCTATTGGGAATCGATGCCGGTGCACCGCTGCTACAGATACGGCGGGTGGCGTATACCTATAACGACCAGCCAGTCGAGTACCGGTTGTCGCAGGTCAACACTGCGGGGCATGAGTATTGGGCGGAGATTGGGGCGAGTTGAGGTGACGCGCATCATTGGGTTTGTACCGCTCAAAAATTGATAGTCCACTCTACGGCCGTCGTTGGACTCAAAACAGGCATCGTGGTCTGCGCGCACAACTCTCCCTCAGCGACGCAGCTGTGGATCATCCAGTCGGCCGGCAAGCGGTGAGGAATCTGAATGTTGCGGACCATGCCACGAGACCGCTGAAACTCGACGGTACGACCGTACAACGTTGTGTTCGGTATCGAGACGAATTCCGATACAGGAATCTCACCTTTCGACGGACTTCCGACGGTGTAATTGAGCGAGGAATATCGGATATCCAGATACTGCATGCCGGGATCCGTAAGGAATGCCAGCTGGGAATGGCCGGGCGCCGAAAGTTGCGACAGCGTTGCCAATGGGCTTCCATTGGGACGGAACGCCACCGACATGTTCCGAAGTGTGTCAGGCGCACCGTATCCGGCGTATGGAAATGGATGATACCGATGGTCGGCATAGCCATACACCATATCCGTGTCGTTGGTGATCGCAACGTAGTTCGGTTCGGAGATATCCTTGGTGACGACGGCGACGGCGCCCTTCTCTTCACCGAGCGTTCCGAAGAACACGACCTGGAGGATGAGGTCCGTTGCGTTGATGGGGATCGCGGTCGGAAAGGTGAACGTGAAGCTGTCTTGTGCTTGTGAGTCGAGCCGGTCAATCAAGATTAACTCGGACACGACGGCGTCCTCGTCCGATTTCCGACAACTGAATCCAGTGAACCCCGCTCCCCCAGGTTCCCCCGACAAATCCTCTGCATAGCAGTCGTTTCGATGAAATTTCGCTACTGCGCGCAAAGCGCCTGCTCGCATGCTCTCACTCGGTGTGGTGTTCTTTAGTTTCACCTTCACCTTTGTAAAGCCACAGGCGTCCTTACAGCGCTGGGCATGATGATCGACGATTGCATACACGCCGTCATCCGGCAGCGAAATTTCCATCTCGCCGCGGAAGAAATAATTGATCAAGCCAGCGGAATAGGCAACCGCTCGGGGTGCGAGAAATGCAAGGGATGCGTCAAAGTTGATCTGGTTGAGTGCAAAGAAGCGAGTTGTCGTGACATCCCCATTCTCAGCGTTATAGCTAACCGGTATTGCTAAGTCCTCGTCGAAGATGGATTCGGTTGATGCCCGACCGTTAACAAATAGCGTTCCATCGAGCGGATCGCTCCATTCATTCGCATAGAAAGTCATAGAGCAGGGCAAAGACTCCAAGCCTTCACAGAAGATACTCACGACAGCCGGTACCAGGTCGGGAGAGAACGCCTCGACCGGAGTCAGCGTAACCGGATTAGGACGCGGCGTGGGAAAATCGAAGTATGGATTTTTCATCGGCGCACCATTTGCTGTCGCAATGAAATTGGTGCCCCAACTAACGAAATTCCTGTTCGAGTAGTCTGCTAGCCCTCGCCCGTCACCTGTCCAAAAATGGCGCGGCAAATGGAAGTATTGCGCGTGCCGAGGAAACACCGGCACGATGGCGTCGCTTATCGCGCTTGCGATCTTTAGTTCACCTTGGCGTGTCCTGGCGTGCCGCTCGAACCGACTTGGGTGGCGAAGCGTGCCCACCGGTATATTACCGAGCGTCTCGAAGTAATCTGCATGCCCATCGTTGCGCGTGTGTTGCGGTTGCGCCATGTCCTGAATGTGGTGGACTACTTGTCCCAACGACTGAAAGAGTAGACCCCAGGCCTCGTTGCGCCCACCAGCCATACTCGCCGGCCCTGGGGTAACCAGCGCGTTCAGAAAGTAGCCACGTGCACGAGAATAGGAGAACTGCTGCCGCAAGTCGTTGTTGTTGTCCTGAATTGCCCAATCCGGCGAGGACATTCCGAGCTCGATCCCAGGCCATAGAGTGAGCGGTCGACCTTGGTGCGCTGGGTCGAAGAAATGGTGAAGCGATCGACTTCCAGGAATATCCTCGTACATCGCACCACATGCAAATAGCTCGGGAAGTGTCATCCGGCGACGCGAATCGCAGTTTGGCTTTACCTTTTGAAGATCCGGATGCTGCCGTTCTTTGCGACGGGCTGAAAACGGACAGGTCAGCCAAGATCCTCGTATTCCCAGCCGCTCCTTAAGGGTCGTTGACTAGCTGCGACGCGAGATAGGACTCTTGCGTAAGTCACAAAGTGAGTTGGCATCTCAAAGGCCAGCGCAATATCTGTTAGCGCCGCGCTCGACCGCCAGCATGCAGTAGACCAGGACGAAGCATGTTCATTTGAGATAGGGTGCAAGCAACGCGCGTGGGACGGGACATCCCACATCGGCAGCTTCCGATCTCCAAGTGTCTTCATCGTCGGCAAGCTGTTGATGATTCGTTGTTCCGGGAGCGCTCGCTCTCGCCTTCACCAAGCGCGGCAGTCATCCGAGGAATCTGCACCCAGCGGCATCCCCGCGAGGGCATACGTCCTGCGGCAGAAGATAGCGCTCCGACATACTGGTGCTTCGGTTCCCACGAATCTTTGTAATTCGATCTGCTTACCATTCCATTCCGACGCCCGCACCGGATCTCCCAGTCCAAGTCGGGTTACCAAGCCACCGCATGTCCAGGTAGTTAGTGACGACCTTGAGTCGATACCCGGACTTGTAGATGTAGAGAATCGGCTGCTCGGTATCAAGTCGCCACAAGCGCCCGTCGGCGCTCGGCGGTACCGTCTGTGGCCCCCACGCGGCGAAGTAAACTGACCCGTCGGATCGCCTACCGTCTCTTCAATAGCGGAGCATTCCCCGCCTCCACCTCTAATGTCCTCCAACTCCCATAGCACCAGCACGATCACATCCGCTAGCGGCTCCTTGGTATCTGCATCAACCACCTGCGCGGTGATGGGCTTGGCCGAATAGCTCAGAGCCACGGCGTTTCCGGAACCCACGACCGCCGCGGCAACAATGCCGAGCGCTCGGCACCAAACGGTAAGAACTTTCCACTCTCTCTTTTGCATGCGCGCTCCCCTACATTGAATCGATGCGCCAGACCCCATCATGATCGCGCAGGATGTCCAAAAGAAATATCTTCGTGGTTCCATTGCGGACTTTCTTTACTGCATAGGAGGCAATATCCTCATTGATAGAAACTGCGCCATAGCCCTTGATGCTTCCCATGATCTGAGCCATCGATCCACTGAGGGCATCAAAGACAGGGCCGAAACGGACTTGCATCGGTGAACTCAGATACTGCATTGCGACACCCTTCTTTCCGTTTGCCAGCGCCGTCGTGAAGTCCTTGATCATGCCGAGGAATCCACGATCGATGGTTGTTTGGTCGCGCACGTTGACCGCAATGGCTTGTTCGTAAATCAAGCCGGAACCGTGGTTGAGGATCACGCGGGGACGGTAAAGTCCGGGTTTGGCAAAGGTCACGAAGCCGAGCGTGCCATTTTTTGCTTGCGATGTGTCCAGCACGCCGCCAGAAAGGTCCGCGATCTGGAAGCTCGAAACGTCGTGAAGGCGGGACGAGTATCGAATCTCTACCCGTAGCGGCGCGAAACCTTGCTCCGGATCGGCGACGACATAGAAAGGCGCATTGGCGGTGCTGGTCAGCGTGATCGATCGAGTAAGGGATTGCCCTGTCGGCGTCGTAAGCGTGACCTCAATTGTGTTCGCGCCCGGATCCAAGGGAAGCGAACTGACCGCAAAAGCCCCCACATCGTCCACCGTAGCCACCACCCCATTCACCGTCACCCCGCTATTCGCCGGCGCCGAATACGTACCGGTGACCAGCACGAAGTCGGCGGCAACGCTCACATTCGGCGTCGGGGAGGTCACGACGAGCGCAAGTGGTGCAACGACGACCGCCACTGCAACGCTCGAAGTCACCGCCCCACGGTTATCCACGACGCGGACCGAAAGACTGTAGTTTCCAGAAGCCACATTGGTCCACGTGTACGTGTACGGCGCCGATGAAACGGCCCCCAGCAACGTAGTCCCCGAATAAAACTCCACCCGGGCGACGGTGCCATCGGTATCGCTCGCGCTCGCAATGAGGTCTACGGTGCCACCGGCGGCGAACCGTTGTCCGTCGCGCGGCAGAAGAAGCGCGACGCTCGGCAGCGCATTGGCGCTCACGCTGATGGTGACACCCGCCGATGCGGTCATCGCGTTGGCGTTGTCGGTCGCGCGGGCGGTCAGCACATAGCTTCCCGCGGCTGAAGCAGCCCAACTGAGCGCATACGGCGGCGAAGTCGCGGTCCCGATCAACGTCGCACCCGCGTAGAAATCGACCTTGGTGATGGAGCCATCGGCGTCGGTCGCATTGGCGCTGATGGCGAACGGTACGCCGGCGGCGAAACTTTGGCCACTGCCAGGCGCCGTCAAGGCCACTTGTGGCGATTTGTTGGCGATCACAGTGACGTTGACCGGGCTGGTAGTACGCGTGGCGCCCTGATTGTCCGTCGCCTTCGCAGTGATGGCGTAGGTGCCGGGCGCAGCGGGTGTCCAGGTGGCGGCGTACGGAGATACGGCGACGGTGGCAACGAGGGTAGTCCCGACAAAGAACTCGACCTTGGCCACGGTCCCATCGGAATCGGTCGCGGTGGCCGCGAGGGGCACGACGGCGCCCACCGGAAAGCTCTGCCCTGCCGCCGGTGCGGTGAGTGTCACGTTCGGCGGGAGGTTGGAGCCGCTGACGGTCACATTGACTGGGGTCGACGCCAGGTTGACATTGGAGTACAGGTACGTCACAGCCTTTAGCGCATGCGCGCCATTGGCGAGGTTCGCCGTCAGGCGATACGGTGGAGCGGTGACGCTTCCGATCAACGTGGCACCATCATAGAACTGCACTTTGTCGACGCCGCCATCCGGCGCGCCTACCTGCGCCTCGAGCACCACAGGATTCGTCATGCTTCCGGGCGCAGGTGCGGTCAGTACGACCGCCTGCAGGCGTGGATTTTCGAGCACGCGCACGTAGACCGGCCGGGCCAGTGACTTGGCCGAGCCGTTGTCCGTCGCATTGCCAGCGATAACGTGTAGTCCGGGTCGTACCTGGTTCAACGTGGCGCTGTGCGGCGAAGTCGAACTGGATGAGGCAAGCGCATCGTCGAATAGGATGCCGACTTGCGCGAGCGAGCCGTCGGCATCTGTGGCAACTACCGTAGCCGGAATGTTTGGGTAGCCTTGGTAGCCGGTCATGAACGTCTGTTCGTTGGTCGGCATCGACACGGTTACGATGGGTGGTGAGGTGACGTCGCGGACAGTCACGGTAAGCGCCGTCGAGTCAACGACGAAGCCGGCATTGTCGTAGAGCCTGGCCTGCAGCGATCGCACCCCTGCCCCTATGTTCCGCCATACGTGCACGTACTCGCCGTTGGCGCCATTGCCGGCGCCGTTCACGGTGCCTATCACGTTGCCATCGGCAAGGAACTGCACCTTCACGACAGGAACCGAGGCATCCACGGTCGCCGCAGCGGTCAGCACCAGCGTAGCCGGCGCGGTATATACGAGCGGCTGAATCTCTCGTGGCGCCGTCAAGCGGATGCTCGACGATGAGAACGCTGGCACCGTGATCGAGGCGCTGGCCTGCGCCACGCCGCCCGCGTCATCGGTGGCTTCCGCAATGACCTCGTAGCCGTCGGGGGCGCAGCCATTCTCGTCGCAAAAGCCAGTCCCGGTGTGCGGTACCGCTGGCCAGACGGCCTGAAATGGGGGGCTGGTGACCGTTGCGATCGTGACGCGCGCTGGATCCGGATTGTCCTCGGTCGGCCACGGCATGTAGTAGAACCTGACGCGTACGATACTGCCGTCCGCGTCCGACGCGGTCGCTGCGAGTGCGATGTCGGGCGGGGAGAGCGAAGGAAACATCTGCCCATCGGCCGGGCTCACGAGCGTAATCGATGGATCCTGGTTGCTCCGTACGGTCACGGTGACTGGCGCCGACGTTGTCGATGCGCCCTTGTTGTCGGTGGCAACCGCGGTGAGCACATTGTCGCCGGCATAGAGCGGCACCGTGATGCCATAAGGATTGGTCGTGTCGGTGCCGAGCAGCACGCTGCCGAAGGTGGGAGCTTGCGCGTAGAACTTGACGTTGCTGATCGTGCCATCGGGGTCGCTCGCCGTGGCAGTCAACGTGACAGGCTTACCCGCGACCACGCTTGTGCCGTTGGCCGGGGCCGTCAATGCCACCATCGGTGCCTGGTTGGCGCCAACGGTCAGCGTGCGCGGTGCCGAATCCGTCGTGGCGCCCAGGTTATCCATGGCCCTGGCCTTCAACGTATACGTCCCCGGCGGCACGTTGCTCCAGGCGTAGCTGTAGGGTGACGTCGTATCCGTGCCGAGCAGCACGCCATCGCGGAAGAACTGGACCTTGCTTACGGTGCCATCGGCATCGCTGGCCGAAGCGCTGATGGTGACGTTGGTGGGGCTCACCAGGACCACGTTGTTGGCCGGCGCGGTCAGCGCAACGGTGGGCGGCTTGTTGACCTTCACGGCAACGGCGGTGGAAGTCGTAAGCGCGCCTTTGTCGTCGGTCGCCTTGGCGGTGAGGCTGTACGTCCCACCGGCGACGTTGCTCCAGGCATACGTGTAAGGGGCAACCGTCGCCGTATACAGCTTGGTCGTGTCGCGGAAGAACTCGACCTTGGTGATCGTTCCGTCGGTGTCGGTGGCAGTGGCGGCAAGATTGATGGTGGCCGGCGCCGTATAGGCGCTGTTGTTGGCGGGCGTGGTGAGCTTGACCGTGGGTGCGACGTTGGCGTTGACCTGGATGTTCACGATCGCGGAAGTGGTGATGCCCCCGGCACTGTCATAGGCCTTGGCGGTGAGCTTGTAGGTTCCCACGGCGACGTTGGTCCAGTTGTAGGTGTAGGGGGCCGACGAGTCGGTGCCGAGAAGAACGGCATCACGATAGAACTCGACTTTGGTAAGCGTCGCGCCGCTGGCCGCGGCGCTCGCCGCGATGGCCACGGTGGCCGGGGCGACGAACTTGGCGTTGTTGAGCGGCGCGGTGATGCCGACAGTCGGCAAGGCCTTGAGCGCGGTCGTGTTACTCGCTCGTTCGGCGTCAGCGCGGGAGGCAAGGCGCGTCCGTACGTCGATCACCAGAGGCGGGGAACGATTGCCGTAGGCGTCCACGACCTCCGCGCGCAGGGTCCCCGCCCCGCCCGGCAACGGTTGCACGTCGTGGACTTCGACCGTGCCCGCTGCCGCGTCGATGACTGCGTTATCCGTGACGACGCGACCATCCAGTTCGAAATTTGGTCGCAGCGTCTGCAGGTAGCGGGCGATCACCGCACATGGCACTGGATCGCACGCTGCACCGAGGGCAAAGCGCAATGTCGGCGGCGTCCCCTCACCCGCACCGGAGAATTCCAGCCGTGGCGCCAATGCCGCAAAGTTGCCGGCAATCGCGACTGTGGCTTCGCCGTCGGTCAGCCGAATCCACTGCAGCGATTGCCGGTTGAACGCCGTCGTGCCGCGCTGGTCGCCAATCCACAGGCGATCGGCCGCGCGCTCGACTGCTAGCGCCAGGGGCATGTCCGTGGCGTTGCGAGGCACCGGCGACGATTCCACTTCCGTCCCATCCCGGTCAAGGGCGACAAAATGCGCAGGGCCCAGGAGCCACAACGAGCCACTCGCGGCATCGAGCGCGACTGCTCTCGCGCCCGCGGGCAAAGTAATCCGCATCCGCTCGGTCAGGCCGGTCAGTACATCCAGCTGGACGGCAGCGTCGCGGCCCAGCCACCACAAGTAGCCACCACGCCGATCCAGCAGCATTCCCGACGGCACGTCGCTCTCCAGCAGGCGGTGCACGCGAATCACGTCACCCTGCTCGTTGTAATGATGGATCGCTTGCTGATCGCCCAGGAAAATTGCATTTCGCCCGCCGGCGGCCAACGCCAGAATCGGCGCGCCATGCTGCCAGGCCGACATGCGCTCACCGACGCTGTCGTAGTGCTGCACCGCGTCGCCGTGCGCGATCCAGATACCACCTTGATCGTCGGCAACGGCCAGCATCGGCGTTGCCGGTTCCGCGGGCGGAATGGCAACCGAGACCCGCGGGACAAGGTCCGTACCGAGGTGCACCAGTACCTCACCGTAGGCAACCCAGGCACCCTCGTCTGGCGTACTCGCCAATGCACGAACCGGCGCCGGGAGCGTCACCGTTCGCAGTTGTCCGCTCGCCGGATCAAAGCGCGTTACTGCCGCGTTGCCGTGCCACCACACGGCGCCACCATGGGCGCTGCCGACGCTGGTCAGCGCGAGCGCCAACAGCATCAAAAGCGCGCGGAAGCGACCGGCCCATCGGCATGCAGTTCTGTTCGCAGCGGCAACGCAAGGCGACATCAGCGGGCGTTTCATTGACACGCGCCCGCCTGATTGACCGCGACGTAGCGCACCTCCGATGCGTAGCCATCGAAATAGCTCGGGCCCTTGTAATTCGCCATCACACGACGCGCGCCCGGTACCAATGCCACTGTTCGACTGGCAACGCCATTGGCGACACTCGCCGTACCGACGCTTGAGCCGTCGACCAAAAACTCTACCGTGCCGGAATCATTGGCGCCTGCGACGCGGGCAGTGAGGGCGCCGCCGGAAGCGCACAACGGCTGCGCGTTGGTCACTTCGACGGGGGTCGTGCCCGCAGTCAGGCGCAGGAGCGTATCGGCAGCCACCCAGAAGTTGCCCCACTGGTCGATGGCTGCTCCCTGCGGACGGATACTGGCGTAGCCGCTGAAGTACGCGATCGAGCGCCCATCGGCGGCGATGACGTACAGCAGCGCCAGCGTGTTCAACGTGGGGATCGCGTTCCAGGGCGCGACGTAGTCACGGGTCGAATCGGTCGGTCCGGTGGCATGGAGCCGACCCTGTCCGTCGAGCGCCACCTTGACCGGCGCGAAGTGTGCTCCCGGATTGCCTCCGCAGTTCGCCAGTTGATCGCCGCTCATCGGCAGGAAGCCCGAGAACAAAAGCTGTTTGCCGTCCGGTGCGAGCTTGGCAACGAACCCCATCTCCGGTGCGTTGGGGAAGCCGGGACAGGTTCGAAACGAGACCGGAAACAGCGAACCAAAATAGGGTGTGGTCGGAAAGTCGCTCGAAGAGGTCTTGCCGCCGACGTACACCGCACCTGCCGCGTCAAGCACGACGCTCGTCACCCGGTCCTTGAAGCTGCCACCCAGGCGCGCGGTGAAAATGATGGCCGCCGGCCGCGTTGAGCTTGGTGACGAAGGCGTGCGAGGCATAGGCCTTGACGGTCGGAACGTACGTCGTCGGTGCCTTGGACCCGAAGTCCGGCGCGCCCGCCGTAGCGCGCACGCCCGGCTCCGCCTGACCACCCACGACGACATTCCCGGCTGTGTCGACCGCCAGGTCGAAGCCGGTTGGCTCGAACACCGCCGCACCCGTACCGCAGCGCTCCCCCTGTGTTCCCGCATAGCCCAGGTAGGTGGCGTAGAGCGTCGTTGCCCGGTTGGGTCGAGTTTCAAGGCAAACGGCGCGATGCATCCGGCGCCACGGCATTCGCGGGGAACGGCGCATTGGCGGAGGTCTGCAAGCCGCTTTCGGCGCTGCCGGTCAGATAGAAATTGCCGCTCGCATCCATCGCGATCGCCCCGACCCGCCGAATCGCTGGATCGAGGGCATGCGAATGGCGCGTGACCACGCCCGTGGAACTCACGCGAAAGACGTATTTCAGCGTACCCGTCGCAAATGTGCCGCCGGTGAGGGGGTAGTTCGTGCTGCCTTCGTAGGCGACCAGATAGGCAGATCCGTCGCTATGGACGGCAAGGCCGCGGGCTTCATCCGCGGCGAAGTACTGAGCGCCGGCACCATCCTTCGCAGGTGCTCCGATGACGCGCACCCAACTCGGCTGGCGGGTGGCGAGATCGATCTTCGCCACGTACCGCATGCCATTACCGGCGTTGGTCACCACCGCGCTGTCGATACCGGGAAGCTATAGGTCCCAACGACCCCTGCCACATGCATATGGCCGGGGGCGCGCAGTACGACCTCCGCTGCCGCGAGGTCGATCCGGTCCGAGACGAGGTAGGCCTCCTGGCCGGTGCGGGCACCGCGGACAGCGCCAGGGCGGCAACGGCAAGTACGCGCATGACGGACCGTCCCGCACCCAACGGCCCGCCGCACGAGGTTCTGTGATCCTTCGCACCTGCACGCCATCCTCCCGCGTGCGCCACCCGAGGTGGCAACGGGACGCAGCCTACGGCGAACCGCGCGTCAGCACACTTGGAAGAACTGTCAGCAGCCGTTTGGATGATTGCCAACGCGGCCGCCGCATGGATGCACTATCGCTCGCCGGACCCGAGTTCGCGCGACTCCCGGCTTCGCATCGAGATCCTCCGGGTATATTTCCGGCGCGGCAGAGCGCGAACAGGACGGTGCCTCGCAATCCGGGCGCCATTGCGGCGCGCAATGAACAC
>CAVWPC010000045.1:0-166570 GCA_963756765.1 uncultured beta proteobacterium | reverse complement strand
GGGTGCGGCGGCAGTCTTCGCTGTCGCCAATGTTGAGCTGACCTCGGGCACGCTCACCTACCGCGACGGCAAGACGGGCGAGGTCAGCCAGGTGACGATCGAGACCTTGGCCGTGCGTGCGCGAGACCGGAACCAGCCGGTCACCACGCAATTCCGCGGCAAGGTCGGTGACGTAGCGGTCTCGCTCGACGGCTCGCTCGGCCCGATCGCGTCGCTGCTCGAAAGGCGCTGGCCCTATCCGGTCAGCCTGAAGGGCGAGATCCAGGGGCGGCCGACCGAGCTGTCGGCCAAAATCAAGGCGCAGGACGACATCTACACGCTCGACGAACTCAACCTCAAGTTCGGCGCGAATGCGGTCACCGGCGACTTCGCAGTGGCGACCGCAGGCCCGCGCCCGAAGCTAAGGTTCGCGCTGCTCGCACCGACGCTGCTGCTGAAGGATCTGCCGATCGCCGTGCGGACGACAACGGCGGCCGCCGCAGCGCAGGGCGGGCGCACCCCGGCTCCGGCTCCGGCGGGGCTGTTCCCTGATGTCCCCGTGAACTTCGCGCCGCTGCGCGAAGTCGATGCCGACGGGAGCCTGGCCGCCGACCGCCTCGTGCTGGCCGATGGCCGCTCGATCGACAATTTCCGCATCGTGATCGCGCTCGCTGGCGGACGCCTCGAGGTGCCGACGCTGCAGGGGGCGATGCTGGGCGGTTCGCTCGCGGGCAGCCTCAGTATCGACGCCTCACGTCCGGGCACCGCGTCACTAGCGGTGCGCCTGAACGGCAACGGGCTGGCGCTGGGCGCCATGTTGGCGGCCGCAGGCAAGCCGCGAGAAGTCCGGGGCGGCAATTCCGACCTCACGTTGAACCTGGCGATGCGCGGCCGCTCGCCGCGCGAGTGGGCGAGCACCGTGTCGGGTAATGTGAAGCTCGTCGTCGGGCCGGCCACGCTCGTCAACACGAAACTGAACCTCGATGGTTCGGTCGAGCGCCTGTTCGACGCGGTGAATCCCTTCCGCACGCGCGATCCATCGACCGACCTCGTGTGTGCGGTAGTTCGCCTCCCGTTCCAGGACGGGGTCGCCCGAGTGGACAAGTCGATCGCGATGGAAACCAAGCGCCTCGGGGTGGCCGCCAGCGGCACGCTCGACCTGCGCAACGAAACGCTCGATTTCAGTTTCGCCCCGCGCGTGCACCAGGGGATCCCGGTCGAGATTCCTAACCTCGCGCAACTGGTGCGCTTCGCCGGCCCCATCACGGCGCCCGAAGTGAGAGTGGACGCCGCAGGCTCCGCGGCCGCGATCGCCAGCATCGGCGCTGCCGTGTCCACCGGCGGCCTATCGGCGATTGGCCAGGCGCTGCTGTCCGGCGCGCAGGCGGGCGGCGAGGGGCCCTGTCGCGTCGCCCTCGGCGGGAGCGCGGATACCCCAAAGGCGGACGCGCCTGCCAAGGCTCAAACGCCCCCTCCCGTTCGCGCGGTGGAGGACATCGGTAAGGCCATCGGCCGCCTGTTCGGCAAATAGCTTTACTGGCGAGGAACGCGGCGCGCCCCGCGCGTCATGAAGTTACGGCTGCGTATTGTCGGCCGGGTGGGTCGCGAGCCAGTGGCGCGCGATGTCGATGCGCCGCGTGATCCACACGTCCCGGTGACTTTGCGCGTAGTCGAGGAAGCGCGACAGCGCCTGCGCCCGGGCCGGATGGCCGACGATGCGGCAGTGCAAGCCGATCGACATCATCTTTGGCGCATCGAGCCCGCGCGGATCGCCCTCGGCATACAGAACGTCGAATGCGTCCTTGAGGTACGCGTAGAACTGCTCGCCGGTATTGAACCCCTGCGGCGTCGCGAAACGCATGTCGTTGGTGTCCAGCGTATAGGGAACGATCAACTGGGCCTTGACCCCATCGCCGGATGGCACGGGCGCATAGTAGGGAAGGTCGTCGGCGTAACTGTCGGAAAGGTACGCAAAGCCGCCGTGCTCGACGGCGAGCCGCAGCGTATTGGGACTGTCGCGGCCCGTGTACCAGCCTTCCGGGCGATGGCCGGTCAGTCGGGTAATCATCGCGACTGCCTGCGCCATGTGCTCGCGCTCGATAGCCTCGGCGCAGTCCTGGTAGGAAATCCAGCGCCAGCCGTGGCTGGCAATCTCGTGGCCGTCGGCGAGAAATGCCTCGACGACGGCGGGGTTGCGCGCGAGCGCCATGGCAACGCCGAAGACTGTCAGCGGCAGCTTCCGTTCGCGAAACAGCCGCAGGATCCGCCATACGCCGGCGCGTGACCCGTATTCGTACAGTGACTCCATCGACATGTGCCGCGCCGGGAATGCCTGGGCGGCAACGATCTCCGACAAGAAAGTCTCCGATGCCGGATCGCCGTGCAGGACGCTGTTCTCGGCGCCTTCCTCATAGTTCAGCACGAACTGCAGCGCGATGCGCGCGCCGCCCGGCCAGCGCGGATGCGGCGGCGACGCGCCATAGCCGACGAGGTCCCGCGGATACGCTGCATCCGAGGCGCGTTCGCGCGATGCATCGAGGCTGGGCTTTCGCGCTGCTGGCGCCATGATCGGTTTCGGTTGCACGGTATGATCGGAATATTACGCTGGCGGGAGACACGATGGGACGCCTGACAACACACGTACTCGACACCGCCAACGGCCGGCCGGGCAATGGCATTCGCATCACGCTGTACCGCAACCTGGGTGAACGCTACATGCTCGTCAAGGATGCGATCACCAACGAGGATGGCCGCTGCGATGGCCCGTTGCTGGAAGGTCAGGCGTTCACCACGGGACGCTACCGGCTGGTCTTCGCGGCAGGCGAGTATTTCGCGGGCATCAAGACCGCATTGTCGGACCCGCCATTCGTCGACGAGGTCGTGCTCGATTTTGGCGTGGCCGATGCCGACGCGCACTACCACGTCCCGCTGCTGGTTTCGCCGTGGAGCTATTCCACCTACAAGGGCAGCTAGGCGCGCATGGAGGCGTATGCGCTCGACTGGGTGCAACTGCTGATCCGGTGGGTGCATCTCATCACCGGCATCGCCTGGATCGGCGCGTCGTTCTACTTCGTCTTCCTCGACCTGAGCCTGCTGCCGCCCAAGCGGCAGGAGGACATCGACGCCGGGATCGGCGGCGAACTGTGGGCCATTCACGGCGGCGGGTTTTATCACGCGCAAAAATTCAAGGTCGCGCCGGCGACGCTGCCCGAGCCGCTGCACTGGTTCAAGTGGGAGGCCTACTGGACCTGGATGTCGGGATTCGCGCTGTTCGTCGTGATGTATTACGCGAACGCCGACATCTACATGATCGACCGCAGCGTGGCGGATATCGCGCCCTGGCAGGCGATCGCCCTCTCGCTCGCGTTGCTGGCCGGTGGGTGGGTCTTCTACGACCAGCTATGCACTCGGGCGGGACTGGAACACGAGGCATGGATTGCGGTCGCGCTGATCGCCATGTTCGCGCTGGTGGCGTGGGGGCTGTCGCACGTATACAGCGGGCGCGCGATGTACCTGCAGGTCGGCGCGATGATGGGCACGATCATGGCGTGGAACGTCTTTTTCGTGATCATGCCGTCGCAGCGCAAGCTGGTAGAGGCCAAGGAGCGCGGCGTCGCGCCCGATCCCGTCTATGGCCTGCGGGGCAAGCAGCGCTCGGTGCACAACAACTACTTCACCTTGCCCGTGCTGTTCATCATGATCAGCAACCACTATCCGATGACCTTTGGCGCGCCGCACGCGTGGCTGGTCCTCGTGGCCATCCTGCTGATCGCCGCATTCGTGCGCCACTTCTTCAACCTGCGCCACCAAGGGCGCACCGTGTGGGCGATTCCGGGACTCGCACTGGTGGCCACGCTGGCGCTGGCCATCGCCATCGCGCCGCGGGCGAGCGCGCCGGCGGGACATTCGTTTGCGCAGGTGCAGCGCATCGTGGCCGAGCGCTGCGCGACCTGTCACGCCAGCAAGCCGACACAGCCTGGATTCAACGAAGCGCCCAAAGGCTTCGTGCTCGACACGCCGGAGCGCATCGTGGCCAGTGCGCAGAAAATAGCCGAACAGTCGGTGCGTTCGAAGGTGATGCCGATCGGCAACCTGACGCAGATGACCGACGACGAGCGCGCGGTCCTCGGTGCCTGGATCGCCGCCGGTGCGCCGCGCCAGTAGGGACCGCGGCTAGAACAGGCTGGACTGCACGGCAGTGTCCGCCGACTCGACGGACGGCGCAGGTTCCGCCGGGGTTTCGAGCCGGGCGCCATCGCCCAGGGGGTCGAGCAACTGCGCATCGTCGTTGCGCACGCTGTTGACGCGGGTCGACACCGGATACCACGTCATCTGGTCGGCTGGAAACGGGACGAGCAGATCGCCGACCTCCACCTGTGCCACGTCGAGCCAGCGCTCGTACTGCGCCGGCGGCACGATCACCGGCATGCGGTCGTGCATCGTGGCGAGCATCGCATTGGCTTGCGTGGTCACGATCGTGCAGGTATCGAGGACTTCGCCCGCCTCCGACAGCCAGCGCTCGGCCAGGCCGGCGAAAGCAAAGGGGGCCTTGTCCTTCATCCCGATATGGATCGGCTGCTTGCCTTTGGCCGTTTGCATCCACTCGTAGAACCCGTCGGCCGGCAGCAGCACGCGATGCTTGCGAAAGGCCGTACGGAACGAGGGCTTGTCGGCCAGCGTTTCGCCGCGGGCGTTGATCATCTTGGCGCCGATCGAAGGATCCTTGGCCCAGCGGGGGACCAATCCCCAGCGCACGAAAGCGAGTTCGCGTTCGCCCGACTGGGCGTAGCGGACCATCGGCACGTCCTGCATCGGCGCGATGTTGTAGCGCGGCGTGATCGCCAGCGGCAGCTTGAGGCCGAAGGTGAGCGCGATGGCCGCCGGATGCGTGTGCAGCTCGTAGCGACCGCACATGACGATTTCAGGCGCCGGATTCCGGTGGCGTGTCGAGCAGCTTGCGCGCGGTCTTCGCCACCTGCAGCGTGTCCCAGTAGGCGTAGGCGCCCACGGCGGCCGCGCCGGCGAGCGGTACCCAGCGTGTTGCCGCCGTCCCGACCACGCGCTGCGACACGTTGGCGCCGACTTTGCTGACGACCGTGCGCAGGGCGCCGCCCGATAGCTGCTGCACGACGACCCGTTGCCCGGCACGCACCACCGTGTCGCGCAGCACCTGGCTCGCGGCGTGGCGGAACAGGCAGTACAGCATGTGCACGCGGGTGAGCTCCGCCGTCCGGCCGTAAAGCGCAAAGGTATCGGCGACCAGCTGTCGCTGCGTCTTCCAGATGAGGTAGAGGTCGGGGAGCACGGTCAGCATGCCCAGCGGTCCGGGCGGCAGCGCCAGGGAACCGGACAGCATGGCCGCCTGCTTCGCCGCACGCTTGGCGAGCCGCTCCGCCTCACGCTCGGGATCGGTCACCGGGCGGGTGCGCGGTAGCGGCACATGGGCGATGACGCGCTCGATCGCGCCTTCGACATCGCGCGGGACCGCTTCGCGCACCACTGCCACCGAACGTTCACTGGAACTGGGCATGTCGACTCCATAGATCGGGGCGCCCGACTGCGACACAAGTTGCGCTCGTCCACTATAGGCCGGAGCGCCGGCCGGCGACAATCCGGCACGCTACAATCCCACCCCTGACGTCACCAGAGAGAATGATCGCATGCAGTGGGCCCGCTGGTTGCATCTGCTCGGTGTAGTGGTGTGGGTGGGCGGCATGTTCTTTGCGCACATGGCGTTGCGCCCGGCCGTACAGTCGCTGCCGCCGCCGCAGCGCCTACCGCTGCTGGCGGCCACGCTGACCCGGTTCGTGGCCTGGGTGGCGCTGGCCATCGCCGCCATCCTGGGTAGCGGCGCCATGCTGGTCGTCATGGCGGGCGGCCTGCGCAATGTCGGCCTGTCGGTGCACCTGATGATGGCGATCGGGGTGGTGATGATGCTGCTGTATGCGCACCTGACGGCGGCACCGTTGCGGCGCCTGCGCGCTGCGGTCGCGGCCGCGCAGTGGGAGCAGGCGGGAAGCGCGATGGCGACCATTCGCAAGCTCGTGGCGGTCAACCTCGTCCTCGGGCTCGTCACCATCACCATTGCCGTGCTCGTCCGATGAGCGGCCGGGCGCCCGGTCGATGAAGGTGTTCGGCTTTGCCGGGTGGTCGGGAAGCGGCAAGACGACCCTCATAGAGCGTCTGGTCGCGATCCTGGTCGCGCGCGGGCTCGCGGTCTCCCTGATCAAGCATGCGCACCATGACTTCGACGTCGACCAGCCCGGCAAGGACTCGTGGCGGCACCGGCAGGCGGGCTGCAGTGAGGTCCTGGTCAGCTCCGCGGTCCGCTGGGCGCTGATGCGCGAGCTGCGCGGCGCGCCGGAACTGACCCTGGGCGCGGCCATCGCGCAGCTTTCACCCTGTGACCTGGTCCTGGTCGAAGGCTACAAGATGGCTCCGCTGCCCAAACTGGAGGTGTGGCGCCAGGCGGTCGGCAAGGCCCGGCTGCACCCGGACGATCCTCAGATAAGGGCGATAGCGACCGATCGCCCGGCGGCGCTTGCGGGCGCCCCATTGCCGGTCTTCGACCTCGACGATGTGGGGGCGATTGCCACGTTCGTCTGGACAAACGCGACGTCGCAGCCGCTGGCGATTGACGCGGTGCACCGCACCGGAGTAGGTTGATCTCATCGGCGGCCGCACGGACCAAGGATGGCGCGACGGCGCAACCCGCGGAGCCTGGGCGCAGGTAGGATTTCCGGCCTTTTGCCATGAACAAACATATAGTTACTGCCGCGCTGTGCATCTTGACCCTGGCCGGTACGGCAGGCGCGCAGTCGCTGCCGCCGGTGGGCGTGCTGTTGGACACCGGCTTCTACGGCGGGGTGTCGCTGCGTGACGCTGGCCGGGAAGCGCCCGGCATCTCCTTCGGGCACTTGAATTCCGCCTGGAGCAAGTTCGCGCTGCCGACGACCGAGGATGCCGGCGCGCGCACACTCGCTTATGGCGGCTACCGCTGGGCCAACGATCTGGCGGTCGAAGCGGCGGTCGGAACCCTCGATCGCACGCTACTGGCGCCAGCGCCGGTTGCGACTCGGCGCGGGGTCGGCCTGGCGCTGGCCGGGGACGGCGGCGCCTCTGCCAAGACGTGGAACGTCGACGTCTACACCAGCTGGGAATTCCGCAAGAGCCTCGCGTTCTACGGGCGGCTGGGCTACGCCCAGGCCGAAGTCGCGCCCGCGTATGTTCCTTCATTCACGACCGATGTCCGTCGCACTCGCGACGGGGTCAACTACGGGTTGGGCCTGCGCTACGACCTGACCCCGGCACTTGGCCTGCGCCTCGAATATGCGCGCTTCGGCCGGGTTCCCGGCGACTTCGCCAGTGGGTTGATGCCCGAGAACGACCAGGTCCAGGTCGGCGTCCAGTTCCGTTTCTGACCGGCGCGGCAAGGCCGCGGTTCTATAATTGCGTCGACGGTGTGGCGCGCGTAGTACGCGTCGCACCCGTTTCGCGAACCGGTGATGCCCGAGTCCATCCACAATGCCGCGGCCGGCGCCGTCCGGCTAATCTACCTCGCCCGATTGCGCGACGCCTTCGGCTGCGCCGAGGAATCGTGGGCGCTTGGCACGCCGCCGCTGGCGGTCGCCGACCTGCTCGCCGGGTTGCGCGCGCGTTCCGGTGCCTGGGCGCACGAACTCGCCCCGGAACGCAGTGTGCGGGTGGCGGTGAACCATGCACTGGTCGGCCCTGAGACGGTGCTTCGCGACGGCGACGAAGTCGCGCTGTTGCCGCCGGTCACCGGCGGCTGATCCGGCGCGCGCAGGAGCCACCCGTGCCGGTACGCGTGCAGATTGCGGACTTTGATGTCGCCGTGGAGATTGCCGCGTTACGCGCGGGCAATCCCGGTGTTGGCGCGGTGGCTTCATTCATCGGGACCGTGCGCGATGTCAACGACGCTGCGTCGGTGAGTGCGATGACGCTCGAGCACTACCCCGGCATGACCGAGCTGGCACTGGCGGCCATCGTCGCTGAAGCGCGCGAGCGGTTCGACATTTTCGACGTGCTTATCATTCATCGCGTCGGCGCGCTGGCCCCGGCTGACCAGATCGTGCTCGTCGCGGTCACCAGCGCGCATCGTGACCAGGCATTCGACGCCTGCCGCTACACGATGGACTACCTGAAGACCCGCGCCCCGTTCTGGAAGAAGGAAACGACCAGCGAGGGGGAGCGTTGGGTCGATGCGCGCACCAGCGACGCGCTGGCCGAAGCACGCTGGAAGGGTACGCGCTAGCAGCGCGTGGCGGGCGCTTCGCAATGACGCGTGCCGCATTGCTCGCCATTGACTGGGGCACGACCTCGGCGCGTGCGTACCGGGTCGACGTGCAGGGCGACATTCTCGACATGCGCGGTGCTCCGCTCGGCGTCCAGCAGATTCGCGATGGCCGCTTCGCCGAAGCGATGGACACGCTGCTCGGCGACTGGAACGACGAGGCTGCGCCGCGCCTTGCATGCGGCATGATCGGCAGCCGGCAGGGCTGGGTCGAGGCGTCTTATGTGCCTTGTCCGGCGCCGCTCGCGAGCCTGGCGGCCGGCATCGTCGTCGCCGATGGCGGTCGCCTGCATATCGTGCCCGGCGTGAGCACGCGCGACCCGAACCAGGTCCCCGACGTGATGCGCGGCGAAGAAACGCAGATTGTCGGCGCCGTCGACGAGCGCGAGGATCGCGTGCTCGTTGCCATGCCCGGTACCCACAGCAAATGGGCACGCGTCGAACTGGGCCGCATTGTCGATTTCATGACGTTCATGACCGGGGAGATGTGGAGCGTGTTGTTGCAGCACAGCATTCTCGGCCGACTGGCCGCGCCCGGCGCGGCCATTGCGGGCCCGGCATTCGCGCGCGGTACGGCGCGGGGACTCGGTGCCGGTGGACTGGGCCACGATATTTTCGGCGCGCGAACGCTGGCACTGACGGGGGAACTCGAAGGTGCGGACGTGGCAGACTGGCTGTCCGGGTTGCTGATCGGCCGGGAAATTCGCAACGCGCGCACGTGGGCCCATCGCAACGGCTACGACGGCGCGCGCGTGCGCGTGGTCGGTGAGGACGCCCTGGTCACGCGCTACGCGCAGGCGTTCGCGCAAGCCGATGTCGTCGTGGAACGCGTGCCTGCCCATGCTGCGGCGCGGGGACTGTGGCGCATTGCCGCCAGTGCCGGTATCGTGCCTTCGCTCAACTAGAATTCGCCGGAACCGCCGCCGGACCCTTCGGAGTCTCGTCACGCATGCATCCGCTGGCGCATTATCTCGATCCGCTTCCGCTGATTGCCGTCCTTCGCGGCATCACGCCGGAGGAAATTCCCGCGGTCGGTTCCGCACTCACCGACAGCGGCTTTCGCGTCCTCGAAGTGCCGCTCAACTCCCCGCGGGCGCTGGACTCGATCCGCCTGCTCGCCGATCGCTACGGTTCCACCTGCCTGGTCGGGGCCGGCACCGTGATTGCCGTCGACGACGTGGCGCGCGTGCGCGCCGCGGGCGGGGAAATCATCGTGATGCCGCACGCGGACACCGCCGTGATCCGCGCGGCGAAGGCGCAGGCAATGACGTGCGTGCCCGGCGTCGCGACGCCGACCGAGGCGTTCGCGGCGCTCGCGGCCGGTGCCGACGGGCTCAAGATGTTTCCGGCCGAAGCGCTGCCACCGGCGGCGCTCAAGGCCTGGCGCGCGGTGCTGCCGAAGGAGGCGCTGGTATTCGCGGTCGGTGGCATGCGCCCTGACAATCTCGCGCCGTACTGGGACGTCGGCGCCAGCGGGTTCGGCACGGGGTCCAATCTGTACAAGCCAGGCAGCGACCCGCGCGAAGTACGCGACGTCGCTCGCGCGTATGCCGACGCCGTCCGGCGACTCGGAGCCCGCTGATATGGCCACGCTGATGCTAACGAGGTGTCGCGCCGCGGCCACGTTTCGCCGCGACGGGTGTGCCGCTTGGCGATATCGAAACCGGAAAGCACTATTACTTCCGGCGCAACGGATGAGTCGACCAGAGAGCGGATTCCGTTGAGCCGCTACGACATCGTCGCGATCGGTGAGCCGCTGATCGAATTCAACCAGACGCGGGGTACCAGCGCCCGTGCTTTCCTGCAGGGCTTCGGTGGGGACACGTCGAACATGGCGATCGCGGCCGCGCGGCTCGGTGCGCGCGCAGCCTATGTGACGCGGCTCGGCAACGATGCCTTCGGGCGCATGTTCATGGACCTGTGGCGCGACGAGCGCGTGGACGCTGCGGGCGTCGAGACCGACCCGGAGGCGCCGACCGGTGTTTACTTCGTCACGCATGGTCCTACCGGGCATGAATTCTCCTATCTGCGCGCAGGGTCCGCGGCGACACGGTTGCGGGCGGACCTGTTGCCGGCGGAACTGGTGGGCCACACGCGGCTGCTGCATGCATCGGGTATCAGCCAGGCGATTTCCGCCGGCGCCTGCGATGCCGTGTTCGCGGCGTTCGCGCTGGCCCGGACCGCGGGGGCGATCGTCACCTACGATCCGAATGTACGGTTGAAACTCTGGCCACTGGCACGTGCCCGGGCCATCGTGCTCGCGTCGATGGCGCAATGCTCGTGGGTGTTGCCCAGCCAGGACGACGCGCAAATCCTGTTCGCAGGCATGGACGCGGATCGCGTCGTGGATGCCTGCCATCGTGCCGGCGCACCCGGCGTCGTACTCAAGTTGGGACCGCAAGGCTGCCTCGTTTCCGACGGCACGCGCCGCGAGCACGTGCCGGCGTATGCCGTGCAGTGCGTCGACGCGACGGGCGCGGGTGATTGTTTCGACGGGGCGTTCGCCACGCGCCTGCTGGCAGGCGACGACCCTGTTGCGGCTGCGCGCTACGCGAACACGGCCGCGGCACTTGCCACTACCGGTTACGGTGCCGTCGCCCCGTTGCCGCGCGCGGCGGACGTCGCGCGCGCGCTGGCTGCCGTGGCGGCGACATGACCGCCGCCGGGCCGTCCCAAGGCGCGGGCCCCCTGGGGGGAGGCGAACGCAGTTCGCTTCGGGGGGATCCCACCACCCCCACGTTCAGCCCCGATCTCTTCGCCGGCAAGGTGGCACTCGTAGTGGGGGGCACCACCGGTATCGGCGCGGGAATTGCCGACGCGTTCGCGCAGCTGGGTGCCGTGGTTACGCTGACGGGCGCGACGGTGGAGGAATGCGCGGCCGCGCGCGCGTCGCCGTCGTTTCGCTGCCGCGACGCGGTGGTCCTCGATGTGCGCGACGCGTCTGCAGTCGAACAACTGATCGGCGACCTGCCGCGCCTCGACGTGCTGGTGAACTGCGCGGGTATTATCCGGCGCGGCGTCGAGCACGACGTGCGCGTATTCGAGGAAGTGCTGGCGATCAACCTGACCGGATCGATGCGCACGGCGACCAGCGCTCGGCCGAAGCTCAAGGCGGCCGCCGGCTGCATCGTGAATACCGCGTCGATGCTGTCGTATTTCGGCGGCGGGCTCGTTCCCGGCTACGCGGCGAGCAAGGGCGGCGTAGCGCAGCTCACCAAGTCGCTGGCGATTGCGTACGCGCCGGATGGCATACGCGTCAACGCCATTGCGCCGGGCTGGGTCGCCACGCCGCTCACTCAATCGCTGCGCGACGACGCCGCGCGCAATGCCGCAATCATGGCGCGGACGCCGCTGGCGCGGTGGGCGCAGCCGGATGACATCGCCGGTGCCGCAGTATTCCTGTGCTCGCCCGCTGCGCGTTACGTGACCGGTGCGGTGCTGCCGGTCGACGGCGGCTACCTGATTGCGTGACTCGCATGCCGATCGGTACCGCAGTTCGTTATCTGAAAAAGGGCGACTGGCAGAAGGCGCATTCGATCGTGCAGGAAGACGAGTCCACACTGGGGTACTGGGCCCACGGTATCGTGCACATACTCGAAGGCGACCTCGGCAACGCGCGCTACTGGTATCGCCGTGCGCAGCGCCACTTTCCCAATCCCGTCGATCCAAAGGCGGAAATCGACGCACTGGCGTTGGCCGTGAAGGAATCCGCGCAATGAATGCTCCACTCATCCTGCCCACGACGGGCATCCGCCCCGAAATTGCGACCGCAGCGATCCCGGACGACGAGCGGGTCTGGGTCCCGCAGGCCAAGGACGTCTGGTTCCGGCCGCTGCTGCTGAACACCGTCAATGGCGGCTGGTGCAACCTGTTGCGCGTACGGAAGAGCGGCGTGTTGTCGCGGCATCGCCATCCGATGGCCGTGGTCGGCTACGTCATCAAGGGGCGCTGGCGCTACCTCGAGCACGACTGGATCGCGGAGGAGGGCAGCTTCGTCTACGAGCCGCCGGGGGAAACGCACACGTTGACGGTACCGGAGGATTGCCCGGAGATGATCACTTTCTTCAATATCAGCGGCGCGATGGTGTACCTGGACGAGGCGGGGCGCCAGAATGGATACGAAGACGTCTGGACCAAGATCGACATGTGCCGCGAACACTACGCGGCGAACGGACTCGGCGCGGACTTCGTCGAGCAGTTCGTTCGCTGAGACCAGGCGGACCCGCCGCCGGAACCATTTCGCCAGGACGTGAATCTCATGTTCGGACAGTTCGCCGCGATCGGTGTCGGGGCCGCGCTCGGCGCCTGGGCGCGCTGGGGCCTGTCGATCTGGCTGAACGCCCGTATTGCGCACTTTCCGCTGGGCACGCTCACCGCCAACCTGGTGGGCGGCTACCTGGTGGGTTTCGCGATCGCCTATTTCGGCGCACGGGTCGATCTGCCGCCCGAATGGCGGCTGTTCGTCATCACCGGGGTGCTCGGCGCGCTGACCACGTTCTCGTCCTTTTCCGCCGAAGTTGTCGGATTGCTCGAGCGAGGGGATTACCTGATGGGCGTGCTGCTCGCGGCCGCGCATCTTTTCGGTTCATTGCTGCTAACCGCGGCGGGCTTCGCGACCTTTCGCGCACTTGCGGGCTGATATCCGCAGCCAATTCCTGGAGGACACTTCATGTCGCATGCCATCAGAATCCACAGCGTCGGCGGTCCCGAAGTCCTGAGCTTCGACGAAGTCAAACTCGGGGCTCCCGGTCCTGGTGAGGCGCGGGTCCGCCATACCGCGATCGGGCTCAATTACATCGATACCTATCACCGTACCGGCCAATATCCGTTGCCGCTGCCGGCCGGTATCGGGCTCGAAGCTGCCGGCGTGGTCGAGGCCGTGGGCAGCGGCGTCGACTGGGTCAAGCCGGGTGACCGTGTCGCGTACTGCGGTGGCGTACCCGGTTCCTACAGCACCGAACGCGTGATGTCGGCGGAGCGCCTGGTTCACATTCCCGAAGGCGTCGACGACGTCACGGCCGCGACAGTGATGCTGAAGGGCCTCACCGTGCAATACCTGTTTCGGCAGACCTTCCCGCTGCGGGGCGGCGAAACAATTCTCTTTCACGCGGCAGCGGGCGGTGTGGGCCTCATTGCGTGCCAGTGGGCGCGCGCGCTGGGGGTCAACATGATCGGTACGGTAGGGAATGACGAGAAGGCCGAATTGGCCAAGGCGCATGGCTGCGCCCATACGATCGTCTACACGCGCGAGGACTTCGTCGCCCGGACCCGGGAATTGACCGGTGGCAAGGGCGTGCCGGTCGTCTACGATTCGGTCGGCAAGGACACGTTCCCGAAATCGCTCGACTGCCTGTCGCTGCGCGGAATGTTCGTCAGTTTCGGTGCGTCGTCGGGACCGGTCGCGGCGTTCAACATCGGCTTGCTGGCGCAGAAGGGATCATTGTTTGCGACCCGTCCGACACTGTTCAGCTACGCCGACACGCGCGAGCACATGACGCAGATGGCGGACGAACTGTTTGGCCTGATACGCGCGGGCAAGATCAAGTCGCAGGCCCGGCAGACGTTTGCGTTGAAGGACGCGGCGGCGGCGCATCGCGCGCTCGAAGGGCGCGAAACGACCGGCGCCACGGTGATGATGCCCTAGCCGGGCGTCCTTCGTGTTGCCGCGTTGACGAGCTCGCGGATCGCATCCGGCAGCTCCGACGCAGTTACGCCGAGCGGGCCGATGCCGCGCGCCACCAGGAGGTCGGCGGCGGCGCCATGCAGGCACACGGCGAGGCGCAGCGCCGCATGCGCATCGAGCCCTTGCGCCAGCAGGGCACCGAGAAGACCGGACAGGATGTCGCCGCTGCCCGCGGTGGCCAGCGCCGGTCCGCCGGTGGCATTGATCTCCCAGGCACCATCCGGGTGCGCGAGCACGCTGCCGACCCCCTTCAGCACCACGCTGGCGCCGAGACGTTGCGCGAGTTCGCGCGCGGCGTGCATACGGTCTTGCTGAACCGCTTCGATGTCGATTCCAAGCACCCGCGCGGCTTCGCCGGGATGCGGTGTGGCCAGCGTCGGTGCGCTGCGGGCGCGCGCCACGGCCTGCAAATTGGGATCCTTGGCCAGGAGGTTCAGTGCGTCGGCATCGAGCGCCACCGGGATCTCCACGGCGAGGGCACGCGTGAGCAGCGAGCGGGCCGCGTCGCTGGTCCCCAGTCCGGGACCCACGACCAGCGCGTCGGGTTGCGCATCGAGCACCACCCCCGCGTGCCGCAGCATGAGTTCAGGCATGCCGGTGTCGAGTTTGGGCGGATCGGGCATCAGGAAGCCTAGCCAGACCTTGCCGGCACCGGTACGCAGCGCCGCACGTCCGGCGAGAATCAGCGCCCCGCCCATGCCTTCGGTGCCGCCGAGGATGCCGAGGGTTCCGAACGTGCCCTTGTTGACGTTGCGCCGATGGCGCGCCAGAACGTCCGGGAGGTTCGCGGCGAGTACGGTCCAGTCGAGACGCGTGCCGGCGCTGCCTGCGCCATCGACCTCCTGTACTGGAAGGTCCAGGGCGTGGACGGTGATCTCGCCGCAATGATCCGGTCCGTCGGCCGTCAACAGTCCAGGTTTCAGGGCAATGAACGTGGCGGTCGTGGTCGCGCGAATCGCGCTCGGGCCGGCGACCCCGGTATCGGCATCGAGCCCGGTCGGAATGTCGAGGGCGAGGATCGGCGCGCCACGGGTGTTGGCCCAGTCCACGAGTGCCGCGTAGGGGTTCTCCAGCGGTCGCGCGAGGCCGATCCCGAACAACCCGTCGACGACCAGCGCTGGCGCGGGTCCCGGCGTGGGCGCCTGGACGGTAGTCCCGCCTTCGCCGCAGTAGGCGGCATGGGCGCTGCTGGCATCGGGCGGCAATTGCCCCGGATCCGCAGCGAATACGACTTCCACGTCGTGGTACCACGCCCGCAACCAACGCGCGACGACGAAGGCATCGCCGCCGTTGTTCCCTGGGCCGGCGAGCACGACGATGCGCCCACCGCGTTCGCCGGCGAGCCTATGGGCAACGTCAGCGGCCGCCCGTCCGGCGCGCTCCATCAGCGCGGTCCCGGCATGCATTGCCTCTACGCTGCGCAGGTCGGTGCTGCGCAGGATCGTGGAAAGGCCGGAGCGCATGAACGTGATTATAGGGGAAGCGCCAAGTGGCCTGACCTCTTTGCCAGTGTCACGGCAGCATAGGTGCGCGCGCCAGCGCGTGCTTGTGCAAAGCGGTCGCCCGCTCGTAGAATTCCCAGATTACGTTGCCCTGACTGCCGCAAGGCGGTTGCGAGTGGCCAACCTTGGCCCGCGACGACTCCTGGAGACCTCTTCGCATGATCCCCACCATTCGCATCGCCTTCGTCCTTGCGGCCGCCGCGCTCGTTGCAGCCCCTACGTTCGCACAGGATTCGCCGACGCTCAAGAAGATCAAGGATTCGGGCACAGTCACGCTCGGCCATCGCGAGTCGTCGATTCCGTTTTCGTACTATGACGACCAGCAAAAGGTCATCGGCTACTCGATGGACATCTGCATGAAGATCGTCGATGCAATCAAGGCTGAATTGAAGATGCCGAGCATCAAGGTCGCGCTGAACCCGGTGACCTCCGCCAACCGGATTCCGCTCATGGCCAATGGCACGATCGACCTCGAGTGCGGATCGACCACGAACAACGTCGAGCGGCAGAAACAGGTGGGCTTCACCAATACCCACTTCGTGACTGCCAATCGCTACGTCGCGAAGAAGGCGGACAACATCAAATCGCTGGCCGACCTGAAGGGCAAGACCGTCGTGTCGACGGCCGGCACGACCAACATCAAGTGGCTGACCGAGGAGAACGCCAAGCAGAACATGGGCATGAACATTCTGACCGGCAAGGACCATGCGGAATCTTTCCTGATGGTCGAAACGGGGCGTGCTGCCGCGTTCTTCATGGATGACATCCTGCTCGCCAGCCTCGTCGCCAGCTCCAAGGCACCCACCGACTACGTCATCGGTTCCGAGGCCTACACCGTGGAGCCCTACGGCATCATGATGCCGCGGGATGACCCGGGCTTCCGCAAAGTGGTCGATAGCGCAACCGCCAACCTTTACAAGAGCGGGGCGATCGCGCCGATCTACAGCAAGTGGTTCCAGTCGTCGATTCCCCCGAAGGGCATCAACCTGTCGATTGCCCCGTCGCCGCAATTGCAGCGCGCGTTCGCGAATCCGACGTCCAGCGGCGATCCGGCCGTCTACAAGTAGCCGATCCGAGACCGACCACTGCAGTGACATGGTACGGGGAGCTTCAGGCTCCCCGTATTTTTTTGCTACAGTCCGTCTACGGTCCGCGTCGCGGGCACGGAAGGGGCGCCCGGCGTGAACTACCACTGGAACTGGGGAATTTTTTTCCAGACGTCCGCGGACGGCGAGCACACGTGGCTGACCACGCTGTTCATGGGGCTCGGCTGGACGATGGTGACGGCGCTGTGTGCGGGTGTCATCGCGCTGCTGCTCGGCTCGATCATCGGTGTCATCCGAACCACTCCACACAAATGGCTGGTGCGAGTCGGCGACGTCTACGTCGAGATATTCCGCAACATCCCGCTGCTCGTGCAGCTCTTTCTCTGGTTCTTCGTGATTCCGGAACTGGTGCCCAAGGACATCGGCACCGCCATCAAGCAGATGACACCGCCGTGGGCGTCGTTCGTGCCCGCGGTGATCGGACTGGGCATGTTTACGGCGGCGCGTGTTGCCGAGCAGGTGCGCGCCGGAATCCAGGCCTTGCCGCGCGGGCAGGGCCTTGCAGGGACCGCGCTCGGCCTCACACTGCCGCAGACCTACCGTTACGTACTGCTGCCGATGGCGTTTCGCATCATCATGCCGCCGCTCACGTCCGAGACGATGAACCTGATCAAAAACACCTCCGTGGCGCTGACCATCGGCCTCATCGAGCTCACGGCGGCGGCTAGGTCGATGCAGGAATTTACCTACCAGGTCTTCGAGGCGTTTACCGCGGCCACGGTGATCTACATCATCGTCAATCTCATCGTCGTCAATCTGCTGCGCTGGCTCGAGCGGAGGGTCCATGTGCCCGGGTTCATCGGGCCTGTCGCGGTCGGTGACGGAGGGCACTGAGCGTGGGCGGCCTCGATTTCAACGTCATCGAGCGATCGCTCGGCTACCTGTTCCGCGAAGGCATGACGTTCACGCTGACGCTGACCGCACTGGCAGCGCTCGGCGGCATCATCCTCGGTACCATCCTGGCGATGATGCGGCTGTCGTCGCACAAGTGGCTGTCGTTACCCGCCACCGCCTACGTGAACCTGATGCGGTCGATTCCGTTGCTGCTGGTCATCTTCTGGTTCTACTTCCTGGTGCCCTACATAGGCGCCTGGCTGGTCGGTGCCTCGACGCCGATCCGCGTCGGGGCCATCGCGTCCAGCGTGATCACGTTCACGCTGTTCGAGGCGGCGTACTACTCCGAGATCATGCGGGCGGGGATCCAGTCCATTCCGCGCGGCCAGGTGTGGGCCGGATATGCGCTCGGCCTCAACTACTGGCAGAGCATGGGTCTCGTGGTGCTGCCGCAGGCGTTCCGGAACATGATCCCCGTCCTGCTGACGCAGACGATCATCCTGTTCCAGGATACGTCGCTCGTCTACGTGCTCTCGCTTACCGACTTCCTTGGCGCCGCGTCCAAGGTGGCGCAACGCGACGGCCGGCTGGTGGAGATGTACATCTTCGCGGCGCTGGTCTACTTCATCGTCAGCTTTTCGCTGTCATTGCTGGTGAAGCGCCTGCAGACCAGGATCGCAATCATTCGCTGAAACGCCGGGGAGTGGAACCACAGCCATGCCGATGATCGAGATTCGCAACGTTTCCAAGTGGTACGGCAGCTTCCAGGTGCTGACCGACTGTACGACCAACGTCGAGAAGGGCGAGGTCATCGTCGTCTGCGGGCCATCGGGCTCGGGCAAATCCACGCTGATCAAGGTCGTCAATGGCCTCGAGCCGATCCAGAAGGGTGACATCGTCGTCGACGGCATCAAGGTCAACGATCCGAAAACCAATCTGCCCAAGCTGCGCGCCCGGGTCGGCATGGTCTTCCAGCACTTCGAACTTTTTCCCCACCTTACCGTCTCGCAGAACCTGACGCTGGCACAGATCAAGGCGCTCGGTCGCACGCCGGTCGAGGCGCTGGAACGCGGGTTGCGCTACCTGGACCGGGTTGGTCTCATGGATCAGAAGGACAAGTTTCCGGGCCAGCTGTCGGGCGGGCAGCAGCAGCGCGTGGCGATCGCGCGCGCGCTGTCGATGGATCCGATCTGCATGCTGTTCGATGAGCCGACCTCGGCGCTTGACCCCGAGATGATCAGCGAAGTCCTCGACGTGATGGTCGGACTGGCCGAGGACGGCATGACCATGATGGTTGTCACCCATGAAATGGGTTTTGCCCGCAAGGTCGCAAGCCGGGTGATCTTCATGGACACCGGCGCCATCGTCGAGGATGCGACCAAAGAGGAATTCTTCGGCCAGCCGCGTTCCGAGCGGGCGCAGCAGTTTCTCGCCAAGATTTTGCATCACTGATCGAATCCGGGAGTGCTGCCGGCGCAGAGTGGCACCCGGATGTACGTCAACTGGAGGAGGAGTAGGCATGAGACTGCACGCATTGGCAGGCATCGTTGGGCTGGCAGTAGCTGCAGCGGCTTGGGCGCAGTACCCCGACAAACCGATCACCATGATCGTGCCGTTCCCGCCGGGCGGCGTGGCCGACACGGTGGCGCGTCCGGTGGCGGAGGCGATGGGCCGCGACCTGAAGCAATCGGTGGTGATCGAAAACAAGCCGGGCGCCGGCGGCGGGATCGGCATGGCGCAGGCGGCGAAGGCGAAGGCGGACGGCTACACGATCCTGATGTCGCTTGCCTCGCTCACCGTGTTGCCCGAGGCGGACAAGATCCTCGGACGTCCGCCGATGTACCAGATCGATCAGCTGCTGCCGATCGCGCGCTTTACCGCCGACCCGACGGTATTCGTCGTGCGCGCCGACGCCCCCTGGAAGACGCTGGCCGATTTCATCGCCGACGCGAAGGCGAACCCTGGCAAGTACACGTTCGGCTCGTCCGGGAACTACGGAACCATGCACGTGCCGATGGAGATGTTCGCGGGCGCCGCTGGAGTCAAACTGACGCACGTGCCTTACACCGGCGCCGGTCCGGCCATTGTCGGCCTGCTGGGCGGGCAGGTCGACGCCCTCGCAACGGGACCGGCGTCGATCGTCCAGCACATCAAGGGCGGCAAGGTGCGCGCGCTTGCGCAATGGGGCAACGAGCGGCTCGTGGCACTTCCGGACGTGCCGAGCCTCAAGGAATCGGGTACGAACGTCGAGTATGCGCAATGGTCCGGCCTGTTCGTGCCGGCGGGCACGCCGGGGCCAGTGGTGCAGCGCCTGCGCGAAGCGGCGCGTGCGGCGGGCAACGACGAGCGCGTCAAGCAGGTCCTGCTGAACGCCGGCAGTCCGGTGCAGTATCTCGATTCGCCGGAATTCGGGCGCTATGTCGATGCCGATGCGGCCAAGATGGCGGATGTGGTGAAGCGAATCGGCAAGGTGCAATAGACGCGGCTATCGCGGGAAGCGCGCATCGGGCTGGCGTTATAATCCGGCTTTACGCGCTTCCCCAACGCGATGGCCGAATTCCTCTCGTTGGCCGGGCGGCCGGCACTCTCGCCGTTCCGCTTGGCCAAGCTGCTCCAAGGTCTTTCCCAAGCGCATTCTATCCATCGTGTCGCCGCCATCACGGCGGACTTCCGGCATTTCGTCGAGATCGCGAGGCCACTCGCGCCGCATGATTTCGAGACACTCGGCGCGCTGTTGACGTACGGCCGGGCACCTGCGACGCAACAGCACGCTCACGGCGTCTCGCTGCTCGTGGTCCCCCGACCCGGAACGATCTCGCCGTGGTCGTCGAAGTCGACCGACATCGCGCATAACTGTGGCTTGGCGACGGTCGTGCGCATCGAACGCGAGCATAGACTACCGTGTGACGATGCGCGATGGCGCCGCGTTCGATGCCGACCACCGGACGGCACTGCTGCCATTGCTGCACGACCGCATGACCGAGGTCGTGCTCGAGCGCGACGAAGACGCGGCCAGGCTCTTCGAGCACTTTCCGCCGCAGCCGCTGACCACGGTGCCGCTGCTGGCACAGGGGCGCGCCGCGCTTCAGGACGCCAATGTCAGGATGGGCCTCGCGCTGGCGCCGGACGAGATCGAATACCTCGAAGCGAATTTCCGTCGTCTCGGCCGCGATCCGACCGACGTCGAACTCACGATGTTCGCGCAGGCGAATTCGGAGCATTGCCGGCACAAGATCTTCAATGCCGACTGGATCGTCGATGGCGTCGCGCAGCGGCAAAGCCTGTTCGCGATGATCCGTGAGACGCATCGTGCGCATCCGGAGGGCACGGTGGTCGCTTACAGCGACAACGCCGCGGTCATGGCGGGCGCCAACATTGCGCGCTTTCACCCGCGAGCCGATGGCATCTATGCCGCCGCCCAGGAACTTACGCACACGCTGATGAAGGTGGAGACGCACAATCATCCGACGGCGATTGCGCCGTTTCCCGGTGCGGCGACCGGTGCGGGCGGCGAGATCCGCGACGAGGGCGCGACCGGTATCGGCGGCAAGCCCAAGGCGGGCCTGGTCGGCTTTACGGTGTCGGACCTCAGGATTCCCGCGCTGCCGCAGCCGTGGGAGGTCGACTACGGCAAGCCGGAACGCATCGCGTCCGCGCTGACGATCATGCTCGAGGGCCCGATCGGCGCTGCAGCGTTCAACAACGAGTTCGGCCGCCCCAATCTCACGGGCTACTTCCGCACCTTCGAGCAGGAGGTGGCTGGCGAAGTGCGCGGTTATCACAAGCCGATCATGATCGCGGGGGGTGTGGGAAACCTGCGCGCGGAACACACGCACAAGCATCCGCTCGCCGCCGGTACGCTGCTCGTTCAGCTCGGCGGGCCAGGCATGCTGATCGGCATGGGTGGCGGCGCGGCTTCATCGATGGCCACCGGCATCAATACCGCCGACCTCGATTTCGACTCGGTGCAGCGCGGCAATGCCGAGATCGAGCGGCGAGCGCAGGAGGTGATCGATCGCTGCTGCCAGCTGGGGGCCGACAATCCGATCCTTTCCATCCACGACGTGGGCGCCGGCGGGCTGTCCAACGCGTTGCCTGAACTCGTGCACGGCGGCGGCACGGGCGGTGTGTTCGACCTGCGCGCGATCCCCTCGGAGGAATCGGGGATGACACCCCGCGAAATCTGGTGCAACGAGGCGCAGGAGCGGTACGTCCTGGCCATCGCGCCCGGCTCGCTCGCGCTGTTCGAATCACTCTGTGCGCGCGAGCGATGCCCGTTTGCGGTCGTCGGCACGGCGAATGCGGACGGCCAGCTGGTGGTCGCCGATCCACATTTCCACAACGACCCGGTCGATGTGGCGCTCGAGGTGATCCTCGGCAAGGCGCCGAAGATGACGCGCGACGTGCGGCACGTGCAACGCGCGCTCCCGGGGCTCGACCTGGCCGGCGTCTCGGTCCGCGATGCGGCGTACCGCGTGCTGCAGCTGCCGGCAGTGGCCGACAAGACCTTCCTGGTGACCATCGGCGATCGTACGGTGGGAGGCTTGTGCGCGCGCGACCCGATGGTCGGCCCGTGGCAGGTCCCGGTGGCGGACGTCGCGGTCACGTTGATGGACTTTGCGGGATACCTGGGCGAGGCGATGGCGATCGGGGAGCGCACGCCATTGGCGCTGATCGATGCACCGGCGTCCGGGCGCATGGCGGTGGGCGAGGCCATCACCAACATCGCGGCGGCGGACATCGCCGTGCTCGCGAACGTCAAGCTCTCCGCGAACTGGATGGCGCCGGCCGGGCATCCGGGCGAGGATGCGGCGCTCTATGACACCGTGCGCGCGGTCGCGCTGGAAACCTGCGCGCGCATCGGCCTTGCCATTCCCGTCGGCAAGGATTCGATGTCGATGCGCACGACGTGGCAGGACGCGGGCACGGAGAAGTCGGTGACCGCGCCGGTATCGTTGATCGTGTCGGCGTTCGCACCGGTGCGCGACGTGCGACGTACGTCGACGCCGCTGCTGCAACTCGATCGTGGCGACACGTCGCTGCTGCTCATCGACCTCGCGAACGGGCGACGCCGCCTTGGCGGTTCCGCATTGGCGCAGGTTCATGGCCAGCTCGGCAACGAAGCGCCCGACCTCGACCGGCCGGAGATCCTGGCGGCTTTCTTCGAAGCGGTGCAGAAATTGCGCGCCGCGGGTCGCCTGCTCGCGTATCACGACATTGCCGATGGTGGACTGTTTGCGACGCTGGTGGAAATGGCCTTCGCCTCGCATTGTGGGCTCGAGATCACGCTCGATGCGATCGAGGCCGAGGCATTGCCGGCGTTGTTCGCGGAAGAATTGGGCGCCATCGTGCAGGTACGCACGGCCGAAGCCACCGAAGTGGCGCAGGCCCTCCGCTCGGCCGGCCTCCTGGCCGCGGTGGTGGGTGTACCCAGCCGCGGGCACCAGGTTCGCATCCTGCGGCACGGCGCCGTCCTGTTCGACGAGGCGCGCGTCGACCTTCATCGTGCGTGGTCGGCGACCACGCATGCGATGCAGACGCTGCGCGACAATCCGGCCGATGCTGCGGAAGAATACGCGCGCATTCTCGATATCGAAGAGCCGCCGATGACTCCCTTGCTGACCTTCGATGCGGATGCGGACATCGCCGCTCCGTACGTGGCGCGGGGTGCGCGACCACGCATCGCGATTCTGCGCGAGCAGGGCGTCAACGGGCAGGTCGAGATGGCGGCGGCGTTCGACCGCGCCGGTTTCGCCGCTTACGATGTGCACATGAGCGACCTGATGGCGGGTCGCCAGTCGCTCTCCGGGTTCAACGGCTTCGTGGCTTGCGGCGGCTTCTCGTACGGTGACGTACTCGGTGCCGGCGAAGGCTGGGCCAAGTCCATCCTGTTCAACACGCAGGTGCGCGACGGCTTCGCCACGTTCTTTGCGCGCAATGACAGCTTCGCGCTCGGCGTATGCAATGGCTGCCAGATGATGAGCAACCTCCGCGAACTGATCCCGGGCGCGGCGCATTGGCCGCGCTTCGTACGCAATCGATCGGAGCAGTTCGAGGCGCGATTCGTGATGCTCAACGTGGAGGCGTCGCCATCGCTTTTCTTCGCGGGGATGGCGGGGAGCCGCATCCCGGTGGCGACCGCACATGGGGAAGGATTCGCCGAGTTCCGCGATGCGCAGCACAAGGCCGCGGCGGAGCCGTTCGTCGCATTGCGCTTCGCCGATCATCGCGGCAAGGCCACGGAGCAGTATCCATACAACGCGAACGGCTCGCCCGACGGCATTACGGGTCTAACCAGCACGGACGGTCGATTCACGGTGCTGATGCCGCATCCGGAGCGGGTGCATCGCACGGTGCAGATGTCCTGGCATCCCGATGGCTGGGGCGAGGACTCGCCGTGGATGCGGATGTTCCGCAATGCGCGCGTGTGGCTCGGATAGCAATCACGAAAAGGGACCAAGCGATGAACCTGACGGTCTACGCCATCGATGGCATCACCCCTGTCGTCGACCCCACCGCCTTTGTGCATCCGTCCGCTGTCCTGATCGGCGACGTGATCGTGGGCGCTGGCGTCTACATCGGCCCATGCGCAAGCCTGCGTGGCGATTTCGGGCGCCTCGAAGTGCGTGCCGGCGCCAACATCCAGGACTCCTGCGTGATGCACGGGTTTCCCGGGACGGATACGATCGTCGAGGAGCTGGGACACATCGGCCATGGCGCGGTTCTGCACGGCTGCATCGTCCAGCGCAATGCGCTGGTGGGCATGAACGCCGTGGTCAACGATAACGCCGTCATCGGCGAATCGGCGATGGTGGCGGCGATGGCGTTCGTGAAGGCAGGCTTTGTCGTCCCGCCGCGCATGCTGGTGGCGGGCGTGCCGGGCAAGCTCGTACGCGAACTTACCGCGCAGGAGCTGGCGTGGAAGGCCGAGGGAACGAAAAGCTACCAGGAGCTTGCACGGCGCAGTGCCGCCACCATGACCGCGACGCAGCCGTTGACGGCAGTGGAGACGGATCGGCGGCGTATTTCGGTGGACGAACTGCTGCCGCTTTCCGTGCTCAAGGGCGGCAACGGGTAGCGCGGCTCAAAGAATGCCGCGTTCCGCGTAAGGCGCGTTGCGCAAGACCCGCGCATAGCCAAGGCGCTCAAGGTCGATCGAGCGATCCTCGCCGAACACGATGCGCTCGGCGATCGCGCGGCCCGCGGCGGGTGCATGCATCATGCCGTGGCCCGAGAAGCCGGCACAAACGTGAAAGTTGTCGAGCGTGCCCGGCCAGTTGCCAATGATCGGATTGCCGTCGAGTTCGCATTGCTCGTACAGCCCGGCCCAGGTGCGATGGCACTTCGCCGCTTCCAGCGGCGGGAAGCGGTGGGCGACCGCGGGCCATACGGTTCGCTCGAAGTAGTCGTGATCCACTTCGAAGTTGTAGCCGCGCGGCTCGCTCGAATCGACCACGCCCCCGGAAAAGCCAGGACCCTCCGAGCGGAACGCCATCCGTTGGACGTCTTTGACGTAGGGGAGGCGTTCGAGCGGATTGCCACAGGTGAAGTAATGCTCGAAGCGTCGCAGCGGTGCAATGGGCAATGGCATGCCGGCCATCCGCGCCACCGGCGCCGACCATGCACCCGCCGCATTGACGAAATGCGTCGCGGCGAGCGTTCCGGTCGAGTGGAGGCGCGCCGTGCGGACCACACTGCCGGCGACGTCGAGCGCCACGACCTCGTCGACCAGGTATTGCACGCCGAGCTCGATCGCCTTGCGCTTGAGTCCCTGCAGCATCTGGTGCGGGTCGCACCAGCCATCGCGCGGTGTATGCACGCCCGCGCCGAGATCTTCCACGCGCATCGACGGAAAGCGCGCCGCAAGTCCCGCGGGATCGAGCCAATCCGCTTCGCATCCCTGCCGTCGCTGCTCGGCGTAGTTGGCTTCCAGCATGCCGAGGTGTTCGGACGGTACGATGAAAAGGTAGCCGCCTTCCACCCAGTCGATGGGCGCCTCGTGCGTGGCGGTTGTCATGGCCTGCGGGAAGCGGCGGATGAAGTCGATCGAGAAGAGCGACATCTGGATGTTCTCGGGGCACGAGAACTGGACCCGGCAGCCGCCGGATGCGCGCAGGGTGGAGCAGTGGGCGTAGTCGGCCTCCCGCTCGATGACTAAAACCTCCAGCGTCGGCGCGAGCTGCTTCAGGAAGTAGGCGACGCTCAGCCCGACAACACCGCCGCCGATGATGGCAACGTCGTACTTATGGGTCGTTGGCATGCGCTACGAAACCGGGACGATGCGTGCGCCAGGTCCGCGGGGATATCTTGGGACGCCGAAGCGGAGGAGGGCGCGGAGCGTTGAGCGGGGACGCTTCAGAAGCCGGCCGCCTGTCCATCGCGCCGCGAATCGGAAGCCGCCACGTAGCCGCCGGCGGATCGGACGATGAACTGTCCCGCGCCGAAATCCATGTACGTGTCGGCGATGGATTCCATCTGGTGTCCCTTGGCGATGAGGTCGCGACGGAGGTGCGGGGCCGCCGCGGATTCAAGATCCACCGAATTGCCGGCGTTGACCTTCCATCGCGGCGCATCGAGTGCCGCCTGCGGATTCATCGCGTAATCGATGAGCCGGACCGCGGTTTGCACGTGGGCCTGCGGCTGGATGGTCCCGCCCATCACGCCGAACGCTGCCAGCGGCACCCCCTGTTGCGTCATGAACCCCGGGATGATGGTGTGGTAGGGGCGCTTGCCTCCGCCGACCTCGTTCGGGTGTCCGGATTGCAGTGAGAATCCGGCCCCGCGGTTCTGCAGGCTGATGCCAGTCCCCGGCACCACGACCCCGGACCCGAAGCCCATGTAGTTCGACTGGATCAGCGACACCATCATGCCACCCTCGTCGGCGGCGCACAGGTAGACGGTGCCGCCTTTGGGCGGATCCCCCGGGCCGAAGTTTTGCGCCCGCGCCGGGTCGATCATGGCGGCGCGACTGGCCAGGTAGCCGCGATCGAGCAGGGCGGCGGGCGCAACCGTCATGCTGCGCGCATCGCCGACATAGCGATAGGCATCGGCGAAGGCCAGCTTCATGGCTTCGATCTGCAGATGCTGCACCGAAGCGCCGTCTACCGGGTCACCCGCAAAGTCGAAATTTTCGAGAATGCCCAGCGCCATCAGGGCGGCAATGCCCTGGCCGTTGGGCGGGATCTCGTGCACGGTGACACCCCGGTATTCGTAGGCGAGCGGCGCGACCCAGGTCACCGAGTAGCTCTCGAAATCCGTGCGGGTATGACCGCCTGCCCACGCCTGCGCGTGGGCGACCATCGCATCGGCAAGTTCGCCGCGATAGAAGGCGTCCCCTCGGGATTCGGCGATGCGGACCAGCGACGCCGCGAGCGCCTTGCTGGCGAAGATCTCACCGATGACCGGCGCCCGCCCTCGCGGCGCAAAGTGATCGAACCATCCGAGGTCTTTCGGCATCACGCCGGTCGCCAGCGTCCATTTCTCCGCGATGATCGGCGTGACCGCATAGCCGTCGTACGCGTAACGGATGGCCGGCTCGAACAGGTCGGCGAATGGCAGCTTGCCAAAGCGCTCGGACAGTGCTCGCCAGCCGGCGATCGCACCGGGAATCGTGACCGTTTCCCAGCCACGCTCGGGCATCGCGTCGCGTCCGGCGAAGCGCGCCGGGGACCACGCCGCCGGTGCGCACCCCGAGGCGTTCAGGCCCACCAGTTCCGATCCGGTCCAGACGAGCGCGAAGAGATCCGAGCCGAGCCCGTTGCTGCACGGCTCGACGACGGTGAGCGTGATGGCGGTCGCGAGCGCGGCGTCGATCGCATTGCCGCCGCGCGCGAGCATCGCGATGCCCGCCTGCGTTGCCAGCGGTTGTGAAGTCGCCACGGCGTTCCGGGCGAAAATCGGTTGCCGACGCGACTCGTACGGGAGTCCCCAGTTCAGCTTGATCATGCCGTCATTGCCTGTGGTGACGAGTGCAGAGAGGCGCGCGGCCGGTGCATCGTGCTCCCGCCGTTACACGCGACGATTTGCAACCAGGCGTCCGGACCCATCAACGTACCGATCATTCGACAAATGCCTCTTCGCGCTTCTTGCGAATGGACGGCGCCACGACAATCAGCAGCAGGATCACCGCAATGGCGAGCATCACGCCGGATATTGGACGCGTGACGAACACCGAGGGATCGCCGCGCGAGAGCAGCAACGCGCGGCGCAGGTTCTCCTCCATCATCGGCCCGAGAATGAAGCCCAGCAGCAACGGCGCAGGCTCGCACTCGAGCTTGACGAAGATCCAGCCGAGGACGCCAAAGCCGACGGTCATGAAGACGTCGAACACGTTGTTCTGGATACTGTAGACACCGATGCAGCAGAACAGCAGGATGGCGGGGTAGAGCAGGCGATAAGGCACCTGCAGCAGCTTGACCCAGATGCCGATCATCGGCAGGTTGAGCACCACCAGCATGACGTTGCCGATCCACATGCTGACGATGAGCCCCCAGAACAGCTCGGGATTGCTGGTCATCACCTGGGGTCCCGGCTGGATCGAATGTATGGTCATTGCGCCGACCATCAGTGCCATCACGGCATTCGGCGGAATGCCGAGGGTCAGCAGCGGGATGAACGATGCCTGAGAGCCGGCGTTGTTGGCGCTCTCCGGCCCCGCGACACCCTGGATCGCGCCCTTGCCGAAGCGCGAGGGATCCTTGGCGATCTTCTTCTCGACTGTATAGGACGCAAAGGCGGATAGCATGGCGCCGCCGCCCGGAAGGATGCCCAGCATCGACCCGATCCCGGTGCCGCGCAGCATTGCCGGCAGCGCTTCCTTGAAGTCTTTCCAGCTGAGCCAGAGACCCGACACGTTTTCGGTGAATACTTCCCGCTCGTCGGTCTGCTCGAGATTGATGATGATTTCGGCGAAGCCGAAGAGGCCCATGGCCACGACCACGAAGCCGATCCCGTCGGACAGTTCGGGCACGCCGAACGAATAGCGCTGCAGGCCGGAGTTGACGTCGGTGCCGATGATCCCCAGCAGAAGACCGAGCACGATCATCCCGAGCGCCTTGACCAGCGAGCCGCTCGCCAGCACGACCGCGGCGATCAGGCCCAGCACCATCAGCGAAAAATATTCGGCCGGGCCGAACTTGAGCGCGACTTCTGCAAGTGGAGGCGCGAACGCGGCGACCAGCAACGTGGCGAACGTCCCGGCGATGAACGAACCGATCGCCGCGACGGCGAGCGCCTTTCCGGCATTGCCCTGGCGGGCCATCTGATAGCCATCGATACAGGTGACCACCGACGATGATTCGCCCGGCAGGTTGACGAGGATGGCGGTGGTCGAGCCGCCGTACTGGGCGCCGTAATAGATCCCCGCGAGCATGATCAGCGCCGCCACGGGTGGCAGCGCATAGGTGATCGGCAGCAGCATCGCGATGGTCGGGACCGGCCCGATGCCTGGCAGTACGCCGATCAGCGTGCCCAACAGCACGCCGAAGAAACAATAGATGATGTTCTGGTAGGTGAGGGCGACCGAAAAGCCGGTACCGAGGTTCTGCAGCAGTTCCATGCCGGCGCCCTATTCGAAGAAGGTGGGCCACACCGGCAGCTGCAGGTCCAGGCCGTAGTGGAAAGCTGCGATGGTGAAGGCAGCCAGCACCAGCGAGGCAATGAGCGATTCCTTCCAGCGGAATTCGTGACTCGCCGTACTCGACGCCGCGATGAGCACGATTGTGGCGGCGACCATGCCACCCTTGGGGGCGACGACGCCGAAGAGGACGACGCTGCCGAGGACGATCAGCAACGGCTTGAACGTGGGAAAGCGGATCGGCGCTCCCCTCAGCTTCAGCGAGCGCAGGACCAGGATGCCCCCGATCGCGATCATGATGAAGCCGAGGCCGCGTGGAAAATACCCCGGCCCCATCCGGTTGGCGGTCCCTACCGGATATTCCAGGGCGATCAGGATGGCCGCCAGGCCGAATGCAATGTAAAGAGCGCCCGCCCAGAAGTCCTTCTGGTGCTTGATCCACGACATGGTGCTGCATCTCCCCGAAGTGCTCCGGCGACCTCCCCCGGCGACCTTCGGGACGCCAGCCGCGCCGTGCGCTGTTTGAAATCACGCGAGCAGACTGTCTGGCCGGGCGATGCCAGGAAATGCGGTCCTGATCTCGGGAGCGCAGGGAATGCGGATCCGCGAACAGGCGACCGACCCCCGAGCAACCCCGCGGAACTGCTGCGCCTCGACCCTCGCAGCGTATTGTCTCGCGGCCGTTCTGTCCAGCCTCGATCCGTTTTTGCGTTACGCCCGCCGAGGCGAGGCCAAAAAAAGCGGACCTTGCGGTCCGCTTGTCGATGCGCATCAACCCCGAATTACACGCCACCCTTGGCGCGCAGTTCCTTGAAGTACTTGTCGAGGTGGGCCGCCTGCATCCGCTGCTGGAGTTGCGGCTTGACTTCGTCGAACGGCGGCACCTTGGCTTCGCGAATGTCCTCGACGAGGATCACGTGATAGCCGAACTGCGTCTGTACCGGCTGCGCGGTGAACTTCCCCTTGGGCGTGGCGGCCATCGCGTCGGAGAACGGCTTGACGAAGCCGCCCGGCGCGTTCCAGTCGAGATCGCCACCGCGGTCCTTGGAGCCCGGATCCTTCGAGCGCGCCTTGGCGAGCTCGTCGAATTTGGCGCCCTTCTGCAACTGCGTGATGATGTCCTTGGCCTCGTCCTCCTTCTCGACCAGGATGTGCTTCACCTTGTATTCCTTGTCGCCCATCTGCGTCTTGATCGCGTCGTACTCCTTGCGCAGGTCGGCTTCGGAAATGGGGTTCTTCTTGATCCAGTCGGTCACGTAGGCACGCACCAGGACAGTCTGGCCGGCGAGGTCCATCTGTTGCTTGATCTCGGCGTTCTTGTCGAGATTGTTCTTCTTGGCTTCACGCACGAGCAGTTCGCGCGTGTTCAGTTCCTCGCGGATCGCGGCGCGCAGCTCAGGGCTGTCGGGCTGTCCCTGGGCGAGGCGTTCCTTCAGCATCCAGTCGAACTGGGACTGCGGATACAGCGCCTTGCCGGCGGGCGCCGCCACCGGGGCGGAGGCCGCGGCGGCGGGCGCCTTTGGCGTAGGTTGGGCGAAGGCGGTGCCGGCCGCCAACGAAGCGGCGATCAGCGCCACGGCAATTCGGGTACGGGTCATTGCATACATCCTTTCGTCAGGAAGGGAATTCATCTGGGGCGTACGCGCGGATTGCCAGCGCGTGCACCGGATAGGGAATCAGATCGCCGACGCGGTCGAGGACCGCGCGATGCCGGGCCAGTCGCGTGAGGCCTGCGAACTGCTCCGACACGATCAACAGGGAAAAGTGCCCGCCGCCGCCTGCCGCCCCCGCATGGCCGGCATGCTCGGCACTGTCGTCCGCGAGTTCGACGATCGCGGGCGTGAGCGACGCGAGCCGCGCGTGCAGCGTGGCCTCGAGCGGATTCATTGCGGCTCGCTCACGTACCGCGCGAGCATCAGGCCCTGGGCGAGCGCAAAGACCAGGAACAGTCCGATGCCGCCCCAGACCTTGAAGTTCACCCAGGTTTCGGTCGAAAAGTGGAAGGCCACATACCAGTTGAGGGCGGCCATCGCCATGAAAAACACTACCCAGGACCAGGTCACCCGCGACCAGACGACCGGCGGCAGCGTGATGTCCTTCAACAGGTAGGTGATGAGGTCGCGCCGGAAGGCCAGCTTGCCGATAGCCAGGATTGCGCCGAACGCGACGTAGAGGACGGTGGGCTTCCACTTGATGAACACTTCGTCCTGCAGGATCAGGGTTGCACCGCCGAACACCACGATGATCGCCAGCGACAGCCAGTGCACGACCGAAACCTTGCCTCTCCACTTGAACCAGGCGATCTGAACGATCGACGCCACGATGGCGACGCCGGTCGCGACCATGATGCCCTGCCATTTGAAGGCGACGAAAAAGAGGATGAGCGGAAAATAGTCCGCAAGCAGCTGCATGGTGGGGCAAGGATCGCCGGGCGTCCTTAAGGCGGCCTTAGCTCGCCATCCGGGAGCGGCCGGAAGCTCCGACAGTCCGTTCGATTCGCCCGCTATCGGGCAACCGCCTATTATACCCTGCCTGCCGGATTACCGCCCTTGGGCCGGATACCCCGGGTGGGCGTGATGGCTAGGCCACGCGGTCCGGCCCCAGGCGGGCCGCACCGGTCAGGCGGGCGAGGCGGTCCCAGGCAAAGGCGGGTCCGGGGTCGGTCTTGCGGCCCGGGGCGATGTCGCTGTGCCCGACGGCAGCCTCGAGCGGATAACGTCGGCGCAAAGCCAGCAGGAGCGCCGCGAGTCGCGCGTACTGGGCCGCCGTGTACGGCCGCTGGTCGGTACCTTCCAGCTCGATGCCGATCGAATAGTCATTGCACCGGTCGCGCCCTCGCCACGACGACACGCCGGCATGCCAGGCGCGCAGCCCGCAGGCGACGCATTGCACGATTGCACCGTCGCGGCGCAGGAAAAAATGCGCGGATACCCGCAGTGGCGCGATGGCTGCGAAGTAGGGGTGGGCGCGGGAATCGAGCGTGTTCGTGAACAGGCGCAGCACTTCGGCGCCACCGAATACCCCCGGGGGTAGCGAAATGCCGTGAATCACCGCCAGCGTGATACGGGTTCCCCCGGGACGGGCGTCGCAATTGGGCGAAGCGACCTGGCGCACAGCAGGCGCGATCCCGTGCGCGTCGATCCACAGCCGCCGCATTACTTGATGCCCAACCGCTCCATCCGGTAGCGCATGGCCCGAAAAGTGATGCCGAGCAGCTTGGCGGCGGCCGTGCGATTGAAGCGCGTCTTCTCCAATGCTTCGTTGATGGCTGCCCGCTCGACGCGGTCGAGATAGTCCTGCAGCGGCCATTTGTCGCCGGCGGGAAGGTTCCCGTCCGCTTCGTCGACGACGGGTGTGAGGTGCAGGTCCTCGGCCGTGATGTTGAGCGGGTCGGCCGCGAGCGAAAGTCCGCGCTCGAGGATGTTCTCCAGTTCACGCACATTGCCCGGAAACGGATAATGCTCGAGCGCACTGGTGGCCTCGGGCTCGAGCTTGGCGATCCCGCCGCGCGTGAGCTTGACCAGGATGGCGTTGGCGATCAGCGGGATGTCCTCGCGCATCTCGCGCAGTGACGGCATCGCGAGCTCGATCACGTGCAGGCGGTAATAGAGGTCCTGTCGAAAGTCGCCGGTATCGACCAGTGCGGCCAGCTTCTTGTGCGTGGCGCTGATGATGCGCACGTCGACGGGCTCTTCCTGCGTGGCGCCCACCTTGCGCACCTTCTTTTCCTGGATCGCGCGCAACAGCTTGACCTGCATGGCGAGCGGCAAATCAGCGACTTCGTCGAGGAACAGGGTCCCGCCGCTGGCGGCCTGGAAGAAGCCATCGCGATCGGCCTCGGCCCCGGTGAAGGCCCCCTTGCGGTAACCGAAGAACTCGCTTTCCATCAGGTTTTCGGGAATCGCGCCGCAATTGACGGCGACGAAGGGCTGCTCACTGCGTGGCCCGTTGGCGTGGATGGTGCGCGCGGCGAGTTCCTTGCCGCTGCCCGACTCGCCGTTGATGAACACCGGTGCCTGGCTCTTGGCCAGGCGGTCGATCAGTCCACGCACCTGCAGCATGGCCGGCGATTCGCCGAGCAGGTTGTAGGCACCTGCCGGCTGGACCTTTTCAGGCACCCGCAGCGCCTGCTTCACCAGTGCGCGCAGCTGTTCGAGCGCGACGGGCTTGGCCAGGTAGTCGAACGCCCCCGCCTTGAGCGCAGCGACCGCGTTCTCCGCGCTGCCAAACGCGGTGATCACCGCGACCGGTACGTCGAGGCCCTTCTGGTTGATGTGCTCGACCACGCGCAGGCCTTCGCCGTCCGGCAGGCGCATGTCGGTCAGGCACAGGTCGAACGGCTCCTTGTCGAGCAGGCGGACGGCCTCCGCCACGGTTTCCGCACGCGTCGTGTCGAGGCCCATGCGCGACAGCGTGAGCTCGAGCAGTTCGAGCAGGTCCGGCTCGTCGTCCACGACGAGGATCTTGGGCTGACCGCGGATTCGTCTTGTCATATTCGTCCTCTCGAGCGAGCCGAACGGCCTTCCGGCCTCATTGGTCGGGGGCAAGCGCGCGCTTCAATGTCATTCTGAAATGGGCCCCTGGCCCCTTGGGCAGCAATTCCAGTGTGGCGGCGTTGGCATCTGCCAGCTCGCGCGCAATATACAGGCCCAGGCCCGTTCCCCCGGGGCGGGTCGTGAAAAAAGGTTCGAAAATCTGCGGCCGCAGCTCGGCAGGGATGCCCGGACCGTCGTCATTGAGCTCGCAGATGACGGCATCACCCATGTAGCCGGCGCGCGCCGCGATCCGGATGCTGCCCTGTTTCTTCTGGCAATGCTGCCATGCGTTGCGGACCAGGTTCCACACGATCTGGTTCAAGTGTCCACGGTCGAAGATGATCAGCAGGTCATCCGGCACCTGCATCATGACGCTGCGCGGCGGCATGTTCTCCGCCTGCATGATCTCCTCGGTGAGCGCGCGCATGAATTCGCCGAACGGCACCACCTCGGGCTGCTGGCGATCGCGGCGGTTGAGTTGCAGGACCTCGCCGACGATGCGGTCGATGCGCTTGGCGTTGTTGCGAATCATGCCCAGCAGGCGCGCACCTTCCGGTGCCACTGCCCCGTCTTCCTCGAGCAGCTGCGACGCCTGGTTGATCGCGGACAATGGATTCCTGACTTCATGGGCGATCGATGCGGTCAGGCGGCCCATGGCTGCGAGCTTCATCTGCTGGGCCTCGGATTGTGCGCGGCCCAGGTCCTCGAGGTAAATGAGCGTCCCGCCGTTGAGTCCCGTGCCGATGCGCACCAATCGCACCCGCAACAGGCGTTGCGTGGCCTCGACGCGAAACGGCGGCAGTGCCTCCGTATAGTCTTCCTGCCAGCGGCGCCAGTAGTCATGCAGGGTCGAGCTGAATTCGGCCAGTCGCATGCCGCCGCGCATGCGGCCGAACCCGCCGAGCAGGCGCGTGACCTGCGCATTGTGGCCACGCACCACGCCATTCAAGTCGACCACCAGAACGCCGTCCTGCATATCCTGGATGATGAGCCGGTTGACCTGCTCGAGGTTCGCCACGTCGATGCCTCGTTGCGCGGCCAGTTCCTCCGATTGCTTGGTGTAGCGGCCGAGCGCAACGGCGATGCCGACGGTGGCGAAGAAGCCGAATCCGATGAGACCGGTCTGGAACACCTGGGCGCCGCTGACCAGGCCTTCGTACGCACGATAGGCATCGAGTCCCAGCAGCGTGATCGAGGCAAATGCGGCGTGGAAGAAGGCCGTCTGGGTGCGCAGGATCCAGCCCGCGGCTGCGAGCTGCGGGAACAGCAGGATCGGCAGCGGCGCGCCGAACGTACCGCCGGCGAACATCACCAGGGAAAGGAAGAAGACATCGCCGACCAGCAGGCCGAGCAGCACCGTGGGCAGCGGCAGCGGGAAGCGGTCTTCCTGGACCCACCAAAGCGACGCGAGCCCGAACAGGAAATACAGCCCCGTGCCGGTGATGAACGCCTGCGGTGTCGCGATGCCGAGGCTCTTGGCATCGAGCAGCAGGGCGATTCCGAGCAGCATTGCCGCGCAGACCGCACGATAGAGACCGACGATCCAGACGATGCGCCGGCCCGATTCCCCCATCGTGGTCGTGACCGGTGGCGGTTCGAACGGCGGTATGGCGGGCGCGGGTTGCATCGGGGCGTTATAGCGACTCGCGCCGCGTGGCGTCAACGCGCAGCCGACGAGTGCTTGTTGCAGCCGGGGTCGCGGCAGCAGAAACCGTCAGGCGTGGAGGTCGCCTCGGGCCGGGGCAGGAACGTTCCGCAACGAACGCAGCGCACCATCGTCTGCGCGTTGGAACCCTTGGCGTTGCGCGACTCCTGCCGGCTGCGCGCCTTGGCCACATTGAGCAGGCGCAGCGCGAACATGATCACGAAAACGATGACGATCCAGAAGATGACCTTGCCCATCAGAGCACCTTGCCCGGGTTCATGAGTCCCTTTGGGTCGAACGCGGACTTGATGGCGCGCATCATGCCCAGTTCGACATCACTTTTGTAACGCACGAGGTCGGAACGCTTGAGCTGGCCGATGCCATGCTCTGCGCTGAAGCTCCCTCCGTGTTCCGCGACCAGGTCATGCACGATGCGATTGACCCGTTCGGCGTGCGCCATGAAAGGGACCGCGGCATCACCTTCCGGTGCGGACAGGTTGTAGTGCAGGTTGCCATCGCCCAAGTGGCCGAAGATCACCAGGCGCGCGCCCGGGAAAGCCCGCGCCAGCGCTTCGGCGCTTTGTGCCATGAAGCCAGGAATGGTCGAGACCGGCAACGAAATGTCGTGCTTGATATTGGGCCCTTCACGCCGTTGGCCTTCACTGATGTTTTCGCGGAGCGACCACAGGCGATTGGCCTGCTCGCGCGACTGCGCGACCACCGCATCGGCTATCGCGCCCTGTTCAGCCGCAGCGGCCAGCGCGGCCTCGACGATGGCATCGACGCCGGCGTCGGCATTGCTGTCGTCGGCCTGGATGAGCACGTACCACGGGTGGCCGGGCAGCGGTGCTGGCAAGCCTGGATGGTGCTTGCGCGACAGGTCGAGGGCGAACGCACTCATCAACTCGAAACCGGTCAGGCGATCGCCCAGCGCGTCCTTCAGTCGCCCCAGCAGGGCGATGGCCCCGGGTACGTCGGGGAGTGCGACCAGCGCGGTCGCCCGCGAACGCGGCATCGCGAAGAGCTTGAGAACCGCCGCGGTGACGATGCCGAGGGTGCCCTCGGCGCCGATGAAGAGCTGCTTCAGGTCGTAGCCCGTATTGTCCTTGCGCAATCCGCGCAGCGCGTTCCAGATCCGGCCGTCGGCGAGGACCACCTCGATGCCGAGCGTGAGTTCCCGCGTGTTGCCGAATCGCAACACGGCGGTCCCGCCCGCGTTGGTCGACAGGTTGCCGCCGATCGTGCAGCTGCCTTCGGAGGCGAGCGACAGCGGAAAGAGCAGGCCCGCGCCCGCGGCGGCCTCGTGGATCGCAGCCAGCGGCATGCCGGCTTCGACGGTCATCGTCGCATTGGCCGTGTCGATGGCGCGAACACGGTTCATCCGGGTGAGGGCGACGACGACGCCGGTGCCGTCGCCGTCCGGGATCGCGCCGCCGCAAAGGCCGGTATTGCCGCCCTGTGGCACGATCGCCGCGCCCGCTTCGACACATGCCTGCACGACGCCGGCGACCTCGTCGGTCGTCGACGGCCTGACGACGGCCTGGGCCTTGCCGTGGTAGCGTCCCCGCCAGTCGGAAAGATAGGGCCCCACATCTGCCGGGGCGGTCAGCACATGGGATTGGCCGACGATGCCGGCGAGACGCGCGAGCAAGGTTGCGCCGTGGTCCGCCATAAGCGAGCATAGTAGCAAATGCGCAGGGCCCGATTGGCCGCGCGACAGGAGGACCAGGCCATGGCCACCGAATCCGATCCGCCATCAGGCACGTCCCCGGGGTTCGCCTTTTCGCCCCAGGACGCCTTGGCATTCATGCAACGCTTGTGGAATCCGTTGGGGATGGCGATGCCGGGATTCGCGCCGACCATCCCGCCCGCCGGCGGGATGCCGGCGATGCCGTTCGTCAATCCGGCCGCCATGTTCGCCGCGCTCGACCCCGCGGAAATCGATCGCAAGATTGCCGAGCTGCGGGTCATCGAGAATTGGCTGACCATGAGCGCCAACATGATGCAGATGAGCATCAAGACTATGGAACTGCAAAAGGCCTCGCTGGAGGCGATGCGCGGCGGCGCCGCGCCGGGCGACCAGGGCAAGCCTTGACGCCAGCGGCCACCGCGCGCGGGAGCGCACGGCAGTTCGCGGCACATTGCTAACCTGACTGATCGCGGGACTCAACCATGCAGCTCACGACTACGGCATTTGCAGACCAGGGCCCCATCCCGGGCGAATTCGCCTTCGCGGTCATCGATCCGGCCACGCACGTCAAGCTGTCGGCCAATCGCAATCCGGATTTCGCCTGGACCGGTGTCCCGGCGGGTACGCGCTCCCTCGCCATGATCTGCCACGATCCCGACGTTCCGTCGCGTGGCGACGATGTCAACCAGGAGGGCCGGACGGTGCCGGCGACCTTGCCGCGTGTGGACTTCTATCACTGGGTGCTGATCGACATCCCGCCCGAGACGACGGGATTGGCGCGGGGCGAGCATTCGGATGGCGTGACCGCGCGCGGGAAGGCGGGGCCGGGTGCTGCTCGCAACGCACGGCACGGCATCAACGACTACACGGGCTGGTTTGCCAACGACGAAGATATGCGCGGCGACTACTACGGCTACGACGGTCCGTGCCCCCCGTGGAACGATACGCTCCCCCACCACTATGTATTCACGCTCTACGCACTCGACGTGGCGCGACTCGACGTGCCGCCACGCTTTGCCGGTGCCGATGTCCTGCGCGCGATGGCCGGACACGTGCTCGCGCGTTCGTCGATCACCGGCTCGTACACCCTCAATCCGGGAGTGAAGCTCTAGTCGGGCAGCCGGAATCCGGGCGCCTGCGTTTGCCAGAGCAGGAACGAGAAGACGTCGGTGTATTCGTCGATCAGCTGCGTGGTCGTGCCGCCGCCGTGCCCGCCGGCGAAGTCGACGCGGAGTAACACCGGCTTGCCGCTGCCACCGGGCGCAGCGTTGATCGCTTGCAGCCTTGCCGCCATCTTGCCCGGGTCCCAGGCGTCCACGCGCGGATCGTTGAAGCCCGTCGTAAGCAGCGCCGCTGGGTACGCGATTCCCGGTTGAACCCGCGCGTAGCTGCTCATCGCGAGCAGGTCGCGGAAGCCGTCCTCGGTCGCGACGCTTCCGAATTCGGGCACGTTGGCGGGTCCGACCAGGCCGGTTTCTCCGCGCAGCGTGTCGTGAAACCCCACCTGGCTCACCATCGCCGCGAAAAGTGACGGGGCGTCGACGATGGCGTTGCCGGCGGCGATCGCGCCCGCACTCCCGCCGATGATCGCCAGGCGTTGCGGCGTGGTCCAGCCTTCGCGGACCAGCCACTGCGCGACTGCGATGGCGTCGCGCCACGTATTGGCTTTGCTGGCCTTGAAGCCGGCGAGATGCCACTGCTTGCCCAGTTCACCGCCGCCGCGCACGTGCGCCACTACGTACGCGCCGCCGCGTTCAAGCCAGGCGAGCAGCGACGGAGAGAAAAAGGGCTCCTGACTGACGCCGTAAGCGCCGTATGCGTCCAGCAGCACGCGTGCGCTGCCGTCGCGCGGTTGGCCCTTGGCATAGACGATCGATACCGGCACCTCGACACCGTCATGGCTGGGCACGCGCATCTGCAGCGTGGCGACGTGGCGGAAGTCGGCCCGGGCAGGCGGCAGCAACGCGGTCCTGGCCACGCTGCCGGTGATTCCGTCGACCTTGAAGTAACCGGGCGACTCGGTCCACCCCGTCAGCCGCAGCAAAGCGCCGGCCTGCAACGGATCCGTGATGCACTCCTCGATTGCCCCGGAATAGGGCAGTGCCACCACCGCGCTGCGGGCGACCCCGGCGCTTTTCGGCAGGGCTGCCGGCGGACGCCCCGCGCCCTTGCGCGTGGCGGTGCGAGGCGGCGGTCGCAGGCGAACGTTGAATTCCAGGCGCAGCAGCTTGCCGTAGCCGGCATCCAGCTGCTGTACGTAGAGCGCGTCCCTCGCGACGCTGACGCCACGAACGACACGCCCGGATTCCGGCACGAGTACTTCGGCGTTGCTCAGCGCATACGGCCGCTTGTCGTTCAGCGACCAGCGCACCACCTGGTAGCGTGGCGCGCTTTCGCTGGTCACGAGATAGATCCACTCGCCACGCAACTCGAAACCCACGATTCCGTGTTCGGGACCGGCCACGAGGCGCCACGGCGTCGTCGCGCCCCGCAATTCGGTCAGGCGAGCCACATAGAGGGAAACTTCGCGCTGGACGCCGTGCGTGACGATTCCGATCGCAAACGGTGAAACCGGCGACGTCTCGAGCGATGGCGTATCGTCGGCGTCGATCGAGACGGCGTCGTTGAGCTCGGCACCGAAGAGCGGGATGTCCTGCGTCGTACCATCGGTCGCGAAGGTACGAACGATCACCCTGCTGCCGCGCAGCAACTCGGCTGGAGGCGTGCCTGGTCGGCAGCGATCGCTGTTGCGTGAAATAGAGCGCCTGGCTGTCGAAGCGCCACGCCGGACCGGACCAGCGGGCGCGCGGGATCACCGGTCCCACCTCCTGCCGCGTTGCCACGTCCAGCACGCGCAGCGACGAATCCTCGCTGCCACCCAGCGAGATGCCGAAGGCCACGCGCTTTCCATTCGGCGAGACCCGGAAATAATCGACCGCCGCGGGCTGTTCGCCGAGCCGATAGGTATCCGGGTTCACCAGCAATGTCTCGCTGGCGTCCAACCCGTCGCGAAAGTAAAGGCTGTAATGCTGTTCGCCAGGGATGCGCTTCAGATAGAACAGGCGGTCGCCCGACCATTGCAGGTCGCGAACGCGGATGTCGGATGTATTGAGCTCGGCGAGGCGCTGGCGCAGCGCGAGGCGGCCCGGCAGCGCGTCGAGTACGTGCCGGGTATGCGCGTTCTGTGCGCGAAACCAGGCCAGCGTGTCGGGCGCTGCCGAGTCCTCCAGCCACCGGTAGGAATCCTCGACCATCGTTCCGTGGAACGATTCGACCGTGGCCTCGGTACGTGTTTCGGGCGCCGTGAGGTCGAAGCCGCGCGCCGCCGTCGCAACGACGCAGCAGGCGACGATGAACGCATGGCGCACTTATGCGCTACCGCGCAACCACGCGTTACGAAGTGCCACCGCTTCCGTCGTTGCCTCAGGATCCAGCACCAGTTGGCAAACCTCTTCCGCGGCGGGCGCCAGTGTCACGTCGAACGTCGTGAGCTCGTCACGACGGAATGCCGACACGGTGATCCGCGCGCCCGGCTGGCCGTGCAGCAGCAACGCATCCACGCGTTCCGGTGTAAAGCGGATGCCATCGATGGCGACGAGTACGTCGCCAGCCGATAGCCCCGCGCGCGCGGCGGGGCCGTCGCGCAGAACCGTCGCGATGCGGTCACCGCTGCCGAGCCGGATGCCGAGCGTACTCGACGGCAGCTTCTTGCTTGACGGCTTGCCGCCGCGATCCTTGGCGTCTCGCGCCGCGCGCACCTGCATCGAGATCCCGTGCGACGCGAACAATTGGCGCAGCGGAGGATCCTGCGTGCCGTCGACAAACCGCGCGAAGAACGCCGACATGTCACGCCCGGCCAGCTCGCTGGTCAGCTCGGCGATCGCCGTTTCCGGGACGCCAAGCTGCGGAACGCCGTAGCGTTGCCACAGCGCGCGCATCAGGGCATCGAGCGACGAGCGGCTTTCGCTACGCAGCGTCAGGTCCAGCGCACAGGCGACCATGGCGCCCTTGGCGTAGTAGCTCACTTCGCTGTTGGCGGCGTTGTCGCTGTGCCGGTAGAACTTGATCCAGGCGTCGAAGCTCGAATCGGCGATGCTTTGGACGAGCCGGCCTGGCGTACGCAGCACGTTCGACAGCGTCCGCGCCAGCAAGTCGAGGTAGCGTTCCGCATCGATCAGGCCGCACCGCGCGAGCATCAGGTCGTCGTAGTAGGAAGTGATGCCCTCGAACGCCCAGAGCTGCCGCGTGTAGCCCTCCGTCTGCAGGTCGTAGGGCGTGAACGCTGCAGGGCGGATGCGTTTGACGTTCCAGGCATGGAAATATTCGTGGCTCGCCAGGCCGAGGAAGTTGAGGTACGCGTCGTCGATGCCGGAGATCCCCGGCAACGGCAACTCGTCGCGGCGGCACAAAAGACTCGTGCTGGCGCGATGCTCGAGACCGCCGTACCCCTCGCCAACCGCCATCACCTGAAACAGGTAACGATCGAACGGCGCTTGCCCGAAGAGCGCAATCTGCGCTGCGCAGACTCGCTGCAGGTCGTGTGCGACGCGGTCCAGATCGGCGCGCTGGCGCCCGGCCACCGCGAGTTCGTGGGTGATGCCCGCGGCTTCGAAGGAAGTCAGTGCAAAATTACCCGTCTCGACAGGGTGGTCGATCAGCTCTTCGTAACTGCCCGCTTGATAGGTACCGAAACCGTAGCGGGGCGCTCCCGCGGATTCCAGCGTGGTTGCGACGCGCCAACTTTCGCCAATGGGCGACGCCGGTGCGACAATCTCGACGACGCAAGGCGCCTTTTCGCGCCCCTCGGGACAAAGGAACACCGCCGCGCCGTTGAAATATCCGCGCGCATGGTCGAGGTACGCCGTGCGCACCGACAGGTCGAATGCGTAAACCTGCGCCGTGACGGTCAGCGGACCCGAGCACGGATGCGCCAACCACGTGTCCTTGCGCGTCTTGTGGATGCTTACCGCTTGGCCGGCGCATTCCGCGCGGACGGTGACGAAGTGCTGCGCGAAGTCGCGGATCAGGTAACTGCCCGGAATCCAGGTAGGCAGCAGAAGTCGCTGACCGCCATCGGCCGGTGCATCGATGGTCACGCATACCTCGTAGAGGTGGGCGTTCGGATCGACGGGGATAATTCGGTAGCGCGTGGGCGCGAGGGCAGGACGCGTCGGCGGCAAGGTAGCTTCGCAGTTGGCTGTTGGCGCCCCGAAGACGAATCGAACGTCCGACCTGCCCCTTAGGAGGGGGCTGCTCTATCCACTGAGCTACCGGGGCGAAAGAAGAAGTGCCGAAGAATTTTACCGGATTGCGCGAAGTGCCTACACTGCGGCCCATGCGTTTCAATTGCCGCCGGCTGAAGCGATCTGCGATGTGGGCCGGGATCAATGGAAGCGCCAGGAGGTCGGTGGCCGCCGGATGTGCTGGCCAATACGTCGCGGCATCGTGCCGCGGCGGGCGCCCGCTTCACATTCGATGATTCGTGCACCCGAAGTCCGATGATCTCCTGGCTCGATCGCAACGCGCCGTTTCCGCCCTTGTCGGCGGCCCTGGTGGAACCCAACGGTTTGCTTGCGGCGAGTGAAGGTATATCCGTCCCTCGACTGATCAGCGCCTATCGGCAGGGGATATTTCCCTGGTTCTCCGCAGGTCAACCCGTGCTCTGGTGGAGCCCCGATCCGCGAATGGTGCTCTTCGTCGATGAATTTCGGTCGCCCCGTTCGCTGCGAAAGCGGGTTCGCGCTGGGGAGTTCGAGGTGCGCTTCGACTCGGCCTTTGGTTCGGTGATCGAGTCATGTGCAAGCGTGCCTCGCAGCGGACAGGCCGGTACATGGATTGGTCCTGCCATCGTCGAATCCTATTGCGAGTTGCACCGACTGGGCTATGCACATTCGGTGGAGACCTGGCGCGACGGGCGATTGGTGGGCGGGCTCTACGGCGTCGCGCTTGGCCGGGTGTTTTTCGGCGAATCCATGTTTGCGAGCGAAGCCGATGCCTCCAAGGTGGCGCTCGTCGCGCTTGTTGCGTTCTTGCAACGTCTCGGCGTGCCGGTAATAGACTGCCAGCAGGAGACTGCGCACCTCGCCAGGTTCGGCGCGCGCCCCATACCCCGCGACCGGTTTGCGGGGCTTCTCACCGAGTTGATACACTCGACAGAACCTCCTCCCGGTTGGCGCTCCCCGGGCGCCGCGGCGGAAGCCTGACCCAGACGGACATGCGGTGAGCAAGCTCAACGACCTGCCGCTCACATCACTGCAGTTTTACGCGACCGCCCCGTACCCCTGCAGCTACCTGCCGGACCGTGCTGCGCGGTCCCAGGTGGCGACCCCCAGCCACCTGATCGACACGCGGGTGTACAGCGAACTGGTGCGCCTGGGATTCAGGCGCAGCGGGGCGTTCACGTATCGACCTTACTGTGATCATTGTCGCGCCTGCGTCCCGGTAAGGGTTCCGGTGGCGGCATTCGCACCTAACCGGACGCAACGCAGGATCAAGCGGAATCACGCCGTTTTAACGGCAGTTAGGCGGGAGTTAGCCTACGATGCCGAACATTACGCGCTGTACCTTCGGTACCAGCGTCACCGCCATCCAGGCGGCGGCATGGACCAGGACAGTCGCGAGCAGTACCAGCATTTTCTGCTGCACAGCAACGTCACCACCGATTTGTACGAGTTTCGCGAGGGCGGCGTCCTGCGAATGGTGAGCCTGGTCGACCGCCTGGTCGACGGACTTTCCTCGGTTTACACCTTCTTCGAGCCCGGGATCCCCGGTTCGAGCTACGGGACGTACAACGTTCTCTGGCAGATTGAACGGTGCCGTTTACTCGGCCTTCCCTACCTTTATCTCGGCTACTGGATCGCTGAAAGTCCCAAGATGGCCTATAAGGCGACCTTTCGGCCGGTCGAGGGGCTGGTGGGGGGGGTGTGGAATCCCGCCATCGGGTCACAAGACCGGAATTCACTGGGCTAAATAGTCGCTCGTCACGGGCATTCCTTGCTTGTGGTACACACAACGTTCAGTTCGGGTTGTCGCGGTCCGTGGGGGCGACGCCGGCACGAATGTTTAGTTTGATGGACCTACTCCGTTTTGTTTGCCACAATGTGCGCGCGTCGGCATCTGCCGAATACGCCCTCTAACCGCCGGAGAAAATCATGAATGCTGTTGCCGACGTTCGCTTCCTTTCCCAAGCGCAGCTAAGCAATGTCGAGACTCGATTTGATGAAGAATTTGGAGTCTATTGGGCACTTATGAATTCACGGCCGCGGCCCTGCTTCAGTCATCAATTGCTGACGGACCTTCGGACTTACATAGATACGATTGTTAACGGAAATGGTTCCCTCTGGCATGGCGGTAAACTGCAAACTATCAATTACGCTGTGCTCGCCTCCAAGATTCCAGGAATCTTCAACCTAGGAGGTGATCTCTCGTTTTTCCGTTCCTGCATAGAGCACGGTGATCGAGAAGCGTTGTTGCATTACGGAATCAAGTGCATTGATGATTTGTATCCTTGGCACAGGAACTGTGAGTTGCCGCTTACAACTATCAGTTTGGTTCAGGGCGATGCGTTGGGCGGTGGATTCGAGGCCGCGCTATCGGCAACTGTATTAATTGCCGAGGAGTCCTCACGAATGGGATTCCCAGAGATTCTGTTCAACCTGTTTCCAGGTATGGGTGCGTATAGCTTCCTGTCACGCAAAGTGGGAAGAAGGATCGCTGAGGAGCTCATCACCAGTGGCGCCATATATAGCGCACGCCAGTTATTCGATATGGGGGTAGTCGACGTTATCACTGCAGAAGGAACTGGCGAAGCGGCGGTGTATGCCTACATACGTCGACATGCTAAAGCAGCCAACGGCCGCAGGGCGTTCGAGCGCGCACGCGCAGAAGTCTCTCCCGTTACTAGAGAAGAATTGATCAGAGTTGTGGAAGTATGGGCCGATGCCGCATTGAGGGTTTCGGACCGAGACCTGCGTATGATGGAACGACTAGTACGCGCACAGCAGAAAAATGCATATGTCGATGACACAGAGAACAGTGAGAACGTGGTGCCTTTGCGTGGAACGGGAGACTAACTTCAAACAGGGTTTGGTGTTAGCTCGGCTTCGCCGAATGTCGCTGTCGCTGATCGAGGAATGTATCAACTTCGGTGGTCGCGCGTTCGGCCGTTCGCAAAAGATCTTCAATGATCTGTGTAGAGCGGAGTCTGAGTGTCTCGTAATTCCACTTTTCAATTCTGGTTGCAAGCTGCGTCAACTGTGATGCGCCGACGCTCGCTGCGCCCCCCTTTAGGGCATGCGCCGCGTCCTTGACCTTTTCGTAGGAGCGTTGGGTCAATCCGTCCGTGATCTCCCGTACCAGGCGCTCGGTGTCGGCAACGAAGCCCCGTAAGAGTCGGTCTACAAATGTTGGATCGGGGGAGAGCTTTGTCAGGTCTCTGAGTACCTCTTCATCTAACGGCGGTGTTTCAACTATCGACAATGGAGCGCGCCCGTCGAGGCTCACCGAGGTCTGTGCAGGAGCACGGTCCATGACGCCAGCGATGTGACGATCGATCGCATCTAACAACTGCGAGGCACGTAGCGGCTTGGGCATAAACTCAGCCGCGCCAGCTCGTTGACACTCGGCAATTGCATCCGTCGTTACGTTTGCAGAAAGTATCAAGATCGGAATTGGAAGCGTCGCCGTGAATCGATATAGCTTCAGAGCCTCGAGTCCGGAGATGATCGGCATTGAGAGGTCGAACAGCGCTACGTCGAATCCACCCCTCTCGAGTGCGTCAAGCGCGTCTTCACCATTTGGTACGATCGTTACCTGATGCCCGCCACTTTCCAAAATCAGCTGCGCCACTCGCTGATTCGTCGGATTGTCTTCGGCGACTAGAATTCGTGCTCCACGGAGCTTGTGCACCTTCGTGGAGCTGCTATTGGTGCCGGCGATATTTGCTCCCGCATACCTGGCACTGCTCACACTCTCGGAGACTAGGTCAATACCCCCCTGCTCGCTCGATGGTAGACAAATCTCAAACCAAAACAGGCTGCCTGCTCCGGCCGAGCTTTGTACTCCGATCTCACCTTTCATAAGGTGGACCAAATGCCGAGCTATCGTAGTGCCAAGCCCAGTCCCACCATATACGCGCGTAATTGAATCGTCCGCTTGAGTGAAGGGCTCAAATATTGCAGCTTGCTTCTCAAGCGAAATACCTATACCCGTATCCTGAACTTCAACTCGAACACGTATCTGGCCGTCCAGCCCCTCCAAAGCCCTGGCGCGCAATGTAATCGTCCCGCGCTGCGTAAATTTGACGGCATTTGCGAGCAAGTTCAAAAGCACTTGCCGAATATGATGTGGGTCGCCAAGAAACCAGCCCGCCGCGCCGTCCGCTATATCGGTCGTGACCTCAAGTCCTTTGTAGCGGGCTTGTGGCAGCACCACCTTGACGGTGGAGGAAAGCAAATGGCCCATATCAAATGGCCGATGTTCGATCAATACTCTACCGGCCTCAATTTTTGACATGTCGAGCACGTCCTCAATTTGGGCGAGTAGAAGCTGAGCGGAGGTCGTCATTGTTTCGACAATTTCTCGCTGCGATTCGCTAAGATTGGTTTCCCTTAGCACATCTGCCATTGCGATGACGCCGTTCAGCGGAGTGCGCATCTCGTGACTGACGTTGGCAACAAATCTTCCTTTGGCTTGACTTGCCTCGTCTGCCTTTTTCTTCGCATCGGTAATGCGTTCCGCCAAAACACCCACGTAGAACGGGAGTACGACGAGGCCAATTAGGAAGCCTAGGCCGATGGCAACGTGCTGAGACCAGAAATTGGATAGCAGCAAGACAGAGGTGAACCCGACCAACCCCATCGCTTGGCACAGGTGAAGATACCGTCGCCCATATCGAAATCCATTGCCAAACGTAATGAAAAGGTAGACACCGATGACAACCGCCCCTCCTTCTCCCATCTGCGTCAGACAATAGGTGGTAACGGAATTGTCCGCGATCATCGCCAGGTAGCGTCGTGGAACAGAACTCTTCCTCGATACGAGTACAAGAATTGCGATTAGCAGAGAAAACGCGAAAAAGCCAACAGAGACTCGCAGCACGCCCATTTCGCTAGGATCGACATGACCATCCCTGTACGCATACCAAAATAGGTAGGCCATCACGGCGCCACCGATGGCCACCCTAATAATCGCTTGCTCGAATTCTGGCCGATCAACTTTTTCCATCAACGTCGATCTGCGTTGAGCTAGGAGACTAAAAATGTTGGCAAGAGAAATCATTCGATGCTGTTACAAATATTTCCGAAGTTCGCTAGTCCGCTTTGTCGATGGGGCTTAACTGTTTGGTAGCGCAAATTGCCACTTACGATTAGACCCGTCGAATTTTCGACATCAGATGGATACAGGCTCGTTGGGCAGGTCTTCCTTGGGGAGTCCCAAATGAACTTTCCCAGCGTATCGCTAATCAATTCGGGCGCGGGAATTCCTTCCAAATACTACCGTCGAATTGCTACGGCGCTCGCCTTGTCGGATATCCCGACGTTAGTTTACGACTACCGAGGCGTAGGCCGGTCCCGGCCTCAATCGCTTAGAGGCATGCAAGCCTCAGTTGAGGATTGGGGAAGCAAGGATTGTGCCGCAGGGGTCAGGGTGCTTCGGGAGTGGTTCGCGGAGCGGCGGTAATTGCCATAGGGCACAGCATCGGATGCTTCATCAAGGGATTTATAGGCCCGTCTTGCAGAATCGACCGACTGGTGTTTTTGGGGCCGCACACAGGGTATTTTTGTCGATATTCAGTGGGTTACCTGCCATCCATGTGGGGGTTATAGGCACTTATTCATGCCGGCCCTAACAAAGTGCTTTGGCTATTTTCCGGGTAAGTTGCTCGGACTTCCCGATGATTTGCCATACGGGGTTGCGATGGAGTGGGCTGGACGCAGGAAGCCAGAGTTTTGGTGGAATCTTCGCCGAAAGGACGGCGAACTCGATACAGAACGAAGGGACGAGTTGCTTGCGCGCGTTTCGTCGTATCGAGGTCCAACCCTAGCGGTCCGAGCCTCTGATGAACAGTTTGCGACTGACTCTGCGGTGGGTTCCGTCAGACTTCTCTTCGCAAATGCGTCTTGAGATGAATTGGCTCTTGTGCCTGCAAAACTTTCGCTGCCTCGCATCGGACACTTCGGATATCTTCGACCGGACCGCGGAGCGATTTTGTGGCCATTGTTGACGCGATGGATTGTAATGACCCAGCAGTTTCTGCTCAGGTCAGGCTGCTAATACATAGGTTGCCGCCGGCGTTTTCATGCCCAACGCTTGATGCGGGCGGCGGTGATTGTAGAAACTGATCCAGTCGCCGATCACGCGGCTGGCGTGCTGCAACGTCTCGAATCGATGGCGATGCACACACTGCTCCTTCAACGTCCGGATGACGCGTTCCACCATGCCGTTCTGCTCCGGCGTGTGCGGCGTGATGAACTCCTGGGCAGGCCATAGCTGCGCACCAAGGCGGTGTAGCTGCGGCTGGTGAAGACCAGGCCATTGTCGCTACGCAGAAGGAAGGGTGCCGGCACCCGGCCCAAGGTCCCATAGCGGGCAATCAGTGCCTGTTCCAGCGCCGACTCCGCCGTCTTAGCCTGCCCGAACGCGACAGATGCCAGCCCAGCAACTCCCGGGTATGGCAATCAATTACCAGCGCCAACGTAGTCCAGTGGTCGCGCCCGGTCCAAACTCGGCACAGGTCGGTCGCCCACCGCTCATTGGGCGCCTGCGCGACGGAGGGTAGCGCCTGGACCCGCGGTCGAAAGCCGACCGGCCGCTTCTTCACCTGCGAGCCCTTGAGTTGGAAGATCCGTTGCACCGTGTTCTTGTTGAAGTCGAGCATGTGCGCCACGGTGCGATAGCCAAAGGCCGGGTTCTCCTCGATCATCGCCTTGATCGGCTCCGCCCACTTGGCGTCAACCTTCGGTGGCGCCTTGGTCGGTCGGTAGTACACGGTCCGCCGCGGCACCGCGAACCACAGGCAGAGCTTATTCATCGAGACGTGGATGCCGTCGGCTTTGAGTCCCTGGCGGATCGTCTCGATCATTTCTCGTCCTCGCCCAGCAGGGACTGCAATTGTTTTCGGGCACGCAACTCCAGCATCGCCTCACCGTAGGCTTCCTGAAGCTCTTTGAGTTGCCGTTCGTACTCCTCGCGGACCTCCAAGGGCTTGGTGCGCAGGGCGTTCTCCATCCCGCGCTTACCTTCCTCCACCCATTCCTCGATCTCCGAGGGCGGTAGGTCAAAGGATCGACTCGCCGCGGCCACCGTCGTCTTGCCCTGGATGATTTCCAGCACCAGCGCCGCCTTGCGCCGCGCCGTCCACCGCTTGATGTCTTCTTCCATCACTGCGCTCATGTCATGTCCCTTTCGAAATTATGACTTGAGCAGGAAATCAGTGGGTCATTACAGGATTGCGAAGTCAAAGTTGGCCTGACCTTCATCCTTTCTTTTTTACCGCTAACCGCGACTTCTGCTGGGTCGGGCATTACTGACAAGTTGCAACGGGCTTACATATCCCTAACCACCGCCGTCAGACTCGACGTAATCACCGACTCCTCGCCGATGCGTCCGCTGCCGAGCAACTTTGCGAATCCACGCATCGAGCGTTTCATCGTGCATTCGAGGACTAGCTGATCTCCCGGCACGGGCGTCTTGCCAAATTTGCAGTCGTCGATGCTGGCGAAAAAGATGATCGAGCGTCCGATCTCGCTCATCATGCCGGAGTGGTGGCAAAGGACACCCGCCGCCTGGGCGAGTGCCTCCACGATCAACATCTGCGGCATACACCGTCTGCCGGCGGGCACTCCGGCGAAGAATTGTTCGCTGGCCGTGACGTTCTTTACCACACGTACCCATTTCCCTGGCTCGCAAGCCTCCATCCGGTCGATAAGCAGGAATGGATAGCGATGGGGAATGTTCTTGAGGATCTCGCTGATCTCTGCCGAAGGCAACGCTGTAGTCAAGACACCTCCGAATGAATCATCGCAGCGACCCGAGCGCGGTATGGTAGGCGGCGGGCAATTCCGCCGGGGTCGCGGCGGATGCGCGTAGATCGCGCACCAGGCCGTCACGCAAGCCGTATACCCAGCCGTGGACGGTAAGCGGCTGCCCGCGATCCCAAGCGTCGCGCACGATCGTCGTCTGACACACGTTGGTTACCTGCTCGATCACGTTGAGCTCGCACAGTCGATCGATCCGCTGCGGAATCTCGCTTATTTCCGCAACACGCGCGTCATGCTTGGCGTGCACATCCTGTACATGGCGCAACCAGTTGTCTGCGAGCCCTACGCGCTGATTCTGGAGCGCGGCGGCGACGCCGCTGCAACCGTAGTGTCCGCATACGATGATGTGCTCGACACGCAGCACGTCCACCGCGAATTGCATCACGGAAAGGCAATTGAGGTCGCTGTGGACGACCACGTTGGCGATATTGCGATGGACGAACAGCTCGCCCGGCAGCAGGTCGACGATTTCGTTGGCGGGTACCCGGCTGTCGGCACACCCGATCCACAGGTACTTGGGGTTTTGCTGTTGCGACAGTCGCAGAAAAAAATCGGGCTGGCTGCGTCGGATCCTCTCGGACCAGGCGCGGTTGCTTTCAAATAAGTGAGTGAGGGAGTGCATGAGTCGCTCTCGCCGACATTCTACCGATTGGCGGTCCCGGTGCCCACCGCGGCTCGCTGTGCCGCCATGAACGGCAGAAAACCAAGCACGACGAGTCCGGCAATGGCGTCGAGCGCGAGGGTGACCGGATAACCCCACCGGACGATGGCGAGTCCCTGCCACCACGATGTATAGGTTATGACGAGATTGGACAGCGCCATGTACGCGGTGAACTGGGTCGCGGCGACTGCGGGCGTCGTGATGTCCATGAACAGGGCGGAGCGCACTCCGTAGTACAGGCCTTGAAATACGTTGAAGGCAATGACTGCAAGCCAGAACGTGCTCAGGAGGATGGCCGGTGCCTGGCGACGATCCGGAAGTTTGACGTCGATTGGATCGATCCACCCTGCACCCTGCATAGCCCATGCAAGCCAGAGCGTAGGGAGGACGGTCAGCACGATGAACAGCGCCAGCATTCTCCGGCGCCCGAACCGGTCCGAAAGCCAGCCGCCCGCGATGCAAGCCAGCGCGAAGGCGAGGGTGGATGCCAGGTTGAGTTGCGCGATCTGGGTGTCCGAGAAGCCGAGCTCGACGGCCAGGTTCGACTGCAACGCAAGGCTGAGTGCGTACGCACCGACGGGCAGCAACGCCACGATGACGCCGATTTTTGCCGCACGCGAGCCGGTGAAAGCGCTCCATGCTTCTCGCGCGAATCGCGCGATTTCGCGCGCCACGTCCGCCAATGCGCCATCGCCGGACGTGGCGCGGGTAGGCCCCGCGGGCTCCTGGAGAGGGAGGACGACGAATATGGTCACGCAAAGGATGCTGGCGATCACGAAGAGGTAGGTCGTGGTGAAAGGAAAAATGGCGGCCAGGAAAAGGACGCCGGATCCTCCGATGGCCTGTCCGGCGGAGGCGCCTGCGAACATGAAGCCATTGGCAAGGCCGCGCTCATGCTCGGGGAGCACATTGACTGCCAGGGCATCGATGGCCACATCCTGCGTCGCCGCGAACGCGTTGTGCAGCAGGATGATCGGCTGTAAACAGGCCGAGCTCGTTGGCGAAATCGATGGGCATGGCGATGGCAAGGGTGGCGACCATTCCGATCTGGGTGAGGAGGATCCACAGCCGGCGGCGTCCGAACCGATCGGACGACAGCGCATCGACGAAGGGACCGGCAAGCCATTTGAACGCCCACGGGAGGTACAGAGATCCGACGAACGCGCCTATCACCGCCGGCCCGAGACCCTGCCGGCGCATCTGCGTGGCAATGGCCGTGGCGGTGAAGCCAAGCGGAATACCCTCGGTCGTGTAAAGCAGGAAGAATGCGGCGAGTCGTCCATGCTTGCTCGCCAGCAGGTTAGCGCCCAGGAAGCGCAGGTAACTCACGACGGGGTGCGCCGCACGGAGGGTGGGTCAGGAGACCACGGGGATGCGCGCCGCGGCGAGAGCGTTGTGCAACTCCTGAACGTGGGCGTGGCCGGTGGTTTCGACGACGCACACGACCCGAACGGCAGACAGGTCGGGACCGGAGAACGCGCGGTCGTGCATGATTTCCTTGATCGACGCGCCGGCGGAGGCGATGACCTCCGACAGTCGCGCGAGGCCTCCGGGACGATCACTGATGGACACGGTGAAACGGGTGAGTCGCCCGTCGGCGACCAGGCCTACTTCGATCACGCGGTCGAGCATCGTCAGGTCGATGTTGCCGCCGCAAAGCGCAAGCACCACACGTTTGCCTTTGAGCGCGTCGAGCTTGCCGGCGAGGAAGGCGGCGAGTGGTGCAGCGCCGGCGCCTTCGACCACGCTCTTCTCGAGTTCGATCAGGCGCAACACGGCGAGTCCGATGTGCGCTTCGCTTACGAGTAGGACGTCGTCGACGACGCGGCGCAGGATTTCGAAGGGGAGGGCACCGAGTTGGGGAACCGCAAGTCCATCGGCAAGGGTCGGCGCGAGCGGGACCTCCACCGGGCGCCCCGCCGCCAGGGCCGCGGTGAGGCAGGCCGCATGCTCGGGCTCGACTCCGACAACGCGGATCGCCGGATCGTGCGCCTTGATCACCGTACCGATGCCGGCGAGCAAGCCGCCACCACCTACCGGGACGACCACCGCTTCGACACCAGGGCATTGCTCGAGGATTTCCATGCCCATCGTGCCTTGGCCGGCGATGACGTCGATGTTGTCGAAGGGATGCACGAACGTGAGGCCGTCACGCTGCGCAATTTCCTCGGCACATTGGCGCGCTTCGCCGAGATCGTTGCCATGCAGGATGACGGTGGCCCCGAGCGTCCGGCAGTTGGTGACCTTGATGAGCGCGGCAAACTTGGGCATCACCACGGTGACGGGAATGCCAAGCAGGCTCCCGTGGTACGCGATACCCTGGGCGTGGTTGCCGGCCGACGCCGCGATTACCCCGCGTCGGCGCTGTTCCTCCGACAGCCTGAGCAGCGCGTTGCGGGCGCCGCGCTCCTTGAAACTGCCGGTACGCTGCAGATAGTCGAGCTTGCAGAAAATGTGGGCGCCGGTGAGCTGCGACAGCGGGATCGACTCGACGCACGGCGACACGTAAATGCCATCGGCGATCCGTGCGCGCGCCTGCTCGATGTCGGCGAGCGTCAACATGGACTAGAACGGCAGCTTGGCGTCCGGTTTGGCTCGCGCAAGCACCTCGCGAAAGGCGCTCTGGATTCGCTTCAGGGCGGCATCGCTATCGGCTTCGAAGCGCAGCACGATGACCGGCGTGGTGTTCGAAGCCCGCGCCAGCCCGAAACCATCCTCGTACTCGACGCGCAGCCCGTCGATGCGGATGACATCGGTCGCACCCGGGAACGCTTCGTGCTCCGCCATCTTGGCCACCAGCGTGTGTGCCTCGCCCTCCGCGCAGGCAATGTTGAGCTCGGGTGTGGAAACCGCGTCGGGCAAGGCCTTCAAAACAACGGAAGGATCACGCTCGCGTGACAGGATCTCGAGCAGGCGGGCACCCGCGTACATGCCGTCGTCGAAGCCGTACCAGCGTTCGCCGAAGAAGGTATGGCCGCTCATTTCGCCGGCCAGCGCCGCGTGCATTTCCTTCATCTTCGACTTGATCAGCGAATGGCCGGTCTTCCACAGGAAGGGAACACCCCCATGCTCTTCGATCCAGGGCCTGAGATTACGCGTCGACTTGACGTCGAAGATGATCGTCGCGCCGGGGACGCGCGTAAGCACGTCGGCTGCGAAGAGCATCAGTTGCCGATCGGGAAAGATGATTTCTCCGTCCTTGGTGACAACGCCAAGTCGGTCGCCGTCACCGTCGAACGCCAGGCCTAGCTCGCAATCTCCGGTGCGCAGGCGCGCAATGAGATCGGCGAGGTTTTTCGGTTGCGAGGGATCGGGATGGTGATTCGGAAAATGCCCGTCGACATCGCAGTAGAGCTCGACGACATCGCATCCCATGCGCCGGAACAATGTCGGGGCGTAGGCGCCGGCCACGCCATTGCCGCAGTCGACGGCGATCTTCATTGGCCGCGCTACCTTCACGTCGGCGACGATGCGGTCGAGGTACGCTGTGCTGACATCCTGCGTCCGGTAGGACCCGCTTCCGGAGGCGATGCGGCCACTTTCAATGCGGGTGCGCAACTGCTGGATTTCATCGCCTGACAATGTCGTGCCATCCACGACCATCTTGAGGCCGTTGTAGTCCGGGGGATTGTGGCTGCCGGTCACCATCACGCTGCAGCCGGTGCCAAGGTGCTGCGAAGCAAAGTAGGTCATCGGCGTGGCGACCATGCCGATGTCGATCACGTTGGCGCCCGCAGCGCGCAGGCCCCGCGCCAGTGCCTCGCTCAAGGCGGGACCCGACAATCGGCCATCCCGGCCGATGGCGAACGTGTCGCGGCCGCGTTCGAGCGCGAGCGTGCCGAGTGCCTGGCCGACGGCGTGCACCACGTCCGGCGTGAGCGTCTTGTCGACGACACCACGAATGTCGTAGGCCTTGAATATTTCGCGGGGCAGGGCGGTCATTGGACGGATGCAGTCGATGGAGTCGGGCGCTAGTTTCTCACGATTCGCCCGGCAAGCCTGGATTGGCTGTGTGCCGATCGAAATGTGCGAGCAGTCTCCTCGGGAGCCAATCGAGGTGACCTGGCCATGGCGCCGTCATGAATCCGACGTGGCCACCCGCGGTGGGTTGCTCGAGTGTCACCGAAGAAGTCACATCCCGGGGACCGGGCAGCGAGGCGGCCGGCACGAAGGGATCGTTGCGCGCATTGAGCACGAGCGTCGGTAGGGCGATGTGCGCAAGCCATGGCTTGGACGACGCGCGGGTCCAATAGTCGTCGGCGCCGGCGAAGCCGTGCAACGGTGCGGTCACGGTTTCGTCGAAGTCCCACATCGAACGTACGCGGCGAATACGCTCGCTTTGCAGCAGACCCGGAAATCTTGCCGCCATTTCCAGCGCCTTTGGCTTCAGGGTAAACAGAAAGTGCTTGGTGTAGATCCGGTTGAGGCCCCGTCCGATCGCCAGACCCGAAGCCATCAGATCCAATGGCACCGATGCGGCACCGACCGCCACCAGCACCGTCGACGCGCTCGGCCCGGCGCGTCCCACCCAGTTGAGCAATGCGCTTCCGCCCAAGGAAATGCCGATGGCGTAGAGCGGCGTGCGTAGGCCCACGCGTGTCCGTACCGCGGCCAGCATGGCGCCGATCTCCTCGTGATCGCCGGAATGGTATGCGCGAGGCCGGCGATTCGGTGCGCCACCGCAGCCGCGGAAATGAGGCACCACGCCTCGCCAGCCGCGCCGCGCGAGCAGGGCCATCGTGTACAGCGCGTAGTGCGACTGCGCGGATCCTTCGAGTCCGTGGAACAGCACGACCAGGGGGGCGTCGGGCGCAGTCGGCTCCGGGTTCACCAACCAGTCGAAGTCCCAGAAATCGCCATCCTGCGTGTCGACCCGCTCGCGGCGGTAGACGACTGCCGGGCGGCGCAGGAAATAGGGATAGATGGTCTGGGCGTGTCCGCCGGCCAGCCAGCCCGGGCTGCAGTACGCGGCAACCGACTCCGGCAACGCACCACGGGTCCGGAAATCAGTCGTCGCGGCCAAGCGCGCGCACGATCGTACTCAGGACTTTGATCCTGGCGAAATTCTTGTCTTCGGCTTCGACCAGCGTCCACGGCGCAATCTCCGTGGAGGTGCGGTAGACCATGTCCGCCACGGCCTGCTCGTAGGCTCCCCACTTCTTGCGGTTGCGCCAGTCGTCGGCGGTGATTTTGAATTGCTTGAACGCCGTATTCTCCCGGGCCTTGAAGCGCCGCAACTGCTCCGCCTTGCTGATCTGCAGCCAGAACTTGCACAGCACGATTCCGGACTTCACCAGTTGCTCTTCGAACTGGTTGATCTCGTCGTACGCACGCATCCAGTCGACCGTCGCGCAGTAGCCCTCGACCCGCTCCACCAGGACCCTTCCATACCACGATCGGTCGAATATCGTGACACTCCCCTTCGCGGGTATGTGACGCCAGAAGCGCCACAGGTACGGCTGCGCCCGTTCTTCCTCGGTGGGTGCTGCGATTGGCATGATCACATATTGGCGGGCGTCCAGTGCCCCCGAAACACGACGGATCGCGCCCCCCTTGCCCGCGGCGTCGGAGCCCTCGAAGGCCAGCACGAGTGCGCGATTCTTGAATCGCCGGTGGCGGGTGATCGCAGCCAGTTTGTGCTGCCACTTGTCGAGGGCGTGCTCGTATTTTTCGTCACCAAGCTTCTGCCCGAGGTCGAGGCTGCGGATCAGCGCGACATTCCCGATCACCGCGGGCGCAAGTGCCTTGGAAGGGGAGGCGACGGGCTTGGCATCTACGGTGGACTGCAGCGCCCCCAGAAGGACCTTGCCGACGGTGAGCATCCGGTAGCGCTCGTCGACACCTTCGATGACGTACCAGGGTGCCTGCGCAATCGATGTCTCGCGCAGCATGTGTTCCCAGGTCGCGTGATTCTCTCCGTAGCGATGCAGCGCCTTGAGATCGTAGTTGGTGCCCGGCCACCGTGTCTTCGCCTTGGCCTTGAGTTCTTTCAGCCGCTTTTTCTGGTCGTCGCGCGACAGGTGGAGCCAGAACTTGACCAGAACAACGCCCTCGGCTGCCAGCATCTGCTCGTATTGGCGAACTTCGTGCAGCATCGTGGCGAAGCGGTCGTCTGACATGTCCTCGCGGATACGGGCATCCATCAACTCGCGGTACCATGCGTACATGAAAATGCCGATCGTTCCGCGCGGCGGCAGCGCGCGCCAGTAGCGCCACTCGGGCGGGCGCGCCACTTCTTCGCAGCCGCGCGCGCCGAAGGCATGCGTGCGGATATGCCGCGGGTCGAGCCAGGCGTTGAGAGTGTTCGCCGTCTCTCCGCGTCCCCCGCCTTCGACCCCGTTGATCATCACCAGCAACGGGCCGCGCTTGTCCCGACCCATCGCAAATTGTGCGTCGAGCAGCGCTTCGCGCAATTTCGGTTCCTCGCGGGCGTAGGCAGCCTTGCTTACGCGGTGACCGATTTCGGCGGATTCGAGCATGCGTGATCTCGACGCCTAGTCTGCTTTGATCCAGAACGGACGTGCATCGGCGAATGCCCGCCACGCCTGCTCGAGGTCGGCCGACCGCGCCGCCCCATGGGCCGCGGCCCACCCGCCGAACGCCGCCGCCGCGGGAGAGGTGTCGCCAGCGAGTTCGGCGGCCAGCCGCACGGCGACCGCAGCGTCGTTCCACGCGCCCAATTCCTCCTGCAGCGTGGCGAGCGCCTTGCGATAGTTTCTGGACCGTTTGCGGGCGAAGAGCGGAGCGAAGAACTCGGTTGCGTACCGCAGCTTCTTGGCGGCCAGCCGCGCCGCGTGGCGAGCTTCCGGGGCCGCGTGCGCGAGGTCGGTCCCGAGCGCCAGCAGGGCGCGGTGACGACGCTTCAGCAGCGGCTTGGCAAATTCACGCGCAGGTTGACCGAATGGGCCGGGTTCGCCCGCCGTTTCCAACTGCTCCGGTGTCACCGCAAGCGCGCCGGCGGCGAGAACGAGGCGAACGAACCGGGAGGAATCGACGGCTGCCCGCGCCGCGACGCGGGCGTCCCGGCGTCGCGCGGCGGCGCGCGAGCCCAGCGGACGCAGTGCCGCGTCGAGCGCTGCGGCATCGGCGCCGCGTGCCACCGCGTCGCGGAAGGCCGGTAGCGTTTGCGTCGCGAACACGTCGAAATCGCGCGCCGGCCCAAGCGCCTGCGCCAGCCAACGCAATTCGACGCGTACGGGTTCGATCCGCGCCGGTTCAAAGCCACGGCGTGACAGCGAGAGGCACGCACGCAGGCGCCGGACGCCGATGCGCATCTGGTGCACCCATTCCACGTCGTCGTCGACCAGGAGGCCCTGCGCATTGCCTTCGATCTGGGCAAGACAGGTACGAATGATGGCCGCAATCGCGACACCCGCCTTGCTCTTGCCGGGCAGGCTCGCGTCGACCGCGCGCAGCGGGGTCGGGGCCGTGCCATTCTGCAGCGCATAGCCGCGCTGTGCCTTGCTCAATGGTTCCAGGGCGACGCGGATCTCGCTGGCGAGGGCCGCTGCGAGTTCATACACGCGTCTCGGGTCACCCGCTTCGAGCTCGATCTCGATTTCGTGGATCGCTTGTCGTGCCACAGTCCCACCGACATCGGCCCGAATCTCCCCGGTGTCGATGCACAGCGAGGCCATCGTGCTGTCGGCAAAGCCCAACGGAATGGTCGTGCGACGAATGTCGGTGACAAAGCGGGCGGCAAGCCCGCGTCGTTCTGCCTTGCCCAGGATGCGGCGGAATGGCGTGGTTGCGAAGCGCAACGGATCGAGCGCATGCCCGGTGACCGGCCACTCGAACTCGGTGCGCGTGGTCAGCCCGCCACCGTGCGGTCCGGAGGCGGGTCCCTTGACCGTCTGGCTCGAGCGTGTGCCGGCACGGCGCAGTCGCAGGCCGATTCCGGCATGCGCCAGCATGGCGTCCTCGGTGTCGAAATAGGTCGAGAGCAGATGCGCGGTCCGGGCGCGCCCGCGCTTGAGCGGCACCACCAGCGGATGACGGGAAAGACGCGCCGTCGCTTCCGGAGCAATGCGCAGCTTGAGCTCCGTTTCCACCGGCAGGAATACGGAGCGATCCGCGCGTGTCATCTTGCTGAGATTGGTATCAGGTTTCGTCGGCAAGGCGCAACCGGCGCAGGCGGACGGCTTCGGCAAGTGCCCGCAGCACGTCAGCGGTATCGTCCCAGCCGATGCAGGCGTCGGTGATCGACACGCCATACTGCAACGGATTGCCCGGCACCAGATCCTGCCGCCCTGGGTTGAGATGGCTTTCGATCATCATGCCGAAGATGCGTGCATCGCCGGCGGCAACCTGCGCCGCGACATCACGGGCCACTTCGATCTGCCGCTCGTATTGCTTCTGGCTGTTGGCATGCGAGCAGTCGACCATCACGCGCGCGGCGAGGCCAGCGTTGGCGAGATCCTTGCAAACCGCGTCGACGCTGGCCGCATCGTAGTTGGTGGTTTTGCCGCCGCGCAGAATGATGTGGCAATCCTCATTGCCCGCCGTGTGCACGATTGCGGAGTGGCCACCCTTGGTGACCGACAGGAAATGGTGTGGCGCCGACGCGGCCTTGATCGCGTCGACGGCGACGCGCACGTCGCCGTTGGTGCCGTTCTTGAATCCCACCGGGCATGACAGGCCGGAGGCGAGTTGCCGATGCACCTGGCTCTCGGTGGTCCGCGCGCCGATCGCGCCCCAGGCGATCAGGTCCGCGATGTACTGCGGCGTGATCATGTCGAGGTACTCGGTGCCTGCCGGCAGGTCGAGCTCGTTGATCTCCAGCAGGATGCGCCGCGCGAGCCGCAAGCCTTCATTGATGCGAAAGCTGTCGTCGAGACGGGGGTCGTTGATCAAGCCCTTCCAGCCGACGGTGGTGCGCGGCTTTTCGAAATAGACGCGCATCACGATGACGAGGCGGTCGGCGAGTTCGTGCTTCAGCGCGGCAAGCCGGGTTGCGTAATCGATGGCCGCGTCGTAGTCGTGAATGGAACACGGCCCGACCACGACCAGCATGCGATCGTCGGCGCCGTGCAGCACGCGATGGACCGCCTGGCGCGCATCGAAGGTCGCCGCCGCCGCCAGTTCGGAGGTCGGAAACTCACGCAGCAGGTGCGCGGGTGGCGCGAGTTCGGTGATCTCGGTGATGCGGGTGTCATCGATCGGCCGGTTTCGGCCCGCGGCACGATCGGGGGCTGCGCGATGGCCCGGGGCGGTAGAAGTCGGCACGGGAAAGCCCTGGAGAAAGTTTAGGGAAAACAACATTTTACCTTTTTCGCCTGCGATTGCCCACCGGCCGGCCCCCTCCGTTGCTGCGGCGCATGATGCTCGACTGCAACACTTGTGCAGCTTCGGTCAGCCAAACCGTTGCTTGGCGCGTTAGGGTTGCCGTAGACTGCCCGCAGAGTTGATTTGCCGGTCCAGTGGCAACTGGAGCCGGCTACGGGCAGCATCTACGACCCGAATGCAGTTCACTTCCGGAGGGGAACAATGAAAGCGCTGTTGGCACTGATGATGGCGGGTGCCTTTGTAGTGGCCGGCCCGGCATTGGCGGCAGACAATCCGCAGCAAGACAAGATGAAGGCATGCAACGCGAAAGCGGGCGACATGAAAGGCGATGAGCGCAAGTCGTTCATGTCCAACTGCCTGAAGGCGCAGCCGGCCAAGGCCGAAAGCAAGATGGCTATGTGCAACAAGAAGACGGCGGGCCTGGACAAGGAAGCGCGAGCCAAGGCGCAAAGCGAGTGCATGAAAGCGACCTGACGAGAGACTAATCTGCGATCACGGCCGGGTGACCTCCTGTCCATCCGGCCGAGGCTGACAAGGCCGCATCGGGTTCGCTCGTTGCGGCCTTGTTTTTCGTGGGGGCCGCTTGCCGGCGATGTAGCGGCGGCCCCTCCGTTGGGCCGGCCCGGCGGCGGCCCCCGGGGGAGTCAGCCGACGGCGACGCCAAACAGGCGGCCAATGCCGAACGTCACGGCGCCTGCAGCCCCGCCAAGCACCAGCATGCGCAAACCCGAGTACGACGCACTGCGCCCGGTGAACAGCGACAGTGCGGCGCCAATCCCGAACAATGAAAGCCCGGTGACGGTCACGCTGATCAGCATTGCGTGGGGGGCGCTGGCAAGCGCGAAGGGCAGCAAGGGGATCGCCGCACCGAGCGCGAAGGCCAGGAACGAGCTCACTGCCGCGCCGAGGGGTGAACCGAGATCCGCCGGGTTGAGCCCCAGTTCTTCGCGGGCCAACGTATCCAGCGCCTGTTCCGGATCGGCGACGATCTGCTTGGCGAGACGCTTCGCCTGCTTTTGCGGCAGCCCCTTCGCCGTGTAGATCAGTGCGAGCTCCTGCGCTTCGGCCTCGGGATACTGCTTCAATTCATCGCGTTCGAGTCCGATCTGGTATTCGAACAGTTCGCGCTGCGAGCGTACCGACACATACTCGCCGGCCGCCATGGCAAAGGCGCCCGCCGCAAGCCCGGCGACACCGGAAATCAGCACGAGACGCGCATCGGAGCTGGCGCCGGCTACACCGAGTATCAGGCTGGCATTCGATACCAGGCCGTCGTTGACGCCGAAAACGGCAGCGCGGAGGTTGCCGCCGCCCCCGAGATTGCGATGGCGATGCTCGAGATCCGCGCCCGCCAACGGGTCCGCGTGGCCACCGTCGGCACCGTCGGCAATGCGGGCGCCGCCGTACACCGACATGCCGCGGACCTTCATCGCTGCAAGTACGGACTTCATCCGACGGGGTCCGAGCCAGCGCACCATGCCCGCTACCAGCCGCGTGCGCGCATCTGTTACGTAAGGCGGGGGCGGCGGATGGCCGCGGGCGGTGATTTGGGCCCGCCAGATGGCCGCCTGGGCCTCGGCCTCGCCGGCCAGGCGCAGGAACATCGCGGCGTGTGACTCGTTGGCCTCGGCCGAGGCGCAGGCGCGATACAGGAACGCCGAGCGCTGTTCCTCGGTCCAGCTGGCAAGCGGATTCACGCGCGGGCTCCGGGTATTGCGGATGAACAAAGCATGATCATACCGATCGCGTGAGGACCCCGTCGCTCCCGCTACGCCGCCAGTATCGCGTCGATACGCGCCATGACCTGCGAGTCGAGGCGATCCACGAATTCGAGTGCGCGCATGTTCTCGTGCACTTGCTCCGGCCGGCTGGCGCCGGTGATGACGGTCGAAACGTGCGGATTTTTCAGGCACCAGGCGAGCGACATCTGGGCGAGCGTGCACCCCAATTCCTTGGCGACCGGCGCGAGCTTGCGAACACGGGCCAACTTCGCGGGTTCGGTCACGCGTTCGGCCAGCCACTCGTAGCCTTTGATGGTGGCGCGGGAATCCTCGGGGATTCCGTCGTTGTACTTGCCAGTCAACAGGCCGGAGGCCAGGGGGCTCCATACCGTCGTGCCCAGGCCGAGGTCGGCATACAGGCGCGCATATTCGTGCTCAACCCGGGTGCGATGGAGCAGGTTGTATTGCGGCTGCTCCATGACTGGCTTGTGCAGGTGATGGCGATCCGCGATGTGCCATGCGGACGCTATTTCCGCGGCGCCCCACTCCGACGTGCCCCAGTACAGGGCCTTGCCCGCACGGATCATGTCCGACATCGCGAACACGACTTCCTCGATCGAAGTTTCCGGATCGGGGCGATGACAGAATACGAGGTCGACATGATCGAGTTGCAGGCGCGCGAGTGAACCATCGATAGCCTGCATCAGGTACTTGCGATTCAGCGTGTTCTTTTCATTCGGACCGTCGTGCAGTCCCCAGAAGAATTTGGTCGACACGATGTACGCGGCGCGCCGCCAACCCTGCTGGCGCAGCACCGCACCCATGATCTTCTCCGCCTCGCCCTTGGCGTAAACCTCCGCATTGTCGAAAAAATTGACGCCGGCATCGAATGCGGCCGCCATGCATTCGCGTGCGCGTTCCTGGCCAAGCTGGTTGCCGTAGGTCACCCAGGACCCGAAGGACAGTTCGCTGACGCGCAAGCCCGAGCGTCCGAGGCGACGATAGTTCATTGGGGTCGGTGCTTTCACAAAAGGGCGGCAAACCGTGCGGCTGCCGCCGGAAGAATAGCGGTGCCGCAGGGCACCTTGCATGAATGAATTCTAACCGAACGTGCCCGCGCGTTCCGGCTTGCCGGAGGCCACTAGAGCGTTGCCGGCCCGGCGCGTCGCGCCGCCCCTTCGCGCTGCTCCTGGCAGGCGATGCAGCGGGGCGCCGCCGGATTGGCCTGCAGCCTGCCCAGTGGAATCGGCTGCCCGCAGTCGAGGCAGCTGCCGTAACTTCCGTCGGCCATCCGGCGCAACGCGGCTTCGACGTCCTGCAGTTCCCGCGCGTCGCGCGCGATCTCGGCGATATCCAGCGCGGTTTCGAGGTCCGCAACGGCCCAATCGTCCACTTCTTCCATCCGGTTGCGCAATCCGATGAGCGCCGGGTTGTCCTGGGTGTTGAGCCGGGCGCGCACTTCGTCGCGCAGCTGGCGGCGACGCGCCTTCAGGGCCGTCGCCAGGCTGTCTCGCTCGGACTTTGTCAGGGGTTCGCTCATTGGCGGCTCCTCGTGGTTCTGGTATCGCGGGTAACACTCGCCCACCGTCTTGATGGTCCACCCCATGCCGCGGAAAGGCAAGCCTTTATGCAGACACCACCCCTTGAAAGCACGCGGCCCGGCCCTAGATTCGGACTACCGACGGGTGCTCTGCCGGGCAATCGATGCGGTTGCCGGGGCGGCGGGGTCCACGACACGACTATCCATTCGACAGGAGTTACAAATGAATACGCTACAGGTTTACGGTCCGTTCGCGGATGCCGGCTTCGACGACATCGTCCGCAGCTTTTTCCGTCCCGTCCGCGAGCAGCGTGACGCAGCTGCGCCGATCAAGGTCGACGTGATCGAACAGGGCGACGCCTATGTCGTTCGAGCGGAAGTGCCGGGAGTGAACAAGGAAGACATCCATGTCACGATCGAAGGCAACCAGGTGACGATCTCCGCCGAAGTGAAGCGCGATACCGAGAAGAAGGAAGGCGATCGGGTCCTGCGCAGTGAACGGTATTACGGCGCCGTCTATCGCAGTTTCGTGTTGCCCGTGGAACTGGACGAGGCGGCGAGCGCGGCGAAGTACGAAGGCGGCGTGCTGGAACTCACGCTGACCAAGAAGGCCCAGGTGGCGGGCCGCAAGCTGACGATCCAGTAAGGCGTTAGCTCAAGCGACGCCAACACGGGCGCCGGCCGAGCCCTCGCGGTTCTGCCGGCGCCCGCCTGACTAGCGGACGCGCTTCGCCGGAAACTCCTCCTCGATGTTGTCCCGGAAATAGCTCCACGGCGATGACGCGGTGGAGAACCGGCGCCACACCTCGGCGGTCACACCCGAATATTCGAATGTGCCCGCCGTGAGTTCCACCACCAGGCGGCGGTTGCGTTCGTCGTAGCCGGCAGCGCGCAGGCTGCCCCCTGAAAGTCGTTTCATTTCCATGCGGATCCCCGGCCGGCACGCCGGCGGATCCAGCGCAGGATCGACCGGGGTGGGCTACACAGCGAGTATTGCGCGACCCGGCGCAAGCGGTCAATTGGCGGGCGCGCGTTGCCGGACGTCGGCGGACTATACTAGGCCAGCATGGTCGCGCTGCGCCGCATCGTCCGCATCATCTTCTTCCCGAAAGACGAGTGGGACACGATCGCCCGCGAAAGCGCCTCGGTCGACCTGCTGCTGCGTCGGTACATCCTGCCGTTGTCGTTTTTGGCACCCATCGCCACGCTGATCGGCATGAAGTACTTCGATGTCAGCTGGGACGCTCAGCAAGGCTATGTCGTGCCGGCGCAGGAGATCTATTCGGCTGCGGCCACGACGCTGTTCGCGTCGATCAGTTCCGTGTTCGGGCTTGCCGCGATCTTCGTGCTGCTCGCCCCGATGTACGGCAGTTCGCGTGATTTCAATGCGGCACTGAAGGTTTCGACCTTCGGTGCGGTGCCGGTCATGGTGGCGGGCGCGACGCTGGTGTTGCCGGTCATGGCCATCGTCGGCCTGATCGGCCTTTGCCATTCTCTCTACGTGTTCTGGCTTGGCGCTCGCCAGGTGTTGCACGTGAAGAGCCAGCACCAGACCGAGTTCGTCGGCATTTCGTTGCTCATGCTGTCCGGCTTCTCGGTCGTCGCCGGCGCGGCCGCCAGTGGGTTCGGGCTGTTCTGACAAGGCAACCGAAACGGCCGGCTACTTCGGCGCGCTGCCCCACAATTCCTTCAGTCGTGCGTCGCGGCCGCACCCGGTCCGGTAATAGTTGTAACGCACGGGATTCTTGAGGTAGTAGTCCTGATGGTAGTCCTCGGCGGGCCAGAAGTCCGTGGCCGCGACCACCGGCGTGACGATCGGGTCCTTGAATGGCTTGGTCATCTTGAGCAGTGCCAGCGACTTCTCGGCGAGTTGCTTCTGTTGATCGGTGTGCACGAAGATCGCCGTGCGGTACTGGGTCCCGATGTCGCAGAACTGACGGTCCTTCACCGTCGGATCGACGTTCTTCCAGAACACCTCGAGCAATTTTTCATAGCTGACCTTGGTCGGGTCATACCGCACCTGCACGACTTCGGCGTGGCCCGTTCGCCCGGAGGAAACTTCCTCATACGTGGGCTTGCGCACCGTGCCACCCATGTAGCCGGAGGTCGTCTCCAGGACCCCGTCGAGCTTGTCGTACGGTGGCTCCATGCACCAGAAACAGCCGCCCGCGAACGTGGCGACCTGGCTCGTCGGTGCGGCTGCCTTGGAGGTTTCCGGCGTGGCCTTGGGAGCCTGCGCGAGGCTCAGGGGTGCCGCGGTGGCGAAGACCAGCGTGGCTGCGAGTCCGGCCAGCAAGCGATACGGGAGGAGGAGGCGAGGCATGGAGGTTTTCCGGAGATGAGAATTCGGGTTTGGGTTCAGGCTTCGGGGCTGGAAGCGATCACTGATTGCTATTCCATAGTCGGTGTGCAGGTGACGTTATTACGCGAGGTCCGCCCGGCACCGTTGCTGCCACGCAATCGCGGCGGGGCATGCCTTGGCGAGCACCATCATCCCGCCGCGTCGATTTTGCGGGGGTCGTCACTCCCGGTCGCCTCGAGCCGGCGACAGCGGAACGCATACAGCGCCGCATCGTCGAGGTCTCCGTAACCCGCGGCGAGCGCAGCGTCGAAGGCCGCCTCGGCGGCGAGGGCGAAGGTTGCTTCCGCGCCATGGCGGCGGGCGAACGCGTTGGCGATGCCGACATCCTTCGCCAGCACGCGCGTGGCCGCGCGGGGCGCGTAGTCGTCGGCGAGGGCACGCGGCATGCGATCGGCAAAGATCCAGCTCTGCCCGGAACTCGCATTGACCACGTCCAGCACCTGCCGTGGGTCGAGACCGGCACGTCGTGCCAGGGCCATCGCCTCGGCGCCGGCGGCCAGATTGACCGCGGCAAGCAGGTTGTTGACGATCTTGAATTTGGCGGCGTCGCCCGGTCGGCCACCGACACGGAACACGCGTCCGGCCATCGCCGCGAACAGGGCATCGCAGCGGCCGAGCGCCTCGGTTGCACCGGAACACATGAGGGTCATCGCGCCCTCCGCGGCACGCTGCGGTCCGCCCGATACCGGCGCGTCTACGAGCGCTGCGCCGGTTGGGGCGAGACGCGACGGCAAGGCGGCGACATAGTCGGGATCGACCGTCGAAGCGACGATGACGAGGTGGTCTGCCCGGAGTGCGTCGGCCGCACCGTGCGCGCCAAAGAGAATCTCGTCGATCTGGGTGCTGTCGACGACGAGCAACACGATCGCCTGGCAGGCGGCGGCGAGCGAGGCGGGCGAATCGTGGCCCGTCGCGCCGAGGGCGACCGCGCGTGCCTGGGCCTCCGGGCGGATGTCGCGCACATGCGTTGGCATGCCGGCACGGAGCAGGCTGCGCACGACCCCGGAACCCATGGCGCCCACGCCGATCACCCCCACCGGTCCCAGTTTCGTCACCTGCAGGGTCCGTTACTTGCCGTGCGGGGGAAGCACCGCGTAGGGTTCGCAGTCGCGCAACGGCGTCGTGGTGCCGTTTTGCAGCATCTGCAGCTCCGTGCCCCGGCCACGCAGTTCCAGCGTACCGTTCGAATACCGCACACCGGACGTGGTCGGCAGCTGGTACAAGGTGACCCGCTGCGCACCCGGCATCAGCATCCGGGCCTCGCCGTCAACGAAGCGCACCACCAGCCGCTCGCCGTTGAACTGGCAGGCGAACGTGTTCTTCGCCAGCTCTTCCTCTTTCTTCTTCTGCGGATTCTCGCAGGCGCCGAGCACGAAGAGGGCGACGAGCGCCAGCACGAGCGGGCGAAACGACAGGGACATGCGCGGACTCCCGATGACCATGCGCGCGAGGATAGCACCGCGCGCGCACTGCCGTCATCGCGCGTGCAGCAACACCCGCGTCAGCATTCGGCGACGTTGACCGCCACGCCGCCGATCGAGGCGGACTTGTAGCGCCCTGCCATCGCGCGGCCTGATTCCACGATCGAACGTACGAGCAGGTCCAATCCGATTCGTGGCGCGGGCAGGTGGACGGCGGCCACGGCCGCGTCGTGCGCGCGCGACGCGGCCAATGCGTTGCGCGCGATGCAAGGATCCTGGATGCGACCGCCGTCCGGGTCGCAGGCAAGTCCAAGGTGCGGTTCGAGCGCACGTTCCGCCGCATAGAGGATCTGGGCGTTGCTCGCGTTGAGCACCGCCGCGTAACCTGCCGCCGCCATCGCGGCGGCAACGCCGACTTCGCCCTGGCAACCCACCTGTCGCACGCCTGCGTTGCGCAATACACCTCCGACCGCGGCGGCGGCCAGCAGAAAGTCGATCACCCCGGCCTCCTGCTGGATCGGCGCACTATCGCGCCACAGTTGCAGCAAGGCCGCGACGGGGCCGGCCGCGCCGCTCGATGGGGCCGAGACGACGCGCCCGCCGGTAGCGTTTTCCTCCGCCACTGCGGTCGCGTAGAGGGCGCACTTCTGGCTGGGGGGCATGGTCGCGCTTCGGGCAGCGGCCGCGCGGCCTGGCGCCATGCGCATTGCGCCGCCGGGAAGCGAACCGGCGTTGTCGAGTCCCTTGGCCAGCGAGCTCAGCATGGTCTGCCCGATCAGCAGCAGGCCGGTGCGCACCTCGCCCGGACTGAACAGCGCGCATTCATTGATGCGGGCTATGTCGCAGACTTTCTTGCCCTGTGCGCGGCAGGCCGCCAGCAGCGTTTCAGCGGAATGGTACGGGTGAGGCACCCGTGGACCCGGGGCGCCGTGCGCGACATCGTCCTCGCCGAGCACCACGCCATTGCCGGTCGAGAAATAGACGCGCGATGCGAGCGTGTCGCCGGCGGCGTCGCGGGCGACGAAGCGTACTGCGTTACCGTCGTAGGCGACCGAATGATTGACGACGAAACGCAAGTCGCGCGACGGCTCGAACGCCACCCGCTGGCGACCGCCGAGCAGCAGCGATCCCTCGTGCTCGACCCGCGCCGCGCAGTCGGCGAGCACTTGGCCGTCGCAACGTTCCGACGGGAGCCCCGAAAGGCCGGCCACGACAGCGTGATGGGTGCCGTGTTCGCGCCCCGAGAAGGCGAGACCGCCATAGAGCTCGGCCTCGACCTGGGCCGCCTGCGACAGGAGACCATCGGCTGCCAGGTCATGGGCAAAGCGCAGCGCAGCCCGCTGCGGCCCCACCGTGTTCGCGGATGACGGTCCCGGGCCGATGCGGAAGAGCTCGAACGCGCTGACGAACACGGTGCATCCCCCGACTTCACCGTTCCTGCGCCGGCGGCGCAGGTGCGCGACACTTGTGGGTACCGCGCTTATGTAGTAGCGCGGAGTATGGCCAGTGCGGGTGCTTGGTGCCAAGCGCTTCCGAAGACCGGTGGCTTCGGGCTGCCAGGCGGCTGCCGACGCGACGAATTGTGGCTTACAGCCTTTTCTGACAATCGGGCGGATGTCTTCAGGGCACCGGAGTCGGCGGGGTAAAACGCACCCGCGCAGGGTAGGACAGGACCTCCGCGACGTCCCCGCGTTCGATCGTGTGCTGGGCCTCCTGCCACCACTTCGCGTCGAGGAGTTCGCCGTGTTGCTCGACGAACGTCATGCGCACCGCAGGGTCGGTCAGCAGGAACGTGGCGAACTCTTCGGGAAACACGTCGCGGGGACCGACCGGGTACCAGACTTCGTTCGACATCTCATCGAAACCCGCCGGCGCGGGCGGGATCGTTCGAAAGCGGCAGTCGGCCAGGTATTCGATTTCGTCGTAGTCGTAGAAGACGACGCGGCCGTAACGCGTGACCCCGAAATTCTTGAACAGCAAATCGCCGGCGAAAATGTTGACGGTGGCGAGATCACGAAGCGCGGCGCCATATTGGCCGATCGCCCGCGCACGTTCGGCGTCGCTGGCCGATTGCAGGTACAGGTTGAGCGGCGTCATCCGGCGTTCGATGTAGAGGTGGCGAATGATGATGCGCGTCCCGTCTTCCTCGATCTGCGACGGCGCGACGCTACGCAGCTCGTCGAGCAGTTCCGGCGTGAAGCGCTCGCGCGGAAACGCCACGTCCGAGTACTCGAGGATGTCGGTCATGCGTCCGGCCCGGTCGTGATGCTTCACCAGTGCGTATTTCTGCTTGACCCTTGCCTGGTCGGTATCCTTCGACGCCGCGATCTTGTCCCGGATCACCTTGAAGACGTACGGAAAGGACGGCAGCGTGAATACGCTCATCACTAGTCCGGGAATGCCGGCAGCGATGACGAAGTGATCGCGGGAGTGGGCGAGGTGGTGCAGGAAATCGCGATAGAACAGCGCCTTGCCGTGCTTCTGGAGACCGACCATCGTGTAGAGCTCGGAGCCCGTCTTGTCCGGCAGCATGGCGCGCAGGAAGTCGACGTAGGCCGATGGCACTTCCATGTCGACCAGAAAATAGGAGCGGTTGGCCGAAAACAAGAGCGCGAGTTCCGTCTCGTCGAGCAGCAGCGCATCGACGTACAGCTGCCGCGATTGCGCGTGCTTCAATGCCACGGCGAAAGGCATGACGTCCATGCCGTTGAGCACGCGCCCCACCGCATAGGCGGTCTGGTCGCGATAGAAGAGCGTGGACAGCACCTGGACCTGGTGATTGGCTTCGAGGCGCAAGGGTCGCGGGATGCGTCGCCGGAAGGCCGCCAGCACCCGGCGCAGGTCGACCCGGAAATCCGCGAATTTTGCCTCGAGATGGAAGTCCAGCACGATGTCGATCAGGGCGTGTCGCAATCCCTGCTGCAGCGGATAGTAGCTGCGGTAGGTCGGCGGGTCCGCTTCCATGTGCTCGGTCGATATCGCCGGTCGCACGAAGATGAAGCGGTTGTGGAAGTAGGTGCGATTGAGGATCTTGCACGACACCGAATTGAAGAACGTCTCCGCGCATTCGGGCTGCTTGTGATCGATCAACAGACCGATGTAGTGCAGCTTTGCGCGTTCCCATAGCGCGTCGGCCCCGTGCCCCTCGAGCCCGGCGGAGCGAAATTCGCGTTCGATCCGTGCCACGGTTTCGGCAACCCGTTGGTCGTAGTAGTCGATGCGGTCGCGCGCCACGTGGCGCAGCGTGCGCCAATTGCCGTCTTCGAAGTGCCGCTTCGCGGCGCGCGCGCAGTCACGGAAGAGCGCGTAGTGCCGATCGAATCCCTCCCGTAGCGCCACGGCCACCGCCCTGGCTGCCTCGTCCCGGTCGGACGAGGCGACCGGCTCGGTCAGGGCTCGCGCGGGCATGCGGGGTTGCGGCCTCGCGCTGCGATGGCCCACGGGTCCATCCCGGCGCCGCGGCGCCGGGATCTGGCGTTCGGCGAGGGGCACGGTAAATGCTTGATCCTTGACGGGAGACGGGGCGCGGTCCCGGGAGTCCGGTTGGACGGCGGTGGCCACATCCAGGCCAGGCCGCTTCGCGGAGTCAATCCTGCAGCGCGCGCAATCGACACCATGAGGCATCATAGCGCAATGAATCCAGGCACCAATGCGGCGCCAAGGGCGCTTGCGCGCGCCGCAGGTGCCGCGCTGCTCGCCGCATCGACAACCTTTGGCGCCGTCGGCCTCGCGACTGCCGACGTCATCAAATGCACCGACGCGGATGGCAACGTCAGCTATCAGGACGTCCCGTGTGGCCAGGGGCAGGCCGGACGTCCGGTGGCGTTGCCGCAAGCGGAGACCAAGGACGATTCCGACGTCTGGCAGCGCGCCGCCCGGGATGCCCGCGTGGTCAAGGGGATGCCCAAGCGCTGGGTGCTGCGGGCGCGTGGCGCCCCCACGGAAATTCGCCCGGCCCTGGCACGTGAACAGGCCTCGGAGGTCTGGCGCTATGCGGGGCGCGAGGGCGTGACGCTGGTCGGTTTCGCGGGTTCGGACGTGGTTTGGGTGCGCGAGGATGTCGGGGGCCGCGATGCAGAGCCGCCCGCGAAGGCGGCCGCCGCGATCGAAACTGCGGCAAGCGGCGCGCACAACCGGCGTTTCGTGATCGCCGGCCGCGACTGTGCGCATGTGTTCGCCGAGATCGGGCAGCCCGATCGGCAGGAATCACTGGCCAGTGCCGGGGGAGCCCCACGTGGCACCCGCAACTACTATGAGCCGCAGCCCGCTGATGGCGCGCTGCGCACCGTCTTCTCCTGCATGGCCGGCAAGGTGGTCGACGTCGAGCGTACGGTGGTGCAATGACATTGGGCCGCGTACTCCCGCGCCTGGTCGTGCTGTGGTCCGGACTCGGCCTTGCTGGGCTGGCGCCGGCAGCGGTGTACAAATGTGTCGATCCGGCGGGGCGCACGACCTACCAGCAGAGTCCATGCAACGAAGCGCAGAAGGGTGGACGCGTCGAGTTGTCCGTGAGCAACGGCAGTTCGCTGCCACCCGCCGGCGATACCGACCGCTTGTGGGAAGAGCGTGCGCAGCGCAAGGACGTGCGCGCAGGCATGCCGCGGGCCTTCGTGGTGCGCGCCTACGGCACGCCGCAGGAGATGCGACCTGGACGCGCGCGGGAGAATGCCAGCGAGGTCTGGCTTTATCGGCGTGCTGACCTCGAGCTCGCCGTCGGCTTCCAGAAGGGGCTGGTCGCCTGGACCAACGATCCGGCCAAGCTCGAGATCGAGCCGGAAGTGTTGCCGAGCCGACGGCAGCTTGCCACCGTCGGGCGTCCCTGCGAAGCGCTGGCGCCCGAAATGGGGGACCCCAGCAGCACGACCACGATGCTCGACGACCAGCTGGGCCGCAACGTCGAACGGCGGCAGTGGGATCCGGCGCCCGGGGATCGTGAAACCACAATCGTGTCCTGCCTCGACGGCAAGGTCGTGCGCGTCGAGCGGCAACCGGTCGACTAGCGGGCGGCGACGCGCAGCCGACGCGGGCGTCTCACGGGTTACTTTTTGGCGGCGTCGACCTGCGCCTGCAGTTCCTTCACGACGTCGTTGTACTCGGCCACCGCGGCGTTCGATTGGGCCACGGCAGCGTTGGCAACTTTCACCGCCTCGTCGGCCTTGGCTTGCTTTTCGGCCACGTACGTCTTCATGCATTCCTGCCAGGTGGTGACCTCCTTGTCCCAGGAGCGGAGCTGCCGATCCGACGCGAGGCGGCCGGGATGGGCATCGGGCTTCGTGCATTGTGATCCGCCGCCTGCCGCGGGTGCGGCGGTCTGGGCATGGGTGAGACCGGTGCTTGCCACGCCGGCGAGGACGAGGACGAAGGCACGGACGCTGCGAGATCCGGAGGAGCGAAGCGTGGTGACGACGGACATGGTGGGTTGACTCCCGAAGGCGTGGAGGGCGTATTTTAGCTTTTCGCGAAAGTGCGGGGGACTAACGCGGTCGTGCAGTCCGAATGCGTGGCATACGACGTACCGCAAGTGTTGCCGTGCGGTCCCGGGACGCTCGCCAGATCGTGCGCCGTCGATCTAGCGCGCCACCAGGGACGCGAGCACCGCGAGACCGACGCCGATGAGGTCGACCCCGCCTACGTCGGTATGACGTGCCTGCTCGGCCCGCATCGCCCGCTCGAAGCGCGCGGACTCGAGGATGCCTGCGGCGGCTTGTTCGGGACTCGGGACCGCGGCACGACTTGCCGCCACGGCGTCCAGCTCGCGCAGCGTCTGCGCGACGGCGTCCGGATCGAGAATGGTGATCGGGGCGCGACAATAGCCGCATGCGGTCGCCCGTTCGAGGTCGACCGCTGCGCCGCAGCTCGAACAGCGGACGACGCGCACCAGCTTCTTCAGCCGCTCGAGTTCGGCCGGCGGCACCGGCCGGACAAATTCCTTTTCGCGCAGGAACTGGACAAATGGCGTGAACCGGCCATGGCCGTGCCGGCAACGGTAATACGAAAAACGGGTGGCCTTTCTCAGGTCCTGCGTGGCATCGAGCGTCGTGTCGCAGCGCGGACAGCGCGGTCGTGAGGGCAGTGGGCCGCGCGCTTCGGGTGTCGCGGCATGGACTGCGCGAAACAACTGCAGCGTTCCGGCGGCCGACAGCGACGTACTTTCGTAGGTGTCGAACCAGAGGCCCTGGCAGGCTCCGCATAAATCCACCGTCAACGCGCCGTGCAATGCGCGATCGAGCTCGAGCGCCTGCATGGACGACCGGCAGCCCGGACAGGCGATGCCGTTCATCGGAGTGCGCCGACCACGGCCCGGACGCGCGCGCTCACCACGACGTGCCGCAGCGAACATTGGTGACGCGCGCGGTCTGCAGCAACTTCTGAAGGGCTGTGGTCGGAGCTCGCGGCGCAACGCGCCGAATCCGATCGTGACAAGGCTCGCATGATGCGAAGGATTATCGGTACCGTCCCGCGGGCCCGCAAGCTTTCGGCGACGAACGTTGCCTTGCTTGCGAAGGGAGGTGGTCGCGGACGACCGAATGGACGTGTATTGCATGTGCTGGTCGGCTCGTGTTTACTTGCCGCATGCATCGGTTGTGTCATTGGCTGTGGATCGGCTGTGCCGCCACGTCGGCACTCGTCGGCTGCGGGCCGTCGACGCCTCCGGCTACGCCACCTTCCTCGACTACGGCAGCGCCGGCCGCCGTCACGCCGACCCCGCTCCCCGCAGCGCCGGCGACGCCGCCCGTTGCGACGGTGCCTCCCGTCGCGATGCCATCCACGGATTTCCTGCCGGGACCGTTGTATTTCTGCGTCAACGGCGAAGTTCGCACCGCCGTCGAGTACGAAGCCCGCGTCGAACAGCTGTGTCGCCGGCATCCGGAGATGGGTCCGTGCCAGTACGAGCGAGACGCGTGCCGGGCGAGAGGCGGGCGCGTCATCACCGCGCGCGACGAGGAGGTCACGGCGGCGGTCGAAGCGGAGTACGACAAGCACGTGCGACGCGTACGCTTCCAGGCGGACAGCGCACCGGCCCCGCGCTGAAGACGGCTTGCGCTAGAGGTCCTTCGCCGCGAAAGTGTTGCAACTGCGCGGGTCGCCCGACTGGAAGCCGGCGCGGAACCAGCGCGCCCGCTGGTCGGCGCGACCGTGCGTGAACGCGTCGGGCACGGTGTAACCCTGCGTGCGCTTCTGGATGGTGTCGTCGCCGACCGCGGATGCGGCGCGCAACCCTTCTTCGAGATCGCCCGGTTCGAGCAGGTTGCGCTTGGCTGCATAGAATCCCCAGACGCCCGCGTAGCAATCTGCCTGCAACTCCAGGCGCACGGTCAAGGCGTTGCGTTGCCGTTCGTCCATGCGGCTCGCACTCTGGTCGAATTCCTGCATCGTGCCCATCTGGTTCTGTACGTGATGGCCGATCTCGTGCGCCACGACATACGCCTGGGCAAAATCGCCCGGGGCACCGAAACGGCTTTGCAATTCGCGGAAGAACGCGGTGTCGAGGTAGACCTTCTGGTCCCCCGGGCAATAAAAAGGCCCGGCCGACGAACTCGCCCGTCCGCACATCGACACGATGGATCCACGAAACAGCACGAGCTTCGGGGGTTCGTAACGGCTGCCCATGGCCTTGAACAGCGCCGTCCAGACATCCTCGGTGTCACCGAGCACTTTCGCCACCATCTCCTGTTGCGGATCGCTCGACGTCGCTGCCCCGGGGGACGATCCAGCCGGCACCGCCTGTGGTTGGGGTGCGGGGGCCGGGCCCGGTCCCGTGAGATCACCCATGCCGAGGAACTGCAGCGGATTCACGCCGAAGAGCAGGCTGAGGATCACGATCACGACCAGCGCACCCCCGCCAAGGCGGATACCGCCTCCGCCGAGGGGCAGGCGACGTCCTGCCGACCCCATCGCCGTGCGGTCTTCGATATTGTCGCTGCGTCGCATGTCGCCCCAACGCATAGATTCTCCCTTGGCAGAACAGCGATTATAGGGTGTCGGCAGCCGGGCCGGCTGTTAGCGGCGCCTACTTGGCGGCGGCGATGGCACGCGCCAGGTCCTGGTATTCCTCGCAACTCTTGCCGCAAATGCGCTCCAGCATCACGAGATGCTCGCTGGCCTTGGCCTTGTCGCCGCGCAGCAGGTACGCCTCGCCGATGTACTCGTGCGCGCCCCGGTGCTTGGGGTCGAGCCGCAGCGCTTCGCGATAGTGCGTGAACGCGAGGTCGAGCTTGCCCTGATTGCGGTAGGCGTAGGCGAGCAGGTTCTGCGCGTCGGCGTTTGCCGGCTCTGCCCGTACCGCGATTTCAAGGTGATAGGCCGCCCGCTCCCATTCGCGCGACTTGATTGCGTCGGCGCCGATATCGAAGTCGGCGTTGTTCACCGGCGGCGCGCTGAGATTGGCGTCCGCGGAAGCACCGGAGGCCGCGAGCAGCAGTCCGGTGGCAAGGCAGAGTGCAAGCGTCAGGCGCAGGGGACCCATGGAAGATTTCCTCAAGGCTTCAGCGCGCGGTAGAGATAAGGCAGGCTCTGGTCCATCCGGTAGTCGATCGACGAATGCGTGTCGTCGAACTCCTCGTAGCGGTGCGCAATGCCTGCCGCCGTCAGCTTCTGCGACAGTATGCGTGCCCCGAAGTGCAGATGATATTGATCGCGCCAGCCGCAGTCGACATAGAGGCCGCGCAGGCTTTTGAGATTGCTGCGGTGGGCGGACACCATGTGGATGGGGTCATGCTGCTGCCACTGGCGCCAGCGACGCGTCAGGAGTTCGCCGGTTTCGAGGTCGACCGGCAGGCGGAAGCCGAGCGGGGACTTGGGATCGGGATCGTACGAGGCCGCCATGGCGATCTCCATCAACGCATGCATCTCCCCGTCGTTGAGCTTGTCCTTGTGCCACACGGCGTCGAGAAAGCGGCGCACGCGTCCGTCGTCGCGGCCATCGCGGCCGCGTGCGGAGGCGGCGGAAGTACGCAGTCCGGGCCGGCGGGCCGGCTTGCGATAGCGATCGAGTTCATTGAGCGTTCGCGGCCAGTCGGTCAGGTAGCAGAATTCGAAGTACGCGTCGCCCGAATGATTGGCGATGGCTCCCCAATGCTTCGCATATTGCATGCCGTGCACCATGGCGCCATAGCCGCCCGATGACTTGCCGAAGCAGCCGCGGTGTTCGCGCGCGGCCAGCGTGCGGAATTCCCGGTCGACGAACGGGATCAACTCCAGCGTCAGGTAGTCGGCGTAGCGCCCGATGGCCGAGGAATTGATGTATTGGTTGCCCCCCAGTGCGGTGAAGCAATCCGGAAAGACGATGATGCACGGTCCCATCCGTCGCTCGTGGATCAGCCGCGCGGCGCGTTCCGCCACGTTCTCGTCGAAGGGCCGCCAGCCCAGGTGCGCCAGGCCCGAGCCGGTGAAGCCGACAAGGTCGAAGAGCACCGGGTAGCGGCGACCTTTGCCTGCATCGTTGCCGCGCCGCGTGCCATCGTCGTACCCCGGCGGCAACCACACCGCGACGTTGCGCACATGCGGATCCCCGAGCGGATTATCCTTGAGCAGTCGTGAACGATGCTCGAGGATGCGGGTCGTGCCAGTGAGCTTGAGTGCGCGTTTGCGGGCCATGGAGAAGGATCAGGAGGTAAGACCGCGCGGATCGCGCGAGTCCGATTGTGCCGGTGGTTACGCTTTGCGGCAACGCTGCGAGCCTTTCTCGCATGTTGCAGGGCACGATTGCGCAGCGCATGGCTCTGCGGCTACGATGCGATCTGGCGCCCGCACCGTCGGGCCGCGGGCCATTCGGGAGGATCGCGTTGCGCGTCACTCTGCGAACCATGGTCATGGCCGTTGCCCTGGCAACGGCGTCCGCCGCGTCTGCCGGCACGCATACGGTCGCCGAGTGCTTCGAAGGGTCGGACTTCATCGGTAACGCGGCCCTGGCGCGCGACAACGGGATGACGCGTGGCGCCTTTCTGGAGCGCCTGCAGGGCGACTTTGCGCTGATTCGTGCCTACCCGCGCGAACTGCGGTGGTTTGCCAAGGACGCCGATGACGAGCGACTGCTGTTCGATTCGGCGGCCGAAGTGTTCGATGCACCGCGATCACCGGACGTGCACCGCGCCCATTTCCTCGCGATGTGTTTCGAACGAACCAGCGTCTGAAGCGTAGCGACGCGGGGTTTGCGAAATCTGCAGGCTGATCGGCCTTGCCTGGCTTGTCCGCAGCGGTGTCCAGGCGGCGTCGCGCAGCTCGGGGTGGCGCGGTCGTGGGTCAATGGTGGCTGGGCGCATTGCCTTAGCGTGTACCGGTGACGTGGCGCGCCTCGCCTAGCGTCGCCACGGCGCCGAGTACCGTACCCGACCGCACGAGCTTCCAGCCCACGAGATCGAAACTCTCGGGCAGACGCGCGCGCAGGTCGGCGTAGCTCGCCTCGCCGGTCAGGCGGGCAGTCTGTGTTGTCGTGGTGGAGACGCGGCCGGCGGTGTCGACCGGTCGGAAACGGAAGGTCAAGTCGAAGGCGATGCCATGGCCTTCGACTGCGCGCACGTCGCCACTGGCGTTCCATGGCGCGCCATAGAGGACTGCGGCGGCGGGCGCCTGGGTCAGGATGAATTGCGTCGCATTCTGCGCCTTCAGCGCCTGCACGCGCTTCAGGCTAGCCGGCCCCTCGGGCAGCCCCGCCTCGAGCAGGATCGCCACCAGGTCGGAAAACACGATCGGCGATGTCATGATCTGGTCGAGCATGTCCTCCGGCCGGGCGGAGGCATTGCGCGAACGATACGCGAACGCGTCTTCGCCCACGACCACCGCTTCGCCGGCCTGTACCTTGCGGTCCATGGTTTCGCGCGTCGTCGCGTGGACCTCGCCCACGCTGGTGTGCTCGATCGTATAGGTTCCGGAGAAACTGCCGACCTGCACTTCGAGTTTCATGCGCGCGAACTGTGCCCAGCGACCCTCCGCACAGAGCGCTGACCACTTCGACGTTCCGCATTCGCGCGGATCGATGCCTGGCAGCCGCGTATTGGCGGGCGGAGGCAGGAGCGTAGCACCGCCTTTCGGGGTGGGTGACGACGATGAGGGCGGAGCCCCGGACGAGGGCGAAGCAGGTGATGGCGACGCGGCCTGGGGCGGTGAAGATGGGAGGGCTTGAGACCAAGCCAGCGTGCTGGCGCTGGCGATCGCCAGCAAGAAGGTACCAAGAAACACGGACCGGGTTGCGATGAGGATGGACATTGCGCATTGTAGCCATCGGAGCGGGCCGCACAGCGCAGGCGCGGACCTGCGGTCGGATGCATCCGACCGAGTGGCAGAATGGGCACTCGACCCACTATTGCTCACTCATCATGCACGAACTGCCCTTGCCGCCCGGGATGCCTGCCGCGGGCGTTACCGTCGCCCGTGCGCTGGTCTCCCGCCGCTCGGTGCGAGGCTTCCTGTCGACTCCGGTCCCGCGTGCGATTATCGAAGGCATTCTGGCGCTGGCCGCGCGCGCACCGAGCGGAACCAATTGCCAGCCGTGGAAGGTGTACGTATGCCGCGGTGCGGTCCGCGAACAATTGTCCAAGGCGCTGCTCGCCGCCCACGACGCCGCCGCCGCCGGAGCGCGCGAGCATGTGGAGGAGTATGCCTACTACCCGAAGCAGTGGCGGGAGCCCTACCTCGGACGGCGGCGGAAGCTTGGGTGGGACTACTACGCGCTGATGGGCATCGCCCGCGGTGATCGCGCGGCTACGCATCGGCAGCACGCGAAGAATTATCGCTTCTTCGGCGCGCCGGTGGGCCTGTTCTTCACGCTGGACCGCGACATGGAAGCAGGCAGCTGGCTCGATTGCGGCATGTTCATCGAAGGAGTGATGATCGCGGCGCGCGCCTACGGCCTGCATACCTGCCCGCAGGCGGCATTCACGCCCTATCATCGGATCGTGCGGCAGCATCTGGCCATTCCCGACACCGAGATCATGCTTTGCGGAATGGCGCTCGGCGTGATCGACGAGGCGGCACCGGAAAATGCGCTGGTCACCGAGCGCGAGCCGACCTCGGTGTTCGTGCAATTCGTCGAGGAATCCGCCGGCACGCCGCGGGGCGAGGAAGCCAGCTAGTTCTTGCTGCGCAGCAGCGTGCCGCGGCAACGCTTGGTGCCGCAGCGACACACGTATTGCTTCTTTTCCTTGCGCGTCAGCTTGCCGTCGATCGTCAGGCGATAGTCGTAGGTCAGCTCGTCGCCCGGGTGGATCTTTCGTTTCGCCTCGATGAAGACGCGACCTTCCTCGTCTTCGTGCGTGACGCAATTCGGCTTGCAGGAATGATTGATCCAGCGGGCCGCATTGCCGCGGATGCGCGCGTCGATGACCTGGCCGTCGTCGAGTTCGAAGAGGAAGGTATGCGCCGGATCATCGGGGTCACTGTCCGGACGGGCGATCGCGTCTTCCCACGACGACCGCTTGCCCTTGTACTCGATGATGGGGGTGCCACGCCGGATCACTTCGGTGGCAAAGACGCCGCGTCCGTGGATGGCGGAGCCGCGAACGGCGTAGCTTTTCTTGGCAGTCTTGGTAGGCATGGTCGGGATGCGGTGGATGAGGCGTGCATTTTCGCATGCCCGCATGGCACGCGGATGTCATGCGTATTCGGCGACGTCGACGCAAGGCGCTGCGTGGCCTGTTTCGCGCCGCCCGGGACACGTCGGCCCTACCGGTCCGGGCCGCCTGCCTGGTCCAGCGCGAACGGCACGGTGGTGCGCGCGTTGGAGAACCAGATGTGCCCATCCTGGACCGTGCACTGAAGTTGCATCGAGCGTTCGGCGAGGGCCGCCAGTCCATCGAGCGCAGCCGGCCCGACGGCGCGGACGGTCAGGTTGGGGACGCGCGCGAGGGCATCCGCGCTGCGTTCCCACCAGAGGTCGACCGCGCGTCCACCGTAAGCGTACAGATGGACCGCCGCAGCGCGGCCGCTGGCCTTGCGCAGCGTGCGCTCGTCGGGCAGGCCGACGTCGATCCACGTCGCGATTGCGCCGGTGGCGTCGCGGTCCCACAGCGCCGGCTCGTCGTCGGTGCTCAGGCCGCGGCCGAAGGCGAGGGTGGCGCTGGCGTGCAGCGCGAATGCCAGCAGGCGCACCATCATGCGTGCGTCGGTTTCCGAAGGATGCCGGGCCAGCGTGAGGGCGTGCGTGCCGAAATAGGAGCGATCGAGGTCGGCGACCTCGAGGTTTGCCTTGAAGATAGTCGCCTTGAGCGCCATCAGTGCAGCAGCGTGAGGATCAGCGGCGTCGACGCGGCCGAGAGCATCGTGGAAAGCACCAGGCTCGACGCCACCGGCCCCTCGAGCGCGTTGAACTGGCGCGCCATCAGGTAGACGTTGGCACCGACGGGGAGCGAGGCCATCATGACCACGGCCTGCGTCTCCCGCAGCGGCAGTGCGAGCGCGCGCGCGATCAGGTAGACGACGAGAGGCATGGCGCTGAGCTTTAGCGTGGCAATGGCCATGCTCGGCCGCCACCCCTGGCTCACGCCGTACTCGGCCAGTCCCATGCCCAGCACGATGAGCGACATCGGCACGGCGGCCTGGCCCATGAGTTTCAGCGTCTCGTCGACGACATCGGGCAACGGCAGCCCCGTGAAACCGAAGCCGGTGCCGAGCAGGATGCCGGCAACGATCGGGTTGGCCAGCACGTCGCGGGCGGTACGCGCCACGCCGGCCACCGACACTTCACGGTGGCGCGCCCACTCGACCGACACGGTGACGAGGGTCCAGAGCAGGAAGGTGTTGAAGATGAGCACCAGCGACACCGTGGTCAGCGAATCCTCCCCGAGCGTGACCTTGGCGAGCGGAATGCCCAGCAGCACGTTGTTGGAGAAGATCGTGCCCATGCCGAAGATCGACTGCCGCACGCCGTCCATGCGGAATACGCGCGCCGCGACATAGCGGGCACCGAGGTAGGTGATGGCGCAGCCGCCGAAGTAGGCGACCAGCACCCGCGCGTCGACCGGCGGCAGGCGCGAGAAATCACTCATCAGGCGGAACAGGAGGGCGGGAATCGCCACGGCGAACACGAACCGCGTCAACGCGTCCGAGGCGGCCTGCGGCCAGCGGCCCCAGCGCGACAGTGCATAGCCGATGAACACCAGGAGGAACAGCGGCGCGGTGAGGACGGCCAGTCGCGCGAACGACTGCAGCGCGTCCGCCATCTAGATCGCGTCGCGCAAAGTCACCACACTTTCGCTGCCGCGGCCAAGCTTGAGCCGTACCTTGGTCCCGGGGGCCGCCTTCAGCATGTTGCGGAGGTTGGCGAGGGTGGTCGCGGACCAGTTCTTGCCGTCGATCGCCACGATGACATCGTCGACCTTGATCCCCGCCGCCGCGGCGGGACCGCCGCTCCACTACGCCGACGACTTCGAACCCCTTGGGTCCGCGTTCGAGCCAGAGTCCCGACCGGTCGTGGATATCGGCCGACCCGAAGGACTGGTTCTTGTCGAAGTAGACGACGTTGTGCGGGAGGTCGAAGGTGAGGTCGAACTGGCGCAGGATGCCGTAGCCAATGACGCCAGCGAGGTCGGAATCGCCGAGGAGGCCCTGTCCATTGCGCACCAGCGCGGTCATCGGATTCTTGATGACGATCCCGCCGAATTCCAGCGCGGTGGCGCGAGCGAGCAGGGCGCGAACCGGACCGCCGACGCCGGCGCCGACGATCACCTCGGTTTTGGCACCGAAGCGCGCGGCGAGATCGTTGGCTTCGACAAATGGCGTGGACAGCGTAAGCGAGCCGCGGCTGCCGATATCGATCGCGAAGGCACCTGCCACGCCGTCCACGGTGCCGGCGATCTTTGGCGCGTTACCCCGGAAGGTCACCGGCACCGCGACGCCGTTGCCCGCGTATTTGAATGCGGCGGGGTTGTAGAACGTCGCGCGCGATTTCGCATAGTCGAGCCTGACGGGGAAACGGTTGAGCAGTTCAGCGCCGATCACGCCCGCGATGTCGTCGATGCCTTCGACCCTGCGCATGACTGCATTCAAGTCGACGGTGGCGAAGGACTGGCCGGCGAGGACGATTCCGCCGACATCGACTCGCTCGGGCTTGACCACGCCGACGCGCGCGGTACCGGCGTCTGCGGCAGCACCCACGTTCTTGAGTTCGAGCTTGCGCGCAATGTCGGGCATCAGCACGTTCAGACTGCCCGAGTCGAACAGCATCCGGTAGGGACCCTTGCCGTTGATGTGCACGCGGATGAACAGGTGCCCGCCCAGCACTTCGAGAGGAACTTCCACGGCGTCCTTGCCCGCGGGAAACACATAGTCGGGCTTCGGAGGCGGGGGTTGCCCGAAGCGAACGCCGGTCAGCGGCGCATTGAAATCCATCGCTTCCACGATCACGGTTTCGTCCTGGCGCGGGTCCCCGCGCGACGCCCGGACGCGGTGGGGAATCGTCACCCCCTGCACGGTGCGCAGGTCCATGTACACCTCGGTACGCGCCACCGCGACCTCGCGTTCGACCAGCCGCTCGATCAGTTTGGTCTCCGTGTTGATCCACAGCTCGAATGGGCGGCCGCCTTCCGGCACGACCCGGATGACATCGAACTGCGCGCCATCCGCTTCTGCCCGCTCCTTGTAGCTGATGGTCGCCTTCGCGCGCTCCGGGTACCAGAACGCGAGCTGATCGCGGTACGCGGCGTTGACCGCGAGCTCGCGCGCCGCCTCGGAGTTCTCGACTTGCGAGCGGCCCGACTCGTCCTTCGACCAGGCAACCTTGCCATCGAATCCCGCCGCGCCGGATATCGGTCCGATGGAATAGACGATCGTGGATCGTCCGTTGGTCATGTCGCTCCAGCGTTCGGCGTTGCCGGAGAAGCCACCCGTCTGGATGGTGACCTTGCTGTGCTGCGATTTGAGGTTGTCCCATGCCGCGCCGCCCGAGGCGGCCTTGGCCGCGGCAAGGATGAGCTGCGCATCGGGTTTGGGCATGGCACCCAGCGGCTCGTCGGGCTTGGGCGCGCCCAGCTGCGCTAAGGCGGCAGTCGAGACAAGAACGAACAGCGCGAGCGCGCCGCGGCACATCGTTGCATTGAACATCAGAACTCCGGGTTGCGCTGCCGCTTTCCGGCACGCGGAAACCGGCATTATCGCGCACTGCGTACTGCCCGACCTTCGCTAGGCAGCGGCCGGAGTGGGTTCGGCGCGAGGGGGCTGGCGCGCGGCGAGCGTATCCAGCGCTGCGCTGACCGCCCGGTCGAACAGCGGCACCGGCTCCAACACGACAGTAACCAGGCCGGCGCCGATCGCATACGCGAGTTCTTCGGGGGCATACACGAAGGCGCGGGTGCGCGAGCGGCTGGTGAACAGGTATTTGGTCCGCAGCGGGCTGACCCAGGTAAGCCGCGCATTCAACGCTTGTCCGTCGTCCGTGAAGGCGAGCCAGGTTCCCACGGCCATCTCGCTGACATAGTCGTGGACGTTGGTTCCCGCCGCGGGCGCCCCGGCGTTCGAGGCAGGCGCGGCAGCAACCGGCGCATCGGCGGGTGCATCGACCAGCGTGTCGATCGGCGTTTTGGCCGGCACGGGCCGGGGAACTGCGGCCGAATCGCTGTTTGCGGCACCGGGTAGCGCACCGTCCGGCGCCGGCGCGGCGGCACCGGGGGCGCCCGCCGGTGGCTTGAGCGCCGCAATGTGGAGCCGATACAAGGTGTCGAAAAACGCCTTGGCGCGTTCCGGTGCCACGCGCTGCGCGGTGCAGGTCCGGCGCAGCGCGACGATCAGCGCGGGAATCATCTTGATCAGGCGCGCTTTCTGCGCCGTGCGTTCCTGGGCGACGATGCTCCACAGCAGATCATCCAGCGTGGAAACGGCTCTGCGCCATTCCTCGCTGTCGGCGCCGGACTCCTTGCGCAGTCCGCTCAGATGATCGGCCCAGATCGTCTGTACGAAATCGCGTACCTCGAAGGGAATGTCGAGGGCGGCCAGGCGGTCGCGCAAATACGCGCGGACCCACGCCCGGTCCCCCTCTTCGGCTTCCGCACGCAAAGCCGTTGCCACATCGTCGCTCAGGGCCGCGGCGACTTCGTTGCGTTCGCGCTCGATGAATGAGCGCAGACGCTCATCGGCGCTGCGGAATACCGCCACGTCGATTTCGAAATCGTTGCAGATCGTGTCGACGACCTCGGTGGCAAGCGCGGTGAAGTCCTCGCGATAGCCGCCCTCCTGGGTGGCGCCGACCGCTGCCTCCGCCAGGTGATCGAGGAGGCGCCGAGCGGGGTGGTCCTTGTCGGAAAAGAAACTTCGATCGAGCAGCGCGGCCTTGACGATCGGCACCTGCAGGCGCCCGACCAGGCGACGCATGTCGTCGGGAATCGAGCTGTCGCGGAATACGTAGTCGAACAGGAGCGCAATCACGTCCATCGTGATGCGATCGGTGTCGTTGGCGATCTGGTCGTCGATCGCGAGGCGGAGGTGCGGAATGAGATTCAGCGGTATCACGCTGCCTGCGGACGCCGCCGCCGGGGTCGCCGCGTTCGCCAGTGCGGCAGGCAGGTCCAGGCGTTGCCAGCGGGCCAGCGCCGAGAAGAGCGGCGTCGAGGCGCCCAGCGCCATCAATGGCTCCAGCGACGGAAAGAAGTCTGCGTCGGCCTCGGCGGCGTGGCGGGCGGCGGGATCGGCTGCCGGGATGTCCGCCGCGGCCGGCGGACCGGCCGAAACCAGCGCCGCCAGCCCGGCCAGGATCTTCGCCGTCGCCAGGTCGACCGGCGCAGCGGAAGCCCGCGGTGGCGTGCGCTCCGCGAACACCAGCGCGGGCGCGCCTTGAGCGTCGACGAGGTTCTCGGGCACGACCACATCGACCGGCACGGCCGCGTTCGCGTCGTGGAGCATTTTCGAGAAGGTGGGCAGGAGATCCTTGTCTTCCGCCGGCCGAAACTCGCTGCGCGCGCGCAATGCGGCCTTGATCTCCGGCAACACGCCCCGATCGGCAAGCAATCGGTTGATCGAGATGTAGAGCTTGTTGATACCCGGCGTCAGGTCGGCCAGCAGGCGCTCCATGAACGGGCGCCAGACCTTGGGGCTGGGATAGATCGCGCGCGCGGATGAACCCAGCGCATCGAGGACGTACCCGATGGCGAACGGATTGTCGATTTCGCGTGACGACGGATCCGGCAGCAGGATGTCGACGCGCAGATCGAGGGCCGCGAGTTCACGCCGGGTGAAGCGATCGAGAAACTGCGTCGCCGCCTTGAGGGCGGCTTGCTTTTCGTGATCGTAGGCACTCAGAACACGCAGCGAGGCAAGCGATGCGTCGGCGTCGGGGCGGCGTCCCCGTCGCCGCTCCCCGGCCAGCCGCCGGACGAAGCGCTCCGCGAGCGTCTTGTCGAAGAGCCCCAGCCATTCACCACGCTTGGAGCGGAACGTCTCGACTTCGCCGTCGGGGATGTGACTGTTGGATTCGAACAGATCGCTGGTGAGATCGAGGGCCGCCCGGGCCATTTCGACGAGTTTTGACCGGTACTGCGCGTAGGACTCGGCGAGCAGAGCTTGCGCGGCTGCGCGGTCGAACGAAGGTGCAGTCTCGCCGGCGATGGGCACGGAAAGTGCGGCCGGAAGCGGGGAGGGCACCATGGGTACGAATTCTACTGGTCCATGGGGGTCGCCATCCATTGCCGCCCACGCCCGCTCAGGGCCACGGTCCTCAATTTGGTGGCCGGCTGTCGCATGCCTGCTCGACGCGGGCGTACTCCTGCGGACTGTCGACGCCGGCCTGGCGTACCCGCACCGCTTCCCCGGTGGCACTCAGAAATGCATCGAGGTGCGCCCCCACCCCGGCCTCGACCTGCTGTTGGACGGCAGCGGGCTCGGTGCCGTCGTATCGGCGCCCGCCGAAATGCTGTTGCAGCGATGCCGAAAGGTCGGAAACCGCGTCGGCCAGTGCGCGCCTGTAGACCGCGACGTGCTGCATCTCGTGGCCACGCACCGCCGCCTGGCGACAGGCATCATTGGCGAGCTCGCGCGCCACGAACACCGTCAGCGGCTGCATGAACAGTTCGACGCGCACGGTCGGCTGCATGCAGACCAGGGTTCCCTGCCCGTTGCGCAGTCCCCGCACCTCGATCGTGGTGCGATGCCCGATGTGCGCCTGCGTGAGGCCCATCGTCTGGTGCAGCGGCGATGCCTGTTCATGCATGCGGGTCAGCGCCGCGATTGAACGGGAGTGATCTTCGCCGACGACAAGCGGCGCCGCCACGACGACCAGGCTTGCTGGCGGCAGGTTCGCGCATTCGCGCTCGAAGTTGGGCCGCGCGCCGGCGCGATCAGCGGCCGAGCGCGCGTCGCAGCCGGCGATTGCCAACAGGGCCGCGGCGAGCAATGCGCCGCATGCGCCCCTGGGGGCTGGAAGTGGTCCGCGCACGGGCGCCGTTGGCGCCCCGTACAATGCGCGTCGGTTCGAATACAAGGCGGGCGCGCGGCTAATGGTCAGGATGGATATTGCGGGTGTTGTATTGACGGCAACGGTCTGGGCGTACTGGATCGGCGTCGGCGTGATGATCGTGCGCGTACGCAAGCATGCCCGCAAAGCGGCAGGCGTGGTACCCGAGCAGCCGGTCGAACGCTTCATGTGGCTCATCTGGTTGCCGCTCGTCGTCGCCTGGAATCTGTTGCCCTGGCTTGCCCTGCACCGGACGGCCGCGCCGCTCGGGTTGCCGGCTTTCGCGTTCGCATCGACCGCCTATGCCGGAATGCGCCTCTTCGCTGCGGCAGTGGCGGTAGCCTGTCTGGCCGGGACCATCAAGTGTTGGTCCCGGATGGGCAAGGACTGGCGCATGGCGGTGACGCCGGGCGAAGAGCAGGCGCTTATCACGGATGGCATGTTTCGCCGCATCCGCCATCCGATCTATGCCCTTTCCATCCTGTTGATGATATGCACGGCGGTCATCGTTCCGACCATCCCCGTGTTGGTGGCCGCCATTCTGCATGTGGGGCTGATGATCGCCAAGGCGCGCAACGAGGAGCGTCACCTGGTGGCGCGTCACGGCGAAACCTATCGGCGCTACCTGGCGTCCACCGGCCGCTTTTTTCCTCGTTTGCGGTAAAAACAAGCGCGGCAGCGCCGACCTGCGATAATTGCATGTTTGCCCGCTGGTCGTGCCTATCGTTGCATCAAATTGAACCGGAATGGTCCCGCGCACCCTTCGCAACGCCGTCGTCGCGCTCTTCGTACTTCTAATCGCCTCCGCATGCCACGCCGTGGTCCGCACGCCGGAGACGACTGCGCGGCTGCTTGCGCTCGATTGCGATGCCCTGGCCGGATCCGGTCGAGGCTGGATGGAGGCCATGCCGGCGCCTCACATCTTCAATTTCCACGGCAGCGTTCCGATCGTGACCATGGAACCCTTCGCGCGGTTCCTCATCGCCATGGGCTATCCGGAAGCTTCACTCCGGCACCCCCCCGATGGTGCGTTGACGCGCAGCAGCTTTGCCAGCAGCGAGGAACTCGCCGGCATGCTGGCCTGGCAATACGAAAGGGACGGGTTGCGCCCGATGCTCATCGGGCATAGCCAGGGCGGCATGATGGTGATTCGGGTGTTGTACGAACTGGCTGGGGAATTTCACCCCGAGGTCGCGGTTTTCGATCCCGCCACCGGTGCCGCGCAGCCACGTACCGCCATCGAAGACCCGATCACCGGGCGGCCACTGCCGGTCGTGGGAATACGGGTACCTTTCGCCGCGGCGATCGCGACCGGAAGCGTGGCGCGGGTGCTCCTGGGGCAATGGGACATGATCCCGCGATTGCGGCGCGTTCCGGACAGTGCCATCGACTTCACCGGCTATGCGATCGCGTGGGACCCGTTGGCCGGCAACGGCGCGACGGCGGACCCGTATGTCGCGCTCGGTACCGCGCGGGTGCGCAATGTCCTGCTGCCCGCGAGCTACAGCCACATCGGCGCGCCGATCACCGAACACCTGGCGGCGCAGGACGCGACGCGCGCGTGGATCGAAGCGTATGCGCCCGGACGGGAGCCGCCGTTACCGGTGGATCCCGCGCTCGACACCCGCAACCTGCTGCTGGCGGCCGACCTGTGGTTCTCGATCCGCCAGCACTGGTGTCGCGAGGGCCAGCGCTTGCTGCGCGCCCGGAATTAGCATGCGGGGCCGCCTCAACCTGTTCCAGGCCGCCATGCTGCGCTGGCGCGAGTTGTACCCGTACAACGCTGTGCATGCGGCCGAACTGCCGGGGCCGCTCGATGCGCAACGACTCGAGCGGACGATCGGCGAGCACCTACGCGTGCTCGGCCTCACCAATCTCACGCTGGACGCAGCGGGGCGTCGCTTCGAGTTCGTGGGCGGGCCAGCGGCGATCGAGTTCGTTCGCAAGGACGGTGGCGCCGATCCCGCGGGAGTGCTCGACGCCACGGTCGAACACGAACTGAATCGGCCGTTTCCCGCCGACGGCCCGCTCGATCCGTTCCGCTTTTTCGCGATCGACGCCGGTGCGAGCTTTCACCTGGGGGTTGCCTACGACCACTTCGTGGCCGGCGGCGATTCCATCGTGGACCTGCTGCAGGGCATCGCGGGCCGCTACGCCGGCCGTGCCGACGACCTGCCCCCACTGGACGCCCACCCGCCGGCGTACGCCCGCATGTTCCTGCGCAACGCCGGCTATTTCTATTTCGGACAGTTCGCGCTGCCGGCCATGATCCTGCGGGCGCGCCGCTCCGTGCGCCCGCGCTACCCGTACGGCGACGGGCCGACCAACCGCTTCGTGGCCGCCGACGTCGATGCGCCCACCTACGCCGGGATTGTCGGCACGGCCAAGGCGTGGGGTGTCACGCAAAACGACATGCTGCTGGCGATGCTGCTCAAGGCCTTGGGTCCGGAGGTGAGTCGGGAACCCGGCCATCGCCGCAACGAGATCGCGATCGCCTCGGTCATCAATATTCGCAACGGCTTCGTGCCGGGGCCGGAGCGTACGTTCGGCCAGTTCCTGAGCTCGTTCCTGGTCTCGCATCCGGTGCCGCCGGGCGTGAGTTTGCGCGAGTTGGCGCAGGCCATGCATCGCCAGACGCAGCGGGTCAAGCGGCGCAAGCTGTACCTGCAGACGCTGAATGCGATCGCCATCGGTGGGATCGCCTGGCGCTATATGACGCCGGCGCAGCGCAAGCACATGTACGCGAAGAATTACCCGGTCTGGGCCGGCATGACCATGCTCAACGTCGAGGCCATCTGGAGCAACCGGGCAGGCACGCCCCCGGTACTGAGCTATTTGCGCGCCGCGTCCACCGGACCGTTCTCGCCCTTGGTGCTGACGCCGGCCTCGGTGGGTGGGCGGCTGCGCATCGGCGTGTCCTACCGCGTAGCGGCGTTCCGACCCGAAGACGTCGGTAGAATAATGTCCGCATTCGTTTCCATCAGTGAGAAAGATGACCAGATTCGCGCTTGAAGCCGCGCGCAGGACACTGCTCATTACCGTCGCCGTCGCGGTTGCCGCCTGCGGTCTGCGGCCGCTGCGGGCGCCGGACGATCCGACGCCGATCCCGCCGCAGGTCGTGGTCGACCGGGCTACGGAAGATCGCATCCTGGCCCTCGATCCGTTTCGCGTCAGCGGGTCCGACGTGCGCAATACGCTGGCCAAGGGACCCACCCCGCACATCATGCTCATTCACGGTGGGATCTACCCGGTCCACCTCGCCATGACGTCGTTCGGCGAATTTCTCGTGGGCATGGGCTATCCGGAGGCGAGCATCCGCGACCCCTACGACCAGAGCTGGTCGCACAGTCCCTACGAGGATGCCGCGCGCTTGGCGGGAATCGCGGCCTGGTACTACGAGCGCGACGGGATGCCGCCGATGATCATCGGCCACAGCCAGGGGGGCATGCAGGCGGTCAAGGTGCTGCATGTCCTCGATGGCTACTATGGCGACAAGGTGCCGGTGTGGAGCCCGCTCACCGATTTTGCCGAGCCACGCACCGCAATCGTCGATCCGCTCACCGGGAATTCGCGGGAGGTGGTCGGCCTGCGCCTGACCTATGTTTCGGCCGTGGGGGCCGGCGGTGCGGCCTTCCTGCTGCCCAATCAGTGGAATCTCGTAGGCAAGCTCCGCACCATTCCCGACACGGTCGAGGACTTCACCGGCTATTCGATCGACCTCGATTTCTGGGCGTGGACGCTACCGGGGGTCGATGCCACGCGCAAATACGAACACAACGGGCGCGCCAATGTCCGCAACGTGACGCTGCCGGCCGCCTACAATCACGTGGCGCTGCCGGCGACCCGCGACCTGGCCGACGATCCGGCAACCCGGGCCTGGCTCAATGCCTACACACCCGAGGCGCCGCCGGCCGAACCACCGGCGGATGCCAACGGCATCCTCTGGGCCGCCGACGTCTGGTACAGCGTGAAGAAGCACTGGGTGATCGAAGCACAACGCTTGATCCATGCCAGGCGCGCGACCGCTACGGCGGCAAGGCCGGCAAGTTAGAATAGCGGCTTTGCCCGCTTGCGCCGATCGCTTCGCGCGCCGGCCAGCTGGCGCTCTTGGACTTTCATGCTATGGCAGGTGCGTTGGCGGGAAAGGTGGCGCTCGTCACGGGAGGGGCACGCGGGATCGGTCGCGCCATCGCGACCAAGCTCGGGGCCGAAGGCTGCGACGTCGCGGTCAACTACTACAACAGCGCCGATGAGGCGGAGACGCTCTGCGGCGAACTCCGCGCGATGGGGCGGCGGGCAATAGCGCTGCAATGCAGCGTGGGCATCCCCGACAGCGTCGACGAACTCTTTGCCGGCCTGGAGGCGCACTTCGATCGTCTCGACATTGTCGTGTCCAACGCGGCCAGCGGCGTGTTGAAGCCGACGATCGAGATGACGCTCAAGCACTGGCGGTGGTGTCTCGAGACGAATGCACTGGCCCTGAACCTGCTGGCGCAGCGGGCGTTGCCGCTGATGCGGCAGGGCGGCAGGATCATCGCCATGTCGAGCCTGGGAGCGCAGCGGGCGATGCCGGCGTATGGCTTCGTCGGCGCGTCCAAGGCGGCGCTGGAGGCACTCGCGCGTGCACTGGCGCAGGAACTGGGACCGCGCGGGATCCGCGTCAACGTGGTCAGCGCCGGCGTGGTCGACACCGATGCGCTCGCCTATTTCCCCAATCGCGACGAATTGCTCGCCGATTTCGCGCGCCGCACGCCGGCCGGGCCGGTACTGACACCGGCGGACGTCGCCGGTGCCGTGTACCTCCTCTGCCTGCCCGAGGCCTCGATGATCAACGGACACACGCTCGTCGTCGATGGCGGGTTCGCGATCTCGGGTTGATCGAGCGCGTCGCGGTGATGCAACGAACATGAGCCTGCCCGTTCCTTCCGGGCTTGCCGGCAAGACCGCCGTCGTGACCGGCGGCAGCCGCGGCATCGGCCGTGCGATCGCCCTGCTGCTCGCCGGCGAGGGCGTCGACGTCACGTTTTACTATCGCGGCAACGCCGACGCGGCGGCGGCGGTCGTCGCGGAAGGCAAAGCTGCGGGTTGCGCGATTGTCGGCGAGCGCCTCGACGTGCGCGACAGCACTGCGTGCGCGGCGGCGATCGAGCAAGTGGCCGAGCGGCGCGAGCGGATCGACATCCTGGTGAACAACGCCGGCGTGATCCGCGACAGCCCGCTGGCCGGCTTCGAGGATGGGCATGTGCAGGACGTGCTCGACACCAATGTGACCGGCGTCTTCAACATGTGCCGCGCGGTGGCGCCGTACATGATCTCCCAGCGCAGCGGCAGCATCGTGAACCTGAGTTCGGTATCGGGCGACAAGGGCGGCCGCGGGCAAACGAATTATTCGGCCAGCAAGGGGGCCGTCAACGCCTTCACACGCGCGCTGGCGGTGGAACTCGCGCCGCGCCGGATTCGCGTCAATGCGGTCGCGCCCGGGGTGATCGACACCGAAATGTCGGAGGACGTGCGCGCCCTCGCCGGCGACGAGATCAAACAACGCATCCTGTTGCGCCGCATTGGCACGCCGCAGGAAGTGGCATACGCAGTGTGGTTCCTCGCGTCCGACTATGCGGGTTACGTCACCGGACAGGTGCTGTCGGTGGACGGTGGATTCAAAATGGAATGAATGGAGCAACGACAATGACGACAATCACGCAGGACGAGATCGACGCAGTGTTTCCGACAGTGGCCGCGACGATGGCGGATGCGCTGGGCTGCGAGGTCGAGGACATCAAGCCCAACGTATCGCTGATCGAGGGCCTCGATGCGGAATCGATCGACTTTCTCGACATGGTCTTCCGGCTCGAGCGCGCCTTCAAGATCAAGATCCCGCGCGGCAAGATCGTCGAGAATGCGCGGGGGTCGCTTACCGAGGCCGAGTTCGAACAGAAGGGCATCGTGACCGACACCGGACTCGCGCAACTCAAGGACTACCTGTCCGAAGTACCGGCGGATCGCTTCAAGGCGCCGATGAAGGTGGCGGACATTCCGCGCCTGTTCACGCCCGAGACTTTCTGCAAGCTGGTGGTGCAGGCGCAGCGCGACGCCAAGGCGGCGGGCTGATCCGCGCGATGCGATCCCTGTCGAGGCGACCACGCGTACGCGGGAGAACGCGCCGCCGGTTGGCGCCGCCGCTCGCCGGGCGCTGATCGACCGCAACTCATGTCCGATCACTTTGCGGCCTTTTCGTTCGTCGATCGCATTGTCGCGCTCGAGCCGGGCGTGCGCGCGCGCGGCTCGTTCGCGATTCCTTCGCATATCGAGGCTTTCCCATCGTGTCTGCTGGCCGAGGCGGTCGGGCAGCTCGCGGCCTGGGTCGCCATGGCGCACATCGACTTTCGCGGCCGGCCGGTCGCGGCGCTGGCCAACGAAACGCGCTTTTTCATCGACGCGCGACCGGGCCAGATGCTGACATTGATGGTCGACATCGAGCATTGCGACGACGAAGCGGTGGCGTATCACGGCATGGCTCACGTGGACGGCGTCCGGGCGATCGAACTCAACGAATGTCTCGGGCCGATGCTGCCGGTGCGGGAGTTCGACGATCCCGAGGCGATGGCCGACTGGTTTGCGAAGCTCTGTGCCGACGGTGCGCCGGCCGGCCGCTTTCATGGTGTCGGTGAGCCGCGCGTGCATCGGCAACGCGGTGTCGCCGGCGAATCGGCGGAAGGCACGCTCGAAGTCCCGCAGGTGGCGCCGTTCTTCAACGATCACTTCCCGCGGCGGCCGGTGTTCCCCGCGACGCTGATGCTCGACGCGCAGATTGCGCTCGCCCTCGAGGTCGCTCGCGAAGCGCCGGCATGGCCGTCCGGGAGCACGCTCACGCCACTACGCATGACGCGGGTGAAGGTGCGCAGCTTCACGTCGCCCGGCCAGGCGCTCACGATTGCTGCGGTCAGGCAGCCATCGACCGGCGACGTGGCCACGTTCAACCTTTCCGCCGCGGCCGACGGCAAGGCCGTCGCGACCGCCCGGGTGGAGATCGGCATTCGGGCGGAGCCGACATGAATCACGCCACACCCCGTCGCCGCGTCGCGATTACCGGCGTCGGCCTGGTCACGCCGGTGGGCAACGATGTGGCCACGTCTTGGGACGCCCTGCTGGCCGGCCGCAGCGGCGGCCGCGCGATCAGCCTGTTCGACGCCAGCGGATTCTCCACGCACATCGCGGCGGAGGTGAAGGATTTCGCGCCGCGACTGGTCGACGATCGCAAGCTCCTCAAGTTCGCCAACCGCTCGCATCGCTTTGCGCTCGAAGCTGCCGAACAGGCGCTGCGCGATGCGGGTATCCGCCCCACGGCACAGGATGCCGACCGCTGGGGCTGTGCGGTGGGCGCGGGCATGATGACGGCGGACTTCGACGACCTCGTCGAAACGCATGCGCACGCCGCGGAAACGGGCGAGCTCGATGTCGAGCGCCTGCTGTCGGACGGGCCGGCAAACGACCCGCTCGTCTTCTGTCGCGGGCAGGCGGCGGAGGGCCTGGCGCTGCTCACGCGCCGCTTCGGCATTCGCGGCTATGCGACGTCGGTGCACACGGCCTGCGCGTCCGGCGGACAGGCGTTCGGCACGGCCATGAAACTCATCCGGCGAGGCTACGTCGATCGCGTGCTCGCCGGTGGCTTCGATTCGATGATCAGCCCGATCGGCATCGGCGGCTTCTGCCTGCTGTCGGCACTCTCGGCTGACAACGCGACGCCGCAGCGTGCCAGCCGCCCGTTCGATGCCACGCGTAACGGCTTCCTGCTGGGCGAAGGCGCGGGCTTCGTGGTACTGGAGGAGTGGGAGGCCGCGCGGGCGCGGGGGGCGCACATCTACGCCGAGCTTGCGGGGGATGGCAATTCGCTGTCGAGCTACCGCATAACCGACTCGCCGCCGGACGGCGACGGGCCCATCCAGGCCATGAATCAGGCGCTGGCGGATGCCGGCGCCAAGTCCGCCGACATCGACTACATCAACGCGCACGGGACGTCGACCGCGATGAACGACCGCAGCGAAAGCGCGGCGATCCGCGTGGTTTTCGGTGCCGACACTGCCCGGGTCGCCGTGAGTTCGACCAAGAGCACGATGGGCCACCTGATCGCCGCCGCCGGCGCGGTCGAGGGCGTCGTCTGCGCGCTGGCCATCGCACGCGGCGAGTTGCCGATCAACGCGAATTACCAGGATCCCGATCCGGATTGCGACTTGAATCTGGTGGTCGGTGTACCGCGCCGGGGTCGGGTGCGGATGGCGATGTCGAATTCCTTCGGTTTCGGCGGCTCGAACAGCTGCATCGTGCTGCGGCACCCGGAGGAGGTCGATGGACGCGCGGGCCGGGGGAGCGAGGCGTGAGTCGCGCGGACGTCGTGGTGACCGGAGCCGGCGCCGTATGCGGGGCCGGCATGGATCCGGGTGCGATCTTTGCGCGGATCCAGGAAGGCCACAGCGCGATCGGGCCGATCCGCCAATGGGATACGACGACCTGGCCGACGCACGTTGCAGGCGAGATCCCCGATTTCAATGCACGGGCGCTGGTCGAGGATCGCAAGCTGCACAAGCTCATCCGCCGCACCGATCTGGTGGGCCTCTACGCGGCGGGCCGCGCCATCGCCGCCGCCGGACTCGTCGCGAGCAGGGACGCGTTGCCGGAGGAAGCGGTCGCGCACTACAACGACCGCACTGGCGTGATCGTCGGGTCGGGCGCCGGCAACTTCCAGAACCAGTACGACTATTTTCCGCTGATGACCGAGACTGCGGGGGATCTCGCCGCGTTCGGACGCGAGCTGACCAACCAGGTCAATCCGATGTGGTTGCTGCGCACGTTGCCGAACAATGTGCTCGGTCACATCGGCATCAAGTACAACTTCAAGGGCACCAACGCCTGCATCACCAATCACAGCGTCGGTGGCACGCTGGCGGTGATCGAGGCGGCAGAGGCGCTGCGCGCCGGCGAGGCGGAACGCGTGGTCGCGGTCGGCCACGAAACGCCGATCGAACCGCAAATGGTCCTGTACTACTATCGCGTCGGCCTCATCGCCAGCCAGACATTGCGCCCGTTCGACATCGCTCGCGACGGCAGCCAGTTCGGCGAGGGCGCCGGCGCGCTGGCGTTGGAAACGGCGGCGTCGGCGACGAGGCGCGGGGCAGTGCCGCTGGGCACGGTGCTGGGCAGCGGTTACACCTGCGAAGGCGAAGGGCTGCTCGCGATTCGCGCCGATGGCGATGGCCTGCGGCGCGCGATCGTGCGCGCCCTCGACGATGCCGGCATCGCCGCCGCCGATGTTGGCATGGTCGTCGCCCATGCCAACGGCACACGACAATCGGATGCCTCGGAGGCCGCCGCGATCCATGCGGTGTTCGGCGCGGCGGGACCGCCGGTGACCGGTTTCAAGTGGGCGCTGGGCCACCTGATTGCCGCCGCCGGCATCATCGAGACGGTGCTGGCGTTCGAAGCGCTGAAAGCCGGCGTGGTCCCGGGAATCGCCACGCTGCGCCAATTCGACCCGGCCTGCGATGCCATTGCGGTGTCGGCCCGGGCGCAGACGCCGCGCTCGGACATTGCACTCATCCTGTGCCGCGGCTTCGCGGGGACCAATGCGGCGCTGCTGGTGCGGGGCGCATGAACGCGCAAGCGGCACCACTACCAGCGGGCTGCGGCATCGACTCGATCGATATCGCGCGGGTCGAGCGCCTGCTGCGGGAGCACGACCTCGATGGGCTGCTGCGCTTCTTTTCCGCGCAGGAACTCGCCGACGCGGGCGACGGTCCGGGGCGCGCGGCGAGCCTCGCGGCGCGCTTCGCCGCCAAGGAGGCGTGCGTGAAACTGTTTCCCCGCGAGGCCGCACTGGCGCAGATCGAGCCGCACGACTTCGCCGTGGCCCGCGACAACTATGGCGCCCCGCAGGTGATCGCGAGTCCGCGGGCCGAGGCACTTGCCGGCCGTTACCGGATCGCCAATATCGCGCTGTCGCTGACGCACGATCGCACCACCGCGTCGGCGGTCGCGGTGGCGCAGCCCATACGCACGCGGGTGCCACTGTCCGGGCGTATCCTGTATCACCTGTTCCCGCTGCGGCGGCGCGTGATCCTCGAGAACCTGCGGCGGGTCTACGGAGCAACGCTGTCGGACGACCAGATCGTGGAACTGGCGCAGGCACACTACGGACACCTGTGGCGGCTGGCCGGCGAGTTCATGCGTTTTCGCTGGATGTCGCGCGCGCGACAACTTGCCTCGGTCCGGATCGAAAACCTGGACGCCTTCGTCGCCGCCTACGAGCAGGGCAAGGGCGTGCTGCTGCTCACCGGACACTTCGGCAATTGGGAGGTCGCCACCGTGGCCGGCATCGGCAGTTTTCCCCACATGCGCGGACGCTTCCATTTCGTGCGCCGGGCGCTCAAGCCGGAATGGTTCGACCGCCTCGTCACCCGGCGCTTCCAGCGCGCCGGATTCGGTGTGCTCCCCAAGCGCGGCTCGCTCGAGGCGATGCTGGATCGACTGGCGCACGGCGACGCCATCGTGTTCGCCTTCGACCAGCATGCCAGTCCCCCGGACGGGATCGCGGTCGACTTCTTCGGCGAACCGGCGTGGACGTTCAAGAGCCTGGCGATCATCGCGCTGGCGACCGGTGCGCCCGTGGTCCCTGCGACCAGCTGGCGCGAGGCCGACGGCACGCACGTGCTTCGCTTCGAAGAGCCGATCGAAGCCGTGGACGATGCCAGCACCAACGAGGCGATCCGCCTCACCACGCGTGCCTACAACGCCGCACTCGAACGGCTGGTCCTGCGCCGCCCGGAGCAATGGTATTGGGTGCACCGCCGCTGGAAGCGGGTGGCGTTGCCGGTCAAGAGGCGCCGCCTCGGCACGGCGAACGCATGAACGACCTGCCGAGCTCTGCCGCGGTATTCGACGCGCTCGTCTCGTGGAAGGCGAGCTTCGTGTACGGCTACCTGCTGTGGGCGCTGTTCGTGCATTTCCGCGGCCGCGAGCGGCACAAGTTCCATCGCCAGCTCACCGACCACTCGACCGTGATCGCGCCCTACAACGCGATCATGTATGCGTTCTCCGCGGTCCCGAACAAGCCCTTCATCGACGTGGCGCAATTCCCGGAACTGGCGCCATTGCGCGCCAACTGGCAGATGATCCGCGAGGAGGCACTCAAGCTCTTCGACGAGGGGCACATTCGCGCCGCAGCGGGCTACAACGACCTGGGCTTCAACTCGTTTTTCCGGCGCGGCTGGAAGCGTTTCTACCTCAAGTGGTACGACGCCCCCCTCGCGTCGGCGCGCGCACTGTGTCCGCGCACGGTCGCCCTGATGGAGGCGATTCCGTCGATCAACGGCGCGATGTTCGCGATGCTGCCCGCGGGCGGCGACCTCGGACGGCATCGCGATCCGTTCGCGGGTTCGCTGCGCTACCACCTGGGCCTCGTCACGCCGAACGACGAGCGCTGCCGCATCTTCGTCGACGGGCAGCCGTACCACTGGCGCGATGGCGAGGCAGTGATGTTCGACGAGACGTTCATTCACTGGGCCGAGAACAAGACCGAGGTGGACCGGTTGATCCTGTTCTGCGACGTCGAGCGGCCGTTGTCCAATCGGGTGGTCGCGCGTCTCAACCACTGGATCAAGGGGACGCTGGTGCGCGCCAGCCAGACCGAGAACGAGGCCGGCGACAAGGTTGGCTTCCTGAACCGCCTGTTCGGCTTCGCGTACTACCTGCGTTATCCGGGCAAGGCGCTCAAGCGTTGGAACAAGTACGTGTACTACGCGACCAAGTTCCTGATTCTCGGCCTGATCCTGCTTTGGGTGTTCTGGCGGCCGGGATCCTGATGCGTAAGCCGTGCTCCTTGTCGCGGCGGAAGAAAGTAGACCCCGGACGGATGCGCCGCCGCCATGCTTGAACTCCTCACCAGCCCCGAAGCCTGGATCGCTTTCGCGACGCTTACCGCACTGGAGCTGGTCCTCGGCATCGACAACGTCATCTTCATCTCGATTCTCGTCGACCGTCTCCCGGTGGACCGGCGGGAGTTCGCCCGGCGGATCGGCCTCTTCCTCGCGATGTTCATGCGCATCGGATTGCTGCTCGTGCTCTCGTGGCTGGTGGGCCTTACGGCGCCGCTCTTCACCGTGTTCGCGCAGGCCATTTCGGGACGCGATCTCATCCTGATCGCCGGCGGTCTGTTCCTCTTGTGGAAGAGCACGATGGAAATCCACCAGCTGATGGAAGGCGAGGAGGGCAGCGCGGCTGGCGCGGCAGTGGCGACGTTCACGGCGGTCATCCTGCAGATCATCGTGATCGATCTCGTGTTCTCGCTCGATTCGATCATTACCGCGGTGGGCATGGTCAACGAGATTCCGGTGATGGTCGCCGCAGTCGTGGTGTCCGTCGCGTTGATGATGGCGTTCGCCGGGACGATCGGTCGCTTCGTGTCGGCGCACCCGACCATCAAGATGCTGGCGCTGTCGTTCCTCTTCGTGGTGGGCGTCGCGCTGATTGCGGAAGGATTCGACAAGGCGGTCCCGAAGGGCTACATCTACTTCGCGATGGCCTTCTCCGTGCTCGTGGAAATGCTCAACCTGCGGATGCGCAGGAAAGTGGCGGAACCCGTGCGCCTGCGCCGGCGCCTGGTCGCTGGCGACGACGAGCGCGGAAGTTCGCCATGAAGGCGGAGCCACTGGGTGTGACGGTCATGCCGGAGTGGTTTCAATACGAGGGCGTGAGCGGCGTGCTCGATCGCCTGCAGTCCATCGGCGCCACCGCGCTGGTCACGAGTCCCTATGTGATGGAAGCATGCGCGGACGGCGAAGGTGGTCGCGAACCGCCGCCCGACGGCGATGCGGGGCGCGTGCGACCGCTCGATCGTGACCTGTGGGGACGCCGCGAACTGTGGATCCGGACCTCGCCAGCGCTGGTGCATGAGACCGGCCGATACGCAGGCCTGCGTTACCAGCCGACGCCGCCATCACGCCTGACCCATCAACACGCCACGCTGCTCGATGATGTCTGTGCCGCTGCCGCGACTCGCGGCATCGCCGTCTACCTGCAGGTCATGGCGGCGAGCCCGCCGGGTTATCGGGTGCAATTCTCCGGGGCCGAGGCGCGCGATCAGTGCCTTGATGCCGATGGTGAAGTGCATGCGCATCGCGTCGATCGCAACGCCTCGCTCGCCAGCAAGCACGTGGTGGCTTACATCGCCACGCTGGTGGAGGAACTCGCAACCCGGTTCCCCGGCATCGCCGGCGTGCGGCTCGACTGGCCCGAGTACCCGCCGTATGACCTGCGCAGTGCGCTGTTCGATTTCAATCCGGCCTTGCTGACGCGGCTGGTCGACGCGGGGGCCGATCCCGTGCGCGTGCGGCGCGACGTGCGGGCGTGGCTCGGCCAGGTACAGGCGGCGGCGCGGGCAAGCGCGGCGGGCGGGCCCGCTGCGGTGCGCGCCGCGCTGCTGGCGGCAGACTGGAATGCGCTGACCGCTGCAACGGGACCGCTGGCACCGCTATTCGCGGCCAAGCGCGGCGCCGCACGAGCGCTGCTGGTCGCCTGCCGTGCCGCGCTCGACCGCGCGCCTGGTCCGCGTCGCCGTCTCGAGCCGCAGGCCTTCCCGCCGCCATTTCATCGCCTTTCCGGATTCCCGCTCGACGCGCTCGACGGCACTGCCGATGCCATCGGAATCAAGCTCTACACAATGCACTGGCCGATGCTGGCGCGGTACTGGGCGCGCGACCTTGCGCCCGCGGCCGATGCGGCCGGCATCGACGCGATCACCGCGGCGGTCGCCGATCTGTTCGGCCTGTGCGACGGACCCGTGCCGGATGGCAGCAAGCTGCGCTATCCGGAACCCCAAGAGGCCCATCCGGTGGGTGCCGACGCGCAGCGCGCGAAGATCGCAACCGCCAGGGAGGCGGCGGCACCCGTGCCGATCCGCGCGTTCGTGCACAGTTACGGTCCGGTGGCGGACGTGGTGAGCCGGCTGCGCATCGCGGCCGGCACCGGCGTACCACTGTGGATCAATCGCTACGGTTACCTGAGCGACGCCAAGTTCGCGGCGATCGCTGCGGCAAGGCGAGCGGGCGCGTGAAGACGATTCGCTGGGGGATCATCGGCTGCGGCGACGTGACCGAAAGGAAGAGCGGCCCGGGCTTCGCGAAGGCCGACCATTCGCAATTGCTGGCGGTGATGCGGCGCAATGGCGCGCTCGCCGCCGACTATGCCCGGCGGCACGGCGTGCCGCGCTGGCATGACGACGCCGATGCGATTCTCGGCGCACCCGACATCGACGCGGTATACATCGCCACGCTGACCGACTCGCATCACGACTACACGTTGCGCGCGGCCGCCGCGGGCAAGCCCGTGTACGTCGAGAAGCCGATGGGCATGAATGCGGCGCAATGCGATGCCATGATGGCCGCCTGCCGGACGGCGGGCGTGCCACTTTGGGTCGGCTATTACCGGCGCGCGCTGCCGCGCTTTCTCGCCGTGCGCGATCTCCTGGCCGCAGGCGCGATCGGCGACGTGCGTATGGTCGTTTCGCGCCAGTTGCAGTCGCTGCCGGACACGGCGCAGTTTGCCGATGGCGCGGTGCCGTGGCGCGTGAATCCGGCGCAGTCGGGTGGCGGCTTCTTTTTCGAGGCCGTCTGCCACACCTTCGACATCCTGGATTTTTTGTTCGGCCCGATCGTCGACGTGCGCGCCATCGCCGGCAACCAGGCGGGCGCCTATGCACCGGAAGACATCGTCACCGCCACCTACCGGTTTGCCTCCGGCGTGCAGGGCAGCGGCACCTGGTGCTACAGCGCGGATTGCGACGAGGAGTACAACGAGATCGTCGGATCCACCGGTCGGATCCGCTTCTCTACGACGGCGCCGGTACCGATCCGGGTCCTGCGCGGAAGCAGCAGCGAAGAGCATCCGGTCGGCGACCCGGAGCATGTTCACCAGCCACTGATCCAGACCATCGTCGACGAACTAAACGGCCGCGGCACCTGCCCGTCCACCGGCGAGTCCGGAGCCCGCACCGCGCGCGTCATGGACGCGATCCTCGCCGACTTCCGCGCGCAGCGATGATCCGCGGCGAGCGGGATCGTTGTTCTGCGGCGTCAGGCGCGGCGTGTGTACTTGTGCTGCCGATGCGTGCGCGCTCGTACTGCTGAATTGCGCGCGAGGTCAGCCCAAAGCGTGCGCCAGCGCAGCGTCGATCATCGCGCCATCGTGCGCAGGCTCGCTTGCGCGTAATACGCGGCGACGTCGGCAATGTCCTGGTCCGACAAGGATGCCGCGATCGCCCGCATCGTCGGATGACCGCGGTTCCCGCTGCGATATTCCTTGAGTGCCGCCACGAGGTACGCGACCTGTTGCCCGGCAATGCGCGGCACGCGGTAGACCTCGGGGAACGCGGTGCGCCAGCCTTCGATGCCATGACAGCCCTGGCACATCTGCACCTTCTGGCTACCGCGCGCGGCGTCGCCGGGCTGCACAGGCGCGGGCGCGGTAGCTGACGACGCAGGCGCACCCGCGGGAGCCGAGGTGCCGATCGGCGCCGGGGAGGGCCCGCGCTGCGGTGTCGTACTCGCGTCGGCAACGCGAGCGTTCATGGGCCTGGACCCTTTGGCATCGTCGTTCTTCGCCGCGACGAAGGCCGGGCGGGGCTGCCGGGCGACGTAGTCGGCCACGTCGATGGCTTCCTGATCGCTCAGCGTGTTCCCTTGCCCCAACGGCATGTTGTGCTTGATGAATGCGGCGGCCATGTAGGTCTGCGCCATGCCCGCGCCGGCATTGAACGAGCGGGGACCCCAGACGGGTGGAAAGCTGTAGCCGCCGGCGGGATTCCTGGTGCCTTCCCCGTCCGGTCCGTGACAGGCGGCGCATTTCGCCGCGTACACCTGTTTGCCTCGCGCCGGCACCGGCTTCAGCGCCGGATCGACCCGGCCCATCCCCCGGCCGACCACGGGCGTACCTGTCGGCACGCCCGTCGACAGCCAGTGGATGTAGAGCAGGATGGCGTTCATCTCCGCCGAGTCGTAGGCGATCGGCTTCCCATTCATCGAACGCTCGAAGCATTCGTTGATGCGCTCGGCCAGCGATTCGACGGTGCCGTCGCGCTCACCGACCTGCGGGAACATGCCCCATAGACCCACGAACGGCCCTGCCAGCGCTACTGTGCCTGCGCCGAGATGGCAATTGGCGCAGGTCAGCGCGTCGCCGACATTTTGCGGCAGCAGGCGGGCGGTATCGGTGACGAGCATCTTGCCGCGGTTGATGGCCGTACCCGCGGGTCCGCTCGGCATGTTGATCTCGTCGGGCACGACCAGCGGTACGGGTGCTGCGGCATGCGGCGGTTGCGCGTATGCCAGCACGACGACCGCGAGCAAGATGCTGGCGATGCGGCCCGGCGAACGAGGGGAGGAACGCGGGACGGGGCCACAACCCGGAGTGGTCGTCTGGCCGGAATACCGGTCGTCCGGCGTCGCCGCGCCGGCGTCGGGACAGTGCGTAGCTGCGCCGGCGGATGTCATCCGCGCCCGACGAAGGGCATTTTGCTCGCCATGACGGTCATGAATTGCACATTGGCATCGAGCGGAAGGCTTGCCATGTAGACGACCGCCGAAGCCACGTGCGCGACGTCCATCAGCGGCTCGATGGCGACCTGGCCGTTGGCCTGCATGACGCCGCTGGCCATCTTCGCCGCCATCTCGGTGCCGGCATTGCCGATGTCGATCTGGCCGCAGGCGATGTCGTACTTGCGGCAGTCGAGTGACGTCGACTTGGTCAGCCCGGTGACGGCGTGCTTGCTGGCGGTGTAGGGCGCCGAATTGGGGCGCGGCGCATGCGCGGAAATCGACCCGTTGTTGATGATGCGGCCCCCGCGCGGCTCCTGTGCCTTCATCACGCGGATGGCGGCCTGCGTGCACAGGAACATGCCGGTCAGATTGATGTCGATGACGTTCTTCCATTGCGCCACCGTCAGGTCCTCCATCGGGATGGCCGGTGCATTCACGCCGGCGTTGTTGAAGAGCACGTCGACCCGTCCGAATTGCTTGACGGCGGTCGCGAAGAGCGTGGCCACCGAGTCGGGATTCGACACATCGGTGGGTACGGCGAGGCCATTCGCAGCGTGGGCTTTCGCGCTTGCGATGGCGGCTTCGAGCGGCTCTGGTCGGCGTCCGGCAAATACCACGCGATAGTCGTGCGCGAGCAACGCCAGTGCCACCGTCTTGCCTATGCCGCTGCCGGCCCCGGTGACGATCGCCACCTTCCTGTTTGCATCCATGGGGTTCCTTGTCGAAAGAGTTCGCACCAGGCCGTGTTCATTCCGGAGCGGCACGGGCGCAGCATCTATTCTGCGGGTGCCCGCGCCTTGCGTCCAATGGCAGTACGAGCGACCTTCACGCAGGTTGTCGGGTCAGCAGGCCATGCATGGCGAATTGCGCGAGGTAGGTGGTGATGCGGGCGGACGCGTCGGTATCCGCGCCACCTGGTCCGGCGGCAAGTGCCTGCGCCAGGTCGTCGTGGGTGCGCGTGCCGTCGAGCAGCGTCAGGAGTCGCAGCGCATCGCGGTCATCGAGCTGCAGCGTCTCGTGTCGCAGGTTGGTGATGCCGCTGCGGCGCGCGGCCTGCCAGCGGATGATCGCCGGGGCCAACGGTCGTGCCGGTGCGGTCGCGGCAAGTGCGGGCGGATGCACGTAGAGATCCGCGGTGCCCGCATAGCAGGCTTCCGCCAGCAGCGCTTCGACCGGACGCGCACCGGCAACCGGATGCTCGCGGAGCCGCGCGCTTACTTCGCCGACCGGAACGATGCGCGGCGCGACGCTGACCAGGAACTGCAGGATGGCGCGGGTCGCGTGCACGCTCGGGTCGTCCGTCGCCGGCTCGCCGGCGAAGGCCTTGCCTTCGCCGGCAGAACGCACCAGCGCCATCGACGCCGCCACGTGCAGCGCACGCACGCGTGCCGCCGTGTCGGTGGCTGCCACCAACGCGTCCGCGCGGCACACGAGCGACTGCCGGAAACGCCGCACTTTGGCAAAGTCCAGATACTGCTCGCGGGTCAAGCGGTCCATGTTCATCACGTATTGCTGGACGCGCGGCGACAGTCCGGCCGCGGTCATCATCGACAGCTTGGCCTCGGCCAGGAACGTGAGCTGGTGCCGGTGCAGGGCGGCGGCGAACTCGTGAAAGTAGAACGGCTGGTTGATCTCTGCCAGGTCGTCGTGGAACAGCGCGCTGTCGGCCTGCGTCGCAAGTTTGCGGAATTCGTCACGCAGCACCCGGTCGGTCTCGGTCTGGACGGCCCCCGGCTCGGCGAGCAGGGCCGCCAGGGTGCGCGCAGCCGTCAGCTTGTCGCGCGGATCGGTGAGTCCCTTGACGTGGTAGTGCAGCACTTCCCAGGCGGCCGCGCGCATGTGGCAGCCGGGGAACGTGTTGTAACTCACGAACATGATGCCGCTGCCGGCCAGGCGCGCGGAAGCGAGTGCGAGCAGGCTTTCGCGGACTTCCGGCGGGACCCACGAGTAAAAGCCGTGCGCCGTGATGTAATCGAACGTACCCAGCGAGACGGGCAGCGAGGCCAGGTCCTGCTGGAGGAACGTGACGTTGCGAAGCCCCAGTTCGGCGGCGGACGCACGCGCGATCTCGATGGCCTGGCCCGAGAGGTCGCAGCCGACGAACTGCGCCTCCGGAAGCGCGGCCGCCATCGGCAGCAGGTTGGCCCCGTCGCTGCAGCCGACATCGAGCATCCGACAGGTCGCCACCGCCGGAGGAGCAAGGCCGAACAGCGTGGCCACCGTGGCCAGGTGTCCGGGATGAGTGAGGGCGTTGGATCGCGACGCGTAGGCGACCGCGTCGTAGCGCTGCGCCAGGATCTGGTTACTGCCTTCGTTCAACGCGATATGCTCCGACGCCAAGGACGACCGGACGCATTGTAGACGACCGCTCCCGCCGCCCATCGGCGCCACTCATCCGCGGACCTGGCCCGGTGCTACTATGACAATGGCATGGAACGAGTCTTGCAGGGATGGTCTGGATGCGATACGACTCGAACAGACGCCTTACCGTTAAGCGATGAACTGCACGATCTGCGGACAGGCCACACTGCCCGGCGCCATGCTGTGCCGGCCGTGCAAGGCCGCTTTGAAGCGCGCGCGCTACATGAGCGTGCAGGACCTGCCGCGCGCGTCCATCCTGCGGCCACGCCGCAACAAGTCGGCGCGAAGCGGAAAACTGGCCAGCGATGCGGTGGCCGCCATGCCTGCCGCGCCGATACCCGTACCACCGGTCGGCGGACGCCGCCAGGTGCTGGTCGGTGCGGTCGCCATTGCCGTGCTGGCACTCGTTGCCTACCTGGGCCAGCAACGGACCGGCGGCAGCAACGCCAATGCGGGCGTGGCGCCGCCGCCCTCGGTGAGCACGCTGGCGATGCCAGCCGCGGACGCACCCAGCGTTTCCGGCGAAGCCGCGGTGTCGGGCGACGCTGCAACGCCGAGCGATGCCGCTATCGGCACAGCCAATGCCCTGGATCCGCCTCCAGCCGTCGCGCCGTCCGCAACGCCGCTCGTGAAATCACCCGGGCGCGCGCCGGAGCGCACTGCGCACAAACCAGTGCCCACGCGGCAGACGGCGGAGCCGGTCAACGTGTCCCCACCGGTGCTGTCGAGTCCAGGCGTAACGCCGGAGAGTTTCGGACCGGTCAACGAGCCACGCCGCACGGCGGCTGCGCCACCGCCGCCACCCGTGGCGCGGCCCGCACCGCCGCCCGACCGCTGGCAGACGATGGCCCGTTCCCTGGCCCGCTGTGACAACGAAGGCGGCCTCTCGGGATTCATTTGCAGTCAACGGGTACGCATCGAGTCCTGCGATGGTTACTGGGGCCGCGTGCCCCAATGCCCGAACATGCCGGAGAATCCGGGCCGGTAGGACCAGCAGGTAGGACCCTTCCTGCGGGTTCGCGCCGGACCCGGCGCCTCATCGCCAGGCCGCGAACCGCGGCCCCGGTTAGGGCCCGCGTAGAATGCGTCAGCGTCTCGATCGACGCATTTCAGTCCCGCGTTGACCGACCCCTCCACTGCCATTGCAAGCCCGCCGCCGCGTCTGTCGCCCCGCGACGCGTTTCGACGCGTGTTTCCCGGCGTCATGGTCGCGATGTTCCTGGCCGCGGCCGACCAGACCATTCTCGCCAGTGCGCTGCCGACCATCGCGAGCGCGCTTGGCGGACTGGCCGACCTGTCGTGGGTGGTCGTGGCTTATCTGCTCGCGGCGACGGTAGCGGCGCCGCTGTATGGCTATCTCGGCGACGTCTTCGGCCGTCGCCGCATGCTGCTCGGCGCGCTCGCGCTGTTCTCGCTGGCGTCCATTGCCTGCGCGCTCGCGCCCACGTTCTTGCTGCTCGTGCTGGCCCGGGCGTTGCAGGGCCTGGGTGGCGGGGGACTCATGACGCTTGCGCAGTCGATGCTGGGCGAGCACGTGTCGCCGCGCGAGCGTGGCCGTTTCGCCGGCTACTTCGCGATCGTGTTCGCGCTGGCGAGTACGTCGGGACCGGTGCTCGGCGGCTACCTGACCGAGCACTGGGGCTGGCGTGCCATATTCGTCATCAACGTGCCGTTGGGGCTGCTCGCCGCCGCGCTGGCGCTGCGCGTGCCGCACATGCCGGTGCCGCCGCGCAGCGGACCGTTTCGGCCCGACCTCATCGGCGCTTTGCTTTTCTGTACCGGCACCGCGACGCTCCTGTTCATGCTCTCATCCGGCGGGCATCGGTTCGCCTGGCAGTCGTGGCCGGTTGCCGCGCTTGCAGCGAGCGCCGTGATCGCCTTCATCGTGCTCTGGCTGTGGGAGCATCGGCATAGCGATCCAATCATTCCGCTGCACCTTCTGCGCATGCCGGCGATCGCCCGCTCCGACGCGGTCGTGATGTGCTTCGGGGCGGCGCTGTTCTCGGTCATCCTCTACCTGCCGCTGTATCTGCAGCTCGGCCGCGGCGTCAGCATCGGCGTATCCGGCCTGTTGCTCCTGCCGCTCACGCTCTCACAGGTCGTGTCGTCGGCCGTTACCGGTCGCCTGGTCTCGCACACCGGCCACGTCAATATCTTTCCGAAGATCGGGCTCTCGCTCGCTACCTGTGCATTCCTGGGACTTGCCGCCACGGTTGCGCAGGCACCGACGGCGCTGGTCACCGCGCTGACGATGCTGGTGGGCGTCGGGCTCGGCATGGTGATGCCCCCGACGCAGGTTACCGTCCAACTGGCGGCGGGCCGCAGCGCGCTGGGCGTGGCCACCGCGACGATTTCACTGGCGCGGGCGGTTGGCGGCGCTACCGGGGTGGCCGTGGTGGGCGCCGTGCTGTTCGCGCAGATGGATCGCGCCGCCAGTGGTGCCGGCGCGCTGCTGCAGCGGGCGATGGAGGGCGGCGCAGCCTACATCGCCGGCATGGCGCCTGCGCAACGGACGGCGCTGGGCTCGTACGTCGACGATGCCTATCGCATCGTGTTCCTGGTGATCGCGGCAATCACGGCGCTCGGTACCTGGATCGCGTCGACCGTACCCAGGACCGTATGGGACGACGAGGACGACGGGCCGGGCTAGAACCCGGTGATCTGGGTGCCGCCGGTGCCGGGCGTGTAGTTCGGCTTGCCGACGGAGGTATCGATCGCCGGCTTCAACTGCATCACGATCTCGTCGACACTGACGGTGCCGCCGCTCGATGTCGTCACATAGCCTACCGAACGGCAATTGTCGAACTCGGCGATCAGCAGGTGCTGTCCCCGCTGGCGCAACGCTTCGCGCTGCGGTGACGCGGTTAGGGTGAGGTCGAACGGCGGCGCGGAGTCGCGATAGACGACGCTGTCCGTGCGATCGAAGATCAGATAGCACGTGATGGCGGATGCCGGCTGCGCCCCCGCCAATGCCGCCAGTGTGGCCAACGCTGCAGCTTGCCATGTCTTCATTGCCGTTCTCCTGTCGCGGGCTGCCCCGCCTGTGCATCACCCGATCTTAGCGCGACTCGGCCCGGGCCAGGAAGGCGCCGGCAGACAGGCGGCGGCAACGGCGGAGCGCGTTGTGGCGGCGGTACCACCGGCACGCCTCCTGCGGGGTCGACGACCGTCATCGCTGTTTTCCCCCTCGGGTGTGGCGATTCGCCGCACCGGAGGGACGCTGCCGAGCCCGCAACGGTCTACACTTGTCGGTCTTGCGGCAACCGTGGAGGTGCCCGATGCGTGCTTGCAGCCGGCTTCGTGATGCCGTCGGGGTCTTCGCGTTCATCGTTGCAGCGCCTTGCCTGGCCGCAACGCCGCAGTATTTCAGCGTGATCGACGGCGCCGGTCCACATGACGTCGCCGCAGCGCCGGCACCGGGTCCGGTCTACTACACGGCGCAACGCACCGGTCGCCTCGGTATCCTCGATCCGGCGACGCGTAAGGTCGAGGAAGTCGATCTCGGGCCGAATTCGGCTCCGCATGGCGTGGTGGTCGGGCCCGACGGCGCGCCATGGATCACCGATGGCGGCCAGAACGCGATCGTGCGCGTCGACCCGCGCACGCTGCGGGTGCGTACCTGGCCGCTGCCCCCCGGCTCGGCGTACGCCAACCTCAACACGCTGACCTTCGATAAACAGGGCAACGTCTGGTTCACGGGGCAGGCGGGCTACTACGGGCGGGTCGATCTCGCCACCAATGCAGTGAAGGTGTGGCCGGCACCGCGTGGGCGCGGTCCCTATGGCATCACGACCACGCCCGCGGGTGACGTCTATTACGCGTCACTCGCCGGCAATCACATCGCGCGCATCGACGTGGCTACCGGCGAGGCGACGGTGATCGAACCGCCGACACCCGACCAGGGGGCGCGGCGCGTGTGGTCCGACTCGCACGGGCGCCTCTGGGTCAGTTACTGGAACACCGGGCAGGTGGGCAGGTACGATCCGGCGGCGCGGACATGGCGCGAGTGGAAACTGCCCGGGAATGCGCACGCGTACTCCGTCTGGGTGGACGAGCGGGACAAGGTATGGCTGACGGACTGGAGCACCAATGCATTGGTGCGCTTCGATCCGGTCACCGAGAAGTTCGACACCTTCCCGTCGACCAAGGCGCGCGCCAACGTGCGGCAGATGCTCGGCCGGGCCGGGGAAGCGTGGGGGGCGGAGTCGGGCGTCGACCGCCTGGTGATGGTACCGACCCGCTAGCGCATTGCCGCACGGCAGCGTGAGCCCGCCAGCGTGCGACGATCATTGGCTGCGGGTGTCGGCGCCCCAGCCGATACGTTGCAGGCGGTTCCGTTGCGCAGCCGCTACTATTCGCGCTTCCCGGTGAGTGGCGTTAGATTCCCCGCGAAGCGCAGATGACCGCGCAGAGAGTCTTTGTCGACCTGCACGCGTGCGCTGCGCATACCACCATCGCTGTCGACGTAGGTGAAGCCGAGAATGTCGCCCTGCACGTAGGCGCCGAGCAACGGCTGCGCCTTGGGGCCGATCGTCATGGTTCCGCCGATACGCTGGAACTGCTGCGTAAGGTCGATTTCCACCGTGGGTGCGTTCTTCTCGGACTTCAGTTTCCAGCGACCGGCGACTTGCGCCGGCACGATCCACAAATAGGCGTCGTTGTCGTCCACGCTGAAGGTCTCGTCCGGTTCCCACTCGCCCATGTCCCACATGTGCGACACGATGCGCGTTCCCGGCTTCATCCTGAGCAGCTGCGGCCGCAGCTGCTGATTGAGTTCGGGTAACAGATACATCGTCACCACGCTGGCGCGCGAAAAATCCTCCTTGAAGATGTCGCCGGTGACGATCGTCACCCGGTCGGCCACCCCGGCGCGCACGGCATTGCGGCGGGCGAGCGCGGCGAGGTCGGCGTCGTATTCGATGCCGGTCGCCCTGGCACCGAACGCCTTCGCCGCGGCAATCGGTATGCGGCCTTCACCTGCGCCCAGGTCTACGACGTGATCGCTTGCCGTGACTCTGGCGGCCTGCAGCATGCGCGTGACCATGGCGTCGGGCGTGGGCAGCCACATCACATCCTTGCCTTGCTGGCGCAACTTCGGGCGGTACAGTTCGTCGCCGTATTGCGGAAAATCCTGCGCCGACGCGACAGCGGCGACGCCGATCAATGCTTTCGCAAGCCAGGCTATGGCGGGGCGGGTCGCGGTGTGCTCGCACGACGCCGCATGGCGGCTGGACTCTGTGGCCGCAATGCATCTTGGAAGCCGGGCCTGATCTTCGGCAGAGGCAACGGGGGTCATGCGGGGTCGATGTCTGCGTCGCTGCGAGTGGTGCGCCGCGACGGGGCGGAGCGAGTCAAGGAATGGAGGCGCATCTTGTCGACGGCCCGACAATGTCGCACATGCCGATCATCGGCGAAAGGGTGAGCGCACCGGAATCACCACATGCGGGTTCCGGCCTAAGGTTGGCGCGTCCACCACACGGCATGCGGACAATGATCCGAGGGCAGCGCCTGGGCGGGGGTGGCCACGAATGCGTTGCCCTGGTCGTCGAGATAGTTGATCGCGCGCATGGTCAGCGCCGTCGGCGCGAGCTGGCGTTTCAGGGTGTCGCTGATCAGCACGTGATCGATGCCGTCGTACGTGAGTTCTCCATGGCGACCCACGATCCGGCAATCGCCGGTCGAGCCCTTCCTGATGGCCGACCCCGGGCGATTGTCGGCGAAGGTCGCGCGCCACAGCACCGCACCCGGCGGCACGTTGTCGTTGATCTCCGCCAGCAGCGCCGAGGTTGCCGCCGGGCATCGGACGACGGCGCGTCCTTGCTCGCGGCGCATCGAGCAGGGACCAAGCGGATCGCCGGGATGCGAGCCGTCGAGGCGTACGCGGTGACGTTCCGTGTCGAGCGGCGGCTCGCGCAGCAGCGTGCGATTGAAATCGCCGAGGACGGCAAACGGCGCGCCCGCATGCGCGTCGACCCACGCCTCGAGCGCCGGCATCTGGTAGCGAAGCATCGCGCAGTCCGAAGCGATGGCGTCGGCCCGGGCGGCGGGAAGTTGCGCATCGGCGGGTCCCAGCGGGGCGTCGATCGTGCGGCTGCGACAACCCGCTTTCAAATGTACGACGAGCATGCGTACCGCCAGGCCGTTCACATCCACGGTGAACGCCAGGCCAGGCCGCAGCGGACGGTCGGGAAAGCCGCTGTCGGCGAGCGCGGTGACCGCGTCCAGTGCGCGCAGCGTCACCGTTGGGCGCCAGGCGACACCGACATGCTGCGCGATCCGCGGCGTGCCGGGCAGCTCCGCCGTCGTGGCCACGCGCCAGCCGGGCGGCAGGATGGGTTCGACGGCCGCCGCGTTCGCCACCTCCTGCAAGGCAACGACCCCGATGCCGTCGCGATCGAGACGGGCGAACATCGTGCGCAACGCGGAGAGCTTCTGTTCGTACGCCGGCCACGCGGCGAGGTCGGCGGAGTCCCGGCATGGATGGTCCGGCGGATAGCGCGCGGCGCGCGGCCAGTCGTCGCGCGCAGTCCGGCACCGTTCGGGTGGGAACGCCATGCCGTTGTGCACGTTGCAGTACGGCAATGGCGCGAGCGCGGCCCGGGTCGCCGGGGGCAGCGCCGCCGTATCCGATGGCCAGCCGGACCTGGCGCATGTCGAGGCCCATTGCGCATGCGTCGTGCGGTCGAAGAGCCAGCCGAGGTTCCAGGTGGCGACACCGAATGTCTGCGCCGCCGCGCCGCAGGCGCTGAAGGTGCACGCGAGCAAGGCGATGCCTTGAATCGCCGCAAGGCAGGCGCGGACGAGCCGGTGCGGTGTCACGGCGCGCGCGGACCGCGCGGGCTGCGCCTGCGGCGGCGATCCCGTATCATGTTCGTTCCCAGCCATCGTGCCTGCCATCGTGCCTACCATAGGCATGCCGGGTGCATCGCCTTCCCGGCGCCGCGACCAACGTCTTGTCCCGCCCGTGACACTCATCCAGCGCGCAACCCTCGTCGCTACCGGACTTGGCTTGTTCATGATTTTCCTGGATGCGCTGGTCGTGAACGTGGCGCTGCCGCAAATCCAGCATGACTATGCGGTGGGCGAGGCCGGCCTGCAATGGGTGGTCGCCGCGTACAGCCTCGGCATGGCGATGTTCATCATGACCGGCGCCACGCTTGCGGATCTGCATGGCCGCCGTCGTATCTATGTCGTGGGCATTGCGCTGTTCACGCTGGCGTCCCTGGGCTGTGCGCTTGCCCCTTCGCTGGCCCTGCTGAACCTCTCGCGAGCAGTGCAAGGCGTGGCCGCCGCGGTGGCGAACGTCGCGTCCCTTGCCCTCGTCAGCGCCGCCTTTCCGGAGGCGAAGGCCAAGGCTCGGGCGATCGGCATATGGACCGCCATTGCCAGCCTGGGGACCGCGGTCGGGCCGACCCTCGGTGGCGTCCTGGTCGAAAACTGGGGCTGGCGCAGCGTGTTCCTGATCAACATCCCGGTGGGAATTGCGGTGATCTGGCTGACGCTGCGCTTCGTCGAGGAATCGCGCGACGTGCGCCCGCGCAGCCTCGATCTCGGTGGGCAGTTGTTGTTCATGGCGGCAGTGGGCGCGTTTGCCTACGCAGTGATCGCCGGACCGCATGCGGGCTGGCTGACGCCGCGCATTCTCGGCCTCTTCGTGCTCGCGGCCGCGGCCGGGTCCGGGTTCATCCACTGGGAACGGCGGCATGCCGATCCCATGATGGATCTGACGCTGTTTCGCGACGGGACGTACGCGCTGGCCATCGCGACCATCTGTGCCGTGCTCTTCGCCATCTACGGCATGCTGCTCGTGACTACGCAGTATCTGCAAAACGTGCGCGGCTATACGCCGGCCGCCACGGGCCTGCTGCTGCTGCCGTTCTCGTTCGGCGTGGTCATCGTATCGCCGCTTGTGGGACGGCTGGTGGGCCGCATCGGCGCGCGGCCGCCGATCCTGGCCGGCTTGCTGGTTCAGATCCTGGGGTTGCTCACGCTGACGGCAGGCATGGGCATGGGCATCGCGGTGGCCGTGATCGGCATGTGTCTGACCGGCATCGGCGGCGCGCTCTGCCTGACGCCGATCACCACGCTCGCCATGACGTCGGTGCCGCCCGAACGGGCCGGGATGGCGTCGGGAATCATGAGCGCGCAACGGGCGATCGGATCGACACTCGGCTTCGCGGTACTGGGGTCGGTATTGGCCGCCTGGTTGGGCGCGACACTCGACCGGGATCTCGTTGCGGCGTTGCCGGATCCGGCCGAGCGCCGGGACGTGGCAGCGCAGATCGTCGCCAGTGCCAATCCGCATGCCCAGATCGCCGAGATCGGACCGCGGCACCCGATCACGCATCCGGACGCAGCCGTGCAGGCAACGATCGTCGTCGCCGCCGACCGTGATTTCGTCAGCGGCATTCGCCTGGCGCTGAGCGTCGCGGCGGGCGTGCTGGCGATCGCGCTGTGGGCCGGCTATCGGGGCCTGGGCCGCGGCGGTTCGATGCTCAGCGGCGCGCAGCGCGAGGCCACCAAGCTCGAGGCGACGGAAACCTGAACGCGCGGTATCGCGCGCCCGGAAGGACTGACCGCCGGGCGACCCAAACCTCTCCGGGTGCGTCGCTAGCGCTGCGCGAAAGTCTTGTCGGGGTCCAGCACCACGCTAAAGGGGCGGGGCAACGTGGCGAGTTCGGTAACGAGGCGCACGCGCACGAATGAGCTCAGGGCGCGCAGCTCCGCGCGGATGGCCGCGGCGCCTTCGACCTTCGACAACATGCGCCCGAAGCGGGTGCGCCGCGACGGTGTGCGCAGGCGCACGACCACGCCCAGGCAGAGGTGCTCCAGATGCGGCACCCGGCTCATGTAGTCGCCGAACACTGCGAGGGTCGCGATTTCCACTGGATTGTGAACGGCGTCGTCGTTGAATCGTTCGACAAAAGCGCAGGCTTCACCGACGAGCTGCCTCGCCCGGGAGCGCGCGAGGGGCTCGACCACGCGGGCGGCCGCGAGCTGCAGAAAATCCCTGGTGAAGCCGTAGCCGGACTGTCGCTCGGTCGGGGGTTCGAGCAGGCCACCGGCGACGAACTCGTCGACCAGCAGCTGGCCCTGTACGGTGTCCACCGCGAAGTCCTGCCGCAAATGCGTGGCACTGACGCGTGCGCGTTCGGGCGGCAGACCCACGACGCGCGCCAGCGCGCGTCCCGTCGCCGCGCGAAGCTTGAGCGGATCGAAGCCGAAGTACAGTCGATCCGTGACCAGAGTCCGTGGTTTCATCCCGCGCCATCCTCCCGCCGATTCACGCTATGACATTAGCATAAGGCCGGCGCGGCGCCAAGCGGACGGTGGCATCCGGGACGCGGCCGGGGTCGCATTTGTGCAACACCTCCCGCGCTCACACCGGCGGCGGGAGGGCGCCGAGGTCAGCTCGGCTGCGGCAATGTCGGACGACTCATGGGCAGTGGCACCGTTGCCGTGCACGGGCCGGCAACGACGAAACTGTCCGACGTGAACAGCGCGCTGTCACCGTTGAGATAGAGCGTGGACGCGCCATCCGTGTACTTTTCCTGCGCCGCGCTGTCGGTCCTCGACAGCCGCACCGAACGTCCGCTCACGGTGGCGATGGCGCTGCGCCCATCGGGCGCGCGGTTGACCTGCAGGATCGCGCCGTCCCGGCACGCGTAGCGCACCTCGGGCGGCAGTACGGTTTCGGGAAGGCCGGTGGACACACAGGCGGCATTGACCAGCGTCGCCGCGGCAATAACGACGGCCCGCAGCTGCCAGCCGGCGCTGCCGGGATGAATTGCATTCACAATGTGGCGATCCTAGGAGTGATAGGCGGATGCGATCATACCTTGGACGCCTGGAACTCACTGCCGGTGGAGCCTGCATGTACCCGACCCCTGATCGATCCGTCGCATCCCGCGTCATCGCGGCCGCGTGGTGCCTCGTGCTGCTTGCGGCGGCGCCCTCTGCCGCCGCCTTCACCTTTCGCGATGGCACTACGACGCAGTGCGTGGTGCGCGGCGAGGTCATCGCCGAAGTCGTGCCGCCGGCGAGCGATGCGTTCTATGCGCAGTCGCGTACCGGGCATGCCGTGCGCAGCGGTGATCGCTACCGGATCCTGTGGAACGAGGCGCGACTGAAAAGCCTTCCGGACGAAGTGCACGACTTCATCTTCTTCCACGAGTGCGCACACGTGCGACTCGAGACCGACAGCGAAGCCCGGGCGAATTGTGCCGGACTCCTGGACATGCGCGCCGCCGGGCGAGCCGGCCCGGCAGTGGAAGGGCGCATTCGCGCCTTGTTCGGTCCCGGCAACGCGTTCTGGACGGCAACCTTTGCCTGCGCGGATCGCGGGGCAGCGGCGACCGGCCCTGCCGTCGAGCCTGCACGCTGACGAGCAACACTGCGCTCGAGGCTGTCGATGCCATCGTCGATCGAGATCAGCGAAGAGGAGGGCGTTCGTTACCTTCACTTCGGCTCGCGCTGGATCCAGGGTGCGATGCGGATCGCGCGGCCGAATTCGCTGGAACTCGAGTACACCCGCGACATGATGTTGCCGCTGCTGTTGCGCGCCGACACCGCGTGGCCGCGGGAAGTGCTGCACATCGGTCTCGGCGCGGCGTCGATGCTCAAGTTCCTGCTGCGGCATCGGCCGCATGCCCGGCATACCGTGATCGAGATCGAGTCCGCCGTGGTCGCGGTGGCGCAGCAGTATTTCAAGCTGCCGTCCGCCAGCGCGCGGCTGCGGCTCGAGATCGGCGATGGCAGCGAATTCGTGATGCGCAGCGAGCGCGCTTTCGACCTGATCCTGGTCGATGGCTTCGACGCCAGGGGTGCCGCCGGCATGCTCGACACGCTGCCGTTCTATTGCAACTGCGAGGCGAGGCTCGCCGCCAGTGGCCTGCTGGCGACCAATCTGCTGCGCCGGACCCGCGGCGTGCAGCCGAGCATGGAGCGCCTCGACGCCGCGTTCTCGGGGCGCGCGATCGCCTTGCCGGCATGCACAAGCGGCAACACTGTCGCGCTGGCAGCAGTAGGCCCGGCGGTCGAGCGCACCCCTGCTGAACTCGCGCGCGCCGCGCAGCGCCTGCGCATCGCGACCGGGCTCAATCTCGTGCCCACCGTAGCCCGAATGAAGGTGGCGCAGCGGAGCGGGGCGCTGCGCTTCTGACGTCGGCAGCGGAGTGCCGCGCCGCATCGACGCCGCACCGGCTCGCCGGCGCGCTTGACGGACGTTGCGCCGAAGGCGCCCAATAGCGCTGTCAGCATTCCACTGGATTCGACCATGCCCATTCGCTCATTGCGCACGATCGTCGCCAGCCAGACTCCGATCACCGCGCCCAAGGACGCCAACGTGCTGACCGCGGCGCAATCGATGCAGCAGCACAACATCGGCGCGCTGCTGGTGGTCGATGGTTCGCGATTGGCCGGTATTTTCACCGAGCGCGATGCGCTGTTTCGCGTTGTCGCGGCAGCGCGCGATCCGGCGACCACGCAGCTGGCCGATGTGATGACACCGCAGCCGTTGACCATTCATCCGGACGAACCGTTCCTGCAAGCCCTGCGCATCATGCACAAGGGACGCTTTCGCCATCTTCCCGTCGTGGAATTCGATCGGCCGCTTGGCATGGTGTCGGTGCGCGATGCGCTCGACGACGACCTGATGGAACTGCGCGCCGACCTTTCGCAGCGCGAGCAGATCCTGTACTGACCGCGGCGGCCCGGCGGTACCGGGTAGGATAGAGGGCACGCGTTCGCGTGCACGCCGGGCGCATTGCCCGGCAGCCCTGCCAACCACACCGCGAGTTCCTGATGAAATACAACACGCTGCCCGGCACCGACCTCAACGTTTCGGAGGTCTGCCTGGGTACGATGACCTGGGGCGAACAAAACTCCAAGGCCGATGCCCACGCCCAGCTCGACTACGCACGCGAGCAGGGAATCAACTTCATCGACACGGCCGAGATGTACCCGGTACCGCCCAATGCCAGGACGCAAGGACGCACGGAAGCCATGCTCGGCGCCTGGCTGGCGGCCCATTCGCGCGACGGGCTCGTCATCGCCAGCAAGGTCGCGGGGCCCGGCCGGCGCGACTGGATTCGCGACGGGCGTACCGACCTGACCAAGGGCGTGATCGCGGAAGCTGTCGAGACGAGCCTTGCGCGCTTGCAGATCGATTGCATCGATCTGTTCCAGATCCACTGGCCGCAGCGCAACGTTCCCAATTTCGGCGCCACCGAATTCGATCCGTCGAAAGAGCGTCCCGGCCCGGACATCGCCGAACAGGTCGAGGGCATGGCGGCGCTGATCAAGGCGGGCAAGATCCGCTATTTCGGGCTTTCGAACGAATCTGCCTGGGGCGTATGCGCGTTCCGGCACGCGGCGCGCGAACTCGGCGTGCCGGGACCGGTCACGCTGCAGAACAGCTACAGCCTCGTCTCGCGCGGTGTCGACAACGACCTGGCCGAAACGCTCTTTCGCGAATCGATGTCGTTGCTCGCCTACAGCCCGCTGGCCGGCGGCATGTTGGCGGGCAAGTACGTTGGCGGCGCGACGCCGCCCGGCGCCCGCTTCACGCTCTTCGACGGCCTGGGACTGCGCTTTCGCAAGCCGATCGTGCATGAGGCCGTGGCGGCCTACCTGGACCTCGCGCGCCGGCTCGGCATCACGCCGGTGCAACTGGCGCTGGGTTATGTGCGCAGTCGCTGGTTCGTGGGCGCCTCGATCATCGGCGCCACGTCGCTTGCGCAACTCGCCGAGGACATCGCCGGTGCCCAGTTCGCGCTGGACGCGGCGGCGCTCGATGAAATCGCGGCGATCCAGCTGCGCTTTCCGAGTCCGGCGTAGCCGCTGCGCGTTCGTGCGTGAGTGCGTGCGTGGCGGCGCATGTTCGCGGCAGGCCGGCCCCGCGGGGCCATCGCGCCTGCTGCCTTACCGCGACCGCTCAGGCGACAGCCGCCGCGAGGCGGGCGTCGACCGCGGTTCGTAGCTTTCGTGCGCCGAGGGACGCGAGCACTTCGCCGGCTGCCCGCTGGCCGCTTTCCACCGCGCCATTGAGATAGCCCTGCGATTCGATCGACGTGTGCTCACCCGCGAAAAATACGTGGCCTTCGGGCTCTGCCTCGATGCCGTAGAACGCCGTGTACTGCCCGGGGCGGATCAACGCATAGGAACCGAGCGACCACGGATTGCGATCCCACGCATTGCGAATGACGCGCCCGTTCCAGGTGGCGGCCGCGCCGGGATGGATCCGCTCCAGTTCGTCGAGCGCGCTGCGGGCACGGGCGTCGATGTCGTCCTGCCCCGCGTGGACAGCGGTTGCGCCGCCGGAAAAGCAGTTGAGAATGCCGCCGGAACCGGCTTGCGCCCGCGTCACTTCCCACGTCGTCTGGAAGGCGTGATCGGTGCGGATTTCACCGTTGCCGTTCGCGTCCAGCCACCAGCGTCGCGTGAACTGCAACTGGAGTTTCGTATTGCGTCCCATGCCGAGCTCTTCGATCGACCGGCGCTTGCGCGGCCGGAATCCGGCCTGGCCGATATCGACGGCGCGCAGCAGCGGGAAGGGCAGGGCCAGGATCACCCGATCGAAGTAGACCACCTGCTCGCTGCCGTCGCGCAGCAGGGTCAGGCGATAGCGCCCGTCGGCACCACGGGCCAGCGCGAGCAGGCGCGTGCGCAATTCGATCTGCGCGCCGACCGGTTCGGCCAGGCGCTCGACCAACTGGGCGTTGCCGCCACGAATGTGAAAGCGCTGGTCCGATTCCTCGTAGGGCGAGAAGTGATCGGCGGGTGAACCGGCCAGCAGGCTGACCACGGTGATTGCGCTGATCTCGTCCGGCTCCGCGCCCAGCTCTTCGCCATACGCATTGATCAGCAGACGCCCGAAGCGCGACGTGGCACCACCGGGCACGCGGGTGGCGATCCACTGCGCGGCGGACAGCAGGTCGAGCTCGCGTTGCGCGGCGGTGTGCTGGCGGAAGGTCGGCACCGCGTCGCCGAGGATCGCGGCATCGCGCGCGAGAGCGGGCTGAATGGCGACAAAGTCACGCTGGATGGCACTGAACGGATAGGGCTGGCCGTCGAAGTGCACCGAGCCCTGGCTGCCCGGCGGCTCGGCATCGAGCAGGTCGTCGAGCATCAGCCCGAACCCCGCGGCAAGCTCACGGATGGCGACGTGCGACGTGTCGATGAGTTCGCCGCCACGTTCCGCGACCTGCCCCTCGGCAAACGCCGCGGTCTCGGTCCAGCAGCGGCCGCCCACGCGTGGCGCGCCCTCGTACACCGTTGCGTGGACGCCGGCCTTCCGCAGCGCATAGGCGGCGGTCAGTCCCGCCAACCCGGCACCAACGATCGCGACCCGGCTTCGGTTGTCGCGCCCCGCGGCGGCGGGGATCCATTGCGGGAAACAACCAGCGGCGCCGACCGCCGCCGACCGCCGGAGAAAGGCGCGCCGCCCGGGGCGGCTCGAAGACGGTGGCGCGGCGAGGGCGGCCGTCCGGGCGGCACGTTGCAGCAGTCGCATCAGCGCGCTTCTGGCCATCTTGGGGGCAGGCTAGCATGCGGGCTGGGTGCCTGTGTAGGACAATGCCTCTTGCGTTGTACGCTTCATTGGCGAATAATGACATTGTCATAGTCCCACCCTATCGTCAGGAGACCTCATGATCAATTTCAATCGCAAGGACCGCGCGCCGGACGTTCGCGAGACCGGCAAGACCACGCTGCGGCCCGCGATTTACGACCCTCCGGGAAGCGCGTCCGCAACGCCGATGGCAACGCGACCGACGCCCTCCACGACAACCGGACCAGAGCCATCCACGTCAACGGCCACTTCGACGACGCATCGCGAAACTGCATCGGCGACCGCGTCCGCACCTGCGGCCGCCACGGGGACCTCCGGCGGCAGCATCCTTTCGGTAGGCGCCAACATCAAGCTCAAGGGTGTGGAGATCTCCGATTGCGATTCGATGGTGATCGAGGGCCAGGTCGAGGCCACCATCCACAGCAAGGGCATGCAGATCGCCAAGCCCGGAACGCTCAAGGGCACCGCGCTCATCGACGTCGCGGAGATCCATGGTGAATTCGAGGGTGAACTGACCGCACGTACGCGGCTGATCGTGCACGGAACGGGCCGCGTATCCGGCACCATCCGTTACGGCAAGCTCATCGTTGCGGAAGGTGGCGAGCTCAACGGGGACGTGCAACGCCTCGAGGGGACGACCGACTTGCACTGAAGTGTCGCCGCGACCCGCGGCATTGGCAACGCGGCGCGGCATGCCGTCGTACACATCGGGTCGAATAGAGTAGCCGCGGGCAAGCGCGCCGGATGAGTCGCGCGCCTTCGGTCGCGCGCCCACGCCGGCCGGAGGCCGGTACCTGCATGGCATAATGCGTCAAACCATTGCAGGAACCACCGATGTCCGCACGTCGCCGGCTGTTGTTCGCATTTCCGCTCCTCGCCGCCCTCGCGTTGTCCGGCTGCAAGATCAACAGCATCAACTATTTCCCGCCGCACCCGGCATCGGTGCGCGTGCTCAACCTGATCCCGGATTCGCCACCGCTCGACGTGAGTGTGGGCGGCACCGTCCAATTCGCGAGTGTCGCTTTCCAGGGCGTTACCGGCTACCAGAGCTACGACAACCAGATCACGAATTTCGTCGTCAGCGTGCCCGGCGCTGCGAATGCGCTGCTGAATTTTTCGGTGAACCTCTCCGGCAACCAGCCTTACTCGTTAGTCCTCACGGGCAGCATGAACGCGCCGATCGGCACGCTGCTGGCCGAATTCCAGAACTCCGGCAACTCGGGGAATGCGCAGGTCAGTGTGTTCAACGGCGCGATCAACCAGTCGACCGTCGACATCTACGTCACTGCGCCCGGTGCCGACATCACCAACATGAGCCCCAGTTTTTTCGGCGTGGGGTATGGCGGGAATTCGCGCAACCTGACTTTTCCCGGTGGGACCTACCAGCTGCGCGTGACGCCGAACGGGGCCAAGGGCATCCTGTACGACTCGGGTGCCCGCAATCTCGCTTCGAATGCGTCGGTGGCGATCGTTCTCTACAGCAAGGGAAGTGGATTGCTGGTCAACGCCGTGCTGCTGGAAACCAACGGACCGGCGCTCATTTCGGATAGCGCCACCGCGCGAATCAAGGCGGTGAACGCGGCGTCGCAGACCGGGGCCGTCAACCAGCTGTTCGGCGCCACGACGATCGCCTCGAACATCGATTACCTGACCGCATCGGCCTACAACGGCGTGCCATCCGGCATGGAGAACGTCGTCTTCGAAGCGGTGGCGACGCCCGGCGCGCCGATTGCCGCGGTGGCGGACTCGCTCGGCGGAGCCACCGACCAGTCGGTGTTCGTCACCGGCTTGCCGGGCGCGACCCAGGCTTTCGTACTGAACGATCTCAATCTGCCGCCGACGGCGGGCAACGCGCGGGTCCGCTTCGTCAACACGGCGCTTGGCGTGGGCGCAGTCACCATCGAGGCCGATGGAGTGGTGCAGGTTTCGGCCCTGGCCGCGCCGAGCGCATCGGGCTATCTGCTGCTGACGGCGGCCACCTACACGCTGACGTTCGTCGACGCGGTGTCCGGGATGACCGTATTGACGCTTCCCAACGTCGTGCTGACCGAGGGCCAGACTGTCAGCGTCTACATGACCGGGACCACCGGTAATCTCGCGGCATTTACGACGGTGGACAACTAGCGCGGCACGCCCTGCACGCAGTCCGCCTTGCTCGGCGTCGCGTTGCTAGGATGTGAGGTTCCGGGCGCAGGCAAATCGCGCGGACAACGACAACGATCGCCAAGGAGGCAGCCTAAGGTGCCCGCAACGGACAACTCGGCCTGGACGGGCATCTATCCGATCGCGCCGACGCCCTTTACCGCACAATGGCGACCTCGATCTGCCCGGGATGCGCCGCGTGCTCGACTGCATGGTCGACCAGGGCGTCGACGGCATCTGCATCCTGGCCAACTATTCCGAGCAGTTCCTGCTGACCGACGCGGAGCGCACGACGCTGCTCGATCTTTGTCTCGACGCACGTCGCGGGACGCGTACCGGTGATCGTCACTTGCAGCCACTTCAGCACGCGGGTGGCCGGCGAGCGGGCTCGCGCCGCTGCCGCAGCGGGCGCCAGGATGCTCATGCTGATGCCGCCGTATCACGGTGTGGGCTTGCGCGCGGACGAGAATGGCATGGTCCAGCACTTTGCGCATGTCGCGGAAGCATCGGGCCTGCCGATCATGGTCCAGGATGCGCCGTTGAGCGGCGTCGCCTTGAGCGTGCCGTTCCTGGTCCGCCTCGCGCACGAAGTACCGGCGGTGCGCTACTTCAAGGTCGAGATGCCCGGCACAGCCGGCAAGCTGCGCGCGTTGATCGAGAAGGGCGGAGCGCTGATCGCAGGGCCTTTCGATGGCGAGGAGTCGATCACGCTGATGGCGGATCTCGACGCCGGGGCGACCGGCACGATGTCGAGCGCGCTGCTGCCGGACCTGATCAAGCCCGTGGTGGAGGCGTTCCTGGCCGGCCGACGCGCTGATGCCGCCGCACACTATGCCCGCATCCTGCCGCTGATCAACTACGAGAACCGGCAATGCGGTTTGCGCGCCACCAAGACCGTGATGCTGGCCGGCGGCGTGATCAAGAGCGATGCGGTGCGGCATCCGCTGGAGCCGCTGCATCCAGCCACGCGCGCCGGGTTGCTGGAATTGGCCGAGGCCGTCTCGCCGGTGGCGCTACGCTGGGGCAAGTGAACCACGTCCCGCCGATGAGACCCGAACTAGCGTGGTGCCGCGCACGCGCAGGCCTCCTTGCCTTTGTCGAACACGATGCGCCAGACGCCGGGTGCTTCCTGCCGCCAGATGGACGTGAACGTCGCGATCAGCTTGCCCTCGGCGTTGTGCACGGGTCCCGAGCTGATGGCGAGTGTCCCCGAGTCGAGCACTTCCACTTCGGCGGGCGCCCAGGAAAACGGCGCGGTCGGCTGCTCGTAGTAGCGCTTCCACGCCGCGGCCACGGCAGTGCGGCCGCGCAATGGCTGGGAGCCGGCGAAAAAAACGGTGTCCTCGGCCAGGAAGCTGACGAACGCCGCGTGATCGCGATCCTGCATGGTGCGGGCAAAGGCGCGCTCGGTGGCGGTCACTTGCTGCTGCAGGGTCGCAATGTCCGGCGCGGCCGGAGGCGTCGCGCACCCGGCGAGAAGCGCAACGGCGAGGACGATGGTGCGTGCGAACACACGGTTCGCTGGCGTATCGTGGATCATGGGGTTGAGGCCTATGGGTCAGGAATCGTGCATGCATTTAAGCGCATTTCGGTGTGGTCGGGGCAGGCGGACGAACCGCGGCGCATGCCGGACAGCCGGAGCGGGTGATTCGCCATGACGATCCCGACCGTCGCTTCCGGTGCTGCCGAGCTTGCCATCGACGCAGTCGGCGATGGCATGCCGGTCGTATTCCTGCATGCCGGGGTTGCGGACCGGCGCATGTGGCGGCTGCAGCTCGACGCGCTGGGTGAGGCGAACCACCGGTACCGCGCCATCGCCTACGATCGGCGCGGATTCGGTGACTCGCTGCATGCCGATGACGCGTATTCGCAGGTGGACGACCTGTTCCGCGTGATCGATGCCACGACTTCCGGTGCGCCCGCCGTGCTCGTCGGCTGCTCGCAGGGCGGGCGCATTGCCATCGACGCCGCGCTGGCGCAACCGGCACGCGTGCGGGCGCTGGTGCTCGTCGCGCCGGCGATCAGTGGCGAACCGGATGACGACGACCATCCACCGGCCATCCGCGCCTGGATCGCGCGCGTCGAGGCCGCCGAGGCGGCCGCGGACATCGATGCCGTCAATGCGCTGGAGGCGCACGCCTGGCTCGACGGCCCGCTCGCCGCAGAAGGGCGCGTAGGCGGCGAAGCGAGGGCGCTGTTCCTGGCGATGAACGACATTGCGTTGCGGGCGGAAACGCGCGGCGAGGCGATGCATCCGCCGTCGGCGTACGCGCGCGTGCGTGAACTTGCCGTGCCCACGCTGGTGCTCTTTGGCGAACTCGACTTCCCACACATCGTGCGCCGTTGCCGATACCTTGCCGCGGAGATACCTCGTGCCACCCTGAACGCATGGCCCGATGCGGCGCATCTGCCTAGTCTCGAGCAGCCGCAGCATTTCAACGAGATTTTGCTGCAGTTCCTGGACGCGCTGCCGCGATGAGTGCCGATCCATCGCCGGCCCGCGTGGAGATTTTCGACAACCGGTTCGCGCCCGTGGTCGCGCACCGGCCCGCGCTCGAGCGCCTCGCCACCGGTGCCATCTGGAGCGAGGGGCCGGTGTGGATCGCCGAAGACGATAGCGTGTTGTGGAGCGACATCCCTAACGACCGCATGCTGCGCTGGTCGCAGGCAGACGGTACGCGCGTGTGGCGCGAGCGCGTCGAATTCACCAACGGCCACACCCGTGACCACAATGGCGATCTGCTGCACTGCTCGCACGGATTGCGCGCGGTGTTCCGCACGCGCTGGGATGGCGGTGACCAGCGCATCGTCGTCGATCGCTGGCAGGGCAAGCGCTTCAATGCGCCGAACGATATCGTGGTCAAGTCCGACGGCACGATCTGGTTCACCGACCCGCCGTATGGACTGGTGATTCCGGAGGAGGGCCGCGGCGGCGAGTCGGAGATCGGCGATTGCTACGTATTCCGTTTCGATCCGCGCGATGGCGCGCTGGAACCGGTGACCGACTTGCCCGAGGAGCCGAACGGGCTCGCCTTCTCGCCGGACGAGTCGTGCCTCTACGTGTCGGACACGTCGGCGGCACTGCGCCGCGATGGCGGCGGCAACCATTGCATCTTTGCGTTCGATGTCCAGGGGGGCCGGCATCTTACGAACGACCGCGTGTTCGCCGTCGTCGAGCCAGGGCTCGCCGACGGCTTTCGCCTCGACCACCATGGCTGGATCTACACCTCGTCGCTCGACAGCGTGCAGGTTTACGACGCAGCGGGCATCCGCCTCGCCAAGATCCACGTGCCGGAAAAAGTGGGCAACGTCACGTTCGGCGGGCCACAGCGCGACTCCCTGTTTATCGCCGCCTCCACGTCGCTGTATCGCATACGACTGGCGACACGAGGCATCCAGGGGCCCTGAGTCGATGCGCAGCGGTCCCGTCTGATCATGTGGCTCGCGGTACGCATCGGCGTCCTGTACGCGGCACCCGTGCTCGCCGTCGCCATTGCGATCGTCCATTGCGTACGCCTGTGGCGCAGCGTGCGGCGAGGGGATTTGCCGCGATCGGCGGCTCTCGGGCGGTTCGCGTGGCTGCTGCTGCTGCCCATCGCCGTGGTGCTGACCGTATGGGCCACCGGCGAAGTGGCGAGTTACTTCGCCCTCGGCGGCGGGGCGTATGCGTTCGATGCGGATGCGTCGATGCAGTTCCTGTGGAGCCTCGCGCCGCTGGCGGGGTATGTCGCGCTGCCCATCGTGCTGCTGTTGGTTGGGCTCGGGTTGGCGAAGCCCCGGCAAGGAGCGAATCCGCGGCAGGGATGACATCGCTAGGAGACGACCACGCGGGAGGGACGGCGCTGCGCGCTGGGCGCCGTCGCCCAATCTCGGGTGTCAACCCTGCAGCGGGGCAGGGTATTGGCAGGATGTTAGATTGCACTGGTCTCTATCCGGAGGTTATGCCAAGTGAAAGTCCGTGCCGCAGTCGCGCATCGGGCGGGTGCGCCGCTCACCATCGAGACGGTGGACCTTGACGGTCCGAAGGCCGGTGAGGTCCTGATCGAGATCAAGGCCACCGGCATCTGCCACACCGACGAATTCACCCGCTCCGGGGCCGACCCCGAGGGTCTGTTTCCGGCGATTCTCGGCCACGAGGGCGCGGGCGTCGTCGTCGACATCGGGCCCGGTGTCACCAGCGTGCGCAAGGGCGATCACGTCATTCCGCTCTACACGCCCGAATGCCGCCAATGCAAGTCGTGCCTGTCGCGCAAGACCAACCTGTGCACGGCGATCCGCGCCACGCAGGGCAAAGGCGTGATGCCCGACGGCACCAGCCGCTTCTCGCTCGACGGCAAGCCGCTGCATCACTACATGGGCTGTTCGACGTTCGCCAACTTCACTGTCCTGCCCGAGATCGCGCTGGCGAAGATCCGCGAGGACGCACCGTTCGAGAAGGTTTGCTACATCGGCTGCGGCGTGACCACCGGCATCGGTGCGGTCATCAACACCGCGAAAGTGGAGGCGGGCGCCAACGTCGTCGTGTTCGGCTTGGGCGGGATCGGCCTCAATGTCGTGCAGGGCGCGCGCATGGTCGGCGCCAACATGATCGTCGGCGTCGATTTGAATCCGGCGCGCGAAGCGCTGGCGCGCACATTTGGCCTTACGCATTTCGTCAATCCAAAGGACCACGGCAACGACCTGGTCGCGCACCTGGTCGAGCTCACCGGCGGCGGCGCCGATTACAGCTTCGAATGCATCGGCAATGTCGACGTGATGCGGCAGGCGCTCGAATGCTGCCATCGCGGTTGGGGCGAATCGATCATCATCGGCGTCGCCGGCGCCGGGCAGGAGATCAAGACCCGGCCGTTCCAGCTAGTGACGGGGCGCGTGTGGAAGGGCACGGCATTCGGCGGCGCGCGCGGCCGCACCGATGTGCCGCGGATCGTCGACTGGTACATGGATGGCAAGATCAATATCGACGACCTGATCACCCATGTGCTGCCACTCGAGAAGATCAATGATGGCTTCGACCTGATGCACGCTGGAGATTCGATCCGTGCGGTCGTGAAGTACTAGCGCCGGACCGCGTCTTGTCCGCCACTGCCGCATTGACCCAGGTCGCCGCCAGCCGCGCTTTCGGCGGCGAGCAGCGCGTGTACACGCATGCCGCGCATTCCACCGCCTGCACGATGCGCTTCGGCGTCTACCTGCCACCGCAGGCGGACACGCAGCGGGTGCCGGTGCTGTACTGGCTCTCCGGCCTCACCTGCACCGAGGACAACTTCATCGCCAAGGCGGGCGCCCAGCGCGTCGCCGCCGAATTGGGCCTGGCGATCGTCGTGCCGGACACGAGTCCGCGCGGAGTCGATATTCCGGGCGATCGCGACAACTACGACTTCGGCGTCGGCGCGGGCTTCTACGTCGACGCGACGGTCGCGCCATGGTCCGCGTACTACCGGATGTACACGTACGTCGCCGAGGAATTGCCGGCGCTGGTCAATGCCTCGTTCCCGGTCGACGCATCGCGCACCGGCATCTTCGGCCATTCGATGGGTGGCCACGGCGCGCTGACGATCGCCCTCAAGCATCCCGAGCGATTCCGCACCGTGTCCGCGTTCGCGCCGATCGCCTCCCCGATGCGCTGCGCGTGGGGTGAAAAGGCACTCACCGGCTATCTGGGTCCCGACCGCACGACGTGGCGCGCGTACGATGCGACGGCGCTGCTCGAGGATCGCGGCTGGGGCGGGCCCCCGATCGTTGTCGATCAGGGCCGGCAAGATGGCTTCCTGGAGACGCAGCTAAGGCCGCAATTTGCTCGAGGCGGCGTGTGCGATCGGCAGGCGTATCGCTGCAGATGCACTATCGCGACGGCTATGACCACAGCTATTTCTTCATCGCCACGTTCATCGAAGCGCAACTGCGCCACCATGCGGCGGCGCTCGGACGTTGACTAGCAGCTGGAGGTTCCGCCTGCGGCTCCGGCAAGTCGTAGTCGACGACGCGCGCGCCCTGCAGCGCCACCATGCCCGCCGCGCCGATTGTTTCCGGTATCGCTGAACTCGAACCGATAGACGCGACGCAATTGCAGTCGGCCTTCGGTATTGCGCGACTGGCCGTAACGATGCGAAGGCCACGGTGTCGTCGAGGAACAGATACCCGCGCGACGCGGCACGCAGGACGCATCGCGGCATTCGCCGCTTCACGCGCCTGCAAACTGTCCCACCAGAACCAACCGCCGGCGGCAAGCGCGGCAAGCAATGCGATTTCCAGCATCCGTGGCCGATCAAACCACGAGCTTGCGCAGCGTTTCCGGATTCTTGATGACGGCCTTTTGGCGGGCGGGCGGGGCGCTGTACAGGCTGGCAGGCGGATTGGTCTCGAGCCTTCCCAGCACCGCCGGATCGGCGCAGTCGGGCGCGAAGTTGACGCTGACTTGCTCGCCATTGATCCCGCCGAGCGCAAAGCAGGCTTTACCCAATTTCGCGTTCAGCGGCCCGAGGACGCTCCCGAGCACGAGGTCGCCGCTGCCGCCGCCATTGCCGGCGAGTTGCAGGTCGTAGACGCGCGGTTTCGCCGGCGGACCCTGTTTCAACGTGATCACGGCGGGCAACCCGAGCAACTCCTGGCCGATCCGGTCCTCCGTGGCTGTATCGGGCATGCCGGAGAGCACGAGCGAAACCTTGCGGCCCGTGGCGACGACATGCTGCAGGAAAAAATTGCGCGAGAACTCGTCGGCGATCTTCGTGCCGATCGCCTTCAATGCCTGCTCCTCGCTGGCCCAGCTCCCCAGGCCCTGCGGCAGCTTGGTGTTGTAGTAGATCTCTTCGCCGGTGGCGCGATCGATGGCCTTGACGGTCCACGAGGTCAACGCGTACTTGGTGACGACGAGGCCCGATGCTTCGAGGCGCATCGACAGGCGCTTGATCTTGGCCTCACCCTGCACCAGGAAATCGGCGCTCTGGTTGCCGCCGCTCTCGCCCTCCGACCAGGTGCGGAAATCCGAACGTCTTGATGCGTTCCTTGAGCAGGTTCTCGGCGACGGGTGAGGGCAGCGGCGGTGCGCCCGGCTGATCGACGTCGGAAGCGTTGATGCGCACCGCCACCTTCGGATCGCCGCCGGCGCGAATGAAGTCGATGCGCTCGTCGCGCGACATCTGGTTGAGCGACTTCTGCAGTGCGCGTACGTTCACGGCCGCGCGCGTGTTGAGGGAGACGAGGCCGTCCTTGCCGGTCTGCGGTGCGCCCTCCTGGTAGACGGCCGTCACGAAATCACCGCTTTGCGGAAGCAGTCGCGTCTGCAGCACGTCGTAGTTCTTGGCGAGCGCGTCCTTGGCGAGCATCAGGCCGAGCGCCTTGGACACCAGTTGCCGCTTGGAATCCGCACGCAGATCGGTCTGCAGCAGCGCGGGATCCCGTGCATAGCGCGGGTCGGTGGGATCGACGAGGCCCACTGCGGAGATGACCATGGTGCCGGGATCGGGCGCGCCCGCTGGCGGCGGAGCGGTTGCTTGCGCCGGCGGTGGCTGCTGCACCGGACGAAGGGACCACCGGCGCGGTCGATGTCCCCGCGGCAGGTGCAGCGACCGGAGTCGCGCCGTCCGTCACGCCGGGTGCAGGCTGGCCTGCCGGGGCTGTCTGACCGTTCGTGGCGGCGGTTGCCGGTGCACTGCCCGGCCCAGCCGACGTCGGGGCCCGCGCCACGACTGAAGGCGCGGCAGCGCGCTGCGACCACCACCAACCACCTGCAACGCCCGCGATGACCAGCGCGCCGACGACAATGGCGATTGCCGTGGTCTGCGATGACTTGGCGGGAACAGGTGCTGGACCGGGGGCGGCTGCCACGGGTATGGGCGCGGCCGACGGCCGGCTGGCGGTCGCGCCGGATGGCGTGGCGCGCACCGTCGCGTCGGGGTCGTCGGCGGTCGCCGCCTGCAGCGCGTCGGCAAATTCCTTCGCGGTCTGGAAGCGATCGGCCGGCTTCTTGGCGAGCGCCTTGCGCACGACCGCATCCATGGCGGACGGCAGTTGCACGTTGAGGCTCGACGGCGGCAGCGGTTCCTCCTTCAGCACCTTCTGCATGATGGTGTTGGCCGAACCCGCGAACGGCCGCTCGCCGGTCAGGAACTGATACAGGAGCACGCCTGCGGAAAACAGATCCGATCGTCCATCCACCGGAAGGCCCATGATCTGCTCGGGCGACATGTAGGCGGGCGTGCCGAGCACGTCACCGACCTGCGTGAGGGTCGACGAATCGAGGCGTGCGATCCCGAAGTCGGCCACCTTGGCGGTGCCGTCGGTGAGGATGAAGATGTTGGCAGGCTTGATATCGCGATGGATCACGCCCTGCCGGTGCGAGTAATCGAGTGCCGCCAGGATCTGCGCCATGATGCGCACGATATCCGTGATAGCGAAGCGCTCGTTGCCGTCGAAGTATTCCTTGAGTTCGCGACCCTTGACCGACTCCATCGCGATGAACCAGGTGTCGCCGTCGATATCGAAGTCGTAGATAGCGACGATGTTCGGATGCGTGAGCCGCCCGGCCGCCTGCGCCTCACTGCGGAAGCGGGCGATGGCCGTCGCCGATTCGTTGCCACCCAGGCGGTCGGCGCGAATGGTCTTGATCGCCACGATCCGATGAATCATGGGATCGAAGCCCTCGTACACCACGCCCATCGCGCCGCGGCCGAGTTCGCCGCGGATCTCGTACTTTCCCAATTTGCTGATCATCGTCGTTCGCCCTCACTCGCGCGCACACTTCGCGCGGTCCGTTCCAAAGCACGACGCCGGCGGGAACGCTCCCGCCGGCGTCGCTGGCTTTACTGCACGAAGGTCACTTGTACTTGCTGTCGATTTCCCATACGGACTTCTGCACGAGGCGCTGCACCATCGTGTCGAGCGACACGCCGCCCTGCTGCGACTGGGAGATCCCGAGGGCCGCCGATGACTTGGCACCGACTTCCATCTTCTCCTCGGTGTAGCCCTGCGCCAGCTGCTCGGTGGTTTCGGCGTTGATGATCTTGTAGCGCATGCCGATGATCCAGACCCCCGACGATTCGCCCGACCGCACCGATCCCAGTGCGGTGCCGCCGACCGCACCCGCGCGCGCGCCACCCAGGGAGCCGCTGAATGCGCCCAGCAGTCCGGCCATCTGGCCTAGCGTGCGCCCGTCGAAGCCTTCCTGCGCGGCGGCGACCTGTTCGGTCTTCAGGATGTCGAACTTGACCACGTACTTGGTCGACTTGAGCTTGCCCATGCCGAGGAACTTGCGCGCCTGGTTGGGATCGCCCAGGTTGTAGGCGAGTTCGAATTCGTTCAGCAGCGGCCCGAGGTTGGCGCGTTCGAGCACCTGGAAGTTGGCGCTCGACAGTTCGATTTCGGCAAAGTCGGCGATGTTGTTGGCCGTGAATTTCTGGAGGAACGTCGCGTTGTTGCTCTTGATCTCCCCGGGAATGACCACCAGTGCGGGGCCTTTCCTGTTGGCGTTCTGATACTCGACGGGTTTGTACAGCGCCTGATCGGCGGACTGGTTCGCTTTCTGCGACGTGGAGCTACCCGCGGTCGGCGACGGATTGCCGAAGGTCGGCTGAGCAATGACGAGTGACGTCGAACCAAGCAGCGCGAGACCCAGTGACAGTCCCGAACCCAGGTTCTCAGTTGGCGATGTGACATGACGAAATTCCTCTGACGGTTGACCACAGGACAGTGCGGACGGCGTTCAACGTGGCTTGCCACCCGCGGCAATGCCGGCATTGGCACAATATTGGGCATACAGATTGGCGACCACTTCGTCCGCCTGCTCGTTGACGAGGGTCAGCGCCATGCGCCGGATGTCGGCGCCGGCATACGAACTGGAATTGGCATCGGCGGTGGCGACCTGGCGACCGTTGGCGCTGGTGAGGGTGAAGCCCATGTCCACCGACACCTGGTTGACGCGCATTCTCGGATTGCCGGTCACCTGGGCGGTGATGAGGCCTTTCAGCACGAAGTTCGCCCCCAGCTTGCGAGACGCGGCGAGCGCGGCATCGGGATCGTTGCGGAAGTAGGCGTCGATTTCCGCTTGCGCGATCTGCCGACGGATTTCCTCGGGTGTGTAGGTCCGCAAGCCCAGTGCGCGCAGGCGCTGGTTGATCGCCTCGAAATGCGGGCCGTAGTTCTGCTGCTCGGCGATGATCCAGCCATTGGACTGGACCTCGCCGATCATCACCATGATCTTCTTGTCCTTGATGCTCGCCTTGCATGGCACGGACAGCTGCTCGGCGATCCGCTGCTGCTTGGCCGCTTCCTCCTGCTGCGCCGAGTTGTCGGGTTGCGAGAAGCGGAAGCCCTGCGCAACTGCGAGGCTGGCGCAAAGCAGCTGAGCAAGGGCGAGCAGAGCAGATTGACGGAGCGTGCGCATGGTCGACCGGCCAGGTACCGACCGCGATTGCGAAGCTTGGAAGGTTAGCCCATCGTCCCGGGGAAATCCACCGGAGTATTCGCATCGAAGCAGCTTGTCGCCGGCCTGGAAAATGTGCACGACAAGCTGACCAATATTCCGGCGGCTACGCGACCTTGCTCGGCGGCCGGCCGAGCAGCGCGCCGGGTTGACCGTGTGCGTGCCTGCCGTGTCCGTCGGCCGCCACACGGGACTGTCGCGCCTGGCCGCCCTCGCCGCCGCGCTGGGCGTGGGTACGGGTCGGCGCGGAAGCAGGTTTGGCCGGCGGTACGTGATGGCTGCGTTTCGTGGCGTGCGTCGCTTGCGCGCCGGGTGCGGCGGGGCGGCGCGCGCCTGCTGCGGCCACGGCGGTGCCGCGTTGGCGCTGCTGGGTGCGGGCAGCGTTTGGGGGCCGTTGTCCGCGCTGGGTGAAGACGGTCTGGGCGACGGCGTTGGGGTCGGGTTCGAAGCCGGCAATCGTCTCCCTGGGTATCGCGCGCTTGATCAGTCGCTCGATGTCGCGCAGGAACGCGTACTCGTCGACACATACCAGCGAGATCGCCTCGCCGTCGTTGCCGGCGCGCCCGGTACGACCAATGCGGTGCACGTAATCTTCGGGCACGTTCGGCAGATCGTAGTTGACCACGTGCGGCAACTGGTCGATGTCGATGCCACGCGCCGCGATGTCGGTCGCCACCATCACTTCGACGGCGCGCTGCTTGAAGTCCGCCAGCGCACGCGTGCGCGCGTTCTGGCTCTTGTTGCCATGCAGCGCCACGGCGCGGATACCATCGGCTTCGAGGCTGCGTACCAGCTTGTCTGCGCCATGCTTGGTACGGGTGAACACGAGAACCTGTTCCCAGCGATGGTGGCCGATCAGCCAGGCAAGCACTTTCGCCTTCTCCTCGCGGTTCACCGGATGCACGCGCTGCGCGATGGCTTCGACCGTCGAGTTGCGCGGCGTGACCTCGATGACCCGCGGATGATCGAGGAGCCTGGCCGCAAGCGCCTTGATCTCGTCGGAGAACGTGGCGGAAAAGAGGAGGTTCTGCCGCTTCTTCGGCAGCAGCGCAAGTACGCGCTTTACATCCGGAATGAAGCCCATGTCGAGCATCCGGTCGGCCTCGTCGAGCACGAAGAACTCGATGGTCGAGAAGTCGACGTTGCCCTGCCCGTGATGGTCGAGCAGACGCCCGGGCGTGGCTACAAGGATGTCGATGCCGCGCTTCAATTGCGCAGTCTGGTTGCCGAAACCGACGCCGCCGAACAGCACCATCGAGGTCAGCGACAAATGCTTGCCATAGATGCGGATCGATTCCTCGACCTGGGCGGCAAGTTCGCGCGTCGGCGTGAGGATCAGGGCGCGCAGCGGCTTGCGGCGCGAAGACGCGTGCGGCGATGGCCGCGTGGACAGTCGTTGCAACATCGGCAGCACGAAGCCCGCGGTCTTGCCGGTACCGGTTTGCGCGCCGGCGAGAAGGTCGCCGCCGGCGAGGACCGCCGGGATGGCCTGTACCTGGATCGGCGTGGGGGACGTGTAACCATGATCGGCGACCGCGCGCAGCAGCGCATCGGACAGCCCGAGAGACGAAAAGGACATGACAGCTTTCGATTGGATGCTCGGCCGTTCGTCCAGCGAAGGACGGCCAGTCACAGCCAAACGGAGAGTACGGCGGAGGGTCGGAATCGACTGCGGCAAAGGGACTGGATCAAGCGCCGCGGGGGCATTGTACGCGATAACGCGACAGACGGCCATGCATAGCGGGCGCCAGGCCGGTAACCAGGCCTGCGAAGCCGGAGCGCCGCCCGCTGCGCCGGGACTCCTCCTCTATACTTCTCGGACCCGATGAGCGGTGCTGGCAGGTGAAGGGTTCGCCGTGCAGTGGAAGATGTCCGAAAATTCGTTGTTCGCGATCCTGCTGCGGTCGCCGTGGTGGATCAGCGCCGCGGTGGCTGGGGGGATGATCGCGCTGGCCTTCGCGGCCCTTCCGGAGCCCTACAAGGTGTTCGGGGCCGTGGCGTCGCTGCCCTTTGTGGTGATCACGATCGTCGCCGGGTGGAAGCAGTTCCAGCAGCCATCGGCAGGGTCGGTGGAACGCACGCTGGCGGCGGTGCGCGCGATGTCCTGGGTGGACTTCGCCACCGCGCTCGAGCACGCCTACCGCCGCGACGGGTACGAGGTGAGCAAGGTGGCCGGCGCTGCCGCCGATTTCATGATTCGCAAGGAATTCCGCACCGCGCTGGTGAGCTGCAAGCGCTGGAAGATGGCTCAGACCGGGGTCGAGCCGCTGCGTGTGCTCGCTGCGGAAAAGGAGGAACGCGACGCGCACGAATGTGTCTACATCTTTGCCGGTGCCATGTCCGATAACGCCCGCAAATTCGCGCAGCAACAGCACATCACGCTGGTAGGCGGCCCCGAGCTCGCCCGCCTGCTGCCAACCGTGGGACGCGCGGCAAAGGGCGCTTCATGAACGTGGACCATGAAGCGGGGCCGTCGTACGGTGGCGCGGCAACGCTGCTGCGGCGTGCGTCGCTATGGTTTCTTGGCGGGCTGCTGCTCCTCGTTTGCGGGCCGTTGCTGACGCTGGCGACGGGAGGCGTTTCGCTGCGTGGCGACTGGCGTACGGCCACGCACGTGAGCGCCGGCCTCGCGCCCGACCCGGCGACGCATCCGGATCCGGTCGTGCAGGTGTATGCAAGCCGCACGTTCGGCTGGCGTGGGGCGTTCGCCGATCACACGTGGCTCGCCGTCAAGCCCGCGGGCGCCGACGGCTACACGCGCTATGAAGTGATCGGCTGGTATGCGCGCCACGGTGGTTCGGTGGTCTCGGTGTCGGATGGGCGCGAAGCGGATGCGCAGTGGTATGGCAATCCGGCGCGTCTCGTGGCCGATCTGCGCGGAAACGCGGCGCGGGACGCGATCGCCAAGCTGCCTGCCGCCGTCGCGGGCTATCCGTACGCCGACACGTATCGGGCGTGGCCTGGCCCCAACAGCAACACGTTCACCGCCTACCTGGGACGCGCGATCCCCGAATTGCAACTCACGCTGCCGTCGACGGCGATCGGCAAGGACTACGTGCCGTTGACGCAAGCCATCGGCTGGTCGCCGAGCCACGGAGGCGTGCAGATTTCGCTGCTCGGCGTGCTCGGGGTGATGGCGGGGCCGGACGAAGGCCTGGAGGTGAATGTACTGGGTCTGGTCACGGGATTCGATCTGCGTCATCCCGCGCTCAAGCTACCCGGCATCGGCCGCGTTCCCGGCGACGGCTGATCGGCGCGCGATGCACGCTGCACCGCGGCGCGGCTTTTCCCTGATGGAAGTGATGGTGGCGGTGGCGATCGTCGCCATCCTCGCCACGCTGGCGATTCCCGGGCTGCAAAACGGCATCGTGCGCGATCAGATCGTGTCTGCGGTGCCGCTCGCCGATCTCGCGAAGAAGGCCGTTGCCGCGAGCTGGAGTGCGACGCAATCGTTTCCTGAGGACAACGCGGCGGCCGGATTGCCCGCTGCGGACAAGATCGTCAACAACCACATCAGTGCGGTGGCGATCGAGCAGGGCGCGATCCAGATCACCTTCGGCAACAGCGCGCATGCGCTGATCGCCGGCAAGCGGCTGACGCTGCGCCCCGCGGTGGTGGAGGATGCGCCGGTGGTCCCGGTCGCCTGGGTCTGCGGATTTGCGGCCCCGCCGGACAAGATGAGCGTCAAGGGCGAGAATCGCACCGACGTTCCGGTCGGGCTCCTGCCTTTCAATTGCCACGCCCCGGCGCACTAGGGGCGGGTCACCCGCGTCGTGGGGTCACCGCACACCGCCTCCCGCCGCTCAGCCTCGGCGGTGCACACGCCACTGGCGCCACCCGCACGGGCAACGCCAGCGGCGCGCGCATGCTGCGCCGCGCGGATCCTAGACGACCGCGACGTTCTGCGGAAACATGTGCCGACGCGCGTCGTCGTCCATTTCGGTCTTGAACGTGTGCCGCTCCTTGAGCGCTGCGACGCGTACCGCCGCGGGACGGGAGTTGACTTCGTCGACAAGGCGCTTGACGCTCGGATAGGCGTTCCACGCGTCGTCGCCGAGGATGTACGGCACCAGTCGGGCCCAGCCCCACAGGTCCATGTCGACAATGGTGTACGTGTCGCCGAGCATGTAGCGCTGTTGCGCCAGACGCGCTTCGACGATGGCATAGTGCCGCTTCACTTCGAACACGTAGCGATTGGTGGCGTAGGGCACTTTCTCCGGGGCCATGTGCTTGAAATGCACGGCCTGGCCGGAATAGGGCCCCACCCCCGTACCGATGAACATCAGCCACGAATACATGGGACCCCGCGCGGCCGGATTATTCGCCGGCAAAAAACGGCCCGTCTTGTCGGCGAGATAGAGCAGGATGGCGTTGCTGTCGAACACGGTGACGTCACCGTCGACGATCACCGGCACCTTGCCATTGGGATTGATCGCGCGGAAGGCCGGCGCATGCTGGTCGCCCTTGCGCGTGTCCACGGGAATCGTTTCGTACGGCAGCTCGGCTTCCTCGAGGAAGAGCGCGACCTTGGTGGGGTTGGGGGCGAGGTTGTAGTAGAACTTGATCATCGGGTCTCTCGGTTAGCCCGGTCGTGGGTGGGGACCACCGACACCGGGGGATGGTCGATATTGGCGCAAGCTTGGCAGCATGCGGCGCAGCCGTGCAACCGCAACGGATCGCCATTGTCCCAGTAATCCGTGGGGATCAACGATGAACCGCACCGCCAATGGTGGAGCAGATTCAATGCAGCATCGACTTCGTGGCCGTACCCGCATGAGGTTGGCAGCCCTTGCCATCGCGGGACTCGCATCGGCGGGATCCGGATGGAGCCAGCCTGCGCCGCCGATCGCGGTGGAAACCCGGAGCGTCGAAGTGGCCGGTATGGAACTGATCGCCGATGTCTACCTGCCGGTCGGGCGCCCGGCCGCAGGCGTTGCGGTCGTGGCACACGGATGGACACGCACGCGGGCGCGGCACAGCGATCTCGGCCGTGCGCTGGCCGAGGCGGGTGTGGTCGCGGTGATTCCGGATCTGCCCAACGTCATGAATCTGTGGGGTAACGGGGATACCATGGTGGCGCTGGTCGAGCAACTGGAGGCGGGCGCCCTCGGTCTTGCTGCCGTCGAGCGGCAGCGCATGGTGCTGGTCGGAACTTCCGCCGGTGGCTTGGCCACGTTGCTTGCAGCGTCCCGGCTGCCGGGTCTCCGCGGGTGGATCGGACTCGATCCCGTCGATCGCACCGGAACTGGGCGGAGAGCCGCGGCGCGAATGGAAGCGCCCGCAATCGTCCTGCTTGGTGAACCTTCCGGTTGCAACCTGCTGGGCAGCGGGGCCGCGATCGCGCAATCGATTCCGCACCTGGTGCGCAGCAATGTCTTCGACGGTGCGTCGCATTGCGACTTCGAATCACCGACGAACAACATGTGCCGCGTCATGTGTGGCGGCTCGTCCGAGGCCATCCAGGAACTGATTCGCCACGCAACCGTGGACGCTACATTGGAATTGCTGGCACCGCATCTACATTGGCCGAATGGTTGACGCCCGACCGACGGCTCTGCTCGAAAGGAACCCTTGTTTGCCGGGCCGGCAGCTCGGTTGCGGTCGAGGTCAATGACAATGGCATAATAGCTGCGAGGGCACCGCGGAACCGCGCGTTTGGCCGACGGGGATAGCGTTCGGGTCCGTCACCCCCCGTGCCCTCGCTGTCATGGGATGCCCGATGCTGCGATCGATTCTAGTGCTGGGTTTCGCCGCCTGCTCGGTGTTGGGCGCGTATGCCCAATGCCCGGCTGCACCGCCCGCCCAGGGTGCGCCGCCGCCGGGGCCTCTGCCGGTCTTCCCGGCGACGAACTGGTGGAACACCGACATCGCCGCCGCACCGGTCGATTCCGGGTCGGCTGCGTACATCGCCTTTATCAACAACGGCGGCAGCCGCAAGCTGCACCCGGATTTCGGCGGCGAGGAATCGGCGGGAAGCGTGGCGATCTACGGCATGCCCTACGCCGTTGTCGATGCCACGCAGCCGAAGCAGGCCGTGACGTTCCAGTACTGGGACGAGAGTGACGGTGTGGACCCGGCCACCGGGAAGGGTGTGCCTTTCTATCCGCTTCCCGCGCAGGCGATCACGCAGCCGCACTGGGTCGAGGGCGGTGCGCCGGCCAATGTCGACCAGCGCACGCAGGGTGATCGTCACCTGCTGGTGATCGACTGCACGCATCGCCACCTGTACGAGCTCTACAACGTCTTCCACAACGCGACGCAGGCCCGCTGGTACGCGGGCTCGGGCGCATTCTTCGACATGAATGCCAACGATCGCCGGCCCGACGGGTGGACGTCGGCCGATGCGGCAGGACTCGCGATCTTTCCGGGACTGGTCCGCTACGACGAGGTTTTCGATCCGTTGGTGACCGACATCGGGCATGCCTTCCGCGTCACCGTGCGCGCGACCAACGGTTACGTGTATCCGGCGTCGCATCGCGCCGGCAGCACGGCAGGCGCGTTGCCGATGGGTGCGCGGTTGCGTCTCAAGACGGACGTCGGCGGCCTGGACCCTGCGCTGCGCACGAGCAACGCGAACATGCGGCGCATCTTCAGGGCGATGCAGAAATACGGCCTGATCGTGGCGGACAATGGCACGGATTTGTATGTCACCGGGACCTTCGACACGCGATGGAACAACGGTGTTCTCAATCCCGCCTTCGCATTGTTGTCCGCGAGTGACTTCGAGGTGGTCCAACTCGGCTGGAAGCCCGTGGTGAGCGCACCTGCGCTCGTGTCGTTCACGCTGGAGCGCAGCCAGCTGACCGGCGGCACGCGCACCCGCGGCAGTGTGACGCTGGCGCAGGCTGCCCCCGCCGGTGGTGCGGTGGTCGCGCTGGCAGTGGCCGGCGGCGGCATCACGCTCCCGCCCACCGTGGTGGTCGCAGCAGGCGCCACGACGGCGGAGTTCGACATCGCGACCTGGCCGGTGTCGGTGCTGACGGCGACCACGCTGTCAGCGACCCTCGGCAACGTGACCAAGACTGCGACGCTGGTCGTGACGCCGCGGGTGCAGCCGACTGCGGCGCTGTCGCTCGACGCCGGTGACTTGATCGGCGGACGCGCAGCGTCGATCCGAGTGGTCCTGGCCGTGCCGGCCCCGGCTGGCGGCGCGCGGATCGCGCTGTCGAGTTCGGACGCGGGCCTGGCTCCGGTACCGGCGAGCGTGCTGGTACCTCCCGGAGCAGTGTCGGCATCGTTCGTGCTGACGACGACAACCGCCGTGAAACCCGCGTCCATCGTGATCACGGCGAGCTACGAAGGCGCTACGGCGATCGCGCGAATCGGCGGCCGCGGCAGCCGCATCCCCTAGCACCGGACCGTGCGCGACAGCCGCAACGCCTAGCACCGCGCGCGGCAGCCGCAACTATCTAGAGCCGGACTGCGCGTTGCTCGTCACCGCCGGTACGCGGCAACGTGATGGCTTACGCCGGCGATGCCGCGGCGGGCACAAAGTGCAGAAGCGCGAGCGGAAAATTGCGGCACAACCGGGCGAGTGGCCATTGCCCTCCGCCTTCGGTGGCGAGGGCTTCGCCGCTCAGGACATCGGTCACGATGCTCCCCGCTGCGATGAACGGCAGGGCGAGTGCCGTGTCCTGCCAGAATTCGCCGACCGGCCAAGTTCCCGCTTGGAGCCCCTGCTGCAGGAAGAGCCGACCCGCGACCGCGACGATTCCCTGCGCGCCATGCGTGCGCGCGAACGCCACGACGTGATCGGCGTTCGCGCCCGATGCTGGAATCGGGCGGTAATCGCCGTAGGCAAAGAGGTCGGGATGCGCGCGACGCAAGGCGAGTGCGCGCAGGATGACCCAGAGCTTGGCCCGGCCGTCATAGGGCGAGGCCAGCAGCGCGTGCAAGTGCGCGGGTGCTGTCGGCGTGCCATGTGCGGCGGTGAGGCCATCCACGAGCTCCCGGCGCCTGGCATAGTCGACCGGGCGCCGGTTGTCGGGGTCGACCAGCGAGTAATCCATGAGCTCGTTGCCCTGGTAAATGTCGGGTACCCCTGGCGAGGTGAGCTTCAGCAGCGTCATCGACAGGCTGTTCAGCAAGCCGAACCAGGCGAAGGTCGCGCTCTGGACCCGCAGCTCGTCGAGGAAACGGTTGTCACCGGACTCGCGCAGGATGCCGGCGACGAATTCGGTCAACGCGTCCTCGTAGCCGCTGTTGACGGCGAGCCAGCTGGTGCGAACCTTCGCCTCGCGTGCGGCCTTGACCATGTAGCGCTCGATGCGCTCGCGGTACGCGGCAAGTTCGTCGACCGGCACGGGTTCCGGCGGAAAACTGCCGATCAGCGTCTGGTACAACAGGTATTCGTCGTTGCGCGAAGGTACCGGCTCGTCGTCGACGAGCTTGCCCCGGCTGCGGTTGAGGCGCCGCCAGCGGCGTACGGTCATGCGCCAGAGCGCCGGCATTTCGGATATCACGTCGATCCGCGCGCGCACGTCCTCGGAGCGCTTGTTGTCATGCGTGGACGTAGCCAGCATCGTATGCGGCCACCCGTCGATCCGTGTCGCGCTGGCGCGATGGAATGCCCGCACGGTGGTACCGAACTGCTCGGGATCGCCACCCACCTCGTTGAGCGAGATCAGTCGATTGAACGTGTAGAACGCCGTGTCCTCGATGCCCTTGGCGGCCACGGGCGAGGTGAACTGCTGGAAACGCATCGCGAAGTCGAGATAGGCCGCAGCGTTTGCCGCCTGCGGATCGGGCGCGGTTCCGAGCAGCAGGTCGCGCAGAAAGCCGAACACCCCGGCGTCAGCGGTGAGGCTGCGTGCCCGCGCGCGCGACAGCGCCCAGTCGACGTGCCGCCGATCGTGTTCCGACGGGCCCCGCGCATCGACGTAGGTCCGGTACACCGGGAAGTGCGCGACGGTTTCCTTGATCGCTTCGCGCAGCGCATTGAAGGTAAGGTCACGTGACCGGCGATCGGCCCGGGCAATACGCAGCGCCCGGGAGGTAAGTACGCCGAGCTCGGAGGCGAGCGCACGTTCCATGATCACGCGGCGGCCACGGTACGCCTGCGCATCCAGTGTATCGGCCTCGGCGCCGGCGAACGCACGCCAGATGCGATCGACCCGCGACTTCACGCGGCCGTCGACGAACAGGCCGTTCACCAGATTGCAGAAGCGGTAGCCGGTCGAACCATGAATCGGCCAGCTGGCGGGCAAGCGCTCGTGCGGGGCGCTGATTTTTTCGACGACGACATAGATGCCGGAATCCGGCGCAGGGTTTGCGGACTTCGCTGCCGCGACGAGTTGCGCATAGCGCGTTTGCAGCTGCTCGAAATAGCGCGCGGGGTCGAACAGCCCATCCGGATGGTCGATGCGCAACCCGCCGATCGCGCCGCGCGCGGCGAGATCGAGCACGTAGGCGTGCGTTGCCTCGAAGACCTGCGCGTTCTCCATGCGCAGCGCCGCAAGATCGTTGACATCGAAAAAGCGCCGGTAGTTGATTTCGTCCGATGCGACCCGCCAGTGCGCGAGCCGGTAGGCCTGCGCATCGAGCAGCGCATGCAGCGTATCGAGGCTCGGGCCGTTGCCCGGGATGCCGTTCAGGCGTTGCAGCTGGTGCTCGATCGCGGTGCGCAGCGGCGGATGTCGCGCTGCCAGCGTGGCGAGCTGGCGCTTCAGCAGGGCCGCGGCACCGCGGCGAGCGGTACGCGAGGCGCGTGCCGGCGCATCGCGGGTGGGAAGTCGCCGCAGCAACGCGAGCAGGCGCTCGGCTTCGCGCCGCGACGCCACGTCCAGCGCATCTCGCACCGCGGCGAAGGCGGGGTCGAGCAAACGCGGATAGTCGCGTGGATCCAGCGGAAAGCGGTGCTCGAAATAGCGTACGGCGAAGGTGCCGGTGGCGGATTCGAACGTGAGTTTCAGTTCGCCGCGCTCGAGAACCTTGGCGTAGGCATCGCCCAGCACGGGCACCAGCACCTTGCCGGCGAGGACCGGATCCTGCGGCGTCCAGTCGATGTCGAAATAATCGGCGTAAGCCGAGGCCCGGCCGTTCTCGAGGACGTCCATCCACCAGGCATTGTCCTCGCCCATGATCGCCATGTGGTTCGGCACGATGTCGCACAGGTGACTCATGCCGTGACGCGCGAGTTCGGCCACCAGCTGCGCGAAATCCGCTGCGCTGCCGATCTCCGGATTGAGCATGCGATGGTCGACGATGTCGTAGCCATGCCGGCTGCCCGGGCGCGCCCGCAGGTACGGCGAACAATAGACATGGCTCATTCCCAGCGCCGCCAGATACGGCACCAGCGCGGTCAAGTCGGCGAAGGTGAAGTCGCGGTGCAGCTGTACGCGATACGTCGCGCGTGGAATGGCGGCGAGCGGGAGCGGCACGCGGGGCCGCACGCATGCGCTGCCGACGCGGCGCCCTGGCGCGGCTCATTGCGACCGCCCGGGATGCCGAACACGACGGGGCAATCGTGGCCGATTCATGGCATGCGCCGGCCCCGTGCGGTACGCAGGATCGTCGCGAGCCTGTTCCACGAGACGTCGTCGCGCATGGCTTCGAGTGCTACGGGGAGCTTGTGACGCCAGTTCGGATGCTCGTCGATCGTGCCGGGCAGATTCGCCTGCTCGCGCACGGCGAACACGTCCTCGAGTTGTACGGACATCAGCGCGGATGGGGCTTCGGCGATGAAGGCTTCGATCGCATCGGCCAAGGCGGGGGTCAGTACCGGCAAGCTCCGTGCATCGAGTCGCACATTCTCCGGCAGGCGGCCGGCACGCTCGAGTGCCGCGAGCAGCCGAGCGCTATCCTGGCTGCGCTCCTCCAGCAGTGCTTCGCCCGACATTCCGGCATCCGGCAGCAGCGCTGCGCGCAACCGGATATCGTCGCCATTCCACCAGCCCGCGAGGGTCGGCAGGTCGTGTGTGCTGGCGACCGCCAGCGCGGACTCGGGATAGGCAGCGGGCGGCCTGAAGGCGCCGTCGCCATCGCGCTCGAAAAACAGCACGCGGTACGACAGGATGTCGTTGGTCGCCAATGCCGCGCGTACCTCGTCCGGCACGGTCCCGAGGTCCTCGCCGATGACGACGCAGCGTTGGCGGTGACTTTCGAGCGCCAGCAAACCGAGCAGGTCCTCGAACGGATAGCGTACGTACGCACCCTCCGACGCCGCGGTACCGGCCGGCACCCAGTAGAGTCTGCGCAACGCCATGATGTGGTCGATGCGCAGCGCACCGGCGTCGCGCATGTTGGCGCGCAACGTATCGATGAACGGTTGGTAGCCGGCTTCGCGCAAGCGGCGCGGGATCAGCGGCGGCAGGCCCCAATCCTGTCCGCGCGGATTGAAGATATCGGGCGGCGCGCCGACGCTTGCCGCAACCGCGTAGAGGTCCTGTTCGGCCCAACTTTCGGCACCGCCGCGGTCGATCGAGACGGCGAGATCGGTGTACAGACCGATGCCGAGCCCGGCGTCGCGCGCGCGTGCCGCCGCAGCGGCGCGCTGCGACGCTGCCTGCCATTGGAGCCACAGGTAGAACTCCACCGCGTGCATGTGCTCGCGCGCGAACTGCGCCACGGCGGCCGCCGCCGGATCGCGCAGCGGCGCAGGCCAGGCCGGCCAGCCCCATACGCCGGCATTCCCCGCATGCAGATGCGCCTGCACTGCGTCGAACAGCGCCTGGCGGCGCAACGCTGCGCCACCTGCGTCCTTGAACTTTGCGAACGCCGTCGAAGCCGCAGTCGGCGCGGCCCGGGCGTCGCGGCGGGACTGGTCGAACAGAAGTTGGAGGATGGGCAGCTTGAGTGCGGCGACACCGGCGTAGTCGACGCAGTCCGCGGCGCGCAGCGACCCGAGTGCCGCCTTGAAGCCGGGCGATTGCGTGCGGTCTCGCGCCTGCTGGCAGGTGGCAAATTCCGGCACCGCCTCCACGTCGATGTAGAGCACGTTGAGGAAGAGCCGGCTGGACGGGCTGTAAGGACTCGTGTGGGCCGGGCGTTCGGGAAAGAGTGCATGCAATGGATTGATACCGACGAACTCGGCCCCGGCCGTCCCCGCGACGGCGCCGAGCTCGCCGAGATCGGTAAAATCGCCGATCCCCCAGTTACGCGCGGACCGTACGCTATAGAGCTGCGCCGCGATTCCCCACGCGCGGCGCCCGTCGCGCAACGATGCCGGCCGGTAGCAGCGTGCCGGCGCTACCGCCAGCGTCCCTGTGGCAATGGGGCTGCCATCACCCACGAGCGTGATCGTGTGATAGCCCTCCGGCAATTCTGCGGGCACCTGCAGGACGACCGTGGTGCCGGGCTCGCTGTCGGGACCACCAGCCTCCGGGAGTTCGACGTGTTGCGGCGCAAGCCTGCACAGCTCGTCCGCCCCGGCTTCGGTCCGGATTCGCCAGGACAGTTCTTTGGCTGCAACGGATCGGTGCAACTGCGTCTGCACCCGCCACGGCCGCGCATGGGTCCGCACGACGGTAAGTGCCGGCAGGCGCTGGTCGGCGGCTTCGCTTCGGGTCGCATCGAGCGAGCGGCGTATGGCGTCGTCATCCTGCACATCGACATGCATCGCAGCAAGCAACGCGCGCAGCGTGGCGTCGCTGGCTTCGCAGTAGCGTCCACGGACATCGTGGTACGCCAGCATGATCCCGTGCGCGGCGGCCAGCGCGCACAGCGCGTCGCCCGGCGCGTGCTGTTCGCTCACGCGGTGATGACCTCGACGGCGTAAGCCGGCAGGCGCACCGTGCCGCCCGGCTTCCCCGCTCCGTGCGTCGAGAATACCGTGCTGCCCGCAGGCAGCGGCAGCGCCGGCGCCGCTTCCGGCGCGAGATTGGCCACCAGGTGCAGGGCGCAGCCGGACGTCGAAGTCCACGTCACCTGCAGCAGCGTGGTGCCCGTCACCTGCGCCGAGCCGCAACGCGCGAGTGTCGGCAGCAGCGGCGTCACGTGTCGCTGCCGCGCCGCCAGGCATTGCCGATAGAAGTCCTTCCAGTGGTGTCCACGGTCGGTGCCGGCTTCGTCCCAGGCAAGCTTGCTCGCCAGGAAGGTCGCACGCGCGTTGGGATCGGGAATGGCCTCACGCGCGGTACTGTCGTGGAAACGGGCGAAGCGGGCGAACTCCGCGCGGCGGCCCTCGGTCACGGCAGCCGCCAGGTCGCCTGCGAAGTCGCAGAAATAGAGGAATGGCGACGAGGCCCCGAATTCCTCGCCCATGAACAGCAGCGGAACGTGCGGCGACAGCAGGACGCAGGCGAGGAGGGCGCGCAGCGCTTCCGCGTCGGCAAGGCTGACCAGGCGCTGCCCGAGCGCGCGATTGCCGACCTGATCGTGATTCTGCGCGAACGACACGAAGGCCTCCGGCGGCAATTCATGACTGCGCTCGCCCCGCGGTGCGTGGTCCCGGTAGGGCGATGGCTCGCCCTGGTAGATGAAACCCTCGGCCAGCGCACGCCCGAATTTTGCCACCGGCCGGTCGGCGTAGTCGGCGTAATAGCCGTCGGTCTCGCCCGTGGCGATGACATGCAACGCGTGGTGCAGGTCGTCGTTCCACTGGGCGGTGGCGAATCGCGGCGCGCCGTGGGCATCGCGGGCAAGCAGGCCCGCGGCGTTGTCGTCGTTCTCCAGCACGATGTGTACGTACCGGGTAGCGGCGAAGTACTCGCGTACGCGCGATGTCAGTTCCCGCAGGAACGTGTCGGTGGAGGTGTCGACGATTGCATGCACGGCATCGAGGCGCAGGCCATCGAAGTGATACTCCTCGAGCCAGTACAACGCGTTGTGAACGAAGAACGCGCGAACGACGTCACTGTCTTGGCCGTCGAAGTTGAGCGCCGCGCCCCATGGCGTTTGTCGCTGCGGATTGAAAAACTGATTCGCGTAGGTGTGCAGGTAGTTGCCGTCCGGGCCGAAATGGTTGTAGACGACGTCGAGCAGGATCATGAGTCCGCGTGCATGCGCCGCGTCGACCAGGGCCTTGAGATCGTCGGGCGTGCCGTAGCAGGCGGCGGGCGCATAGAGGAGGACGCCGTCGTAGCCCCAGTTGCGCTGCCCGGGAAAGGCAGCGACGGGCATCAACTCGATCGTCGTCACGCCAAGGCCCACCAGGTCGTCCAGGCGCGCGATCGCGGCCGTGAACGTGCCTTCCGGCGAAAAGGTCCCCACGTGCAGCTCGTACACGACGGCTTCGTGCCATGGGCGGCCCTGCCAGGCCGCATCGTTCCACCGGTACACCGTCGGGTCGACTACCTGGCTTGGAGCGTGGACGCCGTCGGGATTGGCCCGCGACGCGGGGTCGGGCACCACCAGATCGCCATCGATACGATAGGCGTAGCGCGTACCGGCGCCGATCCCGGCGAGCGTCGTGTGGTACCAGCCCGCGTGGTCGCGCGACAACGACAGCACGCGTGGCGCATCATCGCGTGGCAGCACCAGCTCCACGGTTGCGGCGGCCGGCGCCCACAGGTGGAAGCCGGTTGCCGCTCCGTCGACCCGTGCGCCGAACGGCATCGCGTGCTCCCGCGTTCATGGCGAAGCCAGCTTGCACAGCACGGCCAGGGCGCGCGCCGACAGCGGATACGCGTGCCCGGCTTCGTAGTTGCCGTCCGGCAGCAGGCCCTCTTCGCGCGACGTGTCGAGTACCAGCGTCCAGCCCGCGCCGCCGAAGGCGGGCAGCGTGAACGGAATCGCGCCATCGTGCGCATTGAAGAGCACGAGGAAATCATCGTCGGTGACCGGCCGGCCCCGACCGTCCGTCTCCCCCACGCGGCCGCTCAGGTAGACGCCCAGGCAGCGCGCGAATGCATGGTCCCACTCCTCGTCCGTCATGTCGGTGCCGTCGGGCTTGAGCCACGCGATCTCCTTGGCGTCCTCGCCGTGCAGCGAGCGGCCTTCGAAGAAATGCCGGCGCCGGAACACCGGGTGTTCGCGGCGCAGCCGGATGGCCCGCTGCGTGAACGCCAGCAATCGTTGGCGCATGTCGTCGAGATTCCAGTCGACCCACGAGATCTCGTTGTCCTGGCAGTAGGCGTTGTTGTTGCCTTGCTGCGTCCGCGCGATCTCGTCGCCCGCGGTCAGCATCGGCACACCGTGCGAAAAGAGGAGCGTGGCGAGCATGTTTCGCGACTGGCGTTCGCGCAACGCGAGGATCGCCGGGTCGTCGGTTGGTCCCTCGACGCCGCAATTCCATGAAATGTTGTTGTCGCTACCGTCGCGGTTGTCCTCCAGATTGGCTTCGTTGTGCTTGCCGTTGTACGAAACGAGATCGCGCATAGTGAAGCCGTCGTGCGCCGTGATGAAATTGATGCTTGCATGGGGCGCGCGTCCGCTGCTGCCGTACAGGTCCGACGACCCCGTCATCCGCCGCGCGAACTCGCCGATGAGGCCGCCGTCGCCGCGCCAGTAGGCGCGCATGGTGTCGCGGTACTTGTCGTTCCATTCGGCCCATCCGGGCGGGAAGTTGCCGACCTGGTAGCCGCCTTCGCCCAGGTCCCACGGTTCGGCGATGAGCTTGACCCGGTCGAGTACCGGGTCCTGGCGCAGGATGTCGAAGAACGCACCGAGGCGGTCGACCTCGTGCAGTTCGCGGGCAAGTGCGGAAGCGAGGTCGAAGCGGAAGCCGTCGACGTGCATCTCGGTCACCCAGTACCGCAGCGAGTCCATCATCAGCTGCAGCACCCGGGGATGCTGCATGTTCAGCGTGTTGCCGCAACCGGTGTAATCCATGTACGAGCGCTTGCTGTCGGTGGCAAGGCGGTAGTACGCGCTGTTGTCGAGGCCGCGAAAGCACAGCGTAGGTCCGAACTCGTTGCCCTCGGCGGTGTGGTTATAGACGACGTCGAGGATGACCTCGAACCCTGCCGAATGCAGCGTCTTCACCATGGTCTTGAATTCGTTGACCTTGCCCGAGGCGCTGTAGCTGTCCTCCGGTGCAAAGTAGCCGATGGTGTTGTAGCCCCAGAAATTGCGCATCCCTTGCTCGACCAGCCGACGGTCGTCGATGAAATATTGCACCGGCATCAGCTCGATGGTGGTGACCCCGAGCCGCCGCAAGTAGTCGATGACGGGCGCGGTCGCGATGCCGGCATAGGTACCGCGCAGCGCCGGCGGCACCTCCGGATGTCGCTGCGTAAAGCCGCGCACGTTGAGTTCGTAGACCACCATGTCGTGCCACGGCACTTCCGGCGGCCGGTCGTTGCCCCAGGTGAAGGCAGGATCGATCACCTTGCTCTTGGGCATGCCGCTGGCGCTGTCGCGCCGGTCGAACGATGCGTCGCCACGCTTGTGCCCTACCGTGTAGCCGTAGAGCGCGTCGCTCCAGCGCAATGCACCGGTGATGTTGCGCGCGTACGGGTCGAGAAGCAGCTTGTGGGCGTTGAAGCGCAGGCCCTCCTCGGGCTTGTAAGGGCCGTGCACGCGGTATCCATAGAGCATCCCGGGCCGTGCTTCCGGCAGATAGCAGTGGAACACCTGGTCGGTGCGCGCGCGCAGCGGGATGCGCTGCAGCTCGCGCCGACCCGTGGCGTCGAAAATGCACAGGTCGACGGCCTCGCCGAACTCGGTGAAGAGCGCGAAGTTGACCCCTTCGCCATCCCAGTGCGCGCCACGCGGCTGCGAGCGCCCCGGCCAGACCTCGTTGATCGGCTTCAAGTGCCTGTTGCTCCCTGTTGTCGCTGCCACGCTTCATCCCGGGGGCGTCGGCGCCCCAAATTCACCACGCGCCTGCTGCACCGGCTTCATCACGCGGTACGCGCACCGGCGTGCGTTGCGGGCTCCGAGTCAATTCCGCTAGAGCACCGGCTTCGAGCGATTGCGCGCCTCCCGCTCCTCGGCCTCGCTCGGACGTGTCCAGCGATCGATCAGATCCGCAGCCCGCCGTTGCCCGCCCAGTCCGAACGCCAGCGCAAGGGCGAGTGCCACCGCCGTGAGGAGAATCAGGAAGGTCTCGCGAATGATATCGCCAAGGCCCGTCTGGTCGAGCGCGATCATCATCACGAAGATCATGATTGCGTAGGTCGCGAGACGACCAACCAGCGCTGCCTCGGCCGCGTGGTCGGCGTGCAGCAGCGCGGTGAGCGCCGTACCGACAAAGCGGGCGAAATACGCCCCGAACACCAGGATGACGATCGCGATCATCAGCTTCGGCACGAAGAGCACGATGCGGCCGACGAGTTCGGTCACGTAAGCCAGGTCGAGGGTATTGAACGCCACCATCAGCGCAGCCAGGATGACCAGCCAGTAGACGAGCGCGCCCAGCACACGAATGGTGTCGATGTCGGTGCCGCCCTGCTTGAGGACGTGGTCGATGCCGGCCTTTTCGGTGACGACGTTGAAGTTGATCGCGCGCAGCCCCCTGACGATCGCGTAACGAATCGCCTTGGCCGCCAGCCAGCCCACGATGAGAATGACCAGGGCCAGCAGCAGACGCGGCAGGAACGCCCCGATCAGGTGCAGCGATCCGCGCAGTGGCTCCAGCAGCATGTCGACGTTTTGCATCACCTTCTCCTTATGACCAGGGCGCCCGAATCTGCGCCTGCTCCGATGCCTTGCCCATCACTCCTTGCCTTCCGCCGTGCCGTCGCCAATGACGCGCAGCAATCCTGCCAGCGGAATGCGGATCCAGTCCGGACGATTGTCGATCTCGTAGGCGAGTTCGTACATGGCCTTTTCGAGCAGGAACAGTTCGAGCAGCCCCGTCGACTCGGGGCCGGCGCCGGCAATGGTGCCGCGGCGCGCCACCTCGTCGTACCCGGCGAGGAACGAGGCGATCGCCTCGCCGCGCCAGCGGCCCGCGGCGGCGTGGACCACCTCCCCGGCATCGGGTCGCTTGGCGGTGAAATCGAACACCGCGGCATGCATCGCGTAGTCGAACGAGCGCAACATCCCGGCCACGTCCTTGAGCGGCGAATGCTTGGCCGCGCGTTCCTCCATCGGGCGCGTGGGTTCACCCTCGAAATCGATGATGACGAAGTCGTTCTGCGCCACCAGCACCTGGCCCAGGTGATAGTCGCCATGAAGGCGGGTCTTGGCTCCCGCACTGCGGTCGCTCGCATGCGCGGCGATGCGTGCCAGCAGCTTTTCGCGCTCCGCCAGCAAGCGGTCGACATCGGCCTGGACCGCAGCGGGCAGCGCGTCGCGACGCGACGCAAGACGATCGAGCGTCGCGGCCGCTTCGGCGCCGATGCGGGTCGTCCACTTCGCGACGTCCGCGGGCGCGAGCGGCTCCGGCTCGAAGGCCGGGTCGCCCGTGTGTTGCGCGAAGGCGACATGCAGCTCGCCGGTGCGGCGCCCGAGCGTGCGCGCCATCTCGACGTAGCCGCCCAAGGCGTCGGCCCCGGCCGCGGCCTCGGACCCATGCGCGGCGTCCTCCAGGTAGCGCGCGAGGTAGGCGAGCGTGTAGTCCCAGCCGCTGCCCTGGTTTTCGACGAAGCCCTGGATCAGGGCCAGCGTCGCGCGGCGGCCGTCGTCGGCGAGGTACTCGACGCTGCCGGCGACCGGAACGCAATGCTCGAAATGCACGATATCGCTCAGGTAGCGGCCGATCTCCACCTCGGGATTCACGCCGGCCTGCAAGCGGCGGTAGCCCTTGACGAACAGCCGGTCACCAAGCGCAACCACGGTGTTGGTGCTGTTCGCGCCGGGGATCTTGAGCGGCAGCGTCGCGACGTCCGGGCCGGCGAGTTGCAGGAACGACCGCGCCGGCTTGAATTCGATCGTGCCGCGGCTGGTCTTGACCTTTTCGCCCGCGCCCGACGCGACGACGACTGCGCGCACGAAGCCCTCGTCGCCGAACGCGTCGGCGACCACGCCCACCTGCGCTTGCTGGCGTGCCTTGGCCACGATCGACGCGCCCAGCGCGCGCAGCAGTACCTCGTCCTTGTCTTCCCAGGCCAGCGCAAAGGGCATGAAGTACGGCTGCGACTCGCCACCGGCGCCCTCGACCCGTCCGATGGTCACGAGCCAGGTGCGATCGCCGGGCTTCCAGGCGACGTGGTCGGCCAGTTCGACCCGCCGTACTCGGTCGCCCTTGGCGGCGTACCAGCGGCGGCCGGCGACGAACTCGGGCAATACCACTGCCTCGAACTGCTGGCGAACCTTCTCCGCCATCTTGATTCGCCACGGCACGACGCGGTCGCGGAACAGGCTCGACCAGCCGTCGAACAGCACGAGCACCGGCAGCTCATCGCGCGGGATCAGTTCCTCGCGGGCGACCGGCGCGGATTCGCCGGTCGCCAGGCGAAACCACAGGAAGCCGTGGCCAGTGAGCGTGAGCAGGTACGGCAGTTCGCCGATGGGCGGAAACGCGGTGTGCCCCATGAGTTCGAGGGGCACGCGACCCTTGAAGCGGGCAAGGTCGAGCTCGACCGGCTGCGCCGAGCGTGCGAGGTTGGCCACGCACAGGATGATCTCGTCGCCATTTTCGCGTACATAGGCCAGGATCTTGCGGTTGGCAGGGCGCAGGAATTCGAGTGCGCCGCGGCCGAAGGAGCGCGAGCCCTTGCGCACGGCCAGCATGCGGCGCATCCAGTTGAGCAGCGATGATGGCGTGTCGGACTGAGCCTCGACGTTCACGGCCTCATAGCCGAAGAGGCGGTCCATGATCGGCTGCATGTACAGGCGCTGCGGGTCAGCCGTGGAGAATCCGGCGTTGCGTTCGGCGCGCCACTGCATCGGCGTGCGCACGCCGTCGCGATCGCCAAGGAAGATGTTGTCGCCCATGCCGATCTCGTCGCCGTAATACAGGATCGGCGAACCGGGCATCGACAGCAGGAGGCTGTTCATCAGCTTGATGCGGCCCATGTCGTTCTCGAGCAACGGGGCCAGGCGGCGCCGGATGCCCAGGTTGATGCGGGCGCGCTTGTCCGCAGCGTACATGTTGTACATGTAGTCGCGCTCCTTGCTCGTCACCATCTCGAGCGTGAGCTCGTCATGGTTGCGCAGGAAGATCGCCCATTGGCAGTGCTCCGGAATTTCCGGCGTCTGACCCATGATCTCCGTGATCGGGTGCCGGTCCTCCTGCGCGATGGCCATGTACATCCGCGGCATCAGCGGAAAGTGGTACGCCATGTGGCATTCGTCGCCATCGCCGAAGTACTCGCGCACGTCCTCGGGCCACTGGTTGGCCTCGGCCAGCAGCAGTACGTCCGGATACTGCGCATCGACGAGTTCGCGCAGCTTCTTCAACACCGCGTGCGTTTCCGGCAGGTTTTCGTTGTTGGTCCCTTCGCGTTCGACGAGGTAGGGGATTGCATCGAGCCGGAAGCCGTCGACGCCCATGTCGAGCCAGAAGCGCATCACCCGGAAGATGGCCTTCAGTACCTGGGGATTGTCGAAATTGAGATCCGGCTGATGGCTGAAGAAGCGGTGCCAGTAGTACGCCTGGGCGACCTCGTCCCACGCCCAGTTGGATTTCTCGGTGTCGGTGAAGATGATCCGCGTGCCGTCGTACTTGTTCGGGTCGTCGCTCCATACGTAGTAATTGCGCTTGAGCGAATGCTTCGGGGCGCGGCGGGCGGCCTGGAACCAGGCGTGCTGGTCGGACGTGTGGTTGACCACCAGCTCGGTGATCACGCGCAGGTCGCGACGATGCGCCTCGCGCACGAACGCCTGGAAATCGGCGCGCGTGCCGTACATGGGGTTGACGTGGTGATAGTCGGAGACGTCGTAGCCATCGTCGCGCTGCGGCGACGGATAGAACGGCAGCAGCCAGACCGTGTTGACGCCAAGGTCCTTGATGTAGTCGAGCTTCTGCGTGAGACCCCGGAAGTCGCCGATGCCGTCGCCGTTGGAGTCGTAGAACGCCTTGATGTGCAGCTGGTAGACGACTGCGTCCTTGTACCAGTCGGTGGCGTCGGGCGCCACTGCCATAGCGTCGACGGGTGCGGTCTGGGCCGCCTGCGCTGGATCCTCCACGCTTACCCCCTAGAGAAAGTAGTCGAAGTCGCGCTCGGTCCGCTGCCGCTTGCGGACGACGAAGAGGTGCGCCGGCACGCGATCCGGGTCCAGCAGCACGTAGTTGCGCTGCCCGTGCCAGATGTAGCGGGCGTCCGTCAGCAGGTCGTGCACCTGGAATGGATGATCGGCCTCGACGCCGAGCACCCCAAGGTCGAGGTCGAGCCATCCCGATTGCGCGTGGTGCGGGTCGAGGTTGACGACCACCAGCACCACGCTGTCGCCGGCGTCGTCGCGGCGCGAATAGCAGATGATCTCGTCGTTGTCGGTCGGGTGGAACGTGAGCCCACCGTCGCGCTGGAGCGCCGGGTGCGCGCGCCGGGCGGCATTCACCCGCGTGATCAGCGGCGCGATGCTGTCGGCGCGCCCGCGGTCCCATTGCCGAAGCTGGTACTTCTCCGAGTGGAGATATTCCTCCGCGCCCGGTTCCCGTGGCTCGTGCTCGAGCAGTTCGAACGCCGGACCATAGATGCCGTAGTTGCCGGCAAGCGTGGCCGCCAGGACATGGCGCGCCATGAACGCCCCCCGCCCGCCGACCTGCAACGCTTCCGGCAGAATGTCGGGCGTGTTGGGCCAGCAGTTGGGTCGAAAGTATTCGCGCCCCGGGCCTTGGGTCAACTCGGTGAAGTACTCGGTCAATTCCTTCTTGGAGTTGCGCCAGGTGAAATAGGTATACGACTGCGTGAAGCCGAGCTTGGCGAGACGATGCATCACCTTCGGCCGCGTGAATGCCTCGGCCAGGAAAAGCACGTCCGGATGCACGGCCTTGATGCGCGTGATGGCCCATTCCCAGAACGGGAACGCCTTGGTATGCGGATTGTCGACGCGAAAGATGCGCACACCTTCGTCGATCCAGAAGGCGAGCACGTCGTGCAGTTCCTGCCACAGCGTCGACCACGCCTCGGATTCGAAATTGAACGGGTAGATGTCCTGGTACTTCTTGGGGGGATTCTCGGCGTACTGGACGCTTCCGTCCGGGCGATGCCGGAACCACTCCGGGTGCGCCTCGACATACGGATGGTCGGGCGCGCACTGGTAGGCGATATCCAGCGCGAGTTCGATCCCCTGCGCCTGCGCATTTGCCACCAGGCGGCGGAAGTCCTCGATGGTGCCGAGCTGCGGATGCAGCGCCGTGTGTCCGCCTTCGGCGGCACCGATCGCCCAAGGACTGCCGACGTCGTCGGCCCCGGCCACCAGCGTGTTGTTCGGACCCTTGCGGCGAACGCGGCCGATCGGATGGATCGGCGGCAGGTAGAGGACGTCGAAGCCCATCGCGGCAATCTCGGGGAGCCGCAGCTCGCAATCGCGAAAGGTGCCATGGACGCCTTCGCTCGCGCCAGCGGAACGAGGGAAGAGTTCATACCAGCTCGAGAAGCCGGCGCGCTCACGGTCGACGACCAACGGAAACTCGACCGGATAGAGAGCCTCGAAACTACGGTCGGGGTGGCGTTGCGCGGCGGCGGCGAGCGCTTCGTCCAGTGCGGTGGTGCGCAGGACATCGATGTCTTCGGTGCCGCGCAGTGCCCGCGCGCCCTCGTTCAGCAGGCGGCGGTCGTCGCCCTTGGCGCGCCTGGCCGCTTCGGTCAGCAGTTCGGCCCCGACCAGCGCGGCAACCCGCACATCGTCGGCATCGACCCGGCGGGCGAAGTCGTGCTGCCACGACAGGAAGGCGTCGACCCACGCGGACACCGTGTAGCGATAGCGGCCCGGGGTGGCGACGGCGAAGCTTGCGCGCCAGCGATCGTTGCCCAGCGCCGTCATCGGCACCTCGTGCCACGATCGTTCTTCCTCGCCGCGAATACGCAGCAGGCACGCCAGCACGTCGTGGCCATCCGCGAAGCAGTCCGCCTCCACCACCACGGTGTCGCCAGCCAGGCGCTTGACGGCGAAGCGTCCATGATCGACCTGCGGCGTGATGCTTTCGATCACCGCGCGCACGCGGCCTTCGGCAGGCAACCCGAGGGGCTTCTTTGTCGCCATCCCGTTAGGGCTCCCCTGCGGCGGGCACCAGGAACAGGGTCGACAGCGGGGGCAGCGTCAGCGTTAACGACTGGAACCGGCCATGAGCGGTGACCGGCGCCGCTTCGACGCCGCCCAGGTTGCCCATGCCGCTGCCGCCGTAGATTTGCGCGTCGCTGTTGAGCGCCTCGCGCCAGAAGCCGCCCACGGGCACGCCGACGACATGGTTCATCCGCGGTACCGGGGTGAAATTGCACACCACGAGCACCGGCGGTCCGCTGCGCGGCAACCGCAGGAATGACAGGACACTGGTGTCGGCCTCGTGCATCTCGACCCACTGGAATCCGGGTCCGTCGAAGTCGAGCTCGTGCAACGCCGGCTGCGCACGCAGCAGTGCGTTGAGATCGCCTACCCAGCGCAGCACGCCGGCATGCTCGGGACTGTCAAGGTGGCCCCAGTCGAGCTGACCCTCGTGCGCCCATTCCCGCTGCTGCGCGAACTCGCTGCCCATGAACAGCAGTTTCTTGCCGGGATGGCCCCACATGTAGCCGTACATCGTGCGCAGGTTGGCGAATTTTTGCCAGCGATCGCCCGGCATCTTGCCGAGCAGCGAACCCTTGCCATAGACGACCTCGTCATGCGAAAGCGCCAGCACGAAATTCTCGGAAAAGGCGTACCAGATCGAGAACGTCAGGCGGTCGTGATGGTACTTGCGGTAGATGGGCTCCTGCTTCATGTAATCGAGCGTGTCGTGCATCCAGCCCATGTTCCATTTCATGCCGAAGCCCAGCCCGCCGCCCGATACCGGTCGCGATACGAGTGGCCACGAGGTCGACTCTTCCGCGATCACCTGCGTGTCGGGAAAGTCGCGGTATACCGCTTCGTTGAGCTGGCGCATGAAGGCTATCGCACCGAGATTCTCCCGCCCGCCGTTGACGTTGGGTAACCACTCGCCTTCCTTGCGGCCGTAGTCGAGGTAGAGCATCGATGCGACCGCGTCGACGCGCAGCGCATCCACGTGATAGTGGCGCAGCCAGAACAGCGCGCTCGACACCAGGAACGCCCGCACCTCGTAGCGGTTGTAGTTGAAGATCAGGCTCTTCCATTCCGGATGGAAGCCTTGCCTGGGGTCGGCGTGCTCGAACAGGTGCGTGCCGTCGAAGTAGGCAAGTCCGTGCGCATCGTCCGGGAAGTGGGACGGCACCCAGTCGAGGATGACGCCGACGTCATGCTGGTGCAGCACGTCGATCAGGTGCATCAGGTCCTGCGGCTCGCCATAGCGCGCGGTCGGCGCGAAGTAGCCGGTGGTCTGGTAGCCCCATGAACCGTAGAACGGATGCTCGGTGAGCGGCAGGAGTTCGACATGCGTAAAGCCATGGGCCTGCGCGTACTCGGCGAGCGGCAACGCGATTTCGCGGTACGTCGGCAGGCGCGCGCAGTCGTCGCGGCGCCACGAGCCCAGGTGCACCTCGTAGGTTGACATGGGTGCGGCGAGTGCATTGCGCGTGCCGCGCGTGCGCATCCACGCATCGTCGCCCCACGCATAGTCGAGGGTCCACGCCCGCGACGCGGTCTTGGGCGGGACCTCGGCATACAGCGCAAACGGGTCGGCCTTGTCGAATTCCCGGCCCGCGGCATCGACGATGCGGTACTTGTACGGCTGGCCGCGGTGCACGCCGGGCACGCGACCTTCCCAGATGCCACTCTGGTCACCGCGCACGGTCAGCGGATTCGCATCGGCATTCCAGCCATTCCAGTCGCCAATCACCGCGACACGCGACGCATTGGGCGCCCATACGCGAAAGGTCGCGACGTCGTCCACCAGCGTACAGCCGAACACCGAAGCGAGTGCGCTGTGCGTGCCTTCGCGGAACAGGTAGAGATCCTGCTCGCCCAGCTCAGTCGCACCGTGCTGTCTGCGGTGAGGACACCGCGTCACGCAACTGCTCGGATGTCTGCGGCCGACTTGCGGGTGGGTTTCGCCTCGGCCCTCTTGACGGTCTTCCGCGATACAGTCGGTACCATCATTGAAATCCCCCTGCAGTGTTGGCCAGCATACCACCGTAAAAGTTCCTGCTCCATTTCGGGGTCATCGGGTTGCGGTAGCGTGAGTTCCATTTGCAGGTATGACAACGCGGTGAATCACGCGCCGCAATGTGCGGACTATCGCGCAACGTGGTGTATCTTCGACGTGGAACGCACCGCACGGGTGCGTTCTCGATGTCTGCGACCCTGCAGGCACTGCGACTATTCAAATTTTACCCGGATGTCATGGCACTGCGAATCGAAGACTACGGCCTCATCGGCAACACGCGCACTGCGGCCCTTGTAGGAAATGACGGGTCGATCGACTGGATGTGCGCACCGCGCTTCGATGCACCCGCGTGCTTCGCCGCGTTGCTCGGTACACCCGAGCACGGCCGGTGGCAGCTGCGTCCCGCCGTGGATGTGCGCAGCGTCAAACGTGCCTATCGGCCCGATACGCTGGTGCTCGAAACCGAGTTCGAAACTGCGGATGGCGTCGTTCGCATCGTCGATTGCATGCCGGTATGGCACGATCGCACGCGACGTGGTACGCGTAGTTGAGTGCGTGCGCGGCGTCGTGCCGATGTGCATGGAGCTCGTCATCCGCCCCGGGTATGGTGCGGTCACGCCGTGGGTGCGGCGGGTCGACGATGCCCTGCTCGCCACGGCGGGCCCCGAGTCGCTGGAGTTACGCACGCCCGTGGCCACCGAGGGTCGAGGATTCACGACGGCTGCCGACTTCACCATGCGCGAGGGCGAGCGCATACCGTTCGTACTCACCTGGTTCGTCTCGCACGAGGAGCGACCGCTGCCCGTCGATGCCGATGCGGCGATTGCCGCCACCGAGCGCTACTGGAAGCAATGGTGCAGCGAGTGCACGTATCAGGGCCGCTGGGGCGAGGCGGTGCGTTCCTCATTGGTGATTTTGAAAGCGATGACCCATGCACGCACCGGCGGCATGGTCGCCGCGGTTACTACGTCGCTTCCGGAGGCCATCGGCGGTGTACGCAACTGGGACTACCGCTACTGCTGGGTGCGCGATGCGACCTTCACGCTGTACGCGCTGTTGCTCGCCGGCTATCGCGACGAGGCACGCGCATGGCGGCGGTGGCTGCTGCGCGCGGCCGCCGGCCATCCCGCCGAGTTGCAGATTCTCTACGGCATTGCCGGCGAGCGCGAACTCACCGAAATGACGCTGCCTAATCTGCCGGGGTACGAGAATTCCGCGCCCGTGCGAGTGGGCAATGCGGCCGCCGTCCAGGTGCAACTCGACATCTATGGCGAGCTGATGGGTGCGCTGCATCTCGCGCGGCAGGTGGGGCTCGATCCCGACGCCGATTCCTGGAACTTCCAGCGCACGCTGATCACCTTCCTCGAAGGCACCTGGCAGCGCCCGGACAGCGGTATCTGGGAAATGCGCGGCGACCCGCAGCACTTCACCCATTCCAAGGTCATGGCCTGGGCGGCGATGGATTGTGCAGTGAAGGCGGTGGAGGAATTCGGCCTCGAAGGGCCGGTCGAGCGCTGGCGTGGCGTGCGCGCGCGCATTCATGCCGAGATCTGCGACAAGGGTTTCGATGCCGCCCGGGGCATTTTCGTGCAGCGCTATGGCTCCACCGAGCTTGACGCCAGCCTTCTGATATTGCCGATTGTGGGCTTCCTGCCGCCCGAAGACCCGCGGATGCGCGCGACGGTCGCCGCCATCGAACGCGAGCTTGTCGTCGACGGGCTCGTGCTGCGTTATCGGACCGAGGGTGGGATCGATGGCCTGCCTGCAGGCGAAGGCTTTTTCCTCCCTTGCTCGTTCTGGCTGGCCGACAACTGGGCGTTGCAGGGCCGTTACGCCGAGGCAGAAGCCCTGTTCGAGCGACTGCTGACACTGCGCAACGACGTGGGACTGCTGTCGGAGGAATACGACCTGCGCGAGAAGGCGCGCGCTCGGCAATACGCCGCAGGCGCTGACGCATGTCGCGCTCGTCAACACGGCGCGCAATCTTTCCCGGCACGGCGGACCCTCGGAGCATCGCAGCCATCCCGGCGCGGCGGATGCGCTCGACGACCGGCCGAGGGGACCACCCGCGCCACCGGAAACGCAGACCACCGACTCGGTCAAGGCACGGGCACCAGTCGACCGTCCCTGATGTTCAAACTTCCCATTCCGGCACGCTGCGCGCGACCTGCCACAGCAGATTGTCGAGTCGCGCGACGGCGTCGGGCTTGCGACTGCGGGTATTGGTCACCGCCGCCCAGGCGACTCGGCTCGGCGCGTGGACCATGACACTGGTGCTGCCCGGCAGTTGTCCCGTATGCCAAGCATTTCCGGCGGCATTCACGGCGAGCCCGCATGCCATCCCGGGATTGGCCGTTGAGGGCGTGGTCATCACGCGCAGGCTCGCGGCATTGAGCACGCGAGGGGCGCCTTCGTTGTCGAGTGGCGAGAAGAGGCTCGCCAGCAGGCGCGCCATGTCGGCAGCGTTGCCCACCCAGCCGGCCGCCGCATCCATGCGCCCCAGTGACATCGCGTAGGGGCGCTCGCCGCCTTGCCCGTAGTAGCGCACCTCCCGCGGCGCAGACCTCGGTCCGGCGACGCGCATCGTGCCGATACCTGCCGGCCGCAGTACATCGTGTTCCATGAAGCGCGCGTACGACACGCCACTCACGCGCTCGATGATCCGGCCGAGCACGCAATAGCCGAAGTTGGACGGCGCGTAGCGTTCGCCCGGCGGGTATTGCAACGCCCGCCGTCGCAAGGTCCACGCGATCAGCTGCGTCTGGTTGAAGCCCGGCTGCGCGAGCATCGGGTCGCGCTCTTCGCTGCTCCATCCGCCGCAGGTATGGGTCAGCAGCTGCTGGACCGTGACCGCATGCAGCCATTCGCGCTGCGGGCCGATCCGGGAGAACTGCGGTAGCAGGCCGTCGGGGGCGAACACGCGATCCTGCAGGCGCAGCTGGCCACGTTCTGCCAACAGCAGGATGCCCGTGGCGGTGAAAGGCATAGCATTGCCGGCGAAGCGGAATACGTTGTCTGCCTGCACGGGCGCGGCCGGTCGATGGTCGGCTTCACCGAAGCACGCCGTATGCAGCAGGCGCGCGCCGCGCACATACGTCATCTGGATGCCGGGCACGTCGAATTCCGCCATGTACTGCCGGATCAACGCATGGGCGCGTGCCGGAAGCGGGTCGACCGGCGAACCAAGTCCGAGCGTCGCGGCAGGCGACCGGGCGGACCAGGCAAGGCCGGCGGCGAGGGTCGTGCGCAGGAATTCGCGACGGTTGGGCAAGGGTCGGCTGGTGGTTGCGTCCGCTTCGAACTATCCACCATACAGCGCGGGGGGCAGCCCGGCGACTTCGGTGCGCGTCGCGAACAGCGCGCCCGCGTATGGCTGCGCGGCGAGTTCCTCAGCACCCAGCTTGTACGATGACGACGTGATGTAGAGCGTGCGCAGGTCGCTGCCACCGAAGGCCACCGAGGTCGGCCGGGTCACCGGCAGCGTGAGCGCGAGGATCTCGCGCCCATCCGGCGCGTAGCGGACGACCCGCCCGGTCGCCACTTCCGCGTTCCACAGGCATCCGTCGGCATCGACCGTGGACCCGTCGGGACGCCCGCCGCGCTGCCGCAGATCGGCAAACAGCGCGGCAGCACCGAAGGTGCCGTGGTCGAGGTCGAACGCATGCCGCATGATCTGCCGCGTCTCGGTGTCGGCGAAATAGACCTGGGTGCCGTCGGGACTCCAGGCGAGGCTGTTCGGCACGGCGATCCCCGCGCGCATTCGATGACAGGCGTGGTCGGGGTCGAGACGATAGAGCACGCCGGTCGGCTCGCGCACGCTGTCGTTCATGCTGCCCGCCCAGAAGCGTCCGCGCGGATCGCACTTGCCTTCGTTGAATCGATGTTGCGGGCGCTCCCGTTCCGGCTCGACGATTGTCGCCAGGCGGCCGGTGGCGGGATCGAACGTGTGGAAGCCAGCCTTCAGCGCGACGACCATGGCGTCGCCCTCCGTGAGCGCGAAGCTGCCGATCGTCTGCGGCATGGGCCAGGACGCCGGCGCGCCGCCGTCGGCGTTACAGGCGTGGAGCGCCGGGGCGCGAATGTCGACCCAGAACAATCGCGCGCGGCGCGGACACCACAGCGGACTCTCGCCGAGGATATTGCGGCACGGCAGCAGGACGTCGACCGTCATCGCCGGCGACGGCGTGGCGGTTCGGCGCGCTCAGCGGCCGTGGCGACTGCTGCAACGCCGGAGGGAGGACGCCCGCCCAGGCGTCGCGTGATGTCGGCGGCGGCGCTGGACAAGGCAAGCGCGTATGTGTGCAGCGCACGCAGGTCGACCCGCATCGTCGGCGCGGTCATGCTGATGCCGCCGATGCAGTGGCCGCGCAGGTCGAATACCGGTGCCGCCACGCAGTGAATGCCGGCCACGTGCTCCTCGAGATCGAAGGCTACGCCCGCGTGGCGAATCGCCTTGAGCGCGGCCGCCAGTCGCTCGCGGTTGGAGAGCGTCGCCGGCGTATGTGGCGTGAGTTCGAGGCGGCGCACCAATGCGTGCTGCTCTGCCGGTGCGAGGAAGGCCGCCATCACCTTGCCGACCGCGGTGCAGTGAACCGGGCCGCGCTTGCCGATGGCTGAGTGCAGGCGCAGCGGATAGTCGCATTCGACCTTGTCGATGTAGACGACGCTGTCGCCACTCAGCGTCGCGAGGTGAATGGTTTCGCCGCTGTCGCGATGCAGAGTCTCGATCGCATCGCGCGCAGCCAGCCGCAGGTCCATACGCTCCCAGGTGCGGCTGGCAAGTTCGAGCAGGTGGGGGCCGGGCTGATAGCCGCCGTCCGGGGCGGGAGCGATCATCGCCTTGCCGAGCAAGGCGGCGAGCAGGCGATGCAGCGTGGCGCGGGGCAGGCCGGCTTCCGCCTGCAATTGCGCAAAACGCAGCGGTTGTGGTGCGGCGGCGATGAGGTCGAGTACGCGCATGGCCTTGCCGAAGGCCGCGGTGCCCGGTGGATCGTCGCCGGCCCTGTCGACGGGGCGCGGGCGCTTGGTACTGGCGGGCTTCGTCGAACTGGCTTGGCGTCGGTTGCGCCGCTTGACAGCCCGCGGGAAATTGCCGACATTGTCCATCATGCAGGCCAGTGTTCCATATTGTGGGCAAAGCCGCAACGCCCGCCGCGATGAAGTTTGCATCTTCACACCAGACCAAGGGGCTCGACGATCGGCACCCGCGGCAATCACCACCGCCAAGGAGGCGCACATGACGTTCGCTGGTATTAGTCCGATTGCTCGTTTGCTGGCCGTCGCCCTGGCGACGGCGCTGGCCTGTCTCGCTCGGCACGCCGGTCCGGGCACAACCGGCGCCGTTTCCATCCAAGCCGATCACCATCGTGGTGCCGTTCCCGGCCGGCGGCGGCACGAGCGACCTGGTCGGACGGCTGATCGCGCAGAAGCTGCACGAGGCCTGGGGCCAGACCGTCATCGTCGAGAACAAGCCGGGGGCCTCGGGCAACATCGGCGCCGCACTCGTGTCGAAGGCGGCACCAGACGGTTACACGATGATGATTGCCGCCGCGGCGATTTCCACGGCGCCCGCGCTGTACAAGGACCCGGGCTTCAAGATGTTCGAGACGCTGACGCCGGTGACGGTGATCGGCACGGTGCCGTTCATGCTGGTCGTCCATCCGTCGCTGCCGGTCAAGACCGTGGCGGAATTCGTCGACTACGCGAAGAAGAATCCGAACAAGCTCTCGCTCGGCTCCGGCGGGAACGGGACCATCCCGCACTTGGGCGGCGAACTCTTCAAATCGCGCGCCGGCATCGAGTTCACGCACATCCCGTACAAGGGCGGCATCCTGGCGATGAACGACCTGGTCGGGGGTCAAATTCAGTTCACGATCGATGGCGGCTCGCACGTGGTCACCCAGGTCGACGCCGGCCGGATTCGCCTGCTGGCAGTAACTGGCCCGCAGCGCCTTGCTGCGTATCCGGACATCCCGACGCTGGCGGAATCGGGCTATCCCGGCTACGAAGCGAGCGCGTGGCAGATGCTGCTGGTACCGGGCGGCACGCCCAAGCCGATCGTCGACAAGATCCAGCAGGAGGTGTCGAAGGTCGCTGAATGCACCCGACACCCGGGAACGGTTGACCAAGCTCGGCATCATCCCTTCGGGCATTTCCCCTGCGGAAACCGAAGCGTTCCTGCGCGCGGAGATGAAGAAGTGGGGCGACGTCGTACAGGCGACCGGCGCCAAGATCGATTAGGGGTGGCGTCGGTGGATGCCCCTGCGAGCATCGCGCGATGAGACGATGATCGACGCCGGCGTGTCGCCGCGGAGTTCGCGCCAGGGCCAGAATGCGATGAGCCACGCTACCCGTCGCTGCACGCGCGGACGACACCCGGCCGCCAGCGATCGCGCGGCGTGAAGGTCATTTTCGTCCTCTTCGACTCGCTCAACCGGCGCTCGCTCGAGTGCTACGGGGGGACCACGGTCGCCACGCCGAACTTCCGGCGCCTGGCGCAGCGTTGCGTCACGTTCGACCATCACTATGTCGGCAGCCTGCCGTGCATGCCGGCACGGCGCGACATGCACACCGGGCGCCTGTCGTTCCTGCACCGCTCGTGGGGCCCGCTCGAGCCCTTCGACAACTCGTTCGCCGAGATCCTGCATCGGCACGGCGTGTATTCGCACCTGGTGTCCGACCACTACCACTACTGGGAAGACGGTGGCGCCACGTACCATAACCGCTACGACACCTTCGAATTCGTGCGCGGCCAGGAACGCGATCCATGGAAGGCGATGGTAGAGCCTCCGTGGGCGCGCCTGCGCGAGCAGTATCACCGCGTGCAGTGGAGCGACCAGCGCCGCCACAAGTTCGCGCAATACATGATCAACCGCGAATTCATTCGCGACTACGCCGACTTTCCCTCGGTGCGCTGCTTCGATCACGGCCTCGATTTTCTGGCCACCAACCGCAGTGCCAATGACTGGCTGCTGCACATCGAGACCTTCGATCCGCACGAGCCATTCTTCGCGCCGGACCGCTTCCGTGCCGACTATCCGACGACGTATCGAGGCCCCATCCTGGACTGGCCGCCGTACGCGCGCGTGACGGAGGCGCCGGAGGAATGCGACGAACTCCGCGCGAATTATTGCGCGACGGTCGCGCTGTGCGACCACGAACTCGGCCGCCTGCTGGACGACATGGACCGCCACGCCATGTGGGACGACACGGCGCTGATCGTCACCACCGACCACGGCTTTCTGTTGGGCGAGCACGACTGGTGGGCCAAGATCCTGATGCCCTGCTACAACGAAGTCGCACACATTCCGCTGTTCCTGCATCATCCGGCGTTGGTGGACCAGGCGGGCACGCGTTGTTCCACGCTGACGCAGACCACTGACGTCGCGACGACCCTGCTCGATCTCTTCGGCCAGCAGCCGCCAACGGAGAACCAGGGACACTCGCTGCTGCATACGCTGGCCGGGACCGCGCCCGTGCGCGATGGCGTGCTGTATGGCGTGTTCGGCAGCGCCGTAAACATCACCGACGCCCGCTACACGTATTTTCGCTATCCTGCTGATTTGCGCGCCGCCGACCTCTTCCAGTACACGCTGATGCCGGCCCACATGAAGGAACTCTTCAGCGTCGCCGAGCTCGCCGAGGCGACCCTGTCGCCACCGCTGCCGTTCACCAAGGGCGTCCCGTTGCTCAAGGTGCCGGCCACGCCGAAGTCGCCGGTGTACTTCGGGCATGGGCCGGGCGGGCAGCAGGACACCCGTACGGTGCTCTACGACCTGTGGCAGGACCCCGGGCAGACGACGCCGATTCGTGACGACGCCGTCGAGGCGCGGCTCGTACAGAGCATGGCGCGCCTGATGCGCGCCAACGACGCTCCGGCGGAGAGCTTCGGTCGCTTGGGTCTCGGGCCGTGAGCGAATACACTGGTTCGGCGAAATCCCGCGGCACCCCTTCAACCCAGTCGACTCGGCCACGCGATGACCCCCTATAGCGCTTTCCCCAACCAGTTCCGCACCGACCTGCGTGCCGGCCGCCGGCTGATCGGCTGCTGGTGTTCGCTCGCCAATCCGATCAGTACCGAGATCCTCGGTCTCGCCGGATTCGACTGGTTGCTGCTCGACACCGAGCATTCGCTCAACGACGCCATCACACTCGTGCCGCAGTTGATGGCGCTGAAAGACAGCGGTGCCGCGCCGATGGTGCGGCCCGCCTGGAACGACGCCGTAATGATGAAGCGCCTGCTCGACGCCGGTTTCTACAATTTCCTGGTCCCGTTCGTGCAGTCCGCCGACGAAGCGGCACGAGCGGTGGCCGCCACGCGCTACCCGCCGCGCGGCGTGCGCGGTGTGTCGACGTCGCAACGGGGGAACCGCTTCGGCACCGTTCCCGATTTCTTCGAGACCGTCGACGACAACATCTGCGTGACGGTCCAGATCGAAAGCCGCGCCGGGGTCGATGCCGTCGAGGCCATCTGCGCCGTGCCCGACGTGGACGGCATCTTCGTGGGGCCGGCCGACCTCGCGGCGGCACTCGGACACCTGGGCAACCCGTCGCATCCCGAGGTGCAGGAAGCGATGAAGCACGTCTATGCGGCAGCGCAGCGGCAGCAGCGCGCGATCGGGACGCTGGCGCCGGTGGAAGCCGATGCGCATCGGTACCTGGGGTGGGGCGCGAGCTTCGTTGCGGTGGGTAGTGACCAGGCGCTGCTGCGCAGCGCGTCGGCGGTGTTGCGCGAGAAGTTTCGCGCGTGACGGCGCGCACCGGTGCATCGATACCGCCTCCTTATGCGTCGACAGTGACGCCAGCCGATGTTCCTGCCATCGCCGGGATATCGCTGATCCACGTCGGCGTCAGCGCCAAGACCACCTGGCTGTTCGTGGAAGTGGTCGATGAAGCCGGCAGGATCGGGATCGGCGAAGCGACGCTGCAGAAGCAGGAGGGGTCGATCGCCCGCGCGTTGGGTCAAATTGCCCCGACGCTGCTGGGCCAACCGGCCCAAGCACAGGCGCTGGGCGCGATTGTGCTCGCCGGCTTCGGTATGGCGCATGCGGCAGCGTACTCCGCGCTCGATCACGCACTGTGGGACCTCGCCGGGCAACGCGACGAAATGCCGGTTGCCCGACTGCTGGGCGCCGACGTGCACGAAATCGGTCTCTACGCGAACGTGAATCGCGGTCTCGCGTCGCGCGAACCCGAAGCATTCGCGGCGGCGGTCCGTGCGGCCGTCGACGCAGGATTTCGCGCGGTCAAGATCGCGCCATTCGACGAAATCGACATGCATGGCCGCTGGGGTGTCGCGATCGCGCCGA
>CAVWPC010000044.1:0-121205 GCA_963756765.1 uncultured beta proteobacterium | reverse complement strand
TTGCCGGCTCGATGGCGAGCAGTTCGAACAGGCGTTCGGTGGCGCCCGCAGCACGCTGGAGATCGCCGATGACCTCGCTGATCGTACCGGCGGCACCTGCGACGATCACCGCGTAGAACACGAAAGCGGACAGCTCGCCGGCACTTATCCGCCCGGCAACGACATCATGGCCACCGATCCACAGGATCACCCCGACTGCGCCGAATACCAGGACGATGACCGTCGCTACCAGGAACGCCCGCTGACGTATGCGTTGCAGCGCAGTGGCGAAGGCGGCCTCCACGCGATCGCCGAACTGGCGGCGGTCCAACGCCTCGTGCCCGTACGCCTGCACGGTCCGGATTTCGTGCAGTGCCTCGTCCACGTAGGCGCCCACGGCACCGACCCGGTCCTGGCTGGCGCGCGCCAGGTGCCGGACCCGCCGGCCAAAGTAGATGATCGGCACCAGCACGACTGGCACGCCCACCAGTACCAGCGCCGTGAGCTTGGCGCTCGTCAGCGCCAGCATTACGAGGCCACCGATCATCAGCAGCACGTTGCGGATCGCCATCGACGCGCTCGACCCGATCACGGTCTCGAGCATGGTCGTGTCGTTGGTGAGGCGCGAGATCACTTCGCCGGTCCGCATCACCTCGAAATAGCCGGGCGGCAAGGCCAGCAGATGGTCGAACACCGCGCGCCGCAGGTCGGCCGTCACGCGTTCGCCGAGCCATGACACGAAATAGAAGCGGGCATACGTCGCCACGGCCATGACACAGACCACGACCAGGGAAAACGCGAGCGCGCGATCGAGCTCCGCTCCGCTACCTGCGCCAACGCCCCGATCGATGACGAACTTCAGTCCCTGGCCGATGGTCAGTACCGCCGCCGCGGCAAACAACAGCGCGATGCACGCGTACACGACCTGTCGCCGATAGGGTCTCAGGAAGCGACCGACACGCGTGAGCGTGCGTGCCGCCGTGATGGGCGGTAGCTTCGGAGCATCGAGCGGAATGGCAGCGCGGGGTGAGGCCATGAGATGCCGATCGTGCACAGGGCACGTGGCGCGAGCGGGTTCGACGGAGTTTAACGAATGTCGAGGCGCCAGGGCAACGATTCAAGGTGCGCTGACACCACGGAATGGTGGTTCCCTGCGCAACCTGCCGCGCACGATTCATTGTTACCACAAATTGAAAACTGCCGCGCGCCGACGGCGGCGGCACCGCACCGGGGGTGGCGTAAAATGGCGCGCTGTGAGTACCCGCACCCCATACCTACCACCGACTCCCGACCGCCATCATGAACGCTCCGTTGCCCGCCTCGCTCCTCACTGCCGTCGAACTCGCACCCCGGGATCCTATCCTGGGAGTGAATGAGGCGTTCCAGGCCGATGCCAACCCGAAGAAGGTCAACCTGGGGGTCGGCGTGTATTGCGACGACACCGGAAAGTTGCCGCTGCTCGAATCGGTGCGGCGCGCCGAGCACGAGATCACGGACCGGGACTCGCCGCGCGGCTATCTGCCCATCGACGGTCTCCAGTCCTACGACAAGGCCGTCCAGGCCATGCTGTTCGGTGCGGCCAGCGAGATCGTGCGTTCCGGACGGGCGGTGACCGTGCAAGCGCTTGGTGGCACCGGCGGCCTCAAGGTCGGGGCCGACTTCCTGCGCCGCTTCGCCCCTGCCGCCGAGGTATGGATCAGTGATCCGAGCTGGGAGAACCATCGCGCCCTGTTCGAAGGTGCGGGATTCACCGTCAACAACTACGCCTACTACGATGCCGCCACGCGAGGCCTCGATTTTCCGGCGATGCTCGCGGCGCTCGAGCGCATCCCGCACGGGTCGATCGTCGTGCTGCACGCCTGTTGCCACAACCCGACCGGTGTAGACCCTGACGCCGGCCAATGGAAGCGGATCCTCGAGGTCGTGCGTGGTAGGGCGCTGGTGCCGTTCCTGGACATCGCCTACCAGGGCTTTGGTGATGGCATCGAACCGGATGGCAAGGTCGTTCGCGATTTTGCCGCGACGCCCGGCCCGTTGTTCGTATCCAGTTCGTTCTCGAAGTCCTTTTCGCTGTACGGTGAGCGGGTCGGCGCCCTTTCGGTCGTCACCGCCGACAAGGACGAGGCCGCGCGCGTTCTGTCGCAGTTGAAGCGCCTGGTGCGCACGAACTATTCCAATCCACCCACGCACGGCGGGCAGATCGTCGCGCACGTGCTCGCCACGCCTGAATTGCAGGCCCTCTGGGAGAGCGAACTTAACGCCATGCGCGACCGGATCAAGCTCATGCGCGCAACCCTGGTGGAGCGGCTCCAGGCGCGGATGCCCAAAGCAGACTTCACCTACATGCTGAGACAGCGCGGGATGTTTTCCTACTCCGGCCTGTCATCGGCGGCGGTGCGGCGGCTGCGCGAGGAATATGCGATCTACGCGGTCGATACGGGCAGGATCTGTGTCGCCGCGCTCAATTCGCACAACGTGGACTATGTCGCCGAGGCGATCGCCAAGGTGATGGAGTGATTGTCGATGTCTAGCCCCGACGATGCGTACGTCCAGGGCGCTGCCGATTTTGACCGTCCGCGGATTTCGGCTATAATCCGCACCTCACCGACGCGGGAATAGCTCAGTTGGTAGAGCGCAACCTTGCCAAGGTTGAGGTCGGGAGTTCGAGACTCCTTTCCCGCTCCAGACATGCCCAAGGGAGAGCTTCCTAGCAAGAGCTCTCCCTTTCAGTTTCTACCTCGCCGCGGCGAGGCACCCATCCCTTGGCGGGGTGGCAGAGTGGTCATGCAGCGGCCTGCAAAGCCGTCCACGCCGGTTCGATTCCGACCCCCGCCTCCAATAAATTCTATCCAGTCCCGTGGCAACCCGCCGCTGCGCTCGTTGCGGCAATGCTGTCCGCCGCAGCCTGCTGAGCGCGTACCCCCCCTCCGCGCTCGACCCCTCCCCTTAGAACACCTCGCGCGTTACAGACGAGCGTCGGCGCACGTCTTCGTTGAGATATCGCAACCGAGCGACCGCCGCATGGTACAAAACAGCGTTGCGCCCTCTTGGTGGGTTAATGACCCGTTAATTTGGTAATCCTAGAATTTGGTTTGTTGCTACAACAAGGTTCGCCATGGCGGCACGACGAATGGGAGTTCTCGGCCGGATCCTTGGTTTACATCGGCCAGTTTTCGCCGGCCGCCCACGCGTTGCGGTCGTCGGCACAGGGTGACGACACCAACGCGACGCGGACCTCACACCGCGCGCCCACCGCCGCCCGATATGCCCATTGCCGGAAGCGAGGTGTCCTTCAGTCTTGAAGGCGCCTGGCACGCTGTCCCGGGATTTCGGCAACAGCACCACTTTACCTCGAGTGCTCCCGCGACGGTCGGCCAAGTTCAGATTGGCGATAACGCTCCGGTCCGCGAAGGCAAGCAGCTCCCGCGGTCCGAATACACCGTGAATCGCATGAGGCATCGCTGCTCATGCTGACGCGCGCACGACTCAAGTCGTTTCTGGCCAACCTCGCTCTTCTTGTCGCCACCGGCGGAATCGTTTTCGTCGCTTGCGAGATTGGCATCCGCATTTTCGATTCTATGCGTGAAGCCAAAGACGTGGCCAGCGAGAGTTGGGCAATTTACGACCCGGATGTAAGTTATCGACCGCGTCCCAATTTCGGCGATAGCAACGCCGATGGATTGCGAGGGCCCGCATTGGCGACCCCGAAGGAGCGCTTTCGCGTCCTCTTGCTCGGCGACTCGGTCATCTACTACGGTAACAATGCCGCCGATGCCATCCCCGGCCAAATCGAGCGTGCCATTGCTCGCGACTCGAACATCGCCAAGAGCGAGGTGCTGAATGCGGGCGTGCGCGGCTACACAAATTACCAGGAGCTTCAGTATCTCAAGCACTATGGACTCGCGCTCGAGCCCGATCTGGTTGGCGTTGCCTTCGTGCTCAATGACCTCCACCACGTTCTGCACAAATTCAGGATCGAAAATGGAAAGATCGTCGGCCAGCGCTACGCTCTTGCCGCCGAGGCCGTGGGCTCCGTCGAGAGCCCCCTGTATCGGCTTGCGCAGAAGAGCCGTTTCCTGGTCTGGCTCCGCCACAAGTTTTCGGTATTCGACAATCTAATCGATCTGTACGCAGGCCGTAGTCACTATTCCTTCGAATATCGTCCGGATTTCAATCTCGCTTGGCGAGAAACGGCGTGGCGCGATATCGAGACGCAACTTAACGAAATGGCCGCGCTCGGGCGCGAGCATGGGTTTCGGGTATTCCTCGTGTTGTTCCCGTTCGGTGACCAGCTGCGTCCCGACTATCTGGCCCGCGATCGGTCATACGTCCTGTATCCACAACGCAAGCTTGAAGAGATCACGCGCAGGCTCGGCATTCCCTACCTCGATCTATATCCGGTGCTGGACTTGACGCATGATTTCCTCCCTGATCGCATCCATCTCACTGCTCGCGGTCGCACAGTAGCCGCGGAACGCATCGCGCGGTTCCTTGCCGACGAGCGGCTGTTGCCGATGACGACCCCTCAGGCGCGGGGCTCTACGACACCGTAACGAGTTTTTATGCTTCGACGCCAGGGTAGTCGGGCGCAAGACCGGGAGCGACGTGCCCCGAAGTCAGACGGAAGGGACAGGCGATGGCCAAGAACCAAACTCCTACTCAGGCCGTCGGGACTCGAACCAGCCTGGCGACCACCGCCTCGATGGTTATCTTTCTGCTGCCGCCAATCAGCGTTCGTCACTAGCGCGCGTCGAGTAGATGGAATGCAGTCGAGCCGAGTTCGTAGCCGAAGCTCTTGATGTTCGCCAGCAGATCTGATGTGGCATCCACAAACGGCAGGGGAAGCGCGCGTGCGTCCCCGGTCGCCGCGAATTCTGCGAATGCACGGCCCAACAACGCACCCGGTGCAATCCCGCGTCCGTTGTAGCGAACCAAACGACGACATTACGACCGCCGTGTCCCACGTGCCTGCCGCTCAGGCAGGATTCCAGCCCGCGTTGCTGGCGAAAGCGGACTTCCGTATCGACTCGTCCAGCCGAGCGAGGCGCCCCAAACGACTCGCGCGCGGTCAAGTCCCAAAGGTTGGACGTCGAGGAATGGCCCAACGTTTGCGACAGTCATTCGCGTTCGAGGATGACTTCCGCCGCAACCAGATCGAAGGCGGCCGACCCTACGGACTTGAAAACCGTAATGGCATCTCCGGAACGTACGATTGGCTTCTTCCGCGCGGTCAGTCTGAAAAGATCGTCCTCCACGGCACTAGAGTCGATGATGCCAGCCGCAATCGCCTGAGCCACCTCGCCACCCTTGGCAAGCACGCCATCACGCGTGTCGGCAAACAGTCGAGCGCGAGACAGCAGGGAGTGGTCGGCTTCAGCCATGGTCGGAGTGAAGGCGCCCATTAGATTGACGTGCGTGCCGGGGCGCAACCAGGCACCTTGCAGGAAGGGGGTCGTCGCCGTCGTTGCTGTCACGATGACGTCGGCCCGCGCAGCCGCAACGGCTAACTCCGTTGCCAAGTGCACCACGACACCTTCGCGTCCCAGCTCCTCAACCATTGTCGCCGCCTTGGCGGAATTACGTGCAAACACCGAGATGCGGTCATAGCCGCGAACGGCAGCGTGCGCCGCCGCGACGGCCTTGGCGAGTGCGCCGGCGCCCACGATCAGCAACCGCTGCGCATCGGGGGGGGCCAGCAATTCGGCGGCCAGAACGGAGACAGCGGCCGTGCGACGGTTGGTAAGCGCCGCCCCGTCGAGTAAGGCGATGGATTTTCCGGTAACCGCGTCGAAAGCAAAGAACTGCCCTTGCACGGAGGGAAGTCCCGCGCTTGGATTGTGCGGGTGCACTGTGACGATCTTGACGCCGCCCAGACCACCGCGCCGCCATGCCGGCATGGTCAAGAGCGTGTCGCCTTGCCCCGTAAGCTCGAATACAGCCCTTTCCGGGACGACGAGGTTAGTCCCCAATCCGCACCGCAGTGCCGCGACTAACGCAGGAAAGGGCGAGCGCACGCAGACTTCGGCCGCCGCGAGCGTCCTCAATTGTTATCCCTCTAAGAAATGTTGTCTCAACGGAGGGGTAGTGGGCGTTGAACACCGGCTGAGCGACCGGGCAGCTTAGAACGTAGAATCATAGTGAGCCCGGGTGGTGAAAACGGTAGACACAAGGGACTTAAAATCCCTCGACCGAAAGGTCATGCCGGTTCAATTCCGGCCCCGGGCACCAATTCGATCAATAGGTTATGCCGGCAAAGGCTGACCCGATGAACCGGAAACCACGATGTCGGGATGACACCAGACGAAGGGCTCGGTCGAAAATCGTCGGTGCAGCTATCCCCGAAGCTCGGTCAGTCGCTCCGCTGTAACGTGGGCCGGGCACTTGTGCACATCCGGCACATTCTTTGCTCATTTAATGCGCACGTTGCTGCTGGAATTTCGCTGAATCCTGACTATATTGCGCAAAGGAGGTAAGCAGATGGATGTCATATGGTTGGTTGCAGCATTCTGGGCGGGCGGATGCGCCGGTATGCTGGTTTTTGCTTGTTTGCAGGTGGCACGCGATCAGGCGACTGAAGCGCGTGCAGCAACGCCAATCACATCGTTCATCGGCGCCATGGAAAGCGACACCGTCGCGCGGTAGTCGCGCTGCATTCGTACATGACAACCGGCTGTCTACATGAGTTCGGTTCAGCGCCGCATCCCCGGCATGAACCGGGCAAAATCCCCCATCACCTTCTGCATCGATTCGAACGCGTTGCCGCCGGATGATACGACGCCCTGCATCGCCTGAATCACATTCTGCGCCTGGCGCAGGTCGGGCATCATCGCCAGCGCTGCCTTCGCTTCCTTGACGCCCGGGACCCCGGCCATCTGCTCTTCCATCATCGCGAACAGGCGCTTCTGCATCTCGACGATCAGGTCAAACATCTGTCCCCAGTAATGCATCGCGTGCTCGACCGCTTCCTGTGACACGCTTTGGCCCGCCGCCATCAGCGCATCGGGGGTGCCCGCTTCCGCTGCACGTCGCGCGGCCTTGCGACCCATCGCGCGTGCGCCTTCTTCGCTTTCGAACTGCAGGCGACGCAGCTTGGCGGTGTTCTCGAGCGCGGCATTGATGACGTCGAGCGCGATCTTCGCGTTCGCCTTGTAGAGGTCCATCGCCTGCTCGACCGTCATGGCCTTCGCCATCTTCGAGATGTCGACCATGCCGGCAAACTGAGCGGGATCGAAGCCGGCGAACCCGGGCGCAGCCGCCGCGGCCTTGGGCGCCGCCTTCGGGCTCGCCTTGGCGGCGCGCTTCGCAGGTGCCTTCCTGGTTCGCTTCTTCGGGGCAGTCTTGGCTGCGGCGGGTTTAGCAGCGGTACGTTTCGCCATGATGCGCTCCTTCAAGTGAATGCCACGCACTTATCAGACTCCCATCGAGTGCCGGCGTCAAGCGAACGGCGTTGCCTCGCGTGCTACGATTTCCCTTTGCCTGCATCGCCGTTGGAACGCTTGCGACGGATCGCCGTGCGGGCAGCATCGATGGTCGCAGCGCCACGCTTGCTCGACGTGACGGCGCCATTACCGAAATTGGAGGGGAAAATGGCGTCACTCAGAGAGCGTTTCGGCCGGCCGCTGCGGCTCGGCATCATCGGTGGCGGGCCCGATGCGTGGATCGGCCGCGCGCATCGCGGCGCGGCGGAGATGGACGGCTATTGGCAGTGCGTCGCTGGCGTCTTTTCGAGTGACGCGCATCGTTCCCGCACCGCGGGCGTGGCCCTCGGATTCGCCCCGGAGCGCAGCTACGGCAACGTCGACGAGATGCTGGCGCAGGAAAAGGAGCGTCCGGACGGCATCGACGCGGTGGCGATCATGACGCCCAACGATACCCACTACCCGTTCGCCCGGGCGGCGCTCGACGCCGGGCTCGATGTGGTCGGCGACAAGCCGGTCACGCACGACTTCGCGCAGGCGTGCGATCTCGTCAAACGGACCCGAAAAGGGGACCGCGTGTTCGCCATTGCGCACGCCTACAGCGCCTATCCGATGACCCGGCACGCGCGGCACCTGGTTCGCGAAGGTGCGCTCGGGACGCTGCGGCTGGTGCAGGTCGAGTACATCCAGGCGGGCATGGCGACCAAGGTCGAGGATGGCCCGCAGAACAACCGCTTTCGCTGGATCCTCGATCCGCAGCGCAGCGGCCTGGCCCTGGTGATGAGCGCGATCGGCTGCCACGCGCAGCATCTCGCGTCGCACGTGTCAGGGCTCGACGTGGCGCGTGTGGTTGCCGACGTCGGGGCGCTGCTGCCCGGCCGCACGGTGGTCGACTATGTGTCCGCGTTGCTGGAATTCGACGGGGGTGCCCGCGGAACGTTTACGGTGACGCAGGCTGCCGCCGGCGGCGAGAACGACATCCGGTTGCGCCTGTATGGCGACAAGGGCATGCTCGAATGGTGGCATCGCGATCCGAGTTACCTTCGCCTGGCGCTGCAGGGCGAGCCGGCGCGGGTGATCGGTCGTGGCGACCCATACCTGCCGCCCGAAATCCTGGCCGGTGGCAGTACGCCGCGCGGCCATCCGGAAGGCTTGCGCGAGGCGTTCGCCAACATCTACGCGGAAGCGGCGAAGGACCGGATGGCGCGCGCGCTGGGTGAGCCGGCGCCGGACCTGCCCTACCCGCGCATCGAGGAAGGCGCGCACACGATGGCCTTCATCGAAGCGTGCCTGGCGTCGCACGCGGCGAAGCGCTGGGTCGATGTGGCGAGGCTGCCCGGCGCCTGATCGCGCCGACGCCGCCTCCGGCCGTGCCGCGACCCAGGCGCCGCGGAGCACGCCGGCGCTAATCCGCGGCGCCGGGGACCGGAGCTCCATGCTCCGCCAGCACCGCAGGACGTGAAGCCGGAACCGCCTTCACGCACGCCAGCAGCACGCCGGCAACCACCAGATAGCTCAAGCGCGACCAACGGCGTCTGCGCGAAGCCGATCGCTTCGCCGTGCATGAAGCCGAAGAACGTGAGCACGGCCCCGGCCAGCGCGAACGCTGCCGCCTTGCGCATCGCCCCGTCGATGACGAAAGCGCCGATAGCGCCCAGCACCAGCCCGCCCAGGATCGCGCCGCCACCCATGATCGCGAGGCCGTGATAGAGCACGCCGACCTGCGCCAGTTTGTCGATGCCGACGGCGGCCGCGCTGGTGCCCGCCGCGCCCAGCGCATTGTCGATCATGAGCTTGCCCCAGGCAGCCAGGTGCGGCGTGAGCGCCAGCACCACGGCCGGCGCATGACTCTTGCGGCGACTCCTGGAATGCCTGCGCGCCGATCAGCATGCCGATGTACAGCAGGATCGGCGAAATCGCCACGACCGGAATGAGCGAGGAGACGAGCGCGATGATGCCGAACCACGCGAGCACGATCACCATCAGCCCGGTCGCGGCGGAATAGCCGAGCCGCCCGCCCATCGCCTTCCAGCCCGGGTGGCCGATGTAGACGGCATTGATGAACGGATTGCCCATCAGGCAGCCGATGAGGCTCACCACGCCGTCGGCGGTGAGCACGCGGGTCGTCGGGTAACTGTCACCCGCGGCGGCAGCACTCTCGACGTTGTCCATCGCCTCGACCAGGTCGTAGATGCCGAACGGGATCGCGGTGACGAGGATGATCCCGAGGAACTCGAAGCCGCCGAATACATGGAGATCGCCGGCAACGGCACCGAGAAGCCGAACGTCGAGAACGCCTGGCCGACGTTGCCGAAACTCATGCCGCCCATCGGGGCACCGAACAGCGTGCTTCCCCACGCGATGACGGTGCCGACGGCGATGGCGACGAGGCCGGCGGGAATGCCCTTCCAGTAGCGCACCCCGCCGAACCAGCTCGCCAGGATGATCGCGAAGCACACGATGCCGATCAGCGGCGTCATGTACATCTCTTCGGCCGGACGCATCGAGATGAACGCGATCGACACGCCGGCGAGCGTCCCGAGCAGCGCCGCGCGCGGCGTGATCTGGCGCACCACGGCGCGATGAAACCGCCCGCCATCAGCACGAAGCTCTGGATGAACACCCACACAAGACCGGCCTCCCAGCCCTTGACCGGGTCGCCGGTCTTGAGCGCGATCGGCAGCATGATCACGAACACGACGACGAACATGTGCGGCACGCTGATGCCCGAAGGCAGCGCGCAGACGTCGGTGCGGCCGGTACGCTTGGCGAGGCGATAAGCGAGCCATGCGTAGTACATCGTCGACAGCGCCATCATCAGGCCCGCCGCCGGGATGATGCGACCGAACACCAGATCGTCCGGCATCTTGAGCACGAAGCGCAGCAGTCCCGTCAACACCAGCAGATTGACCAGGATATTGGTGCCGAAGCCGAAGAACGCGTTCCAGTCGCCGGGCGTCCACAGTGCAGGTTTGCTCGCGGTCATGTCGGTCCTCCCCAGGAGATGAAATGGCGCTAAGACGCCGCGCGCCGGCCGGCGGCAGCGGCATTCGCAACGACGGCGGCGGCGTTTCGAACCGTCATATGGATCAGGCAGCGAGCGCGGCCAGCACGCGCCGCGAATCGGAAACCCAGCCGAAGATCCCGCCCTGCGCCTTGATCATGGCAAGGCCGCGGCGATGGAATTCGGGAAAGTAGGAGGCGCAGCAATCGCCGGGCACGATGCAGCGGAAACCGCGGTCGTTGGCTTCGCGGACCGTCGTGTGCACGCAGACCTCGGTGGTGACGCCGCAGACGATCAGCGTGTCGATCGCGCGATTGCGCAGCAGCTCGTGCAGGTCGGTGGCAAAGAACGCACCCTTGCCCGGCTTGTCGACGATGGGTTCACCGGCGATCGGCGCCAGCGCCGCGATGATGTCGTGGCCCGGTTCACCGCGCACGAGAATGCGGCCCATCGGTCCGGCGGCACCGATGCGCAGCGACGGCGCGCCGCGCTCGATCTTTGCGCGCGGCGCGTCCGACAGGTCGGGGCGGTGGCCTTCGCGCGTGTGCACGACCAGCATTCCGGCATCGCGTGCGGCCCGCAACAGCTTGCGGCAGGGCTCGACGGCCGCCGCGAGCAGGCGACACGTCGTTGCCCAGCGTCTCACCGAAGCCTCCCGGCTCCAGGAAGTCGCGCTGCATGTCGATGATGACGAGCGCAGTAGCCGCCGGATCAATCGCGACCGGCTCTGGTTCTGCTTGCACGATCGTCGTTCGCATCGCGCATCGCCAACTGCAAGAAGCAAACCACTCGGCCGCGCCGACGCGCAGCGCTATCGATTCAACGCGTTAGCACGATCATGCCGCAACGTGCGTCTCGCGCATGGCGCCAGATCGGTGCGGTGGCGCCGGAATGGTGCGCGGCGACAACCCTGCGCGCCGTGCCGCACCACCTTCGGCTTGGAACAGTCCATGCTAGACAAATAGGTCACTTCCTTCGCAAGGAGCACGCGCCATGCTGGACAAGACCACGATGAAGTTCTCGCACGTGAAGCCCGGCGACACTGATTTCAAAGGAGAAGGGCTGCGCGATTTCTTCGCCTACCGTGACCTCGGCGTCGCCGAAGCGACCGCCGGCAAGGTCATCGCGCAGCTCGTGCGGTCCAACAACGCACCGGAAAAAGGCACCGGCTGGCACTATCACGGTGCCGATTTCCACATTGTCTACATGCTGAAAGGCTGGGCGCGCTTCATGTACGAGGACAAGGAAACGCTGGTCGAGGCCGGCGACTGCGTGCACCAGCGCCCCGGCATCGTGCATTTCCTGTTCGACTACTCGCCGGACATGGAATATCTGGAGGTCGTCGGGCCGGCGGACTTCACGTCGGTCGACGCCGAAGGGCCATGCGCCGTGCCCGCGCCGACGCCGTGGAAATAGGACCGCGGAAACGTTACTGATGCGCGCGCACCGGCGCTCAGAATTCCATGTCGAGCTCGTCGATGTCTTCGGGCTCGAGCTTGGCGGCCGCGGTCCATTCGACCAGCTCCGGCATCGCCAGGATCTGCGTGCCGTAACCGGCGCACTTGCGGTCGACCTTCACGTCGTAGGTGACGAAGCGCGTGACCACGGGCGCGTACATCGCGTCAGCCATGCAGCGCTCTTGCCGAACAGGAACGGTCCGCCGTAGGTGGCGAGGCACTCCCGCCAGATGGTGGTGATCCGCTCGATGTCGCCCTGCGCGCGCGCCCACACCTTGTGTCCCGGGAAGCTGCGCTTCAGGTTCATCGGCAGGGCCGAGCGCAAGTTCGCAAAACCCGAATGCATCTCGCCGCTCACCGCGCGGCAATGGGCGCGCGCCGCGCGATCGGCCGGCAGCAGCCCGCTCTTCGGCTTGATCTCGTGCAGGTACTCGGCGATCGCCAGCGTATCCCACACCTTGATGCCGTCGTGCGTGAGGCAAGGCACCAGGATAGACGGCGACAGCAGCAAGATCTCCTTGCGCGCGTCGGCGTCGTCCGGCGGCACCATCACTTCCTTGAAATCGAGGCCGGCGAATTTCGCCAGCAGCCACCCCCGGAGGGACCACGATGAATAGTTCTTGCTGCTGATGCTCAACGTCGCCTTGGCCATGACCGCCTTCTATTTTTCCTGCATCGCACCGATTTGGTTCCCGATCGCTTCATTCCGCGCCGGTATCGACCATGTTTGCAAGTGACGTGCCAATGGTGCTCTGCCGGCCCTCCAACTGGACCCGCGGTTGCGCCGGGTGCTCGACGACGCGCAGCGTTGCGACCTCCCCAAGCTCCTGCCCGCCACGCCACCCGGCGGACTTGTCTACCAGGCCTATCAGGCGCATTCGGATTTCATGTGGCCGATGCGGACGATCGCCAAGTCGGCATTGCCCACTTTGCAACGCGCCCGCGACGTTCCGGGCGAGGACATGGCGCTGCGCAAGCTGGCGGCGGCCTGCGAAGTCTTCGTGCTGGCCGCGCTTACCCATGCCCGGCCGCCGTTTCGGCTCGAAACGATCACCGTCGGCGAGCGCGTGATCGAGGTCATGGAGGAGGTGACGCACCGGACTCCGTTCGGGACCCTGTTGCACTTTCGCAAGGACACGCCCGATCCCGGGCCTCGGGTGCTGATCGTGGCACCGATGTCGGGCCACTTCGCCACGCTGTTGCGCGACACCGCACGCGTAATGCTCGCCGACCACGACGTCTACATCACCGACTGGCATAACGCGCGCGATGTTCCGCTTGTTGCAGGCCGCTTCGGCCTCGACGAATATATCGAGCACGTGATGGATTTCGTGCGGGTCATCGGACCTTCGTCGCACGTGCTGGCGATCTGCCAGCCCTGCGTCGCGGCACTCGCGGCGGTCGCGCTGATGTCGGAGGACAACGACCCGGCCGTCCCCGCCAGTCTCACGCTGATGGCCGGGCCGATCGATTGCCGGATCGCCCCGACCGAGGTGAACAAGCTCGCGTCCGACAAGCCGATCACGTGGTTCGAGAAGAACCTGATCGGGACGGTGCCGCTACGCTACCCGGGCGGTATGCGCCGCGTGTACCCCGGGTTCCTGCAACTATGGCGTTCATGAGCATGAACCTCGATCGCCACCTCGATTCGTTTCGCGGGCTTTTCAACGACCTCGTCAACGACGAGACGGAGAAGGCGCTGGCAACCAAGACTTTCTACGAGGAATACTTCGCGGTCTGCGACCTGCCGGCCGAGTTCTACCTCGAAACCGTGCGCCAAGTGTTCCAGGAGTATGCGTTGCCGCAGGGTAAGCTGACTTTGCGCGGGCGCAAGGTCGATCCCGCGGCGATCCGCCGCACAGCGCTGCTGACGGTCGAAGGCGAGCGCGACGACATCTGCTCGCTCGGCCAGACGCTGGCGGCGCACGACCTGTGCACGGGCCTGCGCCAGTTCATGCGCACGCACTACGTGCAGGCGGGTGCCGGGCACTACGGTGTGTTCAGCGGCCGCCGCTGGAGCGGCAGCATCTACCCGGTGGTGCGCGACGTGATTCACGTGTCGGGCTAGGGAGCGCGCGTGCGCAACGGGAGCGCCCTTTCGCCCCCTTCGCACTCGGCCGCGGCGCATCGCTTGGCCGCTGCCTAGGCGGCAACGCTCCGCGGCCGATCAACCCGCTTGTTCAACCAAGCGGGATGCGATCCTTGTTCGCCGCCACCCACGCCGGAAACGACTGCAGCGCCGGATTGAGCCGACGGGAAACCTCGAGGCTGCGTGCGCCCAGGAACGGTCCGGGGAAGTCACGGTAGAACTGGAACATGTTGCCCAGGTCGTCCGCACCGGGAAAGCCAAAGCCGCGGTAGGTTTCGGGCGACACCCCATTGTGGCGAACGGGCTGTCCCAACGCCTCGCCCAGTACCGCCGCCATTTCCTCGCCATTCAAGTGCCCGCCGGCGATGCCGATGGTCTCGCCCACGGTGGCCAGCCCCTGCTTGAAGATGCCGTACGCGCAGCGCCCGATGTCCTCTGCGGCGATCCCGGCCAGCTTGACGTCGGCCATCGGCAACGTGAACTCCAGCACCCCGTCGGCGCCTTTCTTCGGGCCCATGCCGAAGGCGATCAGGTTGTCCCAGTAGAACGACGTCAGCAGGAACGTCGTCGGCACGCCGAGCTCGCGAAAATATTGCTCGGACTCGCCTTTGGCGTCGAAATGCGGGACCTTGTACTGCCCCTGCAGCGTCGGCATCCGATCGTCCGCTAGCGGCACCCAGCGGCGCGTGTCTTCGAGCGTGGACATCACCACGTGCTGCAGCCGTGCCGACTTGGCCGCTCGCGCCATGTTGTGCATCTGTTGCTTTTCACGCTCCGTGGAAAAGTGCTCCCAGAAATTGGTGACGGCGTACGCGCCGTAAGCGCCTTCGAAGGCGCCCGTCACGCTCGCCTCGTCGTCGAGGTCGGCCGCGACGACCTCGGCACCCGCGGCAGCCAGCGCGCGGGCCTTGTCGGCATCTGTCTTGCGCGTCAGCGCGCGAACGGCGAAGCCGCCCGCCGGGTCAGCGAGAATGGCGCGGGCAAGCCCGCCTCCTTGCGCGCCGGTCGCGCCGACGACGGCAATGATCTTGCGGTCTGGCATCGTGAACTCCTGTGTTGGCAAATCAGTAGAGGATGGTGGCCGCCGCGCGTGCGCGACGGCCGGTAGTGGCGGCGCCGGGCGCCACGCGAGAGATCAATGGTAACCGGAGACCCGAAGCCGGCGGTTTGCCATAATGCATACAGACACGTGGCCGGGAGCGCGGAGACCAACGCGGAATCGGCCGACTGCGAACCTTCTCGAGGCAACGAATGAAGTATAAGGATTACTACGCGGTCCTGGGCGTGGCGCGCGAGGCGAGCGCTGACGACATCAAGACTGCCTACCGGCGCCTGGCGCGCAAATTCCACCCGGACGTGTCCAAGGAGAAGGACGCGGAAGAGCGCTTCAAGGAGGTGTCCGCGGCGTATGAAACATTGCGCGACGCCGAAAAACGCGCGGCCTACGACCAGCTCGGCCGCCATCCGGAGGGCCAGGAATTCCGCCCGCCACCCGATTGGGGCCGCGAATTCGCGCAAGGCGGCGCCACCTTCGACGACATCGACCTGTCCGATCTCTTCGCCGGCCTGGCCGGCCGCGCGGGCCGGGGCGCGGGCCGCCAGCGCGCACCGGACGCGCCGCTGCCGGGCAGCGACTACGAGGCGGCGATTCACCTCAGCTTCGAGCAGGCGTTCCACGGTACCGAAGTGGATCTCGAAATGAGTACGCTCGAATGGAATCCCGACGGCAGCGTGCGCCGCGTGCCGCATCGCGTGAAGGCGCGAATTCCGCGCGGAGTCACCAACGGCGAGAAGCTGCGCGTTCCGGGCAAAGGCGGCAAGGGCGCGCGCGGCGGGCCGGACGGCGACCTGTACCTCGACATCGAGGTGGCGGCGCATCCGCTGTATCGCGTGGACGGTCGCAACGTCTACGTCGACTTGCCGCTGGCGCCGTGGGAGGCCGTGCTGGGCACCAGCGTCCAGTTACCCACGCCCGGTGGCTCGGTATCTCTGAAGGTCCCGGCCGGCACGCGGGCCGGACAGCAGCTGCGCCTGACCGGTCGGGGCGTGACGCGCGGGAGCGGTGGGTCGGGCGACCTCTTCGCAGTCGTGCGCGTGGAAGTGCCGACCGCCGTCGACGAGCGCCAGCGTGAACTCTACCGCGAGCTGGCGGAAGCCTCGACGTTCAATCCGCGCGGACACCTGGAACAGGAGGTGAGTAAATGAGCGCCACCCGGAACCCGAGCCAACATGAGGATTACGACGCGGTTCGCGTCGATCAGGTCGAGGTGATTTCCTGGCATCAACTCGTCGGCGCCTGCGGCTTGGCCGAGGACGAACTGCGTGAGCTGGTGCACTACGGGGCGTTGGTACCGACCGACCCCGCCGCCCCCAGCCTGGACGTTCGAAGCGCGCTGGCTGTTCGTCGCCCGCACCGCGTCCCGTCTGCGGCAGGAGTTCGACCTCGACCCGCATGGCGTCAGTGTGCTGCTGCGCTTCGTCGAGCGCATCGAGGCACTGGAAGCGGAACTGCGCTCGTTGCGCGCGCGCGGCAGCTGATTTTGGCTGCGCACCGCGCCGGGAGTCCGCGCGTAGCGCCGCCGACCACGGCAAGCGGATCTGGGGCTCAACGCGCGCGAATGGACCTGCCTGAGTCGACTCACGACGACGCAGGCGATCCAGCGCCATATCGACGCCATCCCGATCAATCGTGAAACTGGTGGCGAAACGGTGCACTCGGTTCGCGCCGTGCTCCGCTACGGGGAGGCACACTGCATCGAAGGCGCGCTGGTCGCCGCCTGTGCGCTGTGGATGCAAGGCAGCCGGCCGCTGCTGATCCACTTCGACTGCGCTGCCACCGACTACCCGCACGTGGCCGCGCTGTTCCGCCGTGGCGGCCATTGGGGCGCCATCTCCAAATCCAACCATGCCGCGCTCCGCTACCGCGATCCTGTGTACCGGTCGCTGCGGGAACTCGCGATGTCGTACTTCCACGAGTACGTCGACCGGCATGGCCGCAAGACGTTGCGCAGCTATTCTTCGGCTTTCGATTTGCGGCGCATCGACGGACGCGGACTGGATCACCTGCCCGACATCATGCTGGAAGCTGCACGACCGGCTGGCCGCCGCGCGCCATTTTCCGTTGCTGACAGCCGCGCAAACGCGCGACCTGGCCGCCCTCGATCCGTTCGCCAGGCGGGCTGCGGCGCTCGAACAATATCCACGCACCACCAGGCACTAGGGGAACGCTGGGACGTCTCCCGAACACTGCGGCGCAGACGCCGTTACAGGATGCGGCCGAACCAGAGCATCGACAGCAGGGCCGCCATGATCGCGCAGAGCGCGGCCGCCGCCGCGAAGAGCGCCGTGATCTCGGTCTGCTTCTGCTCCAGCACCAGCCGTGAATTGAGCGTCTCGTAGACTTTGCGCAGGTCCTTGGCGGTGCCGGCGAAGAAGTATTCGCCCTGCGTGATGTTGGCGATGTTCTTCAGCGCCGCTTCGTCCAGGCGCACCCGCATCGACCAACCTTCGGCGCCGATCATTTCGCCCTTCTCCGTGCCGACGCCGACGGTGAAGACGCGGATGCCCCGCTCCGCCGCCATGCGCGCGGCCTCGATGGGATCGGGTCCGGTCGTGGTCTGGCCGTCGGTCAGCAGGATGATCGCGGCGGACTCGTAGGATCCTGGCGGCACGGGCTTGGCCACCGGTTTGTCGCCCTTCCCCGCCTTGTCGATGGGCGTGCCCTTCGACGGTTCACCGCGCGGATTCCACGCGCGCAGGTCGAAGTCGGCGTCGGGAAAGATGGTCTTCAACGAAACCAGGATGCCGCTGCCCACGGCCGTGCCCCGCTGCAGCTGGAAGCGATCGATCGCCGCGATGATGTCCTCGCGATTTTGCGTCGGCGGCTGCACGACGGCTGCGGTGCCCGCGAACGACACGATGCCGACGCGCGTTCGCTGCGGCTGGTCGTTGACGAACGCCTTGGCCGCATTCTGCGCGGCGACCAGCCGGTTGGGTTCCACGTCGGCGGCCCGCATGCTGCCCGACACGTCGATGGCGAGGATGATGGTCTCGTGTTGCGACGGCAGCGTGACGACCGCGGTCGGGCGCGAGATGGCGAAGATCAGCAGCGTGAGCGAGAGCAGGAAGAGGATCGGCGGAATATGCCGCCGCACCTTGCCGCTGGCGCCCATCGCCTCCTTGACCATCGCCAGGCTCGCGTAGCGCACGGCGAGCTTCTTCTTGCGGCGCAGCAGCAAAACGTACGCGAGCACCAGCAGGGGCACGATCAGCAGCAGCCACAGCATCGACGGCCACAGGAAATCGATGCCGCTCATGATCAGTGCGCACCCAGGTGTTGCGGCATACCGCCGCCGCGGCGAGCTGGCTGCGCCGCTTGCGCAGATCGGCGAAGCGCATGATCGAGTCCACCAGGTCATCGTCGGTGGCAAGTTCGAGCGCATCGACGCCGGCGTGGCGGAATTCGGTGCGCAGGTCCTCTTCGCGCTTTTGCGCCGCCGCCGCGAAACGCTTGCGAAAGCCGCGATCGTGCGTGTCGACGAACAACTGTTCGCCGGTTTCCGCGTCCTGCACGACCAGCAGGCCCAGGTCCGGCATCTCCATCTCGAGCGGGTCGTAGAGGCGCACGGCGACGACTTCGTGGCGCTCCGCGAGGTGCGCGAGCATCCGGCCCCAGCCCGGGGCGCTGATGAAATCCGATACGACGAACACGACCGAGCGCCGGCGCATCACGTCGAATCCGGCCCGCAGCAGTTCGGAGAGGTTCGTCGCCGGCGCCAGCGTCAACCGCGGCCGGTTCAGCATCCGGTGCATGATGTGCAGCACGTGCCGCCGACCGCTGCGCGCCGGGATGACGGTATCCACGTCGGCGCCGTAGAACATCGCGCCGACGCGATTGCCATGCCGCGTCAGCATCCGCGCCAGCACCGTCACGAAGTCGGTGGCGATCGACTGCTTCTTGATATTCGCCGAACCGAAGTCGACCGACGGACTCAAGTCGAGCAGGAACCAGGCGGCGACCTCGCGCTCCTCGTTGAATTCGCGCACATAGGGGGTCTGCAGCCGCGCCGTGACGTTCCAGTCGATGTGCCGGACGTCATCGTGATACTGATATTCGCGCAAATCGGCGAGATCGAGCCCGAAGCCGCGGAAGAGTGTCCGGTAGTCGCCGTGCAGCAAGCCGTCGAGGCGGCGCAGCACCGTCCACTCGAGCCGCTTGAGGATGGTTTCAGCCGTTGGCGACTTTGACATGGGTATCCAGCGGCTTCTCGGGCGCGCGCACGTGCTGCATCAGCGTGCGGATCAGCATGTCGGGCGTCTGGCCTTCCGCCAGCGCCTCGTACGACAGCACCAGCCGATGGCGAAGCACGTCGGGCACCAGGTCCATCACGTCCTGCGGCAGTGCATACGTGCGTCCGCGCAGGAACGCCAATGCCCGCGCACCCTCGATCAGGTGGATCGTCGCGCGCGGGCTCGCGCCGAAGGTCAGGAAGCGCGCGAAATTCTTGAGCCCGTAGCGCTCCGGGTCGCGCGTGGCCGCCACCAGCTTGACGGCGTACTGGATGAGGTTGGGATCGACGTAGGCCGAGCGGCACTCGCGCTGCAGCGCGGCCAGTTGCTCGGTGGTCGCCACCGGCGTCACGTCGACCGGCTTCGCCGGTCACGCGCTGGACGATCACGAATTCCTCTTCCTCGTTCGGATAGCCGACGAGGACCTTCATCATGAAGCGGTCGACCTGCGCTTCCGGCAGTGGGTACGTGCCCTCGGTCTCGATCGGGTTCTGCGTGGCCATCACCAGGAACGGCTGCGGCACGAAGTGCGTCTCGCCGGCGATGGTGACCTGGTACTCCTGCATCACTTCGAGCAGCGCGCTTTGCACCTTGGCCGGCGCGCGGTTGATTTCGTCCGCGAGCAGCAGGTGGGTGAACACGGGGCCGAGTGATGTCGCGAAGTCGCCGGTCTTCTGGTTGTAGATGCGCGTGCCGACCAGGTCCGCCGGCACGAGGTCCGGCGTGAACTGGATGCGCTTGAACTGGCCGCGCATCGTGCGCGCGAGCGTTTTCACCGTCAGCGTCTTGGCCAGCCCCGGCACGCCTTCCACCAGCAGGTGGCCCTGCGCCAGCATCGCCACCAGCACGCGCTCGAGGAAATGGTCCTGCCCCACGACGACCTTCTTGACCTCGTAGAGCACCTTCTCCATCAGCGTGGCCACTTCGCCGTTGTCGTTCAGATTGCCGTTACCGATCGTGTCCATAGGTTGATGTGCCGGTGTTGGAGTGCGTTAGCGAAGGTGACGGATGCAAAGGCTCAGAACGGTGACATGCCCACGGCCGATGCGGCATTTTCGATGGGCACCGCAAAGCCGATGCCGATGAACACGCGCTGCTCGGTGGGATTCAGGATGCCGGTGACGATGCCGACGACTTCGCCGTTTGCGGTGACCAGCGGTCCGCCGGAGTTGCCCGGGTTGGCGGCCGCGTCGAACTGGATCAGGTTGGTGAGGATGCGCTTGCCTTCGGGCGAGTGGTACTCCCGCTTCAAGCCGGACACGACACCTGAAGTCGCCGACGGGCCGATGCCGAACGGATAGCCGACTGCGACCACCTGGTCACCGATCGCGAGATCCGCGGTCGAACGCAGCGTGGCCGATACGAGGTCATCGGGCACCGTCTTCGCCTGCAGCACCGCGAGATCGTGCTCCGGCCGCGCGCCGATCACGGTCGCCTCGGACTCGGTGCCGTCGTCGAAGCGCACCTTGATGCGTTCGGCGCCGATCACCACGTGCAGATTGGTCAGGATGACGCCCTTGTCGACGATGACCACGCCGGTGCCGACGCCGCTACCGCGCGGCAGGCGCGGCCCGTCCTTCCCGGCTTCACCCGCCTTGTCGCCGTCCTTGCCAGCTTCCTTGTCCGGCTTCCTGGGCACGAGATCGTCCGGGCTCTTGAAGCCACCGCGGCGCGCCAGCTTGTCGCCCGGCTTGCCGCTACCTTTCTTGGCGCTCTCACTCTTGCCTTTGCCCTTGGCTGCGTCGGCCTTGTCGTCGTCGTCACTTTCCGGCCCGATACCGATCACGCGCACCACTGACGGCCGCACCGCCTCGTACGCCTGGGCGGCGAACGCCGGCAACGGATTGGTCTCGAGAGAGTGGGCGACCGCCGCATCGATGTCGCGCTGCGTAAGCTCGTTGGCGGCGGGGCGCATCTTGGCGTGAAGCGCGACCAGCGCCACCGCAAAGAGTGCTCCGGCCAGCACCAGCAGCGCCCGTTCGTGCCGGCGCAGGAATCGACGGGTCCGTCCAACCGCAGGGCCTGGCACGGCACCGGGCGCAGCTGCAACGGGCTGTCCTTCCGCAGCTGGCGGAGTGGATGCCTCCGCGGATTCACTGGCGGATCCTGTCCCGCCAGCCGCCGCGCCACCCCGCGATCGGCTGGAACTGCTGTAGAGCGCTGCCTTCTTCATGCGCACCCCGGCTTGCTGGTTCGACAAACAAATATGCGAATTGGAACGGTATCACGCCTGACCGGGCCGCACACGGTCCTCGCATCGCTTACGTAGGCAACGTCGTTGCGCACAAGGTTCCCGCGCAACAGTGCGCAATTCGGTTCAACCCGGCGCGGGATGAAGACGCGCGTCGTTACCCTGGCTTGCGCGACGGGATGGTCACGCGCGGCGGCATCGGGGGACCGGGTAGCGCATCCGGCGGTGGCTCGTAGAGTTCGCGGAACTGCTGCACCAACTTTACATACGCCTGTGTCTCCGCAAAGGGCGGCACGCGGTTGCCGTACTGCTCGACCGCACCCTCGCCCGCGTTGTAGGCGGCGAGCGCGAGCGTCACGTCCTGGCCGAAGCGCTCCAGCAGGTCGCGCAGGTAACGCGTGCCGATGCGCAGGTTGAGCACGGGATCGGCGAGTTTCCCGGCCACCGTGCGCTTGGCGTCGGCGGCAACGCCGTAGCGCTCGCCGGTCGCGGGCATCACCTGCATCAGGCCAACCGCGCCCTTGGTCGAGACCGCGCTCGGCTCGTAGCCGGATTCCACCGCGATCAGTGCCTTCACCAGCGCCGCATCCAGTCCCTGTGCCTGTGCGTTCGCCTCGATCAGCGGCGCGAAGCGCACCACATTGGGTGCGGCGGCGACGCGCAGATAGAGCGGATGCTGGCGCAACGCTTCGCTCGCCGCCGGTTGGGCGGCCGGCGGCGGCGGATCGAGGCTGCTCGGTCCGCGGAAGAAGAGCTGGTACCTCGCGTCCAGGCGTTCCGGCGCGAAATGGGCCTGGCCCGCATCGTCGACGTAGCCCCACAGGTCGGCCCCTGCGAGCGGCGCCAGTGTCAGCAGGAAAATGACTGCGAGCAGATGGCGCGGGGCGCCCGCCACGACGCGAACGCGTGTTCGCGAGCCGCGACGACGGCAGGACCACGTCCCTGTCATGCCGGCGGCGCCAACGCCACCTCCACATGCTCCGGCCGCACACCGAGTCCGACCAGGCGCGCCGGAATCCGGCGCAACAGCGGAATCCGCTGCAGCGCCTCCACCGGAAGCGGCAGGTCGGCGTCGGCGTTGGCCTCGGTATCGGCGAGCACGCGGACCACGACGCGGTCCTGAATGACGATCTGGGCGCGCTGCGTCACCTGCGCCGGCCATTCGCGCCGGTATTGCACGGCGGCGAGGTCATCCGTGGTGAGCCGGTGCTCGCGCAGCGGCGCGGTCAGCAGGTTGGCCGCGGCGACCGCATCCTGGATCGCCAGGTTGATGCCGACGCCGCCGACCGGCGACATCGCGTGCGCAGCGTCGCCAATGCACAGGAGACCGCGTCGCCACCAGACCGGCATGCGACTGATCTGCACGGTCAGCAGGCTCAGCTGGTCCCACGCGGTCAGCGCCGACACGGACGGTTGAAGCCACGGGACCAGCCGGCACAGCGTCGCGCGAAAAGCGTCGAGCCCGGCGGTACGCAACGCGTCGAAGCCGCCCTTGCGGATCACGTAGCCGCATTGCCAATACGTGTCGCGGTTGATGAGGACCAGGAACCTGCCAGGTGCGATGTAGCCTCCGGTCGCTTCGGCCTGGCCGGCGACGCGCGGCAGATGGAACCAGAGCACATCGATCGGCGCACCCAGGTCGACGGACTTGAGCCGCGCGCGTTCCCGCACCGTCGTGTGGCGGCCGTCGGCGCCGACGGTGAGGGTGGCCGCCACCTCGAGGGGTCCGTCCGGTGTCGTGGCGCGCACGCCGGCAATGCCGCCATCGCGCTCGATCAGGTCGGTCACTTCCGCCGACATGCGCAGCTGGAAGCCCGGGAAGCGTGCGCCCTGCTCCGCCAGGAAGTTCAGGAAATCCCATTGCGGCATCAGGGCCAGGAATTTGCAGTGCGTCGGCAGGTGCGTGAAGTCGGCGAGCTTCACCGGGTGGCCATACACTTCGCCGGTCATTTCTCGCACTTCTTGATGCGGCAGCGCGAGGAATGCTTCGAGCAGCCCGAGCTCGTAGATGACTTCGAGCGTCGACGGATGAATCGTGTCGCCGCGAAAGTCGCGCAGGAAATCGGCGTGCTTTTCCAGCACGACGACGTCCACGCCTGCACGCGCCAGCAGGAAGCCCAGCATCATGCCGGCCGGGCCGCCACCGGCGATGCAGACCCGCGTCGACAGGGTTTCGGGCGTGGTCATGCGGTTGCGCGACGGGTAGCAAGGTTCGGCACGATGATGGCGCTTTAGGGCAGGTCTCGGTGAACGGACATGTGCCGATGATAAAGGTTAGCAGAGCAGCTGCGGGCAACGCGCGGGTGCGTGCAGTGGGCCCGCCGTGCATCCGGTTCGTGGTTGCGGTTCGGGGGTACAGGCTCAGGTTCCGACCGCTCGGCCAAAGGTTGGATTGACACTTGACGGCGGCCATGCACCGTCTATAATTACGGTACCGTATATAAATTCGGTATTCAGGCAGGGTTTTCCCGGTCCCTCTCCCCGCCCTTTCCGGCCCTTTTTCACGGCACCTTTAGTTTCCCGCACCTTTTACGTACCGAACCCGAAACCTCGCCGCATCCAAACCCTCGAACCCCGATGCCCTCCAATCTGCGCCGTCCCGCCCCCGCCGCTACCCGGACGCCTGAAGCGCCGGCGCGTCTCACACCCCGGCAGCAGCAGATCCTCGACTGGATCCGTGGCCACATGGAAGCCACCGGCATGCCGCCCACGCGCGCCGAGATCGCTGCGGGGCTGGGTTTTTCCACGGCGAGTTCGGCCGAAGACCACCTGCAAGCACTGGCCCGCAAGGGCGCGCTGGAACTGACACCCGGCATGTCGCGCGGGTTGCGGCTGGTCGATCTTCCCGGCGTGCCCATCCAGGGCTCGCTGCCGCTGGTGGGCCGCGTCGCCGCGGGCAGCCCCATTCTGGCTGCCGAACACATCGAGGCGCAGTACCGGATCGACGCCGCGCTGTTCACGCCGCACGCCGACTATCTGCTGCGGGTAAAAGGCGCGAGCATGCAGGAAGCGGGCATCCTCGATGGCGACCTGCTCGTCGTGCACAAGACCGGTGACGCGCGCAGCGGGCAGATCGTCGTCGCGCGCCTGGGCGAGGACGTTACCGTCAAACGGCTGCAACGCCGCGGGCGCGAAATCACGCTGCTCGCGGAAAATGCCGCGTTCGCACCCATCGTCGTCGATCCGAAGAAGACACCCTTCGCCATCGAAGGCGTGGCCGTGGGCGTCATCCGGCCCAGCCGGTCGTTCTGAAGCTGCCGCGGGTCGCCCGCCGCACCCACCCATTTCGAGGAGATCCATCATGGCCGTTGCTCCCATCCCTGCCGGGTACCACGCCGTCACGCCGTACCTGATCGTCAAGGACGCAGTGAAGGCGCTCGACTTCTACAAGCGCGCGTTCGGTGCCACCGAGCTGCTGCGCCTCGACAATCCCGACGGCACCATCGCGCACGGCGAGTTCAGGATCGGCGATTCACCGGTGATGTTCGCCGAAGCCATGGACACCTATCGCGATCCGCAGGCGATCGGCGGCTCGCCGGTGAGTTTCATGATCTACGTCACCGACGTCGACCGCGTGTTCGCGCAGGCGATCGCCGCCGGCGGCACCGAGCAGCGGCCGCTGGCCAACCAGTTCTACGGTGACCGCACCGGCACGCTGGTCGATCCGTTCGGCCACGTCTGGACGATTGCCACGCACGTCGAAGACCTGACGCAGGCGCAGATCGACGAACGTTTCCGCAAGATGGTGGCCGGCGGCAACTAAAGCCCGTTGCAAGCGCTCGTCCTCGAGATTTCCGCGCGCCCCGGCATCGACGTCGCATGCCTGCGTCCTCGTCCGCGCTCACCGCGCTGCTCGCGCATCCTGCCATCTGGCGCGGCGACGATGTCGCGCCCGAAACGGCGGTGTTGCCTTCGGGCTTCGCCGCGCTCGATGCCGCGCTGCCGGGACGCGGCTGGCCGCAGGGGGCGCTGACCGAGTTCCTGCTCGAGCGTGAAGGCATCGGCGAGTTGCGCCTGACGCTGCCCGCGCTCGTGGCGGCGCAGGCCCAGGGACGCGACATCGTCTGGGTCGCCCCGCCCTACCGGCCTTACGCACCAGCCCTGGCGGCGGCCGGGCTCGATCTGGCGCGCCTCGTCATCGTCCGCAGCCGCACGCCACAAGACACGCTGTGGGCCTACGAACAGGCGCTGCGCGCGCCCGAATGCGGCGCCGCGTTCGCCTGGCTCTCCACGCAGGACGAACGCGTACTGCGCCGGCTGCAGGTCGCCGCGCGCGAAGGCCGCACCTGGGGCGCGCTATGGCGCCGGCCGGGCCAGCGCGGCGGTGCGCTGGCCGCGCCCCTGCGCCTGGCGCTGGCGCCGCACGCCGGCCGCCTCGCGGTACGCGTGCTCAAGCGGCGCGGGGCCGGGTTGGCGCAACCGGTCGTGCTCGATGTCGAGCGCCTGCCCTGCGCCGCGTCGCCGTCCGCACTGCCGTCCACATCGCCTCCACATCGCCGGCCGCATCGACGCCAAAGACCAGCCGACACGCGGCAACTGCAGCACACGCAACGCCGGAGATTGCGTCATGAATACGGCCCAGCTGTGGCTCGGCGTTCCCGCCCGCTCCCGTCCCTCATCACCACGAAAGGTGACTCCCATGTCTCGCCTTGCCCATCACTTCTACACGATGGCCTGCAACAACGCGTGGGCCAATCACCGGTTGCTCACCGCCTGCGCCGCGCTGTCGCAGCAGGATTTCACCGCGGTGCGCACGAGCTTCTTCCCGACGATCAGGATGACGCTGAATCACAACCTCACCGTCGATTGGTACTACGTCGAGTGTCTCGAACGCGCGCTGGCAGGGCAGCCGCCTAACACCTCTCCGCGCAACTGGGACGAGCCTTTCATCACCTGCGCCGAGATCGTGGCAGCACAGCATGCAGTCGATCGCCGGCTGGTGGCGCTGTGCCACGGCCTCGACGAAGCGCAGCTCGACCTCATGGTCGCGGTGCCGCGCCGCAGCGGGATTCAATACGAGAGCGTCACCCGGTTGCTCGGCCATCTGTTCGAGCACCAGATCCATCATCGCGGCCAGGCGCATGCGATGCTCGCCGGCACCGCGGTGGCGCCGCCCCAGCTCGACGAGTTCTTCTGTGCCAACGAAGCGCACCTGCGTGCGGACGAACTGGCCGCGATCGGACTGTCGGAGGAGGCGATCTGGCAGGCCGGGCCGCGTCCGTGAGGCCGACTTCAACATTGGCCTGTCGATGCTCTGGACCTGTTTGCTCTTTCCTTCGCTGCCGCTCGAGGTGTTTGCGCGAGTCCAGGCGCCGGTGGATGCGGCGAAGCCTTTCGTCATCGCCAGCGGCGGGCACTATCCGTGCGTCGTCGCCGCGAACGCCTCGGCCGCAGCAGCGGGCATTCGCACCGGCCAGCTGATTTCGTCGGCGCTCGCGCTGGCGCCCGACCTCGTGCTGCGCGATCGCAACGTGGCTGCCGAGGCGCAGGCGCTGGCGCAGCTCGCCACCTGGACGCTGACGTTCACGCCGGGCGCCTGCCTGGCACCTCCCGACGGCGTGCTGGCGGAAATCGGCGGCAGCTTGCGTCTTTTCGGCGGGCTGCCGCGCCTCGTCGCCCGTCTCACGGCCGGCAGTTGCGCCCGGGGCTACGCACCCCGGCTCGGCATTGCGGCAACACCCGGCGCGGCCCTGCTGCGCGCGCGCGCCGGAATGCCGCAGCCGCTGCATGATCCCGCGCAACTGCCGGCGGCGCTCGCGCCGCTGCCGCTCACGCTGCTCGATCTGGACGACGCGATCCGTACCACCTTGCGCGAAGCCGGCATCACCACGGTCGGCGCGCTCGATGCGCTGCCGCGCGACGGCCTCGCGCGCCGTTTCGGGGCGCCCCTGCTGGAATTGCTCGACCGCACGCTGGGCCGCGTGGCGGATCCGCGGCCGCCGTTCGTCCCGCCGCCACGTTTCACGAGCCGGCTCGAGCTCCCCGCCCCAGCGCGCGATATCGAAGCGCTCTTCTTCGGTGTCCACCGGCTGGTGCAGGAACTTTCGACCTGGCTCACCGCGCGCGGCCTGGGCGTCGTGCGCCTCAACCTCGAACTCGGCCACGAGCGCCATCGGCGCCAGCGCGGCACGCCCGACACGCAAGTCCCGTTCGCGCTCGGTGCGCCGGCACGCGCGCCAGCGCATCTGCTGGGTGTGCTGCGCGAACGACTCGCCCGCGTATCGTTGCCTGCCGCGGTGGAAACACTCGTGCTGGCGAGCGAGGAAACCGCACCACTGGCCGGCCGGAACTTGAGCTTCCTGCCCGGCGATGAAATCGCCAATGTCGAAGTGCCGCTGGTCGACCGGCTGCGCGCACGCCTGGGCGAAGACGCGGTGACCTGCGTCGCCTTGCATGCGGAGCATCGCCCCGAGCGCGCGATGCATGAAACCACGCGCGCCGAAGTCCCGCGCGGGCGCCCGACCCGCCGGCAGTCACCTGCCGCGCGCAAGGGCGGCGCGCTACCCTCGCCCGTCACTCTGGCTGCGCCGCGGCCGTTATGGCTTCTGGCGCAACCGCAACCGCTCGCACACTTGTTCGAGACGCAGCCGTGGGTGCTGCACGATGGACCCGAACGCATCGAATCGGGTTGGTGGGACGGCGGTGACGTGCGGCGCGACTACTTCATCGCGCGCACCCCGGCGGGCGAGAATGCCTGGATCTACCGCGACCATCGCTACGGCGCCGATGCCGGCGAATGGTTCCTGCACGGATGGTTCGCTTGATCGCCGGATTGATCGCCGGAATGATCGCCGAAATGATCGTCGGTCGTCACCCGTGTTCCTGCAGCAACGCCGCCAAGCCCATCGTCGTGCGAATGTGCTGCGCGCGCGACTGTGGCGTACTTCTTCAGCGATAGAACAACTCGACGAGCCCGAGCCCGGTCACCGGCACGTAAGTCACCAGCAGCAGCACCGCGATCAGCACCAGCGATGAACCAGACATTCACGCGGCTCACCGCCCACACCGATTCCTTGGCGATCGAACTCGCGACCATCAGTACGCTCGCCACCGGCGGCGTCTGCTGGCCGATGCCGAGGTTGATGGTCACGATGAGGCCGAAGTGCACCGGGTCGATTCCCACCGCCTTGACCAGTGGCATCACGACCGGGACCACCAGGATGATGGCCGCCGCCGAGTGCAGGAACATGCCCAGCATCAGGAACAGCACGTTCAGCAACGCCAGCACCACATACTTGTTGTCCGTCAGCTCCGCGACCCCGCGCGCCAGCGCCTGCGGCGCCTGCACCTCGGTGAGGTAGGTGCCGAGCAGCGCACTGGTCGCGACCAGCAGCATCACCACGGCCGTCTGGACGGCGCCCTCGATGACCGCCACCCGCAGGTGCGCCGCATCCAGTTCGCGGTAGATCAGGAGCCCGACGAAGAGCGCGGCGACCACGGCGAGGGCCGCGCCTTCGGTGGCCGTCACGATGCCGCCGAAGATGCCGCCCAGGATGATGATCGGCAGCAGGAATGCCCACAGCGCCTCGCGCGCCGTGCTGCGCACGCGCCGCCACGAGAAGGCCTCCTCGCGCGGCAGGTTGTAGCGGCGCGCGAAACCGTAGGCCATGCCCATGAGCCCGAGGCCGCCGAGCAATCCTGGCACGATCCCGGCGACGAAGAGCTGGACCACCGAAGTCTCGGCCATCACCGCGTACAGGATCATGGGAATCGACGGCGGGATGATCACCGCCAGCGTGGCCGCCGACGACATCACCGCGGCGGCGAACGGTGCCGGATAACCCTTGGCTTTCATGCCGGGAATCAGGATCGACCCCAGCGCGGCCACGTCGGCGACCGCCGAGCCCGAGATCTCGGCGAAGAACAGCGACGTGCCGATCGACACGTGCGCCAGCCCGCCGCGTATCCACCCGAACAGGGCGGAGGCAAACGCGATGAGCCGGCGGGAAATCCCCGACGCATTCATGATCGCGCCGGCGAGGATGAACAGCGGTATGGCGAGCAGCGGGAAGCTGGTCGCGCCGTTGTAGGCGATGACCGCGAGGTTCGGCAGGATCGCGATGCCATGCGTGCCGACCATCGCGATGAGCGCCACCACTCCCAGCGATACCGCGATGGGCACGTTGATCAGCACCAGCGCCAGCACCGCGGCGAAGAGGACGAGCATGGTGCTCATCGCCCGCCCCCCGCGTCAGCGCGCACGATGGGTCGCGTACGGCTCAATGCGATCCGTCGGCAAGCGCGCCGCCGCCGATGGCTTCAGGCCCGGTCGCAACCAGCAGGTCGACCAGGTACAGCGCTTCGGCGATGACGATCAGCAGCGACGAGATCGGGATCACCGACTGCACGACATTCATCGGCACCCAGGACAGGCTCACCATCGAGTCGCCGGCGAGAATCGGCATGATCGAGACGCCGACGTAACCCAGCACGCAGAAGAACGCGATCACGATGACCTGCGCCACGATGTTCGCGATGCGGCGCGCAGGCCAGGGCAGCGCGTCGACGAGTTCGGGGCAGCCGATGTGAGCGCGGCGCACCGACGCCAGCGCCGAACCATAGTAGGTGAGCCACGCCAGCAGGACGGAGGCGACTTCGTCGTACCAGATGAGCGAATGGCCGGACATGCGGAAGATCACGCCGGCCGTCACCTCGACGAACAGGATGATCAGCAGCGCGCCGACCAGCCACTCGAGGACGCGGCCGTAGCGCTCACGAAGCCGGCGCAACACAGCGACCACCGGCGCGGCTTGCGCCGCGCCGTTCCCCATCGTCACCGCGCGCTACTTTCCGAGCGCGACGGCGCGGTCGATCACTTCCTTGGCACCCGGGACTTCCTTGCCGAATTCCTCGTAGATCGGCTTGCTGGCCACGATGAACGCATCCTTGTCGACCTCGTTGACCTGCATGCCGGCCTGCTTCAGCTTCGCCAGCAACTCGTCGCTGTCCTTGGCCGCGGTTTCGTACACGTAAGCCTGCGTTTCCTTGGCGGTGTCTTCGAGAATCTTGCGCACGTCCGGCGGCAGCGACTCCCACTTGGTCTTGCCGACCGTCAGGTACGCCGGCGTATACACGTGGCCCGACAGCGACAGGTACTTCTGCACTTCCTGCAGTTTGGCCGAGTAGATCTGCGTGAACGGATTCTCCTGGCCGTCCATCACGCCGGTCTGCAAGGCGGTGAAGAGTTCCGAGAATTTCATCGGGCTGGGATTGGCGCCGTACGCCTGGAACATCTTGACGCGCCACTTGCCCTCGGGAACGCGCAGCTTGACGCCCGCCAGGTCCGCCGGCGTCTTGATCGGCCGCTTGTTGTTGGTGATATGGCGCTCGCCGTTCTCCCACACGGCCAGCACCTTCAGGCCCTTCTTTTCGGCCTCCGGGGCGAGCTTGGCCCAGAACACCTCCTTCTCGATGCGACCCATGTGCTTGCGGTCCTTCACGAGATACGGCATTTCGAATACGCCGAAGAGGTCCACCTGCGAGCTCATCACGGTGGAGGGCAGCGCCATGTCGAGCGTCCCGAGTTTCAACTTCTGGATCATTTCGGAATCGCCGCCCAATTGGCTCGAGCCGTACACGACGACCTTGCCTTTGGAACCAAGCTTGGCGTTGGCGCGCTTCGCGAATTCGTCGGAACTCTTCTGGAACAGCGACCCCGGCTCACCGACGTGGCCGAGCTTGATCTCGACCTGCGCGAGCGCTGGCGCCGCCGGGACGAGCAATACCGCACAAAGGGAAAGCGCCGCCAAGCTGCGGCCGAGGTATGGGGCAAATGGCTGGTGGTCGTTCACGGGGTTCTCCTCCATCTAGGACTTCATCGGTGTGTCAGGGGTCGGGCTGTCGTCAGCCCACGGTCCGGCGGCGCTCAGGCCGCATGGCGCTGCGTCGTCGCCGCGCTCTTGTCGCCGCTCTGCTGCAGGTAAGTCAGCGCCTCCCCGACGCCATTCTTTTTGTGCGGCACGGCGCGCAACGCGAGACCCATCTCGACGCCGCACAAGGTACCGCAAAGCATGAGATCGTTGAAAAACCCCAAGTGGCCGATGCGAAATACTCGGCCCGCGAGCTTGCCGAGTCCCGTACCCAGCGACATGTCGAAGCGCGCGAGGACCTCGCGCCGGAACGCGTCGGCGTCGTGTCCATCGGGCATCAGCACGGCGGTCAGCGATCCGCTGTACTCGGCCGGATTGCGGCACAGGAGTTCGAGACCCCAACCGCGCACCGCGCGGCGGGTTGCCTCGGCATGCCGCTGGTGACGGGCAAATACGGCGGGCATGCCCTCCTCGCGCAGCATGGCCAGTGCCTCGTGCAATCCGTACAGGAGATTGGTGGCCGGAGTCGACGGAAAATAGCCCTGCCGATTCATCGCCAGCGTTTCGTCCCAGCGCCAGTACGCGCGCGGCAGCCGCGCCTGGCGGCTGGCCGCCAGCGCCTTGTCGCTCACCGCGTTGAACGACAATCCGGGCGGCAGCATCAGGCCTTTCTGCGAACCGGCGACGGTGACGTCGACGCCCCACTCGGCGTGACGATAGTCGAGCGAGGCCAGCGACGAGATGGTGTCGACCATCAGCAGAGCCGGATGGGCCGCCGCATCGATGGCCTTGCGCACGGCGAGGATGTCCGTCGCCACGCCCGTCGAGGTTTCGTTGTGCACGGCCATCACGGCTTTGTACGCGTGCGCACGGTCGTCGGCGAGCCTGGCCTCCACGGTCGCCGCGTCGACGCCGCTGCGCCAGTCGCCCGGGACAAAATCGACGACGAGGCCCAGCTTTTCCGCCAGCGCCCGCCAGAGCGTGGCGAAGTGCCCGGTTTCGAACATCAGCACGCGATCGCCGGGCGACAGCGTATTGACCAGCGCAGCTTCCCAGGCGCCCGTCCCCGAGGCCGGGAAGATGATCACGGGGCCCGGGGTCTGGAAGACCTCCTTCAACCCGTCGAGGATTTCGAGCGTCAGCTGCGCGAATTCCGGCCCGCGGTGGTCGATGGTCGGCTGGTCCATCGCGCGCAGCACGCGGTCCGGCACATTGGTCGGTCCCGGAATCTGCAGGAAATGGCGGCCGGACGGATGCGTGTCGAGACGGAACATGGAAGCCTCCCCCGGAGACGCGAAGCACTCAGCCGCAAATGCCGGGACGTCGCGCTTTGGTATACAAATCGCATCTTAGCCACTTCTCCCCGATTGCCGCAAGCCGGCATTTTTCCGGCGGCGCCGCTCAATTCCCCAAGTTATCGGGTCTGCCGCAAGCACGCTTGCGAAATTCCGGGTGTGTTGCGGGACGGCTCTTGTTGGTATACAACTAGCGGACGATGCCGGTACCGGACACGACCGCAGCGCCTCGATCATGAACCCCACGGGTGGCCCGGGAAACGGCGACGGCTGGGCGGTCGTCGACGTGGAATCGCCTGCGCCGGCGCGCCTCGCCAGGCCTGCGGATCGGCCCGCCGCATTCGCGACGCTTCCGGCGGCGATCGGCGAGCAACTGCGCGAGATGATCATCGAAGGCGTGCTCGCACCGGGTGCACGCCTTAACGAGCGCCTGCTCGGCGACCGGCTCGGGGTGTCGCGCACGCCGCTGCGCGAGGCTTTTCGGCTGCTGGCCTCCGACGGCTTGGTGGAAATCCAGCCCAACCGTGGTGCGCAGGTGGTCTCGCTGTCCGAGGATGGCGTGCGCGAGAGCTTCGAACTCATGGGGGCGCTGGAGGCGCTGTCGGGCGAACTCGCCAGCGCACGCATCACCCACGAGGAGTTGATGGAGCTGAAGGCGCTCACCTTCCAGATGCTCGCCTGCCATGCCCGTCGCGACCTGCCCGCCTACTACCAGCTCAACCGCCAGATTCACGATCGCATCAACGCCGCGGCCCGCAACGCAACGCTGACGCAAACGTACCGCACGCACAACCTGCGGATCCAGAACCTGCGCTTTCGGTCCAACTTCGACGATGACAAGTGGAACCGCGCCGCGCGCGAGCATGCACAGATGATCGAGGCACTCGAGGCACGCGACGGACCGGCCATCGCCGCCATCCTGCGTCACCACCTGCAGCAGAAGGGTGACGCGGTGCTGGAGGCGATGCGCCGCGAGCGTTCGACCAGCCCGGCCGCGTCTGCCGGAACACGCGCGGCATGAGTGCGGCCGCACCTGCGCCGGGTGCGCGCTCCCGTGAGGGCGAAGAGCGCGCTGTGCCAACCAGCGGCGATCGTTCGGGTACGCCCCCACCACAGCCGGTGCGCTTTCAGCCAGCCGATGCCAGAACGACATTGGCGCGACGATTGCTCGGTGCGGTCGAGGGTGATGTCCTCGTCGACGCCGCATCACGCGGCCGCTACGCGACCGATGCGTCGATTTATCAGGTCGATCCCGTCGGCGTCCTGGTACCCAGAAGCGATGCCGACGTGCGTGCGGCGTTCGACATCTGCCGCGAGCTCGGCATCCCCATGCTGCCGCGCGGTGCGGGTAGTTCCCAGTGCGGGCAGACGGTAGGCAACGCGCTCGTCATCGACCACTCCAAGCATCTGCGCCGCGTCGTCGATTTCGATGCCGCCGCCATGACCGTTACGGTCGAGCCGGGCCTCGTGCTCGACGCGCTCAATGCGTGGCTAAAGCCGCACGGTGTGTGGTTCCCGGTGGATGTCAGCACGTCGGCGCAGTGCACGCTGGGCGGCATGGCAGGCAACAACTCCTGCGGCTCCCGCTCGATCGCCTACGGCAACATGGTGCACAACGTCGTGGCGATCGACGCCATGCTGGCCGACGGCACGCTGGCCCGCTTTGGTCCGGCCTCCACGATGAGCGCAGCGCCCGGCCGCGTGCCCGACCTCGTGGCCGGCTTGCGCGCGATCGGCGAACGCGAGCGCGACGAGATCGAGCGCCGGGTACCGACGGTGCTGCGCCGCGTCGGCGGCTACAACATCGATGTCTTCCATCCGCGCAGCGAACGGCCGTACACCGCCGACGGCTCCGTCAATTACGCGCATCTGCTGGTCGGCAGCGAAGGGACGCTGGCGTGGACGCGCGAGCTGATGCTCAAGGTGGCGCCGATCCCTCGGCATCGCACGCTGGGGATCGTGAATTTTCCGACGCTCTACCGCGCGATGGAATGCACGCGCCATATCGTGGATCTCGGCCCGTCGGCCGTCGAGCTGGTCGACCGCACGATGATCGACCTCGCGCGCGGGAATCCTTCGTTCCGGCCGGTGATCGACGCGGCGCTGATCGGTGAGCCCGAGGCGATCCTGCTGGTGGAATTCGCCGGCGACGAGGGTAGCGGACCGCGGCGCAAGCTCGACGACCTGTCGGCACTGCTCGGCGATCTCGGCTTGCCGGGGAGCGTGGTCCACCTCACCGACGCAATCGCGCAAAAGGCGCTCTGGGACGTGCGCAAGGCCGGGCTCAACATCATGATGAGCATGCGCGGCGACGGCAAGCCCGTCTCCTTCATCGAGGACTGCGCGGTACCGCTCGAACACCTCGCCGAGTATGTGGCGCGCCTGACCGCAGTGTTCGCGAAACATGGCACGCGCGGCACCTGGTACGCGCATGCGTCCGTCGGCACGCTGCACGTGCGGCCGATCCTCGACATGCGGCGTGACGGTGCCATCAAGATGCGCGCCATCGCCGAGGAAGCGGGCGCGATGGTCCGCGAGTACAAGGGCGCCTTCTCCGGCGAGCATGGCGACGGCCTCGTCCGCAGCGAGTGGGTCGCCTGGCAGTTCGGTCCGCGACTCAACGCAGCGTTCGAGGAGATCAAGACGCTGTTCGATCCGGCCGGGCTCATGAATCCGGGCAAGATCGTGGACGCGACGCGCATGGACGACCGGTCGCTGTTCCGCTTTCCCCCTGCGTACAAGGTGCTGCCGCTGAAGCCTGCACTCGACTGGTCGGCGTGGAACGTGGACAACGATCCGGTCGCCGATACGGTGTCGGCGCCGGGCACCGGCCGCGACCCGTCCGGCGGCTTCGCCAAGGCCGTCGAGATGTGCAACAACAACGGCCACTGCCGCAAGTTCGACGCCGGCACCATGTGTCCCAGCTACCGCGTGACGCGTGACGAGGTGCATCTGACGCGCGGGCGCGCGAACACGCTGCGCCTCGCGCTTTCGGGACAGCTGGGCGTGGATTTCGCATCGGAATCCGTGCGTGCCGCGCTGGATCTGTGCGTCAGCTGCAAGGGCTGTCGCCGCGACTGCCCGACCGGTGTCGACATGGCGAGAATGAAGATCGAGTTCCAGCACCAGTGGCAAAGGCGGCACGGCCTCACGCTCAAGGAACGGGCGACCGCCTGGCTGCCGCGCTGGGCGCCGTGGGCGGCACGGTTCGCGTGGCTCGCCAATGCGCGCGATGCCGTCCCCTTCGTGGCGCGCTTCACGGAACGGTGGACGGGGCTCTCAGCGAAGCGGACACTCCCGCGATGGCGCCACGACACGTTCGCGGCAGCCAAATTGCCGGCGCAAGACGCGCAGCATCCCGCCGATGTCATGCTGTTCGTCGACACCTTCACGCACTATTTCGAGCCCGAGAACGCGCACGCAGCGCTGGCGGTGCTCACCGCTGCCGGCTACCGCGTCGAGGTCGCCCGCGCGGCGCCCGAAGATGCGCAACCGTCGCGGCCGCTGTGCTGCGGCCGCACGTTTCTCGCCGCCGGGCGGGTCGAGGACGCGAAGCAAGAAGCCCGGCGGATGATCGCGGCGCTGGCGCCAGCGGTCGCCCGCGGCGCCACCATCGTCGGCCTCGAGCCATCGTGCCTGTTGTCGCTGCGCGACGAGTTCCTGGTGATGGGGCTGGGCGACGCGGCGCAAGCGCTCGCTTCCCGCGCGCTGCTGATCGAGGAATTCCTGGCGCGCGAGCACGCCACCGGGCGCCTCAAGCTGCCCTTGCGTGCGCTACCGGAAAAGCAGGCACTCCTGCACGGCCATTGTCACCAGAAGGCGTTCGATGCGCTGGCACCTGCAGTAACGGTGCTGAAGCTCATCCCGGACCTGCGTGTCGACGTGATCGAATCGAGTTGCTGCGGCATGGCGGGCAACTTCGGCTACGACGCGGCCCATTACGACGTGTCGATGAAGATGGCCGAGCTTTCACTGCTGCCGGCGTTGCGCAGCGCCCCCGCCGACACGTTGATCGCGGCCGATGGCACGAGTTGTCGGCACCAGATCGCGGACGGCCTGCGCGACAGCGGTGGGCGGGAAGCGGTTCACGTCATTCGGATCCTCGCCCGCGCGCTGGCACCGGGGCAACCTGACCGCGCAGCCAACGCGATGCCGTCCGGTCCGTAGCCTGCGCGCAGTGCGCGCAGGTGGTGGATGGCACCAACCAAGGGGTCATCAACGATGCGAAGCAGTTCACGAGCGGCCGGTGCGAATGCTTGATTCGCATTTGAGGGCAAGATCCCCGGGGCCGCCGTCAAAAGGAGGCAATTGGGATGCACAAGACTTACAGGATCATGATCATGGGAGCCTCCTATGGCTCCCTGCTCGCCGTGAAGCTGCTGCATGCGGGTCATACGGTCAGGCTGGTATGCCTGCCCGCCGAAGTCGAGCTCATCAACCGCGAAGGCATCCGCGTGCGCATGCCCGTGAAAGGCCGCGAGGGTCTGCTGGAAATCGACTCGCGCACCCTTCCCGGCACTCTCTCCGCCAGCGGGCCGCAGGACGCGCAGCCGCACGACTACGACCTCGTGGGCCTCGCCATGCAGGAGCCCCAATACCGGCTGGACGGTGTGCGCGAACTGCTCGATGCGGTCGCCCGGGCGCGCGTCCCCTGCATGTCGATCATGAACATGCCGCCGCTGCCCTACCTCGCGCGCATCCCCGGCCTCGACGTCGACGGACTGCGGAGTTGCTACACCGACCCCGCAGTCTGGGACAACATCGATCCCGCGCTGATGACACTTTGCAGTCCCGATCCACAGGCCTTTCGCCCACCCGACGAACCGGTCAACGTACTGCAGGTGGCCCTGCCGACCAACTTCAAGGCCGCTCGCTTCGAGTCCGCTGCGCATACGGCGATGCTGCGCGCGCTGCAGGCCGACATCGAAGCAGTTCGGCACGATACCGGCAGCGGCAAGGTCGAACTGCCCGTCAAGCTCAAGGTGCACGATTCGGTTTTCGTGCCGCTCGCCAAGTGGAGCATGCTGCTCACCGGCAATTACCGTTGCGTGCAAAAGGATGCGGTGCGCTCGATCCGGGATGCCGTACATACGGATGTCGACCAGTCGCGCACGGTATACGACTGGGTCAGTGGACTGGTGCGGAAGATGGGTGCTGACGCGGCCGACGAGGTGCCTTTCGAGAAATACGCCAACGCAGCACTTGGCCTCGTCAAGCCGTCTTCCGCCGCCCGCGCGATCGCCGCGGGTGCCCGGTACATCGAACGCACCGATCGTCTCGTGCAAAGCATCGCCGCGCAGCACGGCATGCGCAACGCAGAGGTCGATGCGACCGTCGCGATCATCGACCGGCGCCTGGCGCTCAATCGCAACACCAGCGGCTGATCGCATCCGGCGGGTCGCGACCGACCCCTCCATCGCGACGCCGTTTGGCGCCGACCGCAGGCGCGTGACCTCGAACGCATGTTGGTCGTGGGCCGGATTGCCCGTGCGGCCGGGATCCTACGCGTCCAGCGCCAGGCTGCGCACGCCGCGCGAAGCCACGATTTCTCCGCGCGCGAATTTCTCATGGTTGGCCTGGATGGCGCGAGGCAGGTACAGGTAGTTCACCATCATGCCCAGGGACTGCCGCAGTCCCTTGCGCGAAACGTCCGCCAGCCAGTTGATCCGCTCCAACCGGGCGCCATTGTTGAGGTGAAAGCGCGCCACCGGATCGAGCGCGGGCTCGTGTGCATCGCCCGGATGCAGCAGGTACGTCGCGCATAGCCGCGTCAACGGCTCGCGCAACGGCCCGAGCTGGCGGGCGCTGCTGGCCGCGTCGCCGCCCGCGTTCACGGTATCGCGGTCCAGCGCGCGCGCCACCGTCTTCAGCGCGTCAGCCAGCGGCGGGTTGCGGGTCGCGTCGGCATCCTTGAGCTGCGTCCCGAGCCACGTGGCGAAGCCCGGAATCGGCGACAGCGTGCAGAACACCTTGAGGCGCGGCAGCTCCTGCGACAGCACATCCACCACCCGCTTGATCAGGAAGTTGCCCAGCGGTACGCCGCGCAGTCCTGGCTGGCAATTGCTGATCGAGTAGAACACTGCCGTGGTCGCGCGATTCGGATCTTCCAGCGCCGATTGCGCATCGAGCAGCGGCGGCAGCGTGCTGGTGATCTCGTCCATCAGCGCGACTTCGACGAAGATCAACGGTTCCTCGGGCAGCGCCGGATGAAAGAATGCATAGCAGCGTCCGTCCGCCCCGAGGCGACGGCGCAGGTCGTTCCATCCCTTGATCTCGTGCACCGCTTCGTGCTCGATGATTTTCTCGAGCAGATTGGCCGGCGTGTGCCAGTCGACCCGGACGATCTGCAGGAACCCCGGATTGAACCAGGATGACAGCAGGTGGCGGAAATCGGCGTCGACCGCTTCCAGCTCGGGTTGCTCGCGCTTCAATTCGAGCAGCCGTTCGCGCATGCGCAGGATCGCCGCCGTGCCGCCGGGCGCCCGGTTGAGACGGCGCAGGAGTTCCTGCCGCGGCGGCTCGGTGACGGTCGACAGGCGCGCCAGGTTCGCGGCGGAGCTCTCGGCGGCGTAGGCCTGTGCGGCAGCGAGCACCTCTTTGGCGTCGGGCGAAAATTCCACCGCGAGCGCATCCAGGAAGCGCGCCTGATCCTTGCGATCGAGATCGCGATACAGGTCGAGGGTGGCGGTCGCCAGAGACACGCCGGCCGCCTCGCCGCGCGACGTGAGCAGGCTCCGGCAGCTCGCCACCAGGCGCCGCACCGCGAGCCCGTCCCGGGCCAGCGCGACGGCGCGCTTCTGGACCGACTCAAACATCGTACGAACCCTCCCATGCGATTCCCCTCATCCATTTCCTAGATCCCCGCCCACCACTGGTAGCCCTGGTCCTCCCAATAGCCGCCCTTGCCGCCGGCGATCCCGGCAAAGCTGTCCACCACGGCGATGGCCGTGATGAACTTCGCATGCTTGTAGCCCAGCTGACGCTCCACCCGCAAGCGGATCGGCGCCCCGTTAGGCACCGGCAGGGGCGCATCGTTCAAATCGTAGGCGAGGATGGTCTGCGGATGTCGCGCGTCATCCATGTCGATGCTCTCGTAATACAGCTCGTCCTCGCTCAGCGAGTCGGCGCAATAGAACATCACGTAGCGGGCGCCCGGCAGCGGCTGCACCAGTGACAACAGCGCCCCGAGTGGCACGCCTTGCCACTTGGCGATGGCGCTCCAGCCCTCCACGCAATCGTGCCGCGTGATCTGCGTGCGTGCCGGCAGCGCCCGCAGTTCGGGCAAGGTGAAAAAGCGCGGCGCGGCCACCATGCCGCCGACCGCGAGGCGATAGCTCGCGAACCCGTCGGCCACCCAGGCGTTGTATTCGTCGGTATCCGGGTCCGCGGAACCATTGCTGCGAAAGAACGGGGACCGGTCGGCTTCCGCGAATTCCTGGGCCATCGCCCGCCTGCCGACGAGCCTGGCGATGCCCTCGTTGAGCGGCGCGACGGAATTGAGGACCTCCGGGAACCAGCGGGTGCGCGACAACCGATCGCAGCCGGTGAGCCACAGCGCCGACGCCGCTGCAGCCGCGCGCGCGACGAAGTGCCGGCGTGAGGGTACGCGTGCCGGTTACTCATCGATCGCTCCGCGCGGGACGCGATAATGCCCGGTGATCATCGACCGGACGTTGTTCCACAGGCCGGTCACGATCACCTGGAACACGTGGATGACCACGAAGGCTACCAGCAGCCACGCGACGATGAAGTGGATGGCGCGCGCCGTCTGCCTGCCGCCGAAGAGGTCCACCCATCCGGCGAAAAGAGCGTTCAGCCAGGGCGAGAGCGCAAAACCCATCAGGATCGCGAGCGGCAACAGGCCGAATATCACGATCAGGTAGGCGAGCTTCTGCAGCACGTTGTAGCGCTTGGCCGCCTCGCCTGCCGGATGCCGGAAACGCAGGTGGTCGCTGATCGATTTGCCGATGCCGCGCCAGTCGTGCCGATCCGGCACCAGGTCACGGGTCAGGTGCTGGGTTGCGATCGCGTAGGCCACGAAGCAGAGTCCGTTGACCAGGAAGATCCAGGCGAAGAAGAAATGCCACGTCCGGGCCATGGCCAGCCACTGGACGCCCGGGAGCATCATCCACGAAGGGAACGGTCGAGACCACCGGTTCGCCGCGCGGGCCATGCATGCAGGCCCAGGTAGCCCGTGGTGTCGAACTCGCGCCCGAAGATGCGGGTGACCCCGATTGCCTGCTGATCCTTCCATGCGGGCGCCGATCTCCAGCGCATGCGGCGTACCGTCGTACGATGACTTGCCGAAATGCAGCACCGGATAGGCGTTGAAGATCTGCAATCCGCTCATGAACAGCGCGGTCAGCGCGACCACGTTGATCCAATGCATGATGCGCACCGGCAGCCGATGCCGGTAGTAAAGCTCGCCGCCCCGTACAATCGGACGCATGTCCACGCCTGCTCCCACCCCTGCTCCCACGGCTGCTCCCTATGCCAATCTCACCCCGGATCGCATTCTCGATGCCCTCGACAGCATCGGCATCGCCGGCGACGGTCGGCTGCTCGCGCTCAACAGCTACGAGAACCGGGTCTACCTCGCGCAGCGCGATGACGATCCGGCGATCGTGGTCAAATTCTACCGTCCGGGACGCTGGACGGACATCCAGATCCTCGAAGAGCACGGGTTCGTCGCCGAGCTCGACGCCCGCGAGATCCCGGTCGTCGCGCCGCTCGTGCTCGGCGGCACGACGCTGCATCGCTTCGAGGCGATGCGCTTTGCCGTCTACCCGAAGCGTGGCGGCCGCGCCCCCGAACTCGACGATCCGGCGACGCTGACCTGGCTCGGCCGCTTCATCGGCCGCATCCATGCGGTGGGCGCGCTGGCGCGCTTCGACGCGCGCCCCGACCTCGACATCGCGACCTTCGGCGAGCAATCGCGCACCTACCTGCTCGACCACGCCTTCGTGCCGCCCGACCTGCGCGATGCCTACGTCGCCGTCGCCGACATGGCGCTGGTGGGCATTCGCCATTGCTTCGCGCGCGCCGGTGACCTTCGGTCGCTGCGGCTTCACGGCGACTGCCATGCGAGCAATGTGTTGTGGACCCCCGACGGGCCGCACTTCGTGGACTTCGACGACGCCCGCAACGGCCCGGCGATCCAGGACCTGTGGATGCTGCTCGCCGGCGACCGCGCAGCGATGACGCGGCAGATGGCCGCGATCCTGACCGGCTACGAAGACTTCGCCGACTTCGACCCACGCGAGTTGCACCTGGTCGAAGCGTTGCGCACTCTGCGTCTCATGCATTACGCCGCGTGGATCGCCCGGCGTTGGGACGACCCGGCATTTCCGGCTGCGTTCCCGTGGTACAACACGCAGCGTTACTGGCAGGACCGCATTTTGGAGCTCCGCGAGCAGGTCGCCGCCATGGACGAGGCGCCGCTGGCGGTGTGACGTTGCGTCCAGCCTTACCGTCTGGATCAGCATCGTGACGTCGCGGCGGCGCAGCCACAGGCCCGCCCCTGCCAGGCCCGTGAAGATCGCACCGGCGAAGAACGTCTGCGCCGGTCCCACCGCATCCCATAGCCAGCCGGCGAGGATGCTCGCCACCAGCAGCGCGAGTCCGCTGACCAGGTTGAAGATACCGAAGGCGGTGCCGCGCCATTCGCTGGGTGCCGCCGCGGCCACGAGCGCGGCCAGCAGGCCCTGCGTCAGCCCCATGTGCAGGCCCCAGAACGCGGCGCCGACGAGCGCGATGCCGGGGTGCATCCCCAGCGCGAGCAGGAGGTCAGCAACGATCAAAGCGGCCAGACCGCAACCCAGCAGGACCCGACCATGACCGCGGTCGAGGGCGGCGCCGGCAGGATAGGCGGTCGCCGCATAGACGGTGGCCATCACCACCATCACCAGCGGCGCAGTCGCCACGCCGAAACCCAGGTCCTGCGCACGCAGCACCAGGAACGCCTCGGAAAAGCGCGCGAGCGTCAGCACCGCCGCGATCGCCACCAGGTACCAGTACGAGGCTGGCAGCAAGCGCCAGTTGCGCCATTGCCAGCGCGGTCGCGACGCAGACGGTATGGCGGCGGGTTCCGGCTCGTCCACGCCGACGACGATCAGCAGCACGCACAGCGCCGCCGGCACCACGGCCACCCAGAACGCGCTCTGGAAGTCGTCGGCGAACCACGCCATCGCCCCCAGCGCCAGCAACGGACCGCCGATGGCCCCCACGGTGTCCAGCGCCTGCCGCAGCCCGAAGCTGCGTCCGCGCACTTCGGGCGGCGTGATGTCGGCAATGAGGGCATCGCGTGGTGCGCCACGGATGCCTTTGCCGAACCGGTCCGCAAAGCGCGCACCGACGATCCAGCCAAGCGACGGCGCCAGCGGGAACGCGAGCTTCGACAGCGCCGCGAGCCCATATCCGGCCAGCACCAGCGGCTTGCGCCGGCGCCAGCGGTCCGACAGCGCGCCGGAGAAGAGCTTGACGATCAGCGCCGTGGCTTCGGCGACGCCCTCGACGATGCCGACCACGAACGCGCTCGCGCCGAGGACGGTCACCATGTACAGCGGCAGCAGTGCATGCACCATCTCGGAGGACAGATCCATGCACAGGCTGACGAAGCCCAGTACCCAGACGCCGCGGGGAATCGCCGGACGCCGTCGATCGGGAGTCAGCGCGTCGATCACCGGCGGTGACCGGTAGCGCGCTCGCCTTGCAGCGCGTCAAGATTCACGGGAGCGGCACCGCTGCGCCTTCAGGGCAACGTCACCTGCGTGCGCACTACACCGGCGCGCTCATGCCGCGCGACCAGGTCCAACCGGTCGCCGGGCTTGCCGTGGACCACCCATTCGACCTTCTGCCGATCGTCGGTGAGGTTGGCATCGGCCCAGAACGAGACTCCCGTGTGCTTGTACGCGCGGCCCTCGAGCTGGCCCGCCTCGACGCGGCGCTTGCCCTGCACCAGCACGGCACCAGCCGGCAGCGCGATCTCGACCGTGAGCGGGCGCACGATCTCCCGGGCCAGTGCACGCTTGGACACGTACGACGGCAGCCAGCCCGTGTTCTGCACCACCAGGGTCACCTTGTAGGTGCCGCTACCCTCGGCTTGCGCACCGGCATGCACGAGCTCGAGCTTCGGCGACAGCAACGCCTGCCAGAGCAGCCAGCGAGGAAAGCGTTGCAACTCGCGCTCGAGGCACTGCGGCGGCGGATTGGAAAACGCATGGAACCGGTTCCACCCGCCGATCTCGACCTTGCCCAGCTGCGGATGATGGAAGGCACGCCAGCGAACATGCGCGAGCCCGTCGAGCGCGGTGTCACTCCAGTGCAGGAGTTTAAGGTCGTCGTCAGGCGAATGATCGCGGAACCAGTCGATGTACTTGTAGTCGGTGATGCCCGCCTCGCGCATCGGCGACCAGATCTCGACCACCCAGCTGAAGATGCCCAAGTGCTCGTAGATCCAGTCGAAGGTGCCGCCGATCACCTCCTTCGGGTGGTAGCGGAATTCGTGGAATACCGAAATGTGAGGATAGCCGGTCAGTTCAGTGCCCTTGCGGCCGATCGCCTGGTAGACCCACAGGTCTTCCGCGTGCATCTCCTCGTCGGGCTGGTGCTCGAAAGGACGCAGCAGCACGCCGCTCCAGGTGTGGAACGCCGTCCCGCCGGTGATGTTCGGATGCCGCGTGATGAAATCGACCACTGCGCGCACCTCGGGCTCCGATACCGGATACGGTCCCGCGCCGAGCTGCTCGAATTCCTGCCGCCACGACGCGGGGAAATTGCGGTTGAGGTCCAGGCCCTCGGGCTTTTTCTTGAGGCGCAGCGTGAAGCCGTCGTAGCCCTCGACCGACCCTTCGGGGAGGACGCGGTAGTACGTGCCCCCGGTCTCGGTCGGCTCGCGCCGGACCATGAGGCGTGGTTCCTCGGGGTGCGCTTTCCAGACACCGTTGGGGTCGACGATGCGCATCTGTAGAATCAGCCCGTCGCCATCGATGTCCTCGACCGTCAGGCCCTCGAGGTCTTCCTCGGCGTGCGGATACGGGCGCGTGCTGGAGCGGATCAGCTTCGGCTGGTCGGCCAGTGCCCATTCGGCACCGTCCGGGTTGATGCGCGGACAGATGTAGAAAGCACGGGTATCCAACGCGCGTGTCACGTCGGCGTCGGTGCCGTACTGCGTGACCAGTGTGTGCAGGAAATACAGATTGGCGGCGGAAGCGGCGAGTTCGGTGGCGTGGATGTTGCCGTCGACCCAGAAGGCCGGCTTGTCGGCGGCCGGACCGGTGCGCGTATTGGTCACCGTCAAGAGCCAGATGTCGCGGCCTTCATGGCTCTTGCCGATCGATTCGACGGCGACCAGTTGTGGATGCTCCTGCGCGAACGCCTGCAGGAGCGTGGTGAGTTCCGCGTACCGGTAGAAGCGGTCGAAGGCGATCGTGGGCATTTCAGACGATGCGCAGCATGGGTGAGCCGGCATCTTAGCCGCATCGCCGAAGCGTCGAAGGTCGCAGCCGCAATACCGTATATTTATACGGTATCATCATGCCATGCTGCCTCCGTATGCCGAGCTGCACTGCCTGTCCAATTTCTCGTTCCTGCGCGGTGCCTCGCATCCGGAGGAACTGGTCGAGCGCGCGCAGGCCCTGGGCTATGCCGCACTGGCCATCACCGACGAGTGCTCGCTGGCGGGTGCGGTACGCATGCACCTGGCGGCGAAGGATGCGGGACTTCCGCTCCTGATCGGCAGCGAGTTCACGCTCGACGATGGCCTGAAGCTCGCGCTGTACGCAACCAACCGCGAGACTTATGGGGATCTGGCGCAGCTCATCACGCGCGGCCGGCGCAATGCGCGCAAGGGTACCTATGCCCTCACCCGCGCCGATGTCGCGAGCCTCGCCTCCCGTTGCGTCGCACTGTGGCTCGGGCCCACTGCGGCCACGGATGCGCGCTGGTTCGCCGACGTCTTTTCCGGCCGAGTGTGGCTCGCGGCCGAACTCTTCGCGCGCTCGGGCGACCCCGCGCGGTTGGCAATTTTGCAGGCACTCGCCCGCAGCACCGGCCTGCCACTGGTAGCGGCCGGTGATGTCCACATGCATGCGCGAGCCCGGCGCGCGCTGCAGGACACGCTGACCGCCATCCGCCTCAATACGCCGCTGGCCGCCTGCGGCTACGCGCTCTTTCCCAACGGCGAGCGGCACCTGCGCTCGCGCGCGCGCCTGGCCACGCTCTATCCGCGTGAGCTCACCGACGCGACGCTCGACGTCGTCGCCCGCTGCGCGTTCTCGCTCGACGAGCTGCGCTACGAGTATCCGGAGGAGGTGGTCCCGCCGGGCGCCACTGCCACCGGGCACCTACGCGCACTGGTCGAAGCGGGACTGAAGCGACGTTTCGGCGACGGTCCGGTCAAGTCCGACGTGCGCGAACTCATCGAACACGAGCTGGCGCTCATCGCCGAACTCGGCTACGAGCCCTACTTTCTCACCGTGCACGACATCGTCGCCTTCGCCCGCTCGCGCCAGATCCTGTGCCAGGGACGCGGCTCCGCCGCCAACTCGGCCGTCTGCTACGCGCTCGGCATCACCGAGGTCGATCCGGCACGGATGAGCATGCTGTTCGAGCGCTTCATCAGCCGCGAACGCAACGAACCGCCGGACATCGACGTCGACTTCGAGCACCAGCGCCGCGAGGAGGTGATGCAGTACGTGTACCGCAAATACGGCCGCGAACGTGCGGGGCTCGCCGCCACGCTCATCACCTACCGGCCGAAGAGCGCCGTGCGCGACGTGGGCAAGGCGCTCGGCCTCGATCTCGCGCAGGTGGACCGCTTGAGCGGCGTGTTCGCGTGGTGGGATGGCCGCAGGGTCGATCCGGCGCGCATCCGTGAAGCCGGGTTCGACCCGGGCCAGCCGCTGCTCACGCGCCTGGTCGCGCTGACGGGCGAGCTCATGGGCTTCCCGCGCCACCTGTCGCAGCACGTCGGCGGCTTCGTGATCGCCCGCGGCCTGCTCGAACGCATGGTGCCGGTGGAGAACGCCGCCATGGCCGAGCGCACCATCATCCAGTGGGACAAGGACGATCTCGACGCGATGGGCCTGCTCAAGGTGGACTGCCTCGCGTTGGGCATGCTGTCGGCGATCCGCCGCGCCCTCGACCTGATCAACGGTTTTCGCGGCACGGCGTGGCGCATGCAGGACATTCCCGGCGAAGACCCCGCCGTCTACGCGATGTGCCAGCACGCGGATACGGTAGGTGTGTTCCAGATCGAGTCGCGGGCGCAGCAGTCGATGCTGCCGCGGTTGAAGCCCGCGTGCTTCTACGACCTGGTGATCGAAGTCGCGATCGTGCGCCCCGGTCCGATCCAGGGCGGCATGGTGCATCCGTATCTCAAACGCCGGCAAGGCAAGGAGCCGGTCACCTATCCGAGCGAGGCGGTAAAGAGCGTGCTCGAGCGCACGCTCGGCGTCCCGATCTTCCAGGAACAGGTGATGCAGCTCGCGATCGTCGCGGCCGGCTTTTCGCCGGGCGAGGCGGATCAGCTGCGCCGCTCGATGGCCGCGTGGCGGCGCAAGGGCGGCCTCGAGAAGTTCGAGCAGCGCCTGATCGAGGGCATGGGCGCGCGCGGCCTGTCCGAAGCGTTCGCGCGGCAGATCTACCAGCAGATCCTGGGCTTCGGCGAATACGGCTTTCCCGAGTCGCACTCGGCATCGTTCTCGCTGCTGGTCTACGTGTCGGCGTGGCTCAAGCACTACGAGCCTGCGGCGTTCTGCGCGGCGCTCATCAACTCGCAGCCGATGGGCTTCTATGCGCCGGCGCAGCTCGTGGCGGATGCGCGGCGGCATGGCGTGGCGGTGCGCAGTGTCGATGTCACCGTCAGCGAATGGGACTGCACGCTGAGCGCGGACGCCGTCCATCTCCCGCCCAGGATCATGGGCGGCGCTCTCGATGCAGAAGTGGGACGCGGCCGCGCCGAAGACATGCGCGACGTTGAAGGCCCGGCGCGCGGCCCCGTCGACGACTGGTCGGCCATTTCGCGATCACCGTCATTGCGACTCGGGCTGCGGATGATCGCCGGCCTGAAGGAGGCAAGCGCCGCGCGCATCGTGGCCGCGCGTACGCATGCGCCGTTCGCGCATGTGGCCGACCTCGCGCAGCGCGCGCAACTCGACCGGCGGGACCTGACCGCGCTGGCGGCCGCCGGTGCGCTGGCAGCGCTTGCCGGGCATCGGCACGCGGCCGTGTGGGAAGTGGCAGGTGTGGAAAAATTGCCGCCGATCCTCGCCGGCTCGACCTTTGCCGAACCGGCGCCCCCCCTCCCCGCGCCTACCGAAGGCCAGGACATCGTCGCCGACTACCGGACCCTGGGGCTGACACTCGGCCGCCATCCGCTCGCGCTGCTGCGCGCGCAACTCAAGGTCCGGCGCCTCACCACGTCGGCCGAGATCGCGCGCACACCGCATGGCCGCATCGGCCGCACCGCTGGTCTCGTCATCGGCCGGCAGCGCCCGGATACCGCGAGCGGCGTGATCTTCGTCACCCTCGAGGACGAAACCGGATGCACCAATGTGATCGTCTGGCGCGACCTGTCCGATCGACAGCGGCGCGAGTTGCTCGGTGCGCGATTGATGGCGGTCTATGGCCGCGTCGAGCGCGAAGGCGAGGTCGTCCACCTGATCGCGGGCCGGCTGGTCGACTTGACGCCGATGCTCGGCTCGCTGCCTACACGCTCGCGGGACTTCCACTAAAAGCGCGGGGACACCCCCGCTGTGCGGCCCAGCCAAATGCCGGACGCGTCCTATAACTCCAGCCGTCGCTTATTTCAGCTGTCGTCCTCGTGCGCGCTCGACCACAGATCGTAACCCATCAGCACGATGCCGATCGCCACGACGACGGTAAGCGCCACGAGCTTCAGCTTGAGCACGATGGGCGCGATGAAGATGATGAACAGCGCGCCGCCGAAAATGCCCAGGATCAGTTTCAACGCCATCGCTCAAGTCTCCGTTCAGGTGCCTTGCGAACCCGCGCCGACCGCCGATTCGAGCCAGCGTGCGGTACGCAGGAGCCGCGCGTCATCGCCGCGTGGACCAACCAGCTGTACACCAATCGGCAAGCCGCCGCTGCCATGCATCAACGGCAGATTCACTGCTGGCATGCCGCATAGTGTCCACAACGTACAGAATACCGGGCTGCCGGTCGCACCCAACCCCGCCGGGGCCACGCCTGGTGCGGACGGCGTGAGGATGGCGTCACAGGCATTGAACAATTCGGCAAAGCCTTCGTTCACGATGCCGATGCGCGCGCGGGCCTTCTGGTACTCCACCGCCGTCACCGCGCGGCCGCGCTCGATCAGGTTTCTCAACACGTCGCTCATGCCGTCACGCCCGCGCTCGTAATCCTGGTCCAGATTGGCGGCCATCTCGGCTTCCATGATCTGCCGATGCCAGTTGAGTGCTTCCAGCGCGGATTGCGGCAGGACGACCTCGTGGCATTGCGCACCAAGTTCGCGGGCGAGTTCCTCGAATGCCTCGTGCGTTTCCGCGTCCGCCTGATCCCACATCGGCGTACGCACGAACGCCAGCGTGGGCGGCAGCGGCGGCGCCTGCATTGCAACATGCCGCAATGCGGGACCGGGACGTAGCTGCGTATCCGGGTCCTCGTCGTCGTAACCGATCAGCATGTCACCCGCGAGGGCAAGATCCTCGACCGAGCGCGCGAACACGCCCACCTGGTCGAGTGTGCGCGAAAGCTTGAGGATGCCGGATCGCGGGATGAGGCCGTGCGTAGGCTTGAACGCATGCACGCCGCAGAAGGCCGCCGGCCGGATCACCGATCCGTTGGTTTGCGTGCCGATTGCGAGCGGCACCATCCCGGCCGCGACGGCCGCAGCCGACCCGCTCGACGAGCCCCCCGGCGTGTGCTCGCGATGATAGGGATTGCGTGTTTTCCCGGGCGAGAAATAGGCGAACTCGGTCGTCACGGTCTTGCCGAGCACGATGGCACCAGAAGCACGCAGCCGCTTCACCACTGCGGCGTCGGCTATTGGCACGCGTCCGGCGTGCAGTTTCGAGCCATCCTCGGTCGGGATACCTGCCGTGTCGATGATGTCCTTCAAGCCGACCGGTACGCCGTGCAGGGGGCCGAGCGCACCGCCCTGCTGCCGGTACGCATCGGCAGCCGTCGCCTGCCGCAATACATGCTCGCGATCGATGAACGTCCACGCCTCGACCTCGGAATCGACCGCATCGATGCGGGCGAGACACGCTTGCGCCATCTCCACTGCGGAAAGGAGGCCCTCGCGCATCGCCTGCACGGCCTGCATCGCGGTCATCGCATGTCGGCTACCGGTATCCATGGGTCCGCGTCAGTTCCCGTAGAAGACCTGCGGCAGCCAGTACACGAGCTGCGGAAACACATAGATCATCACCATCGACAGGAACACCATGGCAAGGAACGGGAAGCAGCCGCGGAAGATGGTCATCAGCTGCACGGATGGCGGCGCGATGCCCTTCAGGTAGTACGCCGACATGGCCATCGGTGGCGTAAGGAACGACGTCTGCAAGTTCAACGCGACCAGGATCCCGAAGAACATCGGATCGATGTTGAAGTGCGGCAGCAGCGGCAGGAAGATCGGCACGAAGATGATGATGATCTCGCTCCACTCGAGCGGCCAACCCAGCAGGAAGATGATCAACTGAGCCAGGATCAGGAAGGTGATCGGCGTCAGATCGAGACCCAGCACGAAATCCTTGATCAGGCCCTCGCCGCCGAGATACGAGAACACCGACGAAAACGTCCACGAGCCCACGAACAGGAAGCACACCATCGCCGATGTGCGTGCTGTCAGGTACACCGATTCGCGCAGCCGGCTCCAGGTCAGCGCACGGTAGGCGGCGGCGAGCAGGATGCCTCCGAGTGCGCCCACCGCGGCCGCTTCCGTGGGTGTGGCCAGCCCGAACAGGATGGAACCGAGCACGGACAGGATCAGCACCGCCAGCGGCACGAACGCAGTCACCAGCATCAGGATCACCGTACTCCACGGCACATTCGCCTCTTCCTTGCTAAGCTTGGGCGCGAGTTTCGGATTGATGGCACACCGGCCGATCACATAGATCATGTACAGACCTGCCAGCATAAATCCGGGGATCAGCGCGGCGGCGTACAGCTTGACGACGGAAATGGACGACGTTGCCGAATATACGATCAGCATGATTGACGGCGGGATGAGGATCCCCAGCGTGCCGCCGGCGCAGATCACGCCGGAGGACAGTTTCTGGTCATAGCCGGCCTTCAGCATCACCGGAAAGGCGAGCAGTCCCATCAGCGTCACCACCGCGCCAACGATGCCCGTGGCGGTGGCGAACAAGGCGCAGGTGATGAGCGCCGCGACGGCCAGGGCACCCGGGACCGCCCGCAGCGCCAGCCGCAAGCTGTGGAACAGGCGCTCGAGGATGTTCGCCCGCTCCACGATATAGCCCATGAACAGGAACAGCGGCACCGCCACCAGAACGTCGCTGTTCATCACGCTGAACGTGTTCTGCGTGAAGAGGTAGAACACGCGGTTATTGAAGAAATCCTGTCCCGCCTGGTAGTAGGCGTAGTAGCCGAAGCCCACGCCCATCGCCATCAGCGTGAACGCGATGGGAAACCCGAGCAGGATGATAAAGATGAACAGGCCCAGCATCAGCAGGGCGATCATCGGATCACTCATGCCGATTCTCCACGCGTCGCCAGGCCGGATGCGAGGTCTTTCTCGCCTTTCGGTGCATGCGTCTGCTGCAGGATCGACTCGAGTTCCTCGACGTCGTGCAGGCGCGGCGGCCATCTGCCTTCGCGCAGGCACAGGATGCACCGCAGCACTTCCGCCGTGCCTTGCAATGTCAGCAGCACGCCGGCGATCGGGATCAGCATCTTGAGCGGCCAGATCGGCACACCGGCGGGACTGTTGACGCTGGACTCGCCAATCCGGATGGCGTCGTAGGCGTAGCCATACCCGGCATACACCAACGCGAGAACCCCTGGGAAGTAGAAGATGATGAACAGCACCAGCGACAGCCCCGCCTGCACCCGCGGTCGCCACAGCCGGTAGATGACATCGCCACGAACATGGCCGTCACGGGACACCGTGTAGGCGCCCGCCATCATGAACAGCGCGCCGTACATCATGTAGCTCATGTCGAATGCCCAACTCGTTGGGTCGTTCAGCACATAGCGGACAAAGACCTCGTACGAGGTCCCGAGCGTCAGCACGATGATCGACCACGCGAAGGCATGGCCCACCGCCTTGGACAGCTGGTCGATGAAGAAGATGTACGCACGCATGCCGGCGATCCCCTGGATAAGATGCGGTCCAAACAAAAACTGGGGCGGCCCGGTGTGGCGCCGCCCCAGTGTCGTACTGGCGTGCCTCTGGATCAGCCCGTGGGGATCTTGGTCTTGAACACGTGCTCGTAGCCAAGCCTGTAGTCGGCTTCGTTGAGGAAGCCGTAGTACGCAACGCGTTTCGCCCAGTCCCGCTGCGACTCGACCACCTTCTTGAAGAACGGGTCTTCGTCGGAAAGCTTCTTGGTGATCACGTCCCAGGCCTTCAGCTGTTCGACGAAAATCGACTGCGGCGTGCGAATCACGTTGACCTTGTGCGTATTGATCAGCGTCTGCAGGTCCTTCGGGTAGTTCGCCATCGCCGTCCAGTAATTGGACGCACTCGCTGCCTCCGCGCCATAGCGCAAGATGGCCTGCAAATCCGGCGGCAAGGCGGCCCAGCGCTTCTTGTTGATGGCGATCTCGAAGAACTCCATCGCCTGATGGTAGCTGCCCATCATGTAGTTCTTGCAGACGTCCTGGGCACCGAAGCGCATGTCCGAGGTCGGATTGTTGTACTCGAATGCATCGATGACGCCGCGCTCCATTGCCGGCACGATTTCACCGCCGGGGAGCTGGGTGACCTTGGCGCCCATTTCCTGCATCAGGTCGGCCGCCAGACCCACGGTGCGGTACTTGAGGCCCTTGATGTCGGCCGCGGACTTCACCGGCTTCTTGAACCAGCCCAGCGGTTGCGTGGGCATCGGCATCGCAAAGAACCCGACGTAGTCGAGGCCGATCTTGCCGAGCAGCTCGTTGTAGAGCTCCTGGCCACCGCCGCGATAGATCCACGCCAGGGTCTGTTGTGCATCACAGCCGTTGATCGGACCCGAGCCGAACAGCGACGCCACCTTGCTCTTGCCGTACCAGTAGACCGGCACGGTGTGACCGGCATCCAGCACGCCCTTGCTTACGGCATCGGTCACTTCGAACGGCTTCACCACCGCGCCGGCGATCAGGTAGTCGATCTTCAGGCGCCCGCCCGACATGGCGTTGACCTTGGCAACGTACTCCTGGGCCATTTCATTGAAGATATCGGTGGGCCCCCAGGCGCCCTGCATCTTGAGCACGACGGGGCTCTGCGCGACCGAGATCATCGGCGCGGCACCGACAACTGCGCCGCCCACGATGGTCGTGGCCTTGAGGAACTTGCGGCGCGAAGCCGCGCCGTTGTTGTTGGCTACAATCTTGGCTGTTGCGTCCTTGGGAATGTCGCTCATGCGTTCTCCTCCGAGATTGGCGATTGTTGTGGCCGTGAGCGACTTTGACGGTCGCCTCTTCAAATTTGAGCCTGCGAGCGGGAGAAAGTTGACCCTGTCGCGGCCTTCACCCAGACTGATTATAGCCCCGGAAATAAATTTTGGTGGAGGTCGCGCCGGACGGCAAAGCCCGCAATGCCTTGGCCGCCGAGCCCCCGGGGGCCGACGGCCAAGCCATGCTAACCTCGTTCTTCCAGCGCATTCTTTGTCCCATCCGGAGCTCGCCGTGCCAGGTCTACTGCCCAATGTCGATCCCGAAGGATTGCTTGAATTCTCGGTGGTCTTTACCGATCGCGCGCTCAATCACATGTCGCGCCGTTTCCAGGGTGTGCTGCGTGACATCGCGAGCACGCTGCAGCATGTGTACAGCGCCAAATCGGCGATCGTGATGCCCGGCAGCGGAACCTTCGGCATGGAGGCCGTCGCCCGCCAGTTCGGCACCGGCAAAAAGTGCCTGGTGATTCGCAACGGCTGGTTCAGTTACCGCTGGACGCAGATCTTCGACATGGGCGGCATCCCGTCGGAATCGATCGTGCTCAAGGCGCGCCGGGCCGGATCCGGACGCCACGCGCCGTATGCGCCGCCGCCGATCGCCGAGGTCGAGGCAGCAATCCGCGAGCACCGTCCCGATGTCGTGTTTGCGCCGCACGTCGAGACCGCCTCGGGCATCATCCTGCCGGACGACTACCTGCGCGCCGTCGCGGCAGCGGTTCATGAAGTCGGCGGGCTGTTCGTGCTCGATTGCATCGCTTCCGGCGCGATCTGGGTGGACATGGGAGCCACCGGCGTCGACATCCTGATCAGCGCGCCGCAGAAAGGCTGGAGCAGTTCGCCCTGCTGCGCGATGATCATGCTGAGCGAGCGGGCGCGCACTGCCATCGACGACACCACCAGCACGAGCTTCGCCTGCGACCTGCGCAAGTGGCTGCAGATCATCGAAGCCTACGAAAAAGGCGGGCACGCCTACCACGCGACGATGCCAACCGACGCGCTCACCCGCATGCGCGACACCATGAAGGAGACCGAACGCTTCGGCTTCGAACGCGCCCGTGCTTCACAGCAGGAGCTCGGCAAGCGCGTGCGCGCGCTGCTGCGGCAGCACGGAATCGACAGCGTGGCCGCACCCGGCTTCGAGGCCCCCGGCGTGGTCGTCAGCTACACCGACGACAAGGATGTGCATACCGGGCGCAAGTTCATCGACCTCGGCCTGCAGACCGCGGCCGGCGTACCGCTGCAGTGCGACGAACCCGCCGACTTTCAGACGTTTCGCATCGGGCTCTTCGGCCTCGACAAGCTTGCCGACGTGGACGGTACCGTCGCGCGCCTCGAACACGCGCTCGCCAGGATCGCCACCCCCGCGCTCGAAGCACGCTAGAGGCAGCGTCTCCGCCCGCCGTCGACGCAGGACGGTAGCGAGCCGCTTCCGCGCGCATCTTGTTCTCGCCCGTATCGCGACCGTACTCGCTGCTGCGCCAGCTGCCCTGGCTCGGCGGCTACGGCCGCGATACTGCGCGTGCCGACGCGATCGCCGGCACGACGCTTGCCGCCTACGCGGTTCCCAGTTCCATCGCCTATGCGCAGCTCGCCGGCATGCCGGTGCAGACCGGGATCTACTGCTACCTTTTCGCGGGGCTCGTCTATGGCCTGTTCGGCACGTCGAGACAACTTGCGGTGGGGCCGACATCCTCGATCGCGCTGACCCTCGCGACCACGCTCGGCGTCTTCGCCGCCGGTGATCCCGCCCGTTATGCGCAGATGGCGGTCGCGACCGCCTTTCTGGTCGCGGTGGTCGCATTCTTCGCCTTCCTGATGCGCTGGGGTTCGATCGTCCATTTCATATCCGAGACGGTCCTGACGGGCTTCAAGATCGGCGCCGGCCTGGTGATTGCCGTAAGCCAACTGCCATTGCTGCTGGGGCTCAGCCCCAAGCATGGCGACTTCCTGCGTACGCTGCATCACATCTTCGGCAACCTCGGCAGCACGCACGTGCCGACGCTGGTGTTCGGCGTAGTCGCGTACGCAGTGCTGCAGTTCGGCCAATCGGTGCGCCCGCGCTGGCCGATCCCGCTGCTGGTCGTCGCGGCCGCGATCGCGCTGGTGTCGTGGCCCGGGTTCGACACTTACGTGATCGCCACCGTCGGTGCCATCCCCGCCGGGCTGCCCGGGCTTGCGCTGCCCACCTTCGACTGGCGCGAGCTCGATACGCTGTTACCGCTGGCGCTGGCGTGCTTTCTCATCGGCTTCAACGAGCACATCGCCGCCGCGCGTGTCCTCGCACTGCGCCATGGCTACGCGCTGGATGCCAACCGCGAACTGCTGGGGCTCGCGGGAAGCAACGCGGCGCTTTCGATCGGCCATGGCTTTCCGTCCGGAGGAGGGCTGTCGCAGTCGCTGGTCAATGACCAGGCAGGGGCGCGCACGCCGCTCGCGCTCGTGGTCTGCTCGGCGTGGATGGTGGTGGTGCTGCTCTACCTGACCGGCCTCTTCGAGCGGCTGCCGCAACCGCTGCTGGCGGCGCTGGTGCTGGTCTCGGTCCAGGGCATGTTCCGCATCGATGAATTGCGCCAGCTACGTCGTGTAAGCGCGTCCGAATTCGTGATCGCACTGGTGACCATCGCCGCGGTCGTGCTGCTCGGCATCCTGAAGGGCGTTCTGGTGGCCGCGATCTTCTCGCTGGCGATGCTGATCCGCCGCCTGGCAACGCCCGAATGCGTCGTGCTCGGGAACCTGCCCGGGACCGACCACTACGTGTCGCTGGTTCGCCATCCCGAAGCCAGGGCCGTCCCCGGTGTGCTGGTGTTTCGTGCCAACGCCGCGTTGCTCTATTTCAATGCGGACACGGTGCGTCACCATCTGGCGCGGATGGTCGATCGCGGCGAAACGCGCCCGTACCGGGTGGTCCTCGACCTCGCGTTCACCATCGACATCGACCTGTCGACCATCCGCATGCTGGCGGAATGTGCCGACCACCTGCGTGCGCAAGGGATCGAGTTGCGCCTTGCCGACGCCCACTACCGGGTGCGCGAACTCCTGCGCCACGAGAATCTCGAGGCGAAGGTGGGGGCGCTGGACCGCAGCTACGGCATCGCCGAGCTCGTGGCGCTTGCGCCTGCCTTGCCGGCGCAACCGCCCGCACCGCAGGTGCCCCTGTAAGATCGCCGTTGTGCGTGGCGACCCAATGGTTGCGTCAAATAGGTCGTCAACCATGGCGACCCAACGTTGGCGACCCGTTCGCTCGTTGGCCGATGGCCCACGCCGGGTTCCTGGAGATTGCCTTTGGCTTCACCCGAGTTCGATCTTGTCGTGATCGGCGGCGGTTCCGGCGGCCTGGTGGTGGCAGCCGGGGGGAGCACGCTTGGCGCCAAGGTCGCGCTGGTCGAGAAGAACAAGCTCGGCGGCGATTGCCTGTGGTATGGCTGCGTTCCCTCCAAGACATTGATTCGCTCGGCGCGCGTGGCGCACGAAATGAGCCACGCGGCGCATTGGGCCCTGGAACCGGCCGACCCTCAACCGCAGCTGGCGCGCGTGATGGAGCGCGTGCGCGACGTGATCGCCGGCATCGAGCCCTTCGACAGCCCGGAACGCTTTCGCGGTCTCGGCGTGGATGTGGTCTTCGGCAAAGGGCGCTTCGCCGCCCCCGACGCGTTCGAGGTGGGCGGCCGGCGCCTGACCGCAAAACATTTCGTGCTCGCCACCGGCTCGCGTCCGGCGGTGCCGCCCATTCCCGGCATCGACAGCGTGCCGTATCTCACCAACGAAACGGTGTTCGATCTGCGCGAGCCCGTCAAATCACTGCTGATCGTGGGCGGCGGTCCCATCGGCTGCGAACTGGCGCAGGCGTTTCGCCGGCTGGGAAGCGAAGTCACCGTCGTCGACATGGCGTCGCGCATTTTGCCGCGCGAGGACGCCGACCTCGCGGACGTCGTTTATCGCCAGCACCAGCGCGAAGGCATCCACTATCACTTCAACGCGGCGATCACCCGCGTCGGCGGCGGCGCCGGTGCCATCACGCTCGACATCAAGGGCAAGGACGGCGTCGAAGCGACCTTGACGGGCACGCACCTGCTGCTCGCGGCGGGGAGGCGTACCAACGTCGAGAATCTCGGCCTGGAAGTGGCGGGCGTGCAGCTGGAGAAAGGACGCATCGTCGTCGACGAACACCTGCGCACGACGAATTCCAGCATCTTCGCGATCGGCGACGTTGCCGGCGGTGCGCAGTTCACGCATCTGGCGGAGCACCACGCCGGTGTGGTGCTGCGCCAGGCAATCTTCCGGCTGTGGTGGACCAAACCATCCACCGTGCTTCCGTGGGCGACGTTCACCGATCCGGAGCTCGCGCGCGTCGGACTGTCCGAGGATGAGGCCAAGGCCAAACAGATCGATCACCGCGTGTATCGATTCCCGTTCGACGAGATCGACCGCGCCCGCGCGGAGGGGGAGACCGAAGGATTCGCGAAGATCCTGACGGACCCCGGGGGCAAGCTGCTCGGCGCCGCGATTGTCGGTGCGCACGCCGGCGAACTCATCGCGCAGTACGTGCTGGCAATCACCCATGGCATGAAGGCCAAGGCGATTTCCGGCACCATCCACACGTATCCGACGTTGGCGTCGATCGGCCGCCGCGTCGCGGACCAGCGGCTGAAGGAAGGATTGACGCCGTCGTCCAAGCGCTGGATCAAGCGCATCTTCCGGCTCCGGGGCAACTGAGCGGTGGCGAATCCAGAGGCAGGCAAGAACGCCGGTCGGCAGCGCTGGGTCAAGGTCGGCCTTCTTCTGCTGTTCGCCGGCGGCATCATCGCGTTCTTTGCCTTCGGCGGCCAGCACTACCTCACGCTGGAATCGATCAAGGCCAATCGCGATGCGCTGCTTGCGTTCACGCAGGCGCACTTCGTGACGGCGCTGGTCATCGCGTTCTTCGTGTATGCCGGGGCGACCGCGTTGAGCCTGCCCGGTGGCCTGCTGCTGTCGCTGGCGACAGGCTTCGTGTTCGGCCGCTGGGTGGGCACCGTTCTGGTCGTGCTCGCCGCCACCGCCGGCGCCACGCTGGTGTTCCTGGCCGCGCGCTACATTTTTGCCGATGCCGCGCGCCGGCGTTTGGGTACTGTTGGCGAGCGCATCAACGCGGGTTTCACGCAGAACGCGTTCAGCTACATGCTGTTCCTGCGGCTGGTTCCCCTGTTTCCGTTCTTCCTGGTGAACCTTGCACCGGCATTCACGTCCATCGCGTTACGCACTTTCGTGCTGGCCACCCTCATCGGCATCATCCCGGGCACGTTCGTTTTCGTGAATCTCGGGCAGACACTGGGACGCATCGAATCGCTGAAGGGGCTGGTTTCTATCGAGACGCTGGGGGCCTTTGCGCTGCTGGGCCTGTTCGCGCTGGTCCCCGTGGCACTCAAGAAATTCCGGACCAAGGATGCTACGCCGTCGTAGAGGAAGAGAAAATTCATGTCCGTACCACGATGTCTTGCTGCCTCCAATTTTCCTGCTGCCGATGCGTCGCTGCATCGCCTGCGACGCCCGCGCTTCGCCGGTGGCCGCCAGATCTTCCGTTCCGGCGTGCTGGCCTGTCTCGTGCTTCTTATCGGACTTGGCAGCGTGGCGGCGCAGGGAATCGATCAAGCGCCCTTCGACGCACTGCTGCGCGCCAATGTCAAGAATGGCGTCGTCAACTATCCGGGGTTCCAGGACAACCGGGCCTTTCGCAATTACATCGACGAGCTGGCCGGGCCGGTACGCCTCGAGTCCAGGGCGGACGAGCTCGCGTACTACATCAATGCGTACAACGCGTTGGCCATCGAAGGCATCCTCGAAGGACTGTCGCCGTCGTCGCTGCTCGGTCGCGCCCGCTATTTCAAATTCAAGGACTGGGCGCTGAACGGCCGCAATATCACGCTCTACGACCTGGAACACCAGATCATCCGGCCGCTGGGTGAGCCACGTATCCACTTCGCCATCATCTGCGCGTCCAAATCGTGTCCGTTTCTGCGCTCCGAGGCGTATGTGCCCGCGCGTCTCGACGCCCAGCTCGACGAGCAGGCACGGCAGTTCGTCAACGACGACCTTTCGCAACCGCTTCGACCCGGCGACCCGGACCGCCCATCTGTCCGAGATCTTCAAGTGGTTCGACGAGGATTTCAAGGCGTCGGCCGGGTCGGTCCAGAAGTACATCGCCCGCTACGTCGCCGATCCGCAGATCGCTCAGGGGCTGGCCGCAGACGGATACAGGATCGAATGGATCGACTACGACTGGAACCTGAACGGGACCCCGCCCAAGGGATAGCGATCGCGAGCGCGCCGATGCGAGCAGCCGGTGCCGACCCTGGCCTTCGCCGAAGGCGCAGCCGTCGTCGCGCATCTGCCGAAGCTCGGCGATGCGCATCGCGGCGCCCTTGGCACGTTCCTACGCCACCTCGCGCGCGGCGAACGCGTCGCGCAGCGAATCGCCACGCGCCAGGCACAGATCGCAACCGAGCCGCGCATGGTCCGCTTTTTGCGGAGCCAGGCGCGCCAGGAGCACGCGCACGCGCTCATCTTCGACGGCTTTGCGCGCGCGCTGGGCGCATCGCCGCTGCGGCTCGACGACGATCCCTACCGGAGCTACGCGCTGCAGCTCCACGCTGCCGCAGATCGCGGCGATTTCCACGAGACCGTGCTCGGCACCCAGGTCGTTCTCGAGGCGCTGGGCGAGGTGCTGCTCGCGCGGCTCGATCGCGGCATCGCGCGACGAGGCGAATTTCTCCCGCGCCTGCGCCGCCGCATCCTGGCGCAGGAAGCCGCACACCATGCGTTCGGCGAAGCCATTCTCGCCGCGGCGACAACGGCCGATCGCCAGCGCTCCCCGCGCCGCAACGAGCACATCCTCCAGCACTACTTGCATCATGCGTCGGCACTGATCGACGACGGCGCACCGGTACTCGCCTATTTCGGCGTCGGCGCGACCACGCTGCAAGGCCGAACTGTACGAGCGCGTGCACGGGGGCCGCCCGTGATCTCCGTCATCATTCCGGTCCTCGACGAGGCCGTCGCGCTTCCGTCCACGCTCGCCCATCTGGCCCGTGCGCGGGCGCAGGACGCCGCCTGCGAAGTGATCGCCGTCGATGGAGGCAGCCGCGACCGGAGCCGCGAGCTGCTGGCCGCGGTCGGTGGCCTGCGCTTGCTCGGCGCGCGACGGGGCCGGGCCGCGCAACTCAATGCGGGCGCGGCAGCGGCGCGCGGCGACGTGCTGCTGTTCCTCCACGCCGACACCTGGTTGCCGGTGACGGCGCTGGCGGCCATCGCCCGTGCTTCACGTTCCCGCGGGTTCCACTACGGTGGTTTCCGGCACGCGTTCTCCGGCACCGATTGGCGACTGCGGTCGATCTCCGCATTGCACAATTTCCGCTGCCGCAAAGCCAGGACGTTCTACGGCGACCAGGCGCTGTTCGTCCGCCGGCAGACGTTCGAGCGCCTCGGCGGCTTTCCGGACCGACCGGCCGAAGATATTGCGTTGTGCGAACAGCTCAAGACATTTGCAAATCCCGTGATACTTTCGGAAACCGTGGTCACCAGCGCGCGCAAATTCGAGCAGATGGGGGTATGGACGAGCTTCGGGCGCGTGTTGATGATTCTGCTGTGCTTGCGCGTCGGCCGGCCGGCACCGCGCGCATTCTTCGCTGACATCCGTTGACCCGCATGCGGCCATCCACGACGACCGTTCGCCTCCAAGGCGCTCCCCTGCGCTTGTCGATCGTCATTCCCGCACTGGACGAAGAAGCCGATCTCCCTGGCCTGCTCGAGTCGTTGCTGCCGTTGCGAGAGGCGGGGCATCAGGTGATCGTCGCCGATGGTCAAAGTGCGGACGCGACTTTCGCGATTGCCCAGCAGGCCGCCGATGTTGCCGTCGCCGTGCCGCGCGGGCGTGCGGCGCAAATGAATGCCGGGGCGCAGCATGCGCAGGGCGACGTCCTGTGGTTCCTGCATGCGGACTCGCGCCTGCCGGCCGCTGCCGATCAGGCGATCGCGCAGGCGCTGGCGGCCGGCGCGCAGTGGGGTCGCTTCGACGTCGCCATCACCGGCCGCCTGCGCGTGCTGCCCTTGATCGCCGCCCTGATGAACCTGCGCTCACGCTGGACCGGCATCGCCACCGGTGACCAGGGAATTTTCGTCACCCGCGAACTGTTCCTCCGGGTGGGCGGCTTTGCCGCAATCCCGCTGATGGAAGACATCGCCTTGTCGAAGACGCTGAAAAAGCGCGGCGGCCGTCCAGCCTGCCTGGTTCCACGCATCACTACGTCGGGCCGGCGCTGGGAGCGCCAGGGGCCGTGGCGCACGATCTTCACCATGTGGCGCCTGCGCCTCGCGTTCGCGCTGGGCGCGGATCCTGTGGCGCTCGCGCGCGAGTATCGATGAGCCTCGCGGGAGCGGCATCCGGTCCTCGTCCACGCCAGACCGGCGGAACCCTTGCAGATCCGCAGCACGGCCTGGCGACGCGCCTGCTGGTATTCGCCAAGGAACCCGTCCCCGGCCAGGTCAAGACGCGGCTGGCCGCAGCGGTCGGCCCAAGCGAGGCCGCGAGCATCTACCGCGAACTCACCGCTGCCACGCTGGCGCATGCACGCCGTGCCCTGGTGGCCGGAAGCATCGATGCGATCGAGCTCTGGTGTACACCCACGCCCGCGTCGGCGTATTTTCAAAGCCTCGCCGAAGGGAGCGGTGCATCGCTGCATCAGCAGGCCGACTGTGCTGACCTGGGCGAGCGCATGGCCATCGCGATTGCGAGTGCGCTGGCGCGCGCGCCCGCGGTGCTGCTGATCGGGACGGATTGCCCGGGGATCGACCCTGCCACGCTGGCCCGCGCGGGCAATGCCCTGCTCGCCCACGACGTCGTGCTGCAGCCCGCGGAAGACGGCGGCTTCGTGCTGGTCGGCACGCGCCGGCCGCTCACCTTCGGCCCGGCACGCTGGAGCACACCGCACGCCTGTGCGGACGTCGCCGCCGCATTCGTGCGGGCCGGCATCCAATCGGCCATGCTGCCCGTATTGTGGGATGTGGATGAGCCTGCCGACCTTGCCCGCTGGAACGCCATGCGCGCCGCAACGACGAGCGTGCGCGCATGAAGCCCAGAATTCTCTTCCTGTTCCCGGAAGGATGGGACAGCGTGGCCTTCGCCAGCGTCGCCGCCCTGCGCGACGAATTCGACGTGGTGTGCGAAGGCTTCGATCTGTTTCGCTTTCCCGAGAACGCCAACCTGCTGTGGTTCGATGCCCGGCGATGGATCCGCAAGCTCGTCCGCAAATATCGCCGCCAGGGCCTGGCAGGCGTGCTGTCGACCAACGAGCAGTACGGGGCCCTGATCGCGGCGCTGCTGGCGCGCGAATTCGGCCTCCCTGGTAGCGATCCGCTGGCGATCATGCGCGCGCAGCACAAATTTTATGCGCGGCAGGCCCTCGAACGCTTACTTCCCGAGGCCAACCCGGCCTATCAGCTGTTGCCGTATGCCTTCGGCCGCACCGCCGTGCCGGAGGCCGATCCCGGCTTGCCCTATCCGTTCTTCGTGAAGCCGGTGAAGGCCGCCTTCTCGGTGCTCGCACGCCGGGTCGACCATGCGCAGGATCTGCAGAAGCACCTGACGTTTCATCCGTGGGAGACGCACATCATCCGCCGCCTGGTCCGGCCGTTCGGTGACCTGATGCAGGAACTCACCGACTGGGAAGTTAGTGCCGAACGCATGATGGGCGAGTCGGTGCTCGACGGCATGCAGATCAACGTCGATGGCTGGATGGATCGCGGCACGATCGGCTTCTTCGGGATCGTCGACGCGGTGATGTTTCCCGGCACCTACGCCTTCCGCCGCTTCGAATACCCGAGCCAGCTGCCGCCTTCGGCGCAGGCGGGCGCATTCGCCGTGGCCGAGCAGGCGATGCGGGCACTGGGGTTCGACCATGGCGCGTTCAACGTCGAGATGTACTGGCAGCCGGCGACCGGGAGGTTCCAGATCATCGAGGTCAATCCGCGACTCGCGGCGCAGTTCGGCGACATGTACGAGAAGGTGGACGGTGCCAATCCCTACGAGGTGCTGGTGGACCTGAGCGTGGGCCGCGCGCCGCGCTGGCGTCCGGGCAACGGCGCCTTCGGCGCGGCCGCGAGTTTCGTCTTCCGCGAGTTCAACGGAGCGGTGAAGATCGCGCCCGACAAGGCGCAGATCGACTGGCTCGCGGCCACGTATCCGGACGCGCGCCTGCATACGTTCATCAAGCATGGCAACAGCCGCTGGCGCGAAGCCAAGTGGCTGGGGAGCTACCGGTACGCGATCGTGAACATGGGCGGCCGCGACCGGCAGGACCTCTTTGCCCGCTTCGACAACGTCTGCGGCAACGTCTTGTTCGAGCCGCAGCAAACGGTTCGCTTCGAACCGGGCCTGGATGACATCCGGCCGCATCGCTAGCGCTCGCGCGCGCCGCGTGGCAGAGCATAATCACCGCGAGCAAAGGGTCCCCAGGCTGTAAGGACGATCCGTCGCACAGCGAATAGCCATTAGACCGGGCGTGCGCGCGGTCATTGGCTGCATCCCCCACCCCCGCAAAGGAGACAGACATGAAATCCCAGCTTCTCGCCGTAACCGCCATCACCCTTGCCGCCTTCGGCTCCGGGGCCGCGTTGGCGCAGGACAAGAAAATGATGGACGACAAAGGCGCCAAGGAAAAGTGCTACGGCGTCGCCATGGCCGGCAAGAACGATTGCGCGGCCGGTGCAGGCACCACGTGCGCCGGCACCGCCAAGGCCGACTACCAGCACAACGCCTGGAAATACGTGCCCAAGGGCACGTGCACGTCGATGATGACGCCCAAGGGCAAGGGCACGCTGGAACCGATGAAAGGCTGAGACAGGACCTCACGGGCGGGTGCATCGCGACCATGACAGCCTTTCCTTCCGCGGGCATGAGTTTGAAGCCGGCGTTCTATGACGAAGCGCTGGAAGTGCGCGCGGAGGGGCTGTGGTTCGAGGTGCACCCCGAGAATTACATGGTCGACGGTGGCCCGCGGCTCGCTTGGCTGGATGCGATCCGCGCGCGCCACCCGATCGCGCTGCACGGCGTCGCGATGTCGCTGGCGGCCGATGACGTACCCGACGCGGCACACCTCGCCCGACTGGCGATGCTGGTCAAGCGGATCGATCCCCCGATCGTGTCCGAACACCTGGCCTGGTCCAGCTGGCGGGGCGCCTATCATCCCGATCTCCTGCCGTTTCCGCGGACCCACGCGGCGCTGGCGCGCATCGCCGATAACATAGACCGGGTGCAACACGCGCTGGGACGCACGATTGCGATCGAGAATCCGTCACACTATGTGCGTCTCGCCGGTCACGACTACGATGAAATCCCGTTCCTGACCGAACTCGCGCGACGCACGGGCTGCGGGCTGCTTCTCGACGTCAACAACGTGTTCGTCAGCGCACGCAATCTCGACACGAGCGCCGAGGCCTACGTCGATGCCTTCCCCGCTGCGCCGGTTCGGGAAATCCACCTTGCCGGCCACTCGCCGGATCCCCAACTAGGCCCCCGGTTGTTGATCGATTCGCACGATGCGCCCGTGACTCCCGAAGTCTGGGCGCTATATCGACGCCTCGTCGCGCGCATCGGCGTCCGACCCACACTGGTCGAACGCGATAGCGCATTGCCGTCGTTCGCCGCCTTGCTTGCCGAGCGTGACACCGCCGACGCCGTGCTGCGCGCGCCGCAGGCGGTCGCAGCCTGAACCGGCTGAGCCCCATCGCAGTCGCCCGAATGGCACTCTCGCTCGCCGCGTTTCAGGACCGCTTTGCCCAGGCGCTCATTGCGGCCGAGCCTCCCGCCGATCCCGACGTCGATGCCCTGACGGCGCAGCCGGGCTTTGCCGTGTATCGCAATACGGTGCTCAGTGGCTGTATCGATGCCCTCGAGGCCAATTTCCCGACCGCGGCGCGGCTGGTCGGCAGTGAGTGGTTTCGCGCGGCAGCGCTGGTGTACGTGCGCGAGCATCTGCCCGCACAGCCGATGCTCGCCGACTATGGCGCGAGCTTCCCGGAATTCCTCCGCGCGTTCGCGCCGGCGGACGAACTCCCCTACCTGCCCGACATCGCCCGCCTCGACCGCCACTGGACCGAAGCCCATGCCGCGCGGGACGAGGCGGCGCTGGACGCCGATGCCATCGCGGCAATCCTCGGCGCTGCGGACCTGGCGTCACGCCCACTGCGACCGCATGCATCGGCACGCTGGCTGCTCTCGGCGAGCCTGCCTATTTTCACTATCTTTGCGCGCAATCGCGCGGCCGGTCCCATCGACGCGACCCCGTTCGACTGGTGTGGCGAGGGCATCCTCATCGTCCGCCCGCGCAATACCGTACATTGGCAGCCGCTCGATCCCGCGGGACGTGCATTCTTCGATGCCTGTGCGCAGGACCTGCCACTCGCTACGGCGCTCGAACGGGCGCTCGCCTGCGCGCCGGGAGCCACGCCACTGCAAATCCTCCTGCCATTGGCCGACGCGGGTGCGCTGGTTGCCTGCGCAGCCCCGCAGTCCCGGTCGAGCGCAGGTTCGACGACAGGGAATCCCGCATGAATCACACCCAGGACCTCGTACCCGGTTCGCCATCCGGCTTGCGCGGCGCGGCCAATCGCCTTGCCGACTACCTGACGGCGCTGGTGGGCCATCCCCTGCTGGCGCTGGTCGCACGCTTGGCAATGGGTGCGACGTTCTTCCTGTCCGGCCGGACCAAGGTCGATGGATTCCTTACCATCAACGACAGCGCCTACACCCTATTCCGTGAGGAATACAGGCTGCCGTTGATCGCGCCCGAAATCGCCACGCATCTTGCCGCCTACGCCGAACACCTATTCCCGGTGCTGATCGTCCTCGGCCTGTTGACGCGCCTTTCCGCCCTCGCGTTGCTGGGGATGACCGCAGTGATCCAGGTCTTCGTCTATCCGGACGCGTGGCCCACGCACCTCGCCTGGGCAGGACTGCTTCTCTATCTCGTCGGTCGCGGTGCCGGGCGGCTTTCCGTCGATCGCGCGCTCGGGCTCCGCTGAGCGCGCCATGGATCGCGAGGCCGTCACCCGATTGCACCCGGTCGACACGACGCAGCGGGAATGCTACAGCGCCCTCGTGCCCAGCGTACGCAATGCGGGATGCTACGGCGCCCTCGTGCCCAGCGTACGCAATACGGGATGCTACGGCGCCGTCATTCCCAGCGTCAGCATCGCGCCCGCCGTGCCGAATATGACCAGCTCCGAGCAGAATCGGTTGTAGCAGTAACCGACCGACGGCACGATGCCGGGCGCGTAGCCGGAACTGTTGAACGGAATCTTGTTCTGGTATTCGCCGCTGTAGCCGTGCAGCACCCCGGCCGTGAGCTTGAAGTAGAGCGGCTGCGCCGTTTCGAATGGCCGCCACAGCAGGCCGCCGTAGACGTACTGCGAGTTCTGCCCGAACGAGTTGTCGAAGAATGACGCGCCGAGGAAGACCTGGCCCTCGAGCCAGCGCTGCGACAGGCGCCAGTTGAGGTCGATCAGGTTCGTCGTGTTGTCATGGTCCGGATCGGGATTGAAGTGCACCGTAACCAGGCTGGTCTGCACGTAGAAGCGGTCGGTGCGCCAAGGCTCGGGGGCATCCCAGGCCGACTTGGCTTCGGGCGCCGCGGGGGCCGTGGAGGTCGTCGACGCATCCGCCGGGGCGACCTGCGCCGAAGCCGGAGCGGCGATGGCCAGCAGCGTGATCAGCAGCGCGGCAGTGCGGAACGCTGGAACGCTGGCCGTGCGCAGTGAATGACGACGATCTGGCCGAACACGGCGGACAAAGCACGAACGGATCAGCATTTCACCTCGCGGAGGTCTTCCATGGCACCTCGACGAGGCAACACCGCTACGATAGCACGCGGCCCGCGTGTCGCGGCGCGCCGCGGAACTCAGGCGGTCGAGCACGCGGGTGTGGCCGCTTGTTGCGCCTTGCCGCCGGCCACGCGCGCCGCTTCCGGCAGCGCGACCCCGTTCTTCACCGCCGTGATCTCGGCAAGAATCGAAATCGCGATCTCCGGCGGCGTGCGACTGCCGATGAAGAGCCCGATGGGCCCGTGCAGGCGCGCGATCTCGTCGTCGGTCACGTCGAATTCGCGCAGGCGCACGCGCCGCTTGGCGTTGTTGGCGCGCGAACCTAGCGCACCAACATAGAACGCCGTTGACTTGAGCGCCTCCATCAGCGCGAGATCGTCCAGCTTGGGATCGTGCGTCAGCGCCACCACCGCACAGCGCTCGTCGAGGCGCATCGCGCGTACCGTGTCGTCCGGCATCGTGCGCACCAGCGTCACGCCCGGAATGTCCCAGGTCTCCGTGTATTCCTCGCGCGGATCGCAGATGGTCACCTGGTAGTCGAGCCCGACCGCGATCTGCGCCAGGTATTTCGACAGTTGCGACGCGCCGATCACCAGCATGCGGAAGCGCGGGCCGTGGATGGTTTGCAGCGTGGTCCCGTCGAAGCTGAGCCCGTCGACCGCCTGTGCCGGGTGCAGCGTGGCCTCGCCGGTCAGGAGGTCCAGGCGTCGCGCCACCAGGTGACCCGCTTCGATCTCGCGCAGCAACGTGCGCATGCCCGAAGCCTTGGTCAACGGCTCCAGCACCAGCTGGATGGTGCCGCCGCACGGCAGGCCGAAGCGACGCGCCTCGTCGGCCGAGACGCCGTAAGTCACCGCCTCGCATTGCGTCGAGGTCATGCCGAGTCGCCGCGTGCGATCGATGATGTCGTCCTCGATGCACCCGCCAGACACCGAGCCGACGACGAGCCCATCCTCGCGCACCGCGAGCATCGCACCTTCGGGACGCGGCGAGCTGCCCCAGGTCTTCACCACGGTCACCAGCAGCACCTTCCGGCCCTCGTCGAGCCACTGCGCGCTGCGCTTCAGTACTTCGAGATCGACACTGTCCATGTCCGTTCTCCCGGGTTATCCCACGCAAATCCCACGGGGCTGCACGTCCGTGGACCGCGGGAACCCATCAACCTAGAACTTCACACCGCGTGAATACAGGATGCCAAGCACGATCAGGATCGCGATGATCGCCGCATAACGGATCAGCCGGCCGCGGACGGAATCTTGCGCCACCGCGGGCGGCGCCGGCCGGGCCGCCGCTCCGGCGTTCACCTCGGCCTCGATTGCCGGTTCGACTGCCGCCGGCGCCAGGCGTTCGGAAAAGCGAGCGAAGAAGTCGTCGGCAATCTTCGCCGCAGCGCCGTCGATCAAGCGCGAGCCGATCTGGGCGAGCTTGCCGCCGACCTGCGCCTTCACCGCGTAGGTCAGCGACGTCTGGTCGTTGGCTGCCGGTTGCAGCGAGACCTTGGCCTCGCCGTTGGCGAAGCCGGCCGCCCCACCCTGCCCCTCGAATTTCAAGGTGTAGCCGGTCGGCGGGTCGATGTCGCGCATGCGCATGGTGCCGGTGAAACGCGCCGATACCGGGCCGACCTTGGTCGCCATTACGGCCCGCCATTCGTCGTCGCTCACGCGTTCGAGGGATTCACAGCCGGGGAGCGAAGCCTTCAACGCTTCGGGATCGTTGAGCGCGGCCCAGACGCGATCTGGGGGCGCGGGTACGACCCGCGTGTTGGTCATTTCCATCGAGCGTCGCTTTCTGGGGTGAATGGGCCAATCCCGTTCCTGCGCATGCTAGCAAACTCGCCGGGCGTCGGCCGCGGTCTTGATCGCCGCGTGCGATCGCGTGCGGCGCGCCCGCAGCGGCGCCAGCGCCGCCGCCAGCTCCTGCAGCGAGGCGACGTTGTGCACGGGCCGGAAGTCGTCCACGAAAGGCAGCAGCGCGCGAATGCCTGCCGGCCGCGCCTCGAACCCCGCGTAGCGCAACAGCGGATTCACCCAGACCAGGCGCGCGCACGACTTGGCCAGGCGCTCCGCTTCGAATCCGAGTCCCTCGCCGCCTTCGGCGTCGAGCCCGTCGCTGATCAGGAGGACGACCGCGTTCTGGCCGAGCAGCCGCCGCGACCAGCGGCGATTGAACTCGGCGAGGCAGGTACCGATGCGGGTGCCGCCGGCCCAGTCGTCGACCGCCGCCGTCACGCGCGCCAGCGCAACGTCGACGTCGCGCTGCGCAAGATGCCGCGTGATGTTGGTGAGCCGCGTACCGAACACCAGCGTATGCACGCGATGAGCATCGTTGGTGATCGCGTGCAGGAAGTGCAACAGCATGCGCGCATAGCGATCCATCGAACCCGAGATGTCGCACAGCACCACGAGCGGCGGCGGCCGGCGTATCCGCGCACGAAAGGCGAGCGGCGCCACCGCGCCAGCGGCCCCGGTCATGCGCCGCAGCGTAGCCCGGAGGTCCACACGCGCACCGCGCGCGGCGGCGCGCGTGCGCCGTTGCGGGCGCTCGGGCAGCGGCAGTTTCAGGCGCGCCAGCATCGTCTTGACCTGCGCCAGTTCCTCCGCGGTCATGGTGGCGAAGTCCTTGGTCTGGAGGATCTCGCGCGCGGAGAACGTGAAAGCAGCGTCGAGGTCGATCTCCTCGTCTTCATCGGACGATGGCTCAGGCTGCCGCGGTGGCAGCATCGCCTGCGCCAGGCGCGCCGGCAGGTCCGGGGGCGGCTCTTCGCCAGTGCGTCCGTAGACACGCGGCAACGATGCTGCCACCAGGCGTTCAAGCAGCTTGGGATTGCGCCAGAAGAGATCGAACGCCTGCTCGAACAGTGCGAGATGTTCGTGCCGCGACACGAGCACGGCGGCCAGCGCCTCGCGAAAGTCGGTGCGGTTGCCCACCCCGACCGCATCGATCGCGGCGATGGCATCGATCACCTTGGCGGGTCCGACGGGCAATCCGACGGCTCGCAGCAGCCGCACGAAGTGCATGACGTTCTCGGCCAGGCGTCCCTTCGGCAGTGACATCGGCGCCGTGCGCGCAACGGAACTCATTGCAGTTCTATCCCACATATAGGCGCCGGACCGAACTGCCACAGGACCAGCGCGCGCGGCCCACGACTGCTGTCATCCTCAGCCACGAAGGACGACGTCAAAGGCGGATGCCTTCCGCCTGGACTTCGGCAACGAGCTTGGCCGCAACCTCCGGTGCCAGCGCACCCACGTCGTCCTGATACTTGAGCAGTACGCCAAGCGTATCGCCAACCGCTTGAGGGTCGAGGGCCACTCGGTCGAGCGCGATCAAGGCCTCGGCCCAATCGAGCGTCTCGGCGATGCCTGGCGCCTTGAACAAGTCCATGGTGCGAAGGCGCTGCGTAAAGGCCACGACTTCGCGCGCGAGCGACTCGGGGGCCTCCGGGCACTTGCGCCGCAGGATCTCGAGTTCGCGCAACGCGTTCGGGTAGTCGACCCAGTGGTAGAAGCAGCGCCGCTTGATGGCGTCGTGGATCTCGCGCGTGCGGTTCGACGTGATCACGACCACGGGCGGCGTGGAGGCCCGGATCACGCCGAGCTCCGGAATCGACACCTGGAATTCGGACAGCACTTCCAGCAGGTACGCTTCGAACGGCTCGTCGGTGCGGTCGAGTTCGTCGATCAGCAGCACGGGCGCGACTCCGTCGTCCGGGTCGATCGCCTGCAGCAGCGGCCGTTTCAGCAGGAACTGCGGCGTGAAGATATCGTGCGACAGGCGTTCGCGCCCGACTTCGCCGGTCGCTTCCGCCAGCCGGATTTCGATCATCTGCCGCGGGTAATTCCATTCGTACACGGCCGCTGCCGTGTCGAGGCCTTCGTAGCACTGTAGCCGTACCAGCGGCCTGCCCAAGCCCGCGGCGAGGACCTTGGCCACCTCGGTCTTGCCCACGCCGGCCTCGCCTTCCAGGAAGAGCGGGCGCTGCAGCTTGAGCGCAAGGAACACAGCCGTGCCCAGTCGCCGCTCGGCGACGTAGTCGTTCAGCGCCAGCAAGTCGAGTGTGGCGTCGACACTGGCGGGTATGGCAATCGGCTGCGGCATCGCGGGATTCAGTTCAATGCTAGGAGGCGGTCAAGCATACCAAGGTCCGGCTGCCGTCGAACGGCTTTGACTCGCCGGATCATTCGATGCATTCTAAGTTCATGAACGCCAAACCGACGCTGCTGGTCTTCGCCGCCGCCTGCATGTTGATCGTCGGCGCCTCCTACGCGCAGGATCCCGCCAAACTCGTCACCAAGGCAGACGTCGAGAAAGTGACCGGTGCGAAATTCGCGGACGCCACCAAGCCTACGCCGGAGCAGGCGACGTTCCAGCAAACGGGTGGCAATCTGCAAATCAGTGTCGATGTCGAGAAGCCCGATGCCGGCAAGACCGTACGCACGTGGGAAGCGATGATGAAGAAGATGCGCCCAACCTTCAAGGTCGACTCCGTCCCCGGCGTGGGCAAGGATGCGATTTTCTACAGCATGCGATCCGACAGCGGTGCCGTATCCGCCGACTTCGACAAGCCCCACATTCAGCTACGCGTGTCCGTCGCGGGAGCCAAGGATGAGGCGCAGGCGAAGCAGATCGTCGTCGATCTCGCCAAGGCCATCGCACCGCGCGTGAGGTAAGCGCCGCTGGAACCGGTCAATCCGGAAGCCGCCCTTTCGCCCGTCGCGGGCCGACGCTAGCTTGCCGCCGCTGCCGCCCGCCCCGCCAGCACCGATATCAGGTGCGCGCGATATTCCGCCGACCCGTGCAGGTCGCTGTTCAGGCCCGACGCGTCCATCTTCACAGTGCGCGCGGCATCGTTGGTGAAGTTCTTGCCCAGCGCATCTTCCAGCGCTTTCGCGCGGAATACGCTGGGTGCCGCACCTGTGACGGCCACGCGTACGCCGTCACCGGTTTGCGCGACAAACACCCCGACCAGTGCAAAGCGGGATGCCGGCTGCGGGAATTTCACGTAGGCGGCCTTTTGCGGAATGGGAAAGCTGACCGAAGTGATCAACTCGTCGTCCGCCAGCGCGGTCTCGTACATGCCCTTGAAGAACGCGTCCGCGGCAAGCTTGCGCTTGTTGGTGTGCACGGTGGCGCCAAGGCCCAGCACCGCCGCCGGATAACACGCCGCTGGATCGTTGTTGGCAAGCGCGCCGCCGAGCGTGCCCATGTTGCGGACCTGGCGGTCGCCGATGCCCTCGGCCAGCGCCGCCAGTGCCGGAATCGCTCCTTTTACCGTGTCGGAAGCCGCGACTTCGGCGTGCCGCGTCATCGCCCCGATGACGAGATTGCCGCCTTCCTTGCGGATGCCCTTCATCTCGGGAACACCGGAGAGGTCGACCAGCGCACCGGGTTGTGCCAGCCGCAGTTTCATCGCCGCGACCAGGCTCTGGCCGCCCGCCAATGCCTTGCCGCGCGATTGGGCCAGCAACGCGGCCGCTTTCGCCACCGAATCGGCCTTGTGGATTTCGAATTCGTACATGTCGATGCCCTTCAGTTTTGTCAGTTGCGTTTCAGTTGCGTTTACATGGCGTTCATGTCGCCATCGTCGGCCTGCGCCTGCCTTGATCTCACCCTTTGACCTTCAGGCCTTCACTGCCTGGATCGCCTTCCACACCCGATGCGGCGATGCCGGCATGTCGAGGTGCTTGACCCCGACGTCCAGCAGCGCATCGTGCACGGCGTTCATCATCGCGGCCGGGGCGCCGATGGCGCCAGCTTCGCCGCAACCCTTGGCGCCCAGCGGATTGTGCGTGCACGGCGTGACCCGCGTGTCGACCTTGAACGACGGCACGTCGTCCGCCCGCGGCATCGCATAGTCCATGTAGCTGCCGGTCAGGAGCTGGCCGCTCTGGGATCGTAGACACACTGCTCGAGCAGCGCCTGGCCGATGCCCTGGGTGAGGCCGCCATGCACCTGCCCCTCGACGATCATCGGATTGATGATGTTGCCGAAATCGTCGCAGGCAGTAAAGTTGGCCACCGTCACGACACCGGTGTCCGGATCGATCTCCACTTCGCAGATGTGCGTGCCGGCCGGGTAGGTGAAATTGGTCGGATCGTAGAACGCGGTTTCGTCCAGTCCAGGCTCGAGATTGTCGTGCGGATAGTTGTGCGGGACGTAGGCGGCGAGCGCGATCTCGCCGAACGCCTTGCTGCGATCGGTGCCGGCCACGGTGAACTTGCCGTCCTTGAACTCGATGTCGCCCTCGGCGGCTTCGAGCATGTGCGCAGCGATCTTCTTGCCCTTGGCGACGACCTTGTCGATGGCCTTGACGATGGCGGTACCGCCCACCGCCAGCGAGCGCGATCCATAGGTGCCCATGCCGAACGGAATGCGACCGGTATCGCCGTGGACCACTTCGACATTGGCGATGTCGATGCCGAGGCGGCCGGCGACGATCTGCGCGAATGTCGTCTCGTGGCCCTGGCCATGGCTGTGCGAGCCGGTGAACACCGTGACGCTGCCGGTCGGATTCACCCGCACCTCGCCCGCCTCGAACAGGCCCGCACGCGCGCCCAGCGCACCGGCGACGTTCGACGGCGCCAGCCCGCAGGCTTCGATGTACGACGCGTAGCCCAGGCCGCGCAGCTTCCCGCGCTTGGCCGATTCCGCCTTGCGGGTGGCGAATCCCGCGGTATCGGCCACCTTCATCGCACCATCGAGCGTGGCATCGTAATCGCCGGTGTCGTAGGTAAGCGCCACCGGCGTCGCGTACGGGAACTTGCGGATGAAATTGCGGCGGCGGATCTCGTCCTGCGGCAGCTTCATGTCGACGGCGGCCTGGTGCACCAGGCGCTCCACGACGTAGGTGGCTTCCGGCCGCCCGGCCCCGCGGTACGCATCGACCGGCGCCGTATTGGTGAAGGACGCCGTCACTTCGCAGAAGATCGCCGGCGTCGTGTACTGGCCGGCGAGCAGCGTCGCGTACAGGATGGTCGGGATGCACGACGCGAACGTGGAGAGATAGGCGCCCATGTTCGCGGTGGTGATCACCCGCATCGCCAGGAATTTGCCGTCCTTGTCCATGGCCAGCTCGGCGTGCGTCACGTGATCGCGGCCATGGGCGTCGGTGAGGAATGCCTCGCTGCGATCGGCGACCCACTTGATCGGACGGTTCACTTTCTTCGACGCCCAGACCAGCGCGGTCTCCTCCGCGTACAGGTAGATCTTGGAGCCGAACCCGCCGCCGACATCGGGCGCGATCACCCGGACCTTGGTTTCCGGCAGCCCCAGCACGAACGCCGTCATCAACAACCGTTCGACGTGCGGATTCTGGTTCGATACGTACAGCGTGTAGCTTTCGTCCGACCTGTTGTACGCGGCCAGTGCCGCGCGCGGCTCGATCGCATTCGGGATCAGGCGATTGTTGACGATGTCCACTTTGGACACCTGCGCGGCCTTGGCGAATGCGGCATCGACCGCCGCCTTGTCGCCCAGCGTCCACGTATAGCACTTGTTGCCGGGCGCCTGGTCGTGGATCTGCGGCGCGCCGCTCTTCAGCGCTTCGACACAGTTGACCACCGCCGGCAGCACCTCGTAGTCGACGTCGACCAGCTCCGCGGCGTCCTTCGCGTCATGCAGCGACTCGGCGATGACCAGCGCCACCTGGTCGCCGACATGGCGCACCTTGCCCTGGGCCAGCACCGGATGCGGCGGTTCGTTCATCGGCTTGCCGTCGGACCCGGTAATGAGCCAACCGCATGGCAACCCGTTGATGCCGGTCAGGTCGTCACCGGTGAAGACATCGATGACGCCCGGCGCCGCCTTCGCCGCCCGCACATCGATCTTGCGAATCTTCGCGTGCGCGTGCGGCGAGCGCACGAAGCAGGCGTACGTCTGCCGCGTCATCACGACATCGTCGGTGTACTGGCCGGCGCCGGTCAGGAACCGCACGTCCTCCTTGCGGCGAACCGATTGCCCGATCACGCCCGTATCGTTGGCACCCATCGTCGTCTCCTACTTCGCCATCGCGGCAGCACCCTGCTGCACCGCGCGTACGATGTTGTGGTAACCGGTGCAGCGGCAAAGGTTTCCTTCCAGCTGCTCCCGGATCGTCTGCTCAGTGGCGTTCGGATGCCGCTCGACCAGGTCGAGCGCGCTCATCACCATGCCCGGCGTGCAGAAGCCGCATTGCAGTCCGTGGCATTCCTTGAACGCCGCCTGCATCGGATGCAATGTGCCGTCCGCCGCGGCGATACCCTCGATGGTGGTGACCTTGGCACCCTCCGCCTGCGCCGCCAGCATGTTGCACGCCTTCACGGCGCGCCCGTCGAGCAGCACCGTGCACGCACCGCACTGGCCGGTGTCACAGCCGACGTGCGTGCCGGTCAGTGCAAGTTGATTGCGCAGGAACTCGACCAGGAGCGTGCGCGGCTCGATCGCAGTGCTGACCGCCTTGCCGTTGACGGTGATCGATAGCGTGATGGACACGAATTGCCTCCTCGGGGATGGGCTGCCGATGATTGCGGCGCCTAGTTGTGGATGCTGCCTGAATGACGCGAGCCGAAGAGCAAGCATACTGCGAGCCCAATGCGACAGCAATGCGACGCAATCTTGCGCGCCGCAACATTCCGCTGTCGCCACGCACCCTATGCCGCGGCGATGTTGCCTGCAGCAGTGCCGCGAGCCCCGGCGCGCGGCCCGCGTTCCGCGGCGATGAACCCGGCGCCACGCGGCAACCACAGGCTGCCGCGCAAGCCTGCGCACGACGCGGGTCGTGTAGCATCCGGCGGGCAGGCTGCGCCGACGCGGCCGAGCAACCGCCATGCAATCGCGACGACAGGTTTTGCTGATCGGAGGGGGCCATGCGCACGTGGAGGTGCTGCGCCGTTTCGCGATCTTGCCCGATCCCGGTGTATCGTTGACGCGTGGTATCGCCGTATGCGGCGATGGGCTATTCGGGCATGCTGCCGGGTTTGGTGGCCGGGCACTATCGCCTGGCGGAAACGCAGGTCCAACTCGCGCCGCTCGCGGATGCCGCGAACGCCCGCTTCATCGTCGATCGTGTCGTGGCGCTCGACCTGAAGTCGCGAAGGGCCCGGCTCGACGCCGGCGGTCACGTCGATTTCGACCTGACTTCGCTCGATGTCGGCTCTGCGCCGGACACGTCGGCGCCGGGGGCCGCGGAGTACGCGCTGGCGGTCAAGCCGTTGGAGCGGTTCCTGGCCGAGTCGAGCCTGTTGCTCGAGCAGATTGCAAGCGGCGCGGTGCGCAAGGTCGCCGTGGTGGGCGGCGGCGCCGGGGGGGTCGAAGTCTTGCTGGCCATGCAGCACCGGACGCGGTCCATCTCGCATGGCATGGCGCCCGAATTTGCGTTGATCAGCGATCAGCCGCGTTTGCTTTCCGCCGCGGTGCGCAAGCGCCTGGCGCGTGCACTGACCCGGCGCGGCGTCGGCCTGCATCTGGGCAGCCCTGCGGTGGCAGTCGAGCCCGGTGGCGTCCGTATCGCGGGTAATCAATTCGTTGCGGCCGATCGCGTGGTCTGGGCGATTTCGGCAGCGGCGGCTCCATGGCTCGCCGCGTCCGGCCTCGCCTGCGATGCGCGCGGATTCGTGCTGCTCGATGACTGCCTGCGCTCGACCTCGCACGACTTCGTGTTCGCCGCCGGCGACTGCGCGACGCAACAGGCGCATCCGCGGCCGAAGTCCGGCGTGTACGCAGTGCGCCAGGGTCCGCCTCTGGCCGGGAACCTGCGTCTCGCTGCGAGCGACTCAGCCGCTGCGTCCTTACGTCCCCCAGCGGCATGGCGCTGGCGCTCATTTCGACGGGTGACAAGCACGCCATCGCGTCGTGGGGACCCTTCGCCATCGAAGGGGACTGGGTGTGGCGCTGGAAGGATCGCATCGACCGCCGCTTCATCGCGCGCTACGACCCCGCAGCATTGTCATCGGCCGTCGGCGACCGCCGGCCGGCAGACTAGAATGACAGCCATGACTGCCATCGCTCGTGCCCTGGGACTGCCGCTGCGCAACCGTTCCTGGCATTGCTGCTGCTCCTTGCCTCGCTCGGCAACGCAGTCGTCCATGCGCAAGCGGTCGAGCCGATCGTCCTCGTGCCGCAGAAGGTTTCTGCGCATGGCTGGTTCTTCCAGGGCGATTCCGGCATGGCGAGCCAGCGCAATCGCGGCTTCATGTCGAATGCGGGATTCGTCGTCACCACGGACGGTGTCGTCGTCTTCGACGCGCTCGGCACACCGGTGCTGGGTGAAGCGATGATCGCCGCCATTCGCAAGATCACGCCGCAACCCATACGGCGCGTGGTGCTGAGTCACTACCACGCCGATCACATCTACGGGTTGCAGGCCTTTCGCGCCGGCGGCGCCGAGATCTGGGCGCATCGGAAGGCGCAGGATTACCTGGCATCGGGCGTGTCCAGCGAACGACTGGCGCAGCGACGTGCGGACCTCGCGCCCTGGGTCAACGAGCAGACGGTCATCGTGCCGCCGACCTTCTGGATCGACGGCGACACCAGCTTTCGCATGGGTGGCCTCACCTTCCGTCTGGTGTACTCGGGCGGCGCGCACTCGCCGGAAGACCTGATGATGTTCGTCGAGGAAGACCGGCTGCTCTTTGCCGGCGATCTCATCTTTGCCGGCCGCGTTCCGTTCGTGGGCAACGCGGACAGCGCCGGATGGTTGAAGGCGATGGACAAGATGATTGCGCTGAAACCGCTGGTCGTGATCCCCGGTCATGGCCCCGCATCGGACAACGTCGAGCGCGACCTGGTGCTCACCCGCGACTACCTCGCGTTCCTGCGCAAGTCCATGGGCAATGCCGTGCGTGAACTGGAGCCCTTCGACGAGGCCTACGCCAAGGTGGATTGGTCGCAGTTCCGTGACCTGCCCGCCTTCGAGCAGGCCAACCGCATCAACGCCTACGGCACGTACCTGCTGCTCGAACAGGAAATGCTCAAGGGAGGCAAGCCATGAGGTCCGATCGCTGAGCCCGCAATGCGCATGCCGCCGCCATTCGACCGTGAGCGACCGCGACGATCCGGTCCTGGCGGTGGCAGTGCGCGCGGCGCAACGCGCCGCCAGCGTCATCATCGACGCTGCGCGCGACCTGAAGCACCTGCCGACGTACGCCAAGGAGCATGGCGACATCGTATCGTCCGCCGACATGGAGGCGGAGGATGCGATCGTCGCCACGATCCGCGCCGCGTTTCCCGGCCACGCGATCCTCGGCGAGGAATCCGGCAACATTCCGGGCGCCCGCGAAGGCGGCGGTTACCGGTGGATCATCGATCCCATCGACGGCACCGCGAATTTCGTCCACGGCTTTCCGTACTACGCGGTGTCGATCGCGCTGGCCCACGGCAACGAGATCACGCACGGCGTCGTGCTCGATCCCGTGCACAATGAACTGTTCACCGCGGTCAAGGGCAAGGGCGCGCAGTGCAACGGCGCAGCGATGAAAGTGTCGGCCTGCCTGCGCCTAGCCGATGCGCTGGTGGGCACGGTGTTCCCGACGCGCGAAAGCCCGAAGCTCGCCGCGTACCAGCCGATCCTGCTGTCGCTGATGGGTCAGGCAGGTGGCGTGCGCCGCGCCGGCGCCTGCGCGCTCGATCTCGCGCATCTGGCCGCGGGTCGGCTCGACGGCTTCTGGGTGATGAGCCTGCAATCGTGGGACGTCGCGGCCGGCGCACTGCTGGTGCGGGAAGCCGGCGGACGCGTGGGCGATTTCGCGGGCGGGTCGGATTTCCTGCGCAGCCAGGACGTCATCGCCGCCACGCCGGGGCTGTTCAACCCGCTGCGCGAGGCGATCGTCGCCGCGCGTTAGTCATCCGTGCGGCGCGCGCCAGTCCTCGTCCGTGCGGCGCGCGCCAACCACGCGCACCTCCCAGGTTCGCGGCCGTGACGGCAGCGCTCGGCACAACCTGCTGCGCGCAGCGATCGTCGCCGCGTGCCGCTGAATTCGGCGACGTCATCATCCTTGCGTACTAGCCACCGACTGACTGACTCGCAAGTCGCGCGAGTTGATCTGCCAACGGTTGCGGGACGTTGACGCCTTCGGCCTCCGCCTTGCGCGCGAGTTCGTCACGCCGATAACCGGGCAGGCGCACGCCGTCGTCCGCCAGCATGACGGCGATCAGCGTTTCAATTCGCTCGAGATACGCGTCGTTGCCGGCCAGCGCGCCGGGATCGACGACCAGGAACGCCTGGCCGATGCGCGGCCGGTTGCCGGCGTCGACGAAGAAGGTGTCCGCCTCGAAGCCCATCGCGGCGCCAGTCAGCGCGCATGCCAGCAGTTCCACGATCAGCGCGAGCATCGCTCCCTTGGTACCACCAGCGGGCAGCATGGAGCCTTCCATGCCGGCCTTCGGATCGGTGGTCGGATTGCCGTCACGGTCGAGCGCCCAGCCGAGCGGAATCGAGCCGGCCTTCCTTGGCCGCGACCATCAGCTTGCCGCGCGCCACTTCGGACAGCGAGAGATCGATGGTCAGCGGTGCACCATCGCGGCGCGGAAAAATCGCGGCGATCGGATTGGTGCCGAAGATCGGCCGTTTGCCGCCCGCCGCCGGCATCGCCGCCGGCGAATTGCCGAATCCGAGGCCCACCATGCCGGCGACCGCGACCGGTGCCAGGTGATAGGCGGCGACGCCGAAATGATGACTGTTGGTAACGCCCGCGTAAGCGACACCGAACTCGCGGGCGCGCGCGATGCGCTTCGGTGATCGCGAACGCGCAGGCCGGGAAAGGCCAGGCCGCCGCTCGCGTCGACGAGCACCGCGCCCCCCGTTCGTGCACGATCCTGGGCATCGCGGCGCCGTCCGCGCGGCCATTGGTCAAATGGGTCGTGTACTGCCCGATCCGGGACAGCCCATGCGAAGGCAGCCCGCGGGCCTCGGCGTCGGCCAGTGCGTGCGCGGTGGTGCGCGCCATCGCCTCGCCGGCACCGGCGTTGCGTAGCGCGCGGAAGGCCAGCTCTTCGATCTGGTCGAGGGTGTGGATTGGCATGTGAGTTCCGCTGTTCGCCTTGGACTTGTTGCTTCGATCAACGACGTTGCGCAACAAGGGCTGCGGCAACCTTGTCGGCGATCATCGTCGAGACGCGCACGTTCGACTCCGCCGTCACCCCGGCCACGTGCGGCGTCAGCAGCAGGTTCGGACAACCGGCAAGCGGCGAGCCCGCGGGCAGCGGTTCCTTGTCGAACACGTCGAGCGCGGCGCCCGCGAGTGCACCCGAGCGCAGGGCCGAAGCCAGCGCTGCTTCGTCCACCACGCCACCACGGGCCGTGTTGATGAGGATTGCCTGCGGCTTCATTGTCGCCAGGCGTTTGCCGTCGAGCAGGTTGCGCGTCTGCGCCGTGAGCGGCACGTGCAGCGACAGCACGTCGGCTTCCGCGATCACCTGCTCCAGCGTGCGCGGTGTGGCGCCGGTCGTCTTCCACAGCGGCGAGTCCGCCGCGAGCTGCGGATCGTGGCCGATGACCTGCATGCCCAGAGCGCGTGCGAGCGTGGCGGCCAGGCGCCCGATGCCACCGAAGCCGATCAGGCCCAGCGTCTTGCCGGCGATCTCACGGCCGTTCGATAGCGCAGCGCGCGGCCAATTGCCATCGGCGACCGTGGCGCTCGACTGGTACGCGCCACGCAGCAGCAGCATCGCCGTCCCAACGACATACTCGGCCACCGAAGACGCGTTGGCACCGGTGGCAGGAATCACCTCAATGCCACGCGCTGCGGCGGCGGCGGTGTCGATGTTGTCGAGCCCCACACCCAGGCGTCCGATGACCCTGAGCTTCCGCCCGTGCTCGAGCAGCGCCGCGTCGACCTGCGTCCGGTTGCGCACGATGAGGCAGTCCGCATCCGCCACCTGGCGCATGAGGTCGTCCCGGCGATCGACGAGATCGCGGTCGTAGGCGACATCGAATTGCGCGGCTAGCGCGGCGACCGCCGCCTCGTCCATAAACTCACTGATGACCACACGCATCTGCTGGCTACCTCACGTCGCGAAGAGTTGACTTTCGTCGGCGAACGCCTTGAACTCCAGCGCATTGCCGAACGGATCGAGGAAGAACATCGTCGCCTGCTCGCCGGGCTCGCCGCGAAAACGCACGTGCGGCTCGATGACGAACTTGACGCCGGCGCCCTTGAACCGCGCTGCGAGGTCGTCCCAGGCGGGCAGCGACAGCACGACCCCAAAGTGCCGCACCGGCACATTGTCACCGTCGACCAGGCTGGTCGCGTCGCTCATGGCGCCGCCTGCCACCTTGTGCGCGACGATCTGATGCCCGAAGAAATCGAAGTCGACCCAGTCGGGCGAACTGCGCCCCTCCGCGCAACCGAGGAACGTCCCGTAAAAGCTGCGCGCCTCGTCGAGATCGGTGACCGGAAAGGCCAGGTGAAAGCGCGGATAGTCGTCGCGCGGGAGGTGTCGGCTCATGAAGTGCTCCGGCTTAGGGTGTTCAACTGCACAATCGGTGATTCGAAAATGCGGCCTTGTGAGTGCGGCACCGACACCACATGCGCGGCGCAGTCATAACCCGCGACGAGGTCGCCCCCGGTCACCACGATGTCACCACACGGTTGCTACAGGACACCGCGATGTCACCACACGGTCGCGGCCGGGCACCAACGCTCGCCACAGCGTCACGACGACACCGTCGCGGCCTGCCACGGCAACCGGTCGAGATCGACATTGCCGCCAGTGAGAATGATACCCACGCGCTTGCCCTGGCCGGCAATCGACTCTTCGAGCAGGCACGCGAGGGGCACCGACGCCGACGGCTCGACGATGATCTTCAGATTCTCCCAGGTCATGCGCATCGCCTTGACGATGCCCGCTTCCGTGCACGTGGCGATGTCGTCGACATGGGCACGAATCGCACCGAAGGTGCGCGGCAGGAGCGCCGTGCGCAAGCCGTCGGCGATCGTCTGTGTGGGCAGCAGCGGCTCGATCTTCCCCGAGCGAAAGCTTGCGGCTGCATCCCCGGCATTCGCCGGCTCGGCGCCGTACACCTTGATGCCGGGCCGCAGTGCCTTGGCGGCGATGCCGGTGCCGGAAAGCAACCCGCCACCACCGCAGGGCGCGATCACCAAGTCCAGATCCGGGACTTCGTCGAGCAGTTCCAGCACGACCGTGCCCTGCCCCGCGATCACCTGCGCGTTGTCGAACGGATGGATCAGCGTCGCGCCGGTGGCGCGCACGATCTCGGCACTGGCCGCTTCGCGCGCCGGCGACCGTCTGCGCGCAGAACTGCACCTCGCCGCCGAAGCTGCGTACGTTCGCCACCTTGATCTTCGGCGCGTTCTCCGGCATCACGATGTACGCCGGGATGCCACGGGCGCGCGCCGCGTACGCCAGTGCCGCGCCATGATTGCCCGACGAATGCGTGACCACGCCGTGCCTGGCGACGTCCTCCGGAAGGCTGAACACCGCGTTGACCGCGCCGCGCGCCTTGAACGCGCCGACGCGCTGCAGGTTCTCGCACTTGAAGTGGAGTTGCGCGCCGACCGCGTCATCGAGTTCCGGCGACGTGAGCACCGGCGTGCGGCGCACGTACGGGCCGATCCGCGCGTGCGCCGCGCGGATCGCCGCGAGATCCGGCAGGGCGAGGGACTCGCCGGCGCCAATTGCCGCCGACGCCGACTCCACCGCCGCGTTCACGCGCTCTCGTACAGCCGCGTCAGCACGAACTCGCGATGTCCCAACGCCTCGGCGGCCGTCAGGCGGCCGTTGGCCGTGCGGAACATCATGTCGAGCAGCTTGTCGCCGGCATCGCTCATCGTGATCTCGCGCTGCAGCAGGCCCGACGTATCGACGTCGACGTGCTCGCTCATCGTGCGTACCGTGCGCGGATTGGCGCAGATCTTGATTACCGGCAGGATCGGGTTGCCGATGACGTTGCCCTGCCCGGTCGGGAAGAAGTGCACGACGTAGCCCGAGGCCGCGCACAGCGTGACCATTTCCGCGGCTGCTGACGACGAATCCATGAACCACAGGCCCGGCTTGGTGGGCATCTCGGCCTTGTCGAGCACGCCGTCGACGACGCATTGTTTGCCGATCTTCTGGATGTTGCCCAGCGCCTTTTCCTCGATCGTCGTGAGGCCGCCGGCGATGTTGCCCTTGGTCGGCTGCGAATCGGACAGGTCGCTCGTCTTGTGCCGATTGATCATTTCCTGGTAGCGGTCGAATACGCGCATGAACTCCGCGCGCACCTTGTCGTCACGGCAGCGCGCCGCCACGATCGACTCGCCGCCGGTGATTTCGGAAGTTTCTCCAAACACCAACGTGCAGCCTGCGGCATAGAGCTTGTCGAAGGCGTCGCCCACCGTGGGGTTGGCGCCGCAGCCGGACGTGGTGTCCGATTCGCCGCACTTGGTGGACACCCAGAGTTCCTCGAGCTTGCACTTCTCGCGCTGCTTCTCGCTCGCCGCCTGAAGGTATTCGCGCGCCACCTTGGAGGCACGCATGATCGTGTCGTGGTCGCCGTGCAGCTCGATGCCGAAGCCGGTCACCGGCTTGCCCGTTTCCGCGATGGCGTCGACGACCTTCTTGGTCCACTGCTCCTCGATGCCGATCACCACCACCGCCGCGACGTTGGGATTGGAGCCCGTGCCGATCAGCGTGCGGAAGTGCAAGTCCAGGTCCGCGCCAAACTGTAGCCGGCCATACGGATGCGGAATCGCCAGCGTGCCCTTGATGTTGTTGGCCACCGCCTCGCAGGCCGCGTTCGACAGGTCGTCGACCGGCAGGATGATGACGTGGTTGCGAACACCTACCCGGCCGTTTTCACGGCGATAACCCCAGAATGTCTTGTCCATGATTTACCAGCGCTTGGTCTTGATGTTGTGCACGTGCGCGTGCTGTCCGCGCTTGATCGGCTGCACCACCTTGCCGATGTCCACGCCGTATTTGATCACCGTGTCGCCCACGGCCATGTCCTTCAAGGCCACCTTGTGGCCGAGCGGAATGTCCTGGACGCACTCGAGGTTGAGCGTCTTGTCTTCGTCGAGGATTAGGCCCGTCAGCGAAGTGCCGGCCTTGACGCCTTCGACGACGACCACCGCGACGGAATCCGACGGGTCGTGCAACACACAATGGATCATGGGATTTGCTCCGGAAATGCGGGAAGAAACCTGCCGCAGAACGCCCGCTATGGCGTCTGGGATGGCATAAGTCTAGTCCAACTCGGCGGCAGAGGTCAACTAGATGATATAGATGATTTGCATCACTTGCCCTGGCCGGCTACACTGAAACGATCCCCTGCCCGGCCGAATGAGGGCCAACAACAACAATGACCGACTCATGACCGAACTCAGCGCCCCGGGCGTGCAATCTCCGCGCCGCTCTACAAGACCATCAAGCGGCAGATGATGCAGTTGCTCACCGCAGGCGAATGGAAGCCCGGCCTGGCCATCCCCGCCGAGCGATACCTGGCCGAGCGCTTCGGCGCCACATCGGCACCATCCGCAAAGCCATCGACGAGCTGGTGGCCGAGAACATCCTGATCCGCCAACAGGGCCGCGGCACCTTCGTGGCGAGCCACACGCGCGACCGGCTGCTTTTCTACTTCTTCCACGTGGTGCCGGAGAACGGCGAGAAGGCGTACCCGGAGTCGAGTTCCTGTCGTTCGCGCGGGGCAAGGCCGACAAGGCGGCGGCCGAGCGGCTGGCATTGCGGTGGGCGATGCCGTGTTCCGCATCCGCAACCGGCTGAAACTCAACGACGCGCCGATCATGGTGGACGACATCACGGTGCCGGCCGCGCCCTTTGCCGGCCTGACCGAAGCACAGTTTCGTGACCGGCCGTCCACCATCTACAACCTGTATCAGGAGTCGTTCGGGATTTCGGTGGTGCGCACGCGCGAGCGGTTGCGGGCGAGCGTGGCGGACACGGCGCTGGCGGGGCTTTGGGGATCGATGCGGGGGCACCGCTGCTACAGATACGGCGGGTGGCGTATACCTATAACGACCAGCCAGTCGAGTACGGTTGTCGCAGGTGAATACTGCGGGGCATGAGTATCGGGCGGAGATTGGGGCGAGTTGAGGCTTACGCGCATCATTGGTTTTGTACCGCTCAAAAATTGATGGTCCACTCCGCGGCCGTTGTCGGACTTAAGGCCGGCATCGTGGTCTGCGCGCATAGCTCCGCCTCCACTCCACAACTGTGCGATATCCAGTCCGACGGAAAGCGGTGCGGAATCTGGATGTTGCGGACCATGCCACGCGACTGCTGGAACTCGACCGTCCTTCCATACAGCGTCGTGTTCGGTATCGAGACAAATTCCGATACAGGCACCTCTCCCTGTCGATGGACTTCCCACCGTGTAATTGAGCGAGGAATATCGGACATCCAAATATTGCACCCCGGGGTCGGTGAGGAATGCCAGCTGAGCATGACCCGGCGCAACAGTTGCGACAGAGTTGCCAACGGGCTGGCATTGCGGCGGAACGCCACCGACATATTCCGCAGCGTGTCAGATGCACCGTAGCCCGCGTATGGAAATGCATGATATCGATGGTCGGCATAGCCGTACACCATTCGGTGTCGTTTGTAACGGCAATGTAGTTTGGCTCGGAGACATCCTTGGTCCCAACGGCGACCGCACCATTTTCAGCGCCTAGCGTGCCCAAGAACACGACCTGAAGACTGAGATCCGTCGCGTTGATGGGGATAGGTGTCGGGAAGAAAAATGTGAAGGTCTCTTCCGATTGCGAACGCAAGATGGTCCAACAACAGCAGATTGGAAACCACCGCCTCTTCTTCTGATCGCCGACAGCCTTTCCCAAACGCGGAACCGCCGGGCTCGCCTGAAAGATCCTCTGCGTAACAGCTATTGCGATGAAATTTCGCCACTGCGCGAAGAGTGCCAGTGTGCATATCCTCGTTCGGCGTTGTATTCTTAAGTTTCAGCTTCACCTCTGGTGAATCCGCAAGCGTCCTTGCAGCGTTGCGCGTGGTGATCAACTATCGCATATACGCCTTCATCAGGAAGGTCTATCTCCATCTCTCCGCGAAAGAAATAGTTGATCATCAGACCTGCGGAATATGCAACTGCTGGCGGAACGAGAAATCCAAGTGCGGCACTGAAGTTGATCTGATTTAGAGCGAAGATGCGTTCTGTTGTTTTTTCTCCGTTCTCTGCATCGTAGTTGACGGGTATTCGTAAGTCTTCGTCAAAGATCGATTCCGTGGAAGCCCGATCGTTGAGGGCGAACGCCGAATTAAGCGGATCGGTCCACTCATTCGCATAGAACGTCATCAAGCAGGAATAGATAGACAGAGGGTCGCAAAAGATGGCAACAACAGACGGCACAGGGTTAGGGGAAAACGCTTCCGAAGGAGACAGCGTTGCCGGGGCTGGTCGCGGGAGTGGGGAGCTAAACCGCGGATCATTAGATGCCAAACCGGCGCCATTCCAGACGAAATTGGTACCTTGGCTCACGAAGTGCTTGTTCGAATAATCGGCAATTCCTCGATCGTTGCCCGTCCAAAAGTCGCGCGGCAACCGCAATTGCTGTGAGTACGCAGGAAACACTGGTTCCAAACTGCTACTCACCGATTGGCCCACAATCGAAGTACCCATTTTAGAGGTTGCAAATCGCTCAAAACGGCTAGGATGCCTCAGCTGACCAAATTGCACGTACCCGAAGACATCAAGCCAGTCAGCGTGAGGGTCGTTCCCGTGTGTGTTGTGGCTGTGCCATGTCTTGCACATGGTGAATAATCTGACCCAAAGACTTGGAAGGTCCTTCCCCAGTTTTCGCTTCTTCCCCCCTTTGTTTCCGCCGGCCCTCCCGATGTAAAGAGCTTGATAGAAGTAGTTACGCGCGTCTCTGTTTTGTCGAACAAAGTTGACCGACGGGGTAGACTTGATCCCCGAGGGCCCAGTCGGGCGAAGGCATATTTGGGTTTTGACCCGTGACCACTCCGGGCTTAAGTCCATAAACTGTAAGAGCTCTACCCGCCATTCGCTGGGTCAAAGAAATGGCTGAAAGAGCGAGGCCCCGGAATGTCTTCAGTACATTGCGCCACAGGAAAGCAGACCCCGCAGTTCCATTGGGGATTTTGGATCACAGGATGGCTCGACGGCTGGCAATGTGGAACCTGCTCCGACATTCCAGGCGCGGTATTTCTTTGTATCGATAACATTCTGAAGTCCAATCCGACTTAGAAGCGTATCCTTCGACAGGTTTGAGATTCGTAGTGCTGCATTTGATAACGTCCAATGCGTAAGCATCTCGAACCCAATAGCCTGGTGCGCTGATCCCAGCAAGGTGATGGCGGCAATTGCGGCGGAAAGAGTTCGCTTCATTTCAGAAAAACCATATAAAATAATCGGTGATGGGCATTGCGGTTCTCTAGCCGCCTTTTCGGACAAATTTTGTATCGTTGGCAGGCTATTAAATTGCTTTGGGATCAATCGTGTTTTTCCTTCGCTGACGAGCGCTGCCGTGAGTCGGGGAATCTTCGCCCATTGACATGCCTGTAATGGTAGCCTTCCAGCAACTATCGAAAGCCTGTTGATGTAGAGCACGTCGGTTCCATGGAATCGCGGTAATAAGATTTGCTTGCTGTCCCAGACTGAGCGGCGTACGCGATCACCAGTGCAACTGGAAACCGCCCCCCGACATCCAGGTTTTCCACTCGTTCGCAACAGATTCGAACACAAATCCCAGCTTGACAAGGATCCCGGGTTGTTCCCCGTCGGCCACAGTCGGCGGCGTCAGCGTCTTCCAGACGCGCTCAAACAATATCCATCCCTGGGAACGTGAATTCACCGCAAACCGCAGCCCCGACTTCCTCCAGCAGGTCCGAATACCGGCCCGCTACCGCCACGCGCATCCTCTAGCGTCCAAACCACTAACGCAATCACGTCGCTAATTGGCTCCCTCGTCCCTGCATCAATAACTTGAACACGAATAGGAGTTGCCGAGTAGCTTAGCCCCGTAGCCTCACCAACGAAGACAAATGCCAGGGCAAGAATCTGTAGGACCTTCCATCGCTTTAACAGCAATTGCCAGTTCTCTCGCATGTGCATTTCCTACATCGAGTCGATGCGCCAAACACCGTCGTGGTCGCGCAATATGTCCATAAGGAAGATCTTCGCTGTTCCATTGCTGACTTTCTTCACCGCATAGGTTGCAATGTCCTCGTCGATTGAGATTGCGCCGTAGCCCTTGATGTTGGCCATGATTTGAGTCATCGAACTGCTCAAGGCATCAAAAACCGGCCCAAAGCGGTTTTGCATCGGAGTGCTCAGGTACTGCATCGCTACGGATTTCTTTCCGTTCGCAAGCGCTGCGGTGAAGTCCTTGATCAATCCTAAGAAACCACGATCGACGGCCGTTTGGTCGCGCACATTGATTGCCACGGTTTGCGCGTAGCTAAGCCCCGACCCGTAGTTGATAATCACACGTGGTTGATAGAGACCTGGGTTGGCAAACGTCACATAGCCGATCGTGCCCTGAGTGGCCTGTGACGTGTCAAGACTTCCACCTCCAGATTTACGACTTGAAAGCTCGAGACATCACCCACGCGCGACGAGTACCTGATCTTCACGCGTAACGGCGCGAAGCCTTCCTCGGGGTCAGCAGTGACGTAAAGCGGCGCATCGGCAGCGCTGGTAAGCGTAATCGACCGTGTAAGGATTTGTCCTGAGGGTGCCGTAAGGGTAATCGCGATGGTGTTAGTGCCTGGATCCAGCGGTAGTGCATTGACCACGAACGCCCCCAAATCATCCACGGATGCCACCACCCCATTCACCGTCACCCCGCTGTTCGCCGGTGCGTTATACGTTCCGGTAACCAGCACGAAGTCGGCGGCAACGCTCGCGTTGGCGCCGGCGACGTCACGGTGAGCGCCAGTGGCGCCACAACGACCGCCGCAGGCGTGCTCGAGATCACCGCACCGCGGTTGTCGACGACGCGCGCCGATAGGCTGTAAGTGCCCGACGCTACGTTCGCCCAGCTGTAGGTGTACGGCGCCGAGGTGACCGTCGCCAGCAATGTGGTCCCTGCATAGAACTCGACCCGCGCGATGCTGCCATCGGCATCGTTCGCGCTGGCGATCAGGTCGATGGTCCCACCGGTTGCGAAGCGCTGGCCGTCGCGCGGCAACAGTAGCGCGACGCTCGGCAACGCGTTGGCGCTGACGGTGACATTCACCCCCGCCGAGGTCTTCGTCGCGCTGGCGTTGTCAGTCGCTCGCGCCGTGATCACGTAGCTTCCTGCGGCCGGGGCAGCCCAGCTGATCGCATACGGCGGTGAGGACACCGTCCCGATCAACGTCGCACCTGCGAAGAACTCGACCTTGGTGATCGATCCATCGGCGTCGCTCGCGTTTGCGCTGATGGCGAACGGTACGCCGGCCGCGAAGCTTTGGCCACTGGCCGGTGCGGTCAGAGCGACTTGCGGTGGCGTGTTGGCGACAACCGTGATGGTGACCGGGCTGGTGGTTCGGGTGGCCCGTGGTTGTCGGTGGCCTTGGCGGTGATCGCGTAGCTCCCTGGTGCCGTAGGCGTCCAGGTGGCGGCATAGGGCGGTGTCACAGCCGTGGCGACGAGCGCGGTCCCCGCGAAGAACTCGACTTTGGCGACACTCCCATCGGCATCGGTGGCGGTGGCGACGAGAGGCACGCTGGCGCCGACCGGAAAGCTTTGCCCCGCGGTCGGCGTACCGAGCGTCACGTTCGGCGGCACGTTGGAGCCGCTGACCGTGATATTGACCGGTGTCGACGCCAGGTTGGCGTTGGAGTAAAGGTACGCGACGGCCGTGATCGCATGCGCCCGTTGGAGAGGCTTGCCGACAGGCGATACGGCGGCGTGGCGACGCTGCCGATGAGGGTGGTGCCATCATAGAACTGCACTTTATCGACACCGCCATCGGGCGCTCCTACCTGCCCTTCGAGTACTACTGGATTGGTCACGCTTCCCGGTACCGGGGAGGTGAGCACGACGGCCTGCAGCCGCGGGTTTTCGAGGACTCGCACGTAAGCGGGCCGCGCAAGCATCTTGGCGAAGCCGTTGTCCGTGGCATGGCCCGCGATCACGTGCAACCCGGGACGGACCTGGTTCCATGCAAAGCTGTGGGGCGACGTGGCGCCGGAGGAAGCCAGCGCGTCGTCGACGAGGATGCCGATCTGCGTGATGGTGCCATCCGTGTCCGCCGCGGTGAGTGAAACTGGGATACTGGGATATCCCAGGTAGCTGGTCATAAACGTCTGTTCGTTGGTCGGCGCTGCCACAGACACGATAGGTGGCGAAGTGATGTCCCGGATCGTCACCGCAACCGCCGCAGAGTCGACGACAAACCCTGCACTGTCGTAGAGCCTGGCTTGCAACGACCGAACCCCTGCTCCGACATTCCGCCACACATATACGTATTCACCGTCGGCACCATTCCCTGCCCCCGTCATGGTGCCGATCACATTGCCGTCGGCCAGGAACTGCACCTTGACCGCCGGAACCGACGCAGTAACGGTGGCCTTGGCGGTCAACACCAGCGTGGCAGGGGCGGCAAATGCGCTCGGGGAGGTGTCCGATGGCGCGGTCAGGCGGATGCTCGACGAAGAGAACGCCGGCACCGTAATCATGGCGCTGGCCTGCGCCACGCCACCGGCGTCATCGGTGGCCTCGGCGATGACTTCGTAGCCGTCGGGAGCGCAGCCGTTCTCATCGCAAAATCCGGTTCCCGTGTGCGGTACTGCCGACCAAACGGCCTGAAACGGAGGGCTGGTGACCGATGCAATCTTGACGCGCATCGGATCGGGATCATCCGCCGTGGGCCAAGGCATGTAGTAGAAGTCGACGCGCACAATGCTACCGTCCGCATCCGACGCGGTCGCTGCGAGCGCAATGTCCGGCGGGGAGAGCGAAGGAAACATCTGCCCATCGGCCGGACTGACGAGCGCAATCACCGGATCCTGGTTGACCCTTACAGTCACGGTGACTGGCGCCGAGGTAGTCGACGCGCCCTTGTTGTCGGTGGCAACGGCGGTGAGCACGTTTTCGCCGGCGTAGAGGGGCACCGTGATGCCATACGGGCTTGCCGTGTCGGTACCGAGTTGCAACGTGCCGAAAGTGGAGGCTTGCGCGTAGAACTTCACGTTGCTGATCGTGCCATCGGGATCGGTGGCCGTGGCAGTCAACGTGACCGGCTTGCCTGCCACCACGCTCGTGCCGTTGGCCGGGGACGTCAACACCACCACCGGTGCCTGGTTGGCGCCAACGGTGAGTGTGCGCGGCGCCGAGTCCGTCGTCGCCCCCAAGTTATCGGTCGCCCGGGCTGTCAACGTATAGGTTCCCACGGGCACGTTGGTCCAGGCGTAGCTGTAAGGTGAAGTCGTGTCCGTCCCGAGAAGGACGCCGTCGCGATAGAACTGGACCTTGGTGATGGTGCCGTCGGCATCGCTGGCTGATGCGCTGATCGTGACATTGGTGGGACTCACCAGGACTGCGTTGTTCGCCGGTGCCGTCAGCGCAACGGTGGGCGGCTTGTTGACTTTCACGGTAACCGCTGCGGAAGTCGTCACTGCACCCTTGTCGTCGGTCGCCTTGGCGGTGAGGCTGTACGTCCCACCGGCAACATTGCTCCAGGTGTACGTGTAGGGGGCAACCGTCGCCGTAAACAGCTTGGTCGTGTCCCGGTAAAACTCGACTTTGGTGATCGTGCCATCGGTGTCGGTGGCGGTCGCGGCGAGATTGATGGTGGCCGGCGCCGTAAAGGCCGCATTGTTGGCGGGCGTGGTCAGCTTGACCGTCGGTGCCATGTTGGCGTTGACCTGGATGTTCACGATCGCGGAGGTCGTGACGCCCCCGGCGCTGTCATAGGCCTTGGCGGTGAGCTTGTAGGTTCCGACGGCGACGTTGGTCCAGTTGTAGGTGTAGGGAGCAGACGTGTCCGTGCCGAGAAGAACCGCGTCACGGTAGAACTCGACCTTGGATAGCGTCGCCCCACTGGCCGCGGCGCTCGCCGCGATCGCCACAGTGGCCGGGGCGACAAACTTGGCGTTGTTGAGCGGCGTGGTGATGCTGACCGTCGGCAAGGCCTTGGCCGCGATCCCATTGGCCGTTCGTTCAGCCTCGGCACGGAACTCCATGTGCGCACCGCACATTGAGTGTCACTGGCGGTGAACGGTTACCGTAGGCGTCCACGACCTCCGCACGCAGGGTCCCCGGCGCGCCCGCCGATGGCTGGACGTCATGCAACTCGACCGTGCCCGCTGCCGCGTCGACGAGCGGCAGCATCGAGGGCGCGGCCATCGAGCTCGAAGCTTGGTTGCAACGTCTGCAAGTAGCGCGCGGTGACCGCACATGGTGCGGGATCGCATGCTGCACCGACCGCAAAGCGCAATATCGTCGGCATCCCCCCAACGGCACCGGCGAATTCGAGCTGCGGCGCCAATGCCGCGAAGGCCCCGGCAATTGCGACGGTGGCTTCGCCGTCGGTCAGCCGAATCCACTGCAATGATTGCCGGTTGAACGCCGTCGTGCCGCGCTGGTCGCCAATCCACAGTCGATCGGCCGCGCGCTCGACCGCGAGCGCCAGGGGCGTGTCCACCGCATCGCGCGGCACCGGCAACGAATCCACCTGCACCCCATCCCGGTCCAGGGCGACGAAATGCGTCGGGCCGAGCAGCCACAAGGAACCGCTCGCGGCATCTAGTGCCGCCGCCTTCGTGCCCGCAGGCAAGGTGATCCGCGTCCGCTCGGTCAGGCCCGCCAGCACATCCAGCTGGACGGCGGTCTCGCGGTCCAGCAACCACAAGTAGCCACCACGCCGATCCAGCAGCAAGGCCGTCGGCGCGTCGCTCGCGTGCAGGCGTTGCGAACGGATCACGTCACCCTGATCGTTGTAGTGATGGATCGCTTGCTGGTCACCCAGGAAAATTGCACTTCGCCCGCCGACGGCCAACGCCAGAATCGGCGCACCATGCTGCCAGGCCGCTGTACGCTCGCCGGTACCGTTGTAGTGCTGCACCACGTCACCGTGCGCGGTCCAAATACCGCCTTGATCGTCGGCAGCGGCCAGCGTCGGCATGGCCGGTTCCGCAACCGGAATGGCAACCGTTACCCGTGGCACGAGGTCGCTACCCACCAGCACCAGTGCTTCGCCGTAGACGACCCAGACGCTATCATCGGTTGTACTCGCAAGCGCACGGACCGGCGCCGGGAACGTCACCGTTCGCAGCTGCCCGCTGGCTGGCTCGAAGCGCGTTACTGCCGCGTTGCTGTGCCACCAGAGGGCGCCGGCATGAGCACTGTGGACGCCGACCAGAGCGAGCGCCGGCAGCAACAATGCGCGGAATGACCCGCCAACCCGTAGGCATGAAATCTGGGCTCCGCATCAGCGTACGCAGCGACTGCCAGAGGCGCTTCATTGGCACGCGCCCGCCTGATTGACCGCGACGAAACGCGCCTCCGAGGCATAGCCATCGAAGTAGCTCGGGCCCCTGTAATTCGCCATCACGCGACGCGCGCCCGGTACCAATGCCACTGTTCGACTGGCAACGCCATTGGCGACATTCGCCGAACCGACGCTGACGCCGTCGACCAAAAACTCTACTGTCCCCGAATCATTGGCGCCTGCGACGCGGGCGGTAAGCGCGCCGCCGGAAGCGCACAACGGCTGCACGTTGGTCACTTCGACCGGCGTCGTGCCCGCACTCAAGCGCAGCAGCGTATCGGCAGCCACCCAGAAATTGCCCCATTGGTCGATGGCTGCTCGCTTGGGGACGGATACCCGAGTAGCCGCTGAAGTAGGCGATCGATTGCCCATTGGCGGCGATGACGTATAGCAACGCCGTAGGACTCAACGTCGGGATCGCATTGGGGGGCGCGACATAGTCACGGGTCGAATCGGTCGCTCCGGTGGCATGGAGCCGACCCTGTCCATCGAGCGCAACCTTCACCGGCGCGAAATGTGCGAGCGGATTGCCGCCGCAGTTCGCCAGTTGATCGCCGCTCATCGGCAGGAAACCGGAGAACAGGAGCTGCCTGCCGTCCGGCGCCAGCTTGGCAACGAACCCCATCTCGGGTGCATTGGGGAAGCCGGGACAGCTTCGAAACGAGACGGGAAACAGCGAGCCGAACTACGGGTGGTCGGAAAGTCGCTCGAAGAGGTCTTGCCGCCCACGTACACCGCGCCCGCCGAGTCCAACACCACGCTCGTCACCCGGTCCTTGAAGCTGCCACCCAGCCGCGCGGTGAAAACGATGCTCGACCCCGACGCGTTGAGTTTGGTGACGAACGCGTGCGACGCGTATGCCTTTACGGTCGGAACATAGATGCTCGGCGTCTTCGACCCGAAGTCCGGCGCGCCCGCTGTTGCCCGCACGCCCGGTTCGGCCTGACCACCCACGACGACATTGCCCGCCGCGTCGACCGCCAGGTCGAACCCCGTTGGATCGAACACCGCGGAACCCGCGCCGCAGGGCTCCCCCTGCGTTCCCGCGTAGCCAAGGTAAGTGGCGTAGAGCGTCGTCTGCCCGGTCGGGTCGAGTTTCAGGACAAACGGCGCGATGCAACCGATTGCAACGGCACTCGTCGGGAACGCCGCATTGGGGGAGGTTTGCAAGCCGCTGTCGGCGCTGCCAGTCAGGAAGATGTTGCCGGCTGCATCCAGGGCGATCCCTCCGACCCGCCGGAGAGCCGGATCGAGGGCACGCGAATGACGGGTGACGACGCCGGAATCGTTGACGCGATAGACATACTTCAGCGTCGCCGTCGTGTATGCGCCACCCGTTTGCGGATAGGCCGTGCTGCCTCGTAGGCGACCACATAGGCGGCGCCGTCGCCATGAACAGCGAGCCCGCGGGCCTCATCCGTGGCGAAGTGTTCCTGCGGATGCCCGCAGCGGACTTCGCAGGCGCACCGACGACGCGCACCCAAATCGTCTGCCGGGTCGCGAGATCGATTTTCGCCACGTACCGCATGCCGTAGCCGGCGTTGGTCACCGCGGCGCTGTCGATGCCGGGGAAGTTATAGGACCGAACGACCCCTGCGACATGCGTAGCCGGGGGCGCGCAGGACGACCTCCCCTGCTGCGAGGTCGATCCGGTCCGAGACGAGATAGGCCCTGTCCCGGTGCGGGCACAGCGGAGAGCGCCAGGGCGGCAACGACAACTACGCGTATGACGGACCGTACCTGCACCCAACGGCACGCCGCACGAGGTTCCTTGATCCTTCGCACCTGCACGCCATCCTCCCGCGTGCGCCACCCGCGGTGGCAACGGAACGCAGCCTAAGGCGAACGGCGCGTCAGCACACTTGGGAGAACTGTCAGCAGCCGTTTGGATGATTGCTAATTCTCCGGCCTCGAGCGCCAGGTGTTCCGCGCACCGGGCACGGCCTGCCAATACACGAGCTAGAACATCAGGCTCATCTGCGCCACTGGCGCGAACGTCCGGCGGTGCAACACGCAAGGCCCGTGCTCCCGTAGCGCCACGAGGTGCTCCGCCGTGCCGTAGCCCTTGTTCTGCGCGAAGCCGTACAGCGGATAAACGCTGTCCAGTTGCACCAGCAACGCGTCGCGCGCGGTCTTGGCGAGGATCGACGCGGCGGAGATCGACGCCACGTCGCGGTCGCCCTTGACGATCGCGTGCACGGGGCAGGCAAGCCGCGGTACCTGGTTGCCGTCGACCAGCGCCTCGGTCGGCAGCATGCCGAGCGCTTCCACGGCGCGGCGCATCGCCAGCAAGGTGGCCTGCAGGATGTTGAGCGTATCGATCTCGGCCACGTCGGCCCAGGCGATCGCCCACGCCACCGCGCGCAGGCGGATGGTGCCCGCCAGGTCTTCGCGGGCGGCGGCGGTGAGCACCTTCGAGTCGCGCAGGCCCCTGATCGGGCGGCCGGGATCGAGGATCACCGCGGCGGCGTATACGGGGCCGGCCAGCGGGCCGCGGCCGGCTTCGTCGATGCCGGCGCTCAGCACTTGACCCCCACGCGGGCAAGTTCGCCGACGACGGCTTCTGCCGCGCGCGCGCCGGTGTCGGCGTTGAGCTCCTGCGCAAAGCTGCCGAACAAGGTTTCGAGGCGCCGCCGCGTCATCGTGTCGTCGAAGAGATTCAGCGCCGCCTGCGCGATGTTCTCGGCCGTCGCCGCTTCCTGCAGGAATTCGGGCACCACGAATCGGCCGGCCAGCACGTTCGGCAGTCCCACGTAAGGGAGCAGCAGCCGGCGCAGCACGATCCAGCCGGTCAGGCGCGACACACGGTAGAAAATCACGTGCGGACAGCGCGCCAGTGCCGCCTCCAGCGTCGCGGTACCGGAGGCGACGATCCCCACATCCGCCGCGCGCAGCGCGTCTTCGGCATGGCCGTACAGCAGTGTCATCGGCAGGCTGGCATGCCCGGATTCCCGCATCGCGCGCTCGAACGCGTCCCGTGTCGCCCGCGTGGCAAAGGGCACCAGGAAATGCGCATCTTCGCGGGCCTCGAGGATGCGCGCGGCCGTGTCGAGCACAAGCGTGACATGCATCTCGACTTCCGACAACCGGCTGCCCGGGAGCAGGGCAAACACGGGCGTGGCGGGCTTGATCTGCAGCAGGTTGCGCGTGTCGCGGCGGGTCGTCGGTGAGGCGGCGTCGGCCGCCATCGGATGGCCCACGTATGTCACCGCAATGCCTTCCGCCTCGTAGAGCGGCGGCTCGAACGGGAACAGCGCGAGGACGCGATTCACGCTGCGCCCGATCGTCTTCAGCCGTTCGCGTCGCCATGCCCAAACCGATGGGCTGACGTAGTGGATGGTCGGTATGCCGGCCCGTTTCAGTTTGGCTTCGAGTCCAAGATTGAAATCCGGTGCATCCACGCCCACGAACAGCGACACCCGTTCCGCGAGCAGCCGCGCCCGTAGCTGCCGCCGGATGCGAAAGAGTTCCGGCAGGTGCGCGAGCACTTCGACGAATCCGCGTACCGCCAGCTTTTCGAGCGGAAACCACGCTTCACAGCCCGCCGCTTCCATCTGCGGTCCGGCGATGCCGGCGAAGCGGATGTGCGGATGGTGCGCGCGCACGGCGCGGATCAGCGTCGCCGCCAGCGCGTCGCCCGATGCCTCGCCGGCGACGATGCCGATCGTTACCTGGGACGGCATCCGATGGGAGAGCGGTTCGACAATCGCCAGCGCATGGACTAGCGGACGATGCCGCGTCCGTCCACCGCCAGGAACTGGGCCAGCGGCCGCAGCACCGGTGCGGCTTCCGCCCGCGCGCCGATCTGCGCCCGGGCTTCCTCGAGCGGCAGGTTCGCCCGGTAGATCGTCTTGTACGCGCGGCGGATCTCGAGCAGGTCTTCGGTGCCGAAACCGCGGCGCTTCAAGCCTTCCGCGTTGGTGCCGTGCGGCTTGGCCGGATAGCCCTGCACAGTGACATACGGCGGCACGTCCTGCAGGACGACCGCGAACGCCGCAATCATCGCGTGTGCGCCGATGCGGCAGAATTGGTGCGTGCCGGCAAAGGCACCAAGCACCGCCCAATCGCCGATGTGCACGTGGCCGGCGATCTGCGCATTGTTGGAGAACGTCGTCATGTCACCCACCACGCAGTCGTGGGCGACGTGCGTGTAGGCGAGGAACAGGTTGCCGTTGCCGATCGCGGTGTCGCCGCGATCCTGCGCGGTGCCGGCATGGACGGTCGCATATTCGCGAAACGTGTTGTCGTTGCCGATGGTCGTGGTCGTCGGCTCGCCGCCGTACTTGCGGTCCTGCGCAATTTCGCCGATCGACGCGAACTGGAAAATCCGGTTGCGTTCGCCCATGCGCGTGCGGGCGCCGACCACGACATGCGGGCCGATCACGCAGCCCGCACCGATCACCGCACCGGCGCCGATGATCGAGTACGGACCGATCGTGGCGTCATGGGCGACGTCCGCACTGGCGTCGATGACCGCGGTCGGATGAATCTGCGACATGCCCGACGCTATCCTGGCCGCGCGACCGCGCGCAGCACGAACTCGGCCTCCGCGGCCAGGTCGTCGCCCACCATCGCCTTGCCGGCGAACCGCCCTTCTCCCAGCATGGTCGTGTGCAGGATCAGCTGGTCGCCCGGCACGATCTGGCGCTTGAAGCGTACGCCGTCCAGGGATTCGATGGTATCCGGCAGGCCCTGTCCCGACGCGTGGCAAAGCAGCGTGGAGAGCTGCACCATGGCCTCGATCACCAGGATCCCCGGCATCACCGGGTAGTCCGGAAAGTGGCCCTGGAAAAACGGCTCGTTGACCGATACGTTCTTGAGCGCGCGCGCCGACTGCCCGGGCACGCACTCGAGCAACCGGTCCAGCAGGATGGACTGCCAGCGCAACGGCAACCGCGCCAGCTGCGCTTCAAGATCAACCAGCGGGTCGCTCACCTTGCCTTCCCTTCATCCGTGGCATCGTCGGGGAGTGGACGCTCGAGGGCGTGTACCCGACTGGCGAGCGTGCGCAAGCGCCGGACTTCCGACGCCACATAGCGCCAGTCGCGCTGGGGGAGCAGCGGAAAGGTTCCGGCGTACGCACCTGGCTCCTTGATCGACTTCGCGACCAGCGTGCCCGCCGAAATCGTCGTGCCGTCGGCAATCGAAAGATGCCCGGCGATCATGGCCGCGCCGCCGATCTTGCAATTGCGCCCGATCGTGGCACTGCCGGCGATGCCGACGCAGCCCGCGACCGCGGTATGCGCGCCGATGCTACAGTTGTGGCCGACCTGGATCTGGTTGTCGAGCTTCACGTCGTCCTCGATCACGGTATCGTCGAGCGCGCCGCGGTCGATCGTGGTGTTGGCCCCGATCTCGCAATCGGCACCGATGACCACGCGGCCGAGCTGCGGAATCTTGATCCACCGATTGGCATCTTCCGCTATGCCGAAGCCGTCGGCGCCGATCACCGCGCCGGCATGAACGATGGTCCGCGCGCCGATCGCGCAGCCGGCGTACACCGTCACTTGTGGATAGATGCGGACGTCGTCGCCGACGACGACATCGGCGGCGAGCGTGACATTTGCACCGACGATCGCGCGCGCACCGATACGCACCCGGTTGCCGACGACCGCGAACGGCCCTATCTCGGCCGACGGATCGACGGCCGCGTCAGCAGCGACGGCTGCTTGCGGATGGATACCCGGAACGGCGCTCGCCGGCGGATGCAGCAACGAGGCAACCCGTGCGTACGTGACATACGGATTGGCATGTACGAGCTTCGGCAACTTCGTTCCCGCCGCATCGGCGGGACTCACGATGACGGCAGCGGCTTTGCTTTGTGCCAGCAGGTGCCGCATGCTGGCGCTGCTCAGGAAGGTGATTGCATCCGCGCCTGCGCGCTCGATCGGCGCCACGCGGCGCACATACCGTTCCCCGTCACCATCGACCGCGGCACCGACCAGCGTAGCCAATTCGGCAAGCCTGATTCCGGAGTCGGTGATAGGCATCGGCGTGGGGATCGTAACGGGTGCCTGTCGCCGTACCCGGCTGCGAGCCGCGGGTTATTTGTCGGCGAGCGCCTTGATCACCTTATCGGTGATGTCGATGCGCTGGCTCGCGAACACCACCGGATCCTGCAGGATCAGGTCGAATTTCTCGTCGGCGGCGATCTGCTGGATCACCTTGTTGGCCCGTTCCTGGAGGCTCGCGAGTTCTTCGTTGCGCCGCAGGTTCAGGTCTTCCCGCGCCTCGCGCTGCATGCGCTGCAGGTCCCGCGTCTGGTTGGCCAGGTCGCGCTCCTTGTTCCGCCGCTCCGTCTCGGCCAGCGTCGGTCCGTCCTTGTCGAGCAGCGCCTGCAGGTCGCGCACCTGACGCGACAACCGCTGGATATCGGCATCCCGCGCCGAGAACTCCTTTTCGAGCTTCTGCTGCGCGCGCTTGGCCGGCGCCGCTTCCCGAAAGAGTCGTTCGGTGTTCACGAATCCGATCTTGTAGTCCGCCGCGCCCGCGAGCCCGAAGACGCCAAGCAGTATCGCCGCGACCACCCAATGCAACGTGCGTTTCAAGTGTGTCTCCCGCTTCACTGCGCCGTTGGCTTCCAACTAGAAAACCGAACCGACCTGGAACTGGAATTTCTGGATCTTGTCTTCCGGGATCGAGCTGATCGGGATCGCGTAGCTGAACTTCAGCGGCCCGATCGGCGAATTCCACGCAAGACCCAGACCCGCGGAGTACCGGAAATTCTCGAACTGGGGCTGGTCCCCGTTCACATAGATCTGCCCGGCGTCGGCGAAGGCGCTGACCCGCACCGATCGTTCACCCTTCAGGATCGGGTAGAACAGCTCCACGTTGCCGACGATCTTGCGCTTGCCCCCCAGCGAATTCCCGAACACGTCACGCGGACCCAGCGAGCCGGTCTCGTAGCCACGGACCGAACCCGACCCCCCGGCGTAGAACGCCTTGAAGAACGGCAACGGCTTGCCGCTGTAGCCGTCCCCGTAACCCAGATCACCGCGCAGCATCAGCACGAAATCGCCGTACACCGGCCAGAACGACTGATTCACGTACTGCAGCTTGTAGTAGGCAAGATCGCCAAAAGGCAACCCAATTTCCACCAGCGCCGACTGCAGGCGGCCGAACGAAGGATAGAGGATGTCGTTACGGGTGTCACGCGACCACCCGCCCGACAGGATATAGCTGTTGGTCACGTAGCCGAAGTCGCTGACGAACTGGTAGTACACGGGCGGGCTGTCGCTGAACAGCGTGAGCTCCGTGTGCTCGACCCGGAAGCCATAGTTGATGGTGTCGATTTCCGACACCGGCACGCCGAAGCCGATGGCGCCGCCGAGGGTGGACGACGAATACTGCGAAACGGTCAGGTTGGTCGGGTCGATGTTCTTGTCGTACAGCTCCAGGGTGCGCGACACGCCATCGACGGTCCAGTATGGCTCGGTATAGGTGAGCGCCAGCGTGCGGTTCGACTCGCTGGTATTGAACGACAGCGCCAGCGCGTTGCCCGAGCCGAAGATGTTCTGTTGCGAGACGGAGGCGTTGAACACGAAACCTTCGGCATTCGAATATCCGACGCCGGCGAGCAGGTTGCCCGTGTTCTTTTCCACAACCGTCATCTCGATATCGACCTGGTCGGTGGTTCCCGGCACCGGCGGCGTCTCGACGTTGACGCTGCCCTCCTCGAAATAGCCCAGCCGCCGCACCCGCACCTTCGAGCGCTCGATCCGCGTGCCGTCGTACCACGCGCTTTCCAGCTGCCGCAGCTCGCGCCGGATGACCTCGTCGCGCGTCTTGGGATTGCCGCTGATGTTGATCTTCCGCACGTACACGCGACGCCCCGCGTCGACGTAGAACGTGAACGCCACCGAGTTCTTCGCCCGATCGATCTCCGGCACCGCGTTGACGTTGGCAAAAGCGTAGCCGTCCACGCCGAGCCGCTCGCTCAGCGCCTTGACCGACGCCTGCATCCGCGAACGCGAGAAGATCTCGCCCGGCTTGACCTGGATCAGCGAACGCAGTTCGGGCTCCGCCACCACCAGCTCGCCGGCGATGTTGACGCCGGAGACCGTGAAGCGGGGTCCCTCGCTGATGTTCACCGTGATGAAGACCTCGTCCTTGTCCGGAGAGATCGACACCTGCGTCGACTCGATGTTGAACTCGAGGTAGCCGCGGTTCTGGTAGAAGCTGCGCAGCGTTTCCAGGTCTGCCTGGAGCTTCTGCTTGGAGTACTGGTCGTCCTTCGTGTACCACGACAGCCAGTTCGGCGTGGTCAGAGACATTTCCGAACGCAGTTCGCGTTCGCTGAATGTCTTGGCGCCGACCAGATTGATGCGGGCGATGCTCGCCGTCTCGCCTTCCTCGATGGTGAAGTTCACCGCGACGCGATTGCGTTCCTGCGGCGTCACGGTCGTCTGCACGCGCGCCGCGTACTTGCCGCGGGTGATGTACTGCCGCTTCAATTCCTGCTCCGCGCGCTCGAGCGCGGAGCGATCGAAAATGCGCCCTTCGGCAATGCCGACATCCTTCAGCGCCTTCTTGATCGTTTCGGTATCGAATTCCTTGTTGCCGACGAAGGTGAGCGAACTGACGGTCGGCCGCTCCTGCACGCTCACGATCAGTACGTCGCCCTGCGCCTCGATGCGCACGTCGCGAAAGAAACCCGTGGCATAGAGCGCCTTGACCGCCTGCGCCACCTTTTCGTCGTTGACCTGCTCGCCAACCTTGATCGGCAGGTAGGAAAAGATGGTGCCCGCCTCGGTGCGCTGCACGCCTTCGACGCGGATATCGCGCACCGTGAACGGATCGAAGGCGAGCGACGTGGCCGCGTGCAGGACGGCGCACAGCGTGGCGCCGAGCGCGACCAGGCGCGTACGTGCGCGGCGCAAGCCGGAACGCGGGCAGGCGCCGGAGCGGCTCACCCTGCGGGAGTCAGAACAGTCGGGAAACGTCATTGAAGAGTGCGAGGGCCATCAGCATTGCGAGCATCGCCATGCCGATGCGCTGGCCGACCTCGAACGTGCGGTCGGAGACAGGACTTCCCTTCAGAACTTCGGCGAAATAATACAGCAAATGCCCCCCATCCAACAGCGGAACGGGCAGCAAGTTGAGCACGCCCAGGCTGATGCTGATGAGCGCAAGGTAGCCGACGAATACCAGCGTGCCGGCCTGCGCCGACTGCCCGGCGAAATCCGCCAGCGTCAATGGGCCACTGATATTCTTGAGCGATGCCTCGCCGACGAAGATGCGCCCGAGCATCTTCAGCGTAAACAGCGACAGTTCCCACGTCTTGCGCGCGCCCTGCACGAGCGCCTCGACCGGACCGTAGCGCACGGTCAGTGCAAGGCGCTGCGCCACGACCGGGTCGACCTTGAGCCGCAAGCCGGCGATGCCGACGATGCGCCCGCCCTGATCGGATGCCTCCGGGACGACGCTGATGTCCTGCGCCACGCCACCACGCTCGACGTGAAATACGATGGACTTGCCGGCGCTGGCATTGGTGATCGCGGCAACATCGGCCGGCGAGTGCATGGGCACCGCGTCGATCGCGACGATGCGATCGTCCACACGCAGTCCGGCCTGGGCGCCGGGCTTGCCGTCGACGATTTCCCCGATCAGTGGCGGGCCGAAATCGCCGCGCAGGCCGAGGACCGCCAGTGCGTTGCTCTCCCAGTCGGCAGCCGTCAGCGCCCCGATCGCCAGGACGCGAGCCATCGGCGGATCGCCGGCACGGGGGCCCGCCGGCTCGACCTGCAGCACGGCCTGGTCGCGTCCCTGCGCCTTGACCAGGCGCCAGCGCAGATCCTGCCAGCTACGCACCGGCTCGCCATCGACCGCCACCACGAGGTCGCCGGCATGCACGCCCGCCGCGGCGGCAGCCGTCCCGGCCGGCGGTTCGGCGAGGATCGCGCGCTGACCCGGTATCCCGCTCATATAGGTGCCGGCGAACAGGAGCACCGCGAGCAGCAGGTTGGCGATCGGCCCCGCCGCCACGATCGCGATGCGTTTCCAGACATTCTGGCGATTGAAGGCGCGCGCCGCATCGGCCGGCGCCACCTCGCCTTCGCGCTCGTCGGCCATTTTCACGTAGCCGCCCAGGGGAATGGCCGACAGTGCCCACTCCGTCCCATCCCGGCCGAAGCGGCGCATCGCGATCACGCGCCCGAAACCGACGGAGAAGCGCAGCACTTTCACGCCGCACCAGCGGGCAACAATGTAATGGCCCAGTTCGTGGAACACGACGAGCACGCCGAGCGTAACCAGGAACCACAGCGCCTTGTAGGCGACTTCGATCATGCCGTCACTCTACCCTGCAATGCCCGGGGCGCAAGCCAGGCGGTCGCGACCTGCCGTGCCTCGCCGTCGATCGCCAGCACGTCGTCCAGCGCCGGCAGCGCGCGCGCCGGCAGTCGCGCCAGGGCTTCTGCGCAGACGGCCGCGATATCGGTGAAGCGGATGCGCCCCTCCAGGAAAGCCGCCACCGCAACCTCGTTCGCCGCGTTCAGCACCGCGGGCGCGCTCTCCCCCGCCGCCAGCGCGGCGTAGGCGAGTGCGAGGCACGGAAAGCGCTCGACGTCGGGGGCGGCGAACGACAGCGCCGCGAGCTGCGCCAGGTCGAGGCGCGCGACGCCGGCATCGATGCGCTCCGGATAGGCAAGCGCCTGCGCGATGGGGGTGCGCATGTCGGGGTGTCCGAGCTGCGCCAGCACCGATCCGTCGGCATACTCGACCAGCGAATGGATGACGCTCTGCGGATGGATGACCACGTCGAGCGCATCGCGCCCGACCCCGAACAGCCACTGCGCCTCGATGACTTCGAGGCCCTTGTTCATCATCGTGGCCGAATCGACCGAGATCTTGCGACCCATCGACCAGTTGGGATGGGCGCAGGCTTCGTCCGGCGTGACGCGGTCGAGTTCCGCGCGCGCGCGCCGCAGAAACGGACCGCCCGAAGCAGTCAACAGGATGCGACGCACGCCGGCGCGATCAGGATCGCGCGCGTACCCGGGCGGAAGGCACTGGAAGATCGCGTTGTGCTCGCTGTCGATCGGCAGCAGCGTCGCGCCACCCGCCTCGACCGCCGCCATGAAGAGCGCGCCGGCCATGACCAGCGCTTCCTTGTTGGCGAGCAGGATCCGCTTGCCGGCGCGCGCCGCGGCGAGCGTCGACGGCAGACCGGCGCCGCCGACGATCGCCGCCAGCACCGTGTCGACCTCCGGGTGCGCCGCCGCGACCGCCAGTCCTTCCGGGCCCGCGAGCACTTCGATTCCGAGCCCGTCGCCCTCGATCGCTCGGCGCAGCGCCAGTGCGGCGGCGGCATCGGCCATGGCGGCAAGCGCCGGCCGGAAGCGCCGGCACAGGTCGGCCATCTTGTCCACGCTGGCGTGGGCAGCGAGGGCGGTCACGCGATAACGCTGTGGATGGCGCGCGATCACGTCGAGGGCCGACGCGCCGATCGATCCGGTGGCTCCGAGAATGGCGACCTTTCGCATTACGCAGGACGGGCCAGGAATGCATGCGCAGCGAGCGCCGTGAACGGCATCGCCGCCAGCAGGGCATCGGTGCGATCGAGCACGCCGCCATGCCCGGGCAGCAGCGCGCCGCTGTCCTTGACGCCGGCGTGACGCTTCAGCAGCGATTCGAACAAGTCACCCACCACCGACACCGACGCGACGAACAGCATGAAGGCCAGCCACATCACGATCACGACGGGGCCAACCGCGACCGACAGCCCCGCCTTGCGCGCGAGCAAGACGAGCACCAGCGCGTACAGGACCACCGCGATCCAGGCGCCGTACACGCCCTCCCATGTCTTGCCGGGACTGACCTGCGGCGCGAGCCTGCGGCGCCCGAAGGCGCGGCCGGCGAAATACGCCGCCGTATCGGCGATCCACACGGTGGCCATCGCGGCCAACACCAGCCACGCCGAGCGCGCCTGCAATTCGACCAGGGCGATCCACGCGCCCAGCAGCACCACGCCACCGAGGATCGCCATCGGCAGGCGCCGCTGCGTCGGCCACCGGCCGATCACCCACGCCGGCGCCAGCGTCATCCAGAAGAGTGCAGCAGCACCGCAGCCGATCGACACGATCGCCGGCCACACCATCGCCATGTGTCCCGCGGCCAGCATCCCGATGCCGACGAGCACGATGCCCGCCACGTACCAGGCCGCCCCGTTGCGCGCCATGCCCGCGAGCCGCGCCCACTCATGCGCCGCGGCACCGATGACGACGAGTACAACACCGGCAAAGAGCAGCGACGGCAACAGGAACAGCGCCGCCAGCACCGCCGGAATCAGCACGGCCACGGTCAGGAGACGCGTCCTTAGCATCAGGCCCCGGACGCCATCTGGACCTGCTCGCTGGTCCGACCGAAGCGCCGTTCGCGCTGGCCGTACGACGCGATCGCTTCGTCGAGCGCTGCGGCATCGAAGTCGGGCCACAGCAGGTCGGTGAAATAGAGTTCGGTATAGGCCAGCTGCCACAACAGGAAGTTGGAGATGCGCTGCTCACCGCCGGTCCGGATGAACAGATCCGGCTCGGGTGCATATGCCATCGCGAGATACGGTTCGAGCGCCTCCGGGGCGAGCGGCGGCCCCCGCGCCGCCTCCGGATGGGCGGCGAAGTAGCGCTGGGCCGCCAGCGCGATGTCGCGCCGGCCGCCGTAGTTGACGGCCACGGTCAGCGTGAGGCCGGTATTGCCCGCGGTCAGCGCCTCGCCGGCACTGACGAGATCGCGAATGCGCTGGTCGAACCGGGACAGTTCGCCGATGGCCTTGAAGCGGATCTGGTTCTCGTGGAGCTTCTCGACTTCCTGCTCGAGCGCGCGGACGAACAGTTCCATCAGGATCGACACTTCGTCGGCCGGCCGGCGCCAGTTTTCGCTCGAAAATGCAAACAGCGTCAGGAACTCGACACCGCGTTCAGCGGCAGCGCGCACGGTATTGCGTACGGATTCGACGCCCTTGCGATGGCCGGCGACCCGCGGGAGCAGACGTTGCTTCGCCCAGCGGCCGTTGCCGTCCATGATGATGGCCACGTGCCGGGGCGTGGCGCGCGGCTCGGGAACGTCGAACGTGGAACTCTTGAACACAGGGGTGATGGCCAAGGTGTCAGGCAGCTGCGGTCAGATCGCCATCAGGTCGGCTTCCTTGGCCTGCATCACCTTGTCGATCTCGGCAATATAGCGATCCGTCAATTTCTGCACGTCGGTCTGCGCATGGCGCTCCTCGTCTTCGGAGCACTCCTTCTCCTTGAGCGACTTCTTCAGGTGCTCGTTGGCATCGCGGCGAATGTTGCGCACCGCGACGCGCGCGGCCTCGGCATCCTTGTGCACGACCTTGGTGAGTTCCTTGCGCCGTTCCTCGGTGAGCGCCGGCATCGGAATGCGGATCAGGTCACCGCTGGTGGCCGGATTCAATCCGAGGTCGGCATCCCGGATCGCCTTCTCGACGACCGGCACCATTTTCTTCTCCCAGGGTTGCACGCCGATCGTGCGCGCGTCGGCCAGCGTGACGCTCGCCACCTGGGCGAGCGGCATCTGCGTGCCGTAGTAGTCGACGTGGATATGGTCGAGCAGGCCGGTATGGGCACGGCCCGTGCGGACCTTCGACAGATCGGCCTTGAGCGCCTCGAGCGATTTCATCATCTTCTGCTCGGCGGTCTTCTTGATGTCGTTGATCATGCGTTCCTCGCTCGTTCAGCAATGGACCAGCGTTCCTTCGTCCTCGCCCAGGACGACGCGCGCAAGCGCGCCCGGGACGAAGATCGAGAACACCTTGAGCAACATGTTCTGGTCGCGACACAGCGCCAGCGCCGTGGCATCCATCACCTTCAGATTCTTGACGATCGCCTCGTCGAAGGTCAGCGACAGGTAACGCTTGGCGCCGGTGTCCTTCATCGGATCGGCGGTATACACGCCATCGACCTTGGTTGCCTTGAGCACGATGTCCACGCCCATCTCGCGACCACGCAACGCGGCGGCGGTATCGGTGGTGAAAAAGGGATTGCCGGTGCCGGCGGCGAAGATCACCACCTTCCCTTCCTCGAGATGCCGCAACGCGCGGCCACGGATGTAGGGTTCGGCCACCTGGTCGATCCGCAGTGCCGACTGCACGCGCGATTCAACGCCGGCCCGCCGCAGCGCATCCTGCAGCGCCAGCGCATTCATCAGGGTCGCGAGCATGCCCATGTAGTCGGCGGTGGCGCGGTCCATCCCGGCGGCGCCCGGCGCGACGCCGCGGAAGATATTGCCGCCACCGATGACGATCGCGACTTCGACGCCCGAGCGCAGCACGTCGGCGATCTCGGCGACGATGCGATCGATCGTCTCGCGCTCGATCCCGTAGGAGCCTTCCCCCATCAGCGCTTCGCCCGAGAGCTTGAGCAGGATCCGCTTGTAGGCGGGCTTGGTCGCAGCCTTGACGGGAATGGCCTCGGCGCTCGGTGTCGTGGCGGCGGCGGTGGGCGGATTCATGCGGACTCCTTGCGTACCGTGCGTGCTTCGTGGGGCAAAACCAACCGTTACAGCGCTCCCGCCTTCCGGGCGGGAGCCGTGCGCCACACAAGGTAGCGCACGTCCGTCACCGCGCTTGCTTAGGCCTTCGCCATCGCCGCCACTTCGGCGGCGAAGTCGTCCTTCTTCTTCTCGATGCCTTCGCCGACGACGTAGAGCGCGAACGATTTGACGCTCGCACCCTTCGCCTTCAGGAACTTCTCGACCGTCTCGTCGGGATTCTTGACGAATGGCTGCCCGAGCAACGTCACCTCGGCCAGGAACTTGTTGATGCGGCCGTCGACCATCTTCGCCACGATCTCCGCGGGCTTGCCGCTTTCGGCGGCCTGCGCCGTGTAGATCGCGCGCTCACGCTCGATCAATTCAGCCGGCACTTCCGCGCGCGACACGCAAACGGGGCGGATCGCGCCCGGCGCCGCGCCGGCGGCCACGTGCATCGCCACGTCGCGGCCCACCTGCTCGTCGCCGCCGTCGAACTCGACCGTGACACCGATGCGGCCGCCGCCGTGCAGGTACTGCGCCAGGCGGCCCGCAGTCTCGAAGCGCGTGAAGCGACGAATCGACAGGTTCTCGCCGATTTTCTGCACCAGCGCCTGGCGTACCGACTCGACCGTACCGCCGTCCAGGGCGAGGCCCGACAGCGCCTCGACGTCGGCAGGATTCTTGTCGGCGACCAGCTTGGCCAGCGCCTTGGCATAGGCGACGAAGTCCTCGTTGCGCGACACGAAATCTGTCTCGCAGTTGACTTCGACCATCGCGCCGACCCTGGCATCCGGGGTCATGTACGCACCGACGATGCCTTCGGACGCAATCCGCCCGGCGGCCTTGCTGGCCTTGGCGCCACTCTTGATCCGCAACACTTCCTCGGCCTTGGTCAGGTCGCCGTCCGCTTCGGTCAGCGCCTTCTTGCATTCCATCATGCCGAGGCCAGTACGCTGCCGCAGTTCCATCACCATGCTCGCGGAGATATCCGCCATCTGCTGCTCCATATTCGTTGACCGGCAGTCGCGGCCTGCATCATTTTTGGCGGCGTACCGCGCGCGATGCTTCGCAAACCCACCGGGGCGCCCCGCTTGCGGGTCGCCGTCCTGCGTCCAAAACAAGGGGCCGCTCGGCCCCCGAGGTAAGAAGGCGCCCGCGTCAGGCGGAGGCCTCTTCCTGCACTTCGACGAACTCGTCGCCGCTTTGGACGATCTCCTGTACCACCGTGCTTCGGCCCTCGAGGACCGCATCGGCAACGCCGCGTGCGTACAACCGGATGGCGCGGCTCGAGTCGTCGTTGCCCGGAATGACATAGGCAATGCCATCCGGCGAATGATTCGTGTCGACCACGCCGATGATCGGGACACCAAGCTTCTTGGCCTCGGTCACCGCGATCTTGTGGTAACCGACGTCGACCACGAACATCGCATCGGGCAGCGCGTTCATGTCCTTGATCCCGCCCAGGCTCTTCATCAGCTTGTCGAGTTCACGCTTGAGCGACAGCGCTTCGCGCTTGCTCATGCGCTCGAACGTGCCGTCCTCGGCCATCTGCTCGAGATCCTTCAGGCGCTTGATCGATGCCTTCACGGTCTTGAAGTTGGTCAGCATGCCGCCAAGCCAGCGATGGTCGACATACGGCATCCCGGCACGTTGCGCCTCCTCGGCCAGGATCTCGCGCGCCTGGCGCTTGGTGCCGACGAAGAGGACGGTGCCCCGGTTGCTGGCCAGTTGCCGGACGTACTTCATGGCATCCTGGTACATCTGCATCGTCTTCTCGAGATTGACGATGTGAATCTTGTTGCGCTGGCCGAAGATGAAATCGGCCATCTTCGGGTTCCAGTAACGGGTCTGGTGGCCGAAGTGGACCCCAGCTTCCAGCATTTGACGCATGGTGACCGACATGAATACCTGCTCCTTCAGGGTTAGCCTCCACCGGCGGATGTGATCGAGCCCGCTGGAATTCCAGCGCACGGCCCGACACCCTAAAGACCGCGCGGTGTGCGGATTGCCCGATCGAATTGCCAGTCGTGTCGCACTGTGCCCCGAAGGGGACTCCCCCACCATGACTCGGAGGGAATTCCCCCTGTGACCCGGAGCGGATTTCCCCCGCACGACCCGGAGCGGATTTCCCCCGCACGAGCCGGGGTCGCGTGACTGCCAACCTTCTGGTCGCAACCCGCCTGCCATCCAAGCGAGTGCGCGATCGAGATAACTTGTTATTCTAGCACGTTTATGGCCCGTTCCGCCATGCGTGGCTTAAGCTGCACTTGTAACCTCACGCTGCCGACGCCAGATTCCCAGTCATGACCCCTGCCAACGCCAACGATCCGCCCGCATTCTGGACGACGCTTCCCGATATCGGTGTGCTGGGTTTTTCCGGCCCGGACGTCGGCGCGTTCCTGCTGGGCCAGTTTTCCAACGACGCGAGCCGGCTCGGGGTGGGCGAAGCCCAGTGGACCAGCTACAACTCGGCCAAGGGCCGCATGCTCGGCAGCCTGTACCTGTGCCGGGTCGCGCCCGAAGACTTCATTGCCTGGCTGGCCGCCGATCTCGCCGGCCCGCTGCGCGAGCGTCTCGCCAGGTTCGTCATGCGGGCGCGGGTGCAGGTCGTCGATCGCACGGGGCTGACTCCGCCCCTCGGTGTCGGCGGTCACGGCGCGCGGGACGTGGTGGCGGCCGCGCTGGGGGAAGCACCCGCCCCCGGTCGTGCCCTCGAGATCGCCGAGACCATCGTCGCGACGATGCCCGACGGCCGGATCCTGCTTCAGGGTACGCCAGGCGGGGTAGACGACCTCCGCGCGCGCCTGGCGGCGGAGGCACCGAGCGCAGAATCGTCGCGCTGGCACTGGCTCGGCATTCGCGCGGGCGTGCCGATGGTGACGCTGGCAACCCAGGAGCAGTTCCTTCCGCAGGACGCCAACTGGGATCTGCTGCATGGCCTGCGGGCCGGCAAGGGTTGCTATCCGGGCCAGGAAATCATTGCCCGCGCCAAGAATCTTGCGCGCCTCAAGTCACGCACGGTGTTGCTGCACGTCGATGCCGCGCCGCCGGCGCCGGGCACGCGGCTCTATGCCGCGGCCTTCGGTGTCCAGGCATGCGGCACGGTGGCCAATGCGGCGGAGTCGCCGCACGGCGGCAGCGACCTGCTTGCCGTCGTCCAGTGGGACGCGCTCGCCGACCCGCCACTCCACCTCGGGACCGTTGACGGGCCACCATTGGCCCAACTGCCGATGCCCTACGTGGTACCGATTCCGGCGGCACCCGAGCGACCGCGTCTGTGATGCAGTCCCCGCTGCACTATCACCAGACGCCGGTCCACTACTACGTCTGGTATCGGCTCCATGGAGACGCGGCCCGCGCCAGCAGCGCGATCGATGCGGTGATCGCCGATGTCTTCCGGCATGCCGGCGTGCAGGGTCGTGTCCTGGTGCGCCGCGACGCGCCGCGCACCTGGATGGAGGTTTACGAACACGTGATGGACCATGCGCTGTTCGAGCACGAACTTGCGGCAGCGGTGGCGCGGCACGCTGCCGCCACCTACGCGGAGGACGGTGTGCGCCATAGCGAGGCGTTCATCGCCGCACGCTGATGTGCCTCGCGGCGATCGCGCTCGATGCGCATGCCCGCTACCGGCTGATCGTCGCGGCCAACCGTGACGAGTACCACGCCCGTCCGGCCGCGCCCGCGGCATGGGACGCGGCGGCCCCCTTCACCGGCATCCTGGCCGGCCGCGATCTCGAGGCAGGCGGCACCTGGCTGGGCGTGCGTCGTGACGGGGGCTGGGCGCTGCTCACCAACGTCCGCCAGGGCGGGTCGCCCGATCACGCCGCGCGTTCGCGTGGCGAACTCGTGCCGCAGGTGCTGGCGCCGGACACAACACCACTTGCCAGTCTGCGCAATGTCACGCGCAGCAAGGACGCCTACAACGGGTTCAACCTGGTGGCGGGCGAGATCGACGCGGCCGCCTGGACCTCGAACCGCCACGACGGACTTACCGTGCTGGCACCTGGCGTCCATGGCCTGTCCAACGCCCAGCTCGACACCCCGTGGCCCAAGGTGAGGCGCGCCCACGAACTGCTCGCGCAATGGTGCGCAAGCGGCGACGAGGACGTCGGTACTCTCTTTGCGTGGCTCGGGGATCGCCGCATCGCCGCCGATGCCGAACTGCCGGCGACGGGTGTGTCGCTCGACCGGGAACGCGCGCTGTCGGCCATGTTCATCGTCGGCCCGGGTTACGGAACGCGCTGCTCGACGGTGCTGACCATCGATCGCGACGGCAACACGCGGTTTTGCGAGCGCAGTTTCGATGCGCGCGGCCAGCGCACCGGCGAGGTCGACTACGAATTCGCGCTGGATGACAAGGCGCGCCGCATTGTCTGATGCGGGATGCCGGCTTCCTCGAACTCCGGGCCTTCCGGCACGAAGCCGAAGCGCGCGTAGAACGGTACCGCATGCGTCTGCGCGTTGAGCAGCACCTCGCCGTCGCCACGCGCCTCGGCAATGCCCACGAGCCGCGCGAGCAAGGCGGCGCCCACGCCGGCACCCCGCCACTCCGACAGCACCGCCATCCGGCCGATGTGACCGTCGGGCAGCAGGCGCCCGCAACCGATCGGTGTCCCGGTCCGGTCCTCCGCCAGCACGTGGGCGCAGTCGGGATCGATGCCGTCCCACTCGAGCTCTTCGGGCACGTTCTGCTCGATCACGAAGACGGCGATGCGGATCGCGCGCAGGCGCTGTGCGTCCTGTTGCCAGTCGGCGGTGCGCACGGTAAACCGGGTGTCGCGTTCAGCGCGCATAGTTCCCAAGAGTGAGTCTGGCCTGCCCTTGCCGCACGATGACCTTGCAATCGCCACCCACCGGCAAGGTCAGCTTGTCGGCGACGTGGCCGAAGGGCAACCCGGTCAGCACCGGCGCCGGCGTCAACCGGCGCAACTCGCGCACCACTTCATCGAGATCGTAGCCGCCATCGTTGGCGGACAGCGCGTATTCGGTGAACCGGCCAAGCAGCACCGCGCGCTGGCGCGCGAGCACCCCGGCGTGATGCAGTTGCCGGAACATGCGCTCGACCCGGTACGGCGCTTCGCCCACATCCTCGACAAAGAGGATGCCATCGATGCGGGGAAAGTGGGGCGTGCCGACCAGATGCGCCACCATCGCGAGGTTGCCGCCCCAGAGCGTACCCGACGCCTCGCAATCCGGCCCGTCGAGCGCGCAGTCGATCGCGTACTCGCTGGCATCGAGCAGCCCGAAGCAGTGGTCGAGCGTGTACGCCGAAGGCGCGACCGCACCGAAGTCGCTGGCGACGACGGGCCCGGCAAAGCTGGTCATGCCGGCGTGCGCGAGCGCCGCCAGCTGGAAGGCCGTGAAATCGCTGTAGCCGAGCCAGCGCTTGCCGGCGCGCGCGAGCGCCGGGAAATCGACGCGATCGAGCAGGCGCGACCAGCCGTAACCACCACGCAGCGCGATCGCCAATTCGACCCGCGGGTCCTGCGCCATCCGGAGCACCGCGGCGAGGCGCTCATCATCCGGGGCCGAGAAGCGCTGCCAGCGCGCGCGACAGGTGGGGTCCACGACGACGGCGTGGCCGCGCGCTTCGAGCAGCGCCACCGCGCGATCGATCGCAGCGGGATCGAGCGCGAATCCCGACGGCGCATACAAGCCGATGCCGTAGCGGCGGGTCATCTTGATTCGCCTACCGACGCGCCGCGAAGAACGCGGAGAGCATGGCGCCGCACGAAGCCGACCGGACGCCACCGGTCACGCTCGCATGGTGATTGAGTCGACGCTCGGCAAACAGATCCAGCACCGAACCGCATACGCCGGACTTCGGATCGCGCGCACCATAGATGACGCGGGCGATGCGCGCATGAAGCATCGCGCCGGCACACATCGCGCAGGGTTCGAGCGTCGTATAAAGGTCGCAACCGACCAGGCGATAGTTCCCGGTCGCACGCGCCGCTTCGCGCAGCGCCGCGATCTCGGCATGCGCGGTCGGATCGTTGCCGGCGATCGGCGCGTTGCCACCGCGGCCGATCGCGACACCATCGCGAACCACGATGGCACCGACCGGCACTTCGCCGCGATCGGCCGCTGCCTGCGCAAGCGCCAATGCTTCGTCCATCCAGTCTTCGTCCGACCGCGTCACCCGTCGCCTTGATCCCTACCCGATGGTGGCGATTCTAACGCCCGACGTGCTCGCGGACCCATCCGCGTGGCGGCCCGAACGCGCGCCGGATAGCCATAGCAACGGCGGCCCGGGCCGTATCGCCTCAGGCGACCAGTGTCAGCCGCGGCCGCGACCGCACCAGCAACGCGAACTCGGTGGCAGGCAATGGCTGCGATAACAGGAAGCCCTGGAACTCGTCGCAGCCGTGCCCGCGCAGGAAGTCGAGTTGCGCGTCGGTCTCGACGCCTTCGGCGATGACCCGCATGCGCAGGCTCTTGGCCATCGCGATCACGGCGCAGGTGATCGCCGCGTCATCCCCGTCATGAGGCAGGTCCTTGATGAACGAGCGGTCGATCTTCACGTGATCGATCGGAAAGCGCTTGAGGTGACCCAGTGACGAATAGCCGGTACCGAAGTCGTCGATGGCCACCGCCACGCCCATTTCGCGCAGCAGGGTCAGCGTGCGCACCGCGAGCTCGGGCGCCTGCATTACCATGCTCTCGGTGATTTCCAGTTCGAGGTTTTGCGGCTCGATGCCGGATTGCGCGATGGCTTGCGCAACGTGGGCCGTCAGCGCGTCATCGCGGAACTGCCGGGCAGACAGATTGACGGCGATGCGGAAGGCGCGGAACCCGTCGGCATGCCAGGCCTGCGCCTGCGCGCACGCCGTTTGCAGCACCCATTGGCCGATGGCCACGATGAGCCCGGTTTCCTCAGCCAGCGGGATGAACTGCGCCGGCATCACGAGGCCAAGATCGGGATGCCGCCAGCGCAGCAACGCTTCGGCGCCGACGATCGCACCGCTCGCCAGGTCCGCCAGCGGCTGATAATGCAGCACGAACTCCTGGCGACCCAGCGCATGGCGCAACGCCGATTCGAGCGCCAGGCGCTCGAACGAGTGCAGGTTCTGCTCCGCCGAATAGAACTGGAAATTGTTCTTGCCGCAGTCCTTGGCGAGGTACATCGCGATGTCGGCGTTCTTGAGCAAGGTCGCCGCGTCCTCGCCATCGTTCGGATACGTGGCGATGCCGATGCTGCCGGTAACGTGCACTTCCCGGCCCGACAATTCATACGGCCGGCCCACCGCGGCGAGAATGTTCTGCGCGATCGCGTTCAGCTCGCGCGCCTCCGACACCTCCTCGACGAGCACGACGAATTCGTCGCCGCCGAGGCGCGCCACCGTGTCGCTCGCCCGGGTCTGGTGAGTGAGCCGCCGGGCCACTTCCTGGAGCAGGCGATCGCCTGCCTCGTGACCGAGACTGTCGTTGATGTTCTTGAAGCGATCGAGGTCGATGAAGAAAAGCGCGAACTGCCGGTTGCGCCGTTGCGCGAGGCTGAATGCCCGCTGCAGTGTGTGCATGAACATGGTCCGGTTCGGCAACCCGGTCAGTTCGTCGAAGTGCGCGAGGCGGCGGATGCGCTCCTCGTCGCGACGCGACTGGGTGACATCGCGGGCGATACCCCGGTAGCCGGTGAACCGTCCGTCCCGGTCGAACACGGGCTCGCCGGAGAAACTGATGAAGCGCAACTGGCCATCGCTGCCGCGCGTCGTATAGCACAGGTCGCGGAACGGCTGCCGCGCCGCGGTCAGCGCCTGGTAGCGGGCGAAGTCGGCCTGGTCGATGCCGGTCGGCGAGGCGGCGAAGCCCTCCTCCCCCAGGAAGCGGGTGACCCCGAGCGGATCGCGCTCGGGGTCGATGCCCGAGACTTCGGTGAACCGCAGGCTGCGCATCCTGTTCCCAATACCAGTCGGTCGACAGCGCGAGCAGACCGCGGAAGCGCGCCTCGCTTTGGCGCAGGCGGTCCTCCGCCAATTTGTGCCGGGTGATGTCCTCGTTGATGCCGGCAAGACGGCGCGCCCGCCCGTGCGCGTCGCGCTCGACCACGCGCCCGCGGCTCCTGATCCAGCGCCACGAGCCGTCGTGCGCACGGACACGATGCTCCATGTCGTATTCGGCGCTCTTCCCGGTGAGCGTATCTACGTAGCGTTCGAGGATGGCCTCGCGTTCGTCCTCGTGCGTCAGCGACAGCAGCGCGCCGAACGTTGTGTACGACTCGCGTGGCTCGCCGCCCAGCAGCACGTTCCAGCGTTCGGACAGGTACACGACGCCGTCCGGGTCGACGTCGACCAGCACGAGGTCGGATCCGTGCATCGCGATGTTGAATCGCTCGATCGCCCGGTCGCGTGCCAGCTCTGCTTCCTTGCGCGCGGTGATGTTGCGTACGGTGCCGCGCAGCAGGACGACATTGCCCGCCGCATCCTTGACCGATTCCTCGATCGCATGCAGCCAGCGCGTTTCATCGAGCCCGGTCACGATGCGGAATTCCATCTCGCCGCTGCGTCCTTCGCGCATGGCACTGCCGAGCATCGCGCGCACGCGCTGCCGGTCATCGGGGTGAACCAACGGTTCCACCGCGGCGAACGAAGGCTCGCACCGCTGCCGGTCGAGTCCGAACAGGCGAAAGCATTCCTCCGACCAGTCGATGCGGCCCGTCACCAGGTCGTGGCTCCAGCTGCCCACGTGTGCGAGCCGCTGCGCGTCCAGCAGTTGCGCTTCGCTCGCCCGCAACGCGCGCAGTTCATCGAGCAGCGTTTGCGCGCATGGCATCGAGTCGCCCGCGGATGCGCCTGAAACTTCCATTGTGGTTCAATAGGTTAGGTTATACGCCCGAGTCGACGCGGCCGCGCCGGATAGCGGTTTCATCTGCAGGAGCAATTTGCGGGCCGAGCGAAGCTGCCCGTGCCGTGTCAGGCGTGGTTTTCTGCCTGCGTCCGCCAAACGGTCGGGCTGCACTTCGCCCAGGCGCGGAACGCGCGCGAAAAGGCGTTCGAATCGGCGTACTGGAGACTCGCGGAGATCTCGGACACGGGCAACCGGGTCTCGCGCAGCAATTGGCCCGCGAGTTCAAACCGGGCCCGGTTCGTGAGCTCGCGAAGACTTAGGCCTTCCGCGCGAAGTCGCCGCCGCAATGTACGCTCGTGCATCGCGAAGCGGCGTGCCACGGCCGGCCCCGCCGCCGGCTCGCTCATGAGCATCGCGCGCAACACCGGCTCCACCTGCTCGGCGAAGGTTGTCGATGCGCGTCTCTCCGCCTCCCGGATCGCGCGCGCAATTTCCTCGTGCCTGGACCGATCGGCACTTGCCAGCGAACGCGACAGCCATGACGACGCGAATACGATGCCCGACACCGGCGCGTCGAACACGACCCGGGACTGGAACACGCGTGCGTACTCCGCGACATCGGGCGGCTGCGCGAACGAGAACTGGACCAAGGTCGGCTGGAATCCCGCGCCGCCGAGCGCGGCCAGGATCCGGTAGCCGATGGCGATCGCCGTCGCATAGATCTGTGCGTATCCGTGCACCCCCGCTCGATAGATCGAGTAACCGAGGATTCGCCTGCCCGGCTCCGGCGCAAGCAAAAGGGGCGCGGCACCCCGATCATGCAGATGCAGGTGTTGCAGCAACCCGTGCAGTGCCTCGTCGACGTCGGCCGAGTAGCGCATGAGTTCGCCGATGGGGCCCAACCCTTCCAGATTGAAGCGCTCCCCCACCAACAGGCCGAAGTTGACGGCAACCAGTCAGATCGACGCATATGTCGAGCAGGCGGCCGATCACTTCGAGGGGCTCGCGATGATCGGGATCGGCGAAGCGATTGAGGTCGAGTCCGGCACTTCGGAATGCCACCTCGGGTGCCACGCCCAGCTCGGTCAGGACGGTCGGTATCGCCAGGATCGGCCCGATCCGTACGTCGCCCCGCCGGCTCGGCGCATAGGCGCGACCGGCGCCGAATGCGTGGGTCCCGGACCGGTCGATGTCCACTTGCAAAGGATCGTTCATGTTGCGTATTGTGTCCGGAACTGCAAGGCCTTGAAAGTCGCGACCTGTTAAATTCACGGGACCGGCCTTGCGTCCGACGGTTGTGGGCAGTGTCGCGCGCCCGCGGGTTTGTGGCGCGGGCGAGGTTGCCGAAGCGAAATGCAGGCGGCTGCCAGCCAGCAATTGTGCGGCAGCGCAATGAATGAAATAAACACGAGGAGCTTCGCGGATGTCAACGATCAATGCAGCCGTTCGGCTGGCGCTGTCCATTCTTGGTGCGGCACTTGCAATCGGGACGGCGTCGGCGCAGCAAGTCACCGGCACGCTCGGTTCGCCCGGTGCCAGCACTACCGTCAGCAACCGGCAACTGCCGGCGCCGGACCCGAAATTCGGCGGCGTGATCAAGGACGACGCACTGCAGTCGAAGCCCTGGTGGGCTCCGCGCGTGGTGCCGCCCAGGAGCGCCCCCAACGTGCTGCTGATCATTACCGACGACGCCGGGTTCGGCGTGCCCAGCACCTTCGGCGGCGTGATCCCGACGCCCACGATGGATCGGCTCGCCAAGGACGGCTTGCGTTACAACCGCATGTTCTCGACCGCACTGTGCTCGCCGACGCGCGCGGCGCTGATCACCGGACGCAACCATCATTCGGCCGGCTTCGGCGTCATTTCCGAGCAGTCGACGGGCTTCCCCGGCTACAACAGCATCATCGGCAAGGACAAGGCGACCATCGGCCGCATCCTGCTCGACAACGGCTACGCCACGTCATGGTTCGGCAAGGACCACAACACGCCGGCCTTCGCGGCCAGCCAGGTCGGTCCCTTCGACCAGTGGCCGACCGGCATGGGCTTCGAATATTTCTACGGCTTCGTCGGCGGCGACACCAACCAGTGGCAGCCGAACCTGTTCCGCAACACCACGCAGATCTATCCGAACCTGGGCAAGCCCGGCTGGAACCTCATCACCGGCATGGCCGACGATGCCATCGACTACATCTCGCGCATGCACCAGACCCAGCCTAGCAAGCCCCTGTTCATCAAGTACGCCCCTGGGGCTACGCACGCACCGCATCACCCCACCAAGGAATGGGTGGACAAGATCAGCGCAATGCACCTGTTCGACGACGGCTACAACAAGCTGCGCGACACGATCTTCGAGAATCAGAAGAAGCTCGGCGTGATTCCGAAGGATTCCAAGCTGACGCCCTGGCCCGACGAAGTCCTGAAGCCCTGGGACAAGCTCGGCGCCGAGGAGAAAAAGCTCTTCATCCGCCAGGTCGAGGTCTTCGCCGCCTACGCTGCCTACAGCGACCACGAGATCGGCCGCGTTCTCCAGGCCTTCGAGGACCTGGGCCGGCTGGACAACACGCTCGTCATCTACATCAACGGCGACAACGGCACGAGCGCCGAGGGCGGGCCGATGGGCACGCCCAACGAGGTGGCGTTCTTCAACGGCCTGAACGAGATCCCCGTCGATGTGCAGATGAAGTTCTACGACGTCTGGGGCACGGATCTGACCTACAACCACATGTCGGCCGGCTGGTCGTGGGCGTTCGACACGCCCTTCGACTGGTTCAAGCAGAACGCTTCGCGCCTGGGTGGCATCAACCAGAACATGGTGGTGTCGTGGCCGGCGCGCATCAAGGACAAGGGCGCCTTGCGTGAGCAGTTCGTCCACGTGATCGACGTCGTCCCCACGATCCTCGAAGCTGCCGGCATCAAGCCGCCGGAAATGGTCGACGGCATCAAGCAGGCGCCGATCGAAGGCACGAGCTTCGTCTACACGTTCGACGAGAAGAACGCCAAGTTGGCGTCACGGCACACGACGCAGTACTTCGAGATGATGGGGCAGTGGGCCCTGTACGAGGACGGCTGGTTACTGAGCACGAAGGTGAACCGCGCGCCATGGGAGGCATTCGGTGCGGCGAATCCCGATCCGCTGAACAACCAGGTGTTCCAGCTCTACCACCTCTCGGAAGACTTCAGCCAGTCCGACGACATTGCGGCGAGGTACCCGGTCAAGGTCGCGGAGATGCGCAAGAAATTCCTGGCCGAGGCGAGGAAGTACCAAGTCCTTCCGCTGGATGCCTCAGTCGCGTCGCGCCTCGTCGCACCGCGGCCGAACATCACCGCCGGGCGCAGCGAGTTCGTCTACACGCGTCCGATGGTCGGCCTGCCGCAGGGCGACTCGCCGCTGCTGCTGAACACTTCCTACTCCGTCACCGCCGACATCGAGGTCCCGCAGGGTGGCGCCGAAGGCATGATGCTCACTTCGGGCGGTCGCTTCGGTGGCTATGGCTTCTACCTGCTCAAGGGCAAACCGGTTTGGCTGTGGAACATGGTCGATCTCGAGCGCATCAAGTGGGAAGGCCCGGACGCGCTCACGCCGGGTCGGCACACGGTCGAGTTCGATTTCAAATACGACGGTCTTGGGCCCGGTACGCTGGCGTTCAACAACTTCAGTGGGGTCGGCCGTCCGGGGACGGGGACGCTCAAGGTCGACGGCAAGGTCGTCGCCACCAAGTCCATGCCGAAGACGCTCCCGTTGATCCTGCAGTGGGACGAAAGCTTCGACATCGGCTCCGACACGCTGACTGGCGTGAACGATGCCGACTACCAGCCGCCGTTCACGCTGACTGCGAAGTTGAACAAGCTGACGCTCAAGCTCGATCGGCCACAATTGTCGCCGAAGGACATCGAGACGTTCGAGGCAGCGATGAAAGAAAAGGCGAAGCGGGACTGAGCGCACCGGGCCGGCGAGGGGCGACCATGGTGCCACGCATCTGGTTCGCCCCCGCGGCTGCTTTCATGATCGCGGTACTTCGCCGCGCTTCGCGACGTCGTTCACATTGTCCAGTCGACCTGCGGCAATGGAAGGTTTCATGACCACTGGTGGAAGACGACGTGCTTGTGCCACGGCAAATGTACGCTACCTGTTGCTGACATTGGCCGTAGCCGGTGCCTGCGTTGCCAACGCTTACGGCCAGACTGCCGCGACGGCTGCGATGCCGCCGCCGACTCCCGTCGCCCAGGCGAGGCAGGGATTCGAAGCGCTGGAGGGCCGCTGGGTGCGTCCGGATGGCGGGTACATGATCGCCATCAAGGCCGTCGATGCCAACGGCAAGCTCGACGCCGCCTATGCGAATCCGCGCCCGCTGCCCTTTTCCCGTGCCGAAGCATCGCGCGAGGGCGGCACCATCCGCGTATTCCTGGAACTGCGCGCAGGGGGATACAACGGTTCAACCTACACCTTGGACTACGATCCCGAGAAAGACGTCCTGAAGGGCATCTATTTTCAGGCGGTTGCGCAGCAACGATACGAGGTGCAGTTCGCGCGCGCGAAATAGGCGATCACGATCGAGGTT
>CAVWPC010000043.1:0-7542 GCA_963756765.1 uncultured beta proteobacterium | reverse complement strand
GGCCCGCGAACGCACCGGCCGCAGGTAGCCCACCGCCGTACTGCAACGCAACCCGTTGCGCGTGAACAACTGGTAGTAGCCGGCCCCTTCCTGCACACCACCGTTGAAATCGTCGGTGCGCGGCACGCCGAGTTCCCCGGCGCCGGCGATGATCGCGTCGATCAGCTCATGCCGGTCGCCGATGTCCGAACAGGCGAGCGGGCCGTCGGCGCCATGCGTGGCACTGGCTCCTCGTGCGTTGCCTTCGCTGCGGATGAAATAGGGCAGCACGTCTTTCCAGCCCCAGCCGGCATTGCCTGCGGCGGCCCAAGCATCATAGTCGTCGGGCTGACCCCGCACGTAGATGAGGCCATTGATCGATGAGGAGCCGCCGAGGCCGCGTCCGCGCGGCCAGTAGATGTCGCCGGCCATGCATGCCGGGATCCGGATCGGTATCAAAGCCCCAGTTGTAGACCGGATGGAACATGGTCTTGCCGTATCCGATCGGCACGTGGATCCACAAATAGTTGTCGCGCGGCCCGGCTTCCAGCATCAGCACCCGGCGCGTCCCGTCGGAACTCAGGCGATTGGCGAGCACGCAGCCCGCCGTGCCGCCGCCGATGATCACGTAGTCGTATGCGGCAGGCGCGTGGTCTCCCGCCGCAACCGTCGGCACCAGCTCAGCGCGCACGCGTACTCCGGACGGCTTCGACGCCAGTTGCCAAGTCCATGCATTTTTTCATTTTCTGGAACACCATGCGACGGTCGCGGTCGCTGCCGGAGTCAGCGAACGGAGGCCCGCAAAACGCGGGCTTCCAGAGTACAATTTGACCATAGTCCAACCCCGCCGCACACCGCCGCACACCTTTTTCCGAGGTACTCAAGATGGGACACGCCGAACCGACGCTGCACGAGCAGGCCGTTGCCAAGACCGACGCGCTCGACGCGTACTGGATGCCGTTCACGCCGAATCGCGATTTCAAGAGCGATCCGAAAATGGTGGTGCGTGCCGAGGGCATGTACTACTGGAATGACCGCGGCGGCAAGGTGATCGACGCGTCCTCCGGCCTGTTCTGCTGCGCGGCCGGCCATGCGCGCAAGGAGATCGCCGACGCCGTCAGTGCCCAGTTGCGCGAGCTCGACTTCGTCGCGCCGTTCACGCGCGGACATCCGAAGCAGTTCGAGCTCGCCACGCGCCTCGCCGAGCTTACCCCGGGCGACCTCAATCGCATTTTCTTCGTGAGCTCCGGTTCAGAAGCCGTCGACACCACGATGAAAATGGCGCTCGCGTATCACCAGGCGCGCGGCCAGGCCGGCCGCACGATGTTCATATCGCGTGAGCGTGCCTATCACGGGGTCAACTTCGGCGGCGTGTCGCTGTCGGGGATGGTCAACAACCGGCGCAAGTTCGGACCGGGGCTGCCAGGCATCGCGCACATGCGCCACACGCATCTCAAGGAGAATTTCTTCACCCAGGGCGAGGGCGCGCATGGCATCGAGCTCGCCGAGGACCTGCAGCGCTTTGTCACGCTCTATGGCGCAGAGAACATCGCGGCCTGCTTCGTCGAGCCGATCGCCGGGTCGTCCGGTTGCCTGGTGCCACCGAAGGGATATCTGAAGCGCCTGCGCGAAATCTGTGACCAGCACGGGATCCTGCTCGTCTTCGACGAAGTCATCACCGGGTTCGGCCGCACCGGCCAGGCGTTCGCTGCACAGAGCTTCGGCGTCACACCCGACCTCTTGACCATGGCGAAAGCGCTCACCAACGGTGCGCTGCCGATGGGCGCGGTGGCGGTGTCCCAGCGCGTGCACGACACGATCATGAACGCGACGCCGGAAGGCGGCCTCGAGTTCTTCCATGGCTACACCTACTCGGGCAACCCGGCTTCGTGCGCGGCGGGGCTTGCGGCACTCGACATCTACAAGTCCGACGGTCTGTTCGAGCGCGGACGCGCGCTATCACCCTACTTCCTCGACGCGATTTTCTCGCTCAAGGATGAAGGCGTGGTCACCGACATCCGCGGCTATGGCCTGTTCGCCGCCATCGACGTCGCACCGCAAGGCATGCCCGGAGCCCGCGGCCACGCGTTCCAGAAAAAACTCTTCGACAATGGATTGCATCTTAAGGCGACGGGTGACACGGCGATCATCGCGCCGCCGTTCATTGCCGAGCGCGCGCACGTGGATACGATCACCGAGATCCTGCGCAAGACCTTGCGCACGATCTAGGGTGGCAACAGGGGGATTACCGAGGCAGTAGTCAAACGGGAGACAGGTATGAAGCAATCTTGGGAAAAATGGTTCTCGGGCGCAGTGCTGGCGATGCTGGCCAGCGCCCCGGCGTGGGCGCAGAAAACGGTCACCTTCGCCTACCAGGACATGGTGATTCCATTTCGCTGGGTGCAGGCGCAAGGCGAGGTCGAAAAGGCCACCGGCTACAAAATCAACTGGCGGCAGTTTGGCGGCGGCGGTGACGTGATCCGCGCCATGGCTTCGGGTGACGTGCAGATCGGCGAAGCTGGCAGCTCGCCGATCGCCGCGGCCATCAGCCAGGGACTCGACGTCGAAGTGTTCTGGATCCTCGAGGACATCGGCGCGGCCGAGGCGCTGGTCGTGCGCAACGGGTCGGGCATCACCAAGATGACCGACCTTAAAGGCAAGAAGATCGCCACACCTTTCGTGTCCACCAGCCATTTCCACCTGCTCTACGCGATGGAGCTCGCGGGCATGAAGGCAACCGATGCGCAGGTATTGAACATGCGTCCCCCCGAGATCGCCGCGGCATGGGCCCGTGGTGACATCGATGCTGCGTTCATCTGGGATCCGGCGCTGGCGACGACCAAGCAGAACGGCAAGGTGCTAGTCACCTCCGGCGAACTCTGCGCCAAGGGCAAGTGCACGTTCGACGGCCTCGTCGTCGACAAGAAATGGGCGAAGGCCAATCCGCAGTTCATGGTGGCGCTGGTCAAGGCGCTCGCCAAGACCGACGCCGAGTATCGCGCCAACGTAAAGGGATTCACCAGCGATCCCGCCAAGGTGGCGGCCGTCGCGAAGTGGTCGGGTTCCAAGCCCGAGAACGTCGCCGGGACGATGGGTCTGTACGCCTTCCCAACGCTGCAGCAGCAGGCCTCCAACGCGTGGCTCGGAGGCGGGGCCAACGGCGGCGCCGCCAAGGCGCTGACCGAAACCGCCAAATTCCTGAAGGAACAGGGGCGGATCCAGGAACTGGCCAAGGACTACTCGGCCAGCGTCACCGCGGAGTACGTCACGCAGGCGATGAAGTAGCGTCGCGCGACCATGCAGTGCGCGCGGGTCCAAGCGGACCCGCGCGGACCCGCGCTTTCTGTCCGGCCGTTGCGCCGGCCATGCAAGGCCATTCGGGAGTCGCAAAAATACCCAAGCTCGACATTCGCGGGTTGACCGTGCGCTATGGAACGCGGGACGGTTTCGTGGACGCGTTGGCCAACGTCGACCTGGGGATGGGCGACGGCGAATTCGTGGTGGCGATCGGCGCGTCCGGTTGCGGCAAGACGACGCTCCTCTCGTGCATCGCTGGATTCCTGCCGCCGACCGAGGGCTCGATCATGCTCGACGGCAAGGAGGTCACCGGGCCGGGCGCGGATCGTGGCGTGGTGTTCCAGAAGCATGCGCTGATGCCCTGGCTCAACGTCATCGCCAACGTTGAATTCGGCTTGCGCATGCGCGGCGTGCCACCGGCGCAGCGCCGCGCGATTGCGCTGGAGAAACTCGAACTGGTAGGCCTGGTGGACTTCGCCGAGCGCGCCATCTACGAACTGTCCGGCGGCATGCAACAGCGTGTCGGCATCGCCCGCGCGCTGGCGTCCGATCCGGCGCTGATGCTCATGGACGAACCGCTGGGCGCCCTCGACGCCTTCACGCGCGAGGCCATCCAGGAATTGATTCTCGACGTCTGGCATCGCACCGGCAAGATGATGTTCTTTATCACGCACAGCGTCGAGGAAGCGCTGTTCCTCGCCACCCACCTCATCGTCATGACGCCGCGTCCGGGGCGGATCTCGCACGAGTACCGTCTGGACTTCGGCCGGCGCTTCGTCGAGACACGCGACGCTCGCGCGGTAAAGTCGCATCCGGATTTCATTCGTGTCCGCGAAGAGGTGCTGGCCGTCATCCATCGCCGCGAGCCCGCCGAGTTCGCGGGCGCCGGACAACACGGCGAATAGTCCGCCCTGCGATGGCCGCCGATCCGCAAAAGACCTCGCGCTACTCGACCCCGGGTGAAGGCAGCAGCACGCTGATCTCGGTCGTCACCATCGTCGTGTTGTTCGCACTCTGGTGGCTGGCCGCGCATTTTCGCTGGGTGCCCCCGCTGTTCCTGCCTTCGCCGGAGAACGTCCTGCTGCGGCTGTACGAGTCGGCGATGGGGCACACGCCCGACGCGCCCCTGCTCACGCATTTCGGCTGGAGCATGTTCCGTGTCTTTTCCGCGTTTTTCCTCGCTTGCATCACGGCGGTGCCGGTCGGCATCGCCATGGGCGTGTCGCGCGTGATGCGCGGCATCTTCGACCCGCCGATCGAGTTCTACCGGCCGCTGCCGCCGCTCGCGTACCTGCCGCTCATCGTGATCTGGTTCGGGATCGACGAAACCGCCAAGGTGCTGCTCATCTATCTCGCCTGCTTCGCACCGCTGGCGATGAGCGCGCGCGCCGGCGTGCGTTCGGTCTCACAGGAGCAGATCCACGCCGCCTACTCGATGGGAGCTACCCGCTGGCAGGTGATCTGGCACGTGATCATCCCGGGCGCCATGCCGGAGATCCTCACCGCCATGCGCATCGCCATCGGCTTCGGTTGGACCACCCTCGTCGCGGCCGAGATGGTCGCGGCGACCGCCGGCCTGGGCCAGATGGTGCTCAATGCCTCGAACTTCCTGCGCACCGACATCGTGATCATGGGGATCGTCGTCATCGGCGCGGTCGCGTATCTGTTCGACCTCCTGATGCGCTATATCGAAAAGCTGGTGGTGCCGTGGAAGGGCAAGGCCTAGCGCCGACAGCGGTCCGCTCGTCGCACCCGCCACGATCGTTGGCCAAGCCGAGTTCCGACCGCAAATCGCCAGAACAAATTCGCGGTGCGCGTCCCCGCTGTCGTCACATCGGCCAGAACAAATGCGCGGTGCCCGTCCCGCCTGCCGTCACATCGACGGGCCGAGACGGCTCACCACCTCGCTGCCCTCCCCGACGATCTCACCCAGCGTCAGCGTCCCCGACGCGACCTCGAGCAGTGCCGCCACCGCGCTCGCCGCCGCGTCCTCGAGTTCAACCATGCCGCGGAACACGTCACCGGCGGCAAAGTCGATCTGCTCGCGCAGGCGCGCGCCGGTCTGCGGATTGGCGCTCATCTTGAACGTCGGCGCCACGAGGCTGCAGTAGCTGTTGCCGGCGCCGGTCGTGAAGATGACCATCTGGGCACCGCCGGCCACCATCGCGGTCATCGATTCCGGCGAGAAGTACGGCGTGTCCATCAGGAAGAGGCCGGGACCTTCCGGGCGCTCGGTCGCGCGGAGCAGCTTCTGGATCGGCTGGCTGCCGCCCTTGGCAACGGCGCCGAGCGCCTTCTCCTCGATCGTCGACAAACCACCGGCGACGTTCTGCGGGCCTGGATTCTGCGCGCGGATGTCGCCGCCGGATTCGCGCACCATCCGTTCCCGGGCAATGACGGCCTGCACGATGTCGCGGGCCACTTCGCCGGAAACGGCGCGGCTCGCCAGCAGATGCTCGGCGCCGGTCCACTCGACCGTTTCGCTGAACATCGCCTGCCCGCCGCCGGCCACGATCAATTCCGTCATGCGACCCACCAGGGGATTGCACACGAGACCCGAGGTGGCATCCGAATGCCCGCATTCCACAGCGATGCACAGGTCACGCATGGCGCAGGGCTCGCGTCGCAGTGCCGACACGTCGCGCACCAGCCGCGTCGCCGCGCGCACGCCGGCATCCACCAGCGCCAGTGCGTCTTCGTGGACGTCGGGCAGCGACACCCCGACCACTGGTTTGCCGCTGGCGGCAATCGCGTCGACGTACGACGCCGTGATCTCTCCTGAAGCCGCGAGCACGACCACCGCGGCGACGTTGGGATTGCCGGCGAGACCCGCGAGCGTGTCGAACTGCAGTTGGGCATCCGCAGTGACCTGTCCGCGGCCGTAGCCCGAGGTGACACCGATGGCGCCATGCACGAGCCCCGCGACCCGGCTGGCCGCGGCCGACGTGAGTCCCGTCGGCGAAAGGATGAGCACGTGATTGCGCACACCGACGCGACCGTCGGCCCGGCGGTAGCCCAGGAACTGCCGCGCTGCACTCATGGCGGACCGCCGGCGGCGCGACCGAAGTGCTGCGGGGGCAGCCCACCGACGCCGACATCGAGCACCAGCATGCGTCCGGCCAGTGGTTCGACGCGCAATGCGTCGGGGCCAAGGCCGCGCGACGCCGTCGTCACGAACAATTGGCGATAGCCGGCCCCGCCAAATGCACACGATGTAGGTTTGGACACGGGCAGCCGGATCACCCGTTCCAGTTCGCCATCGGGCGCGTAGCGCATCAGGCAGCCGCCATCGAACTGGGCCGACCACAGGAAGCCTTCACAGTCAACGGCGGCGCCGTCGGGCCCGCCGGGAAACGCGCCGAGGTCTGCGAACACGCGGCGCGCGCCGAGTTCACCCGTCGCTACGTCGAAGGGGAATGCGTAGATCTCACCGCGGCGCGTGTCGGCCACGTACATCGTTGCCTGGTCCACGCTCCACGCGATCCCGTTGGGCGTCAGCCAGTCGCCGAGCACGCTGCGGCAGTTGTGCGCGGCGTCGAGGACATACAGGCTGCCTTCGGCGATTCCGGACTCCGGATTGAGGGACCCGCACCAGAAACGTCCGGCCGCGGCGACCGCGCCATCGGCCAAGGGCGTCTGCGGGGTCCGGCGCGGGATCGATGGCGACGGAATCGCCCCGACGACGGTCGAAGAACGCGAACCCGGAGCGCAATGCCACCAGCAGCCGCTCATCACCGTCGACCGCGAACGCGGCCACATCGTCGGGCATCGGCCAGCGACGTGCGGCGGCATCGGTCAGTTCGTATGTGTGGATGGCGGGCGTGTCGCCCACATCGACCCAGTACAGCGGTTGCCCCGGGCATCGACGAGCGGACTCTCGCCGGCACTGCAGCGGACGTCGGCCACCGCCTGAAGGTCGGCCGGCGGGAGGGCGTGTGCACGCCATGCGCGCTCGTGCCGCGGACGTGGCGGCGCTGGTCGCAAGGTTGTGCAAATGCACCCCGGCACCTTCAGCGACGTCGCATTGGGCGCGCCGACGAACTCACCGTACTTGCGAATCGCCGGCCCTTTGCCAGCGCGCGCACGGCGAACTTGTGGCCGGCCGGAATAGCCTCCTGAAGAACCACCTCACGGGCAACCGGCCCGCAGGCGACCTCGTCCCCCACCCCCGCCGCGAGCGCTGCAAGGGCGGTCGCTACGTCATCATTGGGGCGCAAAAGCCGCGCTTGCGCGTCTGCGTTCACGTTCGACATGCTTGCGCATCAG
>CAVWPC010000042.1:0-151193 GCA_963756765.1 uncultured beta proteobacterium | reverse complement strand
CAACGCGAGGACGAGCATGCTGACACGTCCTCCCAGAAGAAAGCGGGCGCGAACAGGTATCGCCCGAACACGACCTTCTCCCAGATCGCCCCGGTGACCATGATGGTGTAGAGGACGAGCGTCTTGGCCACCACCGACCACGTTGCCGCCTCCAGGCCGTGCCCCGTGACGAGGTAGCGCAATACCAGGCTGAGGCTTGCCACGAAGACGACGAACTGCACCGGCGCAAGGACACCCTGCACGAGCGTCCAGGGCGTCGCGTCGCGGCGCCTGCGCTCCTCCGCCGAGTAGAGGAGTGGGGCGCTGCGGGGTCCGGGCCGATGTCCAACGCGATTCCTCCCAGGCTGCCCCGGGACGAATCCCGTGTTCGTCTCGTGGTGCAAGCCTGCAACGGCATCCTTCACCACATCGCGCCGTGTGTCAACTAGGCTGGACGTAAACAAGACTTGACAGAAATCCCCAACAGGCATCGAATGCGCACATGCCGAGGGTGATTTGTACAACTGGCGCCGGCCGCGGCAGCGGTCCAAGATTTCACCGACCCGAATTCACAAAGGTCGGGCGCGTCGCCGGCGCAAGCCGGAACAGGGGGACGTACATGGATCGCACACCGCCGCCGCTCGCCCCATGGAGTTCGGACGACCAGGTACGCGAGTCTCGGGATGAGCGATCGCGTGTCGGACTCCGCCGGGCGAGCGCCCTGCACTGCGTCCGGGCACAGCCGGTCGCCGGCTTGGCGAGGTTGGTGGAAGATTCGATCGTTCCCGCGCTGGTTCGCGGCCAGCGCACTGCCCCGGAACCCCCGGAACCTGGTCCGGGCCGGATGCGCCCGACCGCGGTCGATGTCTCCGAGTTCGCCCGGATCAGCCTGTGCGGCCCGCAGGCAAACTGCGGACGTATGTGGAAGATTTGCGCGACCGGGGTGTGTCGCTGGAGGCGCTCTACCTCGACCTGCTCGCGCCGGCGGCCCGCCACCTTGGGGACATGTGGCTGAGCGACCTGTGTGATTTTGCCGACGTGACTGTCGGCGTCGGCCGCCTGCAGCAGGTCCTGCGGGACCTGAGCCCCGAATTTCGCGCTGAGCTAGAATGCGAGCCGAATGGGCGTCGTTTGCTGCTGGTGCCGGCTGACGGCGAGCAGCACACGTTCGGCGTTTTCATCGTCACGGATTTCTTCGCGCGCGCCGGCTGGGACGTGTGGGGCGGTCAGGTGACCCCCGGCGCGGAGACGCTGCGCCTGGTACGGACCGAATGGTTCGATGTCGTTGGCCTGTCCGTTGGTTGCGAAGCTCGGCTCGAGGGCCTCGCCGCCGACATTTGTGCGATCCGCGGCGCATCCCGCAACGCAGACGTAAAGGTAATGGTCGGGGGGCCGACGTTTACCGCGCACCCGGAATACGCGTTGCTCGTCGGCGCGGATGGCAAGGCGGCAGATGGACGAAGTGCAGTGCGCGACGCGGAAACGCTCGTTGCGCGTATCGCGGAAAAGCGCTGAAAGCGCGCTAGCGCCTTCCGCACGTGACTACGGAGACGCATGTTGGCCGTCGGTGGTTCGCCTGTGAAGCAGTTCGAAGCCCCCGGCAATTCGCTGGGGGGGTTGGACGCCGAGTCCACGGCGTCCGTGATCGCGGCCGCGTCGGACGTTGCGCTGGTCCTCGATCGGGAGGGCGTTATCCGCGATGTGGCCTTCGGAAGCGAGGAGCTTTCGCGCGAAGACTATGGCAAGTGGCTCGGCAAGCGCTGGCTCGACACGGTTACCGTGGAGAGCCGTCCGAAGATCGAGGCGCTGCTGCGCGATGCCACGGACAAGGTGCCGCCTCGCTGGCGCCAGGTCAATCACCCGTCGACCGAGGGCAGGGATGTGCCCGTCGTGTATTCGGCGATCCAGGTCGGGGGCGAGGGCCGGATTGTCGCCGTGGGTCGAGATCTGCGCTCGATCTCGGCCTTGCAGCAGCGCCTGGTCGAAGCGCAGCAGTCGATGGAGCGCGACTACTGGCGCCTGCGGCACGTCGAGACGCGCTACCGGCTGCTGTTCCAGATGGCCACGGAGGCCGTGCTGGTAGTCGATGCGACCAGCCAGAAGGTGCTGGAGGCCAACCCGGCCGCCGTGTCGCTGCTGGGCGCCGCGGAGCGGCGGATGGTAGGCAGGTCGTTGCTGGAGGGCTTCGACAAGCAAAGTGCCTCTGCGCTCGAGGAAATGCTGGCGGGGGTACGCGTCGCCGGCCGCTCGGACGAGGTACGCGCGCGCCTGGCGCCCAGCGAGCGCGAATTCCTCGTATCGGCTTCGCTGTTTCGGCACGAGAGCACTTCGCTGTTTCTGGTGAGGTTGTCGCCACTGCCTGCCGAAGCGGCTCCGGCGGGTCCGGCCCGGAGCAAGTCCAGTTGGCTCGCCCAGGCGGTGGACAGCGGTCCGGACGCGGTCGTCGTCACCGAAGCGGATGGGCGCATCCTCGCGTGCAACCCCGCCTTCGTGGATCTCGCGCAGCTCGCGTCGGAAGAACAGGCGCGCGGCGAATCGCTCGAGCGCTGGCTGGGCAGACCCGGCGTGGATCTCAACGTGCTGCTCGCCAACCTGCGCCAGAGCGAAACGCTGCGTCTGTTCGCGACTACTTTGCGCGGCGAGTCAGGCGCGCAGGCCGAGATCGAGATCTCGGCGGCGGTGCTGCCGGGCAGCGAGCCGATGCGCATGGGATTCACCATGCGCAATGTGGGCCGACGCTTGCCGGCCGACGCACGCGCCGGACGGGAGCTGCCGCGCTCGGTGGAGCAACTCACCGAGCTGGTCGGTCGCGTGCCGCTGAAAGAGTTGGTGCGCGAAGCAACGGATCTCATCGAGCGCCTCTGCATCGAAGCGGCGCTGGAGTTGACGCGCGACAATCGCGCATCGGCCGCAGAAATGCTCGGCTTGAGCCGGCAGAGCCTGTACGTGAAGCTCCGGCGCTACGGCCTGGGCGATCTCGCCGACGCCGAAGAGGCGTAATCTCCGCGCCCACGCCGCGACCCACTCGCGACGACTGGGACCGACCGTGAGCGTGGCCATTCCACGTCCGGTGTCCGCGCGGCCCTCGCTGGCGACGATCGCGGAGCTGTTCAAGCCGATCACGTGGTTTCCGCCGATGTGGGCGTTCGGCTGCGGCGTGATCGCTTCCGGCGTGCCGCTCGCGCAGCGCTGGCCGCTCGCGGTGCTGGGCTTGCTGCTGGCGGGGCCTCTCGTGTGCGCGACCAGCCAGGCGGTCAACGATTGGTTCGACCGCCACGTCGATGCGATCAACGAGCCGCAGCGGCCGATCCCGTCGGGGCGCATGCCGGGTCGCTGGGGCCTGTACGTGGCGATCGCGTGGACGCTGCTGTCGCTGCTCGTCGCGGCGTTGCTCGGCCCCTGGGGCTTTGGTGCGGCGGCGTTCGGTCTCGTGCTCGCGTGGGCCTACAGTGCGCCGCCCGTACGCCTGAAACGCAACGGCTGGTGGGGCAACGCCGCGTGTGGCCTTTGCTACGAAGGCCTTGCCTGGGTCACCGGCGCGGCCGTGATGGCCGCGGGCGCGATGCCGGACGTGCGCTCGTTCGCACTTGCCGCGCTCTACAGCGCCGGCGCCCACGGCATCATGACGCTCAACGACTTCAAGGCCATCGCCGGCGACCGGCAGATGGGCATCCGCTCGCTGCCCGTTCAGCTCGGTGTCGACGGCGCGGCGCGAATGGCCTGCCTCGTCATGGCGGCACCGCAGATCATCGTCGTAGCGCTGCTCGTCGTCTGGGACTGCCCCGTGCATGCAGCCGGCGTGGCGTCGCTACTGCTTGCCCAGTTCGTGCTGATGCGCCGGTTCCTGGCTGCCCCCGTGGCGCGCGCCACGTGGTACAGCGGTTTCGGCGTGCCGTTGTTCGTGCTCGGCATGATGGTAAGCGCCTTCGCGCTGCGTGCCCTGGCCACCGCATGACGACCGGCGCACCCCTGTCGTGGTTGGCGATCGTCCGGCTCGGGCTCGTGCAGACTGCACTAGGTGCGATCGTCGTGCTCACCACGTCCACGCTGAATCGCGTGATGGTGGTGGAACTGGCACTGCCGGCGATGGTGCCGGGCGCGCTCGTGGCATTGCACTATGCCGTGCAGCTGCTGCGGCCGCGCTTGGGCTATGGCGCGGATCTGGGCGGGCGATGCACGCCCTGGATCGTCGGCGGGATGGTGGTGCTTGCAGCGGGCGGCACGCTGGCCGCGGCCGCCACCGCGTGGATGGCAACGCGGCCGGTGGCAGGCATGGCGCTGGCCACCCTCGCGTTCCTGCTGATCGGCCTGGGAGTGGGTGCGGCCGGGACGTCGCTGCTGGTACTGCTGGCGAAGCGCGTCGTCGAAGCACGGCGTGCGGCGGCGGCCACGATCGTCTGGATCATGATGATCGCTGGGTTCGCCGTCACGGCCACCGTCGCTGGCCACCTGCTCGATCCTTTCTCGCTGTCGCGGCTGGTGTTCGTGACCGGCGGCGTCGGCGTGGCCGCGGTCGTGCTGACGCTTTTGGCGGTGGCCGGGTTGGAAGGGCGCGCGGCCTCCGAGCCCGCGGCGCCGTGGCCACAAACGCGGGACGTCAAGCCGCCATTTCGGGTCGCGCTGGCGGAGGTCTGGGCGGAGCCGCAGGCGCGACGCTTCACGATATTCGTGTTCGTGTCGATGCTGGCCTACAGTGCGCAGGACCTGATCCTCGAGCCATTTGCGGGCCTGGTGTTCGGGCTGACGCCGGGCGAGACCACGCGATTGTCCGGACTGCAGCATGCCGGCGTGTTCTGCGGCATGGTTGTCGTCGCGATCGCCGCCAGTGGCCGCCGGCGCTTCGGGTCGTTACGCACCTGGACCATCGGTGGTTGCCTCGTCTCGGCCATCGCCCTCGCCATGCTGGCGATGGCGGGTTTCGTCGGCCCGGCCTGGCCGCTGCGTGCTACCGTCGCAATGCTGGGTGTGGCCAACGGGGCGTTCGCCGTCGCGGCGATCGGCTCGATGATGATGCTCGCCGACCGTGGCAGGAGCGCCCGCGCTGGGGTACGCATGGGCATGTGGGGCAGTGCCCAGGCCATCGCATTCGGCGCCGGCGGCTTTGCGGGAACCGTGGCAGCGGACGTTGCGCGCCACTTTATCGCCGCGCCCGGGCCCGCTTACGCGCTGGTGTTTGCCGCGGAAGCGTTGCTGTTCGTCGTCGCGGCGAGGATTGCGGCGACCGCCATCGTGGCCCGCGGCACGCCCGTTCAGCAACGGCCGCCCGCGGCCTTGACCACCCCCCTGGAGGCAGGATGACTACCACCACCATTTTCGATGTCGTGGTTGTCGGCGGCGGCCCGGCAGGCGCGACCGCCGCGACCGATCTGGCGCGGCAGGGGAGGCGCGTGCTGCTGCTCGATCGCGAAGGCCGCATCAAGCCGTGTGGCGGCGCAATTCCCCCGGTGCTTATCGAGGAGTTCGACATCCCCGAGCGCCTGCTCGTCGCTCGTGTCACGTCGGCGCGCATGGTGTCGCCGGCCGGAAAGTGTGTCGACATGCCCATCGTGCGCGGGTTCGTCGGCATGGTCGATCGCGAGGTGTTCGACGCCTTCCTGCGCGAACGTGCGGCATCCGCGGGCGCGCAACGCTGCACGGGTACGTTCGTGGACATCGAACGCGACCCCGACGGCGTGGCGGTTGTCCGTTACCGCCCGCCCGCCGCGGCACAGGGCGCCGCACCGCTGCGCGTACGCACGCGCAGCGTAATCGGGGCCGACGGTGCGCAGTCGATGGTGGCGAAGCAGGCGATTCCTGGCGCTGACCGGATGCGCTACGTGTACGCCTATCACGAGATCGTGCGTTCGCCACCGGAGAGCCTGACGCCAGCGGGGTTCCAGGGCGCGCGCTGCGACGTCTACTACCAGGGTCCGCTTTCACCCGACTTCTACGGGTGGATCTTTCCGCACGGCGAGCGCACCAGCGTGGGCACCGGTACCGCGCGGCGCGGCTTCTCGATCCGCAATGCGGTGGGTACGCTTCGCGCGGCCGCGGGGCTCGCCGGTTCCGAAACGATTCGCCGCGAAGGTGCGCCGATTCCGATGCGTCCGTTGCCCCGCTGGGACAACGGGCGCGATGTCGTGCTCGCCGGCGACGCGGCGGGCGTGGTCGCCCCCGCGTCCGGCGAGGGCATCTACTACGCCATGGCCGGCGGCCGCTTCGCGGCCGAGGCGGTCGCCCAGCTGCTGGTGTCCGGGGACGCGCGTGCGCTGGCGACGGCACGCAAGCGCTTCATGCGTGCCCACGGCCGCGTGTTCTTCATTCTCGGCATCATGCAGCGCTTCTGGTATGCGAGTGATCGCCGACGTGAGCGCTTCGTGGCGATCTGCCGCGACAAGGACGTGCAGGAACTCACGTGGCAGGCCTACATGCACAAGAAGCTGGTACGCGCGAAACCGCTGGCGCACGTGCGCATCTTCTTCAAGGATCTCGCCCACCTCGCGGGCGTGGTACGGCCCTAGTGGCAGCGAGTCGCGCGCTGTGGAAACCCGTTGCCGTCGCCGCAGCACTAGCGCTCGCCACGGGCGCGCTGGGCGCGTGGATCACCGAGCTCGGGCCGTGGTACTACCAGTTGCATTTTCCATCGTGGAAGCCGCCGGACTGGCTGTTCGGACCGGCGTGGACCCTGATCTTCTCGCTGGCGGCGATGGCCGGCGTGCTGGCGTGGCGCGGGGCGCGGACGCTGCGCGACCGGGCGTGGATCATCGGCCTTTTCGCCATCAACATCAACCTCAACGTGCTGTGGAGCGGATTGTTCTTTCGGTTGCAGCGGCCGGACTTCGCGCTGGCGGAGGTCGCCTTTCTCTGGCTTTCGATCGTCGCGCTCATCGTGGTTCTGCGCCGGCACTCAAGCACGGCGAGCGCGTTGCTGGTGCCATACTTGGCTTGGGTGTCCTACGCGGCGGCGTTGAACTTCGCAATCGTTCGCCTGAACACCCCGTTCACCGGCGCCTGACGCGCCGCGACTTGGATCAGAGTTCTTCAACGCAGGAGAAAATTGCATGGGCAAGCACAACGAATCCCCGATAAGCAGACGTGTAGTGCTCCAGGCGGGTCTCGTCGCCGTGGTGGCGGGCCTGAGCGGTCGCGCCGCCGCGCAGCAGAAGATCGCACAGAAGCTGGTGCAGTATCAGGACAAGCCCAAGGATGGTCACCAGTGCGACGGTTGCCTTCAGTTCGAGCCACCCAACGCCTGCAAGGTCGTGGAAGGCAAGATCAGTCCTACCGGATGGTGCGCGGCGTTCGCACCCAAGCCCAAGTAGCGCTACAGGCGCTGTAGTTCTCTGCTGCCATGCTGCCGCACGAACGCATAGAACGCCTGTGCGGTCGGTGAGAGCAGCTTGGCTGCCAGGTGAACCACGAACCATTCGCGCATCACCGGCAGCCCCTGCACGTCGAGAACGATCAGGCGCCGACTGGCGAGTTCGAGTGCGATCGTGTGCCGGGACAGGAAGCTCACGCCCATTCCGGCCATTACCGCCTGCTTGATGGTTTCGTTGCTGGCCATTTCCATTGCCACCGGCACCGCGATGCCGTGATCGTCGAGAAAGCGCTGCATCGCCGACCGCGTGCCCGACCCCGGCTCGCGGACCAGAAATGGCAGCCTCGCCATGGTCCCCACCGGAATGCGGCGACGACGGGCGAGCGGATGATCGGGCGCGGCGATGATGACGAACGGATGCGGAGCGAACGCGGCCGCGACGGTGTCCAGGCCGCGTGGCGAGCGGCCCATGATCGCGAGGTCGACGGTGTTTCCAGCGAGCGCTTCGATCACGGTCTCGCGATTGGCGACCGTGAGTTGCAGCGCGAGCCCGGGATATTCATCCCGGAAGCGAGCGAGCAGGCGTGGTGCGAAGTATTTCGCCGTGCTGGTCACACCGAGGTGCAGGCGCCCGGTGCGCAGGCCGCGCAGTGCGTCGAGCGTTTCCTCGGCATCCTTCAGCGCCCGGTGCATCTCGTTGGTGTGCCGCAGGAGCGCGCCGCCGGCTTCGGTCAGGTGCATCGCGCGCCCGATTCGCTCGAACAGCGGGACGCCGACGTGCCCCTCGAGTTCGCGAATCTGCATCGATATGCCCGGCTGCGTCAGGTGCAGCTCGGCTGCTGCGCGCGAGAAGGAGCGGAGCCGCGCCGCGGCTTCGAACACCTGCAGTTGGCGCAGCGTCACGTGACGCATCGGCATTCGAGCGTCCTTCGATTATCAGCCGGAGGTTATGTTAGCAGTAATAAATCGTGACTGGCGCTGATATTTGCGCGCGGCTAGAGTTAGCGGGCTGCACACAAGACCAACCGCCAGGAGGAATCGTGGGAAACATGGCCGACCGCTACAAGTCGGGGGTGATGCCGTACGCCCGGATGGGCTACTGGGATGCCGACTACGTTCCGAAGGACACCGATCTCATCGCGCTTTTCCGCATCACGCCGCAGGAAGGTGTCGACGCGATCGAGGCGGCGGCGGCGGTGGCGGGTGAATCGTCCACGGCAACCTGGACCGTCGTATGGACCGATCGGTTGACCGCGTGCGAACTGTATCGCGCCAAGGCGTACCGCGTCGACGCGGTGCCCAATACGGGGCCCGGTACGGCCACCCCGGCGCAGTACTTCGCCTACATCGCCTACGACCTCGATCTGTTCGAGCCGGGCTCCATCGCCAACCTCACGGCGTCGATCATTGGCAATGTGTTCGGCTTCAAGGCGGTCAAGGCGTTGCGGCTCGAGGACATGCGCATCCCGGTGGCGTACCTCAAGACCTTCCAGGGCCCGGCCACCGGCATCGTGGTCGAACGCGAACGACTCGACAAGTTCGGCCGCCCACTGCTCGGCGCGACGACCAAGCCCAAGCTCGGCTTGTCGGGTCGCAACTACGGCCGGGTCGTCTACGAGGCGCTCAAGGGCGGTCTCGACTTCGTGAAGGACGACGAGAACATCAACAGCCAGCCCTTCATGCACTGGCGCGACCGTTTCCTGTATTGCATGGAAGCCGTGAATCGGGCGTCGGCGGCGACCGGTGAAGTCAAGGGCCACTACCTCAACGTGACGGCCGGCACGATGGAGGACATGTACGAGCGGGCCGAGTTCGCCAAGGAACTCGGTTCGGTGATCGTGATGATCGACCTCGTGGTCGGCTACACGGCGATCCAGTCGATGGCCAAGTGGGCGCGTCGCAACGACATGATCCTCCACCTGCACCGGGCGGGGAACTCGACGTACTCGCGGCAGAAGAACCACGGGATGAACTTTCGCGTCATCTGCAAGTGGATGCGCATGGCCGGCGTCGACCACATCCATGCCGGGACGGTGGTGGGCAAGCTCGAGGGCGACCCGCTGATGATCAAGGGCTTCTACGACACGCTGCGCGAAACGCGCACACCGGTGAGCCTCGAGCACGGCCTTTTCTTCGAGCAGGACTGGGCCTCGCTCAACAAGGTGATGCCGGTGGCCTCCGGCGGCATCCACGCGGGGCAGATGCACCAGCTCATCCACTACCTCGGCGAGGATGTGGTGCTGCAATTCGGTGGCGGCACCATCGGTCACCCGATGGGGATCCAGGCGGGCGCGGTGGCCAACCGCGTGGCGCTCGAAGCGATGATTCTCGCCCGCAACGAGGGACGCGACTTCCTGGCGGAAGGCCCGCAAATCCTGGCCGAGGCGGCGCGCTGGTGTACACCGCTGAAGGCTGCCATCGACACCTGGGGCGACGTCAGCTTCAACTACGAGTCGACCGACACCGCGGACTTCGTCGCCACGCCCACCGCAGCCTAGAAGGAGGCGCCACTCCATGATGAGCAATCACGGCAACCGGCTGACGCAGGGACAGTTCTCGTTCCTGCCCGACCTCACCGATGCGCAGATCCTGGCGCAGATCGGGTACGCGATCGACCACGACTGGGCGGTCAATGTCGAGTACACCGACGACCCGCATCCCCGCAACACGTACTGGGAGATGCACGGCCTGCCGATGTTCGACCTCAAGGATCCGGCAGGCATCCTGATGGAGATCAACGCCTGCCGGAAGGCCTTTTCGCATCACTACATCCGCGTCACGGCGTTCGATGCGACGCGCGGATGGGAGACCCCGCGGATGTCGTTCATCGTGAACCGTCCCGCGCGCGAGCCCGGATTTCGTTTGCAGCGGCAGGAGGTGGCAGGCCGCGCCGTGCGCTACACGATCGAGAGTTACGCGACACGCGAACCCGAAGGCGAGCGCTACGCTTGAGTGCGCACTCCATGGCGGGCAGCCTTGACCCGTATGCGAGCGGAGGGGGCGTCGCCGACGCCGGCGCGTCGGCGCGGATCGATCTCGCGTCCGTGTTCGCGGATGCCGGCGTCGAAGAGGTGCTGCAGCAGCTCGACCGCGAGTTGATCGGCCTGACCCCGGTGAAGCAGCGCATCGCCGACATCGCTGCGCTGTTGCTGGTCGAACGCGCGCGGACCAGTGTCGGCCTGTCTGCGGGGGCCCCTTCGCTGCACATGTCGTTCACCGGCAATCCGGGCACGGGCAAGACCACGGTGGCGCTGCGGATGGCGCAGGTCCTGCACCGGCTTGGCTACGTGCGCAAAGGGCACCTCGTGGCCGTGACCCGGGACGACCTGGTCGGCCAGTACATCGGCCACACCGCCCCGAAGACGCGCGAAATCCTGAAAAAGGCGATGGGCGGGGTGCTGTTCATCGACGAGGCCTACTACCTGTACCGGCCGGAGAACGAACGCGACTACGGACAGGAGGCGATCGAGATCCTGCTGCAGGTGATGGAAAACCAGCGCGACGATCTCGTCGTCATCGTCGCCGGATACAAGGATCGGATGGATACGTTCTTCCGCTCCAATCCGGGACTGTCCTCGCGCATCGCGCATCACCTCGATTTTCCCGACTACGCGCCGAGCGAGCTCCTGGCCATCGCCGAGCGCATGCTCGATGGCATGCAGTACGCGCTCGCGCCGGACGCACGCCAGGCCATGGCGCAGTACATCGAGCGCCGGCGCGTGCAGCCGCACTTCGCCAATGCCCGGTCGATCCGCAACGCGCTCGACCGGGCCCGCCTGCGCCAGGCGACTCGCCTGTTCGAGCAGCGCGGCGAAGTCGACCGCGCCGCGCTGATGACGATCGAGGCGGACGACATCCGCAAGAGCCGCGTGTTTGCCGCGGATGCTCCCGGTTCCCCTGCGGTCACCCCATAGCGGAGCGCGCCATGCCCGAACAAGAGATGACGATCACCGAGTTCATCATCGCGGAACAGCGGCGCTTTCCGCAGGCGACCGGTGACTTCACCGCGCTGCTCAACTACGTCCGGTTGGCGTGCAAGCGCATCAGTTTCCTGATCGGCCGCGGCGCGCTCGGCGGCGTCACCGGCCTGACCGGCGCCACCAATGTCCAAGGCGAAGAGCAGGGCAGGCTCGACGTGATGGCCAATGACATTTTCTTGCGCACGAGCGAGTACGGTGGCCACCTCGCCGGGATGGTGTCGGAGGAAATGGAAGGCCCTTACGCCATCCCGCCCGAGTACCCGCGCGGTAAGTATCTGCTCGCGTTCGATCCGCTCGACGGTTCGAGCAACGTCGACGTCAATGTGTCGGTGGGCAGCATCTTCTCGGTGTTGCGTGCGCCGGAGGGCACCACCACGCCGGTCGCGGCCGACTTCCTGCAACCGGGTTCGGGGCAACTGTGCGCCGGCTACGCGATCTACGGGCCGACGACGATGCTGGTGCTCACACTCGGCCGGGGCGTGCACGGCTTCACGCTGGACCGCGGCATGGGTGAGTTCGTCCTCACCCATCCGGATATGCGCATTCCAGCGGAGACGAGCGAGTTCGCGATCAATGCGTCGAACGACCGCTTCTGGGAACCGCCGGTGAAGCGCTACGTGGTGGAATGCCTGGCTGGTCGCAGCGGGCCGCGCGGCAAGGACTTCAACATGCGCTGGATCGCCTCGCTGGTGGCCGAGGTGCACCGCATCCTCGTGCGAGGCGGACTCTTCATGTACCCGAAGGACACCCGGGATCCGGCCAAGCCGGGTCGCCTGCGCCTGCTCTACGAAGCCAATCCGATGGCCATGATCGTCGAACAGGCGGGGGGCGCCGCGTCGACCGGGCGTGGCCGCGTCCTCGAGGTCGTGCCGGCGGCCCTGCACGAGCGGGTGCCGCTGATACTCGGTTCGCGCGACGAGGTCGAACGCATCGTGAATTACCACGCCGAACACGAGCAGGGTCTCGATCTGCCATTCACGTCGCCGCTGTTCAACGAACGTTCGCTGTTCGTCGCGAACTGAGGGCCGCGGGGGAACGCATGTCCACGAAGCATCCGATCATCGCCGTCACGGGCTCGTCTGGCGCCGGAACCACGTCGGTCACCCGTACATTTCAATGGATCTTCACGCGCGAGCACATCAATGCCGCGCTCGTCGAGGGTGATTCGTTTCACCGCTACGACCGTGCGCAGATGAAGGACAAGATGGCCGAGGCGGCACAGGTCGGCAACAGGCACTTCAGCCACTTCGGCCCGGAGTCGAACCTGTTCCCGGAACTGGAGGAGCTGTTCCGCAGCTACGCCGAGACCGGCGGCGGACGCCTGCGCAAGTATCTGCACGATGACCGGGAGGCCTTGCCGTTCGGGCAGCCCCAGGGGACGTTCACGCCGTGGCAGGACATCCCCGCCGGCACCGACCTGCTGTTCTACGAAGGTCTGCACGGCGCGGTGGTCACCGGCGAGGTCAACGTCGCGCAGTACCCGGACCTCATTATCGGCGTGGTGCCGATCATCAATCTCGAATGGATCCAGAAACTGCATCGCGACAAGGCGTCACGCGGATATTCGACCGAGGCGGTGGTCGACACGGTCCTGCGCCGCATGCCCGACTACGTGAACTACATCTGTCCGCAGTTCGCGCAGACCCACATCAATTTTCAGCGTGTCCCGACGGTCGACACCTCGAATCCCTTCATCGCCCGCTACATCCCGACAGCCGACGAGAGCTTTGTGGTGATCCGATTCCGCAACCCAAAGGGCATCGACTTCCCCTATCTGCTATCGATGCTGCATGATTCGTTCATGTCCCGGCCGAACATCATCGTGGTGCCGGGCGGAAAGATGGAGCTCGCCATGCAGATCATCCTTACTCCGCTGATCCTGAAGCTCATGGACGCACGGCGGCGCGCACTCGGTGCGTCTTCTCCCCGGCCTGCCCAGGGTTGACCGCGTGACGATGCCCGCAGGACGGTTGCGGCCGGGCACCGTCAACCGGTGGCCACACGCCGGCCCAACGTAGATCGAAGACCACCCGGGACGGCACCACATGGGCGAACTTTTCGCCAGCGGCCGCATCGTCGACCTGGTCCTCGGACTCATGCTGCTCGAGGCGTTGGTGTTAGTCGCGTACCGGCGCCGGACGGGGCGGGGAATTGCGGCGGGCAACCTTGTCGCCAGTCTGCTGGCCGGGGCGCTCCTGCTGCTGGCGTTGCGGCTGGCGCTGGCCGGTGAAGCCTGGCCAGCCATTGCCGCATGCCTGGCGGTGGCGCTCGTCGCGCACCTGTGGGATCTTGCGCGGCGCTGGCGCGACTAGATTCGTCGCGGTAGGCGGTCGCCGGCGTCGCCGAAGCCGCTGGCGACAGCGCGAAGTTCTGCCTGTCAGTCGGCCGCATTGGAACTTCGCGTAATCTTCGGGTCCTTATGGCCCACGCCGCAGAACCGCCATTCACGCACGACCGCACGCCGCGCATCGGCGTGCTGCTCACCAACCTCGGAACCCCCGACGCCGCCACGCCCTCTGCGGTACGGCGCTATCTCGCCCAGTTCCTGACCGACCCGCGCGTCATCGAGATCCCGGCGTGGGCTTGGAAGCCCGTCCTGTACGGCGTGATCCTTTTCGTGCGGCCCACGCAGTCCGCCAAGAAGTACGCGGCGATCTGGACCCGGGACGGCTCGCCGCTCCTCGTGCATAGCGTGCGCCAGCGCACGCTGCTGCTGGGCTACCTGGGACAGCGGCTCAAGGCGGCTGGGCTGCCGGCGGACCTTTGTCCGGTCGAACTCGGCATGCGCTACGGCAATCCCAGCATCGGCAGCGCCATCGACCGGTTGCGCGCGGCACATTGCGAAAAGATCCTGGTCCTGCCGCTGTTCCCGCAATACTCGGCGAGCGCCACCGGATCGGCGTTCGATGCGGTCGCGGCGCACCTCGAATTCGCGCGGCGCCTGCCTGCACTGCGCTTCGTGGAGACGTTCCACGACGACGCCGGTTACATCAAGGCGCTCGCGCAGTCGGTCAACGACTATTGGATGAAGCACGGCCGGCCCGAAAGGCTTGTTCTCTCCTTCCATGGCGTTCCCGCCCGCACGCTCGAACTCGGCGATCCCTATCATTGCTTCTGCCAGGTTACTGCGCGCCTGCTCGCCCGCGAGCTGGGGCTCGAATCCTCGCAGTGGGTATTGACCTTCCAGTCACGCTTCGGGAAGGCGCCCTGGCTCAAGCCCTACACCACCGAGATGCTCCGGAGCCTGGGTCGGGAGAATATCGGCCGCGTCGACGTGTTCTGCCCCGGGTTCGTGGCGGATTGTCTGGAGACGCTGGAAGAGATCGCCATCGAAGCGAAGGCCACGTTCCTGGCCGCCGGCGGTCGCGAATTTCATGCGATTCCCTGTCTCAACGAGCACCCGGCCTGGATCGCGGCGCTTGCGGACCTCGCCTATCGTAACCTCGCAGGCTGGCTGGTGCCGCCGCCTGACGTGGACGCCCGCAACCTGACGGCGACGCGTGCAAAGGCCCTGGGGGCGAAGACCTGAAGTCCGCTGGTGGCCGCCCCTCGCGGAACTGCCCGCGGGAGTCGCCCGGAACGGCGCAGCCAGTGCTCGCACGGTCATTTTAAGTATATGTTTTATAATTGTTTATGGCATTTCCGGCAGGGCTTGATTTCCCCTGAATAACCCCAACGTGTGTACGGTTGGCATTAGTCAACGGCCGGGTTGCCCGCGCCGCCGGACTACCTTTATCCGACTCCATACCGACGGACGCTGTACGCGATGACACGAAAAGCAGAACACGAGGCGAACGACGCCCCCCAAACGCCCGAAGCCGCGGATACTGGCCTTGCGCCCGCGGCGGAAGCCCCGCTGGACCCGGTCACCGAGCTGGCCAAGGCACAGGCCGAGATCGCCGAACTGAAGGACGCCTGGCTGCGCGCCGTGGCGGACACCGAGAACGCCCGCAAGGTGGCACAGGCCGACGTGGCCAAGGCGCACAAGTACGCGGTCGAGCGCTTCGCCGAAGACCTGCTGCCGGTAAAAGATGCGCTGGAGCAAACGCTGGCCGCTGAAGATGTCGCGCTCGATACCCTCAAGTCGGGTGCCGACCTGACGTTGAAGGCGCTGCGGTCGGCATTCAGCCGCGCCCAGATCGTGGAAATCGATCCCGCAGGGGAGAAGTTCGATCCGCACCGGCACCAGGCGATGAAGATGGTGGCTTCGGCACAGCCGGCGAACACCGTCGTCGACGTTTTCCAGAAGGGCTATCTCGTGAACGACCGGGTGCTGCGTCCGGCGCTGGTCACCGTTTCGAGCGGCCCGGCCGAGGGTTAGCGCCGCTGCGGCGGCCGTTTGCGGGTTGATAGCGCAACGCTGCACCCCCATTTCACGAGCAAGCGAACATTTCGCATCACGGAGGTTTTTGACATGGGCAAGATCATCGGTATCGACCTTGGCACGACCAACAGCTGCGTCTCCATCATGGAGGGCAAGAACCCCAAGGTCATCGAGAACTCGGAAGGCGGCCGCACGACGCCTTCGGTCGTCGCCTACGCGGATGACGGCGAAATCCTGGTCGGCGCGCCGGCCAAGCGGCAGGCGGTCACCAACGCCAAGAACACGATCTACGCGGTCAAGCGGCTGATCGGGCGAAAATTCGACGAAAAGGAAGTGCAGAAGGACATCGCGCTTATGCCCTACAAAATCGTCAAGGCCGACAACGGTGACGCGTGGGTCGAGGTGCGCAACAAGAAGATCGCGCCGCAGCAGGTGTCGGCCGAGATCCTGCGCAAGATGAAGAAGACGGCGGAAGACTATCTCGGCGAGGAAGTCACCGAGGCCGTCATCACCGTGCCTGCGTACTTCAACGATTCGCAGCGGCAGGCCACCAAGGATGCCGGCAAGATCGCCGGCCTCGAAGTCAAGCGGATCATCAACGAGCCGACCGCGGCCGCGCTGGCGTTCGGCCTCGACAAGAAGGAAGGCGACCGCAAGATCGCGGTCTACGACCTGGGTGGCGGCACGTTCGACATCTCCATCATCGAGATCGCCAATGTCGACGGTGAGCACCAGTTCGAAGTGCTCTCGACCAATGGCGACACGTTCCTCGGCGGCGAGGACTTCGACCAGCGCCTCATCGACTACATCGTCACCGAGTACAAGAAGGACGCCGGCGTCGACCTCAAGAACGACGTACTCGCGCTGCAGCGCCTGAAGGACGCGGCCGAGAAGGCCAAGATCGAGTTGTCCTCGTCGCAGCAGACCGAGATCAACCTGCCCTACATCACCGCTGACCAGTCGGGTCCGAAGCACCTGACGATGAAGATCACCCGCGCCAAATTCGAGGCGCTGGTGGAAGAACTCATCCAACGGACCATCGAACCATGCCGCGTGGCGATCAAGGACGCCGGCGTCAAGCTGTCCGACATCTCCGACGTGATCCTGGTCGGCGGACAGACGCGGATGCCGAAGGTGCAGGACAAGGTCAAGGACTTCTTCGGCAAGGAGCCACGCAAGGACGTCAACCCGGACGAGGCCGTCGCCGTCGGTGCGGCGATCCAGGGTGGCGTGCTGAAGGGCGACGTCAAGGACGTGCTGCTGCTCGACGTGACGCCGCTGTCGCTGGGCATCGAGACGCTCGGCAGTGTGATGACCAAGCTCATCCAGAAGAACACGACCATTCCCACCAAGGCGCAGCAAGTCTTCTCGACGGCTGACGACAATCAGGGCGCGGTGACGATTCACGTGCTGCAGGGTGAGCGCGACGTCGCGTCAGGGAACAAGAGCCTGGGCCAGTTCAACCTGGAAGGCATTCCGCCCGCGCCGCGCGGTACGCCGCAGATCGAGGTGACGTTCGACATCGACGCCAACGGCATCCTGCACGTGTCGGCCAAGGACAAGGCGACCGGCAAGGAAAACAAGATCACGATCAAGGCGAGCACGGGCCTGACCGAGGGCGAGATCGACCGGATGGTGAAGGATGCGGAGGCGCACGCCGAGGACGATCGCAAGCTGATGGAAACGGTCCAGGCGCGCAACAGCCTCGATGCGCTGGTGCATAGCGTGAAGAAATCCGTCACCGAATACGGCGACAAGATCGATGCCGACGAAAAGGGCAAGATCGAAGCCGCGGTGAAGGACGCCGAGGAGCTGCTGAAGCAGAAGGATGCGTCGAAGGACGCATTGACCGCCAAGGCCGAGGACCTCGCGAAGGCTTCGCAGAAGCTGGGTGAAATGATGTATGCGCAGGCGCAGGGTGCGGCGGATGGTGCGGGTGCCGCAGGTGCGGGTGCCGGCGGCGGCAACTCGGCCGGTGGCAACGCCGACGGCGGACGCAGCGACGAGAAGGTCGTCGATGCCGAATTCACCGAGGTGAAATCGGACAAGAGCTGATATTCCGTCGCGTTGGGATGTTCCGGACCAGGGCGCGATCGGCGCGCGACGGAATATCTGGCCGAGTTGGAGCGTCGCGAAAAACGCGACGCTCAACTCGGCCTTTGCGTGTCGCCCGTCCGCGGCGTTGTTTATTGGCGGCGCCTGCGGAGTGGCTGTGCGCACGCGCTGCGGGATTTTGCTTTTGGCAAGTCACTAACGTGGCAGTTTTGGATCTGAAACAGGTTAGCGAAGGGAACGCACCGGACCATGGCAAAGCGTGATTACTACTCGGTGCTCGGCGTCAATCGCGACTCCTCCGATGAGGAGATCAAGAAGGCGTATCGCAAGCTCGCGATGAAGCATCATCCGGATCGCAATCCGGACGACAAGGCCTCCGAAGACAAATTCAAGGAAGCCAAGGAAGCCTTCGAGGTCCTCGAGGATCCGCGCAAGCGTGCGGCCTACGACCAGTTCGGTCATGCGGGGGTCGACTCCTCGATGGGACGCGGCGCCGGGCCCGAAGGCTTCGGTGGCTTCGCCGATGCCTTCGGCGACATCTTCGGCGAGATCTTCGGCCAGCAGGGGCGGGGTGGTGCGCGCGGCGGCAGCAGCGGCATGTTCCGCGGCGCCGATTTGCGCTACAACCTCGAGCTGTCACTGGAAGACGCGGCGCGCGGGGCCGACGTCAAGATCCGCATCCCGACGCTCGATGCCTGCGAAACCTGTCACGGGTCGGGCGCCAAGCCTGGCACCGAGCCCAAGACCTGTCCGACCTGCCATGGTCGCGGCGAGGTGCGCGTGTCGCAGGGCTTCTTCTCTATCCAGCAAACCTGTCCGACCTGCCACGGCACCGGCAAGATCGTGCCCGACCCGTGCGGCACGTGCCATGGTGCCGGTCGTGTCAAGAAGCACAAGACCCTGTCGGTGAAGATTCCGGCGGGCGTGGATCAGGACGATCGCATCCGCTTGACCGGCGAGGGCGAAGTGGGTGTCAATGGCGGGCCCGCCGGCGACCTCTACGTCGTCGTCAACCTGAAGCAGCATCCGGTGTTCCAGCGCGATGGCGCCGACCTGCATTGCGACATGCCGGTGAGCTTCGCCACGGCCGCTTTGGGCGGTGACCTCGAGATTCCGACGCTCGATGGCCACGCGACGATCAAGATTCCGCCGGAGACGCAGACCGGCCAGACGTTCCGGCTGCGCAACAAGGGCATCCGTCCGGTACGTGGTTCGGTACAGGGCGACCTCTATTGCCACGTGGCGATCGAAACACCGGTCAAGCTCACGCCGCGGCAGAAGGACCTCTTGCGCGAATTCGAAGCGATCAACCAGGAGGACCCGGGCAAGCACAACCCGCGCGCCAAGGGTTGGCTCGACAAGGTCAAGGAATTCTTCAGCCAGTGAACGCGGCCGGGTCTGCGTCCAAAGTGGCTTCCGACCCAGCCGTTCCACGTCGCCCGCGTCCAGCCTTCTTCTGTTTCGTGGTTCCTGACTCCTGATCCCTGAATACGACGTCGTCGTGATCGGCGCCGGCGCGGCCGGCATGATGTGTGCCGCCCACGCCGGCCAGCGCGGCCGGCGCGTGTTGCTGGTCGAGCACTACGCCACCATCGGCGAGAAGATCCGCATCTCCGGCGGCGGGCGCTGCAACTTCACCAACGTGCATGCCGGGCCGGCGAACTACCTTTCGCAGAATCCGGACTTCTGCCGCTCGGCGCTGGCGCGCTATACGCCCGCCCATTTCCTGCGCCTGGTCGGGCAGCATGGCATCGCCTATCACGAGAAGAAGCTGGGACAGCTCTTCTGTGACGATTCCTCGCTGGCCATCATCGCGATGCTCAAGGAAGAATGTGCGCGCGGGCGCGTGCATTGGCGCGTCCCGTGTGCGGTGGCCGGCGTCACGCGCGAAGGCGATGCCTGGATGATCGACACCGACGACGGCCGCGTCCGCGGCGATGCGCTCGTCGTGGCGACCGGCGGCCTTACGGTACCCAAGATCGGCGCCACGCCGTTCGGTTACCGGATCGCCGAGCAGTTCGGCCTGGCCGTCGTGCCGCCGCGGCCGGCGTTGGTCCCTCTGGCGTTCGCGCCCGACGCACTCGCGCGCTATGGCGACCTGTCGGGCGTCTCGCTCGACGTGGAAATCGCCTGCGGCGGCGGGCGCTTTCGTGAAAGCCTGCTGATCACGCACCGCGGGCTGTCGGGTCCCGCGATCCTGCAGATTTCTTCGTACTGGGATGGCCGCGAACCGCTGTCGATCGATCTGCTGCCGGGCGTTGACGCCGCCGCATGGCTCGCCTCGCGCGCGCGCTCCGATGCGCGCCTGGACAATCTGCTGGCCGAACGGCTACCCAGGCGATTTGCGCAGCAGTGGTGCGCCGCGCATGGCGTCGCGCGGCCGCTGCGCGAACTCGCGACGGCAGAGCGGGCGGGCGCCGCGGCAGCGCTCAAGTCCTGGCAGGTGCTGCCCTCGGGAACGCTCGGCTACAACAAGGCCGAGGTCACGCTGGGCGGGGTCGACACGCGCGGATTGTCGTCGAAGACCATGGCGGCGACCTCCGTTCCCGGGCTCTACTTCATCGGCGAAGTCGTCGACGTGACCGGTTGGCTCGGCGGCTACAACTTCCAGTGGGCATGGGCATCGGGGCAGGCCGCCGCGCAAGCCTTCTAGCGACTGTCGTCGGGACCCGCGATGGCTTAGGATTCGTTCCTTCGCTCCCCTTCATCGAGGTTCATGGTGTTCGTCCGACTGATTCTTCCGCTTTCACTTTTATGCCTATCCACGCTGGCGCTGGCGCAGGTCAAGATCGGCCTCATGGTCTCCGCCACCGGGCCCACGACGGCCATCGGCATCCCGCAAAAGAACACCGGCGACCTGCTGCCGCGCAAGATCGGTGACGTCACGGTCGAGTACATCCAGCTCGACGACGGCGGCGATACGACCCGTGCCGTGCAGAACATCAAGAAGCTGATCCAGGAAAACAACATCGATGCCATGATCGGCCCGTCGACCACGCCGAATGCGCTGGCGATCCTCGACATCATCGCCGAAGCCAAGGTGCCGGTGATGGCCACCGTCGGCACGTCGGCGGTGGTCGAACCGCTCGACGCGAAGAAGCGCTGGGTGTTCAAGACCACGCAAAACGACGATCTCATCGCCAGCGCGCTGATCAAGCACATGGTGAAGAACGGCGTGAAGACCGTGGGCTTCATCGGCTTCAACGATCCGTACGGCGAGAACTGGTACAAGGTATTCGTGCCGCTGGCGGAGAAGGCCGGCATCCGGGTCGTCGCCAGCGAGCGTTACGCGCGCAACGACCAGAGCGTGACGGGGCAGTCGCTGAAGCTGATCGCCGCCAAGCCCGATGCCGTGCTGATCGCCGGGGTGGGCGGACCCGCCGTGCTGCCGCAGGCAACGCTTTTCGACCAGGGCTACAAGGGCAGGATCTACCAGACGCACGCGGTGGCCACCGACGATTTCATCAAGCTCGGCAAGGAGAAGGTCGAGGGCACGGTGCTTGCGGCCGGGCCGATGCTGGTCATCGACGAGATTCCCGATTCCAACCCGACCAAGAAGGTGGCGCAGGACTACATCGCGGCCTACGAGAAGCGCTTTGGCAACAAGCCCGCCACGTTCGGCGCCAACACCTGGGACGGCGGCATCCTGCTGCAGCGGGCGATTCCGCTTGCCCTCAAGGCGGGCAAGCCGGGCACCGAGGCATTCCGCGTCGCCTTGCGCGATGCGGTCGAGCAGGAGCACGAGGTCACCGGTACGCAGGGCGTGTTCAACATGTCGGCGACCAACCACAACGGCATGGACGAGCGGGCGCGCGTGCTGGTCATCGTGCGTGATGGCAAGTTTCGTTTGCTGCCGGAGTGAGCGGCAGCGCGGGCGCTTCGTCTACGAGTACGAAAGCCGCTAGGCCGTCGATGTCTGAATCGCGTCCGATCGTGGGCATTTTGCTGGCGGCGGGGCGCGGGACGCGCTTCGGTGGCGGGAAGTTGCTTGCACCGCTGCCCGTCGCATCGCATGGCGTAGCCGCGGGCACCACCATAGGCGCGGCCGCCGCGCTGCATCTGTGCGCTGCGGTCAGCGATGTGGTCGCGGTCATCCGGCTCGGGGACGCTGCGCTGCGCGAGGCGCTATCGGCAACCGGTGCACACGTGATCGAATGCCCGCGCGCCGACGAGGGCATGGGGGCGAGCCTTGCCTGCGGTGTCACGGCGGTATCCGACGCCCGCGGCTTCGTCGTGGCGCTCGCCGACATGCCGTGGATCGCGCCGGCTACGATCGAGAAGGTCGTGCAGGCCCTCGTGGACGGCGCTGCAATCGCGGCGCCGTTTCACGCGGGCCAACGTGGACATCCGGTCGGATTTGCCGCGACCTATGCGGCCGAGCTGCGGGCATTGTCCGGCGACGAAGGCGCCAGGCCGTTACTTGCCCGCTACGCGCGTGCGGTGCACCGGATCGATGTTGATGATGCCGCCGTCGCGCGGGATGTCGACGCCCCTGCGGACTTGCGGGCTTGACTACGACGGTCTACTCCTGACCGGAGTGTCGGGGTTTGTGCGCTGCCGCGACGCCTAGCCGTCCGCGGCACGCTGCCACAGGTCCGCCTGCCGCTCGCTGCCATGGTGGAGCTGCTCGCGCATCCGCCACCATGACCGCAATTCGGGATCGGATAGTGGCTTGGCGATCAGATACCCCTGCGCCTCGTCGCAGCCATGCGCCTTCAGGAAGTTGAACTGCGCGGGACTTTCGACACCTTCCGCGATGCAGCGCAATCCCAGCGAGTGCGACAGCGCGATGATCGCCTGCGCGATGGCCTCGTCGTTGCGATTGTGTTCGAGGCCGTGCACGAAGCGCTGGTCGATCTTGACGCCCTGCAGCGGCAGTTGCGCGAGATACGAAAGGCTCGAGTAGCCGGTACCGAAATCGTCGACCGTGATCGACACGCCCATCTGCTTGAGCTTCATCAGCGTGGCGACGGCCTTTTCGGGATGCGTGATGATGACGCTTTCGGTGATCTCGAGGTCGAGGTGCTGCGGCGCGAGTCCACTCTCGCGCAGCGCCTCTTCGACCACCGACAGCCAGTTCTCGTGCTGCAGCTGCTGCACCGACAGGTTGACCGACAGGCGCAGCGGCATGTTGGCGCGGTGCCATTGCACGACCTGCCGGCAGGCGTCGCGCAGCACGCGCGCGCCCAGCGCCTGGATCATGCCGGATTCCTCGGCGATGGGGATGAACTCCGCCGGCGCGATCACGCCGCGCTCCGGATCGCGCCAGCGCAACAGCGCCTCGACGCCGCAGGCACGTCCCGTCTGCATCTCGATCTGCGGCTGGTAGACGAGGAAGAATTCGTCGTCCATCAGGCCGCGCCGCATGTCGGTCTCGAGCTGCAGGCGCAGCTGCACCCGGGCGTTCATGTCCGACGTAAAGAACCGATACGTGTTGCGGCCGGTGTCCTTCGCCGCATACATCGCAGTGTCGGCCTGCTTGATGAGGCCCACGCCGTCGCGCGCGTCGGCGGGAAAGAGCGCAATGCCGATCGAGCAGGTCAGCGTGGGAGTCTGGTCGGCGAGCCGGAACGGCGAGATGAAGGCATCGCGCACGCGCGTGAGCACCGCCATCACCTCATAGGTGGCCTCTTCCGGATCGAGTCCCGGGCAGGACGACCACGAACTCGTCGCCACCCAGCCGCGCCACGGTGTCGGACTCGCGCACCGCGCCGGTCAGCCGCTGCGCGATCGCCTGCAGCAGCTGGTCGCCGGCGTCGTGGCCGAGCGTGTCGTTGATGCGCTTGAAATCGTCGAAGTCGAGGAACAGGCACGCGACCTGCGTGCCGTCGCGCGTGGCCTGCGCGAGGATCTGCTTCAGGCGCTGGTTGAGGAGCGAACGGTTGGGCAGCCCGGTCAGGATGTCGTGCTGCGCGAGCTTGTACGCATGCGCGGTGGCGATCTCGAGTTCGCGCGTGCGCTGGGTCACCTTGTCTTCGAGGGTCTTCTGGTAATTCGCCACCTCCGACTGCGACTCGGCGAGCTTCTGCGTCATGTGGTTGAACGTGTGCGTCAGCATGCCGAGTTCGTCGGCTGACTTGGCGGGTACGTAGACATCGAGGCGGCCGGAGCCTACGGCACGCGCGGCCCGCATCAGCCGGCGCATCGGTGCCACCAGCCGTCTCGTCAGCACCAGCGACGCGATGATCGCGACCACTACCAGCAATGCCACGACGCCGATCGCGCCGACCATCTGCTCGCGAAACTGCTTGCGCTGCGGCTCGAGCGTCATGCCGAGGCGGATGAGGCCCAGCGGCCTGGTGCTCGCGCCAGGCGCGCGAACGGGCGCGACATTGCCATTGTCGGACGGCGCGGCGCCAATGGGACTCGGATTGGTGACCGGCGTGACCAGCTCGACATAGCGCTGTCCGTCGAGGGTGAGCATGCGGATGGCGATCGAGCCCGGCCGGATCCCGGCAACATCGTCGGCCATCGGTGGCAAGCGTGCGAGCGAATTGTCGAACCGGCGCTCGGACAGCACCTGGCCACGCATGTCCTGCACGCTGACGAACGCCACCGCCGGAGCCGCGCCGACGCTTTCGAGCATCTGCTCGAGGCGCTGCTTGTCGGACGTATAGAGCGCGTATTCGGCGAGCTCGGCCATCATCCCCATCAGCGACCCGCCCTGCATCCGCAGCTGCTGCTCTTCGTCGCGCCATTGCTGCGTGAAATGGAAGGCGGTGACAGCGACTGCAGTCAGGAAGATGAGGCTGACGGTGAGCGCGTTGAGCTTCGCGAGCAGCCCCATCCGGACCGGCGGCAAATTGAGCATCGTCACCGTGTCCGCGCCGAGCGGGGACAGGTGCCGGCGCAGGGACCGGCGCGCGGGCTTCATTCGACCACCTTGTCGACGGCACGCAACAGGGTGTCATCCCATTTGACCCGCAGCTGCTCCGCCGAGCGCAGGTTGACGATCACCCGCGTCCGCGGGGGTGTGGGCGGCGCTGCGCGCCCGCCTGCCTGCTGGTGCAGCGCCAGTGCTGCGCAATAGCGGCCGAGGTCCGGATAGTCCCAGTCGACGGCGTACAGCGCGCCTGCCTCGACCCATGCCTCGCTGGGACCGGCCAGCGGAATCTGGTTGCGGAACGAGTACAGCAGCAGCGCGCGGATATGTTCGCGCGCGAACACCGCGGTATGCGGCAACGCATGCAGCACATCGATCCGGTTCGACAATCGCGCCAGGGCCTGCGGCACCTCGGTGGGTCCGGATACGGCCTCGAGCACCGGCGAGAAACCGGCGCGCTTCATTCCGGCCGCCGCATCCTGCGCAGCCTGCGCATCGTGACCGGGATCGAACAGGATGCCGACGTTGCTGGCGTTGGGCAGCAGCCGATGCAGCCACATCGCCTGGGCGTCGATCGAAATGGCACGGGGTACCACGAGCGCACCGACCGGCAGCCGGCGCTTGCCGCGTTCGCCGACCATGCAGTTGACGACAGCGGCGGTCGCACCGGACTCCGCGACGAACGCGCCCGCAGGCTCTCCGAGTGCCACGATCGCCGCGTTGCGACCCGCACCGGCAAGCGTTGCCTGCAGCATGGTCGGATTGTTCGGATCGATGGTATGGGTTTCCACGGCCTGACCCGTCTTCCTGATGCCGGCCAGAGCCTGCGCATAAGGCGTGCTGTCGCTCGACACGACCACGATGAGCCGCTGGGCAGCACTGATGCCCGACAGCGCGCCGAGCATTCCGGCGAGCATGCCCACCACGACCCGACGATGGCGTCGGCGTTTCACCGGGTTAACACGCCTGGGCAGTCCGCCACCCGCCGTGGCTCGCCTGCGCGGCGCGCGGGGGCACCTGCCAAGTCATTCGCTAGGGAAGAATCCGAGGTTCCGAGGTGGTCCACATACGCATAAAGCAACCAGTGTGCCATGGTCAGCGACGCCCCGGGCTGTGGCGACCGGGCCGCCGACTCTATTCGGCCGTCACCGGGATTTTCCCGATGCGCGCCTGCCAGGCTTTCGGTGCATGGTGATGGACGGCATGTCCTCGCGCATCGACGGCGACGGTCACCGGCATGTCCCGGACTTCGAACTCGTAGATGGCCTCCATGCCCAGGTCCGCAAAGGCGACGACCCGGGCACTGCGGATGGCCTTGGACACGAGATAGGCCGCACCGCCGACCGCCATCAAGTACGCGGCGCCGTGCCGGCGAATGGACTCGACTGTCGCGTGACCGCGTTCTGCCTTGCCGATCATGGCCAGGAGGCCGGTCTGGTCGAGCATCATGTCGGTGAACTTGTCCATGCGCGTCGACGTCGTCGGGCCTGCGGGGCCGACCACTTCGTCGCGTACCGGATCGACCGGGCCGACGTAGTAAATGACGCGCCCCCGGAAATCCACCCCGTCGGGCAGCGCTTCCCCGCGCGCGAAGTGATCGGCGATGCGCTTGTGTGCGGCGTCGCGTCCGGTAAGCATTCTGCCGTTGAGCAGCAGCGATTCCCCGGGCTGCCAGGTCGCCACTTCCTCGCGCGTGAGGCGATCGAGATCGACGCGCCGGGCTGAAGGCGACGGAGTCCAGTGCACGTCGGGCCATTGCGCGAGGTCCGGCGGTTCGAGCTTCGCACTGCCCGAGCCATCGAGCGTGAAATGGGCATGGCGCGTGGCGGCGCAATTGGGAATCATGGCCACTGGCTTCGATGCGGCGTGGGTCGGATAGTCGAGGATCTTCACGTCGAGCACCGTGGCGAGTCCACCCAAGCCCTGCGCGCCGATGCCGAGCGCGTTGACCTTGTCGTACAGCTCGATGCGCAGCTCCTCGATCCGGTTCGCGGGGCCACGTTTCAGCAGCGCATGCATGTCGATGGGCTCCATCAATGCTTCCTTGGCGAGCACCATGGCCTTCTCTGCACTACCGCCGATGCCGAGGCCGAGCATCCCCGGCGGACACCAGCCGGCACCCATCGTCGGCACCGTCTTCAACACCCAGTCGACGATCGAATCCGAGGGATTCAGCATGACGAACTTGGCCTTGTTCTCCGAGCCGCCGCCTTTGGCCGCCAGCTTCACTTCGACCGTTTCGCCGGGCACCAGGTCGAAATGGACGACGGCGGGTGTGTTGTCCTGCGTGTTCTTCCGCGCCCCGGCGGGATCGGCGACGATGGAGGCGCGCAACCGATTGTCAGGGTCCATGTACGCCAGGCGCACGCCTTCGTTGACCATCTCGGCAACTGAGAGTGTCACGCCTTCCCAGCGCACATCCATGCCGACCTTCACGAAAGCGACGACGATGCCGGTGTCCTGGCAGATCGGCCGGTGTCCCTCGGCACACATGCGCGAGTTGGTGAGTATCTGGGCGATGGCATCCTTCGCAGCGGGCGATTCCTCCGCGGCGTACGCGGCCCCGAGCGCCTGGATGTAGTCGACCGGGTGGTAGTAGGAGATGAATTGCAGCGCGTCGGCCACGCTGCGGATGAAGTCCTGCTGGTGAATGGTGCTCACAGCAACTCCTCGGGGACTGGGCCCTCCCTGTGCCCGCCGACGCGATGCGGCTTTGCCGGTGGCATCGGGCGATCGCGGCGTGGCAATGCGCGCATGCGGGGATCGGGCGGGCTCTTGCGGTCGCTCATCGGGGCCATCGGGCGGTTTCCAGGGGGAACCGCGAATTTTAGCATCGGGCCCACGCCCGGCAGTTTTCGATTCCGGCCGAATGCCCCCGTTGCACGCTGCGTTGCGCCGCCGCCGACGGATTGGGTAGACTCGACGGTCGGGACCCACGAATCCCAACCGCATTGGAGGATCACCATGTCATCGACGATCGAATCGGTGCTGCAGGAGACTCGCGTATTTCCACCGCCTGCGCAGCTCGCGCGCGATGCCAACATCTCGGGCATGGACGCGTACCGTGCCATGTGCGCGGAGGCTGAACGCGACTTCGAAGGATTCTGGGCCGGGCTGGCGCGCAAGGAGCTCCTGTGGAAGAAACCCTTCACGCAGACCCTCGACGAATCGAAGGCGCCGTTCTATCGCTGGTTTCACGACGGTGAACTGAACGCTTCGTACAATTGCCTCGATCGCCATCTCGGGAGCCAGCCGGACAAGATCGCCATCATCTTCGAGGCGGATGACGGCAAGATCACGCGCATCACCTACAAGGCGCTGTACCACCAGGTCTGCCGCCTCGCCAATGTGCTCAAGGCACGCGGCATCAAGACCGGCGACCGGGTGCTCGTCTACATGCCGATGTCGATCGAGGCGGTGGTGGCGATGCAGGCCTGCGCCCGCATCGGCGCCACGCATTCGGTCGTGTTCGGTGGCTTTTCGGCCAAGAGCATCCAGGAGCGCGTGGTGGATGCCGGTGCGGTTGCCGTGATCACGGCGGACGGCCAGTTTCGCGGCGGCCGCGAGATAGCGCTGAAGCCGGTGGTCGACGAGGCGCTGGGGCTCGGCGGCTGCGACGGCATCAAGACGGTCATCGTGTACAAGCGTTCCGGCAGCGACGTACCGATGACGGCCGGGCGCGACCTGTGGTGGCATGACGCCGTGGCAAACGAGGCGGACACCTGCGAACCCACCTGGGTCAACGCCGAGCATCCGCTGTTCATCCTGTACACGTCGGGTTCGACCGGCAAGCCGAAGGGCGTCCAGCACTCGACCGGCGGCTACCTGCTGCACGCGATCCTGACCATGAAGTGGACGTTCGACTACAAACCCAACGACATCTACTGGTGCACCGCCGACGTGGGCTGGGTCACCGGACATACGTACATCGCCTACGGTCCGCTCGCCTGCGGTGCCACACAGGTTGTCTTCGAGGGCGTACCCACCTATCCCGATGCGGGACGCTTCTGGAAGATGATCCAGGATCACAAGGTCACGGTCTTTTATACGGCACCCACGGCGATTCGCTCGCTGATCAAGGCCGGCGGGGACCTGCCGAAGAAATACGACCTCTCGAAGCTGCGCATCCTCGGGACGGTCGGCGAGCCCATCAATCCCGAGGCCTGGATGTGGTACTACCAGACCGTCGGCGGTTCGCGCTGCCCCATCGTCGACACGTGGTGGCAGACCGAAACCGGCGGCCACCTGATCACGCCATTGCCGGGTGCGACGCCGCTCAAGCCAGGCTCGTGCACGTTCCCGCTGCCCGGCATCATCGCCGACATCGTCGACGAGACGGGCCAGTCCGTCGAACTGGGCAAGGGCGGCATCCTGGTGATCAAGCGCCCGTGGCCGGCGATGATCCGCACCATCTGGGGCGATCCCGAGCGCTTCAAGAAAAATTACTACCCCGAGGATTTCCAGGGCCGGTACTACCTCGCCGGCGACGGCGCGTCGCGGGACCAGGACGGCTACTACCGGATCATGGGCCGCATCGACGACGTGCTCAACGTATCTGGCCATCGGCTGGGAACCATGGAGATCGAGTCCGCGCTGGTGGCCAACCCCCTGGTCGCCGAGGCTGCGGTCGTGGGTCGCCCGGACGACCTCACCGGCGAGGCTGTGTGCGCCTTTGTCGTACTGAAGCAGACCCGCCCATCGGGCCCGGAAGCCGACAAGATCGCCAAGACGCTGCGCGACTGGGTGGCGAAGGAGATCGGCTCGATCGCGAAGCCCAAGGACATCCGTTTTGGCGAGAATCTGCCCAAGACGCGTTCCGGCAAGATCATGCGGCGTCTGCTGCGCTCGATCGCCAAGGGCGAGGACATCAAGCAGGACACCTCCACGCTCGAGAATCCGGCCATCCTCGACCAGCTGAAGCAAGTGAACTGAGCCTTCATGCGGCAACTCCTCGGCACCGTTCAGCTGGTCGTCGCCATCGCGTTGATGGCGCTCATCGGGCAGGCCATTCTGTACGTGCTCGCCGGGGAGAATCGCGAGAAGAACCTGTTCTACCAGATCGTGCGCATCATTCCGTCGCCGTTCGTCAAGCTCTTCCGGCTGATTACGCCGCGGACCTTCGAGGACCGGGTGATTCCGTTCGCCACGTTTTGCGGCCTTGCGGCGATCTTCGTCTGGCTGATGTTCGCCATACCCAACGTGGCGCCGTGACCACGCAGCGAGCGCCGCAGGGCGCACGAGTCAGGCGTTGGTTCTGGAGCGAACTGGCGCGCTGGTGCCAGATGTTCCGGCAGTCGGATACGACGCTCAAGTACTTCGGCTTCGCGCTCGAGGCCGTGCCGGATGACCCGAAGACGATCGCCAACATCGGCTTCGAGCTGGCGCGGGTCGGCCGCAAGCGCGAAGCGCTGGCGCAGTTCGACCGGGTCGTCGAACTGCGCGCCGACTGGGCCGAGGTCCATTTCAATCGCGGCTTCCTGCTCCAGGAACTGAACGACCATACGGCGGCGCTCGAGGCCTTCGACCAGGCGATCGCGCTGAACCCGAAGCACGACCGGGCGCTGTACGGCAAGGCGCTGTCGCTCATCGTGTTGAAGCGGGGCGACGAGGCGGTGGCGCCGCTGGAAAAGAATACGCGCCTGCAGCCGATGAGCCCGTACGGCTGGTATCAGCTCGCGCGGGTCCAGTATGACCGCGGAGAGAGCGAGAAAGCGCAGGCCATCATCGACCACCTCAACCGGTTCGAGCCCAAGGTGGCGGCGCAGCTCGCGCGGGAAACCGGCCTGCGCGCACCGGAGCGGCCCTAGAGCCGTTGCAGGCGGCCGGCCGGAGCACCGGCCAAGCATCGAATAAGTGCACATTCAGCCCGAACGGGCTTGTTGCGCCGGAAAAAAGCCGTTTATACTCCGGGCAGTTTGACCGGCCCCCTCCCGGGGCGCCGGCGCGGCTCCGAGCGCCACAAGAGCGACGGGCCATGAATTTCGAGGGGAATGCGGCGTCCCGCCGTCGCTTATTGGAGGAGCCAAGCCATGCAGTTGACCCAGAAACACCAGGAATACTGGAGTAAGAATCTCCGTATAACTGGAATCCTTCTCGTGATCTGGTTCGTGGTGACCTACGTCATCAGTTTTTTCGCGCGTGATCTGCAGTTCAATTTCTTCGGCTGGCCATTCGCGTTCTACATGGGCGCGCAGGGCTCGCTGATCATCTACGTGATCATCATCTGGTACTACGCGCGATACATGAACAATCTCGATCACGCCTATGGCGTGAACGAAGGGGAGGACGACTGATGGCCACGCCTGCGCAAGGCACTACCGGCGGCTTCTTCGGAGGCTCTCAGAACGCATTCAATGCCCAGCTGAAGAAGGTCTACACCTGGTACACCGGGGGCTTCCTGATCTTCATCGTCGCGCTGGCGATCCTCGAGCAGATGGGGTTGCCGCGTGCCTGGATCGGCTACCTTTTCCTGTTGGCCACCATCGGCCTGTACGCCGGCATCGGCGTGATGAGCCGCACGTCGGACGCGGCCGAGTTCTACGTGGCGGGTCGTCGGGTGCCGGCGCTCTTCAACGGCATGGCAACCGGCGCGGACTGGATGTCCGCGGCGTCGTTCATCGGCATGGCCGGTACGCTGTACCTGACCGGTTACGGTGGACTGGCATTCATCATGGGCTGGACCGGCGGCTACGTGCTGGTGGCGCTGCTGCTGGCGCCGTACCTGCGCAAGTTCGGCCAGTTCACGATTCCCGACTTCCTGGGCGCCCGGTATGGCGGCAATATTCCGCGCCTCGTGGGTATCTTCGCGGCGATCCTGTGTTCGTTCACCTACGTGGTGGCGCAGATCTACGGCGTTGGCCTCATCACGACGCGGCTGACCGGTGTTCCCTTCGGCCTGGGGATCTTCCTCGGGCTGGGCGGCATCCTGGTGTGCTCGTTCCTGGGTGGCATGCGCGCGGTGACCTGGACCCAGGTGGCCCAGTACATCATCCTGATCATCGCGTACATGATTCCGGTGGTGTGGCTGTCGGTGAAGGCGACGGGTATCCCGGTGCCGCAGCTCGTCTACGGCAAGGTGCTCGAGAAGGTAGGCGTGCGCGAAGCCGAGCTGACCAAGGATCCGAAGGAGATCCAGGTCCGCGACATCTTCAAGGCGCGGGCGGCAGCTGCCAGCGCCAATTTGAAGGATCCCGAGAAGGCGTACGCCGACGGCAAGGCGGCGCTCGCCGCCGCGCTCGCCAAGGCGGAGGCCGACAACGCACCGGCGGAAGTGGTCGCTGCGGCGAAGGCCGCTGGAACCGCGTATCCGCCCAACGTCGACGACGCCAAGGCCTTGTGGACCAAGGACGCGCGACTCGCCGCGCGGGCGGCGCCCCCGATACACCATGCCGAGGCGTTCCCCGGCGCGACCGAAGCTGCACGCGATACTTCGCGCCGCAACTTCCTGGCGCTGATCTTCTGCCTGATGGTTGGCACGGCGGCGCTGCCTCACATCCTGATGCGCTATTACACGACGCCGTCGGTGCGTGAGGCGCGTAACTCGGTGTTCTGGTCGCTGTTCTTCATCTTCCTGCTGTATTTCACGGCGCCCGCGCTCGCGGTGCTGGTCAAATACGATGTCTACACGCACCTGGTGGGGTCATCGTTCGCGACACTACCGCAATGGGTGGCGTCCTGGCAGAAGGTGGATCCAGCGTTGCTGTCGATCGTCGACGTCAACAAGGATGGCATCGTCCAGTTGGCGGAGATTGCGATCGGTGGCGACATTGTCGTGCTGGCGACCCCGGAGATCGCCGGGTTGCCGTACGTCATTTCGGGCCTGGTGGCGGCGGGCGGGCTCGCAGCGGCGCTGTCGACCGCTGACGGCCTGCTGCTGACGATCGCCAACGCGCTGTCGCACGACTTCTATTACAAGATGCTCGATCCGACCGCGTCGACGACTCGCCGGGTGACGATTTCCAAGATGCTGCTGCTGGTCGTCGCGTTGGCTGCTGCCTGGATGGCCTCCCAGAAACCGGCGGACATCCTGTTCCTGGTGTCAGCAGCGTTCTCGTTCGCTGCGGCGGCCTTCTTCCCGGCACTGGTGCTCGGCATCTTCTGGAAGCGCGCCAACAAGTGGGGCGCCGTGGTCGGCATGGTCTGCGGCCTCGGGATCACGTTCTACTACATGATGACGACGCATCCGTGGCTGCGCGGCATCTTTGGTGTCACGAGTCCGATCGCCGATCACGTGTGGTGGGGCATTTCACCGATCTCCGCGGGCGTTTGGGGTGTGCCGCTCGGATTCGTCCTGATCATCGTCGTAAGCCTGCTGACGCCGTCGCCCGATCGCGAGACGCAGGACCTGGTCGAGCACGTGCGCTATCCGAAGCTCGTCGGCGACACGATGAACACGGTCGGCACCTAGCCGCGGTTGCACGAAACGCAAAAAGGCCCGCGTCATGCGGGCCTTTTTGTTTCGTTCAGGGTAGTGCCGATGGCGGCACTGCCGGCGGCGGGAGGATTACCGACCGGAGCGGGTCAGGCGCCCTTCGCGGGGGACGAATCCAGGAACGAGGTGCGCTTCCCGAGTTTTTCGGCCAGACGGGCAAGATTCGAATAGCGTGTCGCGCCAACGCAGGTCGGGATGACGCAGGTCGAGATAGCCCAGAGCGCATCCGGTCGCGATGTCCGCCAGAGAATAGGCCTCGCCATTGCACCACGCCTTGTCTTCCAGGTCGCGCGCGAGTTCGGCAATGCCGGAGTCGATCTTGCGCTGCTGACGGGCGATCCAGTCGCTGCTTTGCTGCCGGACCGGTCGGCGCCGCTCGATGACGATGGCCAGCGCCGCGTCGCTGACACCGTCGGCCAGCGCCTCCCAGCGCTTGACGATGATCCGCTGCCGGCCCGCTTCCGGGATCAGGCGTGATACGGGGCTCATCGTGTCCAGGTATTCGACGATGACGCGCGAGTCGTAAAGGGCGCTGCCGTCGTCGAGCAGCAGCACCGGGAGCTTGCCCAATGGGTTCCATACGTGGAGCGCGTTGTCCTTGCCCCATGGCGTGGCTTCCACGAGCTGATATTCGTATTTCTTCTCCGCCAGCGCGATCGCGACCTTGCGCGCGAAAGGACTGGTGAGCGTCGCGATCAACTTGAGCACGTGGCGATTCGCATCGAGAACGGGAAAAAAAGTATAGCATCGGTGCGGCCGGGCCCGCGCGCCGCCGGATCGGCTGAAGTTGCTGCGTGCTAACATGCGTGCCATACGCAGGAGAAAGCCGATGAGCGCTGATGCCGATTCTCACGCGCTGACCGCGCTGTCGCCACTCGACGGCCGCTACGCGTCCAAGGTCTCCGCGCTTGCGGCGCATTTTTCCGAGTACGGCCTGATACGCCATCGCGTCCACGTCGAACTGGCGTGGCTGAGCGCGCTGGCCGACGAGCCGCGCGTGGTGGAAGTCGCCCGATTTTCCGCCGCCACGCGGCAGGCCTTCGACGAGGTTGCCGCGACGTTTTCGCCGCAGGACGCAGCGCAGGTGAAGGCGATCGAGCGGGTGACCAACCATGACGTGAAGGCCGTCGAGTACTGGCTCAAGCAGCGCTTTGCCGGCATGGCCGAAGTTGCGGGTGCGATCGAGTTCATCCACTTCGCCTGTACCTCCGAGGACATCAACAACCTGGCGCATGCACTGGCGCTGGCGTCGGCGCGCAAGGATATCCTGCTGCCGGCGCTGCGCGATATCGCCGACGACCTGCGTGCGCTGGCCCATGCGCATGCCGATCTGCCGATGCTCTCGCGCACGCATGGCCAGGCGGCGACGCCGACGACGCTGGGCAAGGAATTCGCCAATGTCTATGCGCGCATCGAGCGGCAGATCACGGGCATCGAGCGCGTGGCGCTCAAGGGAAAGATCAACGGCGCTGTTGGCAACTACAATGCGCATGTGGTCGCCTATCCCGATGTCGACTGGGAAAGACTGGGTGCGCGTGTCGTCACCGGCCTGGGCCTGGAGTTCAATCCGTACACCACGCAGATCGAGCCGCACGACTACATGGCGGAGCTGTTCGATGCGGTCGCCCGCGCCAACACTATTCTGGTCGGGCTCGACCGTGATGTGTGGGGCTACGTGTCGCTGGGATATTTTCGGCAGCGGATGCAGGAGGGCGAGGTGGGCTCGTCGACCATGCCGCACAAGGTGAACCCGATCGACTTCGAAAACTCGGAAGGCAACCTCGGCCTCGCCAACGCCATGCTTCGGCATCTGGCGGAGAAGCTTCCCGTTTCGCGCTGGCAGCGCGACTTGACCGATTCGACCGTGCTCCGGAACATGGGCGTGGGGCTGGGTTACGCGTTACTTGGCTGGCTGTCGCTGCGCCGGGGGCTCGCGAAGCTCGAGGTCGACGTCCAGCGCATCGCCGCGGATCTCGATGCGAACTGGGAAGTCCTCGCCGAGCCGATCCAGACGGTGATGCGCCGCTATGGCGTGGCCAATCCCTACGAGCAACTCAAGGCTCTGACGCGCGGCAGGACGGGCATGACCCGCGCGTCGCTGCATGCCTTCATCGACAACCTCGCGCTGCCGGACGACGCGAAAGCGCGGCTCAAGGCACTGACGCCGGCCACCTATACCGGCCTCGCCGCGCCACTGGCCCGCCGCGTGTAGACGCGCACGTCACGCATTGCAAACGCGCGCCGCCTGTCGCGGCTGCACTTTCAATGCGGCTGGCGCGCGCGCCGCTCCTGCAGAAACGTGAACAGCGCGGGGAGCAGCGACAGGATCACGATGCCGATCACGATGAACGTGAGGTTCTGCTTCACCCACGGGATGTTGCCGAACAGGTAGCCTGCATAAACCAGCGACGTGATCCACAGCACGGCGCCCACCACGTTGTACGACAGGAAGCGCCGGTATGACATGTCGGCGACACCCGCGAGAAACGGCGCGAAGGTTCGCACGATCGGCACGAAGCGCGCGATGATGATGGTCACGCCGCCGTACTTGTCGTAGAACGCCTGGGTACGCTTCAAATGCGCCTGCTTGAACCAGCGCGAATCCGGCCGATCGAAGACTTTCGGCCCAATGTAGTGCCCGATCGCATAGTTCAGCGAATCGCCGAGGATCGCCGCGGCGATCAGCAGTGCCACCAGCAGGTGCACGTTGAGTCCGGCGGACGCGACGACCGTGCCGGCGATGAAGAGGATCGAATCGCCGGGCAGGAATGGAAAGACCACCAATCCGGTCTCGGCGAAGATGACCGCGAACAGCAGCGCGTAGAGCCAAGGCCCGTACTGCACGGCCAGGAGAGCCAGCGTCTGGTCGAGCGAAAGGATCGCGTAGAACAGCGTGGTCAGCATCGGCGGTTGGCCTCGCAATGGCAGCCACAATCGACCAGCACGGCGTGGCGTGCAGCGTCGGCGGGAAAAAGCACGGTGCGCGCCAGCCCACGGCGTCGCGCGCCGGTCGACGCCTCGGTCAGCACGGAGTCAGGCGGGAGTCCATCGACAGCGTAGCCATGCCCGGTTCAGGGCAGGATCTTTTCGCCGGCCGGCCCGCCCTTGCGCTCGGGCTTGACCAGGTCATCGCGCGACACGCCCATCCACATCACCAGCGTCGCCATCACCAGCGCCGACGAGTAGATGCCGAAGCAGATGCCGATCGCCAGTGCCAGCGAGAAGTAGTGCAGCGTCTCCCCGCCGAAGAAATAGATCGACAGCACCATCATCAGCGTGCTGCCGTGGGTGATGATCGTGCGCGAAAGGGTGCTGGTGATCGCGTTGTCGATTACCGTCGGCACGCTCGCTTTGCGCATCTTGCGGAAGTTCTCGCGGATCCGGTCGGCGATGACGACGGACTCGTTGACCGAGTAGCCGAGGACGGCAAGCACCGCGGCCAGCACTGGCAGCGAGAATTCCCACTGGAAGAAGGCGAAGAAGCCGAGAATGATGACCACGTCGTGCATGTTGGCGACGATGGCGGCCACCGCGAAGCGCCATTCGAAGCGCATGGCCAGATAGGCGACGATGCCGAGGCACACCAGCAATAGCGCGAGCGCCCCGTTCTCGTACAGTTCGCGGCCCACCTGCGGCCCCACGAATTCCACCCGTTGCTGGCGCGCCGAAGGATCGTCGGCCCGCAGCTGCGTCATCACCCGCTCGGAAAGCGCTGCGCTCGACGTGCCGTCCTTCAGTGGCAGGCGGATCAGCGCCGTGTCCGAACGGCCGAAGCTCTGGGCCGAATACTCGCCGACATTGAGCTTGTCGATGGCGCCGCGCAGGCGGCTGAAGTCGACCGGATGATCGAACGTTACCTCGATGACCGTGCCGCCGCGGAAGTCGACGCCGAGGTTGAGTCCCTTGGTGGCGAGGAACACCACCGCGAGCAGGAACGTGACCAGCGAGATGACGTTGAACGTGAGCGCATACCGCATGAACGGGATGTCGCGCCGGATGCGAAAGAATTCCATGGTCCTTTTCCTGAGCGGGAGGCGTGGCCTGGTCAGGCCTTCGTCGGCGTCGCCGGCGCGGCATTTCCGGGGCGCCACACCTGGCCGATCGAGATGCGATCGAGCTTTTTCTTGCTGCCGTAGAGCAGCGCCACGATCCCGCGCGACACGAACACCGCCGAGAACATCGACGTCATGATCCCGAGGCAATGCACGACCGCGAAGCCGCGCACCGGCCCCGACCCGAACAGGAACAGCGCCACGCCGGCGATGAGCGTGGTCACGTTGGAGTCGAGGATCGTGCCCCAGGCGCGTTCGTATCCGGTGGTCAGCGCGGCATGCGGCGTTGCGCCCCAGCGCAGTTCCTCGCGGATGCGCTCGTTGATGAGCACGTTGGCGTCGATGGCCATGCCCAGCGTCAGCGCGATCGCCGCGATGCCGGGCAGGGTGAGCGTCGCCTGCAGCATCGACAGCAGCGCGACCAGCAGCATCAGGTTGACGGCCAGCGCGATCGTCGAGATCACGCCCATCAGCTGGTAGTACACGCACATGAAGATCGCCAGCACGATGAAGCCGTACATGACCGAGTTGAAGCCCTTTTCGATGTTTTCGGCACCCAGCGACGGTCCGACCGTGCGTTCCTCCACGATCTCCATCGGCGCAGCGAGGGCGCCGGCGCGCATCAGCAGCGCGACGTCGTTGGCCTCGCGCGTCGTCATGCGCCCGCTGATCTGGACACGGCCGCCGCCGATTTCCTCGCGGATCACCGGCGCCGTGATGACCTCGGCCTTGCCCTTCTCGACCAGGACGATCGCCATGCGCTTGCCCACGTTCTCGCGCGTCACTTCCTTGAAGATGCGGGCGCCGGTGGGGTCGAGATTGACATGGACGGCGGGCTCGTTGGTGCGCTGGTCGAAGCCGGGCTGCGCATCGCTGATACGGTCGCCGGTGAGCACGACCTGACGGCGTACGACCAGCGGGCTGCCGCCGCGCTCGGTGAAGAGGTCACTGCCGATCGGCACGTTGCCGGCGACTGCCGCGTCGAGGATGCCCGGCTCGTCGTTGACCATGCGAATCTCGAGCGATGCCGTGCGTCCGAGAATGTCCTTCGCGCGCGCCGTGTCCTGTACGCCGGGCAGCTGCACGACGACACGTTCGGCGCCCTGCTGCTGGATGATCGGTTCGGCCACGCCAAGCTCGTTCACCCGATTGCGCAGGATCTGGATGTTCTGCGCGATGGCGCCATCCTGGATCTTCTTTTGCGCTTCCGGCTTGAGACCGGCTACGAGCCTGAATTCACCCCCGGTGGCCTCGGTTTCGCGCAGCGCCAGGTCGGGATAGGTTTTTTCGATCAGTACACGTGCCTTGTTGCGTTCGGTTTCATCGCGAAAGCGCAGCACCACGTTGGCGCCTTCGCGGGCGATGCCGGCGTACTGGATGCGCTCGCCGCGCATCAGCGAGCGCAGATCGGTCGCGTAACGATCACCAGCCTTGTCGAGCGCGGCCTTCATGTCGACCTGCAGCAGAAAATGGACGCCGCCGCGCAGGTCGAGGCCGAGGTACATCGGCAATGCGCCGACCGCAGCGAGCCATTTCGGCGACGTCGACAGCAGGTTCAGCGCCACGATGTAGTTGTCGCCGAGCTGCTGCTGCAGGACGTCGCGGGTCTTGAGCTGCGTATCGGGGTCGTCCAGGCGGACCTTGATGCCGGTGGGGTCGAGCGCGGCGCTGCGAAAGGCAATCCCGGCAGTCTTCAGTGCGGCCTCGACGGTGCCGAGCAGCGCGGTATCCACCTTCGCCTTCGCCGACGACACCTGCACTGCCGGCGCCTCCGGGAAGAAATTGGGCAGCGTATAGAGAAACCCGGTCACCAGCGTGATCGCGATGACGATGTATTTCCAGAGGGGATAGCGATTCATGGCATGCGGCCGGATAGGGGACGTCGCTGGCGCGGTACGAATGGGCCGGGGCTCCGGAAGCGGAGCGGGCCGGAACCTCGGACCGCCTTGGGACTAGAGCGCCTTGATGGTGCCCTTGGGCAGGAGCTGGGCGACGGCGCTGCGCTGGACGCTGATCTCCACGTTGGGGGCGATCTCGATCGCGGCGTACTGATCGGTCAGCTTGGCGATCTTGCCGACGACGCCGCCGGCCGTCACGACTTCGTCGCCTTTCTGCAGTGCGGCCAGCATCAGCTTCGTTTCCTTCGCCCGCTTCTGCTGCGGACGGATGAGCAGGAAATAGAACACGACGAAAATGCCGATCATCGGCAGGAACGTCATCAGGTCGCCGCCCGGCGAACCGCCGGCAGCTTGCGCAAATGCGGGGCTGATCAACACGAGAATCCTCCAGAGTCTTCGAAGCCGTCGGCCGGGTGCTCGTGGCTAGACCCGCCCAGCGCAGCGAACGCCGCTGCGGGACCGCCTGGCGACGCGCGACCGGGCGTCGGGCCGTGCTTGGCTTGGCAATTCCGGCGCGAGACACGGCAACTGCGGGCAACCGCATTCCTCGCCGGACAACTCGTTATTCTAGCATGCTGGACCGTTCGGCCCGGAACCGCTCGACGAAACCGGCCAGGGTACCGGCGCCGATCGCGGCACGCATCCCGGCCATCAGCTGCTGGTAGTAGAAGAGATTGTGGATGGTGGCGAGCCGCGCGCCCAGGATCTCGTTGGTGCGGTTCAAATGATGCAGGTAGCTGCGCGAAAACCCGGTGCAGGCGGCGCATACGCACGTCGCATCCACGGGGCCGGTATCGGTCTTGTAGCGGGCATTGCGGATCTTGACGTCGCCGAAGCGCGTGAACAGCCATCCGTTGCGGGCGTTGCGGGTGGGCATCACGCAGTCGAACATGTCGATGCCGGCGCACACGCCGGCGACCAGGTCCTCGGGCGTGCCCACCCCCATCAGGTAGCGCGGCTGCGCGGATGGCAGGCGCGGACCGATATGCGCGAGCACGCGCAGCATTTCCTCCTTCGGTTCGCCCACCGAGAGACCGCCGATCGCATACCCGTCGAAGCCGATGTCGACGAGACCGGCGAGCGAGGCTTCGCGCAGGTCCTCGTGCATGCCGCCCTGGACGATGCCGAACAGGGCATTGGCGCTGTCGTGCCGGGTAAAGGCATCACGGGAGCGGCGCGCCCACCGCAACGACAGCTCCATCGATTCGCCGGCTTCCGCGTGCGCCGCCGGATACGGCGTGCATTCGTCGAACACCATGACGATGTCGGAATCGAGCGTGTGCTGGATCTGCATCGACAGCTCGGGGGAGAGGAACAGCCGGTCACCGTTGACCGGCGAGGCGAACGTGACACCTTCTTCCGCGACCTTGCGCAACGGACCGAGGCTGAACACCTGGAAGCCGCCCGAATCGGTGAGCAAAGGCCGCTCCCAGCCCATGAATCGATGCAGCCCGCCATGCGCCGCGATCACGTCGACGCCGGGGCGCAGCCACAAGTGAAAGGTGTTGCCGAGCACGATCTGCGCGCCCAGCGTCACGAGTTCCTCGGGCGCCATCGCCTTCACCGTGCCGTAGGTGCCCACCGGCATGAACGCCGGCGTATCGACCGACCCGTGCGGGAGTTCGAGCCGGCCCAGGCGTGCCTCGCCCGCCGTGGCGGCCACCGAAAAGCGCATGGAAGTGCGCGCGTGTGCCCGGTTTACCGCCGGAGCAGGCGGCGCCGCAGCGGCAGCACGGCGGCGACGAGCAGGACCGTCAGCGCTACGCCCCACGGGGACAGCGTCGGGATCGCGAACGGATCCGGGCCTTCGGCCTCCACCGAGTCGGCGATGCAGCCGGCGGCCGCGAAATCGAAGGCATTGCGCCAGGCGCGATGAAAGTCGCCGCTGTAATCGACGCCCGGCGTGCCGAGCGCTGGATAGTTGGGAGCGATCGCGACATGGGTGATGCAGGCTGGACCGGTGATCCGGTACGCGATGGCGGGGTCACCGAGACCCCGCGCATTCGGCTGCGTCCACCAGGCCACCACCGTGGTGCCGCCCTTGGCCTGGTTGCCGCCGGCGAAGCGGCTGGCGGTGAGCGAAGTGATTCCCCGGGTCAGCGGGTGGCGGACCAGCGTGGCGGTATCGAGCGTACGGGGCGCGTAGGGTGTGCCGAACCCGTCACTGGTGTTGGGATCCAGCTGCTCGAGCGCACCCCAGCCATGCGGAATGTTGGCGGGCAGCCCGTCGCTGCGATCCTGCTCGTAAAACGCCCCGATGACCACGGCGCGGCCGGTCTTCGCGTAGGCTGCGACGAGATTGCCGACCGCGGTGGCGTTCCCGTAGGTGGCGTCCTCGAACAGCAGCAGCGCGTCGAAATTGCTGAGCAGCGACTGCAGTGACGGTACGGTGAGGGCCGTCTCCACTGCAGTGAATGAATGCGTGGGAATGCGCGCGTTGAAATCGGCCGCGGTCTCGACCGCGTACCGATTGGACAGGATACCGATGCGCGCTGCCTCGGCCGGCGCCACCAGCAGCAAGGATGCGACAACGGCGAAAAGGGCCCGGGCCGCCTGCAGGCGGCAGATCGAACGATCCAGCAGAGGTGTCATGGAATCGCGGATTCCCGGGACGCATTGCCGTGCCGGGCTATTCCGCTATGAATTCAATTGAGCGTGAGAGTAGCGCGTCTCGCGCAACATGCCAAGGCAACTGGTCGGGAAACACCCCGTGCTGGTCGGGTTTGTTGCGCAGTAATCGCCCAAAGGACGGGTTGTCGTCGCATAGCGACGCATTTGGCACCCTGTGTCGGGCTGCGGCGTCACTTTTCGACTACATCCGCTTCCCGCTCGAGCAGCATCGCGTCGCCGTAGCTGTAGAACCGGTAGCGCTGCGCGATGGCGTGCGCGTAGGCGGCGCGGATGGCGTCGAAGCCGGCGAACGCGCTCACCAGCATCAGCAGCGTCGAGCGGGGCAGATGAAAATTGGTGAGCAGCAGGTCGACCAGGCGGAACGCGTAGCCCGGCGTGATGAAGAGGTCGGTCTCGCCGGTCCCGGGCCGCAGGCCCTCGGGTGCGCGCGCCGCCGATTCGAGTGCGCGCAGGCTGGTGGTCCCGATCGCCACGACGCGGCCGCCGCGGGCCCGTGCCGCGCCGATCGCCTCGACCGTCGCTGCAGGAATCGCGAACCACTCGCGATGCATCCGGTGCTGCGTCAGGTCCTCGGTCTGAACCGGCAGGAACGTCCCGGCGCCAACGTGCAACGTCACGAACGCGCGCGCGACGCCGGCCGCGTCCAGGGCTGCCAGCATTGTCTCGTCGAAATGCAGGCCCGCCGTCGGTGCCGCGACGGCACCTGGTTCGCGCGCGTACACGGTTTGATAGCGCAAAGCATCGTCGCCGGTCGCCGCGCGGCCGATGTAGGGCGGCAACGGAACCTCGCCGTGGCGGTCGAGCCAATCCACAAGAGGGCCGGTCGCGGCAAACTCGAGCAGAAAAAACCGGTCATCGCGCGCGTTCACTGTCGCCGACGCGCCGCCCGGCAACAGGAGGACGCTCGCCACCTTCGGCGGATGACTGGCCCGAAGCTGTACCCATGCGCGGTGCTCACCGTCGATGCGCTCGACCAGCAGTTCGACGCGCCCGCCGCTGCGCTTGGTTCCAAACACGCGTGCCTTCAGCACCTTGGTGTCGTTGAAGATGACCAGGTCGCCGCTGCGCAACAGGCGCGGCAGGTCCGCGAACGCGTGGTCGTCGCGCCGTGGGCCGCGCACGTGCAGCAGGCGGCCGGCGCCTCGCCGCTGCGCGGGTGCCTGCGCGATCAGCGCAGGCGGCAGCACGAAGTCGAAATCCGCGAGCGCGTAGGTTCGGGTCAAGAGCGATGGTGTCAGTGGGGGTCAGAACCCCCGCGAATTCGCGGCAAGGTGGTTCTTCGGTGCTGCGAACTTCGTTTGATTGCTACCGGTTCTGAATGAAATCAATAGAATAGGGCCGCGTGACCCATGGGTATATGGATGATTGTATCCGGCGCTGTCCTTCGTTGCCCTGAACGGGATTAGCGATCGTTGCGCGCGCTGCCCGCACTCATCGAACCCGATGTCATTTGGACGGCGCGGGTGCGACCGATGGCGGCGGCGTCTCGCCGCTCGCCACGAGCAGCGTGTCCGGATGCGCGGCCCGCCAGCCGAACCAGAACGCGTTGTGCGCTGGCAGGCGCGGGTAGCGCCTGGGGTCGTCGCCGAGCGATCGTTCGGTCAGCGAGAGTTGCTTGCCGCCCATCAGCGTTACCCCGCGTGCTCGGTCCCACGCCTGCACGCGTTCGCCTCGCGGCAGGCCGTAGATACGGTGCGCGCCGGTGCGATCGGTCAGCACCACGAAATCGCGGCCGCCGAACTTCCCATGCCATACCGGATTCGCGCGTAGGTAATCGGAGGCGATGGCCAACGGCTTCTCGCCCGGGGTGCCGAAGCGCGGAATCAGCACCTCCTGCTTGTTGGCTAACCGTGCATCGGTCTCCGGCACCGGGAACATCAGCGCATCGGTGGCGAAGTATTCGCGGTACGCGGCGCCTTCGTCGTAATCGCGACGATGACCCGTGTCGAGCGACAGCACGGTGGTGCCGGGATGCCGCGCTCGCCATTCGCCCCAGGTCGTGGTCACGACTTCCCGTGTCTCGAGACTGATGCCCTGGTTCACGAGTGGGCCGATCACCGGACGTCCTTCCAGCGTGTTCCACAGCGACTGTGTATCGGTGTCGTACATGAGCTTGTTGGAGCGATACAGGAAGCCGCTCGTCCCCAGCCGGTAGAGATGATCGCCGACGCGGGTCTCGTAGATGATGACCGCGCCGCATAGCGTGCAATACACGCCCGCGACATCGACGTCGCCCACGCGATCGACGAACATCTCGTGCCACGCGAGGATGCGCTTGGGATAGGCGCGCGCGTCGCCGTTGATCTCGACGCCGAAGACTACGTCGCCGTCGGCGAGATAGCGCGCGTCGCGCGCGGCCAGCATCTTGGGTTCGCGCAGCGGAGGGATGCCATCCTGCCGCACACCGCCCCAGACGACCTCGTCGAGACGAATCAGCGCCGGGCGATCGGGTGCGAAATACCGCTCGAACCGCGGATCGATGTAGCCATGCAACTCTGCCTTGAAGGCGGCATACGACCGTGGCGGCGGCGGGCGGCTCCATTGCCAGCGCATCCATGACGCCCAGTCTTCGCCCAAGTCCCGGGGGCCTTCCTTGCGCGCGAGCAATTCGAACAGTTGTAGCGCCAGTGCCCGCTGCGGAACGAAGCGAACCACGTCGAGGACGTAGGGCGTCCATTCGTGCTGCCAGTGGGTGTCGAGCCATTGCAGCGCGCGCGAAGGCGCGTCCGGTTGGCCGACCTGCAGTGCCAGCAGGCGCAGGCGTAGATCATCGTAGGACGGTGCTTGCGCGTGCACCACACCGGGCATGGCGAGCAACAGGGCCGACAGGAGTCCCGCGCGCAGGGAGCGGGCGAAGGGTGCGACGATGCGGCCTGGGCTCGGAACGGACATGGCTCGGCAAACTGAGGGCGGCAAAGGGGTAGTGTGCGACAAATGACAAGCCGGAATGAACCGTGCGGGGTTACCGGTACCTTATGTCGTTTGCTGGAGGGACTTCGTGACAGCCGCGACAGAACATTCGCGAAACGCGTTGGCGTGGCCGTGATACTGGTCGCGCTTGCAGCGCAGGCGCCCGGAATCGCAATCAGTACGCGTACAAACCGTACGTCGTCATCTCTGCGTGTCCTTTGCTGAAGATGCGGCTCCCGCGGGTGAACTCGAGCGCAAGCACATCCGCCCCCTGCCAGATGTCGAAGCGACCGATGAACGACTTCATGCGGCCGGTGGGGTTCAGCACCTGCATCGCCACGTCGTTCGGATAGCTGATCGATGTGAGCGTGACCCACGGACCGGTGCCGCCCGACGACACCTCCCACTTCGCGTTCGACTGACTCGAGCGAACGTATCGCACGATGTCGTCACCCTTGACGCCGTCGACGTCGCCGATGAGAACATCGGCCAGACTCGACGACAAACGGGCGTTGAGTTCCTGCCACGTTGACCGTGCACCCCATGAGACCGACCACTTTCCGGCGGAGATACTGACGACGTCAGTGATGCCATTCCCGTCGAAGTCGCCGAAACGCAAGGCGCTTAACGGAAACGACGAACTTTGCAGCGGGGTCCACAGATAGATCCCGGGGGAGATCGCCCACCACTGCCCGTCCGGGTCGCGCCGAAAGATATCCTGGACGTGGTCGCCATTGAAATCGCCGAAGGCAAGCTGGTTGAACGGGACGTTGCTATGCTCGCCCGGTAGTAGCGTGAAGGGACCGGTGCCACCCTTGGAGATGACGAATCCGGGGATGTGCACCGCCAAGACGTCGCATTTTCCGTCGCCATCGAAATCGCCGAGGCCGACGTCGGATAACCGGGTGGGATTGTCGTTGAGGAAGCGCCACTCCCGCCGGCCCGCGCTCGCGTACCACCAGCTTGTACCGGTCGCGAGGAACAGGTCGTCGCGCCCGTCGCCGTCGAAGTCGCACACGCCATATTCGCCATAGGTGTCGATGTCGTATTTGTTGTTACCCTGCACGTCGATGGGATTGGTGATGTTGTCGCCGAACCCGGGATTGCCGTTCTGCACGATCGCGTCGCCGCGTCCATCGTGCGCAAAGATGTTGCTCGCCACCATGGCGCTGTCCGTGGGGTTGCCGCGGATCTTGATTGCGTTGCCCAGGGTGTACTGGAAAGCATTGCGGGCGATCTCGAACGTTTCTCCCGCCTGCCCGCAGCCGTACGGATAGATATTCAGGGTCTCGTTGCAGTACCTGGTGCCATGCACATCGAACTGGTGTGTGTAGTAGCTGCCATAAAGCGGATAGTCGTTGTGGAACCCGCCGCCCTTCAGCACGAGGTTGAGGCGCGCCCGGTACCCCGTGCCATCGGCCCCGCTCGCCGCAATCGCGTGCCGGTTGAAATCGAAGAGATTGCGCTCGATCGAGACCTTTGCGCCCGCTGAGGCTTCGGCGCCGTAGCCATTGCCGCCACGATGCTGGTTATGGTGCAGAAAATTGTCGTGGATCTTCACGTCGTCGAAGTTCTGGTTGCGGCCCAACGGATCCACTACGTAGATCGCCTGACCGCTCCAACCGGAAATCTCCATGTTCGCGATCTCGACCCCGACGCACGAAGTCACCATGATCCCGCGCTCGAGATTGTCGTCGCCATCCTCGGTGTTGTAATGTGGGCCCTGAATGCGGAATCCAGTTACGCGGACACGGTCACCGAAGATGTTCTCGCCATTGCATCGAATGTGGAACAGTGGCCGAGGCCGGCTGCGCGTGTACAGGCGCGGGCCTACGCGGATCGCGTTGCGGGCCACGGGACCCTGCTGGAGCGTCGAGTCGACCAGGCTTGCCATCGCGCCGGGCGCGAGCCCAGGCGGTGGCATCTCGCTCGTCAGCGTGACCCCTTGGTCGATGTGCACGTTCTCGTAGTACGTCATGTCCATGTCAACTTCCGGCCAGAGCAGCACCGTGCGACCGGGCCGCTGATCGGCCGGCAGGTGGTCGAATCCCGGCAGTGGCTCTCCGATCGCCTGGATCAGCAGACGTCTCCACTCGTCGGTGCTGCCCTTGATGCGAACCACGCGGGGCAGTACGACGAACACGACCGTGTGGGCCGTCGGAATCGCGCCGAGCGTGATCGCGTAGGGCTGGTTCGAGATCGGCGACACCACGACGCTGCCCTGCGGCAGCACTGGGACGCCATTCAGCGCGATCACCGGTGGCCTGCATGCAAATGGATAGTTGACGGCCCACGATACCGTTGCGCTCTGGCCCTGGAGGATCGTTGGCGGTGCCGCGTCGATGGTCACGCTGGTGGGTGCCGGGCAGGCGTCGGTATCGGGGTCGATGACTGGACCGACATCGATGTCGCCGATGTCGCAGCTAGGGTTCGCGGGTGGACAGTTGATGCGGGCCACCATTGCAGGAACAACAGTCGGGTCCACCAGCGACGGCGATTGCGCGCATCCGCCAAGCGATCCGACCAGGAGTACTACCAGGCAACCGGCGACGTTTCGAGACGGGATCATCGATGCCTCCATGCGGTTGTGCTGACGAGCCTCATCTGCGCCGGACGTTGCCCGCGGTAGCGCTGCCAAGGTCGATTGCCATTGATAGCCCTCCTCGCGATCCCCTGGAGCGACGAAAGGTCGCCCGCATGAGGCGTCCAACGACTATGCGAGCGTCGGTGCTCGCGTGCAAGGGCAATATTCGCGTTTGCTCCGGCACGCTTCGGAGGTGCTCGAGCGATCGATGCGACGGCGCAGCATGCTGCGGTGCGTTGCGGTCGAGGTCAGATGACGCTTGGCCCATTCCTTCGACCCTTCCCACAATGGACGCTCGACGGAAATGCCAGTCCGTCGGTTGGAATCCCGATCGTATTTTCGGGATCGGTCGAACTGCGCGAGGCCGGGATGACCACTACGACGTGATGTTGAAAGTGCCCGCGCAAAGCGAAAGGCGGCTTGCGTTGCGCCTGCGGCTGCCGGAAGGCGCCGTCGAAGTGACTCCGCCGCAGGGTTTCCTGAGCGAGGGAACGTTCGTCGAGCGATGGCAGATTCGGCGTGACGGCGGCCTGGCCGGACAAACGCTTGCCATCGACGGCATCGCGGGCTGCGTCACTGATGTCATCGTCCGCGTGGAAAGGCAGGACGGCACAGCCAGTTGGAGCGCCTACTGCCGGAGCGGACCGAGTTCACCGTGCAGCGGGCGTCGAGCACGGGCGAGGTCGCGTGGTCGTACCTGGGTCTCACCGCCCGCGCGCCGTGGGTGGTCGCCTTCACATTCGGCCTGCTGCACGGTTTTCGGCTTCGCCGGCGCGTTGGCTGAAGTGGGGTTGCCGCAAAACGCCATCCCCGTCGCGCTGCTGATGTTCAACGTCGGCGTCGAAGTGGGGCAGCTGATTTTCGTCGCCGCGGTGCTGGGTGGATGGGCGCTGCTGCGCAGGCTGCCGCTGCACTGGCCTGCGTGCACACAATATCTGGCGCCGTATGCCATTGGCACCCTCGCCATGTTCTGGGTGATCGAGCGGGTCGGCGCGGTTTAGGTCGCGGGGCCGATGGTTTGCCGCCACGCTGGCGAGCGCGACAATCTAGGCCCCTGTTTCAATTGGTGCCGGGAGGGGGACTCGAACCCCCACGATATCGCTATCGGCGGATTTTGAGTCCGCTACGTCTACCAGTTCCGTCATCCCGGCAAGGGACGCGAGGCCGGCGGCGGATCACTGTTTCGTGGTTCCAGGCCGCGCGTGGCAAGACGTCCATTATCGCCAAATTTCGCCTTGACCGCACCCTTGGCGGTTCGCCCGCTTCCGGCGCTCAACTGGGCCGGACGCGCGCATAGCACGACGAAGGCATAGGCGAGCCCGTCCTCAGTGCATCGTTCATCGCGCGACACTGCTTCCCATTCGCTGCGTTGCCAGGGCGGGAAGAACGCGTCGCCGGCGAAGTCGCGCTCGAGCTCGGTGAGGTAGAGGAGGTCCGCGAGCGGCAGCGCGGCGGCGTAGAGTTCGCCCCCACCGATGCAGAAGGCGGGGTGCGGCAGTGCGACCGCCGCCAGCGCGGCTGGGAGCGTTGCCGTCACCTGGGCACCGGCTGCGCGATACAGGGGATCGCGCGTGACCACGATGTTCTGGCGCTGCGGCAACGCGCCGGTAAGCGACGTCCAGGTTTTGCGACCCATGATCACCGCATGCCCGAGCGTCAACGCCCGAAAGTGCCTGAGGTCGTCCGGCAACCGCCAAGGCAACGCACCGCGCGCGCCGATGACGCCGTTACGCGCCACCGCGGCGATCAACGCCAGTGACGCAGGCAGGTCTGGCTGGGGTGTTGGCAGTTTCACCAGTCGGAGGTCGAGGCGATGGCGGGCCGGTTTCGCGGGCACGCGAAGGCGGCATCCCGAAGCGACGGCAATGCCATAATGCCGCGAATTATAGCGAGCAGGTCTCCTGCGTGTATTACCCGCGTTCCTTTCTGAAGTTCATCCTGCTGGGCTTCCTGCTCGTCAGCGCCCCGCTGGTGTATGCGCTGGTGGAACTCGTGCTTTCGCTCGACCGGCTATCAACCCAGAGCCGCCAGGAAGTGCTGCAAGCGTCGCAGGCGGGGCGTTCGAGCCGGCTGCTGTTCGAGCAGGCGGCGACCCTGGAGCGGCTCGCGCGCCAGCAATTGATCCTCGAGGATCCGGCGCTGCTCGAGGACTACGGGCGTGTCCGCCAGGAATTTCAGCAGACGCTGAAGCAGCTCGCGTTGCTGCCGCTCGAACAGCCGCAGATAGCCGCGCTCGACCGCCTGCGCAACAGCGAGACGGAGTTGCATGGTCTGCTGGCCTCCCCGCAGCGCTCGCCGACCGCGGTGGCCGGGATCGCGACCGGCTATGCGCAGCTGGTCGAGCGTGCGCAGGGCACGTTGAATGCGACCAACGAACTCACCCAGCATGCCATCGAGCGCTTGCAGCAGACGGCTGCGCAGGGCCGCGAGAAGTGGCTGTACCTGTCGCTGGCGACCGTCGCCATCGCGCTTGCGGTCGCCATCGTTTTCGCGGTCCTGATCGCCCGCCCGATCCGCCAGCTGGACATGGCGATCCGCCAGATGGGTACCGCCGACTTCTCCCATGCGGTGGAGGTGAACGGCCCCCAGGATCTGCGCTATGTGGGGCAACGCCTCGAATGGTTGCGCACCCGCCTGTCCGACCTCGAGCAGCAGCAGAACCGGTTTCTGCGCCACGTGTCGCATGAACTCAAGACTCCCCTTACGGCGGTACGGGAAGGCGCCGAACTTCTGCGCGACAACGTCGGTGGGCGCCTGACGGTCGAACAGCAGGAGATCGTGCGCATCGTGCGCGAGAACACGCTTTCGCTGCAGAAGCTGATCGAAGATCTGCTGACCTATCACCAGACACGCGCGATGGAGCCGGCGACCCTTGGCCCGGTGCCGCTGCCTGAAGTGGTGCGGCGGGTGCTCCGGGAGCAGAAGCTCGCCGGCCTCGCGCGCATGATCACGTTCGATGCCCAGCTTGCCCCGGCGGCGGTGATCGGCGATACGGAGCGGATCCGCACCGTGGTGGACAACCTGATGTCGAATGCGATCAAGTACTCGCCGCGTTCCGGCGTGATCGAGATCCGGTTGACCGTCGACAACGGTTTTGCGCTCCTCGACGTCGCCGACCAGGGACCGGGTATCGCCCCGGCCGAGCGCGAGCGCGTGTTCGAGACGTTCTACTCGGGCACGGCGCCGATCGATGGCAAGGTGAAGGGGACGGGCCTCGGGCTCGCGATCGCGCGCGAGTATGCGATCGCGCACGGCGGCCGCATCGAGGTGCTCGAGCGTGAAGACGGAGGGCGCGGCGTGCGCTTTCGTCTTCGGCTGCCGGTCGCCCCGAGTGCGGGTTTGCGCGCGCTGGGCAAGACGTCGCCGGCAGGGGTGACCATCGGGGGCCACTCTTGACGGCACGCTGCCGGTGCATGTGGCCGCTGCTGGTCGGTGCCTGGCTCGCGGGATGCGCCAGCGCGCCACCAACCTTGCCCGAAGAGACCGTGACGCCGCAGGAGGAGTACGAACCCGAGGCTGTGCAGGTTCCCACGCCGCTGGTCGAGTACCCGCCGATCGAGCCGGTGGAACCACCCGAAGTGACTTCGCCGCCGCCAGCGGCACCAGCAGCGCCGCCGAGCACCGCGCCGGCAGCCGCACCGGCTACCGAGGTACCGCAGCCCATGGCGCAGCAGCCGATGCCGACCTATGGGTCGCTCGCGCCTTCCGTGATGCCGTTGCCGCCCGTCGTCATCCACGAATCCTTACCGGAAGACGTCGAGCTGGTGGCGCTGCTCGCCGATCTGCAGCGCTATGCCAATCTGGCGCCGGCCGACGTCCAGCGCGAGGTGACGAGCGTGACGCAGCTCCTGACCCGGCAACGTACCGACGCCAATCGCGTGCGCCTGGCGATGCTCTATACGGTGAGCCGCGGCACCCAGGATGACCAGCGGGCGCTGCAGTTGCTCGAAAATGTCGCCAAGGGCAATGCCGGTTCGCCTGCGATCAAGCATCTGGCCTTCGTCTTGCAGACGCAGGTGGCGGGCCGGCAACGCGCGGTACGGGAAGAGCAATTGAAAGCCGATGCGGCGATCCAAAAACTGGAGGCGCTGCGCCAGATGGAACGCAGTCTGCTGCGGGAGCGCGCACGCAGCGGCGGCGGGGGCGGCTCCGGCGGGGGCGGCGGCTCCGGTGGTGGCGGCGGCGGTGGCGGTGGCGGCCAGTAAGCACATAACTCTCTAGGACATGACATGGCTTCAGGCGACATCCTGCTGGTCGACGACGATCCCGACCTGTTGAAATTGATCTCCTTGCGACTGACGTCCGCCGGCTATCGCGTGCGCACTGCGGAGAGCGGTGAAGCGGCACTGGCCGCCATTGCGGTGGAGCGGCCGGCGGCGGTCGTTACCGATTTGCGCATGCCCGGCATCGACGGGCTGCAGCTCTTCGACGCCATCAATCGCCAGCATTCCGGACTGCCGGTGTTGATCCTCACGGCCCACGGGACGATTCCGGATGCCGTGGCCGCGACGCAACGCGGCGTGTTCGGCTTTCTCACCAAGCCGTTCGACAGCCAGGACCTGCTGCAGAAGGTGGCTGCCGCGCTCAAGCTCTCGGGTGATCACAGCGGCCGCGGCAGTGCCGCCGCCGGGGAATGGCGCGAAGGCATCATTACCCGCAGCCCGGTCATCGAAGACCTGCTTCGCCAGGCCAAGCTGGTCGCCGACTCCGATGCGAGTGTCCTCATCTTCGGCGACTCCGGGACCGGCAAGGAACTGCTGGCACGGGCGATTCACCGCGCGAGCCCCCGGCACGGCCGTCCGTTCATCGCCGTGAACTGCGGTGCCATTCCGGGCGAGTTGCTCGAATCGGAACTCTTCGGACACGCCCGCGGCGCCTTCACCGGCGCGGTACAGGCGCACAAGGGACTGTTCCAGGCCGCCGATGGCGGGACGCTGCTGCTCGACGAGATCGGCGACATGCCGCTTTCGCTGCAGGTGAAGCTCCTGCGCGTGCTGCAGGAGGGCGAAGTGAGGCCCGTCGGCGCCACCCAGTCGATACCGGTCGACGTCCGCGTGATCTCGGCAACGCACCGCGACCTCGACGCCCACAAGGCGTCCGGCCAGTTTCGCGAGGATCTCTACTATCGACTCAACGTGGTGTCGCTGCGCCTGCCCACGCTCGCGGAACGACGCGAGGACATTCCGGTGCTTGCGGCCCATTTTCTGCGCAAGCTGGCCGAACGCTACCGCAAGCCGGTGCCCACGCTGGCGCCCGAAGCGATGGCGCTGCTGGTGGCGGCACCGTGGCCGGGCAACGTGCGGCAACTGCTGAACCTGCTCGAACAGGCGCTGGCGCTGACCACGACCAGCGTAATCCCCGCCACCCTGGTGCAAAGTGCGCTCAAGGAGGATGCGGCGGCGCTGGTTCCATTCGAGGAAGCGCGCAAGACGTTCGAGCGCGATTACCTCGTCCGCCTGCTCAAGATTACTGGCGGCAACGTCACGCAGGCCGCGCAACTCGCCAAGCGCAATCGCACCGAATTCTACAAATTGCTGCAGCGGCACCGGCTCGAGCCCTCGATGTTCAAGGAGCCCAAGTCCTGATGTCGCGGCGCCACAGCGCATTGTCGGGCTGGAGCGACATCAAAAAGCTCGACAAATCATCGCGGTAATGCTGCTGTCATGCGGCGCGTCGGCAGTTTGCGACAAATCGTCCGCAAGTGCTGATGCAATGCAACAGCGGTCGGAATTTTTGTCGAACCCCGACGATTCCTTTAATAACAAACACGAAGCCGTCTCGCGGCGTAAGCGGCAAAGTGCGTGTGCGGCGGTGGCATGCCGCTTGCTTTATTCCCTGCGCAACAGATGCCACGTTGATCCAACCTTGGAGCCGCAATGTCGACGTTCGCGCCGGAGTTTTCCCAGTTCTGGAAAGGCCTTCAGGCCGGGGCGCGCGACAGCGAAAGCAGCGATTCGCGCGACGACGAGTCGCGGCGGCAGGAAGCGGCGTTGGAGGAACTGGCAGAGCGCGTCAACGCTGCGCGCAGCGTGGTCTGACGGAAGGCGAAACAGCTGTTTTCGCGCCCCCGGGCAGCGCATGCCCGGAACCTCGCGGAGTGGGTTTGATGCTCCGGTCATCGGAATCCCCCTTGCCCGCTAACTTCCTCCCGGCGGGCTTTTTTTTGGCCGCGCGCCGCGCGCGTCAGACCGCGACCGGCGCCGCCAGCGTGGGGTGATGCTGGTAGTCGACGAACTCGATGTCGTCGAAGGTGTAGTCGAACAGCGTCGGTGCCCGGCGCTTGAGCCGCAGCCGTGGTAGCGGAAACGGCGCGCGTGCCAGCTGGGTGTCCACTTGTTCGAGGTGGTTGAGGTACAGGTGGCAATCGCCGCCGACCCAGATGAAGTCGCCGACCGCAAGATCGCATTGTTGCGCCACCAGATGCGTCAACAGCGCGTACGACGCGATATTGAATGGCACCCCAAGAAATATGTCGGCGCTGCGTTGATAAAGTTGGCAGGACAGGCGTCCGTCCGCCACGTAGAACTGAAAGAACGCGTGGCACGGCGGCAGCTTCATGCGCGGGATCTCGCCGACATTCCACGCCGACACGATGAGTCGCCGTGAATCGGGATTGCGCCGTATCTCGTCGACCACCTGCGCGAGCTGGTCTATGCGCTGGCCGTCCGGAGCCGGCCAGGAGCGCCACTGTGCGCCGTAAACCGGTCCCAGATCGCCATTGGCGTCCGCCCACTCGTCCCAGATGCGTACACCGTTGGCCTTGAGATAGGCGATGTTGGTGTCGCCCTTCAGGAACCAGAGCAGTTCGTGCACGATGGACCGGGTATGGACGCGCTTGGTCGTGAGGAGCGGGAACCCGCGTTCCAGGTCAAAGCGCATTTGGTAGCCGAACATCGACAGCGTGCCCGTACCGGTACGGTCGTCCTTGCGATGGCCGTGGTCGCGCACGTGGCGCATGAAGTCGAGGTAGGCGTGCATGGCGGTCGAGGCGCGCTGGAGGTCAAAGGTCGCGCGGCGGTCGAGGGGCGCACCCATTGTAACCGCGCCCGAACCGTCCATCGGCGCAGCGGCGGCGACCGCTTGACGCGACCGGGAGGGGACGGCAATATGCAACGATATAACTAGAGATTTAGTTATTAATGACTTCCGGCGCCCGCCCGCAGCTAGTCCGCGACGGCGTGCCGGGACATCCGCGAGGGACCGATGCGACCAACCTATGCGCGCGCCATTCCCCGCCCCTGGCGGCGCACGGCGCGCATCTTCGTCGCGCTGGGCGAGGAACACCGGCAGCGCATCGTGCTCATGTTCGAACCCGGCGAACGCCTTACCATCGGCCAGATCGTGGCCGCGTCCACGCTGTCGCGCTCCGCGGTTGCGCACCACTTGAAAGTGCTGCGCGAGGCGGGCGTGCTGCACGCGGAGAAATCCGGCAAGGAAGTCTGGTATCACCGGGATCCGCAGGTGCTGCACACCGCGCTCACCGAGGTCCTCGCCTACCTCGACGCCGATGCCGAGGGCCATCGATGAGCGCGACCCCGGCCCACGAACCGAACCAGTTCGCGCTGTTGCGCCAGCGCCGCTTCGGCCCGTTTTTCTGGACCCAGTTTCTCGGCGCGGCCAACGACAATGTCTACAAGAATGCGCTGGTGATCTTCGTCGCGTACCATGCGGCCGCGCACGCCGCGCTCGACGCGAACACCCTGGTCAACCTCGCGGCGGGAATCTTTATCCTGCCCTTCGTCGTGCTCTCGGCGACCGCGGGCCAGCTTGCGGACAAGTACGAGAAATCACGGCTCATCCGCTACATCAAGCTCCTGGAAATTGCCATCATGGTGGTCGGGGCGATCGGCTTCTGGCGGCAAAGCCTGATTCTGCTGTTCGTCGCGCTCGCGCTGATGGGTGTGCACTCGACATTGTTCGGCCCGGTCAAGTATTCGATCCTGCCGCAGCATCTGCGCCCGGAAGAACTCATCGGCGGCAATGGCCTGGTCGAGATGGGGACCTTCGTCGCAATCCTGCTGGGCACCATCGTCGGCGGCGTGCTGGTGGCGATCAACCCGGGCGGGCCGCTCTATGCGGGCGCCACCGCTGTGGCCATCGCGCTGGCCGGGTGGTGGGTGAGCCGCGGGGTTCCGCATACGCCGCCGGTGGCCGCGGACCTGCAAATCAACTGGAATCCGTTCACCGAGACGGTCAAGAATCTCAAATTCGCGTACGGCAATCGGGTGGTGTGGCTGTCGATGCTGGGAATATCGTGGTTCTGGTTCTACGGCGCCACTTTTCTTACCCAGTTTCCGAACTTCGCCAAGAACGTCCTCGGCGGCAACGAACACGTCGTCACGCTGCTGCTCGCGCTGTTCTCCGTCGGCATCGGCGTCGGCTCGCTGCTGTGCGAGCGGCTGTCCGGGCGCAAGGTGGAGATTGGCCTCGTGCCATTCGGGTCGATCGGCCTGACCGTCTTTGCCATCGACCTGTGGTTCGCCACGCGGTCCATGTCGGCCACCGGGCTGGCCGACATCGGCGCGTTCCTTGCGGGACCCGGACATTGGCGTGTGGTCGCCGACCTGATGCTGATCGGCCTTTTCGGCGGCTTTTACATCGTGCCGCTGTATGCGCTGATCCAGCAGCGCTCGCCCGTGTCGCACCGGTCGCGCATCATCGCCGCCAACAACATCCTGAATGCTCTCTTCATGGTGACCTCCGCCGCCGTGGCCATTGGCCTGTTGCATGCCGGCGTATCGATCCCGGGACTGTTTCTGGTCACCGGCGTGCTCAATGCGGTGATCGCGCTGTACATCTATCGGCTGGTACCCGAGTTCCTGATGCGCTTCATCGCCTGGCTGCTGATCCACACCATCTATCGCGTGCGCGTGGAGGGCATGGAGAACGTACCGGACGAAGGCGCCTGCATCGTGGTGTGCAACCATGTCAGCTACGTGGATGCGATCGTGATCTCGGCTGCGGTCCGGCGACCGATCCGCTTCATCATGGACCACCGGATCTTTCGCGTGCCGGGACTCAACTGGGTCTTCCGCGCGATGAACGCGATTCCCGTGGCCTCGGCACGCGATGATGCGGCATTGAAGGAAGCCGCGTTCGATAGCGCGGCCAAGGCGCTGCGCGCTGGCGAGATCGTCGGCATCTTTCCGGAAGGGCGGCTCACCGAGAGTGGCGAGGTGGGGCCGTTCCGGCCCGGCCTCGAGCGCATGCTGCAGGAGACGCCGGTACCGGTCGTGCCGATGGCGCTCAAGGGTCTGTGGGGCAGCTTCTTCAGCCGGTCGCACCATGGCAAGGCGATGCGGCGCTGGCGGGGGTTCTTTTCCCGCATCGGACTCGCCGTGGCGCCGCCGTTGCCGCCGGAGCGCGTGACGCTCGCGCAGCTGGAGGCGCAAGTGCAGGCGATGCGGGGAAATGCAAGATGACGGCGGGACCCGCGGGGACGGCGGCCGGGGCACCGGGGGCGTGATGATACTGCTGGGCATCGTACTGGGCGCGTTCATCGGCTTTGCCACCCTCGGTTTCGCCGGCGCGTTTGCCGGGGCGTTCGTGGGCTTCCTGGTCGGGTTGGTGTTGCGCAATCAGGCGCAGACGCGGACTGCGCCGGGGTCTGCCGCCGCCGCGGCGACGGGGGCGACGGGCGCGAAGGACGCGAAGGACGCGAAGGACGCGTCAACGCCGCCCGCCTCGACCGCACAGATCCCCGCGTCCAGCGAAGCGCTGGCGGCGCTCGAACGGCGGGTGCGCATCCTCGAGGCACACCTTCGCATTCGCGCCGACGAGACGACCGCTAATGACGCCGCTCTGAGCGAGCGACCCGCGACCGCGGCTTCGAGTACGGCGGAAGCCTACGCCGCTGCAGCACCGATGCCGGCAGCTTCGCTGCGCGGTACCCGCCGTTGCGGAGGACTCGCCCGCGCCCGTTGCCGCGCCGCCGGTCGCCATCCCCGAGCAGCCACCCATGGCGGAGACGAACCCGACCGTGACCCCGACACCGGCATCGAGTGGGCTGTGGGCGTGGTTCACCGGTGGCAACACGCTGTCGCGCATCGGCGTCGTCGTGCTGTTCTTCGGCGTCGCGTTCCTGCTGCGCTATCTCGCCGAGATCGTTACCATTCCGATCGAGCTGCGGCTGCTCGGTGTCGGCTTGGTGGGTCTGCTGTTGCTGGGCATCGGCGCGCGCCTCGTGTCGACGCGGCCGGGGTACGGACTCTCGCTCGAGGGCGCCGGCGCCGGCGTCCTGTACCTGACGACGTATGCGGCATTCCGCTACTACGAAGTGCTCTCGGCAATCCCGGCGTTTGCACTGCTCGCGGGCGTCGCCGCGTTGACGGTGTGGCTTGCGCTGCGGGCCGACTCGCAGGCACTGGCCGCGCTCGCCGTCGCCGGCGGCTTTCTCGCGCCGCTGCTCGTCGGCACTGCGGCAAGTCCGCCGGCGCGATTGTTCGGCTACTTCGCCGTGTTGAACGCCGCGATCTTCGTGCTTGCCTGGGGGCGCGCGTGGCGTGGGCTGAACGTGCTGGGCTTCGTGTTCACGTTCGCACTGGGACTGTTCTGGGGTGGCCGCTTCTATCGCCCCGAGCACCTGGCGACGGTCGAACCGTTCCTGGTCTTGTTCTTCCTCTTCTACGTGGCGATCGCCATCCTCTACGCGGCGCGCGGGCCGCTGCAACAGAAGGCGCCGGTGGATGCGCTGCTGGTCTTCGGCGTGCCGCTGGTGGGGTTCGCGTTACAGGCGGCGCTCGTGCAGGACCTGCGCTATGGCGCCGCCTGGAGCGCGCTGGCGCTTGCGGTCTTCTATGGCGTGCTCGCGCTTGTCCTGCTGCGCCGGGAGGAGCCAGGCCTGCAACTGCTGGCACGCACGTTCATGGTGCTGGCGATCATTTTCGTGACGGTCGCCATTCCGTTTGCCGTCGATCCGAGGTGGACGTCCGGCTGGTGGGCGCTCGAGGCCGCCGCGGTGTACTGGATCGGATGTCGGCAACGACAGGCGTTGGCGAGGGCATTCGCACTGCTGCTGCAACTGGGTGCCGCGGTGATGTTCGCGTTGGGTGACGGCTTGCCCGGCGCGGTCCCGTTTCTCAACGCGACCTTCGTGGGGACGCTGCTCATCGCGGTGGCCGCGCTGGCCACGGTCGTCATCGCGGACCGGCACCACGCCGTCGTGAGTTCCCCTGAACGTGCGCTGATGCCCTTCGTACTGGCCTGGGGTGTCGCGTGGTGGTACGGCGGTGGCATGATGGAAATCGATCGAGCCGCGTCGCCGAAGGTCCGGGGCCAGGCCTTCGTCGCCTACGCCGTCGGCAGCACGGTCGCCGCGCTCGCGCTGTCGCGGTGGCTGCAGTGGACGCGCCTGCTCTGGTTCGCGGCCGCGTTGCTGCCGGCGATGGCTCTCGTCGCCGTCGTCGACTGGCAGGCAACGGGCACGACGCTGCGCGGTGCCGGCGCGCTGGTATGGCCGGCAGCCTGGGTGGTCGTCTGGTGGGTGCTGTACACATTCGACGCGGTGCGTCGTGATCGAGAGCCGGGCGCCGGTGAACCCGTGGTCGCCGACGGCCGGATGCGCTTCGCGCACACGGTGGCGGCGATCGCGCTGGTCGCGTGGGTCGCCTGGGAGGCCAGTGAATGGGTGGGCCGCGCGTTCGCCGAGGGCACCGTCTGGATGCCCTGCGCCGCGGCGTGGCCGGCGATCGCCGGCCTGTGGCTGGCGACCCGTGCGACCGACTGGCGCGGCTGGCCTTGGCGTGCCCACCGCGATGCCTATGCGGTGAATGCCGGCACGGCGATCGCAGCCTTGCTCGCCGCGTGGTTCGTGATCGTCAACGTGGTCTCGCCGGGCGCCACCGCGCCGTTGCCCTATGTACCACTGCTCAATCCGCTCGATGTAACGCTGATCGCGGCGATCGCGGTCCTGTTCGGCTGGTCGCGTAAGGTGCTGGCGACGGACGAACGCACGGCCTACCTGTGGTTCGGCATCGCGGTGTTCGTCTTCGCCAATGCATTGGTCTTTCGCGCGGTGCATCAGTGGCTCGACGTGCCCTGGCGTTGGCCGGCGCTTTCCACTTCCAAGCCGCTGCAGGCCGCGTTGACGCTGACGTGGACCGCGGTCGCGCTGCCGTTGATGCTGGTGGCCGGGAAACGCGCCATCCGCCCGTTGTGGATGGTGGGCGCCGCGCTGCTGGCAGTGGTGGTGGTCAAGCTCTTTGTGCTCGACCTAGCGGCGCTGTCCGGATTGCCGCGCGTGGTCGCCTTCCTCGGTGTCGGCGTCTTGCTGCTGGTCATCGGCTACATCGCGCCGCTGCCGCCTTCCGGCAAGCGTCTGCAGTAGCGCCGCCACCGGGCAACGTGTATGCGTCGCCGCGGCGGCGCGCGCGAAGCGCTTCTTCTCGCGTGCTAAACTCGATCACGATCTTTCGCGGCCGTCCCGATTCATGTCCGGCAACACGCTCGGCACGCTGTTTTGTGTCACGTCCTTCGGGGAATCGCACGGACCGGCCATCGGTTGCGTGGTCGACGGCTGCCCGCCGGGCCTGGCGCTCGATGTCGCCGACCTGCAGCAGGAACTCGATCGCCGCCGTCCGGGGACCTCGCGTCACGTAACCCAGCGGCGGGAGTCGGATACCGTCGAAATCCTTTCTGGCGTGTTCGAGAGCAAGACCACCGGCACGCCGATCGCCTTGCTGATCCGCAACGAGGACCAGCGCAGCAAGGATTACGCGAATATCGCCGATACGTTTCGTCCCGGGCACGCGGACTACACGTACTGGCAGAAATACGGCATTCGCGATTACCGCGGCGGCGGCCGGCAGTCGGCGCGCGAGACTGCGGTGCGGGTCGCCGCGGGCGCGATCGCCAGGAAGTGGCTGCATGAACGCCATGGCATCGTCGTGCGCGGCCACCTGACGCAGCTTGGTCCCAACGTCGTGCCGTTCGAAGACTGGGCGCAGGTCGACGCCAATCCGTTCTTCGTGGCCAATGCGTCGATGGTCGCGGCGCTGGAAACGTTCATGGACCGCCTGCGCAAATCGGGGAACTCCTGCGGTGCGCGCATCGAGGTCGTCGCCACCGGCGTGCCGGTGGGCTGGGGCGAACCCGTCTACGGCAAGCTCGATGCGGACATCGCGTCGGCGATGATGGGCATCAACGCGGTCAAGGGCGTGGAGATCGGCGCCGGTTTTGCGGCCGTGGCGCAACTCGGGACCGAGCACTCGGACGAGATGGCGCCCGAAGGTTTCCTGTCCAACCAGGCCGGTGGAATCCTCGGCGGCATCTCGACCGGGCAGGACGTTCGCGTGGCGATCGCGGTGAAACCCACGTCGTCGATCCGTCTCGATCGTCACTCGATCGACAAGGCGGGTCGGCCGGTCGTGGTCAATACGCATGGTCGCCACGACCCTTGTGTCGGCATCCGCGCGACGCCGATCGCCGAGGCCATGCTGGCCCTGGTACTGATGGACCATGCGCTGCGGCACCGCGCGCAGAACGCCGACGTGCAAGTGGCGACACCGCGGTTGCCGGCCCAGGCGCCCGCGGCCGTCGCAGCCCGGCTCACGCGCGCGCCGGCCGATCCCGTCGACGACCCGGATCCCGACGAAGCCTAGGCTTGCGTGTCCGGCGGGTCCGTGGCGGTGATGGTGGCGGACGCGCCGCCGCGCGCGAAGGTCAGCGCGACGGTTTTGCCGGGCTTCACCTGCGTGCTGTCCTGCACGATCGCGCCGTCGGGTGTGGTGACGATGGCGAAGCCACGCTCGAGCACCGCCTGCGGATTGAGATGGACGAGGTTCTGGGCCAGCGTCGATATCCGGGCGTCGAGTTGGCGCAAGTGCTCGTGCGCGAGCGAACGCCAGCGTTCGCAGGCACGGTCCATCCGCAGCGCCGCCGGCGGCGGGGCGCGCAATTCGCGCCGCCATCGCTGCAGCAGCGTACGGACGTGCGCGTCGCGATGCGCGGATACACCCTGCCACGCCCGCGCCAACCGTCGCGCCAGCGCGGCGTTGTGTTCCTGCTGCCGGCGCACGCGCGTGGCCGGATGCACGAGGCGGCGCAAGGCATGGTCGAGCCGCTGGGCGCGCGTGGCGAGCGCGTGATCGCCGGCCTGCGCCAGCGCCCGGGTCAGCCGCCCCAGCCGATGCGCAATGCCGGGGCCATCGGGCGTGGCGGCCGCCGCCGCAGCGGTGGGCGTGGCTGCGCGCGCATCGGCGACAAAATCGCAGATCGTGAAATCGGTCTCGTGTCCGACGCCGGAAATGGTCGGCAGCACCGATGCGTGAACGGCCGCGGCGACGATTTCCTCGTTGAACGACCACAGGTCTTCGATCGATCCGCCGCCGCGGGCGATCAGCAACACTTCAACCTCGGCGCGCGCGTTGGCGGCGCGAATCGCGGCGGCGATTTCCGCCGCGGCACCGGCACCCTGCACGGCGGTCGGGTACAGCACGACGCGCGCGGCCGGCCAGCGAACCTTGAGCGTGGCGAGGATGTCGCGCAGCGCCGCAGCGCGCGGCGAAGTCACGATGCCGATCGCCCGTACGTACCGCGGCAGCGGACGCTTGCGCTCCGGCGCGAACCAGCCCGCCGCCTCCAGCCGTGCCTTCAGCCGCGCGAACTGCTCGTACAGCGCGCCGACGCCGGCGAGGCGGACGTGGTCGACGTTCAGCTGAAACTCGCCCCGCGCCTCGAAAATCGACGGCGTGGCGCGCACTTCCACCGCGAGGCCGTTGCGCAGCGCGAAGTCCACGTGCTGGGCGCGGCTCTTGAACAGCACGCAGCGTACCTGCGCCTGTGCGTCCTTCAGGTTGAAGTAGCAATGGCCGGAGGCAGCGCGCATGAAGTTGGAGACCTCGCCGCCGACCCAGGTCAGGCCGAGGTGACGCTCGATCAACAGGCGGGCCGACGAGACGAGCAGGGATACCGGCATCACCGTCGTGGTACCGGCGCCGACCTGACCGGGCGCCCACCGCTCGAAGCCGTCGCTCATCCCGTGTTACCCATCCGTGGGGCTCGACAACGCAGCCGCACCATCGCGTTTGTCCATGACGAATTCATGTCAACCAATGGTCATTCCAGAGTCATCTGACGGTCATCCAAGTGTTGCCACGAGCGCCGAACGCCATAGGGAAATCATCGCAATCGATTGTTATGACTTGCAAAAAAGTCGGCGTGAAATTGGGCATGACAACGAAATCCCGTGCCCGGGCACCACTTAGCGCGCGAATTTACAAGATATGCACACTTCTATCCACAGTATTTGTGGAAAACCTCGCGCCGGACCGTCGCTCGGTAGCGCGGAATCGCTGGCCCCATGCGGATTTCCGAGGGACCGCGCGAATACGCTGGAGCGACCACCGATGACGGACTCCGCAGCGCCGGTTAGAATGTTCGACCAACGGCGATTGTTCATGAACAAACCGAAATCGAATGCTGCTCTGCAGCAGGCGGCTGATTCTGTCGCGGGCCGGCCAACCGCTGCCCAAGTTGGCGCCGCGAACGCGTCCTCCGCATCCGCGGGCAACAAGGAGGCAGCCGCACCCGCCAGCAATTTCCTGCGCGCCGTCATGGCCGAGGATGCGCGGACCGGCAAATACGGCGGCCGCGTGGTCACCCGCTTCCCGCCGGAGCCCAATGGCTATTTGCACTACGGCCACGCCAAGTCGATCGTGCTCAACTTCGGGCTCGCCGCCGAATATGGCGGTACCTGCCATCTTCGCTACGACGATACGAATCCGCTCAAGGAAGACGTCGAGTTCGAGGATTCGATCGCCGATGCGGTGCGGTGGCTCGGCTATGACTGGGGCGGGCATCGCTACCATGCGTCGGACTACTACGGCGACCTGTATCGCTTTGCCGAGTGGTTCGTCGAGCAGGGCCTGGCGTACGTGGACAGTCAGTCTGCCGACGAAGTGCGCGCGACCCGCGGCACGCTGACCCAGCCCGGGCGCGACAGCCCTTACCGCAACCGCAGCGTTGCCGAGAACCTCGACCTGCTGCGACGGATGCGGGCCGGCGAGTTTGCCGATGGCGCGCATGTGCTGCGCCTCAAGATCGACATGGGCAGCCCCAACGTCAACCTGCGCGACCCGGCGATCTACCGCATCCGCCATGCGCGGCATCACCGCACCGGCGACGCGTGGTGCATCTATCCGCTGTACGACTACACCCATTGCATTTCCGATGCGCTGGAGCGCATCACCCATTCGATCTGCACGCTGGAGTTCCAGGATCACCGGCCGCTGTACGACTGGGTGATCGAGAAGCTGGCGGCGGGGGGCATGCTGGAACGGCCGCTGCCCCAACAGTACGAATTCGCACGCCTCAATCTCACCTTCGTCGTCCTGTCGAAGCGGCGCCTGATCGAACTGGTCGAGCAGGGCCACGTCGACGGCTGGGATGATCCGCGCATGCCCACGCTGGTGGGCGCGCGCCGACGCGGATTCACGCCCGAGGGATTTCGTCTGCTGGCCGAGCGTACCGGCGTGTCGAAGTCCGATTCGTGGATCGACATGCGCGTGCTCGAGGACTGCATGCGCGACGACCTGAACGTGCATGCGCAGCGACGTATCGCGGTGCTCGATCCGGTCCGCCTCGTGATCGACAACTTTCCGGAAGATGCGGTCGAAGAGTCGTTCGCGCCCAATCATCCGCAGCAACCCGAGCTCGGCCGCCGCGCGTTGCCGCTGACGCGGGAGCTGTGGATCGAGCGCGACGACTACAGCGAGGCGCCGCCCAAAGGGTATTTCCGGCTCACCCCCGGCGGCGAAGCGCGCCTGCGCTACGGCTACATCGTGCGTTGCACCGGTGCGGACAAGGACGCCGACGGCAACGTCACGACCGTGCACTGCACCTACGATGCGGCCACGCGCAGCGGCACGCCGGGGGCCGATGCGCGCAAGGTCAAGGGCAACATTCACTGGCTGTCGGTGGCGCACGCGGTCCCGGCGGAAGTGCGGCTGTACGACCGCCTCTTTCGCGTGCCCTTCCCGGGCGCGCGCAACCCATGGGGCGCCCGCGAGGATGCGGCGCCCGAGCCGCCGCTCCCGGCCCACCGGACGCTGGTGGCGGGCGACGAAGACGACCCGGTCGAGCCGGTCGAGCGCAACTACCTGGACGATCTCAACGTCAATTCGAAGCGCATCATCCGCGCCTTCGTCGAGCCGGCGCTGGCGGCGGCGGTGCCCGAGTCGCGTTTCCAGTTCGAGCGGCACGGGTATTTCGTCGCGGATCTGTTCGACCACACGACGCAGACCCCGGTCTTCAACCGGTCAGTCACGCTGCGCGATTCCTGGACCAAGCCGTAACGCCATTCCCGCTTGTCTGGCGGCACGCTCGTCCCCATTTGTGGCATTCCAATCACGGCCGGCGACGCGCTAAGATGCGCCGGCCACTTTCCCATCGGGGTATGCCATGAAGCGAATCGTGCTCTTCCTCGTCACCAACCTGGCGGTGATCGTCGTGCTGTCGATCGTGCTCAAGCTCTTCGGGCTCGACCGGGCCGGGTACGCGGGTGCCGGCTACGGGGAGTTGCTCGTGTTCTCGGCGGTGGTTGGCTTCACCGGCGCCATCATCTCGCTGCTGATGTCGAAGTCGGTGGCGAAGTGGTCGACCGGCGCCCACGTGATCGAGCAGCCGGCCAACGAGCACGAGGCGTGGCTCAAGGCCACGGTCGAGCGCCTGGCGCAGCGCGCCAACATCGGCATGCCCGAAGTGGCGATCTACGAGGGCGCTCCGAACGCCTTCGCGACCGGCGCCTTCAAGAATTCCGCACTGGTGGCCGTTTCGACAGGCCTGCTGCAGTCGATGAACAAGGAGGAGGTCGAGGCCGTCCTCGGCCACGAGGTCGCGCACGTCGCCAACGGCGACATGGTGACGCTGACGCTGATCCAGGGCGTGGTCAACACCTTCGTGATTTTCCTGGCGCGGGTCATCGGCTCGATCGTCGATCGCGCGGTGTTCCGCAGCGAGCGCGGCAACGGCCCCGGCTACTTCATCACGGTGATCGTATTGCAGATCGTGCTCGGCATCCTGGCGTCGATGATCGTCGCCTGGTTCTCCCGCCAGCGCGAGTTCCGGGCCGACGCTGGCTCGGCGCAGTACCTGGGGTCCCCGTCACCGATGGTCAACGCGCTGCGCCGCCTGGGCGGCGTGGAAGGGGGCGACCTGCCGCAGGCGATCAAGGCGTTCGGCATTACCGACAAGGCCGGCATCATGGCGCTCTTTTCGACGCACCCGCCGATCGAGCAACGGATTGCGGCGCTGCAAAGCCGCGGCTGAGGGCGCGATGATGACCACCGGACCCGGGGCCGCAGCCTTGGCAATCGGTGCGGCAAGTCGCGACGATGACGGTGGCGCGTTACGATGCCGGTATCGCGTTGCCAGGTAATCCCCATGTTCAAGATCGAGGTGCAGGACGACAAGGGCATCTGGAGCGACGTCTACGACGCCGCCGGCAAGCTCCTGACCTTCGAGGAGGAGGCCGCTGCGCGCGCCGCGCTGGCGGAACGCTATCCGATCCTCACGCAGATGGAAAAGTACGCGGGCGGCAAGCGCACGCGGGTGATCCGCATCCTCGAAGACGAGGATGACTGGCCGAAAAAGGCGAAATAATCGCCGCTTGCGGCGCTACATGCCGTACTTGAGGGCCAGCGGGTTGAGCGTGCCGGCGGCCTTGCGCTCTGCATAGAGCTGCGCCAACTCCGCATCGGTCTTGTAGCCAGGCACCTTGAACGTGTAGCGCTTGGCGTTCTGCAGCCGGTAGGGCACATCCCTGGATTCATTCTCCCAGTAGGCATCGCCTGTCTTGATGTTCTCGACGTAGTCGAGCATCCAGCCCCGGCGGCTCGCCGGCCCCCCGTACAGATAGAGCTTTCCGTCGACGATCGCAAAGGTGTCGGCCCCGATGCTGGCCTTGAGCGCGTAAGGCGCGCCACTGGCACAGAAGCCGGCGTACTGCGGCGCGTACTTCTGCGGCGAGGCGACGAACATTGCCTTGTGCGCCTCCGAGGCGAAGCGATAGGTGACGCCGTCGTGCATCGCCTTGATGCCGGCGTCGCCCTTTACCGGCTTCCCGTCGGTGAAGTACGCCACGGGATCGTTGCCACGCAGCATCAGCGCCTGGTCGTCGCCGTCGCTGACGGTGTTCTTCACGGTGCCGCAGCCGGTAAGCGCAAGCAGCGCAGCGCAGACAGCGAGCAGGCGGGTTCGCACGCGGATCATGACGTTTCTCCGGAGTTGCGCGGACACGGGCACAGCGCGCCGCATTCCATTCTAGCGCCGCGTCCGGCCGGACTCCGGGTACCGCGGACCAACGCCGCTGCCGCAAACAAAACGGCCAGCGCGTGCTGACACGTGCCGGCCGTCGCCTGCAGGCACGCGCAGCGCGCATGCCGAGGGTGCAACGATTACTTCAAGTGGTTCGAAACGAGTTTGGTCATTTCGAACATCGAGACCTTCCCCTTGCCGCCGAACACAGCCCGGAGCCGCTCGTCGGCGTTGATGAGCCGGCGATTGACTGCATCCTGCAGCTTGTTCTTCTTGATGTAATCCCAGATCTTCTTGGTGACTTCCGTGCGCGGCATCGGCGAGCTTCCGACGACTGCGGCGAGCACGACCGACGGCGTCATCGCTTTCATGAACGCAGCGTTGGGCTTGCGCTTCGCCGCGGTTTTCTTCGCCGCGGGTTTCTTCTTGGCCGGCGCAGCTTTCTTCGCGGGTGCTTTTTTCGCAGCAGGTTTCTTCGCCGCGGTCTTTTTCGCTGCGGGCTTCTTCGCAGCTGGTTTTTTGGCGGCGGACTTCTTCGCAGCTTTCTTGGCAGTAGCCATGGGTCTCCTTCCTGTCGTTTGGTGCGAGCGGACAATGCCGTTCGATCTGGGGCAGTCCCTCCTGTCGCGGGATACCACTCCATCGGCGGCGACTATACCGCATTTTCAGAGGAAGGAAGTGCGTTTGCAGAGGGAAAACGAGGGTGAAGGCGGCAAGTGTTGCGCGCGGTCTACCCATGCCGCCTCATGGCACCAACGCACCCGCCCGCGCAGGACCGACCGATTCCCATGCCGTGCGCGCCCCGTCCCGCTGCGCGCACGGCCCGGGCTCGCCGATGCCATGTCCCGCACTCCGATCGTGTGCATGTCGCTGGTGGACACCGACACCTTGCGCCACAATGCCAACCGTCACCGCTCCCGTGCATGCAGGCCGGCCGGCGCACGCGGTCCCCCTCTTCTTGCCGCGGTCGGTGCCCCTTGCGCAGTCGCACGACAATTCGATGGCTAAACGGGTTTGCCGCCGCGCTGGTCGCGCTGACGGTTATCGCGGCGCCGGCGGTTCCGTATACGCGGGGGCTGCTGTTTCGCATCGACGCTCCGGGCCGGCCGCCGTCCTGGGTATACGGCACGCTGCACTCGAGCGACCCGCGCGTGCTGGCCGTCCCGGCCGTCGTCACTGCGGCGATGGCAGGCAGCCGGCGCCTGGCACCCGAAATGCTGCTGGCGCCGGGCGACCTGCCGGAGTTCGTCGCGGGTGCCCAGCTCGAGGATGGCCACAAACTGGCCGACTACTTCGATGCACCGACGCGCGAACGCATACGGCGTGCGCTCGGTGCCGACGCACCCTCGGCCGCGGCGCTGGAGGGACTCAAGCCCTGGGCGGTACTGTTGCTCCTCGCCCAGCCCGGTGCCGCACAGCGCGGAGCGACGCTCGACGAGGTGCTCGTCGACGAGGCACGCCGTCACCGCCTGACCGTGATCGGCCTCGAATTGCCGGACGAACAGGTGGCGTCGCTGGACACGATTCCGCTGGCCAGCCAGGTTGCGCTGGTCCGCTGGACGCTCGACCGGCGTGACCAGCTGGCCGCCGACAACGAGAAGGCCATCGCCGCCTGGCTGGAGCGTGACCTGGCCGAACTCGCGGCACTGTCGCGTGCCCCGGGAATCGCCGATCCGGCGATGGCACCTCACTTCGCGCAGCTCACCAAGCACATCGTCGTCAATCGCTCGGTACTGATGGCGCACCGCCTGTTCCTGCCGCTGCGCGAGGGTCGTGTCTTCGTCGCCGTCGGCGCGTTGCACCTGTACGGATCGCAGGGGCTGCTGGCGCTGATCGAGGCGCAGGGTTACCGGATCACCCGGGTGTACTAGCGGAGCCGGAAGCCGACTTGCGGCCGCCCGTCGGGGGCGGCGAAAGGGTAGAATGCGCGGCGCAACACCCACGCATGAATCCTCCTTCGACCTCGCTGAGCGAACTGCGTACCGAGTACAAGCGTGCCGTTCTCGACGAGCAGGACGTCGACCCGGACCCGCTGATCCAGTTCAACCGCTGGTTTGAGCAAGCCGTTGCGGCGAAGGTGCCCGAGCCCAATGCAATGACGCTCGCGACGGCCGACGCCGAAGGCCGCCCGTCGGCGCGCATCGTCCTGCTCAAGGACACGTCCGACGGCGCCTTCACCTTCTATACCAACTACGCCAGTCGCAAGGGCCGCGAGCTCGCGGCACGGCCGCTGGCGGCACTGCTGTTTTTCTGGCCGGAACTGGAACGCCAGGTGCGCATCGAAGGCGCCATCAGCCGCGGTGACGACGCTGCCGCCGATCGCTATTTTGCCAGCCGGCCGCGACTCTCACGCCTGGGGGCCTGGGCATCGCCGCAGAGTGAGGCGCTACCGGATCGCGCCGCACTCGAAGCGGGCTTTGCCGCCGCGGCAGCGCGTTTTCCGGGCGAGGATGTCGCGCGACCGTCGCACTGGGGCGGCTATCGCCTCGTGCCAGGCTATTTCGAATACTGGCAGGGCCGGCGCTCGCGTCTGCACGACCGGATCGTCTACCGCCGCGACGGCACCGCCTGGCAGATCGGCAGGCTGGCGCCTTGAGAAGATTGCTGCGCGGGGCCAACCCAACGCTGATCGCGCTGATCGCACTAGCCATCGCCAATCACGTGGCGCTCACGGGCGGCCGCATCGCGGTATCGCTCGAAGCCTTGCACCTGGGCGCCTCCACCGCCGTGGTCGGTACGCTGATGGCGCTGTACGCGCTGCTGCCGATGCTGTGCGCGGTGGCGGCCGGGCGGCTGTCCGATCGCATCGGCGTCCGCCGCCCGATGCTCCTGGGCTCGGTGGCCCTGGTCGTGGGGGGCGCCGTGCCAGCGCTGTTGCCTGGTCTCGCGCCGTTGTTCGTCAGCGCGGTGATCGTCGGCGTGTCCTTCATGTTGTTCCAGGTGGCGGCGCAGAATGCGACGGGCGCGTTGGGCGGCGGGCATGCCCGCGCCCAGAACTTCGGTCTATTGGCGCTTGGCTACTCGATCTCCGGATTCCTGGGGCCGCTCATTACCGGCTTCACGATCGACCATGGCGGCTTCGCGATGGCCTTCGCGGTGCTGGCAGCGATCCCCGCGATCCCGGTCATCGTGCTCTTGACGCGCCGGCTCGCGCTGCCCGGTCCGCATCCGGAACGCCCAGCACAAGCCACGGGCAGCGTGCTCGAGCTCATCAGGCACAAGCAATTGCGGCGGGTCTTCTTCGTCAACGTGCTGCTGGCGATGGCCTGGGACCTGCATACAATCGTGATTCCGATCTATGGCGAGAAGATCGGGCTGTCGGCATCGCAAATCGGTATCGTCCTCGCGTCGTTCGCCGCTGCGACGTTTGTCGTGCGTTTTTCGATGCGCTGGATCGTGCGCCGCTTCACCGAGCACCAGGTGCTGACCATCGCGCTGTTCATCGCGGCGCTGGTCTATGTACTGTTTCCCTTCTCGAAGTCCGCTCCGGCGCTGATGACGCTGTCCTTTTGCCTGGGGCTTGGTCTCGGCATGAGCCAGCCGATGGTGATGTCGCTGCTGCACAGCCATGCGCCGCCGGGACGCATGGGCGAGGCGGCCGGGGTGCGCATGTCACTGGTGCAGTCGATGGCGGTGGCGGTGCCGCTCGCCTTCGGCGCCCTCGGCGCGACCGTGGGCCTGATGCCGGTGTTCTGGTCGGTGGGTGCGTGCCTCGCGACCGGCGGCTGGCTGACCAAGCGCGCCGTCTGACAATCACTTCGGCCCGCGCCGGTCAGGCGCGTCGCTTCAGTCGCTGCGCGAACGCCTTGCGGAATTTCGCCACCTTCGGCGCCACCACGAACATGCAGTAGGGCTGCCCGGCATTGTTCTCGAAATAGTCCTGGTGATACCGCTCCGCCGGATGAAACGGCGCGGCATCCGCAATCTCGGTCACGATCGCCTTCTTCCAGAGACGGTTCCCGGATAGCGAAGCGATCACTTCATTGGTGACCCGACGCTGCTCGGGCGTCTGGCAAAAGATGACCGACCGGTATTGCGTGCCTGCGTCGTTGCCCTGCCGGTTCAATGTCGTCGGGTCGTGGATGGTGAAAAACACGCCCAGGAGATCGCGAAAGGACAGCACGCGGGGATCGAACGTCACCTTGACCACTTCCGCGTGACCGCTGCGGCCCGCACAGACCTCCTCGTAGGTCGGATGCGGATCGCCGCCGCCCGCGTAACCCGATTCGACCTCGAGTACGCCGTCGAGATCGCGAAACACCGCGTCGAGGCACCAGAAGCAGCCGCCGCCCAGTACCGCGACCTCGGGAGAAAGCGAAGGCGACGTTGCACTCATCGAATGGCTCCTTTGGCCAAAGTGCTGCCGCGCGCCACGCGCGGAGTGCGACACTCGCGTCGCAGGTGTGGCTATCAAGCTTACGCCACCAGGCGGTCTGCGATAATCACCGGCGCGGCGGTCGCAGTCTTGGGGCCTTCGCTCGAGTGATTCCTTCCCTGGCACGTTCGAAAGTTCGCCGATGCCCTTTGTCGGGCCATTCACCCTCATGCGCCGGGTCGCTGGTCGACTCGACACGATCGGCTGGGCCCGCGCTGCGGGCAGTCTCGCTTTCACCACCATCCTGGGGATCGTGCCGCTCGCCACCGTCGCCCTGGCGTTCGTGGCACAGTTTCCGATCTTTCAGAATTTCATCGGTGCGCTGGAACTGTTCCTGCTGAAGTACATGCTGCCGCAGAGCGCCTCGGCCATCGCCAATGACTATATCCTGGGCATGGCCCGTGATGCCGCGCAGCTCAAAGGCGTGTGGGTGCTCTTCGTCATGGTGACCGGTATCCTGGTTGTCCATTCGGTGGAGTCGGAGATCAACGCAATCTGGGGCATCCGGCAGCGCCGCCCATTGGTGCGGCGCGTGCTGGTGTACGCGGTCGGGATCACCGCCGGGCCGGTACTGGTCGGCGCGGCAATCACGCTCATCATGTGGCTGCTGCGGTACTCGCTGGCGGCCGTGCCGCTGCAACGCGATGCGGCCGCGGTGATTCTGCGCCCGATTCCGTTCATTTTCGCCGCCATCGGCTTCACGCTCCTCTATGCCATCACGCCGGCGCGCCGCGTGTCCTGGTGGCATGCCTTGTGGAGCGGACTCTTTGCCGCGGTCGCCTTCGAGATCACCCGCCATGGATTCGCCTGGTATGTCGCGAATGCGCCCGGCTATGAAATCCTCTATGGCGCGCTGGCGGCGGTGCCGCTGTTCCTGCTGTGGATCTTCCTGTTCTGGCTCATCGTGCTGGCCGGCGCGGCGATGACGGCGGCACTCGCCGAATCGGGCGGGCGAAGCTAACGCGCATCCGTCCATTCTTGCCGAATCCCGGCTCGCAAGCTACATTGCGGGCGTCATTCATTCCAGGAGCCTGTCCACGTGTGGTCCATCATTCAAGCTGCCGGTTGGCCGATCTGGCCGCTGATCGCAGCCTCGATCGTCGCGCTTGCGTTGATCTTCGAACGACTGTGGTCGTTGCGCACATCGGTGGTGGCGCCGCCCGGCATGGTGGACCGCGTCCTGGCCGAGTTTCGCCAGCATGGGGCCACGCCCGAACTGCTCGCGCGGACAGCGGCGCAGGGCCCGCTCGGCCGTATCCTGGCGGCCGGCCTCGCCAATGTGAAGGCGCCGCGGCCCGTGATGAAGGAAGCGATCGAGGAAGTGGGTCGCGTGGTCACGCATGACCTGGAACGGTTTCTCACCACGCTCGGCACCATTGCGACGATGTCTCCGCTGCTCGGCCTGCTCGGCACGGTCGTAGGCATGATCGAGATCTTCGGATCGCAAAGCGCCGCCGGCTCCAACCCGATCCAGCTGGCCAACGGCATTTCGATCGCGCTTTACAACACGGCCATGGGCATCATCGTCGCGATTCCATCGCTGATTTTCTACCGGCATTTCCGCGCCAAGATCGACGCACTGGTGGTCGAGATGGAGCAGCAGGCGATCAAGCTCGTCGATTTCGCGCACGGCGAGCGCAAGTGACGGAACGAAGCCCATGAACCTGCGCGGCAATCGTACGCACGACGATCCGGAGATCAATTTCATCCCGCTGATCGACGTGCTGCTGGTCATCCTGATCTTCCTGATGGTGACCACGACCTACCAACGCGTGGCGGAGCTGCAGATCACGCTGCCCGAAGCCGACGCGGATGCAGCCAAGCAGCGGCCGAAGGAGATCAACGTCGGGATCGACGCGCAAGGACGCTACGTGATCGACCGCAACGTGTTCACGTTCTCGTCGGTGGGCGCGCTGGCCGACATGCTGCGGCGCGCGGCGACGGACGTGAAGGATCCGGTGGTCATCATCAACGCCGACGCCAACGCCACGCATCAGTCGGTCATCCACGTGATGGAAGCCGCGCGGCAGGCGGGCCTCGTCCACATCACGTTCGCCACCCAGGCTCCTGCCAAGTGACGTGACGCCGTCAGGCCCCGCCGACCGCGTGGTCGCGGCCTGGTATGCGCCGCGCCTGACCTTCCTTGCAACGCTGCTGTGGCCATTGTCGCTGCTGTACGGGCTGGTCGTCGTGGCTCGGCGCTGGCTGTACCGCGTCGGCGTGTTGCCCTCGCAGCGGCTGCCGGTGCCGGTCGTCGTGGTCGGCAACGTGACCATCGGTGGCGCCGGCAAGACGCCGCTGGTCGCCGCGCTCGCGCAGCATCTCGCGGCGAGCGGCCATCGGCCGGGCATCGTGAGTCGTGGCTATGGGGGTTCCGCCCGCGTCGCGCTGCCGGTAGGGGAGGATGCCGATCCTCGGGTCGTCGGCGACGAGCCGCTCATCCTGGCCGCGCTCGGCGTGCCGGTGTGGGTCGGACGCGACCGGGTCGCCGCCGCGCGCGGGCTGCTGGCCGCGCATCCGGAATGCACGGTCCTCCTTGCCGACGATGGCCTCCAGCACTACGCACTGGCCCGCACCGTGGAAATCGCGGTGATCGATGCGGCGCGCGCGTCTCGGCAACGGACTCCTGCTGCCCGCGGGGCCGCTGCGCGAGCCGTCGTCGCGCCTGCGGGAGGTCGATGCGGTCGTGCGCCTGGTCGCTCCCGGCGTACCACGGCCGGCGGCGAGCACCGGGCGCGAAACGACGATGGCGCACGAACCGCTGCCCTGGCGCAATGTGGTCGATGCAACACGTGCAGCGGAACCGCACGCCTGGGCCGGTCGCGAGGTGCATGCAGTCTCCGGGACCGGCAATCCGCAGCGCTTCTTCGACATGGTGCGTTCGCTCGGCATCGTCGCGACGAACCACGCCTTCGCCGATCACCACGCTTTCGTGGCCGCGGATATTGCATTCCCGGATGCAGCGGCGATCCTGATGACGCAGAAGGACGCGGTAAAATGTGCGGCGTTCGCCGACGAGCGCAGCTGGTATCTGCCGCTGCGCGTGCTGCTCGATCCGGCGCTTCCCGCGCTGGTGGAGGAAATGATCCGTGGATCCGAAGCTGCTTGAAATGCTGGTGTGCCCGGTCACCAAGGGTCCGCTCGTGTTCGACCGCGACAAGCAGGAGCTGGTGTCGAAGACCGCACGGCTCGCCTATCCGGTGCGTGACGGTATTCCGGTGATGCTCGAGGAAGAGGCCCGCAAGCTCACGCCTGCCGAGTACGAGTGAGCGCGCCGCCGGGGTCGGCGACCCCGTTCACTGTCCTGGTGCCGGCGCGGTATGCGTCCACTCGCCTGCCCGGCAAGCCGCTCGCCGACATCGCCGGGCAGCCGATGATCGTGCGCGTCGCGCAACGCGCGCTGCAAAGCGGCGCCGCGCGCGTCGTGGTCGCCACCGACGATGCCCGCGTGCTTGCGGCCGTCGAGGCGGCGGGCATCGCAGGATGTCTCACCCGCACCGACCATCCGACCGGTACCGATCGGCTCGCGGAAGCCGCGGAAGGACTTGGCCTTGCCGATGACGAAATCGTGGTCAATGTGCAGGGCGACGAGCCGCTGCTCGACCCAGCGCTGATTCGCGGGATGGCGCAGCTTCTGGCCGCGCGCGCGGACGCCGCGATGGCGACCGCCTGCCATCCGATCGACGATACAGCGGAGGCGTTCAATCCGAACGTAGTAAAGGTCGTGCTGGATGCGGCGGGTTATGCGCTGTACTTCAGCCGCGCGACCATCCCGTGGGCGCGCGACGCCTTCGCGCACGACGTTCGCCCGTCCCCGCTTCCGCCGGGCCTGCCGGTCTATCGTCACTACGGGTTGTATGCGTATCGGACGTCGTTCCTGCGCGCCTTTCCCGCGCTCGCGCCGGCGCCGATCGAGCGCTTCGAAGCGCTCGAGCAGTTGCGCGCGCTGTGGCATGGCTTTCGAATTGCTGTCGAGGTCACTCACGGAACCCCGGCCCCGGGGATCGACACGCCCGAGGACCTCGCGCGCGTTCGCCTGCTGTACGCCCAAGGGCACGGCAACTGACGCCGGTTTGACCTCGCTGCGGATTGCGGCGAGAATCAGTCGCGCTCCGCGCGGGTCACCTTCTTTCGGCACGAATCACGACATGCGACTCATACTGCTCGGCCCGCCGGGTGCTGGCAAGGGAACCCAGGCGACCTTCATCAAGGAGGCGTACGGGATCCCGCAGATTTCCACCGGAGACATGCTGCGTGCGGCAGTCAAGGCCGGCACGCCGCTCGGCCTGGCGGCGAAGCAGGTGATGGACAGCGGCGGGCTCGTGTCCGACGACATCATCATCGGCCTGGTGCTCGACCGGCTCAAGGCGGCGGATTGCGCCAGCGGCTACCTGTTCGACGGATTTCCGCGCACGATCCCGCAGGCCGAGGCGATGAAGAAGGCGCACGTGGCAATCGACTACGTTCTCGAGATCGCCGTCCCTGATTCGGCGATCATCGAGCGCATGAGCGGGCGCCGGGTGCATATGGCTTCGGGCCGCACGTATCACGTCAAGTTCAATCCTCCCAAGGTCGCCGGCAAGGACGACATCACCGGCGAGCCATTGATTCAACGCGATGACGACCAGGAGGAGACTGTGCAGAATCGGCTCGCTGTCTATCATGCACAAACGGAACCCCTGGTCGCCTACTACGCGAAGTGGGCCGCGTCGGGCGATCCGCATGCGCCAAGACATCGCAAGGTCGATGGCCTCGCATCGGTCGAGGCCGTGCGCGATGCCTGTCGCGCGGCGCTCAGCCGCTAGCCTCCAGCCGACGCAACCGGTCGCATTCCTCCGCGTTCATTCTCACTTCGGAACGCGATCCGCCCCGATGTCCGCCTCTGCCAGCCCGCTGGTGTCGGTCATTGTGCGCAGCATGGACCGGGCGACGCTCGCCGCCGCCCTGGCATCGATCGCAGCGCAGGAATACCCCAATATCGAGGTCATAGTCATCGCGGCGTGCGGTCGCGGGCACCGCGCCCTGCCACCACGCTGCGGAGCGCATCCGCTCAGACTCGTCGCCAGTGATCTTGCGTTGCGTCGACCGGAGGCGGCCAACGCCGGTCTCACCGCGGTCGCCGGGCAATGGTTCACGTTTCTCGATGACGACGATCGTTTCCTCCCGGCGCACCTGACGTTGCTCGTTGCGGGCGCCCGCGAGGCGCCCGGGGTGCGCGTAACGTACTCGCTTACGCGGGCGCTCTTTGCCGATGGCCGCCAAGAGGCGTTCGGCCAGCCCTACAGCCTGATGCAGCTCTACGAGCGCAACTACATCCACCTGTCGACGGCCTTGATCGCCCGCGAAGTCCTCGATATGCACTGCCGCTTCGACACCGCGCTGGATCTTCATGAAGACTGGGATTTCTTCCTGCAGCTCGCGCAGTTGGGTCCGTTCCATCACGTGGCGGCGCAAGCTTTCGAATGGCATGTCGAAGCCGGCGAATCCGGCGCTGGCGGTGGTCGCAATTTCGATGCGGCGCGCTTTGCCGCACTGCGCGATCACGTCTATGCCAAATGGTCGGTGCAGCGGAATGCCTTGATCGATCGCGTGCACGATCTCCTGCAGCGCGCCGACGCTGCCGTCCGCCTTGGTGATCATGCGAAAGCCGAGGCACTGTGCGCGGAGGTGCTGGCGGTGAGCCCGGGCGATCCCTTCGGGCTCAACCTGCGCGCGATGCTCGAGCGGAATCGGGACGACTGGCCCAGGCGCACGCAACCCAACTAGCCGCGACTGCCGTCCGGCCGCAGGATGCGAACCTCGTCTACAATCTGGCTCTGATCTGTCGTGACATGGGCGATTGGGCGGGGGCGGGCGCGGCGGCCGCCAGGGCGTCGGCCATGGAGCCGGGCAATCCCGCATTTGGCCAACTGCTGGGGTCGCTGCCCGCACCGTCGGGATCTCCGAACTGACCGAGTCATCTGCCATGCGCAAGCGCAACGCGTTCTATGCCCAGTCCGGCGGCGTCACCGCCGTCATCAATGCGTCGCGCTGCCGGCGTGATCGAGACCGCGCGCAAGCATCGCGACCGCATCGGGCGCGTCTACGCGGGACGCAACGGCATCATCGGGGCCCTCGCAGAGGACCTGATCGACACCCAGCGCGAACCGGCCAGTGCGATCGCCGCGCTGAAGCACACGCCAGCCGGCGCCTTCGGTTCCTGCCGCTACAAGCTGAAAGGGCTCGACGAGAGCCGCGCGCAGTACGAGCGGTTGATCGAGGTGTTTCGTGCGCACGACATCGGATACTTCTTCTACAACGGCGGCAACGATTCGGCCGATACCTGCCTCAAGGTGTCGCAGATCGCGGAGAAGCTCGGCTATCCATTGCTCGCAGTCCACGTGCCCAAGACGGTCGACAACGACCTGCCCATCACCGACAACTGCCCGGGCTTCGGGTCGGTGGCCAAGTACGTCGCGACGTCGATGCGCGAGGCGGCGTTCGACGTCGCGTCGATGGCCAAGACCTCGACCAAGGTGTTCGTGCTCGAGGTGATGGGGCGCCATGCCGGCTGGATCACGGCGGCGGTGGGCATGGCGGACGATGCCGATACGCCGATTCCGCTGGTGCTGCTGTTTCCGGAAGTTCGCTTCGCACCCGAGGCGTTCCTCGCGCAGGTCGAGCGCAAGGTCAAGGAGTTCGGCTATTGCTGCATCGGCGTGTCGGAGGGCCTGTTGAATGCCGACGGCGAGTTGATGGCGGAGGCGGGCACGCGGGATGCATTCGGCCACGCGCAGTTGGGGGGCGTCGGGCCGCTGATCGCCAGGACCGTCAAGGATGCGCTGGGCTTCAAGTACCACTGGGCGGTCGCCGACTACCTGCAGCGATCGGCGCGCCACCTCGCGTCGAAGACCGACCTTGCAGCATTCCTACGCGGTGGGCAAGGCGGCTGTGGAGTAGCACTCAAGGGGCACAATGCCGTGATGCCGGCGATCGAGCGCGTCTCCGACAAGCCGTACCGGTGGAAGATCGGCGTGGCCCCGCTGTCGGCCGTGGCCAATGTCGAGAAAAAGCTGCCGGCGAATTTCATCACGCGGGACGGCTACGGCATCACCGCCAAGGCGCGCGCGTATCTCGCTCCGCTGATGCTGGGCGAGGCCCCGCCACCGTTTCGCAACGGCCTGCCCCGCTATGTGCGCCTGAAGAACCTGCCGGTGCCCAGAAACTGGCGACCGACTTCAAGGTGGTTGCGCCGCGCGGCGGATCGTCAAGGCCTGCGAGAGCGTCGGCAGGAAGCCGCGGCCAATGAGCCAACGGTGGCATGAAAAAAAGGATCGATATTTCTTCACCGCCAGGCTCGCCGTGGTGCTACCTCGGCCATGACCGGCTGCATCGCGCTGGCGAAGGAGCACGGCGCGAAGCTCGAACTCAAGCCGATCGACCTGGGCAAGGTCTTCCCGGTCTCCGGCGGCCTGCCGCTGCCCAAGCGCGCGCCGCAGCGCCAGGCCTATCGGCTGGTCGAGCTCGCCCGCTGGCGCGATTTCCTGGGGGTGCCGCTGACATCCAGCCGAAATTTCGCCGGCGTCAACACGGACCCTGCCGCCGCGCTGGATCCTCGCCGCAGCGGAGCGTCGGGCGCGGATTCCGCGATGCGGCTGGCGAGCGCGCTCATGCGCGCCCGCTGGGCGGAGGAACGCGACGTTTCCGACGCGGCCACGCTGCGGTCGCTGGCGCGCGTGCGGTCTCGACCCGGACGCCGTGCCGCCGGCGCGCGCAGCCCGCGGTGGCCGCACAATTCGACGGCCTCACCCAGGAGGCGATCGAGCGCCAGGTCTTCGGCGCGCCGACGTACATCTGCCACGACGAACCGTTCTGGGGACAGGACCGGTTGGACTTCCTGGCCCGCAAACTGGCAAAATAGCGCTGTTTTGCCGGCCGGCCGTCCAGCCGGGGCAAGGGGGAATCCAGGTTGCGGGGCTGTCCCGGCGGCGCGCAGGCATAGCGAGCCGGCGGACACTACAGGCGCGTCTCGCCCTACGGCCCGCGAAGGGCGCCCGCCCGAAGGCGCTCAACGCGTACCACCCATAGCCACTTTTCTATGGGAGCAAGCAAGCCATGTCCACAGGACTTATCTTCGCGCTCGTCTGCGCGGTGGCGGCGATCGTCTACGGCGTCTTTCCATCAAATGGATCCTCGCCAAGCCCGCGGGCAACGCGCGGATGCAGGAGATCGCCGCGGCGATCCAGGCCGGCGCCAAGGCCTATCTCAATCGCCAGTACATGACCATCGGCATCGTCGGCGTGATCCTGTTCGTCATCATCTGGTGGGCGCTCGGCGGACGCACGGCGGGCGGCTTCGCCATCGGCGCGATCCTGTCCGGGCTTGACCGGCTACATCGGCATGAACGTGTCGGTGCGCGCGAACGTGCGCACGGCCGAAGCGGCGCGGACCGGGCTCAACGAAGCGCTCGCGGTCGCCTTCCGCGGCGGCGCCATCACCGGCATGCTGGTGGTCGGCCTGGGCCTGCTCGGCGTGGCCGGCTTCTACTGGTTCCTGACCGGCTCCGCGCATGGCGCGCCGAACCCGATGAAGGAGAGCCTGCACCACGTCGATCCAGCCGCTGGTCGGCCTGGCCTTCGGCGGCTCGCTGATCTCGATCTTCGCGCGGCTGGGCGGCGGCATCTTCACCAAGGGTGCGGACGTCGGCGCCGATCTCGTCGGCAAGGTCGAAGCCGGCATTCCCGAAGACGATCCGCGCAACCCGGCGGTGATCGCCGACAACGTCGGCGACAACGTCGGCGACTGCGCCGGCATGGCCGCCGACCTCTTCGAAACCTACGCGGTGACGATCGTCGCCACGATGCTGCTCGGCGCGCTGCTGCTGCCCACGGCGGCTCGCAGCGGCCGTCACTGTACCCGCTGGTGCTGGGCGGCTTCTCGATCCTCGCCTCGATCGTCGGCTGCTACTTCGTCAAGGCGCGCGACGGCGGCAAGATCATGAACGCGCTGTACCGGGGCCTCGCGGTGGCCGGCATGATCTCGGCGATCGGCTTCTTCGTGATCACCGATCGCATGATGGGCGGCATCGCTGCCGTCGAACCGAGCTGACCTCGATGCGCCTGTTCGGCGCGGCGATCGTCGGCCTCGTGCTGACCGCGGCTGATGGTGGTCATCACCGAGTACTACACCGGCACCGATTTCAAGCCGGTGAAGCACGTCGCCCAGGCGTCGACCACCGGCCACGGGACCAACATCATCGCCGGCCTCGGCGTGTCGATGAAGTCGACGGCGTGGCCGGTGCTCTCGGTTTGCGCCGCGATCTAGCGTTTCCTACTGGCTCGCGGGCCTGTACGGCATCGCCATCGCCGCGACGTCGATGCTGTCGATGGCCGGCATCATCGTCGCGCTCGACGCCTACGGCCCGATCACCGACAACGCGGGCGGCATCGCCGAGATGTCGGACCTGCCGGATTCCGTGCGCGCGATCACCGATCCGCTCGACGCGGTCGGCAACACGACCAAGGCGGTGACCAAGGGCTACGCGATCGGCTCTGCGGGCCTGGCCGCGCTGGTGCTCTTCGCCGACTACACGCACGCGCTCGAATCCGCCGGGCTCGCCATGTCGTTCGACCTGTCCAACCACATGGTGATCATCGGCCTCTTCATCGGCGGCCTGATTCCCTATCTGTTCGGCGCCATGGCGATGGAAGCGGTCGGTCGCGCAGCCGGCGCGGTGGTCGTCGAGGTGCGCCGCCAGTTCCGCGAGATCAAGGGCATCATGGAAGGCACCGCCAAGCCGGATTACGGCGTCGCGGTCGACATGCTGACCAAGGCGGCGATCAAGGAAATGATCGTCCCCTCGCTCCTGCCGGTGCTGGTGCCGGTGGTCGTCGGCCTCGCTCGCTCGGGCCCGCAGGCGCTGGGCGGCCTGCTGATGGGCACCATCATCACCGGCCTCTTTGTCGCCATCTCGATGACCACCGGCGGCGGCGCCTGGGACAACGCCAAGAAGTACATCGAGGACGGCCATTTCGGCGGCAAGGGCTCCGAGGCGCACAAGGCGGCGGTGACCGGCGACACCGTGGGCGACCCGTACAAGGACACGGCCGGCCCGGCGGTGAATCCGCTGATCAAGATCATCAACATCGTCGCGCTGATGATCGTGCCGCTGCTCGCGACCTGGGGCATGGGCAAGGCGGAAACCAAGGTCGGTATGCCGGTGCTGACGCCGCCGGTGCAGCACGGCCGCGGCGCCTGCTGCGGCAACGCCGGCGGCCGGCGTACCGATGGTCGCCACGGTGGTCATTGTTCTTCGAGTCAGCGGCAAGGCCGACCTGCCGGCCGATGCGCCGATGAAGCTGGCCTCGCTCGCCGACAAGGCCAAGGCTCGGGCCAGAAGGTCAAGGTCTCGGGCTACCACGACGCGACCGGCAATCTCGAGCAGAACCAGGAGCTCGCCAAGCAGCGCGCCCTTGGTGTGCGCGACCAGCTCAGGTCGGCGGGCGTGGACGAAGCCAAGATCGAGCTCGCCAAGCCGGCGGCGACGCAAGGAGCGGGCAACGAGGCCCAAGCGCGCCGCGTCGAGGTATTGCTGCTGCAGTAGCAATCCGGCGGGACCAGAACAAGAAGGGCGACGCCGGAAAGTGTCGCCTTTTTTGTTGCCCGCCCCAATTCAGGAATTGATGCGGTTCAAGGACGCCTGGGTTCGGGCCCTGGCGCGCCTCCGGGTTCGGGCGTCGGCGCACCGTCGTTCAACTTCCAGATCGTGTAATTGAGGACCGTCGCGAATCCGACCCAGACGGCATACGGGACGAACAGCCACGCCGCCGCCGGACTGTAATCGGCGGCCGTGACCGCGAAGCCGATGATCACGAGCAGGAGCAGCACGATATCGATCAGCGCGGCTTTCGTATCGTGGCGGCCGAAGAAGAGCCAGGCCCACGCACCGTTCAGAGCGAGTTGCGCACTCCACAACGTGAGCGGCAGGCTCCACGCATTGGCGTTCGCCCACCACACCAGCCATCCGGCGAAGGCAATGGCGACATACAGGACGAGCCATACCGGGCCGAACAGCCAATCGGGTGGATTCCAGGCTGGCTTCTTGAGGCTCCGATACCACGCGTCCGGTTTGAAGCGGCCGCCCGTCAGCGCCGCGAGCGCGACCATGGCGCCGAATACCAGGAGAGCGCTCATCGGTACCCCGAATGGGTCGAGGCGCGCGCGCCGCGTGCTGGATGGTAGAGTGAAGCGTCGGTTCTGAATTTCATCGTGCTGGCTCCCGGTCGGTGGCTCAATTGCCTGCTCGATCGCCTGCTCTATCGCCTTGGACCACGATAATGAAATCCTTTGCCGGCGTGATCCGGGGCCTGTGGTAGCAGCGCGTAGGAACCTGCCGCTCGACTTTGTAGGACGGCAGGATCCCATGCCTGCCCGCCCCGAGCCGGCCTGCCACCCGCAGGCTCCGCGCCCTCCTTGAAATGGGCAGCGGAACGCCACGAGTTGCCACTGGCGCCTGCGAAACCGGCGACATTGCCGGCGAATGCGGAACCGCTTCGCTACCGTGTGGCGCGTGCGTCGGCCCTGCGTCGACCCCCTGCGGGCGCGTCGCGCTGTCTTACAATCCGCCCATCATGTACTGCGCGTCCTGGCTGCAATGGACTCATCGGCGGCTGATCGCGGCGCTGTGGGTAGCGGTCGCGCTCGTGCCGCTTGCCGCCGCGCAGCCGCTGGCGCCCGAGCATCCGTCGGGATGGACACCAAAGGTTGCCGTCTCGGCGCGCCACGAGATGGTGGCCACGGCCAACCCATTAGCGACCCGGGCAGGGATGCAGATGCTTGCCCGGGGTGGAAGCGCCGTGGACGCCGCCATTGCCGCGCAACTCGTTCTCGGCCTCGTGGAGCCGCAAAGTTCCGGGCTCGGTGGCGGTGCCTTCGCGCTCGTGCACGACGGCCGGTCGAAGCGACTGCTGGCCTATGACGGGCGCGAAACCGCGCCCGCTGCCGCCCGGCCGGACCGCTTCCTGAAGGACGGCAAGCCGCTGCTCTTTCACGATGCGGTGGTCGGTGGCCGCGCCGTTGGTGTGCCTGGTGTCGTGCGGCTCATGGAAGTGACGCATCGCCGGCATGGTCGGCTGCGCTGGGCAGAGCTCTTCGCGCCAGCGATTGCGCTGGCGGAGCAGGGCTTCGCGGTGTCGCCGCGGCTGCATACGCTGATCGGTCTGGAGAAGTACCTGACACAACCACGCGGTCGCGCGTACTTCTACGACGCGAACGGCAAGGCGCTGATCGTCGGTACGGTATTGCGCAATCCGGCGTATGCGGCAACGTTGCGGACCCTGGCGCGCGACGGTGCCGACGCTTTCTATACCGGCGCGATCGCGCGCGACATCGTGGCCACCGTCAATGGGCATCCGTGGAATCCCGGTGACATGACACTCGAGGATCTTGCCGGCTACCGGGTCGTCATACGCGAGCCTGTGTGTGGGCCTTACCGTGCCTATCGCGTGTGCGGCTTTCCGCTGCCGTCGTCTGGTGGGATCACCGTTCTGCAGATGCTCGGCATGCTCCAGCGCTTCGATGTGGCGTCGATGGGGCCAGCAAGCTTCTGGAGCGTGCATTTCATCAGCGAAGCGGGACGCCTGGCCTTTGCGGACCGCGCGGTCTACGAAGCGGATCCCGCGTTCTACACGCCGCCCGAGGGCCTGCTGGACCCGGGTTACCTAGCGGCCCGTTCGCTGTTGATCCAGCCGACTGCCAGCATCGGCCGCGCGCAGCCGGGTCGGCCACCCGAGCGGGCGCGACCAGCGCCCCGCGTGGCGTTCGGTACCGACAACTCGCTCGAACTGCCGTCGACATCGCACATGTCGATCGTCGATCGCTATGGCAACGTCGGTGGCGATGACCACCACGATCGAGGATGCTTTCGGCAGCCGACTGATGACCGAAGGTGGCTTCCTGCATAAACAACGAACTCACCGATTTTGCGTTCCAGCCGCTGGAAGACGGCAAGCCCGTCGCCAATCGCGTCGAGGCGGGCAAGCGACCCCGCTCGTCGATGGCGCCGACGATCGCGTACGATGCGCAGGACGCGTCGCCATCGTCGTCGGTTCGCCCGGCGGCTGTGCGATCATCAACTACGTTGCCAAAACCCTGATCGGGATCATCGACTGGAACCTGGACGCCAGACAGCGATCGACCTGCCGAACTTCGGCAGCCGCAACGGCCACCACTCGAGAAGGACACGCCGGTGGCTACGCTCGCGCCGAAGTTGCAGGCGCTGGGTCGCCGGTCCGGGTCATCGATTTGACCAGCGGCGTGCAGGCGATCGTGCGCACGCGCGACGGATGGCGCGGCGGGGCGGATCCGCGACGGGAAGGGCTGGTGATGGGGCATTGAGCGGGACGCGCCGGTCCTGCCCGCTCTTTGTCTCCTTGCCGGAAGCGCGATCGCTTGCAATGAGCATTCATCGTGATGCCGAAGAGCGGAGTGCTGCGCCCACCGACTCGTCATTGTCGGTGGCGGGGCCGGTGGCTCGCCGCTCGCCACACGTCTCGGCGACCGCTACGGACGCGACGGCAAGGTGCAGGTCACGCTGTCGATGCCAACGCGACGCACGTCTGGAAGCCCCTGCTCCACGAAGTAGCTGCGGGCCGGATGGACGCCGACGCGCACGACCTCGATTACCTGGCGATCGCTCATTGGCCGCTTCCGGTTCCGTCAGGCGCCGTGTCGGCGCTCGATCGTGCGCGCCGCGAATCACGATCGACGCCCTAGCGTCGTCCGACGGCGAGGAAGTGCTGGCGCAACGCAAGCTCGGCTACGATACGCTCGTCATTTGCGTGGCAGTGTCAGCAACGACTTCGGTCTCCCGGGCGTCGCCCGAATACCCATTTCACTCGACACGCTGGCCGATGCCGAGCGCTTCCATCGCAGCTCCTCGCCGCCTGTGTACGGCGGATGGACGCGCCGGCGACGGCCTGCCGCGCAGGTCGACATCGTCATCATCGTGCCGGGGCCAAGGGCGTGGAACTCGCCGCCGAGATCCGCAAACAATGCGCGCCGATGCGGGCTACGGGCTCGACGTCTCGATCCGGCGAAGGACATCCGGCTGACGCTTCTCGAGGCATCGCCGCGGATCCTGCCGCCGCTGGCGGAGCGCGTCGCCGTCGTGGCCACCGAACTCCTCGCGCGTCTCGACGTCAGCATCAAGGCGGGTGAGCGGGTGACGGAGTTCTTGCCGACGGCGTGCACACGGCGTCGGGCGTGTTCTACCCGGCGGATCTATCGTGTGGGGGCCGGTATCATGGCGCCCGAATTCCTGGCTCATCTCGACGGGCTCGAGGTCAATCGCGCGCACCAGTCATCGTGCTGCCGACGCTGCAGACGACGCGCGGTCCCGACCTCTTGCCTTTGGCGACTGCGCGGCGGCGCCATGGCTCGGGCACCAGAAGGCAGGGACGATCCTGCCGCCGCGAGCGAAGGTGGCGCATCAGCAGGCGACGTTCCTCGGGCGCGCCATCGAGGTCCGCCTGAATGGCAAGCCATTGCCGACTTCGCTTTCACTATTTCGGGTCGCTGGTGTCGTTGGGGGAACTCTCCGCGGTCGGCAGCCTGATGGGACGTTTACTCGGCGGAAGCCTGCTGATTCAGGGACTCATTGCGCGGAATGGCGCCGCCTTGTACAAGATGCACCAGGTCTCCATCCATGGCATGGTTCGTGTCGTGTCCATACCATTGGCCGGTTCTTGCGCAGCGCCTGAAGCCACGTGTGAAGCTGCATTGGTTGCGGCCGGTTCATGGTCTGGCGCGGGAACGGGAAGACCGATGTTGCTGCGGGGCGGTCACGGCCTTACCGTGGTCGCGGCATATTCGAGGAAATTCGGTGACAGGAGAGCTGCATGGACGAACGACGTGGCTGATGGCATCCGGGTCAAGGTGTGGGACTGGCCGGTGCGGGTGGTGCATGGGTGATGGTCGTGTTGGTGGTCATCCTGATCGCTACCGCCTTATCGGCAACGAAGCGCTGGTCTGGCACCTGCGTGCCGGGGGGACGCTGCTGCGCTGGTGGTTTTCCGCATCGTCTGGGGCTTCATCGGCAGTGGCAACGCCGGCTTCACTTCATTCGTGCGGGGACCGGGGGCGGTATCGGATCTTGCGTTCATTCGTGCGGCCGCCGCACGAGAATCATGCCACGCACAGACCCGATCGGCGGCTGGATGGTGATCGGCGCCGCTGCTGGCGATGCTCTTCCAGGCGGGTGCCGGCCTCTTCACCAACGACGACATCCTGAACGACGGCCGCTTGGTGAAGCTGATCAGCAAGGACCTGTCCCATCCGATCAGCTCATGGCACCGGCGTGGCTGGCGGGTGGTCGCCGGCCTGGCCGGCGCGCATATCCTTGCCGGCTTTCCTGCTACTTCGTGCTGAAGGACAACCCGTTTATCCGATGTTGTCGGGCGAGAAGATCCTGCCGTCCCGCGTGGCGGTCCGGCAGCAGGCGTGGCGTCGACGGGCAAGGCACTGGTTGCGCTGGCCTTGTGTGGCGCCCTCGTCTGTGGATGTCCAACCGCTTGTAGTCCTTGCGCTACCGGTTCGCAGCGCAAAAAAGCCGGGCAGCGCCCGGCTTTTTTTGAGATGCATGCGTGTTACTTGTTGTGGAAATCGTCGTGGGATCTGAAGCATGCCTTGCTGGCGTGCCCTGAGGCGTGGCGTGCAATTGCGCCAGGGTTAACTGGCCTTGGCCGCTGTCTCCAGCTCCGTGGTCTCGACCTGGAGCTCTGAAAAGTGAAATTCTGCTCCGGTAACTCCCCCTGCTCCGCCCTCTTCACACGGGGTTTGGCCTTGGTCGGGCGCTGGTGTCGGAGACGGGAAGCTGGGTACCGTTCGACGGCATCTCTCGATAACCCGTGGACCAAACGTGGCTGCGCGCAATGGCCTGATCCTCGTCGCAGGGAATCGCACCCTCGGCCATGCCGCCGAGGGGGAGTGCCCATGTTCCAGCCCATGGCCTGGAGGATGCCTTGGCGATACTTGATGGCACGATCCGGCTTCATTTCCTGCGCGATCACCGCGGCCGAAAACGTGGCGATGACGGCAACTGCGCTCAGGACCGGAACGACATTTCGCTTCATGAAGCCTCCGCAAGAATGAATGAATCGAACCTTGACCAACCGTGCGCCGCGATTGAACCGCAATCGGCCTCCTTGCTGCAAGCGCGGCCAATCCCTACTGCAAGCGCCTAACAGCACCGGCACCACTTTATTCCGCCCTCGACGACACGGCCGATACGAGATCGTCGCCTTCCCGGCGGACCGCACCCGCGCGTTCGAGTTCCGCCACCAGCAGCGCCGCCAGCGCGGCCGGCGTCAGCTGCAGGCAGGTGGCGTTGAAATCCCGGAAGATGGCCACCCGGTCGACGTACGCGGGCAGGTCGGCCAGCGCCATTCGACGTCGGTCGAGCAAGCGGAAGGCCAGCAGCGCCTTGAGCGCGAAGCGGGCCATGCGGCTATCGTCGGCCTCGAACGCATCGGTACGCCGGTAGGCGCGCTCGAGTGAACCGGTCACGTCGGTGAATACATCGCCGTGCCCCGGGATCACGACCCTGCACGGGCAGGCCCGCAATCATGTCGAGCGTCGCGCGCGCCGCCGGCAGGGCCTCGGGGTCGATCGCCGGTGCGGCATCACGAAGCCATAGCCGTTCTCCCACAGCGCGTCGCCCGAAATCAGGATGCCGTGCCGGGCGTTGAAAAAGACGACGGCCCGCATGTCGTGGCCCGGGGCTCCGAGCACCTGCCACTCGAGGTCGCCCCACGTATGGGTCGACCCAGGCGCCAGCGCCTCGTGCGACGTCGAAGCGCTCGGCCTCCTGATCGGCGTAGTCCAGCAGCAGCGCCCGGCCATCCCACGCCTCGACCATCGGCACTTCCCCTACGGGAAGCGCGATCGGGCAACCGTAAGCGCGCCGGATGGCCGCGTTTCCGCCCATGTGATCGGAGTGGCAGTGCGTATTGACGAGCTTTGCGAGGCCATGATCACGTACGGCCGGTGATGCTGCCAGCAGCGCCAGCGTCAGCGGTGCGTGCCGGCCATAGCCGGAATCGATCAGCACCGGCCCGTCCGTCGCCCGTCAGCAGGACGTTGTTGGCCGAGAGCCAGTCGCGCACGAACACATGGACACCCGGCGGAAGGTCGTGGCGCATGGCGACAGGTTCGCGGCCCGCGGTCAGCGCGCCCGCTTCAGGCGAGCCGGCGCAGGAAGTCCGTCACCAGCGCGATGCGATCGCCCAGCGTCGGTGCCGCACGCTCGATGCGCAGCCGGTCCTGCCCGGCGAAGCGGATGCGCCCGTCCTTTTGCACCAGCAGGATGAGCGCACCCGCATCGAACGGCGGATGCTTGACGAACTGGATGGTGGTCCGCTCGGCACTGGCATCGATCTTGGCAGACGCCGAGCTTCTTGCCGGCCAGCCGCAGCCGATGGCAGGCGAGCAGCGCCATCGCCTGGTCGGGCGTGGGGCCAAAGCGATCGACCAGTTCCACCTGCAGTTCCCCGCAGCGCCTCCATTGCTCCGGGCACTCGCAATCTGCTGCTTGTAGTGGACGAGGCGCAGGTGCACGTCGTTGAGGTAATCGTCCGGAAGGAGGGCGGGGAGGTGCAGGTTGATTTCCGTCCCCACGGGCCGCCGCATCGCCGTATCCAGGTCCGGCTCCCAGGCCCTCACCTGCAGCGCCTTCACCGTCCGGAGGGCAGCATGTCGTTGTACAGCTCGAAGCCAATCTCCTGGATCTGGCCGCTCTGGTCCTCGCCAAGCAATTCACCGGCGCCACGAATTTCCATGTCGTGGGTGGCCAGCATGAAGCCGGAGCCCAGGTCTTCCAGTGCCGCGATGGCGTCGAGCCGCTTGATGGCATCCGCCGTGAGTGCCTCCCCCTGGGCGGCGCCAGCAGGTAGGCAAAGGCCTGATGGTGTGAGCGGCCGACCCGGCCGCGCAGCTTGGTGCAGCTGGGCAAGGCCGAACCGATCGGCCCGATTGATGATGATGGTGTTCGCCGACGGGATGTCGAGGCCGCTTTCGATGATCGCTGTGCAAATCAGGATGTGGAAACGCCGGTGGTGGAAGTCGAGCATGATCTGCTCGAGATCCCGTTCCGCCATCTGCCCGTGCGCCACTTCCATTTTCGCCTCGGGGACCAGCTCGGCGAGCCCGTCCGCAGCAATCTTCTCGATGTCCTCGATGTGGTTGTGGACAAAATACACCCTGGCCCCCGCGTTTCAGTTCGCGCAGAGCAGGCTTCCCGAACAAAACCCGGTCTTCAAAAAAGCGGGTGACGAAAGTCTTGATCCGAGCCGCTCTGCGGTGGAGTGGCGATGAGGGAGAGATCGCGGATACCGACAGTGACATTGCAACGTCCGCGGAATGGGCGTGGCGGTCAGCGTCAGCACGTCGACTTCGGTCGCAGGCTTCAGCCGTTCCTTGTGGCCGACGCCGAACGGTGCTCCTCGTCGATGATCAAAAAACCGAGTCCTTGAAGCCCATGTCCGTCTGGAGCAGCCGATGCGTGCCGATGACGATGTCGACGCGGCCGTCGCGCAGCCCATGATCGCCGCTTCCTCTCCTCGCGGTGCGAAATCGCGCCAGTTCGTCGATGTACCGGATAGTCGGCAAGCGTTCGCCGAAGGTCGGACGTGCTGCTCGGCCAGTACCGTGGTCGGCACCAGGACCGCCACCTGCCGGCCGTCGGCCACCGCCTTGAATGCGGCCCGCATCGCCACCTCGGTCTTGCCGAAGCCGACATCGCCGCACACCAACCGGTCCATCGGTCTGACCGCTCGCGAGATCGCTGACCACGGCGTCGATGGCGCGGGCCTGGTCGCCCGTTTCCTCGAAGCCGAAGCCTTCCGCGAACGCCTCGTAGTCGTGCGGCTTGAAGCCGAACGCGTAGCCCGTGCGCGCCGCGCGCTGCGCGTAGAGGTTGAGGAGCTCCGCCGCGGTGTCGTGCGCCTGCTGTGCCGCCTTCTTCTTCGCCTTCTCCCACTGGCCGCTGCCGAGCTCGTGCAGCGGCGCGGCATCCGGCGAAGCGCCGCTGTAGCGGCTGATCAGGTGCAGGTTCGAGACCGGGACGTAGAGCTTGGCGTCGTTGGCGTAGACCAGCTGCAGGAATTCGTTGGCGCCGTCGCCGAGATCGAGCGTGACGAGGCCCAGATACCGCCCGATGCCGTGCTCCTCATGGACCACCGGATCGCCGATGCGCACCTCGGACAGGTCGCGCACCATGGCGTCGACGTTCGACCGCTTGCGCGGCCTCGCGCGCCGTGCGCCGCACCACGCCTGCGTACAGCTCGGCCTCGGTGACGACGGCCAGCTGCGCTTCGGGCCACGCGAAGCCCGACGGCGAGCGGACCGGCCAGCAGCACCAGGCGCTGCGTGCCGGCCGCCGCGGTGGCGAAGTCCTCGACCAGTGCCGGGATGCACGTCGTATTCGGCGAAGTACTGCTGCATGGTTTCGCGGCGGCCGGGGCCTTCGGCGACGATGGCGACCCGCGCGGGCGTCGTCGCCAGGAAGCGCTTCAGCGCGGCAAGCGGATCGTCCGCACGCCGTTCCACCTGGACCGCCGGCAAGCGCGTCGGTCGGCCCGTCGCCGTCCCGGCGCAATTCGATGCGCGCGAATGGCTTCAACATGCCATTGAACGCATCCGCGGCGGCAGGAACAATTCGGTCGGCGGCAGCAGCGGACGCGCCTTGTCGCCGCGCAGCAGGCGATAACGCGCCTCCGTGTCCTGCCAGAAGTGGTCGACGGCGCCTTCGAGGTCGCCATGGAGGGCCACGATTGCATCGGGCGGCAGGTACTCGGCCACGGTCGCCGTGGCGTCGAAGAAGAGCGGCAGGTAATACTCGATGCCACCGGGTACCACGCCGTGCGTGATGTCCTTGTACAACGCCGACTTGGATGGGTCGCCTTCGAACACCTCGCGGAAACGGCCGCGAAAGCGCGCGCGGCCGCCATCGTCGAGCGGAAACTCGCGTGCGGGCAGCAGCCGGACCTCCGGCACCGGATAGAGCGTGCGCTGCGTGTCGATGTCGAAGGTCTTGATGCTCTCGACATCGTTGTCGAAGAGGTCGAGGCGATACGGCAGCGCCGAGCCCATCGGGAACAGGTCGATCAAGCCCCCGCGCACGCTGTACTCGCCGGGCGAGACCACCTGCGTGACGTGCGCGTAACCGGCCAGCGCCATCTGGGCGCGCAAGGCTTCGACGTCGAGCGCCTGCGCCTTGCTTCAGGAAGAACGTGTAGGCCGCCAGGTACGCCGGCGGCGCGAGACGATACAGCGCGGTCGTAGCGGCCACCACCAGCACGTCACATTCACCGCGCGTCGCCCGGTACAGGGTGGACAGTCGCTCCGAGACCAGATCCTGGTGCGGCGAGAAATGGTCGTAAGGAAGCGTTTCCCAATCGGGTAGCAGCGCGACGCGAAGCTCCGGCGCGAACCACGGGATCTCCTCGGTCAGTCGTTGCGCGGAAAGCGGGTCGGCACTGACGATCGTCAGCATCCGGTGCGCCGCCGCGGCACGGCGCGCGAGGTCGGCCAGCGCCAGCGCATCGGAGGAGCCGGCAAAGGGACCTGCGCGCAACCTCTGGCCGGCATCGGGCCAACCGTCGATGAGCGTGGGCAATGGCGCGCGCGATGGAATCGGGGCGGCGGTCGGCGCGCGTGAGCGGGGAAGCGTCGGTTTTCAAGGATGCAATTATACTGGCGCGATGTCAGCATCCTTGAAGACCTCGCCCTACCTGATGTTGACGCTGGCGCCACTGTTCTGGGCCTGCAACTGGATCATCGGCCGCGCGCTGCACAGCGACATCCCGCCGATGGCGATGACCTTCTTTCGCTGGCTGTTCGCCATCCTGCTCCTGGCGCCTTTCGCCTGGCCGCACGTCCGTCGCGACTGGCCCACGATCACGTCCAACTGGAAGGTGCTGGTCGTGCTCGGCGCAATCGGCATCGGCACGCACAACGGACTTGCCTACCTGGGACTCAACTTCACGACCGCCACCAACGGCGTGATCCTGAACTCGTCGATCCCGATCATGATCATCCTCCTGTCATGGATATTCCTGCGCGAGCGGCTGACGACCTTGCAGGTGATTGGCGTCGTCGTGTCGTTCGTCGGCGTCATGGCCATCCTGACCGAGGGCTCGCTGGCGCGTCTGGCGACGTTGCGCCTCAACAGTGGCGACCTGTTCGTCATCCTGTCGATGCTCATGTGGTCGGTGTACACGATCGGCCTGCGCTGGCGGCCGGCAGGCCTGCATGTGATGTCGTTCCTGCTGGTGATCTCCATCATCGGCAATGCCTGCGTGTTGCCGCTCTGGCTCGGCGAAATGGCACTGGGATACTACGTCCACTGGTCGTGGACGAACATCGCTGCCATGCTGTCCGTCGCCTTGTTCTCATCGGTACTCGCGTATCTGTTCTGGAACCGAGGCGTGGCGGAAGTCGGCGCCAGCGTCGCCGGGTTGTTCGTGCACCTGATGCCGGTCTTCGGCGTGGTGCTGGCGTGGCTGTTTCTGGACGAGGGGCTGGCGCCCTATCACGTGGCGGGAATCGTGCTCATCCTGTCCGGTATCTGGCTCACCAGCCGTTACACGCGCAAGCGTCCCGATATGGAAGAGGCGGCGGCAGTGGGGACCGATTGATCGCCAACGGTGGTGAGGGCGGAGGCGGCGACGTCGATGGCGACGGCCTGGGTGCCAGCATCGGCGATCCCGACCGCGTAGCCTTCCAGCGGCAGCTCGTCGAGTTGAAGCTCGAACATCGCGACCTGGACACCGCCATCACCAGGCTCGAGCACGATCCTGCCCACGACGAACTGCAGTTGCGCCGACTGAAGCGGCGCAAGCTGCTGCTCAAGGACCGGGTCGCGTTGCTCGAGCGTCAGTTCGACCCTGACGTTCCTGCGTAGGCAACTTCGTCGGCGTTGCGCCGGCGCTCGCTTTCCCGCCACAGTTCCCACCAGCTGCGGGCATCATCGCGCGTCCAGGGCGGCAGCCGCAGTCCTTCGAGGACCATGGCGATGTCACCCACGGTGCCCGGACGCTCGATCGGCAGCTTCGCCAGACAGCGCGCGACGAGATCGTCGAGCGCCTCGGGCACGCCCGGCACCGCATCCGCGAGCCGCGGTGCAGGTGAGGCAAGAACTTCACGCAGGATAGAGGCTTGGTCGTCGCCGGCGAACGGCGGGCGCCCTGCGCTCAGGAAGTAGATCAGCGCACCGACCCCGTACACGTCGGTGCGCGCGTCGACGTCGGACGGATGGCCGATGCGTTCCGGCGGCATGTACGGGGGTCCCCAGCAGCCGCACCTGCCGCGTCAGTACGCGATTTGCGTCCGGGTGCGCTTCGGATGCGTTCTCGATGCGCTTGACGATGCCGAAATCGAGAAGCTTGACGAAGTCGTACTCGCCGCCGCGTTCGCAGATCATCACATTTTGCGGTTTGATGTCGCGGTGGACCATGCCTTTGGCGTGCACCTCCGACAGCGCCGCGCAGACCTGGTCATGATATGGACCATCCGTTCCAGCGGCAGCGCGCGCTCCCGGGCGACAAGCGCGTCCAGGGCCAGGCCGTCGACGAACTCCATCGCGTAGTAGAGCAGTCCGTCGCGCGTGTGCCCGTAGTCATAGATCTCGATCGTATTCGGATGCCGCAATTCGCTGACGAGGCGCACTTCGCGCTCGAACCGCGCCGCCTGCTCGTCACTGGCCATGTGGCGCTTCATGATCTTGATGGCCGTGGGGCGTTTGAGCAATGCATGGTGCGCAAGGTGCACGGTCGCCGTGCCGCCTTCGGCCAACTCGCGTTCGAGCCGGTACGCGCCGATCCGCGCCCGGCCGACGGCTTGGCACTCAGGCGGGCCAGGGCCAGGGTCGACCACGCGGCCCAGCCGGCGGTCAATACCAGCAGCGCGAGGACGCAGCCAGAGCCACGCGCACGTAGCGCAGCGGCGCGTAGGCCTCGTCGAGGCCGATCTCGGCGACAACCCCCATCCGTTCGTCGGGCAACCAGCGCCACGCGCCGATCACTTCGACCCCGCGATAATTGCGATAGGGATCGAGCAGCATGCCGCGGGCCGGTGCGCCACTCCGCGCGCCTGCGGCCAGTGCTGCCGCAACCGGCCGGGTCAACGGCCACTCGGCCGCGTGTGCGGACACCACGGCCGCCTCCAGGTCGACGCCCGGATCGCGCACCTTGAGACGGAAGGCAGTGCTGTTGATGCCGGCAGGCAAGAGCCCGGCGCGAGCAATCCACGCACGTCGCGGACATCGGAGAGCAGCGTGCCGGTTTCGTCGAACGCGTAGGCCTCGCCGGTTTCGCCGGGGCGCGCCGAGGACAGGATGTTCTCGAAATCGAGATCGACGTAGCTCGCGAAGCCCAGGACAGCCACTGCTCTGCCGGCCGCGTCGCGATCGGCGTCTCGACCCAGGCCAGTGGATGCGTGCCGAGAAACGGCTGCGCTGCCACCAGCCGGGTATCGGCCGCATAGGGACGGATGAACTGTGTGTTGCCGGCGAATACCTGCGCGAGCTGAGGCGCGACGTCCGCGGTTGCGCGCGGAGGCCGCAAATTTCGGGAAGCGTCGACGCGATGATGCGGCCGTCGCGATCCACCGCGTTCACTGCGGCGATGTTCTCGTCGCGCAGCAGCGGGGCGAGCAGCGCCCGCCACGCAGCCGCTCTCGTCGCTTCGGCACTGCTCGCCGGGGTCGTTGCTGTTGGCGCGGCGCGCGAGATCGGCGGTCAGCGCGGCAATCTGGGGGTCATCGCCCAGCGCTCACCGTCTGCCCGCCGCTCGGCGATGAACCCTTCGAGCGACTTGGTCTTGGCGTCGAGCAGCGCGGGCAGTCCCTGCGCGCGCAGATCGCGCAGAGAGCGCTCGATGCCCACGTACATCCACACGCCCGCGGCGACCACGATCACGCAGAACCCGATGACCAGCAGGTTCTGGCGCCGGCGCGTCGCGGCGAGGCGCGTGCCCAGGCGCTTTGCCGGACGCCGTGTCTCGAGGGCGGGCACGAGCGACGCGGGGCGCGCTTCGTCCTTGGCGTGTTCCACGGGCAAAGGCATGGTCAGGGGCCGACCGGCTCGGCAACCGCTACTGCGCCGGGTCCTGGCCGCCGAGGGCGATCCGCGCCGATTCCACCGCGTCCGCGCCTAGGTGGTTAGCCGGCCGTACTTGTCATCGAAGCGGACGATATCGTCTTCGGCGATGTAGTCGCCGCAGGCAACCTCAATGATGGCGAGAAATTCGGTACCCGAGTTCTCGAGCCTATGCTTCGTTTCGACTGGAATGAATGTCGACTCGCCCGCTGGAAGATCGAATATTTGATCGCCCCGTGTCACACGGGCGGTGCCGCGTACTACCACCCAGTGTTCGGTACGGCGATGGTGGAGTTGCAAAGAGAGCGAAGCACCAGGTTTTACCTCGATGCGCTTGATCTTGAACCCGGGGCGATCCTCGAGGACAGTGTAGGTGCCCCATGGCCGCGCGACCGTGCGGTGCGAGCGGTAGGCGTCGTCGCCACGCTTCTTGAGTTCGCCGACCACCTCTTTGACACGCTGCAGCTGGTCGCGATGCGCAATCAGTACTGCATCGGGGGTGTCGACGATGACTAGCTTCTCCACGCCAATCGTGGCCACGACCCGATCTTGGGCATGCACGAACGTCTGCTTGGTGTCGATGGTCACCCATTTGCCGCTGCCCCGATTACCATCCGCGTCCGCGCTGGAAAGATCGGAAACCGATTGCCACGAACCCACGTCGCTCCAGTCGAAGTCGCCGCGCACCACCGTGACGAGCCCAGCGCCCGCTGCACCCTCCATTACGGCGTAGTCGATCGACAGATCCGGTGTCAGCGCAAACGTGGCGGCGTCGATCTCCAGCATTGGGTCGTGCGCGCGATCCGCCAGCGGCTGCCACGCGGTGCGGGCGGCGGCGGCAACCGTGGGCGCGAAGCGCTCGAAGGCCGAAAGGATGGCGCCGGCCTTGAAGGCGAACATTCCTGAATTCCAGACATAGTTTCCGGCCGCGAGGTAATCGTGAGCCTTGGCCAATGGAGGCTTTTCAACGAATCGTGTCGCGGCAAAACTGCGTTCGCCGACGCTCGCACCGCACTCGATGTAGCCGAAACCCGTTTCCGGCAGGGTGGGTGTGATCCCGAAGGTGGCGAGTTTCCCGTGGCGCGCCTCGTGGACCGCGAAGGCGACAGCTTCCGCAAACGCCTTCTGGTCGCGGATCAGGTGATCCGCGGCGAGCACGAGCATTACGGCATCGTCGCCGAACCGCGCTCGCACGAGGTGCGCCGCCAGCGCGATTGCGGGCGCGGTATTCCGGCCGAAGGGTTCGAGCAGGTAAATGGCGGTAGCTGGTTCGTCTTGCTCAAGTCCCGCATAAACATCTTTCGTTTGAAAGTAGTAGTCGCGGTTGGTGACGGTGACCAGGCCTTGCACGCCGGGCAACTGACCGGCACGCCTCGCGGTCTTGCCAAGCAGTGTTTCGCCATCCGGCAACGGCATGAAGGGTTTTGGAGCGGACTCGCGCGACAATGGCCAGAGGCGGGTGCCCGCGCCCCCGGAGAGGATCACGGGAACGATGATAGTGGCGGTCGGAGAGGACATCGGGCACGACTCCTGATGGGGAGGCACCCGATGTTACCCCGAACGATTGCTCTGTCCGCTTGCGCCTCGACCTGTCGTTGTCGCCATCGGTCGGTTGCCGGGGGAGCTGTCAAGCGCTGCCAGACCTTGCAAACGGACCTTACTTGGGTTGCATTGCGACCGGTCCGCCCAAAGGTATAGACCATCGCGATGATAGAATTGCGATTGGGTGTCGTGGTTAGACTGCGACACCTTCCGATTACCGGGGGTGAACTGGTCTCGACGGGGGTCGTGAAGCAGCTTGGGGCATGCCGAGGCGTCAATCCTCGTAAATCTTTGGCAATCGCAAACTTAACTGCGAACGACGAAAACTACGCTCTAGCGGCTTAATCCCGCTGGACCTTGCACCGGGCGGCGCTCAGCCCGGGTGAAGCTGGCAACAGTGTAGTCACAGCAAGGACATTTCGAGCGATCGCGTCCGTCCGGGTCACTTGGGCAAGACGCTAAATCAAGGTGACTGGTCCTGCCGCCGTCTGTCCGTCAACGGTTGCGGGATGAGAGCACAATGACTCGACTAAGCATGTAGTCCTGACTGTGGAGCATCTTCGGACGCGAGTTCGATTCTCGCCACCTCCACCACCATGGAATGACGGCCCTCTAGGGGGCCGTTTTTGGGCGATGCGCAGGGCCGATCGGGGTTGCGCCGTTCGCGAACGATCGCTACTGGGTCTTGATGTTCGCGGACTTAATGAGCTTGCCCCACTTCTCCGAGTCATCCCGGATAAGCGCGCCGAACTGCTCGGGCGTGCCACCGGCTGGCTCGATGCCCTGCGCGGCGAACTGGGTCCTGATGTCCGAAGAGGCGACGATCTTCTGCAATTCGGCGTTGAGGCGGGTGACGACCGCGCTAGGCGTTCCCGCGGGCGCGAGGATCCCGTACCACGTGCCCGCCTGGAAGTTGGCAATGCCTGCCTCGATCATGGTCGGAAGTTCCGGCAGCACGCTTGAGCGCGTCTTGCCGGTCACGGCGATCCCGTTGAGCTTGCCGGCCTTGAGGTGCGGCGAGACCAGACCCACGTCGGCGAACAGGATCTGCAGCTGGCCTCCGAGGAGATCGGTGATCGCCGGCGCCAAACCCTTGTAAGGTACGTGCACGATGTCAACGCCCGCCGTGCTCTTGTACAGCTCTCCCGCGAGATGCGGCGCGCCACCGTTTCCCGACGAGCCGAAGTTGAATTTGCCTGGATTGGCCTTGATCAGCGCGGTCAGCTCGGTAACGCTAGTCGCAGGCACAGAAGGCGCCAACGTGAGCACGAACGGGCTCGAGCCGACGAGCCCGATCGGCGCGAAGTCTTTGACCGAATCGAAGGGCACCTTCTCCTGGACATTGGGCAGGATCGTGAGTGTGCCCGCAGCGCCGAGCAGCAGCGTGTAGCCGTCCGCCGGCGCTTTGGCCACGAACTCGGCGCCGATTGCGCCACCGGCGCCGGCGCGATTCTCGACCAGCACGGTCTGGCCGAGCGCGTCGCCTAGCTTGGCCGCGACGATGCGCGCGACGAAGTCCGCACCGCCCCCGGCCGCAAACGTGACCACGATCTTGATTGGCTTGTTGGGATAGGGCTGCGCCGTAGCCGGCGCAGCAACCACCAGCGTCATTGCGCCTACAAGTGCTATCAGAAATGCACGTGCCTTCATGTGACGCTCCTTTGTGAGGGTACTGCCATCAAGAGTCGAGCCTGAACACCGCCGCCTGCTCGTCGGTCCACGCGATGTCCCGCGGTAAGCGTCTGGCCATCGCTACGGCGTGCGGCGCCGACTCGAGCAGCAGCGCAAGCGAGGTTGCATCGAGTTCGAGCCCGGCATGGCGGACGGCAGCGTCCACCTGGGCGCGTATCGCGGGATCGACGTCGGTGGGCGCGATCCCTCCCTCAGCGGCGTCGATCGGAGCCGACCGCGCGTGCGGCATCAACGCGGGATGCCGCTCGAACCAGCGCGCGGCCTGCTCGTACGCATGCCCAATCGCGAGTAGTGTCGCATCTTCGAACGGCCTGCCTGCGATCTGCATGCCGAGCGGCAGGCCGCTCTTGGAGAATCCGCAGGGCAGCGCAAGCGCCGGCGCCCCGGTGACACTGAACATCGTCCCCATGCTGGGCGTGCTCCATTTTTGCGCGGCGCCGATGCTGCGGTGCGCATTGAGATGCGGCGCCGGACCGGCGCCGGGCGTGACAAGCGCGTCGTACCGCGCGTAAAGCGGCTGCACCTCGTCGATGATGCGCCGGCGCACACGCTGTGCGGCAAGGTAGTCCGCGCCCGTAAACAGCGTCGCCGCCAGGGTCCGACCGAGGAAGTGATGTCCGTAGTCCGAGGCATGCCTGCTCAAGCGATGCTGATGGCGGGCGAAAAGCTCGGACTCCGTCAGGATCACGCGTACGCTGTAGTACTCGTGGAGCGAGCGCACGCGTACATCCTCGACCGTCGCCCCGAGATCGCGCAAGATACGCAGCGCCATCTCCAACGCCTCCAACAACTCAGCGTTGGGACTGGTGTCCTCCTCGAAGTGGTGGCGAAGTACACCGAAGCGCATGCCTCGAATGCCGCGCGCGAGTTCGGCGCTGAAGTCGGGCACGGGACGTCGCGAACTGCCGAAATCCCGCTCGTCGTGGCCGGCGATGACCTGTAGCACCAGTGCCGCATCTTCCACCGTGCGCGTTAGCGGACCCACGTGATCACAGCTCGCTGAGAACGGGATGACGCCACCACGGCCCACGAGGCCAAACGTCGGTTTGAAGCCAACGACCCCGCACATCCAGGCGGGTGTGCGCACCGAGCCCCCAGTGTCCGTGCCGATCGCGAACGCGCCCAACCCAGCGGCCACCGCCGCGCCCGAGCCCGTGCTCGAGCTTCCCGTGTAGTGACCGGTGTTCCACGGGTTGCGCGCGGGCGGCCAAGGGAGATCGAACGATGGGCCGCCGTGTGCGAACTCGTGCAACGCCTGCTTGCCGAGTAGTACCGCGCCCGCATCGTAGAGCCGCTTCGCCACGCTCGCATCTACGACCGGCACGTTGCGCGCGAGCACCCTCGAGTGCGCCGTGGTCAGCAAGCCACGCGTCTCGATCATGTCTTTCAGGCCGAAGGCAATGCCGTGCAGCGGCCCGCGGTACCTCCCTTTCACGATCTCGGACTCCGCAGTACATGCCTGCTCGCGGGCGAGGCCGGCGCTCACCGTGATGAAGGCATTGAGCTGCGCGTCGACGGCGGCGATGCGGGCGAGATACGCGTCGGTCAGCTCGACCGGCGACAGCGTGCGCGCGCGAATGCGGCGAGCGGCCTCTGCGATGGACAGGAAGCACAAATCGTCGGACATTGCTCTAGATGAAGCGCCCGAATGTCGCCGTCTCGCCCATGCCGAACCAATCGCCGTGCGTCGAAAGAGTGGGGCTACTCGTCGGGCACTTGCTTTACGTAGTGATCGATGATTTCCGATCCCGTCGCGAGCCAAACGCCCGGCTTGCTCGCGACGTATTCCAGCGCGCGATCCAGCGCGCCGTTCCAATAGGGCGCGCCCGATATGAAGGGATGCAGGGCGATTGCCATCACACGCGGCGCTCGCTCGCTTTCCCGGTACAAGCAGTCGAACTGCGCCTTGACCGTCCTTTCGAAGTCCTCGGGCGTCGACTTCTGGTTATAGAACTGGGTGGCGTCGTTAATCTGCAGCGAGTAGGGGATCGACAAGATAGTCCGGCCGCCGACGTTCATCCGGAATGGCAGGTCGTCGCAGGTCCAGTCGGCGATGTAGCGAACGCCTTCGTCAATCAGGTACTCGAGCGTGTTCCAGGTCTCGGCGAGCCCCGCGCCCAACCAGCCGACGGGCTTTCTGCCGGTCGCTTTGCCGATGCGCTCCAGCGTGGCGTGCAGCATCGCGCGCTCCTCGCCCCCGTTGAGCTCGTTGATACGAACGGCATTGGTCTGGCAATGCCCCATGAACTCCCAGCCGAGCTTGACTGCGGAATCGATGATCTGAGGGTGGAAGTCGCAGATGTCGCTGTTGAGTGCGACCGTGCCGCGAATGCCGTACCGCGGGAAGAAGCTCGAAAAAGCGAAAGACGCCGACGCGGTTGCCGTAGTCGCGCAGAGCCCAGTTGCGAACATTCGGGATCTTGACCATCGTCGCCGGCAGGCGCTCATTGTTGACCCCCGGCATCGGATCGTTCAGATGGAAGAATTCGATGTTCGGAATGACCCACAGCGCCAGCCGGTTGCCGTTCGGCCACGAAAAATGCTTGCGCTCGGTGATCGGCAGGTACTTGTACGGTCCGTAAATGGACGGTTCCATGAAGAGCCCCTTAGTGGAAATTCAGCCGGGCGCGCAGATTCGCTCGACGATGGATGGCCAACGCTGGGCGAGGTTGGAGGCGTCTAAGCGCATCAGCGCCTGGATTGTCGGCACGAAGGCGGGATAGGCCGCCGAGGTCAACGCTGTGATCTTGTCGATGAACACCCCGGCTGGAAACGGTCGATCCGATCCGCCCTGCGCACTCAGGCATTCGCCGACGACCTCACGTCCGTCGCGGTAGCTGATGCGCACGCGCGCGGGCCGATCGTTCGGAGGATCCGGCAACGGCGTGTAGGGCACGACGCGCACGCGCTCGCGCAACCGCGCAATCGCTGGGTCGGCAAGTGTAGCGCTCAAGAACGCGTTCGCGCCGCCAGTGCCGGTCGCGATCACGGCCCCCACGGCATGCGGCAGCGAGAACTTCGCGCCGAGCGTGGTCGTCGGTCGCGGATTCACCAGCGGCAGTGCAAGCGGATGCGTCTCCACCGCGATTTCGTCGATGTCCTCGACCGTTAACCCCGTCGGCGCCCGCTCGCGCATGGCGAGCAGCGCCTCCACCGTCGAATGCAGGTGCTGGCAGCACGCGTGCACTTTCATGTAGCCGTCGAGGATCGCCCACGTATCGCCGAGACCGGCCGTCAGACGGTGCGGGTGCACCGCGCCGCCGTGCACGGTGGAGTACACGTCGAAGAAGCCGCCGTCGACCCCGCCGATGCCGCACGCCGCCCATTCGACACTCATCGTACCTGCCCAGGCGCCGACCGCGGGCCACACGTTGCGGACGAGCGCACCCGAGACGAGATGATCGCGAGGCGACGCCATGGTCAGGGTCGCGGCCCCGGTGATCGCGGCGCGCAGGAGATCGGCATTCGCGTTGCGCGCGAGCGCGACGGCCGCAGCCGCGCCGATCGCGCAGTAGCGTCCGTGCGATTGCATGACGGCAGCCCTCGGAACCCACGTGCGAGCGACCCGGGTCACGATTTCGTACGCGACGATCAGCGCCCGCAGCATGTCGCGAAGCGCAACGTCGCCCGCCTCGCATTCGGCGAGGAGCGACGGCACGACATAAAGTCCCGCATGGCAGGGAGTCGGCCGATACCCTTCATCGAGCTCGAGCCAGTCGGCGGCGACCGCGTTCGCCACGGCCGCCGACAGCCGATCGGTGCGGGGCCGCCCGCCGCAGAAGATCGTGGCTTCCTCGAAATTTGCTCGCGCGAGCGTGCGCTCGTGGAAGGCGCGGACTTCCGGCTCGCCTCGTGCCCCGATCACCGCGGCCAGATCGTCCGCTAGCACGCGCACCGCGCGCTCGACCACGGGACGTGGAATGTCCTCGTAGCGCACGCCAGCTGCCCACGTCGCGAGGGACCGCGTTTCCCGTGCGCATTCATCGCGAACTTCGTCCATCGAAAGTTCCTGCGTCAGAGGATTTCGAGGTCCATCAGCGGCGCGTACTGCTGCCCGCCGTGGCCGTCGCTGTCGGAGACGTCGCCCTGCGTCGTCGGTCGCGGTATCGAGGCCTTGATCGCGAGCGCATGGTCACAGTGGAAGAACTGCACCTGGTCGGCCGCCAGGCCGTAGATTGCGGCGATCCGCTCGCGCGTCACCACGCCGGAATCGCGAACGCGCACGTAATCGGCCTCGTTATCGAACATGATGTCGAAGGTGAGCACGAACGGACCGGCGTTCTTGCTGCGGATGAGGCGCGCCAGGGCGCCGAGCGTCGTCATGCGCCAGCCTTCGCGGTGGCCGAGTGCACGGACCGAGCGCGGACGTCGATCAGCTCCATCGGGAACATTTCGTAGGGGTCGTCGGGCACCACGACATGGTTGACGTTGAAGCGGTAGACCGCGCCGCGGTCGAGTGCGTTGTACGGCAAGGCGATGGCGGTTATGAGGCCGCTCCATTCGGGAATCGGGAGGTGCAGCGCCTGGTGGCGGACGATGCCGGCGAGCGCGTGCGCGAACTCCTGGGTGGGCGCCGTCGCCTCGAAGACGAGACAAAGCTCGTGCGACCGGATCTCCTTCACCGGCTCGAGCGCGCCCATTGTCCCGTTCTTGCCGTATACGTGGATGGCGATGCGGTACGCGTCGTCGCGCAGTCGGTCGCCGAAGACCATGCGTACGCGCGCCGCGATGCGGGTCTTCAGACGCTCGATCCAGTCGTCGATCTGGCGGATGATGAACGGATCGCGGATGGAGCCGATCAGGATGCTCTGGTAGCCCGCGCGCTCAGCGCCTTCGAGCTTGACCGTGTACTCGTCCGCGTTTTGGAACGTGCTTCCGGTCACCTTGACCGCTCGCTCGCTCGCTGCTTCATATTGCGATTGCGTGAGGTCGAGCGTGCCGGAGCACTCCACCAGCCGGAAGGGATCGGCGTTCTCGTAGAGACTGTGCGAGGCGATGCTCTGCGGCGTGCACCGCAGCGTTTCGTCAGGTGCCTCGACGACGAAATGGTCCCGCCGCAGCCAGGCGAACATGCAATCCGGCGTGCGGCGGTTGACCACCGCCGCTGCGCCGCATTCGAGGATCTTCGCGGCGTGCCAGGCGGGTCCTGCCGGAAAGCCAAGCATCAGCGGTACCGACGCGAAGATCGCGGTGTCGCTCGCGCGGCCGGCGACAATAACGTCGGCGCCTGCTTCTAGCGCGCGGATGAACGGCTCGGCCCCCATCATTCCGACGATGTGCTCGCTGCGATCGATTACGGTCTGGTCGAAATTCGGCGCCGGCCAAAGTGGCTTGATGCGCCCCTGCGCCAACCGGCGGGCGAGGTAATCCTTGTGCTGCTCTGCGTGGATCAGCGCGAGCCTGAAGGACAGCCCTTCGGCGGCTGCGATTTCCTCGACGATGCTGCGCATGAGCGCGAGCTGGATGTCGCCGCCGGCGGTGCCGGCGGAGCCGATCAGAAGCGGAACGTCGATGCGGCGGGCGCCCATGAGCATGAGCCGCAAGTCGCGCCGAATGGCATCCAATGGAAAGGCCGTGTGCCCCTCGCCCAGATATTCCGGCCCAGGGTCGGTCGACCCTGCGTCGCAACCGATGAATGTCGGCTTCTGGCGCAAGCCCTTGTCAAACGAGCTCTCGACGAACCCGGAACCGCACACGCCCGTTGCGGACAGGATGCGAACCTCGTCGCTGTCGGCGCGGATCACTTTTCCCGGACCACGTAATCGCGGTCGCCTCTGCCGTACTTCGTCTCGAGCTGCTCTTCGAACAGGAACTCGCTTTCGAGCTGCGCGATTCTGTCGTAACCGAAGAGTCCCGTGATCGTCTCGATGCCGACCAGAAGGTCTGGCCGGTCGACGAGCTCGCCGGTCTCCATGCACTGCTTCAGTACCGCGATGGCCTTCTGCATCCCGGAAAGCGCCGCCGCGGTCATAAATCGCGGGAGGCTGACCCGCGCCACGCCCATGGCCTTCAATCTCGACAGGGGGATGAGCGGCGAGGTCGGCCGCGACCGGATGCCGAAACCCATGTTGATGTTGACCGGAACGTCGCCGGCAGCCTCGATCACCCGCTGGATGTCGTCCTCGCTGCGGATCGCGTCCGGGTAGATCATGTCGGCGCCGGCGGCCACGTATTCGCGAACGCGGGCGACGGTGCCCTCGATGCCTTCCACCGCGATCGCGTCGGTGCGAGCGTTGATGACGAAGTCCTGGTCGCGCCTCGCCTTCTGCCCGGCCTCGATCTTCTTGGCCATCTCCCGCGGGTCGACCAGCTCCTTGCCGCGCATATGCCCGCAGCGCTTGGGGATCACCTGATCCTCGATGTTGATGCCTACGATGCCCGCTTCCTCGAAATACTGCACGACGTGATAGACGGTCACCGCGTTGCCGTAGCCCGTGTCCGCGTCGGCCATCAGGGGAATCGAGATGCTGCGCGCGATGTGCCGGCACGCGTCGACGTTGTCGCGCAAGCCGAACAGGCCGATGTCGGGCTCTCCGATCACGGCGTTGGATAAGCCGGAACCGGTGGTCGCCGCGGTCTTGAATCCGGCGGCTTCCACCAGGCGTGCGCTGTAGCAATCGTAGACGCCGGGAGATACCAGCGGACGCGAGTCGCGCAGGTGCTTGCGTAGCGTAGCGGCCTTGGTCATCGTCATGCAGTCGGCTCCTTCGAGCGTTCGCGCGCGTTCGCCGCGCGCTTATTCCGGCGCGGCGCCGGCCACCTCATTTCCGCGACGTACTCGTAGCGGTCCTCGCGAAAGTAGTTCTCGGTCCAGCGGATCGGCCGGCCGTCGGCGAGGTACGTCGATGCCTGGATGCGCAGCACCGGATCGGCGAGGCCGATCTTCAGCATCGAAGCGATGTCGGCCATCGCCCGCGCGACGCGCAGGGTATGCACGCTGCGCTCGAGGCGCAGGCCTAGGCGTTCCCACAGTAGCTCGTGCATCGGCTGCCGCCATGCGCTGCGCGCGAGACCGACCGCCAGCGCCGCGGGAAGGTACGAGCGGACCACCGACAGGGGCATCGCATCGAGTTCGTGCACGCGCGTCAGATGGAAGATGGGCTCGCCGACGGCGATGGCAAAGAACTTGGCGACGACCGGCGGCGCTGCCACCTGGCCCAGCGAAACGATGCGGGGTTTGCTCTCCAGCATGCCGTGCAAAGGGTCGCCGTAGGAGCGCACGACCCGCCGGGCGATCGCGGCACCCGTCGTACCGACCCCGGGCCGGCTGGTCACGAGCCCCTGGCGCTTGAGAAACCCAAGTGCCTGGCGAACGGTCGTACGGCTGACGCCGAACTCCTCGCACAACGCGTGCTCAGTGGCGAATAGCCCCGGGTGCGCGCTGTCGCGCGACTCAAGCCGCGACTTCAGTACCTGGGCGATCTGCGCATAGCGGGGAATGCCGGAGGGCGCGGCGGGCATGGCACTTTGTCACAATGTTGATACAATGTGACAATAGTACTTCGCTGGGGAGGGTGTCAACGCTCCCCAGCCGTTCTCGCCAAGAAAAGATGAGCGCACCCGCCGCATCGCCCTTCCGGCGCATCCCCGTGATCGACGTCTCGGCGCTCGCGGGCGGCGACGAGGTGGCCGCGAGTCGTGTCGCCGACGATATTCGCCGGGCGTCGATCGAGGTCGGCTTCTTCTACGTGAGCCACCACGGCGTGCCACGAGATCTGGTGCGCGCGACGCTGATGGCTGCCAAGTACTTCTTCCTACTGCCCCAGGCGAGCCGGCAAGCCATCGAGGTCAATGACGCGCACCGCGGCTACGTGCCCTTTGCGCAGACCACGCAGCCGGGCCGCAAGCGCCCCGATCTCAAGGAAAGCTTCAATTTCGCTTATCCGTTCACCGAAGCGGACCTCGAAACGCAAGAGGGCCGCGCGCTGATTGGGCTCAACCAATGGCCGGCCGGGGAGCCGGCATGGCGAGCTGTTCTCGAAGACTATTACAGCGAGGTGTTCGATCTCGGCCAGCGCATCCTGGAAGCCTTTGCTCTCGCTCTTGGAATCGAGCGCAATTTTTTCCGCAGTCGCTACCGCCATCCACTGGTGCGCGCACGGCTCCTTCACTACCCGCCGCAGCCGCCGGAGGCCGGTGATGTCCAAATCGGCGCTGCCGAGCACACCGACTACGGCGCCATAACCATCCTCTGGCAGGACGACGTCGGTGGCCTCCAGGTAAAAAACCGAGATGGCGAGTGGATTGACGCGCCGAGTATCGACGATACATTCGTGATCAATATCGGTGACATGATGGCGCGCTGGTCGAACGATCTATTCGTCTCGACGCCGCACCGGGTAGTGAACGCCTCGGGTCGAGAGCGCTACTCGATTCCTGTTTTCTACGATCCGGACTACGAAACTATCGTCGAATGCTTGCCGAACTGCGCATCGCCTACCAATCCCGCACGCTATCCGCCGATCATTGCAGGTGACTACATCACGGCGCGGTACGACGGCACGTATTCGTACCGGCAACCGGGCGTGAGGCCCGACACACCATGAGGCTCCCATGAAATTCTGTTGGAAGGCAGTCGTAGCGGCGGTGCTGCTGGCAGCGTCGTTACAGAGCACGGCGCAAACGTACCCCGACAAACCGATCCGGATCTTTCACGGGTTCCAGGCAGGTGGCGGTGCCGACGTGTTGCTGCGGACGCTCCTGCCGCAGCTGTCGGAAAACCTCGGGCAGCAGGTCGTGGTCGAGTATCGCCCTGGCGCGGGCGGCAATATCGCCATGGAGGCTGTCGCCCGCGCAGCGCCGGACGGCTACACCTTGCTCATGGGTACACCAGGGCTGGCGATCAATCCGAGCTTGTATGCGAGCCTGCCCTTTGATCCGTTGAAGGATTTCGCACCGGTTAGTCTGATCGGCATGGTTTCGAATGTCCTCATCGTCAACCCGACCGTGCCGGCGAAGGACGTGCGAGAACTCATCGCGTTAGCGAAGGCCAAACCTGGCAAGCTCAACTTCGCCTCCTCGGGCACCGGTACGTCGCTGCATCTCGCCGGTGAATTGTTCAAGGTTTCCGCCGGTGTCGATATCGTTCACATTCCCTACAAGGGTGGCGCGCAGGCAATGACCGACGTCATGAGCGGGCAGGCAGAGATGATGTGGAACGTGCTGCCGTCGGCGTTGCCGCAGATCAAGGCCGGATCTGTCAAGGCGCTCGCGGTCACGGGCAAGATGCGCTCGGATGCGTTGCCGGATGTGCCCACAATGCGCGAAGCCGGGCTCGCCGACTACACCGCTGTCACGTGGAACGGTATCCTCGCGCCCGCGGGCACGCCGAAGGCGATTATCGCGAGGCTCAACGAGGCAATAGTCAAGGCCTTGCAGACGCCAGAAATGAAAGCCAAGTATGCCGCGATCGGGCAGGACCTCGCGTGGAGCACACCCGAGGAATTCTCCGCCTTCATCGCTGAGGAGACAGCGCGCTGGAACAAAGTGATCCGGGCGTCCGGGATCAAGCCGCAGTAGGTCGGCCGCAGCAATTGTTACGGTGGGTCGTGCGCCGACACGCCTATGAAGAAGGCTGTCTTGATTAGCAGCGGGTCGGTAGGTGACCGGGTACGCGGAGGGTGCCGGTGGGCTTCGCCCCGCCAGCCGTCTGGGAAACCGAAGGCGACGTCGCGGCATTCTCATCACGACAAGGATTGCAGATGACTTCGCCCGGCAAGTGGCAGGTCGCGGTGCTAGACGACTACCAGGGGATCGCTTTGCAGTACGCCGACTGGACGCCGCTCGCCGACCGGGTCGAGGTCACGGTGTTTCGCGATCACCTGCACGATCCGGACGCCGTCGTCGCGCGCTTGGCGCCGTTCGACATCGTGTGCGTAATGCGCGAGCGTACGCCGCTCACCGCGGCAATGCTCGACCGCCTGCCGCGGCTTAGGCTAATTGTCACGACCGGGATGTGGAACGCGGCGCTCGACTCTGAACATGCAGCCACCCGCGGCGTGGTCATCTGCGGGACGCAGTCGTTCCAGTCGGGTACACCGGAACTTATCTGGCTACTGATCCTCGCGCTGGCGCGGCACCTACCCGTCGAACTCGCGGCGATGCGCGGCGGCGGATGGCAGACGACGGTCGGCGGTGACCTCCGGGAACGCACCCTGGGTGTCGTTGGGCTTGGGACCATCGGCACGCGAATCACGCAGGTCGCCAATGCGTTCGGTATGCGCGTGCTCGCGTGGAGCCAGAACCTCACTGAACTTCGCGCACACGAGGCGGGCGCGTCGCGCGTCGACAAGGACACGCTGTTCCGAGAAGCAGACTTCGTTAGTGTCTCGCTCAAGCTATCGGAGCGCACCCGAAACATTGTCGGCGCCGCTGAGTTCGCGCTTATGAAGCCCACCGCTTTTTTCATAAACACTTCACGGGGGCCCCTGGTCGACGAGGCCGCACTTGTTGCCGCATTGCGCGAACACCGAATCGCCGGCGCTGGGATCGACGTGTACGACGTCGAACCCACCCCAGTCGATCACCCGTTCCGCACGTTGCCGAACGTCGTCGCGACGCCGCACATCGGCTACGTGACGGAAGGTTCGTACCGGCTGTTCCAGCGTCAAATCGTCGAGGACATCGCCGCTTGGATAGATGGGGCCCCTGTGCGCGTCTTGGCGCAGCCAGCGTGATGAGCCGGTGCCGGGTGGTCGTCGAGCGAACCACTTGTTGGTTTCCACTGTGATCCGTGCGGGAGCAACTGCGCATTGCAGGCGTGGACGCTACGGCGAGCACGCCCGAGGAGTTCGGCGCATGAATTCTCGCCACCTCCACCAGCACCAAGAATGACGGTCCCCGAGCGGGGCCGTTTTTCTTCGCTTTGACGTTTTCGTCGATGAAGACGGCCTCGCCGGTCCGGTCGGAGCGAAGCTGGAACGGCTGCCGGCGCACTGCGCATTTTTGGTTCGCTGGTACGCTGCGTAATCCCATGCGCGTCTTGCTATGTGAAGGACGATCCCGCATGAACGTCCCTGGAGCACCGAATGATCGCTAAGCCGCGCGAAACTGCACCACCGCTCGAAGTCGATACGATCGGCGGCGGCCGCTTCAGCCTTCACGCCGCAAGCCGCGGCCGCCTCACCATGATCGTAGTCTATCGAAGCCTGCACTGTCCTCTTTGCAAACGGTACTTGGGCGAGCTTGAGGCCAAGCTGTCCGAATTCGAGTCTCGCGGGGTTGACGTGATCGCTGTCAGTGTCGACGGCTCCGAGCGCGCGGCACGCGCCAAGGAAGAATGGGGCTTAGCGCGTCTACGCGTTGGCCATGGATTGTCGATTCCCGCGGCGCGCGCGTGGAACCTGTACATCTCGCGCGCGCAAAAGGACACTGAACCGGCCGAGTTCGCCGAGCCCGGCCTGTTCCTTGTCCTGCCCGACGGTAGTCTCTTCTCTGCGCATATATCGAGCGCGCCATGGGCGCGTCCGCCGCTGGGTGACGTGCTGGGCGCGATCGACTCCTTCCTCGGCAATCCACGCCCCGCGCGCGGCGAGGCGTAGTAGGACGGGGCAAGTAGCAGACTGGAGAAAGATCGCCCCAACCAACAGGCTCGCCCGAAATTTGCCACCGCAGGCCCCCGGGATTAGCATGCGGAACGCGCTTCGGCGTACCAACATAAAAACGGGGGAGACCATGGCACGAATTGAACGCGGCTTGCGAGTGCTAGCCGTTTTTTGTGCGTCGCTGACGGGTATCAGCGGAGCACTGCACGCGCAGGACCGCATTGGTGTTCCGGAATCGCTATCTCCCGGCGTGGCGCGGACGATGGCGCAGCTCGCTGCCGATCAGGTGGCGTTCGAAAGGACCCCCAATCTGCGGCCGCTCATCCTCAAGCCCGCCTTTCGGTTGAGTTCGAAATTGAGTCAACCGAACGCCTTGCCGCTGAGCTCTTCAGGTGGACCGAAGGCCCTCCAAGCGGAGCATCCTGCGGCCAAGGCGCAGTCGGTCACGACGAATTTCCTGGGCGCGACGTTCAACGATGGCGCCTTGTACCCTCCGGATTCAATGGGTGCGGTCGGCACTTCGCAGTTCGTGGTTGCGATCAACAACCGGTTCCGATCCTTTTCCAAGACGACCGGCAGCCCCGACGGCATCATGGATGTCAGTCCTGATGTCTTCTTTGCGGCCGTCAAGACGCCAGGGCTGAATTTCGTGTCGGACCCCAAGATCCGCTTCGACCGTGGCAGTAATCGCTGGTATGTCGTGATGATCGACGTGCCCGGCGGTACCGGCGCGGTGCCCAATCGGTTGATGATCGCGGTCAGTGACGGGGATGTGATTTCGCCTTCCACGATCTGGACCTTCTTCTATGTCAATGCGCCGGCCGGTCGTTTCATCGACTATCCCACGCTGGGCGTCGATGCCAATGCGCTTTACATCGGCGGCAATATCTTCGCGACTTCCAACAGCGCCTTCGTCAACTGTGACGTGTGGGTGGTCCGCAAGAGTTCGGTGATCGGCCCCGGACCGATCGTCGTCACCTATTTCCCGAATCTCATCACGGGCACCGACGGTGCTTTCACGCCGCAGGGGGTCGACAATCTGGATGGCAGCCTCGCTGACGGCTACTTCATCGGCGTCGATGCCTACCTCTTCAGCAAGCTCATCTTGAACCGGGTGACCAACGCCGCGACGACACCCGTGCTTTCGGCCAACATTCCGCTGACGGTTGCTGCTACCCAGTTTCCGTTCACCGTGCCGCATCTTGGTAACACCAATGGCACCAACGGCAACCTCGACGCACTGGACGATCGGCTCTATGCCGCGCAGATCCAGGGCGGGCAGATCTGGACCTCGCACAACATTGCGGTAAATACCGCTGGAGCGGCAACAACCAGCGCCGCTGTAGGCCGTAACGGTGTGCGCTGGTACCAGATCGGCAATCCCGCCGGTGCGCCGGTAGTGACCCAGTTCGGTACCGTTTTCGACAGCAACGCGACGCTGGCCAATGCCCGTTGGTACTGGATTCCGACGGTTGCCGTTTCGGGACAGGGTCACGCAGCGTTTGGATTCTCCAGTGCCGGAGCTGCTTTCTACGCCAATGCGAGTTTCGCCGGACGCCTCGCTTCTGCCGCCTTGGGTACGACGGATCCGGTCGCGAATATCACCAACACCGCGGCCGCCTACAATCCGCCCGGAAATCCGGGCGGGGGGGGCGGACGCCGATGGGGGGACTATTCGTTCACGAGTGTCGACCCGACCGACAACATGACGATGTGGACCATCCAGGAGTACACGTCGAGTACCAATATCTGGGGTGTCCAGGTCGCGAAGCTGATGGCGCCGCCGCCAGCGTCGCTGTTGTCGGTGACCCCGAATACGCTGAATACCGGGGTGGCCAGCGCGGTACTGACGATCACCGGCACGTCCGTCAGCGGTTCCGGCTTCTACGACCCCGGCGCCGGGTTTGCGAATCGCCTCGTCGTGGATATCCCTGGCGTAACGGTCAATTCGGTGACGTTCTCGAGCCCGACATCGATTTCGGTCAATGTATCGACCATCGGTGCAACGACCGGCGCCAAGACGGTTTCGGTAATCAATCCCGACGGCCAGACTGTTGCCGCCGGCGGGCTGTTCTCCATCAACGCCGGCAGCGGCGCGCCCGTCATCACGTCGTCCGATTCACTGATCTGTGCGGTCGGGTCTGCCTGCAACTTCACGGTGACGACATCCGGGGCCCCAGCGCCCACCATCACGGTGACCGGGGCGTTGCCGTCGGGTGTTTCCGCGCCGGGAGGTGTGTTCAGCGGCACTCCGGCAACGGGCACGCAAGGTACCTACCCGTTGAACGTCAATGCCAACAATGGCGCAGGTAACTATAACCAGGCGTTTACGCTGGTCGTGACTGCACCGTGTGGAGGCTTTACCGACATTCCACCGGGTGCAATCTATTGCGACAGCTCGGAATACCTGAAGAACCGTGGGGTCACGCTGGGGTGTACGTCGTCCACGCTGTACTGTCCGTCGGACACGGTCACCCGCGCGCAGATGTCACTGTTCATGCAGCGTCTGGGCAATGCGCTGCAACCGGTGGTCAACGTTTTGCAACTGCAACCGGGCGACCTTGATCTGGACATCGCCCCGCGCGTCTGCGGAACCGCGGACGTCACCCCGGCAAACTACCCACGCATCGTGCTGGTCAACTGGTCCTTTGCGGGTCAGGCCACGGGGCCGCTGACTGCACGCGGGTACTCGGTAGCGAGTGTCAACGGCGGGGTGACTTTCCCGATCTCCGTCGATCAGAATTTCATGCGTACCACCGCGGATCAGGCGAACGGCTGGGTCAATATGACGGGCCTTGCCTCGTACTCGATCCCGGCGGGACAGACGGTGCGCTTCGCGTTGACGCTCGATCGCGAGGCGGGTTCGGGTCCGGGTAATTTCTCGGTCTCGCGCTGTCACATGCAGACGTCGATCTTCAGCCAGACGGGGTCGTCGTCGCCCTACGATGTCTATGCGGGACCGCGCGATCGATAGGCGCTGACAAACGTAGCGGCAATTCGAGGCGGCGCCTGCGGGCGCCGCCTTCGTTTAGCAGCGTACCGGGGGCGACCGCGCATCCTCAGATTGTCGCCAGGCGCGCGGGGCGGCCGGCAACGCCGCCCCGCGCACGATTGCGGTCAACCGGCTTTCGGCTGCACCGGGCGTTCCTGCGTGCTCGCGGTTTGGACCGGGACGGCACCTTCGAAATCGCGCATGTAAAGGATGTACACGCCACGCGTGCGCTGGATGAACTGGCGCAGGTCCGCGACCCCCTTCGCTGCGGCCTCGCAGGCGCGTCTCTCGCCCAGTTCGTTGGTCCTGGTGCAATCGACCGGTGCTGCATTCGCCGCCGCGGCGGCGCCGGCCAGGAGTGCAAAGGCGGATGTGCAGAGCAGCTTGCGGCTGACGACGTTCATGGCTTTCCTCGTGTCGGGTTGTGTGGAAAAGCGCCACACGCGCGCAGTGAAATCTGCGCGCCCGGCGAAGCCCCGGCAATGGGGCTGAGACGAACCCGTCGCGGGTACCGACAGAACAGGTCGAAAGCGGAGTGAAACGATCGAGGAGGCACGTTTGGCCCGGAAACCAAGGCACGGCGCTCCGACTGCCCCGAAATCCCAGCGCAGAGCCCAGCCGCGCCGCCCGGGCAAAATCGCCGGTCGCTAAGCTCTTGCGCCGTTCCGGCGCCGTGTCGGAAAATTCTTACGCGATCCTGCTACTGCGGCTGCTATCGCCAATGGCAAGCCGGATGCACAGTTAAAATCATTCACACTTGAATTTCATTCTTCATGCTAATGGTCTTGCTCGCAGGTTTGTTGCTGGGCGTCGCAGCGTACGCGCAGTGGCAGATTCCGGACTTTGTGTTGCGGGAGTCGACTTCCCTGGCGCTGCGTCTTCTTCTGGTGGGGCTCGGTGTCGCCATTGGATTCACGATGGTGCGGACGTGGACTGGAGGCGGTGTGCCCCAGGCCGCGGTGTTCTTCACGGGCTTCGGGCTGGTCCACGTACCGGCTGCGCTGATCCTGTTCCTCAAGCGCCGGCGAGGCGAAGGCAAATCGTAGCCGCGCAACAATCGGCCTTGGTACAATGTCCGTCCGGTCCCGCAATGGCCCGGACCAAAGACATTAACCGGTTTCAAAGTACCTGGATGACGCCCGATCGCGCGGATGAGCTGGCCCGTATCAGCAAGGCTCTGGTGGCTGCCATCGGGGAAGCCAAGGCGCGGCTGGATGCGCAGGAAGCCTACGACAGCGACTTTGCCGATCTCATCCAGCATGCGCGCGAACTGCACACGCTGATGTGCGAGGCGCTGCTCGAGGCCGAGCCCGACGTCGACGAGCGTGCTCGCGGCCTGGCCGATGCCATCGACAACAATCTGGACCAGATCGAAAGCGCGCTGCGCGGGCCCCCGAACTGATTGATTCGCCTGGTCGCGCCGCTGCTGACTGCCGGCGTGCGACAGCAGAGCGCGCCAGGACGCTCTACTGCCCGTTCCACTGGCATAATTCGGCGCATGGTCGATCGGTGACCCCGGGAATCTGGTGAGCCAGTTGGCGCGCCGCCCGAATTTGCCATTTGGGGGAATTTTGCATCTCACGACGGTTCGCGGTCGCGTGGCCTTCTTATGCGTGCTGTTCGCGCCGCTCGCGGCGCGGGCCGAGATTCTGAGCCTCGACCAGACCCATACGCAGACGCCCAACATCGCCTTCTCCGTACGCATCGGCGGGCCGATCGCCCAATCGTTCACGCCGACGCTCAACCGCCTCAATTTCGTCGAAGTCCGGATGCGCGACCTGGAGCGCACCTTCGGCGGCGTGGAGAGCCAGGGCGCGACATTCCAGATGATCATTCACGACGGCCCGACACTCGCCGGAGCGGAGCTCGGTCGCAGCGAGCCTTTGTTCCTGCCGAGCGCCTTCGGTCGCATTCCCGCCTTCGAAGGGCCGGTGGTGCGATTCAAGTTCGCCACAACGGTCGCGCTCGTGCCCGACGAATTCCACACGTTCGAGTTGATTCAACTTTCGGGCGATCCGGATGGTTATTTCTTCGTGTACGGCAATTTCCCGAGCGACTACGTCCGCGGGGAAGGCCTCGATCGTCCCTACGCCAATTTCGACTACTGGTTCCGGGAAGGGCTGGCGGTAGACATTCCGGCCTTCGTCCCGGTACCCGCGCTGGGTCCCGCTTCTCTCGCGATGCTGGTGCTGCTGCTGGCGGCGGGTACCGCCGCGACGCTGCGCGCGCGGGCGCGCCGAAGCTGATTTGGCCGTCGATTTCCTGGGCTCGCCTCACCGCGTGCAGCCCTTGATTGGTCCAGGCTGATGGCGGGTTCGGGCCTGCTGCTGCTGGTCGATGACATCGCCAGCGTTCTCGATGATGTAGCGCTGCTGACCAAGCTCGCTGCGAAAAAGACCGCCGGCGTACTGGGCGACGACCTCGCGCTCAATGCGCAGCAGGTTTCGGGCGTGCGCGCCGAGCGTGAGTTGCCCGTGGTCTGGGCGGTGGCGAAAGGTTCACTGGTCAACAAGGCCATCCTGGTACCGGTGGCGCTCGCGCTCAGCGCTTTTGCTCCGTGGGCGGTCACGCCGTTGCTGATGGTGGGTGGCGCGTACCTGTGCTTCGAGGGTTCCGAGAAGCTTGCCCATCACTACATGCGCTCGCCGGGCGAACGCGCCGCGGCGCGCGCGGAACTGACGCGCGCAGTGGCGAATCCGGGCGTGGACCTGGTGGCATTCGAGCGGAACAAGATCCGCGGCGCCATTCGTACGGATTTCATCCTGTCCGCGGAAATCATCATCATTGCGCTGGGTTCCGTGGAGGGCGCGTCGTTTCCGACGCAAGTCACCGTACTCACGGGGATTGCACTGCTGATGACCGTCGGCGTGTACGGCCTCGTTGCCGGCATCGTCAAACTCGACGACGCAGGTCTGTATCTCGAGTCGAAGTCCGGTGGCGGCGCATGGCAGCGCCTGCAGCGCAGTATCGGCGCGGCGCTGCTGGGCGCGGCACCGTACCTGATGAAGGGCTTGTCGATTGCCGGTACCGTCGCGATGTTCCTGGTGGGCGGCGGCATCCTCGTGCATGGAATGCATACGTTACAGCGCTGGATCGATCGCGTGGTCGAGCTGGTGGCCGGCACGGGCGACATCGGTAGCGCGCTTGCCGGCGCTATGCCTTGGATACTGAATGCTTTCGTGGGACTTATGGCGGGTGCGGTCCTGCTGCTGGTGGTCACCGCGGGCCAGCGCCTGTGGGCCATGGCACGCAAATAGGACGTTACGCGCACGCTGCCGCTCGTGCGCCGGGTTCCGAGCCTATCGGGCGGGCGCAGTGAGGGCCGCGGTTGCAGGTCGCGGTTCGCTCAGCGTCTCCAGGAACGCCACCAGGTCGTCGACGTCGTACTTGTCGAGGGGAAAAGGCTTGAGGATCTGCTCCCCGTCCGCATGCAGACGGTCGAGATCGATGTTGGCGTAATGGCGCACGACATCACGCAGCGTCTTCAGGCTGCCGTCATGCATGTACGGCGCGGTTCGCGCCACGTTGCGCAGTGACGGCACCTTGAACTCACCGAAGTTGCGATGCGTGACGGCGACGTGCCGCGTACTGATGGCGGTGCTGCGCGCGGGATCGTCGCTGTAAGGGCCGAGCAGGTTGTAGGGACTGGCGAGCAGTCGCTTGATGCCGGCATGGCGTCCGGAATCGACTTTTCCACGCGCTACGAAAAATGCGATGCCGACATCGTGGAACTCGCCGTTGGAGAAGCGCGGGCCGCCATGACAGGCGATGCAATTCCCGGGGCCGACGAATGTCGCGAGGCCACGGCGCGCGGCCGCCGGATAGCGCGCTGCCGCGATCGCGTCGCCACGCGCGAGCGCATCGCGGTAGTCGTCGAACGGCGTGCGCGCGGTGACGAGCGTTTCCTGGTATGCGGCCAGCACCTTGGCAAGGTCCACCGCCACGATGCTGTCGTCGGCCGGCGGTACGCGTCCGAACACCGCGGCGTAGCGGACCCGCAGGTCGTCGTTGGCGCGAATCGCGGCGGCCAGCTGGGCGACGCTGCCGCCCATTTCGCTGCCTTCGAGCATCGGCCGCAGGCTTTGCGCCCACAGGTTGTCGTTGCCTCCATCCCAGCCGTACCAGCGCTGGCCGCCAACGTTGGCGAGGCTTGGCGTATTGCGCTCACCGGCGGCGAGCCCGTTGGCTTGCGGCAGGCCATCCGCATGCGCGCGTTCCGGTCGATGGCAGTCGGCGCAGGCGATCGAGTTGTTCGCCGAGATGCGGCGGTCGGAAAAAAGCGCGGCGCCGAAGGCGATTGCAGCGGCGTTGCCCGAAACGCGGTTCGATGGATCGGTCCGCGGCGCGGGTGGCCATGGCCCCAGCGCGAGGATCTGCCGCAGCGTCGTGTCGGAATACGGCGTGACGGACGCAGACTGCGCGGCGGCGCCGGCCGCCACGAGCGCCAGCAGGATGGCTGCCGGGCCAAGTGCGGCGTTCATTCGACCCGCAGTGTCTTGACGAGCCGCTGCGTGCGCTCGCCGTCGACCAGATCAAAGGTCAGGTCCCAGCGGCCGGGCATGTGGAACAGGAGGCCTTCCGCCCGATAGATCCCGGTTGGCAGCAGCACCACACTAGGCTGGTAGTTCATGCCATGCCGGTGCTCGGGCATGGTCGCGTCCACCCGAACGGCCTGGGGCTTTGCCGCATTCCCGAGCGGGCACACCGCGAAGTCCACCACGAAGTGGCTGCCGATTTCGATCGGCGCGGGGACGGTGGCGAAGGCAAGGGTGTAGCCCGGCGCCTCGATGAGCGTGCGGTTGGCCGGCAATGCTTCGCCACAACTGCGCAGGTCAGCGGCCACCGCGGTACTCGCGGACAAGGAAGCAACCGAGAGGGCCATTAGGACGGCAACCGAGGCGACCGCGCCCCTTGCGGCGAGGCGGCACATCACAGCGGCGCGGCCGGCTTCCAGAACGCGAACAACGTCTCGGCATTGCGCCAGGCGATCCGTTCGGCGAGGGAGGATGGAACGTCGGCAAGCCAGGCGCGTGACCACGCGGCATGCTCACCGATGTAGTACCAGCGCTCGGGTGTATAGGTATCGGTACCCACGGTGAAGCGGTCCGGAAATTCGGCGAACAATGCGCGCCATTCCGCCGGCACTTTGCCGCCGGCGCCATGCTCGCTGCGAAACGCGAGATCGCACCACAGGTTCGGGTGCTTGCGCAGCAGTTCGCGCACGTTGTCCGGACGGTCGAAGCCCGAGTGGGCCCAGAGGATGCGCGCGTCCGGATCGAGGCGGAAGAGCCGCTCGATCGCGTCCACGTCCGAGTGCGCATGCAGGACGAGGCGATGCTGTTTGGCCAGCGCCACCATCCGCTTCGGCACCGGTAGCTCGACATCGGCGCCGTACAGGTGGAATTCGCCGATCGCCGCGTAGCGATGCTGCCGCAGCCGGTCCTCGAGAAAGTCGATGACGGAGCCGTCCCTGACCCAGGTACTGACGTCGGCGCGCGTGCGATAGGGGCGCAGCGATGGGACGATGAGGTCGGGGGCCAGGGCCACCAGCCGCTGCGTGCCGGCGTCCCCGGAACTCGACACCAGTGCGCGCTTGATGCCGGCCTTGCGCAGGATCGCGATCGCCTCGGCGGGTGGCAGGTTCTCCCAGGCGTCGTGGCTGTAATGGACGTGCGCGTCGAAGATCGGCAACGCGACCGGCGACGGGGCAGGATCGGCGGCGCCGGCGACCGTCGCCACGGCGAGCAGCGCAGGCAGCAGCAGTCGGGCAGTCAGGGCGGGTACTGGCATCCGGCTATCTTCGTGCTTTAATCCGCCGATGCCAAGCCCTTCCGCGGTTCAGGCGCGCTGCTGGTGGTGCGGCGAGGATCCGCTCTATGTCGCCTATCACGACAGCGAATGGGGCTTCCCGGTCGCCGACGACCGGCGCCTGTTCGAGAAAATCTGCCTCGAAGGGTTCCAGTCGGGCCTGTCGTGGCTCACCATCCTGCGCAAGCGCGAGGGGTTTCGCGCCGCCTTTGCGGGCTTCGCAATCGAGCGAGTCGCCCGCATGGGCGCGCGCGATGTCGCGCGGCTGCTCAACAACGCCGACATCGTTCGCCATCGCGGCAAGATCGAGTCGACGCTCAACAACGCGCGGCGGGCGCGCGAAATCGTCGCCGAACACGGTTCGCTGGCGGCGTACTTCTGGCAGTGGGAACCGGAGGCGCGCTCCAGGCCAGCGCGCATCACGCGCGATGCGCTGCGCACGATGGGGACGGTGCCCGCGGCGGTACTGCTGGCCAAGGAACTGAAGCGGCGCGGCTGGTCGTTTGTCGGACCGACCACCGTCTACGCCTTCATGCAGGCGATGGGCCTCGTCAACGATCACCTGCACGCGTGCCCCACCCGCAGGCTTGCGTTGCAGGCACGCCAGGCGTTCACCGTGCCAGGCTGAGGTCGCGCGGACAGACCCTCCCGCGACCGGCGCCGAGGTTCGACTCCAGAAGCAGGACGGGCGCCCGCAGGCGCCCGTTCAAGGTCGATCGGATTCGACCAAAGGCAGTTCACACGCGGCGCTTGTATTCGCCGGTGCGGGTGTCGATCTCGATCTTGTCGCCGGTGGTGACGAACAGCGGGACCTGGACCTCGAAGCCGTTGGCGAGCTTGGCCGGCTTCATGACCTTGCCGGACGTGTCGCCCTTGACGGCGGGTTCCGTGTACGCGACTTCGCGGTCGACGGAGTTGGGCAGCTCGACCGAGATCGCGCGGCCTTCGTAGAACGTGAGCTCACACCCCAGGCCTTCCTCGAGGTAGTTGAGCGCGTCGCCCAGGTTGTCCTTCTCGACGTCGAACTGGTTGAATTCGTTGTCCATGAAGACGTACATCGGGTCGGCGAAGTAGGAATAATTCACCTCCTTCTTCTCGAGCTGGATGTTGTCGAACTTCTCGTCGGCGCGATAGACGGCTTCGGTACCGCTGCCCGACAGCAGGTTCTTGAGCTTCATCTTGACCACCGATGCATTGCGGCCGGATTTCGTGAATTCGGCTTTTTGCACGACCATCGGATCCTTGCCGACCATGATGACGTTGCCGGCGCGCACTTCCTGGGCGAGTTTCATGACATTCCTGCGAAGTTGGGCGGGGCCGTTGCAAGGCGGCGGCATAGGCCGCCAGCGTGACATGGCCACCGCGAAATACTGCAAGTGGACTGACTGGGAAACCCATAATTATAAACGATTTTCACAGAAGTTGACCAGCTGGTCGGCGAGCCCGGCCTGCGCGGCGAGCGCCCGGGCCCACGCTTGTCCATGCACCTGCAATGTCGTCGCGTCGCGGCGAAACGCCGGCCACGCGGCCCGCAACGCGTCGGGGGCGGCGGTGTTCCACGCATACCAGAAGGCGCGGATCGCCGCCGCGGCCTCCGGCGCGAGCCCCACTTCGAAGCGCGTGAGGAAGGCGTCCATCTTGGCGAGATGGATGTCGCCTTCCTGCGGATAGATGTGCCAGACGAAGGGACGCGCCGCCCATTGCGCGCGGACGAACGAATCCTCGCCGCGAACGAAGTTGAGGTCGGCACCCCAGAGCCGACGGTCGAAGGCTGCCTGATCGACGAACGCGGTGGTGGTGAGCGTGAGGCGACCATGCGTGCGGGTGGTTCCCGCTGGCGGGACGTCGCCGCCGGTGAAGCGGTCGAGCGCGGCATGGGCGATGCCTTCGGGCACGACGCAAGTCACGGCTTCGTCGCCGCCCGCCCAGAGATCGAGCAGCGCGGGCAGGGCCGGATTGGCGTAGCAGAAAAGCGATACGTGTAGCGCCTGGCCGGCGCCGTCCGTCCCGCTGTGCGGCTGCGCGGAGGCCACGGCGCGTGCCTGCGCGCGCCAGGCATCGCGGGAATCCAGCAGGCCACGCTCGCGCAGCACGCCACCAGAACTGGCGGTGAATCCGGGAAACCAGAACCAGCGCGTCAGCGGCAGGCGCGGATGCGGTGACGGCAGGCCGTGCGACGCGTCGACCCAGGGTTCCGCGGAAAGATACTCGAGCACGATCCACACCGGCGCGCGCTGCGCGCGAGCCATCCCCTGCAGGTAGGCATCGGGCAGGCCGCAGCCGAACGCTTCGATGACGACGTCGGCCACTGGTGCGTCGGTGGGTGGTGTGGCGTCCAGGCGGCGCACGCGCACCCTGCGGTCGCCCTGGTCGGCAGCGTCCGGCGCGAGGGTGGGGACGAACCGCGCCAGGCTCGCCACGTCGTCGATCCACAACGTGACCGCGAGTCCGTGTTCGTCGGCGAGCTGGCGGGCAAGGCGCCAACACACGCCGGCATCGCCATAATTGTCGACGACGCGACAGAAGATGTCCCAGCGCAGCGACGTGGTCATGGACTTGGGTTTCGCGTCAAACTACCCCATTATCGCAAGAGAGGCCCCGCGCCTTCGCGACCATGATGGAAGGAGGCAGTCGTGCTCGACAAGCTGCAAGTGGATGTCCTGTCGGATGTGGTGTGCCCGTGGTGCTACATCGGCAAGCGGCGCCTCGAAGCGGCGTTGGCCGCGCTGCGTGCCGCCGAGCCGGACCTGATGGTCGACGTGCGCTGGCATCCGTTCCAGCTCAATCCCGATTTGCCGCGCGAAGGCATTGGCCGCCGTGACTACCTCGAGGCCAAGTTCGGCGGGCCGGCGCGGGCGCGCGAGATCTACGCGCGCGTGGCGGAGGCCGGCCGCAGCGTTGACATTCCGTTTGCCTTCGAAGCGATCGAAAGGCAACCGAATACGCTCGATGCGCACCGGCTGATCGCCTGGGCGCAAGGGCGCCATGAAGGCGACGTCGACGCGCTGGTCGAGCGTCTCTTCCAGGCTTATTTCATCGATGGCCGGTTCGTGGGCGACCGCGACGAACTGGTGCGCCTCGCCAGCGACGCGGGATTCGATGCCGACGATGCGCGCGCGATGTTCGATTCCGGCGCCTTCGACGGTGAAGTGGGCGAGGCCGACCGGCAGGCGCGCGCAATGGGTGTGGGCGGCGTGCCGTTCTTCATCTTCAACGGCAAGACGGCGGTGTCCGGGGCGCAGGCGCCGGAAGCCCTGCTGCAGGCCATCGCCGAGGCACGGGCGTCCTAGCGCCGGGGTGACGGGCGGCGCGTTCGCTCGCGTCGTGGTTGCCCAGGCTTCGGGCTTTGCGATGATACCCGGTGGCCGCGGGCCGCGTTTCAGAACGCGTCGTCCCGGGGCATCGACAGGCGAATGGCCGCGTTGATCAGGCCGACCATGCTGTAGGTTTGCACGAAGTTGCCCCACATTTCACCGGTGCCGGGATGCACATGCTCCGCCAGCAGGCCGTGCGGGTTGCGACAGGCCAGCAGCCGGGTAGCGCAGATAGCCTTCCATCGTCGTGGTGGCGCCCAGGCGGTTGAGCGCGTTGACGACGAAGTAGCCATCGCGCAACCAGCAGTAGCGGTAGTCAGGCCCGCGCATCGATCAGGGCGCCGATGCGGCCATTGCCGATCAGCGCGAGATCGAGGGTGCGGGGACGTGCTGGCTGCTGGACCGGATCGGTATTGGGCGCCGTCCCGCCGGGAGCGCGCGCCCGCGCGCCATTCACGCTTCGCCTTCCACGTCGATGACCTGCGAAGGCGCATCGGCGAGCGGCGACAGCAGCCAGCGCTTGACCGCCGTTGGATCGGGCAGGCGAAAGCGCGCCGCCGTGCGGCCGGGGCCGACCTTCACCGACCAGCCGCCGAGCCGCTCGACCGCGTCGAACCCATGCTCGTCGGTGAGGTCGTCGCCGATGAACACCGGCAGCCGCCCGGCAAACGGATTCTCGGCCATGAAGTCGTCGATCGCCGTGCCCTTGTCGCGACCCTCCGGCCGCAATTCGAGCAGCATCTTGCCTGGCAGCAATTCGTAGCCGTCGGCATCCTCCACCTCGGCGCTCAGGATGCGATGCAGGGGTGAAGCGAGTTCGGGCACGCCGCGATAGTGGAGCGCGAGCGCCGCCCCCTTGTCCTCGAGCAGGAGGTCCGGGTGGCGCTTGGCGAGCCCGGTGACCAGCTTGCGCAGGCGCACCTGCGTCGTCTTCACGGGCGCATACAGGTGGATCCCCCCGTCCGCGTCGCGCCGCTCGCAGCCATGCTGGCCCGCCATCGGCAGCTTCAGGCGCGGGAACAGGCGATCCGCGCTGGTGATCGCGCGGCCGGTCACCAGGGCCAGCGCGCCGCCGAGATCCTTGCGCAGGCGCGCGAGTGCTTCGATGATGTCGGCATCCACCTGTACGGCATCGGGGCGGTCGGCGAACTCGGCGAGCGTGCCGTCGATGTCGAGGAACAATGCGCAGTCACGTCCGAGCGTCGGTGGCGCCGGCCGGACGAAGCGCGGCGGACGCGGGGTATCTTCCAGGTTCATCGTCAAGGTCCGACCAGCGTCGGCTCCGTGCGTTCACGGAAACGATTGCGCTGCCGCATGGCCGCCGCGTCGAGCAGCATCCGTCCTGCCCAGCGATACACGTTGAATTCGCGCACGAGGTTGCGCATCAGCCGCATGCGCAGGCGTTGTTCTTCCGCCGGCATCTGCAGCGCGAGAAACAACGCCTGCGCGCACTGATCCGCGTCGTACGGATTCACGATCAAGGCCTCCGGCAATTCGCGCGACGCCCCGGCGAATTGGGAAAGCACGAGCACGCCGCGCTCGTCGTCGCGGGCGGCGATGAATTCCTTGGCCACCAGGTTCATTCCGTCGTGCAGGCTGCTGACGAAGCACACGTCGGCCGCACGGTGATGCTCGTACACCGATTCCTGCTCGTGGTGCTCGGCCAGCAGCATGATCGGCGGATGTGCGGCCTGCGGATAGCGGTCGTTGATCTCCGCGGCGAGCTTGGCCACCTGTCGCGCGTAGTCCTGGTAGTCGTTGATCTTGCCGCGGGTCGGCGCCGCGATCTGGACGAACGTGAAGCGGCCGATCCACTCCGGATGCAGTTCGAGCAGCCGCGAAACCGCGTTGAACCGCTCCAGGATGCCCTTGGTGTAGTCGAGGCGATCGATGCCGATGCCGAGCTTGTGTGCTCGCGGCAGGTTGAGGCGAACCCGCACGCGCTCGCGGCACTCGTCGACCTTGGGCACGCGCAACAGCGGCGCCGGCGGCCACTCGATCGAGATCGGATAGCGGCGGATGGCGGTGCGGCCACCGCGGCAGACCACGGTGAATGTTTCCCGGTCGACGCGGGCCTCGACCAGGCGGTCGACGGTATCGAGGAAATTATTGCAGTGGAACTGTGTATGGAAGCCGAGGATGTCGCTGCCGAGGAGACCGTCGAGCAGTTCCACGCGCCACGGACAGATGGCGAACGACTCCGGATTGGGCCACGGAATGTGCCAGAACGTGATGATGATCGCCTTGGGCAGGCGCTCCCGGATCATCCGCGGGAGCAGCGCGAAGTGATAGTCCTGCACGAGCACGACCGGATCGTCGCTTTGCGCTTCCTTGACCACCGCGTCGGCGAATCGCGCATTGACTTCGCGGTACTGCTCCCAGTCTGCGGTGCGGAAGGTCGGCCGCACATGGGCGATGTGGCACAGCGGCCACAGTCCCTCGTTGGCGAACCCGTCGTAGTACCCGGCCACCTCGCTGTCCGACAGCCAGATGCGGCGGATCCGGTAGGACGGCATGTCGGGCGGCACGGCCACGCGGTCGTAGCGGTCGACCGTCTCGCGATCGGCGCTGCCGCTGCCGTGGGCGATCCACGTACCGGAACAGGCGCGCATCACCGGCTCGAGCGCCGTGACGAGTCCGCTCGCCGGCCGCTGCACGTGCACGCCGCCATCGGCGTCCTTCACGTGAATGTAGGGCTCGCGGTTGGACACGATGATGATGTCGTTACCGCGCATTTCGCCGCGCAGCACGGCGCGCAGTGTGTCCTGGGTCCAGCGCTGCTGGCTTTCGTCGGTGGGCCGGTACTGGTGCTCGAGTTCGCGCAACAGGGCCTGCACGTCACGCGCGATGGGCCGCAATTCGGGGGCGGTACCGTTGGCCGACGGCCGCAGGATGCCTTCGCCGCGCAGCAGCGCGCGCAGACCCGCGACCCAGCCCCGCCACGACAGCTGCGCGATCACGACTGTGATCAGCGCGACACTCGCTGCCAGTGCGGCAAAGAAATAGAACAGGTAGGGACGGGTTTCATCGCTGCGCCGTTCCATGAAGCTCATGTCGTGCACGAGCACGAGCCGGGCACCATCCGCTTCGGCCCCGGGTACCGGCCGCACCGCAACGTGGAAAACGCCGCGCGCGGTACGCAGCAGGTGCACGCCCGGCGCGACATACGGATCGAGCGTCGAACAACGCAACTCGCCCGGAAACGCGCCGGTCGCGATGGGCGGGGCGCTGTTGTCTATGCACAGTCCGACCGCGTACAGACGCTGGTCGGTCGTCAGCCGACGGAAAAAGCCCAGGATCCGCGCCGGGGACCCGGTCTGGATCAGGTCTTCCAGGGGCTCCTGCGCGGCCGTTGCGATCAGGTTCGAACGCACGTCCAGGTCGCGGACGAACCACCGCGTCATCAGCGTATCGACAAGCGGCACCGCCGCGTAGGCAAAAAGGCCAAGCGCGATGAGCAGCGGAATCAGGAAGCGAAGCGAAAGGCGCATGAGAAACGTCGTGCGTGCGACGTGGCGAAGAGCGAATTGAATCTTAACCGCCGCGGGGAATTCGGCCCATCCGGGCCAGCCCGTGCAATCGCGTAGGAATAATCCTACAGAATCAGGACGAAATTCCTAGTCCCAGCAGGCGCAACTGCGCGATATCCGCGCCGGTGAACCCCCAGTCGGCCAGTGCCTGCGCGCCGTGTTGCCCCCGCGCAGGCGGGGGATCGCCCACCGAGCCGGGCGTGCGCGAGTACCGTGGCGCGGGGGCGGGCTGGACAATGCCGCCAACATCGACATAGCCTGCGCGCGCCTTCGCGTGCGGGTGCAACGGCGCTTCGGCGAAACTCAATACCGGCGTGACGCAGGCATCGCTACCGGCAAATAGGCGTGTCCATTCTTCGCGCGAACGGGTGCGAAAGACGCGCTCGAGCGCTTCGCGCAATTGTGGCCAGCCGGCGCGATCATGCTGCAGCGGCAGCCTTGCGTCGGCAAGACCGAGGCGGTCGAGCAACGTGCGGTAGAACCTGGGCTCGATGGCACCGACCGCCATGTAACCACCATCCGCGGTCGCGTAGACGTCGTACCAGGGGGCCCCGGAATCGAGGATATTGTCGCCGCGCGCATCGCTCCAGCGTTGCGCGGCACGCATGCCGGCGAACATGGTCGACAACAGTGCGGCCCCCTCGGCCATCGCGGCATCGACCACCTGGCCGCGGCCCGAGCGCTGCGCCTCGAGCAGCGCGCAGACGACACCGAACGCGAGCAGCATGCCGCCGCCGCCAAAGTCCCCGACCAGGTTGAGCGGCGGGACCGGCGGTTGATCCTTGCGACCGATCGCATGCAGCGCGCCCGACAACGCAATGTAGTTGATGTCGTGGCCAGCCTCGGAGGCCAGCGGGCCGTCCTGGCCCCAACCCGTCATGCGGCCTACCACGAGGCGGGGATTTCTTGCCTGCAGCACCTCCGGGCCCAAGCCGAGGCGCTCGAGCACGCCGGGGCGGAAGCCTTCGACCAGTGCGTCGGCATGCTCGACGAGGCGCAGTGCGGCGGCGACACCGTCGGCCGTCTTGAGGTCCAGTGTCACGGAGCGGCGGCCGCGCAGCATCAGGTCGTGGGCGCGGTCGAGTTCGAGACCGAGTTGCGGTGCCTCGGCGCGATCGATCCGGAGCACATCGGCGCCCATGTCGGCCAGCATCATGCAGCCGAACGGCGCGGGGCCGATGGCCTCCAGCTCGAGTATGCGCAGTCCGTCGAGTGGCCCCATCAGTGCTGTTGGCGGCGCGCGCCATAAACGTTCCAGCCGAGTATCCCGAAGACGACCGTGAGCCCCACGACGTTGGGCCAGTACTGGTTGAACACCAGTACCAGCCCGGCAATGCTCAGCACGACCTTGTTCGCGCGGCCGATCGGCGCGCGGAAATAGCCGATGTAGGCGGCCGACAGCGCCGTGATGCCGACCAGACCGCAGAACGCGGCGGACAAAAAGGCGCTCCAGGTGAAGTCGATGAACAGCAGTGCCGGCGTGTAGACGAACATGAACGGCACCAGAGCCTTGCCCATCGACAGGCGGAACGCGGTCATGCCGGTGCGCATGGGTTCCGATCCGGCAATGCCGGCGGCAGCATAGGCGGCCAGCGCCACCGGCGGTGTCACGTCGGCGAGCACGCCGTAGTAGAAGACGAAGAAGTGCGTCGCGATCAGCGGCACCCCCAGTGTCGCCAGCGCCGGCGCGGCGATGGATGCAAGGATGATGTAGGTCGGCGTCGTCGGCACGCCGGTGCCCATCATGATGCAGGCGATGCCGACGAACAGCAGGCCGAAGAACACCTTGGCGTGGTTGACGGTGAACAGATTGAAGGGATCGATGGCGTACAGCCAGTTCGCCACCGACCCCGCGAGATCGATGACCGCGCCGGAGAACTTGAAGCCGAGGCCGGAGAGCGTCAGGGTACCGAGGATCAGCCCCACGCAGGCGCACGCGGCACCGATGGCCAGCGCGTACTTGGCTCCTTCCTCGAGGCCGGCGATCAGCGGCCTCCACGTGAGCGTCTGTCCCTGCAGGCGGTTGTTGCCTAAGCGGCGCGCGATCAGCGGAATGTACGAACAGAAGAAGCACAGCACGATGCCCCAGAACGCGGCGAGGAATGGCGTGTAATCCAGCAGCAGCATCGTGACCAGCACGATCAGCGGCAGCACGAGGTGCCAGCTTGCACCGATGACCGGCCCGATCCGGGGAATGAGCTCGGCCTCGACACCGAGCAACCGCAGCCGTCGCGCCTCGAAGTGCACCATCATCAGGCAGGCGAAGTAGTGGAACAGCGCCGGCACGATCGCGATCAGCACCAGTTCCTTGTACGGCACGCCCAAGAGCTCTGCCATCACGAACGCGGATGCGCCCATGACCGGCGGCGTCACCTGGCCGCCGCAGGAGGCCGAGGCCTCCACGCCGGCGGCGAAGCGCGGCGTGAAGCCGTATTTCTTCATCAGCGGAATCGTCAGCGACCCGGTCGTCACCGCATTGGCCACCGGCGAGCCCGAGATCATGCCGAACAGGCCCGACGACACGACGCACACTTTGGCCGGTCCACCGGAAAAGCGCCCCGCGGCGATGGTCGCGAGGTCCATGAACAGGCGACCCAGGCCCGTCATCTGCGCGAGCACGCCGAACAGCACGAAATGGAACACGTAGGTGGCGACCACGCCGACCGCGATGCCATAGATGCCTTCGGTCCCGACGTAGATGTGATTGACGACGCGCACCACCGTGTAGCCGCGATGCGCCAGCACGCCGGGCATGTAGCGGCCGAGGAGCGCATACAGCAGGCAGGTCATGCCGATCAGCGGCAGCAGTGGTCCCATCGTGCGCCGCGAGGCCTCCATCACCATGATGATCGCCAGCACACCCATCATGTAGTCCTGCGCGATGGGCGAGCCGACGCGCTCGATGAAGATCGCGTCGAAGAACACGATCTGGTAGAGCGAGACGCCGGCGGCCAGCAGCGCCAGCGGCCAGTCGATCCACGCGGGCTTGTCCGCGTAGCCTGCATAGAAGCGCAGCGGCAGCGAAATCGCGACGATGAAGCCGACCAGCGTGAGGAACGGCCACGCTTGGCGCAGCTCGCCGGTGGCGAGCAGCCGGTCGGTCAGGTCCCACGCGAGATACAGGTAGAACGCGCCAAAGGCAAGCGCCCAGCCCCACTCCTTGGCGATGCCGGAAACGCTGCTGGCGGGCCGCTGCCGCGGGAAGACCAAAAAAATCAGTCCGAGCACCAGCGCCAGATGGAAGGCGCGATGCTTGATCTCGACCAGCAGGCCGAAGCCCGCGGTATAGATGTGGAACGCCGACAGGATGACGGCCACCGTCGTCACCAGCATGCCGACCGGGCCGACCAGGCGGCGGAAGTTCGACTCGTGGTCGAACTGGCGGATGAGTTGTGCCTGCTGCTCGGCGGAGACCGCCTCGATGGTATCGGTCAGCGTGCCGTCGTGGGATCCGCGCGTCGTCATGGGCCAGCCATCAAGGGCTCGGGCAAGCGGCGGCCTGCGCGTGCAACACGAGGGCGCGGTTGCCCCACGCCGCGAGATCGATGCGCTGCCCCGCTGCGAGCAGGCGCCATTGCTGGTCGGCATGCACGCGCATCGCGAAGCTCGCGAAACGGCGGTGCATGGTCACGACGAATTTTCCATCCTGCAGCGCGAAGCGCTCGCCTGTGTCGGCCTCGGTGGGCAGGCCGGGACCGTGTTGCTCGAAGCGAATCTCGGTCTGCACGATGGCGTCGCCGTCGACGCGATAGCGCTCACGCACCGGCGTGCGGGTCACGGAATGCACATAGGTGAGCGCAAAAGCGGGGTCGCTTGCCGCGATGGTGACCTGGGCGAGCGACACTCCCTCGGGATGCGACGCGACGATCAGGCACGCTGCCTGTGCCGCCGGCAGCGCTGCCAGACCCGCGAGCAACGCGACCCTCCGCGCTGCCGCGGGTCGCCACGTCACTTGATGAGGCCCTTTTCGCGATAGTACTTTTCAGCACCGGGGTGCAGCGGGATCGACACCGATTGCAGCGCGGTCTTGAGCGTGATTTCCTTGCCCTTCGGGTGTACCTGGCCGAGCGTCTCGGTATTTTCGAACAGGGCCTTGGTCACTTCGTAGGCCATCTGGTCGGTCACTCCGTCGTGCGTGGCCCAGACCGCCATGACCGCCAGCGTAGGCACCGGCGCGGTCTGGCCCTTGTAGGTATTGGCGGGCAGCTGCACGCTGGCGTAGTAGGGCTGCTTCTTCTGCAGCGCTTCGATGGCCGGGCCCGTCAGCGGGACGATGCGGATGTCGCGGGCGTTCGCGAGATCGCTGACCGACGACGTCGGCGCACCCGCCGTGATCAGCGATGCGACGAGGTTGCCGTCCTTGATCTTGTCCACCGACTGCGTGAACGACGACAGGTCTTCGCCGATGTCCTTGCGCGTCATGCCGTTCGCTTCGAGCAGGTCGCCCAGGAGCTGCCATTGTCCCGAGCCGGGCGAACCCGACGAGACGGTCTTGCCCTTCAGGTCCTTGAAATTCTGCACATTGGCACTGGCGAGCGTCACGAGTTGCACCTGTTCCGGATAGAGCGCTCCGAGCGCGCGCAGGTTCTTGACCGCCTTGCCTTCGAACTGGCCCTTGCCGTTGTACGCGGCGTCCAGGATGTCGGCAGCGACGAACGCGCTCTCGATATCCTTGCGGCCGAGCAACTGCGCGTTGGCCACCGACGCACCGGCGGTTTCGGCGGTCGCCGAGAGCTTCTTGCCGCCGATGGTGACCTTGTTGGAGATGAGCTGCGCGAGCATGCCGCCAAGCGGGTAGTAGGTGCCGCCGGTGCCGCCGGTGGCGATGCCGAAGAAGACACGCTCCTGTGCCGCCGCGGTAGTCGTTAGCGCCACCGCTACGCAGGCAGCCAGGGCAAATCGAACTGGAAGAATGGGCATTTTCATGGGGAAACTCCAAAGAAAAGTGCGTCGGTCGCCGCGATTGCGGAACGCTTCGCAGTATCGCCCATCGGCAGCGTGCTCGACAAGGCGGATCGGGTCCACGCAGACACCATCGAGCGCGCGCGGAAAGGCCGCCGGGTCCGCGCGATCGGGACGGGATGCAAGCGTCAGGAGACCGCGCCCGTGCCGTAACGTCCCTGCAGCAGACGTCCACCCGCGAAGCGGCTGAGTGCATACGGCGCGAGCGGCAGGTCGGTGGCGAGTCCGAGCGCGCTCTGCGCGACCAGCCGGCCGACCACGGGTGACAACTTGAAGCCGTGGCCGGAAAAGCCATACGCCACGTGCAGGCCCGGAACCTCGGGAACTGCGCCGAGCACGGGGTTCCAGTCGGGAGTCACGTCGTAGACGCCGGTCCACGACGCGACCAGCCCGGCCTCGGCAAAGACAGGCATGCGGTTGGCTACCTGCTCGCCGAGTTCGGCGACGTGGTCGAGCGACACATCGGCCTGTTCCGTGTCGGGGTGGTCGATGGTGTCGCCTTCGTTCCCATCGCCGACCAGCAGTTGCGAGCCGCCATAGCCGCGCATGTAGAGCTTGCCCGGCGAAGCGAGATCCTTCAGCACAGGCAGATTGCGCGAATACGGGACCGGGGCCTCGAGCGTGAACACGGCGTGGCGCGAAAGCGTGAGCGGGAAATCCACGCCGGTCCAGGCGGCAAGCGCGCGCGTCCAGATGTTCTGCGCGCTGACGACCAATCCGGCGGCGATCGCACCCTGCCGGGTCGCGACGCCGGTGACACGGCCCGTGCTATCGCGAACGAGCCTGGTGACCTCCACGCCCTCGCGCAGCGTCGCACCCAGGCGGCGGGCGTTGCGCGCCAGCGCGGTCAGCGCGAGGTAGGCGTCGGCATAGCCTGCGTCTGGCTCCCAGCCGATCGCCGCGATATCGTCGAGCGCGAGCAGCGGGTTGATTCGCCGGGCCTCGTCCTGGTCGATCTCGCGCGCGTCCAATCCCAGGCCGCGCTCGATCGCGAGGGTTTCCCGCATCGCCGTTGCGCGTGAGCCTTCCGCGGCAACGATCATCAGGCCGCATCGATTCCAGCCGGCGTCGGCTTCAGGATCCTCGAGATAGGCGGGAAAGTCGCGGAACGCGGCGAGGCCCTGCCGGGCGAGCGCCACGTTTTCGCGCACGGAATAGTGCGTGCGCACGATACACGAGGATTGCGCGGTGGTGCCGGTTCCCAACTGGCCGCGTTCGACCAGCAGCACGCGCGGACAGCCGAAGCGGGCCAGGTGGTAGGCGATCGAGACGCCGACCACGCCGCCGCCGATCACGATGGCGTCGAAGCGCTCCATGCCCGCCAGTGTAGTAGAACGCGCGCTCCTGGTCAGGCGCCGCGGGCGAGCAGGCGCGCCATCCCGCGGTGACGTTCGGCTACGACGGGCAAGTCAACCGTCGCGAGTTCGCCGTCGCGAACCACGACACGACCATTGACAATCGACAGTGCCACGCGCGTCGGCGCGCAGAACACCAATGCGGCCAACGGATCGGCACCGGCACCGGCATAGCCGACGTCGGACAGATCGAAGGCGATGACGTCGGCCGCCATGCCCGGCGCCAAATGGCCGATGTCATCGCGGCCGAGTACCGCGGCGCCACCACGGGTGGCGAGTTCAAGCGCTGCACGGGCCGTTAGCGCGGCCGGCCCTGACGCCACCCGCTGCAGCAGCATTGCCTGGCGCACCTCGGCCAAGAGGTGTGATGAATCGCTCGAAGCGGCGCCGTCCACGCCCAACCCGACGGGCACACCCGCATCGAGCATCCGACGGATCGGCGCGATGCCCGAGGCCAGGCGCATATTGGAGGAAGGGCAGTGTGCCACGCCGGTGTGGGTGCGCGCGAAGAGCTCGATTCCGGGAGCATCGAGTTTCACGCAGTGCGCATGCCACGCATGCGGCCCCGTCCAGCCCAGCGCCTCTGCGTACTCGGCGGGCGAGCAACCGAAGTGCTCGCGGGAATAGCGCACGTCGTCGTCGTTCTCCGCGAGATGCGTGTGCAGACGAACACCATACGCGTGGGCCAGCGCGGCCGACTCGCGCATCAGTGCGCGCGACACGGAGAACGGCGAACACGGCGCCGCGGCGACGCGCAGCATCGAATAGCGATCCGCGTCATGAAAGAGTTCGATCACCCGCTGCGTGTCGCGCAGGATCGTGGCCTCGTCTTCGACCAGAGCATCGGGCGGCAACCCGCCGGCTGATTCGCCGACGCTCATCGAGCCGCGGCAGGCATGGAAGCGAATACCCAGCGTCCGTGCCGCCGCGATGGTGTCGTCCAGGCGTCCACCGTTCGGATACAGGTACAGGTGGTCGCTTGCCGTCGTGCATCCCGACAGCATCAGCTCGGCGATGGCCACCTGGGCGGAGATCTCGAGCATCGCGGGCGTCAGTCGTGCCCACACCGGGTACAGCACCCGCAGCCACGCGAAAAGCTCGGCATCCTGCGCCGCGGGCAGCGCGCGCGTCAGGGTCTGGAAAAAATGGTGATGCGTGTTGACGAGCCCGGGGAGCACCACCATGCCGCGACAGTCGACGACTTCGTCGATGTGGATGTCGGCGGGCATGTCCACGGCGGCTCCGACGGCGACGATCGCGCGCCCGCGAATCAGCACGCTGCCGTCGGCGACTTCCGTGCGCGCGTCGTCCATGGTGGCGACCAGCGTGGCATCGCGCAGCAGCAGCGTGCGTTCATCCGGCATGACGGCTACTGTACCCGAACGGGCCTGAGGCGACGGCGAGGTCGCGAGGCAGTGCGATAATTGCGCCTCACCATACCCGCCCTGTCGCCATGCCTGAGCGTCCGAGTGTCGTTGCGGAGCCTTCCGAAATCGGGGCCCGCGCTTTGCCGAAACCGGCGAACGACGGCGCAGCGAGGGTGTGCCGGCGGTCACGATGATCAAAGACGGTACGGAGAATCCCGGCATGCGGTCGATCGACGCCACGCGCGCGCTTCCGCAGCTATTCGACGCGCAGCGGCAGGCGTTTGCGCGCGACCGGTACCCGTCCGTCGCCGCACGCCGCGAGCGCCTGGCGCGCCTTGCCGCACTGGTCACCGACAACGAGGCGCGGTTCGTGGCGGCGGTGAACGACGACTTCGGCCACCGTTCGGCGCACGAGACGCGGCTGGCGGAACTCTACATCGTGCAGGCGGAGATCGCGCATGCGCAGAAGCATCTTGCCGGATGGATGCGCCCGCAGCGCGTGCCGACGCCGCTGCATCTGTTGCCCGCGCGCGCCAGGATCGAGCGACAGCCGCTCGGGGTGGTCGGCGTCATCAGCCCGTGGAACTACCCGGTGCAGCTCGCGCTGGCACCCGCGCTCGGTGCGCTTGCCGCGGGCAACCGGGTCCTGCTGAAACCCTCCGAACTGACGCCGGTGACTTCCGCGCTGCTAGGCGAACTCGTCGCGCGCTACTTCGCGCCGGACGAATTCGCCGTGGTGCTCGGCGACGCCGGAGTCGGCAAGGCGTTCGCGAAGCTGCCGTTCGATCACCTGTTCTTCACGGGTTCGACGGTCGTGGGCCGTCATGTTGCACTCGCGGCCGCGGAGAACCTGACACCCGTCACGCTCGAACTCGGCGGCAAGTCACCCGCGCTGCTGGCACCCGACGCGGACCTGGCGCTTGCCGCACCGCGCCTCATGTCGGGCAAGCTGCTGAACGCCGGGCAAACCTGCATCGCACCGGACTACGCGCTGGTGCCGCGCGAGAAAGTCGACGCATTTGCGGCGGCTGTCGAAGTCGCGGCGCGCACCCTGTATCCGTCCTATGCGACGAATCCGGACTACACGGCCATCGTCAACGTGCGCCACTACGAGCGCCTGGCCGGACTCGTCGCCGATGCCGCGGCGAAGGGAGCGCGCATCGTCACTCTCGGTCCGGCCGGCGATGCTTCGTCGGCGCAGTCGCGCAAAATGCTGCCGACGCTCATCCTCAACGCCAACGACTCGATGAACGTGATGCGCGAGGAAATCTTCGGCCCGCTGCTGCCGGTCGAAACCTATGCGACGCTCGACGACGCCATCGCCACGATCAACGCACGCCCGCATCCGCTGGCGTTCTACTACTTCGGACGTGACGGCGCGCGCTGCGGCAAGGTGCTCGAGGAAACAATCGCGGGGGGCGTGACGGTGAATGACACGCTCTGGCACTTCGCGCACGATGGCCTGCCGTTCGGCGGTGTCGGTGCGTCGGGCGAGGGCGCCTATCACGGCGAGGCGAGTTTCCTGACCTTCTCGCACCGCAAGCCGGTATTTTCGCAGCCGCGCCTGGCGGCCGCGAAATTACTCTATCCCCCCTACGGCAAGACGTTCGAGAAAGTGCTGGCGCTGCTCAAGCGGCTGAACGGCTGACCACGCCGCCCGACCGGAGGCAGCGCAGCACATTCGCGCGGGGAGCGCGGCCCTATTTCCCGGATGGAAGCTTGCCCACCACGCCTTCCACGTAGTAGTCCATTTTCGACAGGTCGGCGTCGCTGATCGTCTTGCCCGCGGCCAGGCGCTCCTTGCCCGTGTTGTCCTTCATCGGGCCAGTGAACGGATGCAGCTTGCCGGCCGCAATTTCCGCTTCCGCCTTCTTGACCAGCGCCTGCACGTCGGCAGGCACGATCTGGTTGAACGGTGCGAGCTTGATCATGCCGTCCTTGATTCCGCCCCAGACATTGTCCTGCTTCCACGTGCCATCCACGGCGGATTGCGCGACCTTCGTGTAGTAGTTGCCCCAGTGATGCGTGACGGCGGTCAGTTGCGCGTTGGGGCCGTATTTCGACATGTCCGAGTGGTAGCCGATCGCGTATACCTTCTTCGCCTCCGCCGCCTGGACCGCGGCGGTGGAGTCCGTGTGGTGCGTCAGCACGTCGGCCTGCTGCGAGATCAGCGTGTTCGCCGCTTCCGATTCCTTGCCAGGGTCGAACCACGAATTGACCCATATCACCTTGACCTCGGCCTTCGGGTTGACGCTGCGCATGCCGCGCGCAAAGGCGTTGATGCCCATCACCACCTCCGGGATCGGAAAGGCGGCCACGTAGCCCGCGACTCCGGTCTTCGACATCTTGCCGGCGACGATTCCGGCGAGATAGCGGCCCTCGTAGAAGCGCGCGTTGTAGATGCCGACGTTCTTGGAGACCTTGTAGCCGGTCGCGTGCTCGAACATGTGCTTCGGAAACGCCTGTGCGACCTTGATGGTCGGATTCATGTACCCGAACGAAGTCGTGAAGATCAGAGTGTGGCCGGTGGCCGCGAGTTCGCGGATCACGCGCTCCGCGTCGGCGCCTTCCGGCACGCTTTCGATGTATTTGGTGGTGACCTTGCCACCGAGTGCCTTCTCCATCTCCTTGCGGCCGGTGTCGTGCTGGAACGTCCATCCGGCGTCACCGATCGGACTCACGTAGACGAAGCCGATCTTGAGCGGCTCGCCGGCCTTGGTCTGCGCTGTCGCCGGCAGCGCCAGCGCGGTGGCGCATGCGGCGAGCGCGGCGAGGATTGTGGTACGGGCAATTCGGTTCATCGTGGTCTCCAAGGAGCGGGAAGTTCAGGGTGCGACGGAGCGGGCAGAGGGGTTTGGAGGAGCGAAACGGCGCATTCTACGCCGTCGTCGCCCGTGGTTTCAGCCATCCGGATGGAACGGCTTGCCGATGGACGCCGGGGCGTTCAGCTTGATCATCGCGGCATCGCGCGAAATGATCGCCAGCACGACGATCGTCGCGACGTACGGCAGCATCGACAGGTACTGCGACGGGATGTCGATGCCAAGTGCCTGCGCCTGGAACTGCGCCAGCGTTACGCCACCGAAGAGGTACGCGCCGACCAGCACTCGCCAGGGCCGCCAGCTCGCGAATACCACCAATGCCAGGGCGATCCAGCCGCGTCCGGCGGTCATGCCTTCGGTCCATGACGGGTTGTAGGCGATGGCGAGGTAAGCGCCGCCGAGCCCCGCGCAGGCACCGCCGAAGAGCACCGCGAGGTAGCGGATACGCACCACCGGATAGCCGATCGCGTGCGCCGACTGCGGCGACTCGCCGACCGCACGCACGATGAGGCCCGCCCGTGTCCGGGTCAGGAACCACTGGATGGCGATGAACAGCAGCAGCGACAGATAAACGAGCGGGTTGTGGGCGAAGAGCAGCGGTCCGACCACGGGCAGATCGGACAGGCCGGGGATGGTCAAGGCCTTGATGGGCTCGATGACGATGCTCACGTAATCGAGCCCGATGAAGGCCGAGAGGCCGACGCCGAACAGGGAAAGCGCCAGCCCGGACGCGACCTGGTTGGCCTGCAAAGTCAGGGTCACCACGGCGAAGACCAGCGAAAGTGCCGCGCCGGCCAGCATTCCGGCACCCACGCCGAGCCACGGCGACTTGGATGTCGCGGCGACGATGAAGGCGACGACGGCGCCAACCAGCATCATGCCTTCGACACCGAGATTCAGCACCCCCGACTTCTCGGTCACGAGTTCACCGAGTGCGGCGAACACGAGCGGCGTGCCCGCCGCGAGCGTCAGGACGACCAGCTGCGCCACCGTGTCCATCATGCCGCCGGTACCGCCGCCGGCGCCGCGGGAAGGACACGCAGCCGGTAGTGGATGAACACGTCCGCCGCGAGGAGGAACAAGAGCAGCGTGCCCTGAAACAGTCCCGTCACCGAGGAGGGCAGCGCGAGGCGCATCTGCGCCGCTTCGCCGCCGAGGTAGAGCAGCGACATGAGCAGGCTGGCAAACAGGATGCCGACCGGATGCAGCCGGCCGACGAAAGCGACGATGATCGCGGCAAAGCCGTAGCCCGGGGAGACGACCGGCAACAGCTGGCCGATCGGGCCCGCCACTTCGCCGACGCCGGCAAGACCCGCGCAGGCACCGCCGATCAGCATCGCCAGCCAGACGGTGCGGCTGGACGATATCCCGGCGTAGTTGGCCGCGGCGGGTGCGAGGCCGGCGACGCGCATCTGGTAACCCGCCAGGCTCTTGCGCATGAACAACCATCCCAGCGCCACCGCCGCCAGCGCAACGAACAGGCCGATGTTCAGCCGGGTCTCGGGCAACAGGTTGGGCAGCAACTCGGCTTCGGTGAAGAGCTTCGACTGCGGAAAGTTGAAGCCTTCCGGGTCCCGCCACGCGTCGTGCACCAGCAACGAGAGGGTGAGCGATGCCACGTAGACGAGCATCAGCGACACCAGGATCTCGTTGGTATTGCAGCGGGTGCGCAGCACCGCCGGAATTGCCGCCCACAGCATGCCGCCGGCCATCCCGGCGAGCATCATCAGCGGCAGCACCAGCGCCGATTCGGAACCGTGGAACGCGAGGGCTACGCCTCCACCGAAGATCGCACCCATGATGAGCTGTCCTTCGGCGCCGATGTTCCAGACGTTGGCGCGATAGCCGACCGCCAGTCCGATGGCGCACAGCATGATCGGGCTCGCCTTGAGCAGCAGTTCACCGACGTCGTAGAGCGTGTCGACCGGCTCGATGAAGAACACGTACAGTGCCTGCCACGGATTCTTGCCCATCGCCGAGAACAGCACGAAGCCGATGCACAGCACTGCCAGCGTAGCGACGATGGGCGACAGCCAGGCCGCAAGCCGGGACGGCTCCGGTCGTGGTTCGAGTCGAAGGCGCATGGTTGGTCGTGCGCCCTAGCCGTCGATCATCCCGGCCGGCGAGAATGACCGGCCAGCGCGCGCGTCGGTGATGAAAGAACCGGCCATCATGAGGCCGATTTCCTCCGCATTGGTTGCCCGCACCGGCTTGGCGGCCGAGAGTCGGCCCTGGGCGATGACTGCAAGACGATCGCAGATTTCGAACAGTTCATCGAGTTCCTCGGAGACGACCAGCACCGCGACGCCGCTGTCGCGCAGGTCCAGCAACGCCTGCCGGATTTGCGCCGCGGCGCCGACATCCACGCCCCAGGTGGGCTGGGCCGCGATCATCACCCGGGGCTGCTGGCGAATTTCGCGGCCAACGATGAACTTCTGCAGGTTGCCGCCGGAAAGGCTGCGCGCCGCGGCGTCGGTACCGCCGGCCTTGACGCCATAGGACCGAATGGTTTCCGCAGCGTAGTCGCGGACGACGTCGGCACGTACCAGGCCCCTGACCACCATGCCCTGGCGGAACGCGGTGAGCAGCGCGTTCTCGGCGAGCGACATCTCGGGAACGGCGCCGCGACCCAGCCGTTCCTCGGGCACGAACGCAAGGCCGCGTGCGCGCCGCTGCGCCGCATCGAGACGCCCGACCGGCGTGCCGAGCAACACGACCGCGCCCGCGTCGGGCAACGTGCGCTCGCCGGAAAGCGCCGCCATCAGTTCCTTCTGGCCGTTCCCCGACACGCCGGCGATGCCCACGATCTCGCCCGCGCGGACCGTCAGTTGGATGCCGACGAGTGGTGTGCCGAACGGATCGTCGGCCGGCAGCGTGAGGTTGTGCACGACGAGGGCATCGGCGCCGGCTTGGCCTTCGCGGTGCTGCGGATGCGGCAGATCGCCCCCGATCATCATGCGCGCCAGCGAGGACGACGATTCCCGCCGCGGGTCGCAAGTCCCGGTCACCTTGCCGCCGCGCAGCACCGTCGCCTTGTGGCACAGCGCGCGGATCTCGTCGAGCTTGTGGCTGATATAGAGAATGCTGCAACCCTCGCCGGCGAGCCGGCGCAGAGTCTCGAACAGCTTTTCCACCGCCTGCGGTGTCAGCACGGAGGTCGGCTCGTCCATGATCAGCAGCCGCGGGTCCTGCAGCAGGCAGCGCACGATCTCGACGCGCTGGCGCTCGCCCACCGACATCGTATGCACGTGCCGCGCGGGATCGAGCGGCAAACCGTATTTCGCGGAGACTTCGCGAATACGCTGCGGCAGGTCCGCGCCGACGCTCGCGCTGTCGAGGGCGAGGGCGATGTTGTCAGCGACCGTCAGTGTCTCGAACAGCGAGAAGTGCTGGAACACCATCCCGATGCCGAGGCGCCGCGCGCGCGCGGGATTGCCCACGCTGACGGTCTGGCCTTCCCATGCGATGGTCCCGGCATCCGGCTTGACCACGCCGTAGATGATCTTCATCAACGTCGACTTGCCGGCACCGTTCTCGCCCAGCACGGCGTGAATCTCGCCCGGCAATACCGTGAGGTCAATGTCCGCGTTGGCGACGACCGACGGATACGCCTTGGTGATGCCGGCGAGTTGCAGCCGTGGCGTCATGCGTCCGTACCCGGGCCGCCGCGCGCGCGAGTGCCGGCCGGGACGTCGGGACGGGCGATGCGGATTCCCGCAATTTCAGCGTTGGCGCCATCGGTGCCGGCCCTGGCGCTGCGTTCGCGCAGTTCCAGCATCTCCGCGGCGACCGCTATTGCAATTGCACCCGGCGCCTTGTCGCGGATGCCGCTCGTGGCACCGATCGGGCAGACGACACGCGCGAGCTGCGTCGGCGTGGCGCCGCGGGCAGCCAGTCGCTTCATGAACTGGTTGCGCTTGGACCGGGAACCGATGAGGCCGAGGTAACGCCAGTCGTCGCGCGTCAGCGCGTGTTCGAGCAGCGCATAGTCGAGCGCATGACTGTGCGTGAGAATCACCACCCAGGCGCCACGCGGGGCCCGGTCGAGCGCTTCCTCGGGATCGTCGGTGACGACGATGTCTACGTTCCCCGGCACGGCCGCCGGAAAATCGGCGTCGCGACTGTCGATCCACCGTACGTCGGCGACAAGGGTGCCGAGTACCTGCACCAGCGCGCGACCCACGTGTCCGTTGCCGAACACGAGGATGTGGAAATCGGGAGGGACCGCGACATGAACCAGCAGCGTCGCCTGGTCGGCACCCGGTGCCGCGGTCAGCCACGCGCCCGCCGTTGGCGCGACCAGGCGTTCGCGCGCCAGCGCCGCGGCGGACGCATCGAGCCCTGGTGCGCCGAGCGTGCCCACGATCTGCCCGGTCGTCACGACCAGCGGATACCTGGCAGGGCCGGCGGCGTCCGTCGACGTGACGAGTGCGAATGGCACGGCAGCGCGAACGTACTCGCGTACGGCGTCGCGCCACGCACCCGGTCCGGTGAGTGTGAAGGCGAGCGTCGCCACCCCGCCACAGCATTGTCCGAGACGCGCGGCGAGCGGGAAGCGCACCAGCCACGGCTTCGGCGACGAGCCTGCGTCCAGTGCATCGCGGGCGATACGGATGGCGTCGAATTCGAGATGGCCCCCGCCGATGCTGCCGGCGATTCCATCGGCGGTAACCACCATGGCCGTGCCCGCTTCGCGCGGCGCCGAGCCGGTCGTATGCGCGACCGTGACCAGAACCGCCGGCTGGGCCGGCGTTTGCGCTGCGCCGAGCGCGGCGGTCCACTCAGCCATGGGCGCCGCCGCGGGCCTTGAGTTCATCTGCCGCAGCAAGAATGCGCTCGTCGGTCGCCGGCGCGTCGAGGCGTGGCGACAGCCGATAATCGACGACGCTGGCCAGCGCGTCGCGCAACGCATGGAAGCCCGCCAGCGCCAGCATCAGCGGCGGCTCCCCCACGGCCTTCGATCGATAGATCGTGTCCTCGCGATTGGGCTCGTCGAAGAACTCGACGTGAAAGTGTTCCGGTACGTCATGTGCGGTCGGAATCTTGTAGGTGGACGGTGCGTGCGTCTTGAGTTCGCCCCGGTCATTCCACCAAAGCTCCTCCAGCGCCAGCCAGCCCCATCCCTGCACGAATCCGCCTTCGATCTGACCGCGATCGATGGCCGGATTGAGTGAGGTTCCGGCATCGTGCAGGATATCCACCGCCAGCAGCCGGTGCTCACCGGTCAGCGTGTCGATCGCGACTTCGGCAACCGCCGCCCCGTAGGCGAAATAGAAGAACGGCCGCCCGGACAGCGTCTTGCGGTCGTAGTGGATCTTGGGTGTCGCATAGAAGCCGGTGGCCGACAGCGGCACGCGCGCCATGTACGCGGACCGGGCGAGCTCGGCGAAGGGGAGGGTCGTGGTCCCCGCGGTTACGGTTCCTTCGGCGAAGGCGATGTCCTGCGGATCGCAGTCGTACTTGCGCGCAGCGAACTCGCCCAGACGCGCACGCAGCGTGCGTGCCGCTTCCCGCGCCGCCATGCCGTTGAGATCGCTGCCGGACGACGCCGCCGTCGGCGACGCATTGGGCACCTTGCTCGTATCCGAAGCGGAGACCCGGACCGTGTCGAGCGCAACGCCGAGTTCCTGCGCCACCACCTGCGCCACCTTGGTAAATAGCCCCTGGCCCATTTCGGTGCCGCCATGATTGAGGAGCAACGTGCCGTCGTTGTAGAGCTGCAGCAGCGCGCCGGCCTGGTTGTAGTGGGTGGCGGTGAAGGAGATGCCGAACTTCACCGGTGTGAGCGCGATGCCGCGCTTGATGACGGGGCTGGTCGCGTTCCAGCGCGCGATCTCGGCGCGACGTTCCCGGTAGCGCGAGGAGGTTTCCAGCCGGTCGATGATCGGCGCGGCGATGTTATCCTCGATGACCATCCCGTAGGGCGTGACGTTGCGCGCGTCGGTGCCGTACAGGTTGGCGCGTCGCACGTCGAGCGGGTCGCGGCCGAGCGCACGGGCGACCTCGTCCAGCACGTGCTCGATCGCGAACATGCCTTGTGGCCCGCCGAAGCCGCGAAAGGCCGTGTCCGACACCGTGTGCGTCTTGCAGCGATAGCTGTGCAGCGCGACGTCCGGCAGCCAGTACGCATTGTCCGCGTGGAAGACGGCGCGATCGTTCACTGGTCCCGAGAGGTCGGCGGAGAAGCCGCAGCGCGAGGCCAGGGTCAGGTCGAGTCCGAGTATGCGTCCGTCCGCATCGAACCCGACGTCGTACGTGTACTGGAAGGCGTGGCGCTTGCCGGTCGAGCGCATGTCGTCGTCGCGATCGAGGCGCAGCTTCGCGGGGCGCCCGGTCTTTCGCGCGATGAGGGCGGCGGCGCACGCGTACAGCGACATCTGCGTCTCCTTGCCGCCGAATCCCCCGCCCATCCGCCGGCACTCGACGACGACGTCGTGCGCGGCAATGCCGAGCGCGTGCGCCACCATGTGCTGGACTTCGCCCGGATGCTGGGTCGACGTATGGACGTGCATGCCGCCATGCTCACGGGGAATCGCGAGCGCGATCTGTCCTTCGAGGTAGAAGTGATCCTGTCCGCCCGACGCGACGCGCCCCTGCAGTCGATGAGGGGCCCTGCCGAGTGCCGCCGCGGCGTCTCCGCGCGTCACGTGCACCGGCGGCAGCACATACGACTGCGCGGCCATCGCGTCGTCGATCGTCAATAGTGCCGGCAGGGGTTCGATCTCGGCACGGGCGAGTCTTGCCGCGCCACGGGCGGCGCGTACATCGGTGGCGGCGACCGCGAAGATCGGCTGGCCCGCGAATTCCACGGTGTCCGCGGCGAAGATGGGATCGTCGTGCACGATCGGACCGACGTCGTTGCTGCCGGGAATGTCCGCCGCCGCGATGACCGCAACGACACCTGGCGCGGCGCGAGGCGGCGCCAGATCGAGGCTACGCAAGCGTCCGTGCGCGACCGGGCTCACCCCGACCGCGACATGCAGAAGTCCGCGTGGTTCGGGCAGGTCATCGGTGTACTGCGCAGCACCCGTGACGTGGAGCAGCGCGGAGTCGTGGACGACCGGCGTCCCCACTGGCCGGCCGGCGACGTCCTGCGCGGCGAACGGTGCATGCGGTGCGTTCACGCGGAAGCACCGCTGGCGGACAGCACCTGGTCGATGCGCGTGGGCACGGACGAGTCACCGGTCTCCAGCGCAAAGCGACGCAGGAGATTGCCCAGCACCGTACGGCGATACGCCGCCGATGCGCGCATGTCGGTGAGTGGGGTGAACTCGGTGGCCAGCACACGGGCAGCCTCGTCCGCGGTCGCCGCGTCCCAGGGCCGACCGAGAAGCGCTGCTTCGGTTCGTGGTGCACGCGCAGGCGTGGCCGCAACGCCGCCGCAACCAATGCGCGCGGCCGCGACCGACCCTCGATCCAGCGTCAGCGCGAAGCAGGCAAACACCGCGGAAATATCCTGATCGTAGCGCTTGCTGATTTTGTAGGCACGAATGAGCGTGCCGGGCGTGCGCAACGGCACCTGCACGCCGGTGACGAATTCGCCGGCCTCGAGCGCCGTCTTCTGATAGCCGAGATAAAACGTTCGAGCGGCAGCGTGCGTTCGCGCTTGCCGCGGCGCAGACCCAGCTGCGCGCCGAGGGCGATCAGCACCGGCATCGAGTCGCCGATGGGCGAGCCGTTGGCGATGTTGCCTCCAAGTGTGGCACTGTTGCGGATCGGAACGGAGGCGAAGCGGCACCACACTTCGTGCAACTCGGGCCACTCGACGTCGAGCGCCGCGAACGCATCGGTCAGCGTCGCGGCGGCACCGATGTGGAGGTGACCGGGGATGCTGGGCGCGATGCTTGCCGCGATGTGCGCTTCGGTGTTTGCTTCGAGTTTTCCGTCCTCGCGGCGGATCGCCCGCAGCGCCGGTACCGCACCAACATGGATGATGTCACCCAGTTGGCGCTGGTGCTTGGTGACCCACAAGCCGGCATCGGTGGCGCCAGCCACGATCCGCGCCCTCGGATGTTCCGCGATCAGGTCGGCCAGGACGTCGAGCGAGCGCGGGGCCCACCAACGCTGGTGGGCATCGGTGTACGCCAACGGTTCGTTCGCGTTGAGCGCGTCGATTCGCGCCGCCAGTTCTCGTTCTTCCGCGGAAACGGTACGTGTGTCCTCGGCGGTAACACCGCACGCGCGCCAGCCGGTGACGGATCCGGACTGGGCCTCGTCGAACATCGCATGGGCGGCGGCCACGATGGGACGGTAACCGGTGCACCGGCACAGATTGCCCGAAAGCGCGTCGTCGATCTCGGCACGCGATGGCCGATAGGTGTTCTTGTACAAGCCGAACAGGCTCATGACGAATCCGGGCGTACAAAAGCCGCACTGGGACCCGTGGCAGGCGGCAAGCGCCCGCTGGACCGGGTGCGGCGTTCCGTCCGCCGCGGCGAGGGCCTCGACGGTGCAGATGGCCTTGCCGTCCACCGACGGCAACAATCGGATGCAGGCATTGATCGGTTGCCAGCGCAGTGCGCCACCCGCGGCGTCCGGTTCGGCGAGCATGACGGTGCAGGCGCCGCAGTCGCCCTCCGCGCATCCTTCCTTGGTTCCCGTCGATTGGCGGTACTCGCGCAGGTACTCGAGCAACGTTGTCTGCGGCGACAGGCCGCTGACGGCAACGTCTTCGCCGTTCAAGAGAAAGCGAATCGTCCGGATGTCGGTTCCGGGAACGGCTGCGGTCATGCGGCGCCTTGCGAGGGATCCGGCGCAATCGATGGGCGGATCCGATGCGTGTCATCGTCGCCCCGGTACCTGTCTTTGTCAACCCGCCGGCATGCTTCCGGTGCATACCGGATCCGCCGCGACTGCACGTGAATGACGCAGAGCGCCGCTGCACTATGAGGCGTGGCCGTGATTCAGCACCCATCCGGTGCGCATCCGCACCGGATCGTGGCATTTTTTCGACGTTTCTGTATACAGCATCTGCAGTTCCCGTATGCCACCTTGACCCATCCGTGGACGCCGTCCTATATTCTGCCGCCGGGAGTCCGCGATGACCGCACGTGGGAAGAAGGGAATGCCAAGCGCCGGGGCCGAGGGCCGCATTTGCGACGCCGTGCGAACCGCGATCCTTGAGCGTCGGCTGGCGCCCGGGACCAAGTTGCAGGAGATTGCGCTCGGTGAATTTTTCGGCGTATCGCGGACCATTGCCCGGCAGGCATTGCGGCGGCTCGCGCACGAAGGAATCGTCGCGTTGCGCGATCGACGCGTCGCGGTGGTCGCGCGACCCTCGGCAGCGGAGGTCGCCAACGTCTTCGCCGCCCGGCGTGCGATCGAGGTCGCCGTGGTCGAGCAGGTCGCCAGGCTGGCGAGCCGCAGCCGACATCGCCGACTTGCGTCGCCTGGTGCGCGAGGAAGAGGGGGCCTACCGCCGTGAGGACCGCCCCGAGGGCCTGCGGCTGTCCCTGGAATTTCACACGCAGCTGGGCGCCCTATGCGGCAACGAGGTCCTGGCGCGCTACTTGAACGAGCTCGTGCTGCAGACCTCGCTTGCGGTGGCGCTCTACGAGCAGCCGGATCGCGTGCACGCCCACGCGGATCACGGCGCGCTGTTCGACGCGATCGCCGGGCGCGACGCGCGGCGTGCGGCGCGCCTGATGAGCGAACACCTGGAGGAACTCGAAGGCGGCCTCAGGCTCGGCACGATCCCGCAGGTCCCTTCGTTCGAGTCGATCTTCGGCCCCGCCGCGCGGGAAAAGCAAAAAGGGCCCCTTGCGGGGCCCCGGTGAATCGTTGGCGGCCTACCCGGCCGCCTGATGCCTTACTTCGCTGCATTGGCTACGCTGCCTAGGAGCTTGGCTGCGTCCTTGTTGCTGACGTTCGCGCGAACGAGAATGTCAGGCGGCAGCACTTTCTTGCCGAAGTACGCGGAGTTCCATTCGTCATTGGTCGACACGACGGTGCCGTCGAGATTCAGCCCGCCGTAGATACCCTTCGACCGCGAGAACGCGATGAGATCGGCTACGACGTCCGACTTCGCGCCGGCGCCGACAGGTCCCGCGGCGACACTTGCGTCTCCGCCGAACTTGAACGAACTCGACAGCAGCGAATTCATGCCTTTGTCGGTCATGACCAGCGTGACCATTTCGGACGCGGCGACACCGGCCTGGAAGCCGACGCTGGCCGTGGCCAGCGTGTAGAAAGCGGGTCCGACCCATTTGCTGGCCCCGTCGCGGGCGACCAGCACGGCGCGGCCACCCGAACCGCCGATGATGAAGCCGGCCTTGACGATTTCCGGGGCGATCAATACGGCCTTGGCGCGACCGATGTTCTGCTGCAGCCACTTCATCTCCGGGTCGCGCATGAAATTCGACATCGTGACGTCCGCAGCATTCACGAGCTTCTGCTGTTCCGATTGCGCCTGCGCCGAAGTGGCGGCGAAACTGAGTGCGGTCACGGCCAGCATCGCGGTCAGGGTCATTCTATGCATCAACGTGCTCATGGTGTTTCCCTCAGAAATGGCAGCAGGTGCCTGCCTTGGTTATCGTGGAGTGATGACGGACCCGGTTCAGCGGAGCAATTCGATCCCGGACCCGGTGACGCGCACCCGGTCGCCGATCCGCAAGCCGGGTGACGCAGTTTGTTGAATGGTGGCATAACTGCCATCGTCGTAGCGCACGCCGATCACCCAGACGAAGCGTCTGGCTCCTGCTGGCGAGTTCATTGCCTGCGAAGCCGCCGCCCACCGCGCCGACGACGGTCGCCACGGTCGCGCCCCGTCCCGCCGCCGATCAGGCTGCCGAGGCCGCCGCCGACGAGGGCGCCACCGATGGCACCGGCGGCGTTGGGAACGTTCTGGACGGTTTGCTGCTGAATCGATTCCACCGTACCAACGCGGGCTGCCGGTTGCTCGCTCACTTGGTATGCAGGGGGCGTGTTGCATCCGGCCAGCACGACGACGGCAATGAGCGGGGCGGCCAGCGCCCACAGCCGCTTCCCTAGGTAATTCGACATTCTGGTTCTCCTGTGTTTACGTCGCGATCACTCGGGGATCGCATTCAACAGATACATGGCGGCGAGCAGGCCGGACGGGCGTCCGAGCTTGCCCAGCCACTGCCCGAAGATCGTTTCGATGTCGCCACCAAGGTAGACCTGGGTGAGTGCCTTGTTCACTTCGAGCCGCAGCGCGGAATCACCACGCGGCAGCGCGAAGGCGTATGGCTCGAACGAGATGTCCTCGACCAGCAGCGCGATCTTGGCGGGGTCCTTTGCCTGGGCCGCAAGTCCCACCAGCTTGATCTTGTCGCCCGCGTAGGCATCCACGCTGCCCGATTCGAGCATCGCCACGCCTTCGTTGGCGTTCGCGATCGGCATCACGGTGGCATTGACCAGTGCGCCGCTTCAATTGTTCCTGCAGGCGACCTCTCGGTCGTCGTGCCTTTCAGCACGGCGATCTTCTTGCCGCCCAGGTCGGCGATCTTGTTGATGGTCGAATCGGCGCGCACGATGAGCCCGCCGCCATCGACGAAGATGAGGTTCGAGAAATCCACGTTGGCGAGCCGCGCCTGCGTCTGCGTCGTGTTGGCGCACTCGAGATCCGCCTTGCCCGATGCCACCATCTGCAACCGCTCGGCCACCGAGCCCACCAGCCAGTTCACCTTGAGACCGGCCTCGCCAACTGCGCGGCCGATCTGGGCGATCACCTTCTTGCAGAGGTCGATCGAGTAGCCGGCGGGCTCGTTGCCCGGGCCGACGAAGGAGAAGGGCAGCGAATCGCCGGAGAAGGCGACGTTGATGGCCTTCGCCGCCTTGATCCTGGCGAGCGCATCGCCGTGCGCGGAGGCGCCCGCGCTCAAGCCGCCGAGCGTGGCGGCAATGACGATTGCAAACAAAATGCGTTTCACGATAGGGCCTCGATGAATAGTGGGCGACGCAATGGAAGGGGAGACGAAGGGACGACGACGGGGAACGCGTTGGAGGCTGCCGGAGGCAGTGTTCGCCGAGCGCAGGATTCTACACCATCGGAGTGCCCCGGGGGAGGGTGCGCTGGACCGCGCCGATCGAGCATGCGGGGGCTGCATGCTAAACTGCGCCGGCGGCCTTCCAGTCCCTCTTCGTCCATCGTGTTTCCTACTTCAATCAAGCCGAACTTTTCGCCCTGCGGCGTTACTCTGCTCGCTGGCCGCCGGCGGCCCTCCGCCGCGTCGCCTACGCTCGATCGCATCAAGGCCAAGGGCACCATGACCTTCGGGTATCGCGATGCCGCGCCCCGTTTTCCGTGCGCCAGCGCGATGGCCGGGTCCGCGGCTACTCGGTGGAATTGTGCGAGAAGGTCGCCGCCACGCTCGGCAAGGCGCTCGGCTTGCGGACCTGCGAGGTGGAGTGGCGCCCGGTCGACAGCGATACGCGAATCTACGACGTCGCCCACGGCACGGACCGATGCCGAATGCGGTACGACGACGATGACGCTGTCGCGCATGGAGCGGGTCGACTTCTCCTGCCGATCTTCGTGGACGGCGGCAGTGCGCTGGTGCGCGGCGAAGGACGCCCCTGTCGCGCGGGGCCGATTTCAAGGACAAGCGCATCGCGGTCATCCCCGAGACCACCACGCAGTCTGCCCTCAGGCAAGGCGCTGGCGGTGTCCGGGCGCGAGGCCACGTTCGTCCAGGTGAAGAACGGCGACGAGGGCGTGTCGCGCTGCTCCTGCCGGCAAGGTCGACGCCTATGCGTCCGACCGCATGCTGCTCACGGAGCTGCGGCCGACAACGCTGCACGGCGACGACCTCGCATTCATCACCGACGATTTCTCGTTCGAGCCGTACGGGCTCGTGCTGCCGCGCGACGACCCCGATTTCCGCCTGCTGGTGAACCGCACGCTCGTGGGTCTCTACAAATCCGGCGAAATCGACCCGATCTTCCTCAAGTGGCTGGCGCCCTACGGCACGCCCGGGGCGCTCCTCAATTCCATGTTCTATCTGAACTCGCTGCCGGAGTGACCATGCGCGCGCTCCTCCTCGCGCTTCGTGATCCTGGCGCGCATCGTCGCGACCGCGCAGGGGCGCCGCAGCGCCCGCCGTGCGACGGCACCTGCGGCGTCATCCAGTCGATCCAGGCCGGTGGCCGAGCGCACCGGTGTGGTCGCCGCTCGGGTCGCGGCGTGCCGAGTCGCCCGGGCCCCTCCGGCGCGAGCGGCACGCCGGGCGCCTCCGCGCAGATGCAGATCGGCCGCGGCTCACCAACCAGGGCATGGTGGTCCTGGGCGCGGCGGGCGGCGCGATGTACGCGCAGAAGCCCAACGAGTACCGCCGCACGCGCTGGGACGTGACGCTCAAGATGGACGAGCGGCAGACGCGCGTGGTGTCCATGGGCTACGAGCCGCTGATGGTGCAGGAGGGCGATTACGTGCGCGTGATGGGCAACAACATCGAGCTCGTCAGCCCGTAGGCGATGAGCAGCCGCGGCGCTCGCGGTGACCGACGGCCAGGCGGCGAGCGCGTGCTCGCGCTGTCCGGCCGCCTCGTCGCGGACACCATCCCCGAGTCTGGCGCAATGCGCTGCGGCGGTGCGCAGCGCCGGCCGCGCGTGGTGGTCGACGCCGCCGGCGTGGACTATTGCGACGGCGCCGGCATCGCGCTCCTCGTCGATCTGCTGCGCCAGCCGCACGAGAAGCCGATCACGGTGGCCAACCTCGCGCCCGCCTACGATGCGCTGCTGAAGCAGTTCGAGCCCGGCCACGCTCGACCACGACCTCGACCCGGAGCCGCCGCGCCGGCCGGCGATCGAGGAAGTGGGCGTGTCACTTCTCGGCGTGCTGCGCGACATGCGCGACGCAGATCGAGTTCATCGGCGACATGACCGCCGCGCTCGCGAGCGCCGTGCGCCACCCCGCGACGTGCGCTGGCGCGACGTGTGGGTGATGTGCGAGCGCGTGGGCGCCGATGCGCTGCCGATCGTGGCGCTCATCTCGTTCCTGTTCGGGCTGATCCTCGCCTTCCAGTCCGCGGTGCCGATGAAGCAGTTCGGCGCCGAGATCTTCGTGGCCGACCTGATCGGGCTCGGCATGCTGCGGGAGCTGGGCGCCCTGCATGACCGCGATCCTGCTCGCCGGACGCACCGGCGCCGCGTTCGCCGCCGAGATCGGCACGATGCGGGTCAACGAGGAGATCAACGCGCTCACGACGATGGGCCTCGACCCGGTCGTTCCGGTGACGACGCGCGTGATCGCCGCGGTGCTGATGACGCCGCTGCTCAGCATCTTCGCGATGTCATCGGCATGCTGGGCGGCGCCTTCACGATGCTGTCCTTCGGCATCCCGTTCGTCACGTTCGTCAAGGAAGTCGAATCCGCACGTCACCTTCGGGGATTTCATGAGCGGCTGGGTGAAGTCGTTCGTCTTCGCCATGCTCATCGCCGGCATCGGCTGCCTGCGCGGGCTGCAGACCAGCGCCGGCGCCTCCGCGGTCGGGGACTCCGCCACGCGCGCCGTGGTGTCGGGCATCGTGCTGATCGTCGTCATCGACGGCATGTTCGCCGTCATCTACTTCATGCTCGATATCTGATGAACGGCGTCAAGGACGAGCCGATCATCCGCGTGGAGGGGCTCACCGCCGGCTACGACGGCCGCGCGATCCTCGAGAACGTCTCCTTCGAGGTCGAGCCGCGGGGAGGTCTTCGTGATCCTCGGCGGCTCGGGCTGCGGCAAGAGCACGCTGCTGAAGCACATGATCGGCCTCTAACCAGCCGCAGGCGGGCAACGTGTGATCGACGGCGACGACATCGTGACCGCCGACGGGCGACGACCGCGACGCCATCCTGCGCAAGTTCGGCGTGATGTACCAGTCGGGCGCGCTGTTCGGATCCATGACGCTGCTCGAGAACGTGCGCCTGCCGCTGGAGGCATTCACCGCGCTCGACATGCGAGCAGATGGACCTGATCGCGCGGATGAAGCTCGACCTCGTGGGGCTCGTGCAGTTCACGGGCCACCTGCCCAGCGAGATCTCCGGCGGCATGCAGAAGCGGGCGGCCATCGCCCGCGCGATGGCGCTCGATCCGCGCGATCCTGTTCCTGGACGAGCCGTCCGCGGGCCTCGATCCCATCACGTCGGCGGAGCTCGACGCGCTGATCCGCCGCCTCGCGGAGAACCTCGGCGTGACCTTCGTGATCGTCACCCACGAGCTCGCCAGCATCTACTGCGATCGCCGACCGCATCATCATGCTCGACAAGCGCGTCAAGGGCATCATCGCCGAGGGCGACCCGCGCCGCCTGCGCGACGAGAGCACGGATCCGTACGTCCGCCAGTTCTTCCACCGCGAAGCCGAAGTGGCGACCGCGTAGGAGTGTCATGAGCCAGAAAGCCAACTACTTCAAGCTCGGCCTGTTCGTCATCGGCGCCGTGGTCGCGCTGATCCTCGTGCTCGTGATCATCGGCACCGGGCGCTTCTTCGAGCGGCGCGTGACATCGAGACCTACTTCAAGGAGTCGGTGCAGGGGCTCGAGATCGGCAGCAAGCTGAAGCTACCGCGGCGTGGCCATAGGCGAGGTCACCAAGATCAG
>CAVWPC010000041.1:0-164271 GCA_963756765.1 uncultured beta proteobacterium | reverse complement strand
GGTTCGGGTGCCACGTACGGCGCGGGGGCGCCGCCGGTGGATGGTGGCGCCGAGAACACCCAGTTGCCCGCGCCCTTGGCATCCGTTTCGAGCGCGATCATCGGCCCGACCAGCGCGAGCTCGATCAGTTCGAAGCGTCGCGACAGGAGGGGTACCAAAGCCACCTGCAACTCCAGGCGCTGCGCAGACAGCATCTGTGGCGCTTTGCCCCACGGGGCGTTGCTGAGTGCCACGTCTTTCAGCACCAGCCGGGGTTGCAGAGACAAAGCGAGACTGGCGCCGCCGCGCACCGTCAGCTCGCGTCCCGTCGCTGCCCGCACGCGGTCCTTGACCGGCGTGATCAGCGTATCGACGTCGATGGTATAGATCGCGACGACGATGCCGATCAGCAGCACCAGCAACAGTGCTGCCATACCGCCCAGAATTTTGAAGGCAAGCCGCATAGGTCGAATGTTACGCCGTGCATCGGCGAGGCGAGATCGGCACCCCTTCCGGTGCCGGCCGCATGCGGGGCAACCGCACCCCACGTGCCTGTCGCACCTGGCCGCGTTACGGCCTTACGGGTTCGCGCCGCCTGAGCGGGGGTTGGTCGACGCCACCGACGGTTCGTCGGATCGAGCCCGCCGCTCCGCGCCCGCGCAATAGGATGCGGGTATCGAAGTACCGCCCGGGAGGGGCTATCATCGATCCGACGCGGCCAGCGCCCGGCGCGAGGTCGAGCGAGGCCGCCCATCGAATAGACATGGATTTAGCCGATCACGCGCCGACCCGCCTGCCCGCACCGGGCTGGGCCGCACGCACCTTCCACGGCCTGACCTGGAAGCGCCTGGGCATCTTCTGTCTCATCGTCGCGATACCCGCGCTCGGATTCGTCGTGTCGCGGACGTTCTTCCCGGGAAAATCGGTGGGCGATGTGATGCGCAACGTGCCTGCCTACTTCGTCCACATGTTCGTGTTCTTCGGCGCGGTGTGGGTGGCCGTGGTCGTGGTCGGCAACTGGGCCCCGGCGGATACGCGCTGGCGAACCCTGGCGCTCGCCGGGGCAGCGATCGCCGGCCTCGTCATCGGCAACCTCGTCAATCACGCGCTGTCGCTGCTGCTCTTTCCGCAGATGAAAGACCCACCCACGTTGCTCAAGGAGGTGTCGGCGGCGATGCTGTGGAGCCATGTCATCGCGGCGGGCGTCCTCGGCTACTTCTTTCTGCTGCGGGAGGAAGAGGCAGCGGCGACGCTGCACCGCGAGCAGATGCGGCGCGTCGACCTCGATCGCGAACTCGCCGAGGCGCGCCTGCAACTGATGCAGGCGCAAATTGAACCGCATTTCCTGTTCAACGCGCTCGCCAACGTGCGCAGGCTCTACCAGACCGATGCGCCCGCCGCCCGCGCGATGCTGGAGCAACTGTCGGCTTATCTCGGCGCGATGCTGCCGCGCATGCGCAGTACGCAATCGACCCTCGGGCAGGAACTGGCGCTGGCACTCGCTTATTTGCACGTGCAAAAGATCCGGATGGGCGCGCGGCTCACCGTCAAGTCCGCAGTCCCCGAGTCGCTGCAGGCGTTACCCTTTCCACCGATGATGCTCGTGACACTGGTGGAGAACGCCATCCGGCATGGCGTCGGTCCGCAGCCGGAAGGTGGCGAAGTGCGCATCAGCGCGACGTTCGATGCCGGGCGGCTGCGCGTACAGGTCCGTGACACCGGCTGCGGACTCTCGGAGAGCAGCGGCTCGGGCGTAGGGCTCGCCAACATCAGCGAGCGCCTCAGCACGCTCTTCGGCGAGACCGCGCATCTCACGTTGCGCCAGAACGCTACGGTCGGCGTAACCGCGACCATCGACCTGCCTTCGTCCGCGGCCGCGCCGATGGCGGCGCCGGCCGTCCAACCGGCATGAGCACGGTCGCCTATCCCGCCAGCCGCGGGAACATCCGGCGTCCTTTCGCGACGATCCTACGTGCGTGGGGACAATGGCAACCTGCCGACCTCGCCATTCCCGCAGCGATGTGCCTGGTCTGGGGTCTGGGCAACAGCATCGGCTGGTCGATCGGCCACGAGTCCGACAACATCCCGCAGACGATCCTGTACTTCCTGGCCGAAGCATTCCTGCCGATGGCGCTGCTTGCGCTTGGGCTGCGCCTGGCCGACGACCCGACCGCGACCGCGCCGCCGCGGGCGTCGCACTACGCCGTGGCGGCGCTCGTCGCCGCGGTCGCCGGCGAGGCGCTGTTCGAACTCATGGCCCCGCATGTGGGGCTGAGCCAGTGCGCCTGCAGTGCCGACGCGTGGCCCAAGGGCGCGCGCGTGGCCAACATGCTGCCCGATGGCATCCTCATCTGCGGTTTCATCGCTGCCGGCTACTACTTTCGCCGGCGCAGCGCGCAGCGCGCCGCCGCCTTGCGTGCCGTGCAACTCGAAGGTACGGAGCTCACCCGGCAAACGCTGGAATCGAAGCTCCAGGCGATGCAGGCACGGGTCGAACCGGAGTTCCTCTTCGATACGCTCGTTGAGGTACAGCGAACCTACGACACCGACATGCAGCGCGCGGACCGCCTGCTGGACCAGCTTATTGTCTACCTGCGCGCAGCGCTGCCGCAGCTGCACGACGTGACCTCGACCCTGGGGAAGGAAATCGGCCTTGCCCGCGCGTACCTCGCCATCCTCAAGATGCGCCACGGTGAGCGCCTCGCTTACACGATCGATGCGCCCAGGGACGCCGAAGGCGCCCCGCTCGCCCCGATGCTGATCCTGCCGCTGATCGACTTCGCGCTCGCCAGCGAGCCCAATGTCAGCACCCACCGCCGCGCGATCGACATCGTCGCCAGCACCGTGCCGGGCGGGCTGCGACTGATCTTCTGCAGCGAAGGGGCGCACCATCCGGATGGTCGCGGAGCGCCGCTGCTCGACAGCCTACGCGCGCGCCTGCTTGCTCTTTATGGCGCCCGGGCCACGCTCGACGTGCGCGTCGAGGGCGTCATGACATTGATAACCATCGAGGTGGCTGTTGAGCACGCCCACGGCGATCATCGCTGAGGACGAGCCGGTCCTGCGTGGCGAATTGAAGGATTCGCTGGCAACGCTCTGGCCGGAACTCGTGGTCTGCGCGGAGGCCGGGGACGGCCTGGCGGCGGTGGAGGCGATCTCGACCCATGCCCCCGATATCCTGTTCCTCGACATCGAGATGCCAGGCCTGTCGGGGCTCGAAGTGGCGCGCAAGGCGAGCGGTCGCTGCCATGTCGCGTTCGTCACCGCGTACGACAAATACGCGGTCGAGGCCTTTGAGCAGGGTGCGGTCGATTACCTGATGAAGCCGTTTTCCGCGCCGCGCCTGCAGGCCACGATCGGGCGACTCAAGGCGCGCTTGCACGAGCCTCCCGCCGACCTCAACGGAATCCTGGAAGCCATCAGCAGCACGCTGCATCGGCGCAAGGACTACCTGCGGTGGATCACTGCGTCGCACACCGACGGCCTGCGGCTCATCACCGTCGACTCGATCTGCTATTTCCGCGCCGACAACAAATACACCGCCGTCGTCACGGCGCAGTCGGAATCATTGATCCGGCGCCCGCTCAAGACGCTGGTGGAGGAAGTCGATCCGCAGAACTTCTGGCAGATTCACCGCTCGGTGGTCGTCAACGTGAACATGATCGCCGGCGTCGACCGGGACGCGCGCGGGCATCTGCATGTGCGGCTCAAACAGCGCGACGAATCACTGCCCGTGGGCGAGTCCTACGCCCACCTCTTCAAGCAGATGTAGGTCGTCAACGCAGCGACGCGTTGACCGCCTCCAGCGCGGCGCTGCCGGGCACGAGATCGGCGTCGGACAGCGCGTTCAGCGGCACATCGACCGTTTCCAGCGCGTCGTGCAGGTCGCCGCTATTGGGGCGCAAGTAGATTAGACCGGTGACCACCTCTCCCACGGCCTGGCGCGACATCAGGTAATTCATCGCGCCGATATTGTCCGTGGGTTCGTAGTCGGCGTGGAGCTTGCGCGAGACCCGCGAGCCACTGCCCCCTGACCAGGCTCAGGTTGATCCAGGGTGTTTGCCGTCATGGTGTTCGCCGCCCTCTCCACCGCCATACCGTTGCATTTTGCAAGGTCGGCTGCTTTTTTCGGGCTGAAGCCGCTTAGTCGCGTGCATCCTCCACCGAACTGACACCTCGTAGAGCCGGACTGACTCCCGGAATCCCGGGTTTCGTCGCAAGTCCACGGCGAAGCATCGCTGCGATCTACGCTGTGAATCCGCACGCAAGTATGCCCAAAGCAGCCTATTATCACGACGACCGAGCTTGGCGTGCTCAGGTGCGTGGGGCGCTATCAACGAAGAAACTCCAAGCGACGCAGCAACGCAGGTTCGCAAGCGTCTGATCGTGCTGTACGGCACGGAAGCGTCCCTTCCCGCCCACACCACCAAATCCGGCGAAATCCGGGCCGTCGTGGAGATTCCCCATGAGCACGCCGAACGCGATCATCGCTGAAGACGAAGCGGTTCTGCGCAGTGAGTTGCGTACCAAACTCGGCGCATTGTGGCCCGAACTCGTGATATGCGCCGAAGCCGCCGACGGCCTGGAAGCCATACGCGCGCTGGCGGCGCACTCCCCGCAGATCCTGTTTCTCGACATTCAGATGCCCGGGATGACAGGACTCGAGGTTGCCCGACTGGCGAGTGGAAAGTGCCACGTGGTCTTTGTCACCGCCTACGACAAGTACGCCGTGGCGGCCTTTGACCAGGGTGCGGTCGACTACGTGATGAAGCCATTCTCATCGTCGCGGCTGGCGGAAACGGTTGCACGCCTCAAGGACAGGATGCGGGACCGGCCCGCCAGCCTCGAAGGCATCCTGAGCCTGCTGGCATCGAAGGCGCGCAATGGCGAATACCTGCGCTGGGTCACCGCTTCCCAAGGCAACAATCTGAGCGTCATCACTGTGGAGCAAATCTGCTACTTCCAGGCCGATAACAAATACACGCTGGTGATTACGCCCGACCACGAGGCAGTCATCAGGCGTCCGATCAAGGACCTCGTGGAGGCGGTGGACCCAAACATGTTCTGGCAGATCCACCGCTCCACGCTGGTGAACATTAACGCGATCGCCGGTGTGTCCCGGGATTTCCGCGGCCACCTGCACGTACAAATAAAGCAGCGCAAGGAGACGCTGGCGGTCAGCGAGTCCTATAACCACCTTTTCAAGCAAATGTGAGATGGCGATTCGACCGACCAAGGTGGCTCTCGCTGTAGGCAATGCCTGCGCCGTACTGGTCACCGGCGAAGAAGCGCTGGCGCAGGACCTCCGCATCAACGTGACAGGGTCGAACATCAAGCGCGCCGACACGGAGACCGCGGCGCCCATCCAGACCATCACGCGCGAAGATATCCAGGCGTCGGGACTGCAGACGATCCAGGACGTCGTGCGGCAGATCACGGCCAACAACAACGGCTCGATCAGTCCATCGTTCACCCAAGGCTTCTCGTCGTCCGGTGCAGCCGTGTCGCTGCGTGGTCTTGGCCCCAATAACACATTGGTGCTGTTGAACGGACGACGCCTGGCAAACTTCGGACTGGCCGATGACGGCCATATTTCCTACGTCGACCTGTCGCAGATTCCGTTCGATGCCGTCGAACGGATTGAAGTCCTGAAGGACGGTGCCTCCGCAATCTATGGCTCGGATGCGGTTGCCGGCGTCGTCAACGTGATCCTGCGCCAGCAGTACACCGGCATCAGCGCGACTGCAACCGCCGGCACCACACAAAACGGCGAAGGCAACCAGGTGAAGGGTGCCGTCACCTTCGGCATTGGCGACCTCACACGCGATCGCTACAACCTGTTCGTGACCATCGACGCACAGAAACAGGAGGCCAATCCCGCCAACCGGGGCAGGCAATACGTCGGGACCAACGACCTGCGGTCGATGGGGTTCTACGACGTGCGGCCAGGCAATCCCACGGTGGGATTAGGGCCCATTTTTGCGGGCAGCCTGCTCGGCAATGTCGCACCGGTGCCGGCAGCCAACCCGAACGGCACACCGGGGCCGTTCCAGTCACTCGCTGGCGCCTGCGTGCCGGCGAATGCGGATAACGGCTTCTGCCGCTACGAGCCCAAGGACTACAACGACCTGTCCCCGGAAATCGAGCGCTTCAACGTCTTCGTACGGGGAGCGTACCGGTTGTCCGATGCAATAGAAGGCTACGCGGAATTGTCGTACTTTCAGGTCGAGACGAATACGCGACAAGGGCCGACGCCGACGCAGGCCCGGTGGTACGACCCATCGACCCAGTCGGTGCGCTCGTCGACGACGATTTCCCTGCCTGTCGGTCATCCCGACAACCCATTTGGCGCGTCCGACCAGGTCGCTCGGCTGTACTACACCGATGGCGGGCTCGGCGGCGGCACGGCCACGTACAAAACCGGCACCCAGCGCTATCTGGCAGGCGTCAAAGGCACCACGCACGAATGGGCTTGGGACGTCGCCGGCCTGTACATTCGAAGTGACGCCGACATCACCCGCCGCGGGCGCTACAGCTACTCGCGCCTGCTCGAAGGCCTCGCTGGCACCGGGCCGTACGGGTACTACCGGATCGGCGCCAACGCCGGCCTGAACGACCCTGCCGTCTACGACTGGATCGCGCCGGCAGCTTCCTGGACGACCGTATCCGAGAACATGATCGCCGACGCCAAGGCGTCACGCGACCTCTACCCGCTGGCCGGCGGTCAGTTGGCATTGGCAGTCGGATACGAATTTCGGCGGGAGGAGCTCTCCAATCCGGGTTGGCCGGGTACCGAGACAGGCGATGTACTCGGCCAGGGGTATTCCTCGGCGAGCGGATCGCGCAACGTGAACGCGCTCTACGCCGAGTTGTATGCGCCGTTGGCGAAGAATCTCGAAGCGACGGTCGCACTCCGCTACGACCATTACTCCGACTTCGGCAGCACCACCAATCCGAAGGTGGGCGTCAAGTGGACCATCCTTCCCTCGCTGGTGGCCCGAGGTACCTGGCAGACCGCGTTCCGCGCCCCCGGACTGTACGAAGTCAATTCGACCACCGCGGGTTTCGGGACCGCTCGCGACCCGGTGCGCTGCCCGGTCACCAACCTCCAGGCAGACTGCAACGCGATCGGCCTCGGAATCGTCACGTCGAATCCCAACCTCAAGCCCGAAACTTCCACGGCCTGGACGCTGGGACTGATCTGGGAGCCGGTGCCTGGCCTGAGCGGCACGCTCGACTACTGGAACTTCGTGACCAAGGGCCAGATTGGCCTCGAGGAAAGCGCGGCCGCGCTGGCCAATCCGTCGGCGTTTCCGAATACGCGGGTGGTTCGCGACACCAACGATCTGCCGGGGGTTCCCAATTCTGGGTCGGTTCTTTACGTGATCACGCCGTTCACGAACCTTAGCCAAGTCGCGACCGACGGCATCGACGTCGACATCATCTGGCGGCAGCGCATAAAGGGCTGGGGAACGCTCAAAACCGAGTTGCAGTGGACGCACGTGTTCGACTACGACATCACATCGACAGATGGGTCAACGTACAAGTTCGCCGGGACGCAGGGACCCACGGGCGTCAGCAGCTCGGCGGGAACCCCTGCCGACCGCATCAACCTGATCATCGGCTGGGCGCGCGGACCGTGGAACGTGACCGGCACCTTGCGTTATGTCAGCGACTACCAGTCAGTTTCCTACCAGGGTGCCCAGGACATCGAGGGCGGCTGCATTTCGGACCTCGACGGTCCAAACTGCCACGTGGCTTCGTTCACCACGCTCGACCTCGCGGCTGCCTATTCCAGCTTCCGGAACTGGCAGATCTTCGGCTCGATCATCAATGTGTTCAACCGCATTGCGCCGTTCAACCCGGCGGCCAACTACCTGTGGACCAACTACAACTTCAACTACGCGTTTTCCGGCGCCACCGGCACCCAGTTCAACCTGGGCGCCCGCTACACTTTCCAGTAGCCGATGGCTGACCGATTCGACCGCGAGCGGATTACATGAATGCCTGGCGCGCCTGGCTGGCGCAGATTTTTTCCGGACTGACCTGGCGAGGCTTTGGCAGGTTCAGTCTGGTCATCGTCGCCTTGTCGCTGAGCGAACCGGCGTCAATGGTGTCGTTCACCGCGGGGGGCGGAGTTGGCTCTGTCACGCTGGGACTGCTCAAGCCGTTCGCCTTTACGTTCCTGCTTTACTTTCCGGTGCTGCTGGCTGTGGTTGCGGTCGAAAACTGCGGACCGCAACAAGGACGCGCGCGAATCGCGGCGCTGATCGCCGCGGTCGTTATCAGCCAATGCGTCGGTGCAACGCTGTGGGCTGCGGTCATACCCTGGCTGTACCCGGATGGCTATCTCACGCGCTGGCTGGGTCCGCTCGACACGCCGATCGCACTGCTTCGCTACTTCGGCGGGCACGCCGTCATGGCGCTGGTCGTAAGCTTCATCGCGACCACGCTCTACCTGTACCTGAAACGCAACGCCACACTTGCGGCCACCCTGCACGAGGAGAGCGTGCAACGTGAGGATGTCGAGCGCAACAGCGCCGAGGCCCGACTGCAGGTAATGCAGGCACAGATCGAGCCGCACTTCCTGTTCAATACGCTCGCCAGCGTCCGCCACTTGTATCAGACCGACCGCGGATCGGGCCGCGCCATGCTGCAACATCTGTCACGGTATCTCACCGCCTCGCTGCCGACAATGCGCGAGTCGACGTCGACGCTGGAGCGGGAAATTGCCCTGACCACCGCCTACCTCAACGTCCAGCAGATCCGCATGGGGCCGCGCTTGCGCTTCGACTGCGACGTGCCGGAACCACTGCGCGGGCTGATCATTCCGCCAATGATGCTGACCACGCTCGCGGAGAACGCGGTCATCCATGGCTTGGCGTCGCTCCCGAAGGGTGGATCGATCCTGATCAGCGCGCGCATAGCGGGCACCAGGCTTGTCGTCGAGGTTAAGGACAACGGCCGTGGCCTGCAGGAAACCTGGGGCGGCGGCGTCGGACTGGCCAATATCCGCGCCCGCCTGTTGTCGACCTACGGGGAACAGGCGAAGCTGGTACTCCGCGCCGGCCCCGAAGGCGGCGTTAGCGCAGTCATCGAGCTTCCATTGCCTCCGCTCGCGGAGTTGAAAGCCGCTTGATGTCCACACTCGAATCCGCCATCGCCCGCACGACACCGTCGCGCACTAGCGTGCGCCATTTCATCGGTAAAGCGTGGCGCGGGTTGACGCTTCGCCAAATCGGGGTGGCCGTTGTCATCGGACTGGGACTGGGGAGCGTCCAAGGTATCGGCGCGGCGCTTTGGCAAACCCGGCAGGGTTGGTGGGAAAGCTACCTGGCCTGCGTCACATCGGGTATCTACTTGAGTGTCGCATTCGTACTGTGCATCGCGGTCGCCGCGGAGGTGCGAACGACGCGGATGCCGCGCTGGCTGCCCTACATCGCCGCGGCAACGCTGGCTGTGGTGATGGCTACCGTGTTCGACATTGTGATCGGGTGGTTGATCAAGTCCATAGGCGAGGGCGGGGTGAACCCGTGGCCTGGGAACAATCTGAGTCTTGGTATTCTGCTCTGGCTCAATGTCCCGCCGACTCTTTTGATGTGCTACCTGGCCGCGCTCGGCTACCTGCAATATCGCGATTCGGTCAGCCGCACCGACGCCTTACGCTTTGTGCAGATGGAACGCGCGACGGTGGCCCGCCAGACGTATGTCGCGCGGCTACAAACCATGCAGGCGCACGTCGAGCCGCAGTTCCTGTTCGACACGCTCGGCCATGTCGAACAGCTTTACGAGGATGACGCAGTCCTCGCCGAACGAATGCTCGACGACCTGATCGTCTATCTGCGCGCGGCGTTGCCCGGACTAAGCACGGCCCACTCCACCCTGGGGGTCGAAATTACGCTTGCCGGCGCCTGGCTGGACATCATGAGGATTCGCATGCGGGAACGCCTGGCCGTCTCCATTGTGCTTCCCGAAGTCGCTCGGGAAGCGCGCCTGCCACCTATGGTCCTGCTGCCCATCGTAGACGACGCCGTACGGTCTTCGATGACATCCATGCGGAACGTAGAGACGATTGCGATTGAAGCGTCGATAGGCAATGCCCGCCTGCGCCTGCACGTACGCACCAGCGGGGCGATCGAGAGCGCAACAATGAACCAGGTTAGCGAGCGGTTGCACGCGGTTTACGGTGAACAGGCTTCGGTGGTCATGCGGGCCAATGCCCTCGGTGGCGGGGCCGAAACGGTCGTCGACATTCCGTTCGAACCCGTACTCAGGAAACACACGGTCGATGACGACGGAGCGATCTTCGTGACGAACTACAGATCCTCGCCGGGGACCGGCCAGTCATTTGTATGAAGCCCTTAACCAGGCGTAGCCAACCTCGGCCTTGACCGGGCCCAATCGTGGACTCGTCGGAGTCGGCATGTCATCCTCCTCGGCCGGGGTCTCGATTTCCTTCGGGCAACCATCGCTAACGCCCTGGACTTCAGCGCAGCGACGCGTTTACCGCCTCCAGAGCCGCAACCCCGGGCACCAGCTCCGCATCGGACAGCGCGTTCAGCGGCACATCGACTGTTTCCAGCGCGTCGTGCAGGTCGCCGCTATTGGGGCGCACGTAGAGTAGACCGGTGACCACCTCTCCTACGGTTTGCCGCGACATCAGGTAGTTCATCGCGCCGACCTTGTCGGTGGGGTCGTAGTCTTCGTGCAGCTTGCGCAGTCGCACCGTGCTGCCGTCGTGCAGCACCACGTCGCGCCGTTCACCGGGCGCATAGCTGGTGACGATCTCGTCGCGTGACGAAATGAAATCCAGCCGGTTGACGGCCTCGTTGTGCTCCCGGACGTAGTCGTAGCTCTTGGTCGAGCCCGCATGGTTGTTGAACGCAACGCAGGGGCTGACGACGTCGATGAACGCGGCGCCCTTGTGCTCGACCGCGGCGCGAATCAAAGGAATCAGCTGTTCCTTGTCGCCGGAGAAGCCGCGCCCGACGAAGGTGGCGCCGAGCGTCATCGCCAGCATCACGAGGTCGATGGATTCGTCGCTGTTGACTACGCCCCGCTTGCTCTTGCTGCCACGGTCCGCGGTCGCCGAGAACTGACCTTTGGTGAGGCCGTACACGCCATTGTTCTCGACGATGTACACCATGTTGACGCCGCGCCGCATGACATGCGCGAATTGGCCGAGCCCGATCGACGCCGAATCGCCGTCGCCGGAGACGCCGAGATAGATCAGGTCGCGGTTGGCGAGCGCGGCACCGGTCAGCACCGACGGCATGCGGCCATGCACGCTGTTGAAGCCGTGCGAATTGCCGAGGAAGTACGTCGGCGTCTTCGACGAACAACCGATCCCCGAGAGCTTTGCCACGCGATGCGGCGGCACGTCGAGTTCGAAGAACGCCTGGATGATGGCCGCCGAGATCGAATCGTGGCCGCACCCGGCGCACAGCGTGGAAATGGCGCCCTCGTAGTCGCGATGCGTGTAGCCGAGCGTATTTTTCGGCAGCGCCGGATGGTGGATCCTGGGTTTGGCGAGATAGGTCATTGGCGGGAGTCAGGAGCCTGGGTCGGGATTGGGTAGCAGGGATAACTGGATCCACCGGGAAGCAGCGCCGCCAGTCACGCCGCGTCCGTGCGACGCAACGGGGTGACGTTGAACAGGCGCGCCTTTTCGGCGATCTCGCGCGTGATGAACCGGGCGGTGATCGGCGTGCCATCGTAGTGCAGCACCGAAATGAGACGTGCAGGATCGACGCCACATTCGTTGACGAGGATGGCCTTCATCTGCGCGTCCCGATTCTGTTCCACCACGAAGACCCGGTCGTGCGACGCGATGAAATCATGGACCGCCTCGGAGAACGGGAATGCCCGCAGGCGCAGCCGATCGAGGTGGATGCCATCCAGCTCCAGCGCGGCCAGCGATTCGGCCATGGCCGCGCCGGTGGAGCCGAACCACAAGACCCCGGTGCGCGTCGGCTTGGCCGCTTTCTGCATCACCGGGGCGGGCACCAGCGCCTTGGCCGTTTCGAACTTGCGCTGCAGCCGCTGCATGTTGTCGACGTACGCGACCCCCTCCTCCGTGTAGCGCGCGTAGCGATCCTTGGTCGTGCCGCGGGTGAAAAAGCTGCCCTTGGTCGGGTGCGTACCGGGATACGTGCGGTACGGGATGCCATCGCCATCGACGTCGAGATAACGCCCGAAGTCGCGGCCGCCGTCGAGCTCGGCGGCGCTCATCACCTTGCCACGATCCATCCGTCGCGCATCGTCCCAGGCGAATGGCTCGCAAAGCCAATCCTGCATGCCGATGTCGAGGTCGAGCATCACGAAGATCGGTGTCTGCAACCGGTCGGCGAGGTCGAACGCCGACGCCGCGAAATCGAACGCTTCGCGCGGATCCTCCGGCAGCAGCATCACATGCTTGGTATCCCCATGCGACGCGTATGCGCAGGAGAAAAGATCGGCCTGCTGCGTTCGCGTCGGCATGCCGGTCGATGGACTGCCGCGTTGCACGTCGAACAGCACCACCGGGATCTCGGCGAAGTAGGCCAGGCCCAGGAACTCCTGCATCAGCGACACGCCCGGGCCCGACGTCGTGGTGAAGGCACGCGCGCCGTTCCAGGCAGCGCCGATCACCATGCCGATCGACGACAGCTCGTCTTCGGCCTGCAGGATGGCATAGCGCTTCCTGCCGGTATCGCGGTCGGTGCGCAGCTTGCGGCAATACGCGGTGAAGGCTTCGGCCAGTGACGACGACGGCGTGATCGGGTACCAGGCCGCCACCGTGGCGCCACCGTAAACACTGCCCAACGCCGCTGCGCTGTTGCCGTCGATGAAGATGCGGTTGCCGACGCGCTCACTCGGGCGCACGCGAATCGGCAACGGACAGGCGAAATTCTCCAGCGCATGCTCGCGTCCCATCCGGAACGCCTTGCGATTGGATTCGAGCAGGGCTTCCTTACCCTTGTACTGCTCACCGAAGAGACTCTCGACGACCGCGGCTTCGATGTCCAGCAACGCCGACAGCGCTCCCAGATAAATGATGTTCTTGAACAGTTGCCGTTGGCGCGCATCGGTGTACGCGGCATTGCAGATCGCCGTCAAGGGTATACCGAGCTTGACCACATCCTCGCGGAACTTGGACGGCGGCAGCGGCTTGGTCGAGTCGTAGAACAGCCAGCCGCCGGTGTCGATCTCGGCGACGTCCTTGTCCCAGGTCTGCGGATTCATCGCCACCATGAGATCGACGCCACCGCGTCGCCCGCGCCAGCCGTCTTCGACGACGCGGACTTCGTACCACGTCGGCAGGCCCTGGATGTTCGACGGAAAGATGTTGCGCGCCGCCACCGGCACGCCCATGCGCAGGATCGCCTTGGCGAACAGCCCATTGGCGGACGCCGAGCCGGACCCGTTGACGTTGGCGAACTTGACGACAAAATCGTTGACGCGCAGTGGAGTGGTCATCGCGGAAGAAGGCGGCATGGGATCAGTCGGCGGCCAGCGCGGGTGCGCTCTCGCCGGGGGCCGGCGCCGCGTGCCGCGTGCGACACCGGTCGTCGGCCTGCGCGCTCTCGAGCAGGAACTTCTGCATGTCCCAGGCCCCGGTCGGGCAACGTTCGGCACATAGTCCGCAATGCAGGCACACGTCCTCGTCCTTCACCATGACGCGACCGGTCTTCAAGCCGGCAGCGACGTACAGATCCTGCGTGGTGTTCGCCGCCGGCGCCATCAATCGGCCGCGCAGGTCCGCTTCGTCGCCATCGCCGGTGAACGTGATGCAGTCCATCGGGCAGATATCGACGCACGCATCGCACTCGATGCACAGCTTGCTGGTGAATACCGTCTGCACGTCGCAGTTGAGGCAGCGCTGCGCTTCGGCGAACGCCACCTTGAGGTCGAAGCCCAGCTCGACCTCGGCGCGAATGTCCTTCAACGCGATCACGGTGTCCTTCAGCGGCACGCGATAGCGCTGGTCGCCGTTGATCGCGTTGTCGTAGCTCCACTCGTGGATGCCCATCTTCTGCGACAGGAGGTTCACGTGCGGCGGCGGCCGTTCGCTCGGGCTCTTGCCCTCGCAATGCAGGTCGATGGATATGGCCGCGGCATGGCCATGCGCTACCGCCCAGATGATGTTCTTGGGTCCGAACGCCGCGTCACCGCCAAAGAACACATCGGGGCGGGTCGCAACCATCGTCACCTTGTCGACCACCGGCATGCCGTGCTGGTCGAACTCGATGCCGACGTCACGCTCGATCCACGGGAAGGCATTCTCCTGGCCGATCGCGACCAGCACGTCGTCGCACGGCACATGCACGTCCGGCTCGCCGGTCGGCACGAGTTGCCGCCGCCCCTGCGCATCCTTCTGGGGCGCAACCTTCTCGAACAGTACGCCGGTCAGTTTTCCGTCGTCGTGCGTAAAGGCCTTGGGCACCAGGTAATTGAGGATCGGGATGCCTTCATGCATCGCGTCCTCCTTCTCCCACGGCGACGCCTTCATCTCGTCGAAGCCGGAGCGCACGATGACCTTGACGTCGTCACCACCCAGGCGTCGCGACGAGCGGCAGCAATCCATCGCCGTGTTGCCGCCACCGAGCACGACGACCCGCTTGCCGATGCGCGTCACATGACCGAATGACACCGACGACAGCCAGTCGATGCCGATATGAATGTTGGCGGCAGCCTCGCGCCGTCCGGGAACATCGAGATCGCGGCCACGCGGCGCGCCGCTGCCGACAAAAACTGCATCCCATTGCTCGTCGAGCAGCGTCTTCAGGCTGTCTATACGCTGACCGGCGCGAAATTCGATGCCCATGTCGAGGACATAACCCATCTCTTCGTCGATGACCGCGTCGGGCAGCCGAAACTTCGGGATCTGCGTACGCATCATGCCGCCCGCCTTCGGGTCGCCATCGAAGACCACGCAGGTATAGCCAAGCGGCGCCAGATCACGCGCCACGGTGAGGGATGCGGGTCCGGCGCCGACGAGTGCCACGCGCTTGCCATTGCGCTGCGAAGCGGGCTTGGGCAGGCGCGGCCGGATGTCCTCCTTGAAATCGGCGGCGACGCGCTTCAGGCGGCAGATCGCGACCGGTTCTGACTTGGCTTCGTTCTTTCGGTGCTCGGGCGAGCCTTCCTCGACGCGGCCGCGCCGGCAGGCCGGTTCGCACGGCCGGTCGCAGGTGCGCCCGAGGATGCCCGGGAAGACGTTCGACTGCCAGTTGACGAGGTAGGCGTCGCCGTAGCGCCCGGCGGCGATCAACCGGATGTATTCGGGTACGGGAGTGTGAGCCGGGCAGGCCCACTGGCAATCAACGACTTTGTGAAAGTAGTCGGGGTCCGCTATGTTGGTCGGCTTCAAAGCCTGTTCGCTCCAGTCTCGCGCCCGGTTGCTTCTTGACGTGGCGCACCTGGCTGACGCAAGCAGGAAATACGCCCGAACCGTTATCGCTGCCGAATGCTACCCCTGCGGCCCCGGCATGGAAAGCGCAGCCGCACTCCGCAGCCGTTCGTTGCGCGAACTGTGTCGCAATCGTGTGTGGCAATCGACAAACCGGAATCCCTTACTTCGCAGCCTATTGTTGCACCGCACAAGTACGAAATCCCACGAACATGTCCGACCGTTCGGGCAGGTAGAAGTTTCGGAATTTTGCATGCACCAGGCGCGTCCGGGTGGCGAACGAGCCCCCCCGTATCACCCGGTGATCGCCGAACCAGGGTGCGGAATAGTCGGCGTACGGGTCGGGCAGGAAGCCCGGCAGCGCGATAAAGGCGCTCGCGGTCCACTCCCATACATTGCCGAACAGATGTAACAGGGCACGCTCAACACCGCCATCCGCGGCGAAAATCGGCTTGGCGGACCGCAGATCGAGATGGTCGGCGGCGCTGCGAGCCACCGTCAACGCCGCGAACTCCCATTCCGCCTCGGTCGGCAAGCGGCGCCCGGCCCAAGCACACCAGGCTTCGGCTTCGTGCGCATTCACGTGCATCACCGGTTCGTCCCGAGCGAGTGGTTCCCAGCGCGCGAAGCGACGCTGCTCCCATCCGTCGGCCGCGCGCCGCCAATAGCAGGGCTGCGTGGCGCCCGTGCCGTTGCGCCAGCGAAGGCCCGCAGTCGACCACAACGTATCCCGGCCGTAGCCCCGGGCGTCGACAAAGTCGGCAAACTCGCCATTGGTCACGCAACGCGATGCCATCGCGAACGGCGCCACGTGGACGACCTGCGCCCACTTCTCGTTGTCGAACACGAAGCGCCATGCGTCCGCGCCGGGCGCGGCGCCCAGCCGCAGCTCGCCCCCCGCAAAGGCGACATCGCGGAGCGCCGTGCACCGCGCACGTGGCGCTGCCGCATGGCTCGCGGCGCTCGATGGCGGCGGCGAAGGGAGCGCCAGCGTCTGCAGCGACATCAACAACGCCTCCACGTGCATGTCCTCGTGGTAGAGCGCCAATTCGAAAAAATATCGACTGGGAAGCGGCGCATGCGCCAAGGTCTCGAGCGTCTCGCCGAGCGTCGCATCGAGGTAGGCTTGCACGCCCGCCCAGTCGGGCAGCGGCAGCGTCCATCGTGTCGCGTGCGGCACATTGCTCGAGTCCCACCAGCGGTCCGCAAGCGACAGCCGCGACGGTGTTCGCATGCCACGCGGATCGTTGGGCGCGTATCGCCGACACCAGAATTCCTGGAACCACGCGATGTGCCCCAGCTCCCACCGCGGCAGGTTCACGGTGGAGCGCTGGGGAAATGCGCGCTCGGCGGGAGTCAGGTGCGCATAGGCGGCCTGCGTATAATTTCTGGCATCCTGCAGCGCGCGCGCCAACTCCTCCGCCGTCCGCGGTGGACGGTGGTCGACGTCCGCGCCTGGCGGCGCGCTTGCTGCATCGAGCCCCGTCATCGTCCGTGCCGATCTGCCGTCCATGCCCCGCCGCCGCATCCCTTCCCTGCTCCTCGTCACGCCGGCACTCGCCGACGCGAACAACGGCAACTGGCGTACCGCGGCCCGTTGGGCGCGCCTGCTGACGCCGGAGTATCGGGTCATTGTACAAGCGGCTGCCGAAGCGGCCGTCCTCGATCCCAAGGCGGACGCGATCGCGATGATTGCGCTGCATGCACGGCGCAGTCACGCGGCGATTCGGGCGTGGCGCGCAGTGTTTCCCGAGCGCGCCCTCGTCGTGGCACTCACCGGCACCGACCTCTATCAGGACCTCCCTGGCGGCGACGAAGCCGCCGCGGAATCGTTACGTATTGCCGATCGCCTGATCGTGCTGCAGGCCGATGCGATCGCGCACCTTCCGCCGGTAGTGCAGGCACGTGCCGAGGTCGTGTTCCAGTCGGCGCGACCGTTGCGCCGCTGGGCGCACAAGGCCACGGACCGGCTGCATTGCGTGCTGGTCGCGCATCTTCGTGCCGAGAAGGACCCGGCCACCGCGTTCGCGGCCTGGCGGCTACTGCCACCCATCGGCTCCCGCAACGCTAACGATCATCGGCGCCGCGCTCGATGCCGAACTCGGCCGCGCAGCGCGCGACCTGGCCGCCGCCGACCCGCGCGTGCAATGGCTCGGGCCGCGCGCGCACCCGTGGACCCGGCAGGCGATCAAACGCGCCCACCTGCTGATCGTGCCCTCACGGATGGAAGGCGGGGCCAACGTCGTGGTGGAAGCGGTCACCGCCGGGACCGCGGTACTCGGGAGCCGCATGTCCGGTAATGTCGGCATGCTCGGCGCCGACTATCCCGGGTACTTCACCGTCGGTGATGCGGCCGGCTTGTCCGAGTGTGTGGCGCGCGCGTGCGCAGACCGGCAGTTTTTGCGCACGCTGGAAGACAGCTGTGCCCGCCGTGCGCCGCTGTTCACGCCTGGGGCCGAGGCGCAGGCGCTGCGCGTGGCGTTAGCCGCGGCCATGGCTGCGCAGCGGCGTTAGAATGCCTGCTTGTACCGTGATGGGAAAAGCCACATGAATGCACCCGACCCGATGCCGTTGCGACTGACCTCGTTCTCTCATGGCGGCGGTTGCGGTTGCAAGATTGCGCCGGCCGTGCTCCAGCAGATCATCGCCAAGGCCGGCCCATCGATCCTGCCCAAGGAATTGCTGGTAGGCATCGAGACGGCCGACGATGCGGCGGTGTACCAGATCAACGAAACCCAGGCCATTGTCGCGACGACCGACTTCTTCATGCCGATCGTCGATGACCCGTTCGACTTCGGGGCGATTGCCGCGACCAATGCGATCTCCGACGTTTACGCCATGGGCGGAACGCCGCTGTTCGCGCTGGCACTGGTCGGCATGCCGGTCAACCAGCTGCCCGTCGAGACCATTCGCAAGGTCCTGCAGGGTGGCGAATCGATCTGCGCCAAGGCGGGCATCCCGATCGCCGGCGGCCACACCATCGATTCGGTCGAGCCGATCTATGGCCTCGTGGCGATTGGCCTCGTCGATCCGCGCAACCTGAAGCGCAATGCCGGCGCGCGCCCCGGCGATCAGCTGATCCTCGGGAAGCCCATCGGCGTCGGCGTCTACAGTGCAGCGCTCAAGAAGGAGCGTCTGTCCGCGGAGGGTTACGCGGCGATGCTCGCCAGCACGACCAAGCTCAACACGCCGGGCATTGCGCTGGGCAGGCTCGACGACGTGCACGCGCTCACCGATGTGACGGGATTCGGCCTCCTCGGGCACCTGCTGGAGATCTGCCGCGCCTCGCAGGTTGGCGCGACCATCGATTTCGCGCGGATTCCCCGCCATCCCGGCACCCTCGAGCTCGCGCGCGAAGGCTTGTACACGGGGGCGTCGGCGCGCAACTGGGCCGGCTACGGCAATGACATCATTCTCGGCGCCGGCGTCGACGAAGCGGAGCGTGCGCTGCTGACCGACCCCCAGACTTCCGGCGGGCTGCTCGTCGCCTGTGCGCCCGAGGCCGTCGACGCAGTGCTCGCGATCTTCGGCGACGAGGATTTCGCCGACGCAGCCGTGATCGGCGAAATCGTCGCGGGCGCGCCGCGCATTGACGTTCGTTGACGGGGCATCGCGTGAGTCGCGCCCACCGGCACCCCTATCCGCCGCCTGCGCCGCCCTCTGCACAGCGCACGCAGGCCAACGCGCAGGCGCTGGCAGCACGCTACACCGTGGTCAGGCGCGCGTCGCTGGCGCTCGCGGCCCCGCTGTCGCCGGAGGATTGCGCACTGCAATCGATGCCGGATGCGAGCCCGGTCAAGTGGCATCTGGCGCACACCAGCTGGTTTTTCGAAACCTTTGTGCTCGCTGCGCACGTGCGCGAGTACGCGGTGTTCGACCCGGCCTTTCGTATCCTCTTCAATTCCTACTATCACGGCGTAGGCGATCGGCACCCGCGACCGGAGCGCGGCCTGCTTTCGCGGCCCGATCTCGAGACCGTACGCGCCTACCGCGCCCATATCGATGCGGCCATGGCGGCGCTGTTCGCGGCTCCGTTGGATGCGGCGGTGCGCGACCTGATCGAACTGGGATTGCAGCACGAGCAGCAGCATCAGGAACTCATTGTCACCGACGTGAAGCACCTGCTCGCCCGCAACCCGCTGCGGCCCGTCTATCACCCACGCTGGCCGCTGGCGCGGGTGCAACCGCAGCCGCTGGTCTGGCATGTCTACCCTGGGGGCCTCGTCACGGCCGGACACCACGCGGCGGGCTTCGCGTTCGACAACGAGTTGCCGGCGCACCAGGTGTTCGTCGCCCCGTTCGAACTCGCCTCGCGTCCGATTTCCCATGGCGAGTACGCGGCCTTCATCGCCGACGGCGGTTACCGGCGACCCGAGCTGTGGCTGTCGATCGGATGGGATGCGGTATGCGCGCATGGGTGGGAAGCGCCGTTGTACTGGGAGCGCGGTGACGGCGGCTGGCGTACGTTCACGCTGCACGGGATGGTCGACATCGATGTCCATACGCCGGTCTGCCATTTGAGTTATTTCGAGGCCGATGCTTACGCCCGCTGGGCCGGCGCCCGGCTGCCATCGGAATTCGAATGGGAAGTGGCCGCGCGCGACGTTCCGGTCGACGGCAATTTTGCCGAGTCAGCCGTGCTGCATCCGTTGCCGCATGCGGGGACGCAAACGGCCGAGCGTCCGGTCCAGATGTTCGGTGACGTCTGGGAATGGACGCAGAGTGCGTACGCACCCTACCCGGGCTACCGCGCTGCCTCCGGGCGCGGTAGGCGAGTACAACGGCAAGTTCATGTGCGCGCAATACGTGCTGCGCGGTGGCAGTTGCGCGTCGCCGGCAGCGCATCTGCGGGCGACCTACCGCAACTTCTTCCCGCCGGACGCGCGCTGGCAGTTTTCCGGCGTGCGCCTCGCCCGCGATCACGCGGCGTAGAAGACGGCGAAGTCACCCCGCGCATCCTGCCAGCACCGCATGCTCGCGTAACCGGCCGCGTCCAGAATGGCGCTGAACTCGGCCGGCGAGTACTTGTAGGAATTCTCGGTGTGGATGCGGCCGCCTTCCGCAATGACCAACGGGCCGTCGGGCAATGCCACTGTCTGTGTGGCCATGGCTTCGAGGTGCATTTCCACCCTGCCCTCGGCCGCATTGTAGAAGCCGCGATGCGCGAACCCCGCTGGATCGAAATCGCAGCCAAGCACCCGGTTCACATGATTGAGCACATTGCGATTGAACGCCGCCGTAACGCCGAGCGTGTCGTCATAGGCCGCGTCGAGCCGCGCCTTGTCTTTTTTCGTATCCACGCCGATCAACAAGCCGCTCCCCGGACGCGCAACACAGTGCCGGTATACCGCCTGAAGAAATCCCAGCGCCGCGTCCGGTGCGAAGTTGCCGATCGACGAGCCCGGATAGAAGAAAGTCGCCGGCCCCGCATCAAGATCCCCGTCGAGATCGAGGCCCTCGGCGAAATCCGTGACGATGCCCAGCATCTCGACCTGCGGGAAATCGGGCGCCATCACGCTCAAGGTCTCGCGCAGCGCAGTCGCCGGCGACATCGACGGCGACATACCGCGTCGGGTGGACCAGCGGCAGCCATGCGCGCGCCTTGCGCCCGTCGCCGGCGCCGAGATCGACGAACTGGCGACCGGTACCGATGGAATGAACGATCGCCGCGCGATGTTCGCCAAAGATCGCGCGTTCGGTCCGGGTCGGATAGTACTCCGGCAGTTCGCAGATGGCACCAAACAGCGCGCAACCCAGCGCATCGTAGAAATACTTCGGCGGGATCGCCGCTGGCCTCGCGCGCAAGCCGCGCAATAGCGCTCGCTGCTCGACGTCATGATCGTTGCGCAACCGGTCGACGATGCGGAAGTTGTTCACCCCGAAGTATCCCGTAACTTTATGCTAGATTGGGACATCATCATAGCGTGCCGCTGTGCGCTCGTCCGCGATAGCGACGCTTCCCCGCCACCCTCACAGCAAAAGGCCATTCCATGTCACCGACCAAATATTCCCGCAGTGTCCGCGGCACGGCCTGGGCGTTCCTTATCGGAACCCTGATGGGCTACACCGCGGTTGCCGCCGCGCAGACCGTGCTCAAGGTATCGGCGATTCCCGACGAAGCACCGACGGAACTGCAGCGCAAATTCGCCCCGCTGGGCAAATATCTCGAAGACAAGACCGGCACGAAGGTCGAATTCATCCCAGTCACCGACTACGCCGCTACGGTCGAGGGTCTTGCCGGCAAGAAACTCGACATGGTCTGGTACGGCGGATTCACCTTCGTGCAGGCCAATCACCGCACCAATGGCGGCGCGATTCCACTGGTCCAGCGCGCGGAAGACGAGAAGTTCCGCTCGGTCTTCATCACCAAGGCGGGCAGCGGTATCCAGAGCCTCGCCGACCTCAAGGGCAAGAACTTCACCTTCGGCTCGGTGTCCTCGACTTCGGGGCACCTGATGCCACGCTCGTTCATGCTGGAGGCGGGCCTCAACCCCGACAAGGACATGCGCGTAGCGTTCTCCGGCGCGCATGACGCCACCGCGTTCCAGGTTGCCGGCGGCAAGGTCGACGCGGGCGCACTCAACATCTCGGTCTGGGAGAAGTTGATCGAGGACAAGAAAATCGATCCCAAGGACGTGGTGGTCTTTTACACGACACCGCCCTACTACGATTACAACTGGACCGTGCGGGCCGATCTCGATCCTGCACTTGTGGCCAAGATCAAGGCAGCCTTCCTGGCGCTCGACCCGTCCAAGCCCGCAGACGCCGAGATCCTGAAGCTCCAGCGTGCCTCCAAGTTCGTGCCGACCAAACCCGAGAACTACAAGGGTATCGAAGCCGCCGCGAAATCCGCCGGCCTGCTCAAGTAGGTTCGCCGGAATTTCGGCGGCGAAGTCTTCCCGGCGACGGTTCCGCATGGGTGCGGCTACGACACGGCTCGCCAATGTCGGCGTGCGCTACGCGGATGGCACCGATGCACTGCGCGGGGCGACGCTTGCCTTTGCGCCGGGCGAACAGGTCGCGATCATCGGGCCGTCGGGCGCCGGCAAGTCCACGCTGCTGGCGACACTGGCCTGCGCGCTGCGCCCCGCGAGCGGGGTGGTCGAAGTGCTCGGTACGGACCCATGGTCGCTCTCCAGGTCGGCGCAACATGCGCTGCGCGGTGAACTGTTTCTCGCCCCGCAGACGCCCCCACTGCCGCCGCGCCAGCGCGTCGTGAATGCCGTGCTCGCCGGCCGCCTGCCGCAGTGGAGCACATGGCACGCGCTGCGCTCCCTCGTCAATCCGCGCGACCTCGCGGCGGCGCACGCGGCGTTGCTGCGCTTTCGCGCCGAGGACAAGCTCTTCCTGCGCTGCGATCGGCTGTCGGGCGGCGAACGCCAGCGCGTCGGCCTTGCGCGGCTGCTGTTGTCCAACGCCCGGCTGTTCCTGCTCGACGAGCCGGTATCCGCGCTCGACCCGGCGCTCGCTGGCGCCGCGTTGGACGCACTGCAGGACGAAGCCCGCGAACGCAATGCGACGCTCGTCGTTTCGCTGCATGCCGTCGACCTCGCCCTTGGCCGCTTCTCGCGCATCGTCGGATTGCGCGACGGGCGCGTGCTGTTCGACCTGCCGCGTGCCAGCGTCGACGATGCGCTGCTCACGCAGCTGTACGGAGCCGAACTCGCCACGTCGTTCCAGACGCCTGCCTTGGCCGAGGAAACGCGGGTGAAGCTTTCCCGCTGCTCCTGAAGGTCGCGCGCATCGTGCACGCGCTGACCACGCCGATCGACTCGCGGGAGTTGCGCGACCCCGCCGCGCGCACGCGGATGTTCTGGCTGCTCGCCGGCATCGCCATCCTGTTGCCCGCCGGCTGGATCACCGAATTCAATCCGGCCACGCTGTGGGGCGAAGCGAGCCTGCGCTACACCGGCCGCTTCCTCGCGACCTTCTTTCCGCCCGCCCTTGCGCCTTCATTTCTCGAACTCGTCGCCATCGCGACCTGGAAGACCATCGCGATCGCCACGGTGGGCACGCTGCTCGCCATCCTGGTGGCGGTACCCCTCGCGCTCATCGCCAACAGGACGCTGTCGATCTCCGCGTTCGCCGGCGGCAGGATGTGCGTACCGTGCAGCATGGTACGTACCGCCGTGCGCTGGCTGCTCGTCGCACTGCGCTCCGTACCCGAGATCGTCTGGGCCCTGCTGTTCGTGCGCGCCGTGGGACTGGGCGACACCGCCGGCGTCATGGCGATCGCGCTGACCTATGGGGGAATGCTGGGCAAGGTGTATATCGAGATCCTCGAATCCAACGAGACGCAGGCGACCCGCGCCTTGCTCGCCAACGGCGCCTCGCGCGCCCAGGCCTTCCTTTACGGAACATTGCCGGTGTGTCTGCCGGAACTCATGTCCTATTCGGTATACCGCTGGGAATGCGCGATCCGTGCCTCGGTGGTGATGGGCTTTGTGGGAGCGGGCGGGCTCGGGCAACTGATGGAGCAATCGATGAAGATGCTCGCCGGTGGCGAGGTGCTGACGATGCTGCTGGTCTTCGTCGGCCTGGTCCTCGTCGCCGACGCGGTCAGCGCATATCTGCGCCGGTGGCTCGCGTGAACACCCAGGCGGACGCGCGGATGGTTCGTCCGTTATCGCTGCGCGCGGTAGTGATGCCGCTGCTCCTCATCGCCTTCGTCGCCGCCTGTGTCCTCACGCTCTCCGGCGACTGGGCCAGCATGCTGTCGTTCGCCGCGCTGGGCAGCATGGCCGATTTTGCGGCGGGCTTCTTTCCACCTGCGGGCGGGCGCGAATTCCTGGCCAGAACTGCGTACGCAACGCTGGAGACGCTGGCCATTTCTTTTCTGGGAACGCTGCTGGCTGTGATCGGCGGACTCATGCTGGCAGTGCCGGCCGCGGGACGCTGGGGACCGGTGGCCAAGCTCGCGTCGCGTGGCGTATTGAATTTCGCGCGCGCGATCCCGGAACTGGTGTGGGCCTCGCTGATCGTCATCGCCGCCGGACTCGGGCCTTTCGGCGGCACGCTTGCACTGGCGTTCCATACCACCGGCGTGCTCGGGCGCCTGTTTGCCGAATCACTCGAGAACGTGGCACCGGACGCCAACGACGCCTTGCGCCGCAATGGCGTCGCCGCGTTGCCCGCCTTCTGGTATTCGACCTTTCCGCAAGTGCTGCCGCAGTTGACCAGTTACACGCTGTACCGCTGGGAAAACAATATTCGCGCCGCCACCGTGCTCGGCGTTGTCGGTGCGGGCGGGCTTGGCCAGATGCTCTATTTCCACCTGTCGCTGTTCCAGACGCATGAAGCCTCGACGGTCCTGATCGCGATGCTCGCGCTGGTGGGCCTCGTCGACGCGCTGTCCAATCGCCTGCGCATCTTCATGACCCGATGAGGATGGCCGCGAAGACTGCTTCCCGAAGCCGTGGCGCGCAATGCACAGCGAACCGGAGCGGGGTTACCCTGAAACGGTCGCCCTGCTTCGCCGCCAGCCAGTCCGGCCGCAGCGCATGCACCGTGCACGCGAGCGGCAGGCGGCGCTCCTTTTGATCAATCGGAGGTCAATATGTTTCGTCACCTTACCTGCCTGTGCGCCTTCATGTTCCTTTTCATCGCGCCGGCATTCGCTGCCGATGGCCTGGTGACATTGCCCAGTCCTTATTCGCCCAAGGTAACGATGGACCGGCTCGAATCGGTTCTCAAAGAGAAGGGCTTGACCGTTTTCGCGCGCATCGACCACGCGGCGGGGGCGACGAAGATCGGCAAGAGCCTGCGTCCGACCGAGGTGCTCGTGTTCGGCAATCCTCAGGGGGGCACGCCGTTCATGGAATGCAGCCAGACCGTCGGTATCGACCTGCCGCTCAAGGCACTGGTGTGGGAGGATTCGTCAGGCAAGGTCTGGCTCGGCTACAACGACGTCCAGTACCTCGCAAAGCGGCATGGGGCTTCTACGTGTCCGGTCGTATCCAATCTCGAAAAAGCACTTGCGGGATTCGCGCAGGCCGCTGTCGCGAAATAGGGTCGCGCGCATGCGGGCCGCAATCCTGGCGCTTGTGATGGCGGCGGCGGCTGCTGCATCCCCCGCCTCGCCGGTCGAATCTGCCGTCGCGGGCGGGTCGTTCGGACTCTATGGCGCTGATGCGTTCCGCGTCACGACCGGCGCCTGCACGGACTGCCCGACGATCCGGCAGGCCCTGTGGTATTTCCGCGGCGAGACGATCGCCGTACCGCGCCCGGGCGGCGCACCCGCCGGCTTCTCGCTTAACATGCACGCGTTCGACGACATCCGGCACTGGGCGCCGGCACGTCCGGCGGCCAACGCCCTCGACGATCCGCCGCTGATATGGATCGCCGCGCCGCAGATCGTGCGCAACGCGCGCATCGATGGCAACGGCGCGACTCTGACCGTGGCGGAGACGGCGCTTCCCTTTCGGCCTGTCGAGAAACTTCCACTCAACCGCTCTTACTACGATGCGTCGTCGGTCGCCTACTTTGCGCAACGCCCGGTGACGGTGCGCGGCACACTCCTCGGCGATCGCTTTGTCGCACGCACCATCTGGCCCGACGATTTCCGGCTTGGCGCATCGTTGCCGCCCGTCTTGGCGCCGGCGGATCCTGCCGACCCGGCACTGCAGCTGCGCGCGCTGATGCGCGCCGAGCTGCGCGGTGGCGCGCAAAGTCCCTACGCTGCCTCGACACTGTGGCAGCGACCGTCGGCACCTTCACCATGGATCGGCAAGCCGGTCCTGGGGTTCATGGTCAACGGGGCCCAGGGCGACGACGACGAAGCGCACGGCGGGCATTTCGCACTCGTGACGGGTCGCGTGCAGGCCGACGGCAGCATCGGCGACTGGCTGGTCAACAATTTCTACTCGCTCGACGTCGAAAGCGAGAAGGGCATCATCGCCGCGCCGGTGCCTCTCGACAATTACCTGGCGGACCTCAACAGCGGCCAGGGCTGGTACCGGCCGAGTTACATGCTGGTGGCGGTGCTGCGCGACGAGCGTGCGGCCGCGCTGGTGCAGTCGGCGCTGAACCGTGTCTACAACCAGTTCTACCGCCATCAGCTCGTCTACTACCACCCCAACGAGAACTGCGCTTCGATCAGCGTCGACACGCTGCGTGCCCTGGGTTGGTCGATCCCGGCACGCGGGCCATCGAGCCGGCTGCTGGCGTGGGTCGGATTCCCGTTCATCGCGGCGAAGGAAGGCTCGATCGGCAAGGCCAAGCTTGCGTTTGACTACCTGCGCAGCGACCAGACGCGCCTCATGCCGGCGGCCGCGCTGGAGGACGCGTACGCCAGCCTGCGCGCGCTGGGCGGTGGCGTCCAGGCGGACGACCAGGGGCCCCTCGCGCAAATGCTGGAGGCCGACATGGAAGCACTCGCGTTCGTGCGCTTTCCGCAGTTCCCGTCGAGCCGTGCCTGGGGCGACGCGCCGGCCGTGTCGCCTTGGGAGTACAAGGCGCGCATTCCCAACGACCCGGCGCTGGCGCAGATCGTGCCGGTGCCCCCGCGGCCCTTCCCCGACGACCTGCGCGATCCCGACCTGCTGCCGCGCACGTGGCGCCCGTCGGACTACGCGCTGGTGGTATGGAGCATCCTGAGCGTGGTCGGCATCCCCTTCCTGCTCTGGCGACTATGGCGCTGGCGACGGGGGCGCCGCACCCCTCCGCATAACGCCGCAGCGCGAAAATGAGACACTGTCCCCCATCAAAGCCCGAATGATCCCACCGTGCTCGACGCAACCCTGAAGCCAAGTGCCATCGTCGCCGCCCTCGACCGCTACGTGATCGGTCAGGAAGAGGCCAAGCGCATTGTGGCTGTCGCCGTCTACGCGCACTTCCGCAAGATCGCGCGCGCGCAGCGCGACCGCGCCAGCATCGACAAGAGCAACGTGCTGTTGATCGGCTCGTCGGGGACCGGCAAGACGCTGCTGTGCGACACGCTGTCACGCATCCTGGGCGTGCCCTTCGTGACCGCCGAGGCGACGTCGCTCGCACAGACCCGCTACGTCAACGAGGAGATCGAAGCGGTCCTGCAGCGGCTGCTGGAAAAAGCCGATGGCGACTCGACGCGCGCGCAGCACGGCATCGTGTTCATCGACGAAATCGACAAGCTCAAGGCCGACGACGCCAAGGCACGCAGCACGTCGGGGGAAAGCGTGCAGCACGCGCTGCTCAAGATCATGGAAGGATTCCCGGTCCGCCTCGCCAGCGGCCAGTACATCGACACGACCAACATCCTGTTCATCTGCGGGGGTGCCTTCGTCGGCCTGGACGAGATCATCAAGTCGCAGACGCATGGTTACGGCTACATCGCAATGACCGCCGGCGACAACCAGAAAATCCTCGAGCGTCTCAACACGCGCGTCAAGCCGACCGATCTCTTCACCTTCGGGCTCATTCCCGAGTTCACCGGTCGCCTGCCGATCATCGCTCGTTTCCGCGACCTGTCGAAGTCGATGCTGGTCCGCATCATGGTCGAGCCCGCCAATTCGCTCTATGGCCAGTTTCGGGAAATCTTCGCCAACGAGGGCGTTGAGTTGACCGTCGAGCCCCGGGTGTTCGACCAGATCGCCGAGATCGCGCTCGAATACAAGACCGGCGCCCGCAGCCTGCGCGGCATCTTCGAGGAACTGATCACCCCGATCCTGTACCGGGTGCCCGACGACGCAGGGATCGAGAAGGTGCGCGTGACCTCGCTGTTCAACGAACCGACGTACCTCCGGCGCGACGGCGCGGCCTAGGACCCGCCATTCCGGTCGAGGTCTTGACAACAGCCATTAATTCGATAATATTGGAATTATGAAATCTGTACACACCGCGACGCCCGTCCCGCCAACCGCGTCCGCTACCGCGTCCGCGACCGATCCCGCCGCCCAGCAGGCAGTGGTCGCGCTGGCGGCGCTGGCGCAGGAGACCCGGCTGCGCCTCTTTCGCCTGCTGGTCGAACACGCACGCGATGGCCTGACGCCCGGCGCGATCATGGCGCGGCTCGGGCTCGCGCCGGCCACGCTGTCGTTCCACTTGAAGGAACTGGTGCAAGCGGGCCTCGTTGAAGACCGGCGCGAGGGCCGCTTCATCTGGTATCGCCCCGACATTGCCGCGATGAACGGCCTGGTCGGCTATCTCACCGAGAACTGCTGCCGCGCCAGCGGCGGCGAAGTCTGCGGGTCGGACTGCGCCCCCGCCGCCTGTGCACCCAAGTGCCGCACCCAAGGAGCCAAATCATGAAACGCTTTCACGTCCATCTCGGCGTGCCCGATCTCGCCGCCAGCATCCGTTTTTATTCCGACCTCTTCGGCTTCGCGCCGACGGTCACCAAACCCGACTACGCGAAGTGGATGCTCGACGACCCGCGCGTCAACTTCGCGATTTCGCAGCGTGGCGCGCGGGTGGGATTGAACCACCTCGGGCTGCAAGCCGACGACGCCAACGAACTCGCAATGCTGCGCACCCGCTTCGACGCCGCCGACGCCACGACGCTGGAAGACGAAATCGGTGTCAGCTGTTGCTACGCGCGCGGCAACAAGCACTGGGTGCGCGATCCGCAGGGGATTGCGTGGGAGGCGTTTCACACTCTCGACAGCGTGCCGCTCTTCGACGGTGGCAATGCGACCGCGCAGAATCCCGCGGACGCCCCGACCGGCGCATGCTGCGTGCCCTCGTCCGCCCCGGCAGCCACCGCCGGTGCGAGCCGGTCGGGCTGCTGTGCGCCCGCCGAGTCTGCCGTACCGGAAGCAAAATCGACCAGCGGCTGCTGCGCCTGACGCGACGCTCTAGATGAGCGAACGCATCTACAACGTACTCTTCCTCTGTACCGGCAACTCGGCGCGGAGCATCATGGCCGAGTCGATCCTGAATCACGTCGGCACGGGCCGCTTTCGCGGCTTCTCCGCGGGCTCGCATCCGACAGGCAAGGTGAATCCGTACGCGCTGGCGTTGCTGACGCAGAACCGCATGCCCGTCGCTGGACTCGAGAGCAAGTCCTGGGAACGGTACGCGGTGCCCGATGCACCGGCACTCGATTTCGTGATCACGGTCTGCGACAACGCAGCCGGCGAAGTATGTCCGATCTGGCCCGGCCAGCCCATCTCCGCGCACTGGGGCGTGCCAGATCCCGCCGCCGTCGAAGGCAGCGACGACGAGAAGCGGCGCGCGTTTACGGACGTGTCCCGCATCCTCACCAAACGGATTCGCCTTTTCGCGAGCCTTCCGCTGGAAACGCTCAACCGCCTCGTGCTGAAAAAACGCCTCGACGACATCGGCCACGACCGCGTGTGAGCGCCACTCTGAGTTCACGGCTTGTGGCCGAATTCGCGGGGACCGCGCTGCTGCTCGCAGTCGTCGTCGGCTCGGGAATCATGGGCGAGCGCCTCGCGGGGGGAAATGTCGCGCTTGCGTTGCTGGCCAACAGCTTGGCCACCGGTTGCGGTCTGTTCGTATTGATCCTCGTGTTTGCGCCGGTATCGGGTGCGCATTTCAATCCCGTGGTGTCGCTCGTCGCGATTGCACAGCGCGAGCTTGGCCGCATCGACGGGATGCTCTTCATGGTCGCCCAGGTGGCCGGCGCACTGGCCGGCGTAGCGCTCGCACACGCGATGTTCGATCTCGCGCCATGGACGCCGTCTCCGCGGCAGCGCACCGGCGCGAGCCAGTGGCTGGCTGAGGGCGTGGCCACGGCGGGATTGCTGCTCACGATCCTGGGCACGCGGCGCTACGGGACGGTAGTGGTCGCGGCAGCGGTCGGCACGTATATCGCCGGCGCGTACTGGTTCACCGCATCCACTTCGTTCGCCAATCCCGCGGTGACGCTCGCGCGCGCGCTCACTCCCACGTTTGCGGGGATTGCCCCCGATCACGTGGCCGGGTTCATCCTAGCCCAATGCACCGGCGCGATACTCGCCTTCGTCTTCGCGCGTGCACTGAAGCTCTAGCCTCGCGTTGTAATATTTGCAACGTCGCGCGACCATCTGTGCCATTTGAAATCTCCTGGAAGGGCCTGTCAATCCCGCTGTCCGGCAATGCCGAACGTGCTTCCGCGAGAACTGGATCAGTCCTACAGGTCCAGCACCAAGGTCTCGGAACAGGCCCGCGATACGCAGACGCACATCTTGTCGTTGCTCTGCTTCTCGTCATCCGTCAGGAACACATCACGGTGATCGGGAACGCCTTCGAGCACGCCGGTCAGACAGGTGCCGCATACGCCCTGCTCGCAACTCGTTTCCACGGACTGGCCATGCTCGGCCAGCACCTCGAGGATGGTCTTGTCTTCCGGAACAGCGAACACGGCGCCACTGCGCGCCAAGCGTACGGTGAAGGTCGATCGCGGTCCTGCGAGGGCGCCGGGATCCGCCGTAAAGTATTCGAGGTGAACGTTCTCCGGCGGCCAGGACGTGGCCGCCACTTCCTGCACCAGATCCATGAACGCTCGAGGGCCGCATAGATAGAGTTCGGACGTGAGCTGGCGATGCCCCAGATGCTTCTGCAGGCAGGTACGTACCGCCGACGGCTCCAGCGCATAGTGAAAATCGACTCGGCCACGGAACCCCTCACCGGAGAGCCTTTGATGAAAGGCGGTGTGCTCGACCGAGCGCGTGAAGTAATGCAGGTGAAAGGGCTTGCTCTCGGACTTCAATTGCAGCGCCATCGACAATAATGGCGTGATGCCAATGCCGCCCGCAATCAGTAGCGCGGGGCCGTCTCCTTCGCGCAGGCGGAAGTTGTTCCGTGGAACACCGATCGTGAGAACATCGCCTTCGCGCACCCGATCGTGCATTCTCGCCGACCCGCCCCGAGATGCAACCTCGCGTTTGACTGCGATGCAATACCGCTCCGTTTCATCGGGCCCGTTGCAGAGCGAATACTGGCGGACGAGTCCCTCGTCGAGATGAACGTCGATGTGAGAGCCGGCAGTGAATGCCGGGAGGGGCGAGCCGTCCACGCCCTCGAACTCGAACGTCTTGACATCGAGACACCCGGTTTGGACGGTCGTGACGCGCACTTGCGGCATGATCGGTTCAGCGGCCCTAAGCCGGCGTCGACTCCTGCGACGCTGCGGACACCTGCTGGCGTTCCTCGACGATGAGCTTCGCAAGAGCCCGTCGAACGCGAACCGCAGCTGAGTCGATCGAGAACAACACGGGCTTGAGGGACTCGATGTCGGACGTGCCCATGCGCTCCTGGCATGCTTCAATCATGGCGCCGTCCTGGTCGGTAAGTCCCGATTTCTGCCACTTGCGGACGCGTTCGTCGACGACCGGGTCGTCGAGCTGAAAGTTGCGGGTGTGGCAGAAGAAATAGTGCGCCGTCGTATCGGTTTCCGGCGTCATCAGGTGGGTACCTGTGCGCTGAATACCTTCCTCGATCGGCCGGCCGACCGGCGTAAGCGATACGCTGTTACGCACGAGGGACGGCGGTTGCCACCGGAAATTCACGCGGTAGTCCACCATCTGCTTCTGGTCCTCGAAGTATGGCTTGTAGGCCTCCGGTATCTCTCCGTTCGGGATGAGGTACTTGCTATACACCGTGTCGCCTTCCTGCACGACCTCATGCTTGCTCCGTGCAAATGCATCGGTACCCAGGAGATCCATATGCACATACTGCGTATGGCTGGCGTCCATCAGGTTGTCGATGATCAGCTCATAGTTCGCCTTCACCAGCATGGCCCCGTAGACAGTCTTGCGCGTCTTCTCGACGAGGTAACCGTAATCGGGAATCGCGGCCGAGTCGGCCCGTTCCGGTTCACCCGGCCAGATCCACAGTATCCCGTGCCGCTCGACCAAGGGAAATCCGCGGACCCTGGCTGCCTTGGGAATCACGTGATTGCCGTGTGGATTGAGCACACATGCGCCGGTACCATCGAACTGGAGCCCGTGGTATCCGCACTCGACAAAGTCCCCGTTGATGCGTCCGCGAGATAGTGGCGCAAACCGGTGCGGACAGCGATCTAGCATCGCAACGGGACTGCCATTGGTGGTGCGATAGATCAACACCGGTTCCCCGAACAGGCGGCGGGTGAACAGCTGATCGGTCACCTCGTGGCCCCACGCGGCAACATACCAGGCATTGCGAAGGAAGTTCATGTTCTCGACTCCACTGTCAAAGATCCTAAGCACTCAATCGCACATTGACGTTCTTGACCTGCGTAAACTCCAGCAACTCCTCGAAGCACTCCTCCCTGCCCAATCCCGACTGCTTGTAGCCCCCGAAAGGCGCGCCGAGAAAGTGCTGGCTCGAATTGTTGATCCAGACGTATCCAGCCTGTACACGACTGGCTGCGCGATGCGCCGTTACCAGGTCACGCGTCCAGATCGATGAGGTGAGCCCGTATTCAACATCGTTCACCTGGTCGAACATTGCGTCCTCGTCGCTCCACTTGAACACAGACAACACGGGCCCGAAGATCTCCTCGCGCGCAATGCGCATGTCCGAGGTCACGTCGGCGAAGACCGTGGGTTCGACAAAGAATCCTTTCGACAGTATTGGATCGCGTGGCTGCTTGCCACCAGTGACCAGGCGCGCACCGTCTTCCGCACCCCACTGGATGTATTGCATCACCTTGTCGAACTGGGCGCGGCTGACCAGCGGCCCCATGGTGGTGGCCCAGTCGGTTGGAATGCCCGGCTTGTGCTTTCTGGCGATCTGCTCGACGATGCCTTCGAGCACTCGATCGTGGATGGACTCGTGCAGGAATACGCGGCTGGTCGAGCCGCACGATTGGCCGGCCCAGGTGAAGTTCATACCCTGAACGGCACCCGCAATGAGCTGCTCGACGTCAGCATCCGGAAAGGCGATCAGTGCGTTCTTTCCGCCGAGTTCCAGCAGTACCGGTTTCAAGGTATCCGCGGCGCTGCGCATGATGGCCCTACCGGTCGGGACGCTGCCAATCAACGTGACCTTCATCACCCGTTGGTGCGCGGTGAGCGCCTGACCGCATTCCCGGCGACCCGGCAGGACGTTGAGCACGCCGGGGGGAAAGATGTGGCCTATCAACTCGGCCATGCGCAGCGAAGATAACGGCGCCTGCTCAGGGGGCTTGACCACGATGGTGTTGCCGGCCGCCAGTGGCGCGCCGATCTTCATCGCGGCGAACATCAGTGGATGATTGTAGGCAACGATCCTGGCCACGACGCCGAGCGGTTCGCGCAGCGTGTAGTTTAGGTTGCCGTCGCCCATGGGAATGGTCTCGCCCTTGATCTCGGTCACGAGCCCCGCAAAATACTCGATGCCTGCTGCGGCCACCGCTGCGTCGCGGACCATTTCTGCCACAGGGTTGCCCGTGTTCAGCGCGTCAAGGGTCGCAAGTTCCTCCGCATGCGCGCGCAGTACCGCGCCGGCTTGGCGGAGCATCGCGGCACGCTCCAGCGGCTTCAGCGCGCGCCACAGCGGGTACGCCGCATCCGCGGCCGCAACGGCGGCGTCGACATCGGCAACGCCAGCGTCGGCGATGGCTGCGATCGGTTCTGCCGACGCGGGATTGATAGTGTCGATATACCTGCCGGACTTTGGCGCGTGCCAGCCTCCGTTGAAGTAGAGGTCGCGGTGCGTGGGCAGTTCGACGGTGGCGCGTGCGCGCCGCTTGTCGCTTTCAATGACTGCATCCATAGTTCCTCCTGATCTTGATGAAACGTCGCGCGGGGGCCAAGCCGGTCATTCGCCCGGTGAGCGGGACATGCCTGCGGACATCGAGGGGCTGTAGGCAGGAGGCACGCAAACGTCGACCACGACCGAACGCCCGGCCGCCACGTGTCGAACCGCGTCGGACAGAGCCGTCGACAGTTCGCCCGGCGTTAAGACGGGGCCGATGCCTTCGAGCCCCTGCCCGCGCGCGATCATGGCGAGGTCGGGATCGGGGTCACCGATGCGCTGCCCGATCCAACGATTCTCGACCGGGCGTCCACGCTGCAAGGCAACGCGCTCCTGGTGGACTTCATCATTGAAGAACGACCGGTTGTTGGCAACGATCACCAGCACCGGGATCGCGTTGCTCGCCGCCGTCCACAGCGCGGTGGTGCCCATCATGAAATCGCCGTCTCCGATGATGGCGACCGGGAGGCGCCCGGAGCCCTTGAGCGCAAGCGCGGCGCCCACGGCCATTCCCGGACCCGAACCGATCCCACCGCCCCCGTCGTAGCCCAGGTAGTCGAGGGGATGATCGAAGTGCCACAACTCACCGCTCCATCCTAACGGGAGCCGGATGAGGCATACATCCTGTCCCTGTACGGCTTGGCGCAGCTGTGCGGCAAGTTGCGCCATGCTGATTTTGTCGTCGCTTCGCGTCTGCCCTTTCGTGGCCACCTGGTGAACTTCACGCCTCGCGCCAATGCGCCCGTGCACGGCCGGGATAAGTAACTCGACCGCAGCTTCCGGTTCGCACGAAAGATGCAGGTCGGTCGGGGGCAGCCCCTGATGATCCATGCTCCAGCCGCGGTGGCTGAACTGGTCGAGCGAGACCTGGACGACGCGCGCGCTTACCGCTTCGCGGCCCCAGGCCTGCTTGAGCGTTCCCGCCAGGTCGACCCAGTCCAGACTCAGGATCAAGTCGGCACCCCGCAGCGTTTGCGCCGCTTCCGGCGTCAGGAAAAAGCTCGGCGGGGCGCCGTGCAATGCGTGCGCCGTTGGGAATGCGGCTCCGACCTTGAGATCGGTCATTACCGTCGCTCCCAGTTTCTCGGCGAGCCTGACCCGCTGGTTCCAGGCTTCGACATCGCGGCTGACCCGGCCCATCAACAGGATCGGATTGGACGCCGCGTCAAGCCAAGCCGCAGCCTTGGCAATGAGTGGCGGTGGCGGATAAGGCGACACCGGCGGAAGATAGCGGTTCACATCGGCCAGCACGGGCATCCGGTCGAGTTTCTGCTCCTGAAGGTCCGCATCGAAACAAACGTACACGGGCCCCCTGGGCGCCGTCTGCGCGATCTGGTTCGCTCGCAGCAGGGATTCCATCGCTGCCGCGATCGACCCGGGCTGATCGTCCCATTTGATGAAATCGCGTACCAGCCCGCCTTGATCCCGCGCGGTGTGAATCCAATCGATCCAGGGACGTCGCTTCGCGGCATCCATGGGGCCTGTCGCCCCGAGCACGATCACGGGAACTCGGTCACACCAGGCGTTGAAAATCGCCATGGAAGCATGCATCAAACCGACGTTACTGTGGACGATCACGGCCAGTGGTCTGCCAGCGGCCTTGGCATACCCGTGCGCAATCGCGACTGCGTGCTCCTCGTGGAGGCAGAGCAGCATACGCGGTCGCTCGTTGCCGAGGTAGTTGACCAGGCTGTCGTGCAACCCGCGAAAGCTGGCGCCTGGATTGAGGCACACATAGGGCAGATTCAACGCGCGCAACTGGTCCGCGATCGCATCGCTACCCCATGCGGCAGATAGCCCGAGCGCACGGTCTTCGCCCCGTACCCCGGCGCCTGCGGTCGGCAGTTCGCTCATCGGATTCCTTCCAGCATCGGCGGCCTGGCAGCTCCACCGCCGTTCGCTGCTGCGGCCTTCACGTTCGTCGAATGAAGTCTAGGGGCAGCGTCGATCCCAATCAATCTTGAATGTTGAATCAATGCATGCGCCGCGGCTTGCGCGCAAACCAGAAAAGGGCTGCGGCGACGAGGTACAGGCAAAACACCAATGTAAAGAGCACAAAGTACGATCCGGATGCTTCGAACAGCACTGATGCAAGTAGCGGCCCGATAGCCAGGCCGGCCATCTGGAACGGACCAACGAATCCGATGATGGAGCCAAAGGAAGAGCGACCGAAGTATGCAGCGATGATCGCGGCCGTCAACGAGCTCTCGCCACGCGCCACGAACCCGAAGAATGCAGCAAACAACAGTGCGCTCTCAATGGAACGAACCGTCAGCAACCAGGCGATGGCGCAGGCGGCCAGCAACATGGCGCTTGCGGCCAGCCGATGCTCGGCGTAGCGCTCGATCAGGTAGCCCCAGAGCAGACTGGCCGCCGCACCGCACAGCGCAAAGGTGCTTAGCGCGAAGGCTGCCGCTTCGATGGGTAGCGCACGATCGAGGAAATACGACGCCAGCGTGAACGCAGTGCCGCTGTTCAGGCAGGTCGCCAGCGTCACCGCTGCAATCAACAACCAGAGACTTGACGTCTGCGTTGCGTGCGTCAGCGTCCAGACGGGATTGGCGACGTAGCCTGGCGCGGCACTACCCGTCAATGCCTCTACCTCGCGCTCGTCACGCCCCTCGGGGGACCTGCTGGGATCGCGCAGGAAAAGCCACGGCAACCACAGGCTCGCAAACGTCAGGGCGCCAAACACGGCGAACACCTCGTACGGACCCAGTCCCCAACCGAGCAAGGCCTGCGCGAGAAGGGCAAGCAATGCCGATCCGAGCGGAACTGCCGTGGCGGCAAGACCTAGCGCCCTTCCGCGCGTCCGGGTGAACCAGGCAACGGCGCACATGCTGGGAACGACCATGCCCAATGTGTGTGCCGCGATTCGCGCAACGAAGTACGCTATGAAGAACCACAGCAGAGTCTGCGTTGACCAGAGCAGGAAGTAAGCCGCCCCCAGTACGCCGAATGCAATGGTCGCAAGCACCCGCACGCCATGTCGATCGGCCCAGCGTCCGGTCCAGATGGATAGCATGCCACCACCAAAAGTACCCAGCGCGACCGCGAGGCTCAGTGTGGTGCGGCTCCAGCCGCTTTGCGCCATGATCGGCGTCAGCATCAAACCCATCAGGATCTGGCTCGTGCCGGCCGACAGGAACGCACCGACCATGGCGATTCCGATCGCGATCCAGCCATAGTAGATGAGATCGGGCTTCCGCGGCGGAGACACGTCGCTCACCGCTGCCGAGTGTCACGACGATCAGACTCGAACCCGAGACTGCACTTCGGGTGCGAAGATCTCATCCACACTCAATCGCCTACGGCACACGCCCTGCTCCCACGCATACTCCACAAACGCCTCGAGCGTTATTCGATTGGCATCGATGCCGTAGGGCCAGAAATCGCTTCCGAGCAACGCGGTCGACTGGGCCACGTAGTCGGCGATCCACGGCAGGGGGTAGGCCGACGCCGTAATGTCGGCGGCGCGCACCAGACTGCGATTCTTGGCCTCCTCGAACGCATGGAACAGGTTCATGGCGATCCATACGTTCCGCTCGTAAACATCGCGACGGATCGCGATGACGTGCATGATCGGGAAGATGCCGGTCCGCTTCCAATAGTCGAGCTCAAGCGGACGATAATCTTCGAACAGGCGCCCGATACGGGCATCGCCCTGGGAGAATGGACGCGGTGGACGCGCACTGAGGATGGCATCGAGTTCGCTTGCCAGCAGCATCTCGGACAACGACCGGTCCGCAATGGGCGTGTAACGCATTCCCTCCGGAAGATAGAGCTGTACCTTTTCCTTCCGGCCCGCTTCATTGACGCCGCCCTGGTACCAATGGATCGACTTGAGGTCGACTCCATACTCGTGCGCCAGCATTCCACGCGTATAGATGGACGCTGTCTGGGCCCATTCGGGCACACCAACCCGTTTTCCGGCGAGGTCGGCCACCCGACCGATGCCCGCGCCCTTGCGCACATAGATCGAGGAATGGCGAAAGGCACGCGAGGGAAATACTGGTATCGCCACCAGGTCGCGCGTGTCCTGCGCAGCGAGCGAAACGATCTTGCCGAAGGACATCTCCGACAGATCCCATTCGCGGAAACGCACGAAGCGGTGGAATATCTCCTCGACGGGCAAGGTCGACACCGTTAGATCGATGCCCTCGACTCGGACCTTTCCGGTCGCAAGGTCCCGTACATGGTCGTAATCATTAATCGCGAGACTTAGCTGCAGGTTGGACATGGTGCTCCGCGCCCCCATCAATGCATCAGGAAGCCACCGTCGACATTCAGCGTCTGACCGGTGATGTAGGCGCTGGCGTCGGACACAAGGAAAAGCACCGCGCCGACGAGGTCGGTGGGGACTTGGGTGCGCTTGATGCACTTGCGCTGGTTGAGCGTCGCCATCTGCTTCCTGTAGGCATCCGTGGAATGGACCAACTGCGTTTCGCTCGCGGTATAGCCCGGGGTGATCACGTTCACGGTGATGTTGTCGTCGCCGACCTCGCGGGCGAGCGCGCGCGTCAGGCCGATCACCCCTGCTTTCGAGGTCGTGTAGTGCAACCGGTTTGGCGTACCGTCGAGCACGCGGTTGGACGACGTGTTGACGATCCTGCCACCGCCTTGCCTCTTCATGTACGGATAGACGGCCTTGCAGCACAGAAACGTGCCGCGCAGGTTGACACTCATGACCAGGTCCCAATCATCAACGCTGATGTCGAGCCATGGGCCGCGCGGCAGCGAATTCATGATCGCGGCGTTGTTGATCAGCGCGTCGATCCTGCCGTAGGCCGCAATCGCGGAGTCGGCCATGCGTACTGTTGAAGCCTCATCCGCAATGTCGGTGTGAGTCGCCAGGGCGGTACCTCCGGCCGCCACGATCTGGGCGGCCTCCTTCGCTGCGGCCTCCGCCGCGATGTCGGCAATCACCACCCGCGCACCGGCCGCGGCGAGATGCTGTACGTAGACTCGGCCGATTCCGCTGCCGCCCCCGGTGACAATGACGACGCGACCCGCGAGATCGAAAATCGACGGCATGCGCATGCCGGTAACCGGGGTCGTCATGCCAGAGGCTTGGCGATGTCGGGCGGGCCACGATGGTCGCGGCGAAGCATCGGAGCTAGAACTGGCCCGGAGACGTTTGCTGTCATTGCGCGGGGGCTGCCGTGGGGAAGCGAATCTTCGGGGATGCCCTGCCCTGGGAGGTCAATCCCGCCCGCTGCAGTACCTCATCTAGCTTTCGTTCGAGCTCCGGCGTTGCCGGTACCATGGGTAGTCGATGTTCATTTCGGGGCAACAAACCCAGCCGTTTCATCATGTATTTCATAGGAATCGGGTTCGTGTCGAAGAAAACGGCGAGGTTGAACTCGAAAAGTTCGAAATGCAGCTTGCGGGCGCCACCGAGGTCACCCGCTTGTACCAGCTCGCACAGTTCCGCGACGCGCCGTGGTGCAATGTTGGCAACCGCGTTCATCACGCCGCACGCTCCGATCGCCAGCATCGGAAAGCTCAGTTCCTCCAAGCCGACAAAGACCCTGAATTCGAATCCGAACCGGCCCAACATCTGCGTAACGAATCCGAGGTCGTTCACCGCGTGCTTGATGCCCACGAAGTGCGGTACTTTCTCGGCAACGCGCTCGAGCGTGTCGAGGTCCACCGAGACCGCGGTGCGGCCCGGAATATGGTAAATCAACATGGGCAGGCCTGTTCGGCGCCCGAGGTCCAAGTAGTACTCAACCAGTCCGCGCTGCGGCGGCTTGACGTAGTATGGCGTAACGATTAGCTGGGCATCCGCACCCGCCTTCTCGGCAGCCGCAACAAGCGCGATGGTTTCCGCGTGCGACTGCGACCCGGTGGCCGCGACCACCGGAACGCGACCGCGCACGGTCTCGACCGCCACCTCGACCAGGCGATTGCGCTCGTCGAGGGTGAGCGCACTCGGCTCCGATGTCGTTCCATTGACGACAATGCCATGCGTGCCCTCGCTGATCTGGAACTCGATCAGCTCCGCATAAGTGTCGTAGTCGACATCTCCGTTGCGAAACGGCGTGACGATCGGCGGGTACGACCCGCGCAGAAAGCCCTTGTCCAGCGCGATCATGCCGCGACGGTCGATCGATTGGTGTCGAAGCCCGGCCGCGTACCGAGGACAATGGCAGGCTTTTTTAGGTCTTCCTGCCAGAGCAGGGACTCCATCAGGATATTGAGCGGCTGGTCCTGGACCGTCAGCTCGTAAACGTAGTCGACATCGTCGGACGCATGATTATGCACAGCCCAGCCCGGGGCGGAGAGCATCAGATCACCGGCCTTCCACTTGTACGTGTTGCCGGCTACTACACTGTAGCCGCTGCCCTCGAAGTAGTAGTTGATGGCCGCGGAAACGTGCCGGTGCGGGCGATCGACGATCTTGGGCGGCCGGATCGTCATCGTTGCGAAGAAATTGGGCGTAGTGCCGTTGGTACGTCCCGTCACAGGGTTGTAGAGTAAATAGAGCCGCCGTCCGACATACTCCTTGCCGAGCGCCTCGAGCTTGTCGAGCTCCGCCTTCACGCGTTTCCAAGGCCAGTGCAGCGACTTCGATTCGACTGGCGGCGGATTGATCAACCGTTCGTAAGGCATGAGCATGGCGCCGTCGTCGGTCAGCTGGAACATGCCGAACGGGCTGGTGCGCCGCGCATCCACGGCCTCCTCGAACTCCGGCTGCGCGGCCGGGCCGGTGGGGCTCTCGTCCCGCAGGTAGACCCGCATGTGCTGCAGCAGCGGCACGTTCGAGTAGGTCAGCCGTACCTGTCGCTCAGGGGTGTCATTAACGTAGGAGAAAATAGCGTACGACGGATGGTTCCAGACATCGTACTGGTCGAACGCCACGCGCCGGCCGTCAACGACGGCGTGCCCCGCGCCCGCGATGCAGAAGTTAACGTCAGTGGCGTTATGCCGCATCGGTTTGGTCCGCTCTCCCGGGTTCAGCACGCTCAGTGTCACGCGAATGCCTGGGGCCAGGCCGGGGCAATCCGGCTTCGCCGAAGGATGCACAATGAGCGTCTCGCGCCGCCCGTCCGCGGGTACGGGCAAAGCCGCGAGACGCGATGCCTCGGCTTCAATCTGTTCACGCGTGATAATCACGGGCGCCCAGAATTCCATCGCCTCGGGTGGCGCCTCCGTACGGTCCAGCAGGAGCGCCTGGCTCGGCTCGAATGCAATCTTGAGATCGTTCATGTTGCCTCCTGGAAGTTGGTCCTCGCCCTGACGGACACCCGTCAAGCAGCCTGCGTTACCTGGCGACGACCAAATCGGGGCCGCACTTTCTGCGGTTGCGGTATTTCGCGTCCTAAGCCGCCGCTGACAGCGCGCCGGTAGATCTCCCCGGCCAATGCCATGTCGGACAGGCCCATCCCCATCGCCTTGAATAGGCTGAGATCCGTGTCCTTGTCGCGGCCCTCGCCGGTCAAGACGACCCGCGCCAGCGGTTGGATACTCGCCCAGTTTCCGCTCTCGGCCCCGTATCGGGTGATGAATTCCTTCGAAAGCACCTTTACCGCAGGCAGGCTGTCGACCGCGACAATACCGCATCGGGGAAACAGATCTTGGCCGAACTCCTCGCGCTCCGGCGTGATCGCGCCCACGGCATTCACGTGGGCGCCTCGTCGAAGCATGGCTGCGACGAGTACCGGTGATGTTGCACGTGTGACCAGTGTGACGACCAGCGCACCGTCGACGGCAGCCTCAACGCTCTGCGCCTCGACGATCTCGAAATTGAACTCCTCGCGCAACTTCGCCATCAGCGCAGTGCGCCCCGCCTGCGAGGGACTGAACACCCGTACCCGCTTGAGCGGACGTACCGCGGCGACCGCCGCGACTTGCGGCAACGACTGCTTGCCGGTACCGATGATCGCGAGTTCGTCCGCGTCGGCACGCGCGAGCCAGCGGGTGGCAACGCCAGACACCGCGCCGGTCCGCATCTGCCCAAGCGCGAAGGCCTCGATCACTGCCCGCAAAGACCCGTTTTCGGCATCGAACAGAACGAGCAGAGGACAAGTACCGTTCGACGTATGCGCCCACGTCTTCGTACCGACGATACCGGCACTGGCCACAACGCCGCCGATGGCGTGCAGATTGTTTCCGGCATTCCAGGCGACGTGCGTCTTGACCATGTTTTGAACCTCGCCGCGCGCCTCCAGCAACAACCCGCTCTCCATGGCCTCGACGGCCTCGTTGAAATCCATGACCTCGACGACATCCGCTTCGGATATCCAAAGTGGCTTCATTGCTCTTCCTTATTGTCGAATATCGACGCCACCGGCGGAGCGAGCTGCAGCGTGTTGACGACCAAGGCGTGCGACACGTAGCGGCCAACGAGCAGCGCCAATGCCATCGCTTGCCCGGTCGAAAGGTGGTCAAGTGCACCCTCGAACTCGCGCTGTGCCGACAGACCACGACTGCGGATGGCGGCGATCGCATAACGCTGCGCGGCGCGCTCGGCATCACTCATCAAGGTCGCCGCATCGGGATCCAAGCCGGTGACCTCGCTCACCCACTCCCGGCCGAAACCCAGCTTCACCGACAATCGTTCGTGCTGATGTCGCTCGTACCGATTCTCCATCAAGACGGCCACGGTCAGGGCACCGACTTCCGTGATGCGATCCGGCAACGCATCCTTGAGCGCGTCCGTGAAATGCATGAAGCTCAGCATGACTCCCGGTGCATTGCCACCGCACTTAAACAACTCGCCGAGGTAGCCAAGCCTCTTAACGCGCTGCGCCAGATAGCTGGCAAGGTCGGGCCGCAGGTCGTTCATTTCCAGTCGAGGAACTCGCGCGCTCATGTCGATTACCGGTAATTGGACGAATCTGACCATGCCAAGGTGCGCTCGCCAGGCACAGACACATCGTAATTCCCGGAATCCGCGTCATCAATCTTGATTCTCGAATCAAGCAATGGCGCGTTCTGGCGCCATCGGCTAGCTGCGATTCCCCGATTGGCGCTAAGATGAAGCGTTGACTTCAAGCCCAGCCGTAGCCCATGCGCAAAACCAAACCACCGGTCACCGAGGCGGCCCCGGGAGCGCCGACTTCGCCGAGCGACGCCAGCAGTGAATACATGACCGGCAAGGATGCGATGAAGCTGCTGCGCATCAAGCCCCAGACGCTGTACGCATACGCGAGCCGGGGCTTGATCAAGACCCTGTCGCATCAACGTAACCGAAAGCTGAAGCTGTACTCCACTGAGGACGTCGAGAAACTGCGGGCGCGTGGACAGGCTCGCTCGGGGGAGCGGTACACCGCCACCGGAGGCCTGCGATGGGGAGAGCCGATCGTCCACACTTCCATCACGGAGATCTCGCAGGCCGGACCGCGATACCGCGGTCGAATCGGAACCGACCTCGCCCGGTCCGGCTGCTCGTTCGAGTCGGTGGCGGAACTCCTGTGGTCCGGCACGCTGCTGGACGAGCACACGGTGTGGCATTCCCCAGGTACCGCGACAGACCTCAATCGCGTACTCAAAGGATTGGGGAAGCTGCCGATGAATCTCGACATTCTCCAGTTGTTCCAGCTGCTGATTCTCACCACCAGCATCACCACCGACGAGCGCGACGAGGTCAAGCACGGCACAACGATCCTGCTCGCGCGCCAGCTCATTTCCTCGTTGGTCGGCTGCTTTGGCTTTCTTGGCGCACGGCCAGCGTATGTCCAACCCAATCCCGCCGACAACATCGCCCAGAATGTTATCCGCGCAGTCGGCGTCTCGCCGACAGTCGAGGCGACCGCAGCGCTGAACAGCGCGCTGATATTGGTTGCCGATCACGAGATGACGCCACCGACGTTCTCCGCGCGCATCGCAGCCTCCAGCGGCTCGGACTTGGCGTCATGCCTTCAAAGCGCGCTGTGCACGCATTCCGGGACGCGGATTCACAATGCGTTCGCCAAGTTCGAGGCGCTGTCCGAACCGGGCGCCGATTCGCTTGCTTCCCGTACCAGATTGATGTCGCCAAAGAACTCGGTCAGCGGGATTCCGGGTTTCAACCACCCGCTTTATCCACGCGGGGACCCGAGGGGCGCGTTACTGATCGATATCGCCAAGCGACAGGCGGGGACACGCAACAAACACGCCGCGCGTATCTTTCATATTCTGGATCACGTTGCGTCCCAACCAACTCCCGCATTGCCAGGGTTGGAAGCAGGACTGGTCACGCTATGCGTGTCCATCGGCATGCCCCGCCAGAGCGCAGCCGGACTGTTTGCCCTCGGGAGAGTTGCGGGCTGGGTCGCCCACGTTCTCGAGCAGCGTCTCGCGGGAATCATGTTGAGGCCGAAGGCACGCTACGTTCGGTTCGACTAAGGCGCCGTCCGGCGGTGGCAGCCGCGAGCCGCAGGGGACTGGGACGGTGCATTCGTCATCCACCAGCCCGTAACATTGATTCAATAATCAAGATTGAGCAAACGCGCGTTGATGATTAGATTCAGACTTACAAGAACTATATCCTGGAGGTCGCATGAATCACCATCTATTCGGCATTTCGATCGTGGCTGCTGTCGCCGTGCTGGCCGCCCCGGTGCAAGCGCAGTCCCTTGGCATAGGCGCAGGCTCGCAAGGCTCGCAGAATTACGCCGTCAACGGCGCCATCGCGAAGCTTCTGTCCGACAAGGCCAAGTTCGATGTACGCGTGCAGTCCTATGGGGGTTCCGGAGCTTCGCTCCCACTCCTGGACTCGGGCCGTCTCGACCTGCAGGCGATCGTGTCACCGGAGGTCTACTCTGCCGTACTGGGAACGGTACCCTTCGAGGGCCGTCCAATGAAGTCCCTGCGCGTCGTCGCCTCCCTGGGTCCGTCGACCTACGGTTTCTTCGTGCGCAAGGATTCGCCATATCAGACCGTCGCTGACATCAAGGACAAAAGGATCACCTACGGCTTCACCGCCCAGCCGACGCTCAAGGCGCAGGTCGACGGGATCCTCGCCAACGGTGGCCTGGACATCGCTAAGATGCAGCCGGTGATGGTCCCTTCGGTTCCGCGCGGCGTCGACGACTTCATCGCCGGCAAGGCGGACGTGGCGTTCTTCGCATTTCATGGTGGGAAAGTACAGGAGGCCGACGCGGCGGTCGGCATCCGCTGGCTCGCACTCTCGCCGGACAAGAATGCCGAAGCGGCTATGCAAAAGCATGTCCCGGGATCGTATGTGCAGACGGTGGCGCCCGGGCCCAAGTCCATCGGCATCGCCAAGCCTACGCCGATGATGGCTTATGACTACGTGCTCGTCGCCAGCGCCGGCGTTCCGGATGACGTGATCTACAAGGTCACCAAGACACTCGGAGACAACGCGAGCGAATTAGCCAAGTCGCATCCCACGCTCAGCGATTTCGATCGCGCCCGCATGGCGCCTCGAATGGGAGAGCTTGAATACCATCCCGGCGCCCTGCGCTACTACCGCGAGGCGGGGCTGTGGCCGCCGAAGTAATCCGAGCGCGCTGGCGGTGTCGACGATCGGCCAAGCAAGATGATTCGCCAGCTTTCCGGGATCCTCCGTCAGGTGCTTTGCATCGGCCTCGTGCTGGGGCCTGTCGGCTACGCCCTTGACCTGTACCGCTCGGTGTTCGGGCTGTCGCTCTACACCGAGCAACTGCTGGCGCCCGCGATAGGCGCGGCCATCGCGATCGTATTCATCGGCGCCGCGGACGCGTTCCCAGACACCGCTCGCCTGCGCCGAACGGCCTACCTCGTCGCGGCGCTCGCGGTGACGGCCGCAGGTTTCTACGTCGGATTGCGCTACCCGACACTCTCGGTGGTGGCGACCACCCTGCCGCTAGATGCCCTAATCCCGGCGCTGATTCTCATCCTCGGGATGCTGGAGGGGCTGCGGTTGGCGGCTGGAGTCGCGATCGTATGCGTGGTAGTCGCCTTTATTGGCTACGGCTTGTTCGGACATCTCTTTCCGGGCGATTTCCAGAGTCGCTACGCGAGCCCGCGTGAGCTGGCGGTGTACCTCGCCATCGACGCGAACGGGATGTTGGGTATCGCGGCACAGGTCGCTACCGTTGTGGTCGTTCCCTTCATCCTGTTCGGGCAAATGCTGACCCGCTGTGGGGCATCGGAGTTCTTCACCAATGCCGCCAACCGGCTGATGGGGCGCTATCGTGGGGGTCCCGCGAAGGTCGCCGTCACGGCGTCGGCACTGTTCGGGACCATCTCCGGCAGTGCGGTCGGCAACGTCGTCGGAACCGGGGTGGTCACGATTCCACTGATGAAGCGCGCCGGCTACCCTGCCCACTATGCGGGAGCCGTGGAAGCTGTCGCTTCAACCGGTGGTCAGCTGGTCCCACCCGTCATGGGCGCAGTGGCATTCCTCATGGCCGACTTCATGGGTGTCAGCTACGGGGAGGTGATGCTCGCCGCCCTCATTCCGGCGGCTCTCTACTATTTCGCTTTGTTCGTGCACGTCGACCTGCTGGCGGCGAAGTCCGGCATGCTGCCGGCGGATGCGAGTCTGCAGCCGGGACAGCGCCCCGGGCTGCGCAGCGGCTGGCACTTTGCGCTGCCATTCGCGGTACTGTTCTATACACTGCTTGCGTTGCACATGCGGCCGGAGCTTTCGGCACTCTGGGCGCTTGTGGTTCTCATGATCGGCAGCATTGCTTTTGGATACGAGGGGCGCCGTCCCCGATTTTCACAGGTCATCGGCGCGATCAGCGCCACCGGCGAAGCCGCAAAGGATTTGATCATCGTGTGTGCAGCCGCCGGTGTAATCATCGGCGTGCTCAACCTGTCCGGGCTTGCATTCAATCTCACCCTGCACATCGTTGCCGCGAGCGGCGGCAATCTCTTCGTACTTGCGGTGATCACCGCGCTGATCAGTATCGTGCTTGGGATGGGGATGCCCACCGTGGGCGTTTACATCCTGCTGGCGACACTCGTGGTGCCGGCATTGACGTCCATGAAGGTTCCTGACATGGCCGCCCACATGTTCATCCTGTACTTCGGTCTAATGTCGATGATTACCCCGCCCGTGGCGCTGGCTTCGTTCGCGGCTGCCAATATTGCGGCGGCCAACGCCTGGAGGACGAGTTGGGCGTCAATGCGCCTCGGGTGGACTGCGTACATCGTGCCCTTTCTGTTTCTTGTCGACCCTTCCCTGCTGTTGCAAGGAACACCTGGAAAGGTCGCCTGGTCGGTGACGACAGCGGTGGTCGGAGTGTGGATATCGACCGCCGCCATCGTGGGTTACTTGGACGGGCAGCTCGGTTGGGTTCAGCGCCTCGTGCTGTTCATTGCGGGGGTCAACATCCTGGTTCCTCAAGGCACCTATGCCGGAGCATACTATGCGGAGATCGTCGGTCTCGTCATCGTGGCAGCATTTATCGCGAACAGGATCCGGATACGCCTCGCAGCAGCCGATATCGGCCGCGCCAGGCGTGCGCGCTAGCAGCACTCTCCGCGACGCTGGTTTGAGTGGCATCACACCAGCGGCTACGGACGGCGCCTGGCCGCCCCAAGCGCGCAGCGATACGCCACTAGTGCGAGGAGACCAACGGCCAGCAACGCATACGGCGAGGCCACGCGCGCCGGGTCGACCACCAACAGCAGCGTCAACGCAAACGGCGCGATCGCCTTCAGGATGAACTGCGGCAGCGCCAGCCGCCCGAGCAGCGCGCCATAGTCACGATGGCCGAAGAGTTCACCCGGCACGGTACCGCGCACGATCGTCATCACGCCATTGGCCCAGCCGTAGGGAATCACGAAGGCCAGCGCCACGATCCACACGCCGTGTACCTGCGTGAAGATGGCCAGCGAACCGGCGAGCAGCGTGAACGCCAGCGTGCCCACGGCGAGCGCGCGGATGTGCCGGCTGAACGCGAATTCCATGATGCGCCCGGCCACCTGCATCGGCCCGATCAATGACCCGATCAGCACGGCGTCGCGCGCGGTGAGCCCGGTGGCGGTCAGCAGCTGGATCAAATGCGCGGCAATGGCGGAGCTGACAAAGGCAGCGATCGCCAGCGCGGTGGCGAGCCACGCGTATGCCGCGCGTGCCCGCGGCAACGGCGCGCGGTCGGTGGTCGCCGCGTCTGCCGGGACCGGCGCGATGCGGCCCCTTGGAATAGTGACCAGATGGATCGGCAGGCACACGGCCAGGTGCAGCAACGCGTAACAGGTATAGGCGCCGCGCCAGCCGATGGTGTCGAGCAGATACTGCGACAGTGGCCAGAACACGGTGCTCGCAAATCCGCCGTACAGCGTGATCGCGGTCACGGCGCGCCGATAAGACCGCCCCGCCATCTGATGCAGCGTGGCGAGCGCCGGATCGTAGAGCGTGGCCGCCATCGCGACGCCGGCGAGCAGCCAGCCGGCGAACAGCGACAGCGGCCCGCTCGACGCGGCGAGCAACGCACAGGCTGCGGCCCCCAGCAGCGAACCGGTGGCCAGCACCGGGCGCCCGCCGCGGCGATCGATCGCGCGCCCGACCATCGGCGACACGAGGCCGGAAACCAAGAGGCCCACCGTGAAGCTGCCGAAGAGCCACAATTCGCCCACGCCGGTATCGGCGCGCATCGCGGCGCCAAGCACGGCAATCGTGTAGAACAACGTTCCCCACGAGATGATCTGCGCGACGCCCAGCGCGCCGACGCGGCGCCACAGATGCGACGTGCGGGGCGACTCCACCGCGCCCTCGTCAGCTGCGGGTCAAGAGGTCGGACAGTGCGAGCGCCACCACCAGCGTGGCCCCGGCGAGATCGTCGAGCACGAGTTTCTCGTCGGCGCGATGGCCGTTCGCTTCGACCAGCGTGCGTGGGCCGGCGCCGTACAGCACGGCCGGAATGCCGGCCGACGTGTACAGGCGTGCATCGGTGTAGATCGGCACGCCGTGCGTGGCGAGGGACTCGCCGAAGACGGCATCGCCATGCCGCTTGAGCGCCGCCACCAGCTTTTCCTGCCCGGCGATGGGCACGAAGGGCACCGCCAGCAGGATGCGCGTGACCTCGACCCTGCACCGCCGGCCAGCGGCGCGCGAATTCGTGGATCTGCCGCACCAGCGTGGCTTCGACCTCGACTGGATCCTCCTCGGGGATGATGCGGCGATCGAGGCGAAACGTCACGTTGTCCGGCACCACGTTGGTATTGATGCCGCCCTTGATCAGCCCGACGACCAGGGTCGGCGAGCCGATCCCTGCGACTGCCGAGCGTTTGGCGGCGTAAGTCTTGCGCAGCGTGTAGAGGTCGGTGAGCAAGCCGTTGGCAGCCTCGAGCGCATCGACGCCCTTGTCCGGTTCCGCCGCATGACCGGATTTGCCGAAGACCTCCACTTCCAGGTGCAGGCATCCGTTGTGCGCAGTGGTGATGCCGTGGCTGAAGCCGGCGGAGATGGCGTAATCCGGCGCGCTGATCGCGTGCTCGAGCAGCCAGGCAGGACCGATGCCACCGCCGGCTTCTTCATCGTAAGTGAATTGCAGCTCGACGGTGCCTTCGTAGGCGGCACCCTGTGCCGCTGCGTGCTCGAGCGCACGCAGCGCGAACGCGTAGGTGGCGAAGTCCGACTTCGACACGGCCACCCCGCGTCCGTACATCATGCCGTCGCGCACTTCGGCGCCATAGGGATCGGTGCTCCAGCCCAGGCCCGGCGGCACCACGTCGCCGTGGGCGTTGAGCGCGATCACCGGCCCCGCGCCGCCGCCGAACTGCTTGCGTACCACGAGATTCGTGCACGAGAGCATGCCATTGGCGGCGACCTCGGACGGCGGCACGGCATGGCGCTCGACGACGAAGCCCATCGCCTCGAGCAATGCTGCGGCGCGCGCCGCGTGCGGCGCGCAGTCCCCCGGCGGATTGTCCGATGGCTGCTTGACGAGTTCGGCCAGGAAGTCTTCTTCTTCCGCGCGATGGGCCGCGAGGTAGGCGTGAATCGATGCGGCAGTGTCGGGCATGTGCTATCCGCGCGGCGGCGGCGTGAACGCGAGGATGAAGCGGGCCAGTACGCGCGTGCCGGTGGCGGCGTCCGCGAGCGTGATCGCTTCGGCCGGATGATGACTGATCCCGCCCTTGCAGCGGACGAACAGCATGCCGATCGGCGCCACGTCGATCAGCGCCATCCCGTCGTGTCCGGCGCCGGACGGAAGATGGCGCACCGGCACGCCCTCTGCCTCGATGGCTGCGGCGATCTGCCGCTGCATCGCCGCGGCGCACGGCGCTGTCCTTGCCTCCCACAACGGCGTGATGGCGAGCGCCAGGCCGCGGCGCCGCGGCGATGTCCGCAAACGCATCCTTCAACGCGCCCACGGCCGCATGCCGCTGCGCATCGGTCGGCGCCCGTACATCGAGCGAAAAGCTGGCGTGGCCGGGAATCACGTTCATCGCGCCCGGCAGGACCTCCATGCGCCCGACGGTGCCCACGACGTCCGGCATCTCGACCGGCGATGCGCTCGACCGCCGCCACGCATTGCGCGGCCGCAGCGAGCGCATCGCGGCGCAGGCCCATCGGCACGGTACCGGCGTGTCCGGCCATGCCGGTGAGTTCGACGTTGAAGCGATTGCCTCCGTTGATCGCAGTGACCACGCCGACCGGCAAGCCTTCGCTTTCGAGCACCGGCCCCTGCTCGATGTGCAGTTCCGCGTACGCATGGACCTCTGCCATGGCATGCGCCGCATTGGCGACCCTGGCCGGATCGAGTCCGAACGCAGTCAACGCAGCACGCATCGTGACGCCGGAGGCATCTGCCTTGTCGAGCAATGCGGTGTCGAACGTGCCGGCGACGGCTCGGCTGCCCAGCAACGTGGAACCGAAGCGCACGCCCTCTTCGTCGGCGAAACCGATCACCTCGATCGCGAAGGGCAACCGCGTCGCCGTCGCCTGCAATGCGTGCACGCATTCGATCGCCGTGATGACGCCGAGCATGCCGTCGTACTTCCCGGCGTCGCGGACGGTGTCGAGGTGCGATCCCAGCATCAGGCATGGCAGACCCGGCGTCGATCCCTCGTAGCGTCCGACGCAATTGCCCATGGCGTCCAACCCGGCATCCATTCCGGCCGAGCGCATCCAGTCGAGCACCAGCGTGTTCGCGTCCCTTTGCTGCGGCGAGAGGAACACCCGCGTAAGGCCGCCGTCCAGTTCCGACAGCCGCCCGAGTGCGTCGCACCGATCGAACACACGCTGCGCGTCGAGCGCAGCGAGCAGGGCAGCGTGGGTGACGCCGGGGACGACGGGTTCGGCGGGCGCGATCATGGATTCTTGCCGGAAGCGAAAGCCTTCGAACCCGGATTCTACCTGCGCCCTCGGCGAAAGGAATGTGAAAGCGAGTTTCAAAAACGGTAACGCCCGGGTCGCGGGTGCTAAACTGATCCGCACTCCGCAGGCTCGCTGCGCCCACGACCACATGCCGCCGACCGTTACCGCCCGCAAATCCGCCACCGTCAAACGCAAAGTCCCAGGCCGGCAAGCGGCCAGGTGCCCCACGCGCAGCCAAGGACAAGGCCGCGGGCCACACGCAGGCGTTGTCGCGCGGACTAGCCGTACTCGAGGCACTGGCCGCGACCGATGGCGGCGCCACGCTGACGGCGCTCGCCGACCGGCTGCGCATCCCGACGCCCACCGCCCACCGTTTGCTGGCGACGCTCGAAGCGGCAGGCTACGTACAGGCGGGTACGCAGGGGTGAATGGCTGGTGGGTGTCCGCGCTTTTCGCGTGGGCAGCGCCTTCCTGTCGCATCGCAACCTGGTGGTGCAGGCATTTCCCTATCTCAAGCAATTGATGGAGACGTCCGGCGAGACCGCCAACCTCGCGGTCATCGAGGCCGGGCAGGCGGTGTTCGTCGAGCAGGTTCAATGCCGTGAACTCATGCGCATGAGCGCCAAGCTGGGCGCGCGCGCACCGTTGCATGCCTCGGGTGTCGGCAAGGCGATGCTGGCCGCCATGGATCCGCCGGGCGCGGCGGCGGTCCTCGGTCGCCAGGGCCTCGCCCGCCACACCCCGCACACGCTGGCGACACGAGAGGCGCTGACCGCCGAACTCGCGCGCATCCGGGCCCGTGGCTATGCCGTCGACGACGAGGAGCACGCGCTTGGCATGCGCTGCGTCGCCGCGACCGTCTTCGACGAGAATGGCGAAGCCTGGGCAGCGCTGTCGCTGGCCGGTCCGACCACGAGGATCACCGGTGAGCGCTTGCCGGTGCTGGGCGCCCTGGTGCGCGAAACGGCGCAGGCGATGACCGCGGCCCTCGGCGGTCGCGCCCCGGGCGAGGCGCCTGGCGCAGCGGCTTGAGGTGCTTTCCGCAGTACCGGCTCGGCCTGTGCCTGCGCGGTATCATCGAATGCATTGATGCAGAATGCTTCGCGCCATGACATTTCGCCGCCTGTTGCATCCGCTCGCCACGATGCTCGTGACGCTTCTCTTCGCCGCATGCGCAGCACCCGTCGCATCCACGCAGGCGACACCGCGCTTCGTTCCGGCCAACGCAACGCCACCGACGATCGCCATGGCGTCCAATGAGCTCGTCGGTCCCACCTGGCAATGGCAGGGCTCGGCGCTGCCGGGTGGTGGTGCACTGGAGGTTTCGTCTCCCGAGCACTACACGCTGACGTTCCAGGCCGGCGGCCGGGTATTGCTGCGCGCCGACTGCAATCGCGGCAGCGGCGGCTACGAACTGAGTGACCAGCGCATGACGATGGGTCCTGCAGCCACGACCAAGATGGGATGTCCGCCCGGTTCGCAGGACGCCGAGTTCCTGCGCCAACTCTCGGCCGTCGCGAGCTACGCCATCAAGGGGAACGAACTCGTGCTCACGCTGCGCGATGGCGGCGCGATGCGCTTTCGCGCCGCCTAATCGACAAGCTACTTCGCCGCGGCCGGCACGAGGCCGCGGGCCCGGAACTGGGCAATCAGCAAGTCCGCGAAGTTGGGTGCTTCCTTGCCGACCGTCGACGGATTGAGCGTCTCGGTGGTGGCCGCCCAGATCAGGCGCTTGGTCTGCACATCGTAGAGATTCGACTCGACCGTCGCCACGTCGTACTGCGTCACATCGGCCGCAGGGTAGAAGCCGGGACCGCCATAGAAGCCACCCCACGGCCCCCACATCGGCCCGGGCACCATCACCGTCGACACCTGCGTTTTGGTGTCGACGCGCAGCAAGCGGATCATCAGCACGCCGTCGGCACCGGTCGCCGCGACGGCGGCGGCAAAGGGCCCCTCGCTGACCCGCGCGCCCGGCGGAATGGTGCTGTAGCCGGGAATGCCGACCACGCCGGCGGCATTGAGTTTCTGGACGAAGATATCCTCGAACACGCGGCTGTCGGCGGTGGTGCCGTCGCTCGCGATGACCACGATCTTTTTCAGGACGCCGCCGTTGTAGCTTGCGTCGAACCAGGCGGAACGAAACGACGTGGTCTGACAACCAACCAGCAGGAACGCCGCAGCGGCGGCAAGCAAAGGGCGAAGCGCCAGCATGATGACCGTTCTCGGATTGCGATTCAGGATCGGGGTTTGGGCGGATTGGCGATCAACCGGTCCTTGGCAAGCGCGCCCACCATCTTGTACGCGAAGTCGGGAAGGTTGCGGACCAGCTTGTTCGCGTCGAACGCGTCGATATAGGCCGCCCACACCTGCGTGCCCGCCTTCACCAGGTAGAGTTCCGTTTCGATGCGGGCCTTCTTGTAGTCGCCCTTCTGGTCGGCATCCTGCGACTTGTACCACTTGAAGTAGGCCGATCGCTCGTCCGACGGCGTGATGACGGTCTCGCCGACCGTGTACGGTTCGAAGGCCGATGTGTATTTCACCTGCGCCAGTAATACGGCGTCAGCACCGGAGCCGCGGATGGCCTCCGTGAACGTCGTCTGCTTTTCGGTGAAATCCTCCGGCAGCACCTTGTGCGACGCGGTGGCACTGACACCGGCGCTCGCGAGCTCCGCGACGATCGCGTCCTCGACCGCGCCGCGCCCGCCCGGCTCCACCTTCATCAGACTGACCACGAAAATCGTCTTGACCGGTCCGTCCTTGTACTTCGGATCCTTCCACGTCTCGGCCACGACCGACCGTGTCGACAGATTGGTCAGGCCGGTGCAGCCGGCGAGCGCCAGCGCGAGGATCGTCAGGGTCAGGAATCGCTTCATCGGATGAATTCTACTTGGCCTTCGAGGGATGCCCCGCAGCGAATGCAATGGAACCTCATCGCGACGGGAGGCGGCTTCATACTGCCTTGGCCCCCGCAACCAGCGGCTAACGGTGCTTGAAGGCTGGCTTGCGCTTTTCGACGAAGGCGCGCATGCCCTCCTTCTGGTCCTCCAGCGCGAAGGTCGCATGGAATTCCCTGCGCTCGAAGAGCAGGCCTTCCGACAGCGTGGTTTCGTAGGCCCGGTTGATGGCTTCCTTGATCTTCAGAACCACCGGCAGCGAGAAGGCGGCGATCTTGGCGGCCATCGCCAGCGCTTCGTCCACGACCTTGTCGGCCGGCACCACGCGGGCAACGAGCCCGGCGCGCTCCGCCTCGACGGCGTCGACCATGCGGCCCGTCAGGCACCAGTCCATCGCCTTCGCCTTGCCCACCGCGCGCGGCAATCGCTGACTCCCGCCCATGCCTGGCATCGTGCCGATGGTGATCTCCGGCTGGCCGAACTTCGCCGTGTCCGCGGCGACGATGGTGTCGCACGCCATCGCCAGCTCGCACCCGCCGCCCAGCGCGTACCCGCAGACCGCCGCGATCACCGGTTTGCGCAGACGCCGCACTTCCTCCCAGTCCCGCGTGATGTAGTCATCGCCATAGACCTTGGCGTAGTCCCAGTCCGCCATGGCACCTATGTCCGCACCCGCCGCGAAGGCCTTCTCGTTACCGGTCAGCACGATGCAGCCGATCGCGGGGTCATCATCGAACGCGTGCAACGCGACCGCCAGCTCGCGCGCCAGCGCTTCGTTCAGGGCATTCATGCGCTGCGGGCGATTGAGTCGAATGAGGCCGACGCGGTCGCGGGTCTCGACGATGATGTTGGCGTAGGTCATGGCGGATTAGCGTTGGGCGGGATTGAAGTGCTTGCGCAGGTCTTCCCAGCAGCGGAAATAGTCGGCCTGCAACGGCGCGCGTTCGAGCGCGAAGCGAGTCGCCGCAATCGGCAGCCGCGTCTCGAACATGAAGGCCATCGTGTCGCGGATCACCGTCGGCTGCGTGAGGTCGGCGGTGCTGGCGCGCTCGTGCGTCTGCGCATCCGGGCCGTGGCCGCTCATGCAGTTGTGGAGACTGGCACCCCCCGGGCGAAAGCCTTCCGCTTTGGCATCGTACACACCATGAATCAAGCCCATGAACTCGCTCGCCACGTTGCGGTGGAACCAGGGCGGCCGGAAGGTGTTCTCCATGGCGAGGATACGCGGCGGAAAGATCACGAAGTCGATCATGTCCACGCCCGGCGTATCGCTTGGCGCTTGCAGCACCAGGAAGATCGACGGATCCGGATGGTCGTAGCTGATCGAGCCGATCGCGTTGAAGCGGCGCAGGTCGTATTTGTAAGGCGCGTAATTGCCATGCCAGGCGACCACGTCGAGCGGCGAATGGCCGATGGCCGCCGTCCACAGGTTGCCCTGGTACTTGGTGACGAGTTCGAAGTCGCCCTCCCGATCCTCGAAGGCGGCGCATGGCGTCAGGAAATCGCGCGGATTGGCAAGACCGTTCGAGCCCAGCGGACCCAAATCCGGCAGCCGAAATGCGGCACCGAAGTTCTCGCACACATAGCCGCGGGCGTCACCGTCGGGCAATTCCACGCGAAAGCGCACGCCGCGCGGGATGACCGCGATCTCCTGCGGCGCGACGTCGATGGTCCCGAATTCGGTGGCGAGACGAAGTCGCCCGCGTTCGGGAACCAGCAGCAATTCGCCGTCCGCATCGCAGAAAAACCGCTCGGCCATCGACGCCGTGGCGACATAGATGTGGATGCCGCAACCGCTCATCGCGGCGACGTCGCCATTGCCGGCCATCGTGCAAAGTCCATCGACGAAATCGGTCGGCACGTCGGGCAGCGGCAGCGGATCCCAGCGCAACTGGTTGGGCGATGGCGCCGGCTCGGTGAAGCGGCTGGTGACGAGCCCATTGCCGCGCGGGCGAAACGGCGCATGGACGGCGGCCGGACGCAGGCGATAAAGCCATGACCGCCGGTTGGCGGCCCGTGGCGCCGTGAACGCGGTGCCCGACATCTGCTCGGCGTACAGCCCATACGGCGGGCGTTGCGGTGAATTGCGGCCGGCGGGCAAGGCGCCGGGCAGCGCTTCGGTGGCGAACTCGTTGCCGAAGCCGGACTGGTAGGCGGGACCGGAGGCCGGTAACGCGGGTCCCGGCGGCGGCGCACTGCGCTTCCTTGTCTCGTCCATGATCTCTTAGCCTTCGTTGCTGGCGCTCACGGCCACATCCGCGCGCGCTGCACGCATGGCCGCATCCAGCACTGCGTCGTCGCCGATGTGGTTGGCAAGCAGCAGGATGAGCTTGGCGTTGACCAACGCACTTTGCGCGTCGGTCAGGTCGCGATGCAATTCGATCAGCGTCTCGTAGAAGCCGTCCGGGTCCGCCATATTTGACTCGGTGTTGAGCATGGTCCGGGCTCCTTCAGGGGCCGAGCGCGCAGGCACGCACAATCGCTGCGCGCACGGCATCGGCGTCGAAGCGCCGCCAGCGCGCGCAGACGTGCTGGTCGGGCCGCAAGAGGTAGCAGGTTCCCACCCTCGCATCGTAACGCGACGCGGCGATTCCCGCCGGGTCGGCGAGCGCGACGCCGGTCGTGCCCGGCTCGCCGCCGATCTGCACCGTCCGGCAAGCGATCGGGGCTTGCGCGAGCATCTCCGCCGCGCCAGGCGGAAGCGCAGTGCCGAACACCAGAAGCACGAACGCATTCCCCAGGTAGTCGAGCAGCCAGTCGCCGGCGGGACCCGTGACGGGCGCATCGGCAGCCACGGTGCCGGGTACCATGGCGCTCGCAAAAGCGTCGTCATCGGCGGTATTGAGCTCGGAGTGCGCCAGGACCGCGGGCACCGACAGGCGCCCGCTGTTGACCAGGCGCCGCGCGAACGGGTACCGCCGCGCGAGCGAGAGCACCGCATCGCGAAACACGCGCGAGACGGCGCTTTTCGGCGTGATGAAGTCGGTGGCGCGCGTCGAATGCAGGATGTTCTCGTCGGCCGCCGCGACACGTTCCCGGTCGTAGGAGTCGAGCAGCCGCGCAGGTGCCGCGCCGCGCAACACGAGTTCCAGCTTCCATGCGAGATTGTCGGCGTCCTGCACGCCGCTGTTGGCGCCGCGGGCCCCGAAGGGGCTCACCAGGTGCGCCGCGTCGCCGGCGAAGAGCAGCCGGTCATGGCGGAAGCGCTGCATCCGGCGACATTGAAACGTATAGACACTGGCCCACTCGAGTTCGAACCGGGCGTCGGGGCCGAGCATGGCCCGGAGCCGGGGCTCGATGCGCTCGGGACGCTTCTCGACTTCCGGGTCGGCGTCCCACCCGAGCTGGAAGTCCACGCGCCACACGTTGTCGGGTTGCCGGTGGAGCAGCACCGACTGGTTGCGATGGAAAGGCGGGTCGAACCAGAACCTGCGCTCGGCGGGAAAATCGGAGGTCATCCTGATGTCGGCGATCAGGAAGCGATCGTGGAATACCTGTCCTTCCGTATCGAGGCCCAGGTGATTGCGCACGGCACTGCGGGCGCCGTCGCACACCACCAGCCAGTCGCAGGTGAGCGCATAGTCGCCGTCGACCGTCGACACCTGCAGCGTAACGCCGTCGGGACGCGGAGTGACCGCGGTCACCTTGTGTTGCCAGCGAACTTCCGCGGGCGCCAGCGCCAGCACGCGTTCCACCAGGCACGACTCGAGGTAATACTGCTGCAGGTTCACGAACGCCGGCCGCCGGTGGCCGGCCTCGGGCAGCAGGTCGAATTGATACGCCAGCGTGTCGCCGTGATAGACCTTGCCCACGCTCCAGCCCACACCCTTGCACGCGACCGGCTCGCCACAGCCCAGGCGATCGAGAATCTCCAGCGTCCGCTTCGCATAGCAGATCGCCCGCGAACCGACACTCACCGTATTGTCGTCGTCGAGCACGAGCACCGGAATGTCGCGTCGGGCGAGATCGATGGCCATGCACAGGCCGACCGGCCCGGCACCCACCACGATGACGCCGCGATGGACTCCCCGGCCGTCCAGTTCGGGGGCCCGCCGGTACGGATACACCGGATGCGCGAAAGCGCTCATGCGCTGGCGATCGCCAAGGCTCAAGTCCCTTCCAGCGTCTCCCACATTTCCTTGTCGCGCTCGGCGGTCCAGATGCGCGGGTCGGGATATTCGGTCGCCTCGTCGTAGGCACGGGTCACATCGAATGGCAGGCAATGATCGAAGATCACCCACTCGCCGAACTGGGGCTTCAACGCCGCGTAGGTTTCCTTGTACACGGTACGCAGGTCCTTGCCGTCCGCCACGCCGCGGCGGACGCTGTCGTACATGCTGCTGACGAACGCCCGCGTTCCCGCGAGGCCGGCGCGCACCTCCGGCGGCGAACACAGCGACGCGCCGCGGCCTGGCACGAGCTTTTGCGGGTCGAGCGCCGCGATCGCATCCAGCGTCGCCGGCCAGTCGGCGAGATAGGCATCGCCGGTGTAGGGGGTCGCGGCGTACTCGACCAGGTCGCCCGAGAACAGGATCTTTTCCTGCGGCAGCCAGACCACCGTGTCGCCGCGGGTATGGCCGCGGCCCAGTTGCAGCAACTCCACCTGCAGTTTCCCGAGCCACAGCGTCATGCGCTTCTCGAAAACCAGCGTGGGCCAGGTGAGACCGGGCACCGACTCGACCGCGCGAAACAGGCGCGGGAAACGCTCGATCTCGCTCTTCATGTCCTGCTCGCCACGTTCGATGATGAGTTCGTAGGTATCGCGGCTGGCGATGACGTGCTCGGGACGATAACCGGAGGCGCCGAGCACGCGCACCGCGTGGTAATGCGACAGCACGACGTAGCGTATCGGCTTGTCGGTGACTTCGCGGATGCGCCGGATGACGTCCTGCGCCATCACCGGGGTGGCCTGCGTGTCGATCACCATCACCGCATCGTCGCCGACGACGATGCCCGTATTCGGATCGCCTTCCGCCGTGTAGGCGTAGGCGTGGTCGGAAAGCCTATCGAAGCTGACATGCTTTTCCTCGAGGTCTGCCTGTGAAGCGAATTTCTTTGCGGGCATGGCACGATCCTCCTCGCGTGGTATTCACCGTATTAGACCATTTCGGGCTGCCGCGGCGCCATCGCAGGGGTGACCTTGAAGCGGACGATGAAGCGCGCACCCTCGCCCGGACGGCTCTCCACCCGCAGCTCGGCGTGGTGCAGTTCGGCGATACGCTTGACGATCGCGAGCCCCAGGCCGGAGCCGGCGGCGGCGGCGTCGCCTGCGCGGTCGACGCGGTAGAACCGGTCGAAGATGCGCGGCAGCTCCTCGGAGGCGATACCCGGACCGGTATCGGCCACCGCGAATTCGATCGCGTCGCGCGCGGGACGATCGGCGGCGAACCCCACCTGCAGACTTACGCTGCCGCCGGCGGGCGTGAATTTCAGCGCGTTGTCGACCAGGTTTTCGGCGAGTCGTTCGACCATCCCGATATCGGCGTTGAGCGGTGGCACTGTCGGATCGATGTCGGCGTGCAGCGCCAATCGGCGCTCCGCGGCGCGCAGCTTGAATTTCTGCGCCACATCCCCGGCGAGCTCCGCCAGCGAGAAAGTTTCCAGGCGGGGCTCGGTCTCCGGCGCATCGAGCTTGGCCAGCGCAAACATCTGCTCGACCAGTGTGCTCATGCGTTGCGCGTGTCGCTGGGCAATGTCGAGATAGTGCTGCCGCTGCTGCGCAGTCAGGCTGTCGCCCTTGAGCTCGAGAGTCTGCAGGTAGCCCTGCAGTGCCGCGAGCGGCGTGCGCAAATCGTGCGAGGCGTTGAGGATCGCTTCACGCCGCCCGCGATCGATCGATTGCAACTGGGCGAACTGCGCGTTGATCTTCACTGCCATCGCGTCGAAGGCCTGGCCGATCCGGGCGATTTCGTCTTCCCCTTCGGCGCCGTCAGGCATCGCCGGATCCGGAGACGGCGCGAAGCCGGACGCATGAAAGCGCTCGACCCGGTCGGCGAAGCGCTGCAGGCGCCCGGTCAGCGTGCGGAACAGCAGCATGCCCGTCACCAGCAGGAACAGGAGGCACGCGAGGAACAGGCCGAGCGCGAGCGTCAAACGGTAGCTGCCGCCCGACTCCATCATCGCCGCCTCCACCGCGGCGCCGCCGAGGACCGCGTAGACGTATCCGGACGGACGTGCGGGATCACCCAGCGTGGCGGCGGAGAAGACCACCTCGTGGCCGGTGCGGGGGTTCACCGCAAAGATGGGCAGGTTTTCGGCACCCCGGACGAACGCCTCGATCGGCGCCAACGGAATTGTCCTCACCCGCAGCGCCGACGGATCCCCGGAGAACGCCCGGACCGTCCCGGCGCCATCGAGCAGATACACCTCCACCGTCGGGTTGACGATCATCACGTACTTGAACAGCGCGTCGAGGCCGGCGGCATCGAAGGGATCGCCGCTCGCCACGCCGTGCTCCTTGGCGATATACATGGCGACGTCGCGGTTGATGCGCTGCGCCACTTCCTGCTGATAGCTCAACGCAAAATGCCGCACGATCAGCGCGGCCAGGAGTGCCAGCACGACGAACAGGGTCAGCAGCACCAGCGACAGGCGCAGGTACAACGACGAACGCAGCCGGGCGAGCAGGGTTGCCATGGCGCCGCCCGCTCAATCCTCCGCCGGCGGCGAAAAACGATAGCCGACGCCCCAGACGGTCTCGATCATCGTGGGATTCGCCGGGTCCGCCTCGATCTTGGCGCGCAGGCGGTTGATGTGCGAATTGACCGTGTGCGCATACCCGGCGTGCGCGCCGCCCCATACCGCGTCAAGGAGCTGCTCCCGCGTATAGACGCGCCCCGGATTGCGCGCGAAGTGCAGCAGCAGGTCGAACTCCTTGGCGGTCAGCGGGACTTCCGCGGCATCGACGCTGGCCCGGCGGGTACCGGCGTCGATCGCGAGGCGCCCGTGTTCGATGCGGCTTTTGGCGCCTTCATTGCGCGCAAGTCCGTCCATGCGGCGGAGGATCGCCTTGGCCCGCGCCACGAGTTCCATGACGTTGAACGGCTTGACCAGATAGTCGTCCGCACCGATTTCCAGCCCGAGCACGCGTTCGGCGTCGCTCGACCGCGCGGTCAGCATCAGGATCGGCACGTAACGCGGCCCCGCACGCAAGCGCCGGCAAACTTCGAGGCCATCGAGCCCGGGCAGACCGAGGTCGAGGATCACGAGATCAGGGGGGGCGGCGGCGGCGTGCTTGAGTGCGCTCGAACCATCGGTGCAGATCCGGATGTCGCGCGCCACGTCTTCCAGGTGCAGCGCCACCAGTTCCGCCAAATCGCGCTGGTCCTCTACGATGAGCAATGTGTCGATCATGGGGTTGCATTCTCCCGGCGCGCCGGGGCGACCGCCGTACCATCCACTGCGTCGCTGCCGAGCCGCGGCCGCTTACACCGTCGTCGCGTCCGCAGCCGCGTACGGCGCGAGCAAACCTTGCAGCCGATGTGTACACCAGGCGAGGATCCCGTGATCATTGCGTGATAACTGGTCGCTACAGTCTCCTCATCAGCCGACTGCTCCGGTCGGCGCTCTTCCAAGGAGACTGCGATGACCCCGCAAACTTCGTCCTCGCCCAGCCAGCGCCAGGTGGACGGGCTGCAGCAAGCCCCGGATCCGCGTGCCAGCGCCGACGACGCCAGCATGACACAACTGCGCCGCAAACTCTTCGCCTTTGCGCTGCGCGAGCTGCGCAATCCCGAGGTGGCCGAGGACGTCACCCAGGAAACGATGATCGCGCTGTTCCTGCTGCCCAATCACTATCGCGGCGACGCCCGCTTCGACGTCTATGCGATCGGCGTGCTGCGCCACAAGATCACCGATCATTTTCGCGCGGGACGTCGCGAAGTCGCCGTCGCGCCCGAGACGATCGATGCGCTGCGCGAGGATCTCGAGGCAGACGCGTCACCGGCCGACATCGCGGCAGGCGACCCGGCAGAACGGGTCGACGCCCGCCGCAGCCGCGACCGGTTCTGGCAGACGCTGCGCGAGGGTCTGGCGAGCCTGCCGGAGACGACGCGCACCGCCTTCGTGCTGCGCGATGTGCAGGAATGGAGTATGGGCGCTGTCTGCGCCCACCTGGGCGTCACCCCGACCCATGTCTCGGTCATGGCACATCGCGCCCGCGCGCACCTGAAGGCGCACTGGGCTCAGCGCGACGAGGCACTTGCGCACGTGTAAGGGCTACGCCGCGCATGCACGGAACGCCCGCGCGCGAACCGCCGAGAGAATGCGGTCCCCCAGACCAACCACCGATCGTCGGACCTTCACCCGTGGTGTCGCGCCGATGCCTGGCGCGACACCGCCGAGCGTTATACAGCGTGGATCAGCCGCCGTATTTCTTGATCAGCGCCCGCGCGTCGTCCAGCAGCGCCTCGCCATTGGCGCCCTTGCCGCTGACCTCCTTGATCCACTCCTTGCTCCACGCCTTCCGTGGCCTTCTACCCAGCGCTCGTATTCCGCCGGCGTCAGCGTGTCGAACACCCCGCCCGCGTCCTGCGGCGAGCTTGCTTGCGCGCGGCGCCGTGGTGCCGTCGAAGACCTTGCCGATCTCCTTCGACCAGCTCGATCCCGCTGTTGGCGTCGATCACCTTCTTCAGGTCGGGCGGCAGGCTGTTGTACTTCGCCTGGTTCATCGCGATCACGAAGATCGAATTCGACATCTTCGGCAGGCCCGCCGCCGTGTCGAGGTGATACTTGGTGACTTCCTGCAGCTTCAGCGCCGGCGCGACTTCCCACGGCACCATCGCGCCGTCGATGACGCCCTTCGTCAGCGCCTCGGTGACCTGCGGCACCGGCATCTGCACCGGCACCGCGCCGATCGCCGTCAGGAACTTGGTGCCGATGCGCGTCGGTGCGCGCACCTTGAGTCCCTTCAGCTCGTCGAGATTGGTCACGTGCTTGCTGGTGAAATGCAGCAGCGACCCGTCGTGCAGGTGCATGCGCCAGGATCTTCACGCCCTTGAACTCGTCGAGTGCGTTCTTCTGCACGTATTCCCACAGCGCCGGGCTGCCGCTCTCCGCGTTCCTGGCCATGAACGGCAGCTCGAACACTTCCGACTTCATGAAGCGCCCGGCCTGGTAGGTCGGAATCGTCCAGATGATGTCGGCCACGCCGTCGCGCGCCTGGTCGAACAGTTGCGGCGGCGTGCCGCCGAGCTGCATGGCCGGGTAGATCTGGCACTTGATCCTGCCGCCCGACTCCTTGCCGATCTTTTCGCACCATGGGTTCGAACACCTGCGCCTGGATCGTGGCCTGCGGCGGCAGGAAGTGGTGGAGCTTCAGCACGACCTCCTGCGCGCTGCGCGGCGCCAGCGGACGCCAGCGCGACGGCGACTGCCAGCGACAGCGAGTTTGACGAGCTGACTTCATGGTCTCCTCCTCTTTGGGCGATTACTGCTTGAACGTGTGCACCAGGTAGAGCGCAATGATCGGGAAGTACATCAACAGCAGGATGCGGACGAGATCGGACAGCAGGAACGGCACGACGCCCTTGAACGTTTCCGTCAGCGGAACGTCCTTGGCCAGGCGATTGATGATGTAGACGTTCATCCCCACCGGCGGATGGACGAGTCCGATCTCCACCACCATCAGCGCCAGGATGCCGAACCAGATCGACTTGTCCTGCGCCGACAAGCCGTCGAAGTCCAGGCCCATGATCATCGGGTAGAAGATCGGGATCGTCAGCAGGATCATCGCCAGCGAATCCATGACGCAGCCGAGGAAGATGTAGATCACGAGGACCATGAACAGCACCAACAGGGCGAGAGCCCGCTGTTCTTGACCCACGTCGCAAGTTCGCCCGGCATCTGCGACAGCGCCAGCGTGGTGTTCAGCATGTCGGCGCCGAGCAGCACGAGGAAGATCATCGCGGTGGCCTGCGCGGTGCCGAGCGCGCTCGCGATCAAGCCCTTGCCGCGCATGCCCCCGGTGACCACCGCGAGGATGCCGCAGGCCGCGGCGCCGATCGCCGCCGCCTCGGTCGGATTGGCCCAGCCGCCGTAGATGCCGACGATCACGACCACGAACACCAGCAGCACCGGCAACACCCGCAGCAGGCTGCGCAGCTTCTCCGCCCCACGGCACCGCAGGTCCCGCCGGCCCCGCCGCCGGGTTCAGGGTCACCACGATGCGCACGACGAGCATGTAGCCCAGCATCGCGATCACGCCGGGGATCACCGCGGCCATGAACAGCTTGCCGATCGACTCCTGGGTGAGGATCGCATAGATCACGAGCGGTACCGAAGGCGGGATCATGATGCCGAGCGTGCCGCCCGCGGCGAGCGCACCGGTGGCGAGTGACCCGGAGTAGCCGTAGCGGCGCAGCTCGGGCAGCGCCACCTGCCCCATCGTCGCGGCGGTGGCCAGCGACGAGCCGCAGATCGCGCCGAATCCCGCGCAGGCGCCGATGGCGGCGATCGCCACGCCGCCCTTGCGATGGCCAAGGAACGCGCTCACGAAGCGGAACAGCGCCTTGGACAATCCGCCGTGCGTCGCGAACTGGCCCATCAGCAGGAACAGCGGGATCACCACCAGGTCGTAGTTGGACAGGCGCGCGTAGGCGAGATTCTTGAGCGAGTTGAGCAGCGACGCCATGTTGCCGCGTCAGATAGACATAGCCGCCCGCACCCACGGTGAACATCGCGATGCCGATCGGCACGCGCACGACCATCAGCGCGAGCATCACGCCGAAGATGATGAAGCCGACTTCGGTCCCGCTCACGTCGCTGGCTCCACGCGTACGCGACCGGCCTGCGACCTGCAGGTGCAGCCAGCACGTATAGAATCCCGCCGCCGCCAGCAGCACGAACCCCGGCACCATCAATGCCTGCGCGATCCATACGGGCCAGCCCAGGATCGCCGAGGTCTCGTGGAACTCGTACACCACCAGCGCGCCGGCGGCGGCGCGCCACGCGATCAGCGCGCCGAACAGCCCCACCAGCAGCGAGCCGAAGGCGTCGAGCCAGGCGATCTTCCGGGGGGCCAGGTTATGCGTGAAGAAGTCGACCTTCACGTCGCCGTTGATCATGTGGCAGTACGCGAAGAACGTCGACGACGCGAACGCGGCGCACATCTGCAGAACTTCGACATCGCCGGGCACCGGCGCGGCGATGAGCTTGCGTCCGGTGATCGAGACGATCGACATGACGACCAGTGCCACGAACACCAGCCCGCCGCCGATGGCCAGATACTTCGATGCCGCGAGCAGCCCGCGCTCCGCCGGGTCCGAAGCGCGCCGCCATATTGGCGATACCGCCGAGCCGTCCACGTCGTCAGGTCCTCCTTCATGCGCACAGCTCGCGCAAATGTCGTCGGGCGCCGGCACCGCCTCGATGCGCGCCGGGTCGGTCCGGATGTCGCCGTGCGAAGATCGCGCACTTCACGCCCTTCCACCAGCACGTCGTCGCCACGACGGATCCGATGCGCCAGCACGAAACTCTTGCCGCGCCATTCCGTCAATCGAGGTGTCGATCTCGATCGCATCGCCGTAGGATGGCCGGACGCAGGAACTTGGCCGCGACGTCGACCATGCGGCGTGCCGATGATGCCGGTTTGCGCCTCGAGCTCGCGCCATGGCGGCACGCCGGCAGCCCGGAAGAAATGCAGGGAGGCCGCGTCCATCCAGCGCAGGTAGTTCGGGTAGAACACGATCTGGGCCGGATCGCAATCGCCGAATTCGACGACGAACCGGCTCGTGTGGACCCGGCTCATGGCATCGCCTTGGCGCGTTCTTCGACGGTCCGTCGCGGCACCCAGCGGATCGGCTGCGCCGTGATCGGGCGCGCCGGTGCGCCATGGTCGGCCATCGCCTGGTCGAACGCGTGCCCGCCTTCATCCGCGAGCGCCGCTTCGCGCGCCCGCCGGATCGCGTTCGCCCGCGCAGCATCCGAGGCAAACGCTCCGCCTTCGGCCAGATGCGTGAGGATGTGCGTCCAGGTTCTGCTTGCCGCGTTCATTGGTCGCGCCATAGCCCTTGATCAACCGGCCACACAGTGCGAGTTCGAAGGCGCACTCCCAGTCGGCCGTAGCTGCGCGCTCGATCGTGCCCAACCATCGTTCGATCATCGCCTGCTCCTGCCGGTAACGCAGCCCGCTTCGACGCAGGCCCTTGAGCCCGGCGAGAACGCGCAGCGCGATGAATCCGCTTACGCTGTCGCTGCGCAAATGCAGCGGCAGGGCCAGTGGTGGGCGGCCCCCCCGCTGGCGCGCGCGGTCCCAGTCGACGAGTCGCCGGCCGAGCGAGGGTGGCAACAGCGATGCCATCTCGGGGACACCAGGCTTGAAGTGATCGACGATGCGCACGATCTCGCCCGCCTGCGCACCCACTTCCCGCCGCACGCGCGCGAAGCGGCTGGCACGACACTTGAGACCCGGCGACCCGCACGATGTCGTCGAAGGCCATCCACAGCGCCAGGTACCGCGCTGCTTCGCGGGTCATAACGCGCGCATGCCGTGCGCCCCGATCGGCGCGGGCCTCGGCCGCCAGGACCCGCCTAACCCGCGCGACAAAGAGGTCCGCGTAGGCGGTATCCTGGAATTCCGTGAGCCTCGCCCGGCCGAGCGCGACGAATTCTGCAACGGTCGCCGGGAATTCGTTCGGTTCGACGGCTTCGACTGTCACGGTGCGCATCGAACCCCCGCCGGGGTCGGCATGCACGGCACGACCCGGAGCGCCATCGTCCGCGGGCGGCGCAACGGCGCCTGCGGGCTTGCGCACCGCGTCCCATCCTTGCGCAAAGCCGCGGAGGCTCGCTTCCGCGCCGCGTCCGCTGTTGGCGACGACCGTCTCGAACGCCTCGCGCCCGTACGGAAGCGTCCCGCTCCCAGCCAGGGCGCCGAGCATCACGGCGCTCACCATCGTGCCATTGGCGCGCGCCACGGCGTCCATATCGAAGGCAATGATGTGCCGGCTCTGCGCTTGCGCGACCGCGAGCAATCGAGCGGGATCGAACCGGCCATCTCCCAGCGCCATCTTCTCGGTGGTGGTCAACGTTCGGCTGGTCGACGCAAGAAGCAGCGTCCGGTCGGGACTGACGAAGCCCTGGCTCACGATCCTCACGGCCTCGAGCAGTTCGGAGGCGACTACGACATCGACCCCGCCCGGAACCGGTAGCAGGCTCAGGACCGGCGCACGCCCGTCGAGTTCGGTCGCCGCGAGCGGCAGGATTTCAACGTAGTAGGTCGTGGCACCGGTGCGCTGCGCGACGCCCGGAATCGACGTGGCTTGTGCCACGTGGCCCGCGCGCGTCGCGATCTCGACCAGCCAGGCGGCGAGCACACCTCCGCCTTCGCCACCGAGCGCGCCGATCAGGAGGGTGACAGGCCGGACCGCATCCATGATCGTCCGCTCAGGCCGGCTGCAGGCGGTCGATGACGGCGCGCCGCAGGCGCGCCAGCAGCCGGTCGATCGTGCTGGGGTTCTCGATGACTTCGCCGCGGTAAAACGACGGGCATAGCGTGGCAGCGTGCGCATTCTCCCCGCACAGTCCGCAGCCGACACAGCCCGTCGAGCACGGTCGCCACCGGGTCGACCTTCAGTGGATCCGCTCGAAGCCTTCACCGACAAGGTCGGGCACCCGGAAAGCCGGATGCAGGAATGGTCCCCCGAACAGGTGTCCTCGTCGACGCCATATTTGACGCGCACCACGCGCTCGCCTGCGCGGCGCTGCGCCGCGCGCCGCGGCCTGACCCGGCGCTGCCGTTCCAGCTGGCACTCGCCTTCGGCGATGATGACCTTGAGTCCGGTGAAGTCCGTGGTGAACGCTTCGTCGAACGTCGCGCGCATCCGCGTCACGTCGTAGCTGTCGACGGTGCGCAGCCAGCCTACGCCGATGCCGCTGCAGCGTCCGCTCGATGACCTGGTTGCTGTGGACGAGCGCTCGCGTCCTGGTCGGTGACCTTGGCCTTGGCGTCGTCGTCCGGCGTGGAGATGATCTCCTGCGTGCCGGTCGCCGACGTATAGCCGTTCTTGAGGATCAGCAACACGGCGTCGTCACCGTTGAACAGCGCCGACTGCACGCCAGTCAGCAGGCCGTTGTGCCAGAAGCCGCCATCCCCCATCACCGCCAAGGCGCGGCGCTGCATCACCGGCGACACCCCGGCGCGGCTCGCGAGGCTCATGCCGTAACCGAGAATCGAATGGCCCATGGAAAAGGGTTCGAACGTGGCGAAGGCATGACAGCCGATGTCCGCAGCGATGTGTACTGGGCCGATATCCTGCTGCGCGAGCTTGAGCGCGGCGAACACAGGACGCTCCGGACAGCCGATGCAGAATTGCGGCGGACGTGCAGGCAATGGCGCACCCAGCGTCGCGCGCGACTTCGCTGCGCCGAGCCGCGTTGGCGGCAAGCCAGGCGGTGGCCGGTCGCGCGCGGCAACTCGGGCGCGCGCGCCGCGAAGAATGCCGCGAGCCCCTGCGCGATCACCTCCACCGTGTACTCGCCCGGCGTCCGGCAGCACGTCCTTGCCGGCGACGGGTGTCGCGAGGTCCGCCCGGCGCAGCAGCGCCAGGATTTCCTGCTCGATGTAGGCAGGCTGTCCTTCCTCGATCACCAGCACTGCACGTTTGTCGAGCGCAGTAGTCGTCGATCTCGTCGCCGGCACAGCGGATAGATGACATTGAGCACCAGGATCGAGAACGTCGCTGGTCGCCCATTCGCATCGGCGAGCCCGAACTGCTGCAGCGCGCGGATCAGCGAGTTGTAGAGGCCTCCCTGAACGATCGAGCCCGAGACCGGCGCGTTCGCCCCCCGATGCGTTCGTTCAAGCCCCGCGCGACCACTTCGCGGCGCGCGACCGGAAGGCGTTCGGCACTCTTGAGCTTCTCCTGGCGATAGGTGACCGGCGGATGCGCCAGCTTGCCGTAGTCGAATTGCGGCGGGCTCGGCCAGTGGGTAGCGGGCGGACACCGCGGGCGCGACGTTGTCGCGGCAGACGAAGCTGGCCACGCAGATGGCAGGCACGGATACGCAACTGCAGCATCGCCGGCATGCTCGACGCCTCCGAAAGCGCGAACGCCTGCTCGACAGTGTCGCACCATGTGTCCCAGGTCCGGGCGCGGGTCGAACAGCAGCAACGATGACTTCTGCGCGTACGCGTAGGTGCGCTCCTGGATGACGGAGGCACCCTCGCCATAGTCCTCACCGACAACGATCAGCGCCCCGCCGCGCACGCCCGGTGACGCAAGATTGGACAGCGCGTCGGCGGCCACGTTGGTCCCGACGATCGACTTCCAGGTGACCGCGCCGCGCACCGGGTAGTGGATGGACGCCCCGAGCATCGCCGCAGCCGAGGCTTCGTTGGAACAGGCTTCCACGTGGACGCCAAGTTCGGCGAGATAATCCTTCGACTGCACCAGCACGTCCAGCAGATGCGATACGGGCGCGCCCTGGTAGCCGCCGACGTAGGCAACGCCTGCCTGCAGCAGACGCCTTGGTGATCGCGAGAATTCCTTCGCCTGGAAGACCTCGCCGTGCCCGACGCGCAGCATGCCGGCTTCCTTGCCAAGGGATATTTCCATCCGCTGTCCCCCGCGTTGCGATGCCGCTTGTTGTCCGCCCATCCTAGCGCGGCCCGGCTATTTGTAGATGCAATATTTTGTAGGATTGTGATTATATTCACGCATACACGGCCGCGCATTCTCGCCGAGTCCGACCTTGCCGCACTACGCCGACCCGGCTGGCGGATGCTTTTCAGGTCTCGGCGACTACACGATCTGGCGCCCGCGCGCGGGCTGACCCACGTCGATGTCGACGTGCATTGGTTCCGGCGCTTCGAGAGCGCGCGCCGAAAAACCGCTGGCTGCGCCAGCAGATCGTCACGCACTTCGGCGAACGCTGACGTCCTAGCGCGGGCGCCGGTCAACGATCCGCTTGGCCTTGCCGACCGAGCGCTCGACGCCGCCCGGCGCCAGCACCTTCACTGCGGCGGTGACGCCGATCAGGCTCTTGACCAGGTGCGCGAGCCGTGCCCCCGCCGCATCCGCGTCCGCACCCCCCGCGTCGGCGCCGCGCTCGACGAGGATCGTCATCTCGTCCAGGCTCTGCGGGCGCGTGATCTCGATCTGGTAGTGCGGCGCCAGCGCGGGCTGCTGCAGCAGCAGTTCCTCGACCTGCGTCGGGAAGACATTGACGCCACGAATGATCATCATGTCGTCGGAACGACCGGTGATCTTCTCGATCCGCCGCATCGCGCGCGCCGATGGCGGCAGCAAACGGGTCAGGTCGCGCGTGCGATAGCGCACCAGCGGCAGCGCCTCCTTGGTCAGCGACGTGAACACGAGCTCGCCCCGCTCGCCGTCCGGCAGCACCTGCCCGGTTTCGGGATCGATGACCTCCGGATAGAAGTGGTCTTCCCATACGGTCAGGCCATCCTTGGTCTCGATGCATTCCTGCGCGACGCCCGGACCGATCACCTCGGACAGGCCATAGATGTCGATCGCGTCGAGGCCGACGCGCGTCTCGATGGCCGCGCGCATCGTCGGCGTCCACGGCTCGGCACCAAAGATGCCGATCTCGAGCGACGTCGCCGCCGGATCGATCCCCTGGCGCTCCATCTCCTCGGCGATGGCCAGCATGTACGAAGGTGTGACCATGATGACCCGCGGCTTGAAGTCGGCAATGAGTTGCACCTGCTTCTCCGTCTGGCCGCCGGACATCGGGATGACCGTGCAGCCGAGCTTCTCCGCGCCGTAATGCGCGCCTAGACCGCCTGTGAAAAGGCCGTAGCCGTAGGCGACGTGCAGGATGTCGCCAGCGCGTCCGCCCGCCGCACGGATCGAACGCGCCATCACGTGTGCCCAGGTGTCGATATCTCGCCGCGTGTAGCCGACCACCGTGGGCTTGCCGGTGGTTCCCGACGAAGCGTGGATGCGCACCACCTGTTCACGGGGCACCGCGAACATCCCGAACGGATAGTTGTCGCGCAGGTCCGTCTTGACCGTGAAGGGGAAACGCGCGAGGTCCTCCAGCGTGCGCAGGTCGCGCGGATGCACGCCATGCGCTTCGAAGGCGCGCCGGTAGTGCGGCACGTGATCGAAGGCATGCTGCAACGACCAGCGCAAGCGCTCGAGCTGCAGCGCCGCGAGTTCGTCGCGGCTTGCACGTTCGATCGGTTCGAGATCCTCCGGCCGCGGGGCGCTGCCTCCCATGTCGTTCTCCTCCGTGGCGGCCGCTAGCCGCCGGATGGGATGACCGTGCCCTTGATCCGCGTGCTCTTGCCGCGGAACAGCGCCACGGTTTCGCCATCCTGGTTGGTGACATCGATGTCGTAAATGCCGTGTCGGCCGCGCAAGTGGCGCTCGCGCGCCGTCGCAGTGAGCACGTCGCCTTCACGCGAGGCCGCCATGAACTCGATCGAGCAGCCCGCGGCGACGGTGTTCTCGTTGTAGCTGTTGCAGGCGAACGCAAACGCGCTGTCCGCCAGCGTGAATACGAAGCCGCCATGACAGATCGCATGGCCGTTCAGCATGTCGGCCCGCACGGTCATCGCCAGCACCGCCTCACCGGGGGCCACGCTGACGATGCGCATGCCCATGCGCTGGGAAGCGCGATCCTGCGCGAACATCCGCGCCGCGACAGCCTCGGCCAGCTCTTGTGCCGCGGCGGGTGACGCCGGCGGTGACGCTGCCTCGTCCATCATTGCAGCAGCCGGCCACCGGACGCCACGCGACGCGCCAGCAGCGGAGACACGCGATAGCGGCCATCGCCATAGTGGGCATGCAGATTGCGCAGCACCATCTCCACGCGGGCGAGGCCGATGGCATCGGCCCACGCCAACGGCCCGCGCGGGTAGTTGACACCATTGCGCATCGCGAGGTCGATGTCCGCGGCGCTGGCAATGCCCTGCGTGACGGCGTCGGCGGCTTCGTTGGCTAGCATCGCGACCGTGCGCAGCACGACGAGACCGGCGACGTCGTCGACGCGCGATACGGCGAGGCCGGCCGCCTGCAGCGCACCGACGGCCTCCGCGAGCGCGGTCTCGCTGCAGGAATCGGCAGAGGCAATGCCGAGGCGCGCGCACTTGCCGTAGTCGAGCGCCAGGTCGAACACGATCACGTCGCGCACGTCGAGCGCGGCGGCGACTGCCGTGGCCGTACGTCCGTCGCTTGGCAGCAGCAGCGTGGTACCGAGCACGAAATACCCGTCGCCCACCTGCGCGCGGGCGGCAACGGCGCCACCATCGAGCCCTGCCGCGCCAAACCGTTCCTTGAGACCCAGGACCGGACGGGCTTCGCCGGCCGTGCGCACGGCGGCGGGAGCCGGTTGCACGTCTTCAGTACACGGTACGGGCGGGATGGCTTGCGCGCCGTAGTCGTAGACGCCACGTCCTGATTTGCGTCCCAGACGTCCCGCGGCGACCAGTTCCTGCTGGAACACCGACGGCGCAAAACGCGGATCGTGAAAATACGCCTCCCACACGCTGCGGGTGACCGCGAAGTTGACGTCGTGGCCGACCAGGTCCATGAGTTCAAACGGCCCCATGCGAAAGCCGCCGGACTCGCGCATCAACGCATCGATCGTCGCCGGCGTGGCCGCCCCTTCGGCGAGCAGCCGCAGCGCTTCGCCGTAAAACGGGCGCGCACACCGGTTCACGATGAAGCCCGGGGTCGATTTCGCGTGCACCGGCACCTTGCCCCAGGCCGCGGCGGTGGCGTGCACGACCGCTGCGACATCGGCGTCGGTGGCAAGCCCGCTGACCACCTCCACCAGCGGAAGCACCGGGGCCGGATTGAAAAAATGCATGCCGACCACCCGCGCCGGGTGTTTCATGCCCGCCGCCAGCGCCGTGATCGACAGCGACGAGGTGTTGGAGGCCAGGATCGCCTCGGGGGTGACCACGACCTCCAGCTCGCGCAGCAGCTTGCGCTTGACCGCGAGATCCTCGACCACCGCCTCGATGACGAGCCCGGCACTGACGAGATCGCCGAGCGCATGCACGGCGACGATGCGCGCCGCCGCCGCTTCGGCGGCGGCGGCGTCGAGCTTGCCCTTTTGCGCGAGGCCGCGCAGCGTGGCGCCGATCTTCGTCCGGGCCTCATCGGCGGCGCCCATCCGCGTGTCGAATAGATGCACGCGGTGCCCCGCCTGCGCGGCGATCTGCGCAATGCCCGCACCCATCGCACCGGCACCGATGACGCCGACCTCGGCCCCGGACTGCAGCGCGGCAACCATCGTGGCGCTACTTGCCGGTGAACCGGGGCGGACGCTTGCCGACGAACGCCGCCACGCCTTCGCGATAGTCGTTGCCGAAGCCAAGCTCGCGCTGGAGATCGCGCTCGAGGTCGAGCTGCTCGGCGAGTGTGGCGCCGGCGGCGGCTTGCAGCGCGCGCTTGGTCGCCGCGAGCCCGCGGGTGGGCGCCTTTGCCAGCTGCGCGAGCAGCGCATCGACGGTCGCCGCGAACTCGGCATCGTCGACGCATTTCCAGATCAGCCCCCAGGCCGCCGCGTCTTCGGCGGACAGTTTGTCGCCAAGCATCGCGAGACCCATGGCGCGCGCCGGACCGATCAATCGCGGCAGGAAGTAGGTGCCACCCGAGTCGGGGATGAGACCGATCTTGCAGAAGGCCTGGATGAAGCTCGCCGACTTGGTCGCCACCACGAGGTCGCAGGCCAGCGCGATATTGGCGCCGGCGCCGGCGGCGACACCGTTCACCGCGCAGACCACCGGCAGCGGCAGTTCCCGCAGCGCCAGCACCAGCGGTCCGTAGTTGCGTTCGATGGATTCGCCGAGGTCGACCGGCGCGCTTCCAGGCGCGACGGCGCGATCGGCGAGATCCTGCCCGGCGCAGAATCCCCGGCCAGCGCCGGTCAACAGCAGCACACGCGCGTCGGCGTCGGCCTTCACGCGCTCGAGCGCTTCGCGCAATTCGGCATGCATCGCGGACGTGAAGCTGTTCAGCCGATCGGGGCGGTTGAGGGTGATGCGGGTGATGCCATCCGACTGCTCAAAGAGTATCGATTCGTAGTTCATGGGTTCACGCATGCATCCGGTGCTGCACGACACGGAAGCGGCTGGCCACGAAGGCGGCATCAGTCAGCGCCGCGTTCGCGGCCGGGTTGGCGCCCGTGCCATGAAAATCTGAAAAAGCGGCGGACTGGTTGACGAATACGCCGCCGGTGAGATTGATCGAAAGTGCGACGCCCGCGTCTTCGGCCACGGCGATGGCCTGCTCGATCACGTTTTCGTCGGTCGCGTAAACCGACATGGTCAGCGCGCCGTGGCCGCGGACCGCATCGCGCGCGATCGCCAGGCTCTCGTCGGTCGAAGCCGTAGCGATGACGAAGGCCACCGGGCCGAACCATTCGTTGAGATACGTCGCGCGGTCGTTCGCGTCGAGCTTGACGATGAGCGGCGTGCGCACGGTGGCTTTCGGAAAGCTCGGGTGGGCGAGTGCTTGCGTGTCGAGCACCACGGTGCCGAGCGACCGGGCAGCCTCGAGGCGACGCAATACACCTTCGTTCTGGATCGCTCCCAGCACCTCCACCGCCCGTGCCGGATCGGCGAGCAGCTTCTGCACGCCCTCGGCGATCGTCGCGACGGCCTGGTCGAACGACAGCACGCCGTCGGGAGTCTTGATGCCGGCGCGGGGAATGTAGATGTTCTGCGGGGCGGTGCACATCTGCCCGCTGTACAGCGAAAGCGAGAAGGCGATGTTGCGCGCCACTGCCTTGAAGTCGGTGGCACCATCGACAATGATTTGGTTGACGCCCGCCTTTTCCGTGTACACCTGTGCCTGTCGCGCATGTTCTTCCAGCCAGCGGCCATTGGCGGTGCTGCCGGTGAAGTCGATCAGGCGAACTTCGGGCCGCAGTGCGAGCGTCGGCGCGATCTTGTCGCCGGCTTCGTGCGCAAACAGCGTCACTACGTCCGGATCGAAACCGGATTCGGCCAGCACCTCGCGCGCGATGCGCACGCTGATGGCCAGCGGCAGGATCGCTGCCGGATGGGGCTTGACGACCACCGCGTTGCCGGTGGCAAGACTGGCGAACAGACCCGGGTAGCCATTCCAGGTGGGAAAGGTGCAACAGCCGATCACCAGTCCGATACCGCGCGGCACGATTCGGAAGCGCTTGGTCATCCTGATGGGTTCGTTCTTGCCCTGCGGCTTTTCCCACTGCGCCGAAGCGGGCACGCGGTGCAACTCATCCCAGGCATAGGCCACCGCCTCGAGCCCGCGATCCTGCGCATGCGGTCCCCCGGCCTGGAAGGCCATCAGGAATGCCTGCCCGGTCGTATGCATGACGGCATTGGCGATTTCGAAGCTGTGCTGATTGATCCGCGTCAGAATCTCGAGGCACACACCGGCCCACGCCTCGGGACCCGCGCGCTTCCATTCCTCGTGCGCATTGCCGACGGCCGCGAACAACCCGTCGATGTCGGGACGCGGATAAGTGATGCCGAGCGGCAGGCCGAACGGCGAAACTTCACCGCCGACCTGGCCTGCCGTCGCCGGCTGCGTCATCGCGAAGGGCTTGCCGAGCAATGCATCGAACGCCGCCTTGCCCGCCTCGGCCGCCCCTTCACCGTACACCTTCGGACTCGCCGATTCCGGAAACGCGCTCCAGTAGGTGCGTTCGCCGATGGCCTGCACCGCCCGCTCGAGCAGGGGACGATGGCGTTCGAACAGGGGATGCGACACGGTGGACTCCTTTGAATTCTTTCGAGGGCCTGCAGCGGATCGGCACGTCATGCGGCTGCTTCGCTCCTGCGAGCAGTTTACCGCGCCAGTGTAACGCTCGCCTCGCTGGCGTCTGGCTTGGCCCTTCGCGTAACCGCGTGTTGCACACGCTCCGCTGCAGCAGCTGCCGCGCCCACGGCGCAGTTCAGCCCATGCCGGTATCGTCGAAGTTCACGACCACGCGATCGGTCACCGGATAGCTCTGGCACGCCAGGATGAAGCCGCGCGCCACCTCATAGTCCTCGAGCGCAAAATTGACATCCATGTCGACTTCCCCCTCGGTCAGGCGACAGCGGCAGGTCGAACACACGCCGCCTTTGCACGAATACGGCAGTTCGATGCCGTTGCGCAGCCCCGCCTCGAGGATATTCTCCTTCGCCTTTTCCAGCAGGAACGTCCGGCTTGCGCCATCGAGGACGACGGTGACCTCGCACTCGGTGTGTCCCGCCACCGGCTCGGCGAGCGCCACGTGCACGTGCCGCGGGATGCTCGCCGCAAAGCGCTCCACCTTGATGCACGACTCCGGCAGGCCCTTCGCCTTGAGTGCACCCACCACGGCTTCCATCATGCCTTCTGGGCCGCACACGAACGCCGCGGCGACATCGTCGATCGGCACCCAGTGCGTAAGCAAGGCATCCGCCTTGGCGCGGTCGATGCGCCCGTGCAGCAGTTCGATGTCCTGCGCCTCGCGCGACAGCACATGCACGAGATTGAAGCGATCGAGATAGCGGTCCTTGAGCGCGGCCAGTTCCTCGCGGAACATGACGGTTCCGGACGCCCGGTTGCCGTAGATGAGCGTGAACCGGCTGCGCGATTCGGCCGCAAGCGTCGTCTTCACGATCGACAGCAGCGGTGTGATCCCGCTGCCGGCGGCGAATCCCAGATAGTGCCTCTGCGCGGCGGGATCGAGCGGCAGGTTGAAGTGCCCCAGCGGCGGCATCACGTCGACCTGGTCGCCCGCTTTGAGGACGTCGTTGGCCCAGCTGGAGAACACCCCGCCTGGCGTGCGCTTCACCGCGATGCGCAGCGTAGCGTCCTGGACCGCCGCGCAGATCGAATAGGAACGCCGGATGTCCGCGCCGCCGATCGCAGCCCGCAGCGTCAGATGCTGGCCCTGCGCATAGCGGAACTGTCCGCGCAGCGCGTCGGGCACGGCCAGCGTGATGGCGACCGCGTCGCGGGTCTCCTTGTCCACCCGCGCCACGGGCAACGCATGGAACTTCGCCATCAGTGCGGCTTGAAGTAGTCGAACGGTTCGCGGCAGGCGTCGCAACGGTACAGCGCCTTGCACGCCGTCGACCCGAATTGCGCGAGGAGCGAGGTCTGCGACGACCCGCAGCGCGGACAGGCGACCGCCGCACCGTGCCGCAGCGGGCTGACGCCCGCCACATTGATCGCAGCCGTCGCCCCCAGCACATGCGGCGGCGCAATGCCGAAGCTGCGCAGCCGTTGCCGCGCTTCCGGCGCGATCCAGTCGGTGCTCCACGCCGGCGCCAGCGTGCGCCGAAGGTCAACGTCGCCGATGCCGATCGCGGCCAGGCGCTCGCGGATCAGCGAGTCGATGACATCCGTCGCCGGACACCCGGAATACGTCAGCGTCACGTCGATTCGCAGTCGACCGCCGTGCCATTCGACGTTGCGCACGATCCCCAGTTCCACCACCGAGACCACGGGGATCTCCGGATCCGGCACATGGGCGAGCGCCTGCCAGATCGCATCGAGTGTGGGTCCGGCCAACGGCACCGCGCCGTCGTGCGAGGCCTTCTCGGCGACGGCGGCCAGCGCCCGCTGTTCGGCCGTCACCATCGATGTCGCGCAACATGTGTCGGCGAGGGCAGCGGCGCCGGGGCCACTGCGTCGCCGAGCCGCGAGCCGTTTGTCACCATGCCGCCCCGGGATAGGCGCGCTGCAGGAATTGCATCTGCGCCAGCAGGTGACCCAGGTGCTCGGTATGCACACCCTGGCGTCCCCCACGCGCGTGCGACCCCTGCATCCATTCTCCGGCCGGCAATGTCAGCGTGGCGTCGGCGATCACGGCTGCGATTCCCGCATGCCATGGACCGCGCAGAGCGCCATGATCGGGCACGATTCCGGCGACCACCAGCAGGTCATCGACGCCGTCGGTCGCGAACATTTCGCCGGTATAGGGCCACAACGCGTCCAGCGCCCGCTGCATGCGGGAGCGGGATTCGGCGGTGCCATCGCCGAGGCGCACGACCCAGTCCGCACTGCGCTCGACATGGTAGGCGGCCTCCTTGCGTGCCTTGGCAGCGATCGCGGCGACCGCGGCATCGACCGAGCCCGCCAGGCCATCGAGCAATCGGCGGTGCCATTGATCGAAATAGAACTGCCGTACCATGGTCGTCGCGAAATCGCCATTGGGCATTTCGGCCAGCTGCAGATTGCGATATTCACCGCCGTCGCGCAGGAACGCGAGTTCGTCCTCGCTGCGTCCGCTGCCCCGGATGCGGACTTCGACCGCACCGGCAAGCGACAGCCACAGACGGCCCTGGCCTAGAATGTCCAGCCCCACGTTGGCAAGGCCGATGTCCTCCTCGAGTATGGGACCGTGGCCGACCCATTCCCCCAGTCGCTGCGCCAGGACCACGTCCGTGTCACCCACGCGCAGCAGGTATTCGAACAGGGCTTCGTCCAGGGTCATGGCGCGACGCCTACAGGTGCTTGACGCCCTCGGGCATCGGGAAAAAAGTCGGATGCCGATAGATCTTGTTCTGCGCCGGATCGAACAGTGCATCGCGCTCGTCCGGCGACGAGGCGGCGATATCGGCCGAACGCACGACCCACAGCGACACGCCTTCGTTGCGCCGCGTATAGACGTCGCGCGCGTTCCTGATCGCCATCTCCGCATCCGGTGCATGAAGGCTGCCGACGTGCTTGTGGGCGAGCCCGTGCTGCGACCGGATGAAGATTTCCCACAGCGGCCAGTCGGTCGCGACTTTCTCGCGCACGGGATCGGGGCTTTGTTCTTGCATGTTCGGCATCTCCGCAAATGAAGCCGGCGCTGCGTGCCGGCACCCTAGGCCGCCGCGCGGGCGCGCTTGGACGCGTGCGCCAGCGCCGCTTCGCGTACCCACGCGCCGTCGTCCCACGCCTGAACGCGCGCCGCGAGGCGCTCGCGGTTGCACGGGCCGTTGCCCTTCAATACCGCGTGGAACTCGCTCCAGTCGATAGCGCCGAAATCATAGTGGCCGCGTGCTTCGTTCCACACGAGATCGCGATCCGGCATCGTGATACCCAGGTAGTCGGCCTGCGGCACGGTCTGGTCGACGAAGCGCTGGCGCAGTTCATCGTTGGACAGGAGCTTGATCTTCCACTGCGCGGATTGCGCACTGTGCACGCTGTCGGCATCGGGCGGCCCGAACATCATCAGCGACGGCCACCACCAGCGATTGAGCGCATCCTGCGCCATCGCCTTTTGCGCGGCCGTGCCGCGACACAGCGCCAGCATGATGTCGTAGCCCTGCCGCTGGTGGAACGATTCCTCCTTGCAGATGCGCACCATCGCCCGTGCGTACGGTCCGTACGAGCACCGACAAAGCGGGATCTGGTTCATGATCGCCGCCCCGTCTACCAGCCAGCCGATCGCGCCGATGTCGGCCCACGTCAGCGTCGGATAGTTGAAGATCGACGAATACTTGACCTTGCCCGCGTGCAGGTCGTCGATCAGCTGGTCGCGCGACACGCCGAGCGTTTCCGCGGCGGCGTACAGATACAGGCCATGCCCGCCCTCGTCCTGGACCTTGGCCATCAGGATCGCCTTGCGCTTCAGGGTGGGGGCCCGGCCGATCCAGTTACCTTCCGGCAGCATTCCGACGATCTCGGAGTGCGCGTGCTGCTGGATCTGCCGGATGAGGGTCCGGCGATAGGCATCGGGCATCCAGTCGGTGGGCTCGATCTTGACGTCGGCGTCGATGCGCGCCTGGAAAGCACGTTCCTGCGGCGTCATGTCCTCGACGCTGCGAACCTTCTTCTGTCCCGTTTCGACGAGTTGGGCATACATGTCGCGAGGTCCTCCGCATGGTTCCGTCCACGGCCGGGGCGGCTGCCACAGCCATATGATACGTCCGTGCCCGCAGGGGGTCGCGTGGGCGCGGCATAATGAACGCGCCATGACTGTGCTGCGCCTGCCCTCGCTGGCCCTGCCGCTACAGCCGCCGCTGCCGCTGCTGGTCATGTTCGTGCTCGCCTATCTGCTGCTCGATCGCGTGAGTCACGTCGACCCGCTGGGGCCCCTCGGAATCTCGCCGTGGAATCCCGCGGCGGGACTCGCCCTCTTCCTGTTGCTGCGATACGGGCTGCGCTACATCCCCTGGCTGTTCGTCGCCGCGCTGCTGGCCCAGCTGCTGAGCGGAAGTAGCGCCGCCGCCTGGCCGATCCTGGTCGGTACCTCGGCCCTCATCGCCGCGGGTTATGGCGGCATCAGCGCGCTGCTGACGCAGCGCCTCCAGTTCCGCCGGGACCTCAACACGTTGCGCGCGGTGACTTGGTTCGTCACGGTCAGTGTCGTGGGCACATTGCTGATTGCGCTGACCTGCATCGCGCTGTACTCCATGGCCGGTGCCCTGTCCCCCGAGATGTTCGTCCGCGCCGCGGCGCAGTTCTGGATCGGTGACCTGATCGGGGTGATCGTCCTGACGCCGGTGCTGCTGATCGCCACGCGCACGCGGCAATCGCCCGGCGACCTGCCGCATGCGGAAACAGCGCTGCAGGTCCTCGCGATCGTCGTCGCACTGGTCGTCATCTTCGGATCGGGTGTCGGCGATGAACTCAAGCTCTTCTACCTGCTGTTCATTCCACAGATCTGGATCGCCATGCGTCGCGGTGTCGCCGGGACTGCCTGGGCCACGCTTCTGGTGCAGGTCGGCCTCATCGCCGCGCTGCTGCTCGGCGGTCATGCGCCCGGCCAGGTGCTGGACTTCCAGTTCCTGATGCTGACACTGGCGCTGACCGGTCTCTTCCTCGGCGTGACGCTGGACGAGCGGCGTGCAGCCGAAGCTGCGCTGCGGACCAAGCAATTCGAACTCGATCGCAGCCTGCGCGCGGCGGCTGCGAGCGAACTCGCCTCGACCCTCGCGCACGAATTGAACCAGCCGCTGAGCGCCCTGGCGTCGTACTCGCGCGCTTGCCAGCTGTTGCTCGAAAGCGGCGACCCGGGACAGGAACTCACCCCGACGCTCAACAAGGTGGTGGCCGAGGCTAATCGGGCGGCGACCGTCGTGCGCCGCCTGCGCGAATTCGTGCTGACCGGCATGGTGCGCCGCGAGCGTCTGACCGTGGCCGGGTTGCTCGAAGGCGCGGCCCGCGCGGCCCAGGCTCGGGCGCAGCGCCACGGGATTCTGCTGAGCGTCGTGCTGCCGGGTCCGTTGCCGATGGTGCAAGGCGACAGCGTGCAGCTCGAAACCGTGCTGCACAATCTCATCGGCAATGCCATCGATGCGCTCAAGGAGCAACAGGAGCCGCGGGTCATCCGCCTCGAGGCAACGCTGTCGGCCACCGACTTGGTGCAGATCGCGGTCGCCGACGAAGGTCCCGGCATTCATCCCGACATCGCCGATACGCTGTTTCAGCCGTTGGCCTCGACCAAGGCGCAGGGGTTGGGACTGGGCCTCGCGATCAGCCGCACGCTGGTCGAGGCACACGGCGGACGGCTGTGGCTCGAAGCCACGCGACGGGGCGCACGTTTTTGCCTTACGCTACCGGTTGTCAAAGCCGAAGCCCATACAACGCGACCCACCCCATGACCGCTCAATCCACCGTATTCGTGGTCGACGACGACGACGCCGTGCGCGATTCCCTGTGCATGCTGCTGCGTCTGCGCGGCTATGCGCCGCGCGCCTACGCCTCGGGCGATGCCTTCCTCGCCGACCTCGACGACATCCCGGCCAGCACGGTGTCCAACGCCATCGTGCTGCTGGACCTGAAGATGCCCGGCAGCTCCGGCACCGACGTCCAGGAGAAGCTGCGGGAGCAGGGTCGCAGCTGGCCGGTGATCGTACTCACCGCGCACGGCGACGCCGCATCCGCGCGGAATACGCTGAAGGCGGGCGCCTACGACTTCATCGAAAAGCCGGTCGACGATGCGGTGCTGCTGGCGACCATGGAAGCCGCGGCGGCCGAAGCCGTAGCCGCGGGCGCAACTGCGGCGAGGCAGGCCGAGACCCAGCGCCGCATGGCACGCCTGACGCCGCGGGAACGCCAGGTCCTGGCGATGGTGGTCAACGGCCGGCACAATCGCGAAGTCGCGGCCGAGCTTGGCATCAGCCCGCGAACGGTCGAGGTCTACAAGGCGCGCCTGATGGACAAGCTGGATGTCGAGCGCCTGCCGGATCTCATCCGTCTGTCGCTCGACATGCCGTTGCCGTAAGGGAAACGCTTACGCGACTCGCCGATGGCGGGCGGAGCAACCTGGCCGTACGCTATGCATTGACAGCAGCGATGCTCGCCGCCCATTCCCGCGATCGGCGCCACGCCTGCGCGGCGGCTCGCGAGCGCGATGCAGCGCCGACGAGCAAACCGCGGCGGCTCCCGTTGCCACCCGCTCTCCCCTCCCGGAAGATGTTTCCGGGAACTCACCCCAGCCACTGTGCCGGGGTTTTTTTTGGCGGGCGAACGCTGCCGTAAAGCGCCGTCGTGCCTGGCGCGCAGGGACTGGCACAATGGCCGCTCCAGTTGCGCGCTGCCGCGCGGCCGCCGCGCCACCGGCGCCCCGCCCAACGTCACGCCTCCCCGATGAAAGCACCCACCTCCGCGCCGCTCGCCCTGGGCATGGTCCTCGTCCCAGCCGGCGCCACGGCGTCCGGTTTCGACGGCGCGAGCCTCGGCATCGTCTGGGGGCTGCCGTTCGCCGGCATCCTGCTGTCGATCGCGCTGTGCCCGTTGCTGACGCCCAGGCTCTGGCACCTTCATTTCGGCAAGATCGCCGCTGGCTGGGCCATCGCGCTGGTCGTCCCGCTGCTGCTGGTGTTCGGCCTTTCCGAAACGCTGCACCTTGCCGCGCACACGCTGATCCTCGAGTACACGCCGTTCATCATCGTGTTGTTCGCGCTCTACACGGTCGCCGGCGGCATCTGCGTGCGCGGCAACCTGCACGGTACGCCGCAGCTCAATACCGCGCTGCTGGCAATCGGCACCCTGCTCGCGAGCTGGATGGGGACGACCGGGGCCGCCATGCTGATGATCCGGCCGCTGATTCGCGCCAATGACAATCGCAAGCACAAGAAACACGTGATCGTGTTCTTCATCTTCCTCGTCGCGAACGCCGGCGGAGCCTTGACGCCGCTGGGCGACCCGCCACTGTTCCTCGGCTTCCTGAAGGGCGTGGATTTCTTCTGGACCACCTCGCACCTCCTGGCGCCTACCGCCACCCTTTGCGGCCTCCTGATCGCGCTCTTCTTCGCGATGGACTGGTACTTTTATCATCATCGCGGCGAGGAGAAGCCGCCAAGGCTGGATCCCACGCCGGACAGCGCGCTGCGCATCGAGGGCAAGGTGAACCTGCTGCTGCTGGTTGGCGTGCTCGGCGCCGTGCTGCTATCGGGCGTCTGGAAATCCAGTTTCCGCTGGACGCTGTTGGGCAGCGAGATCGAACTGCAGAATGTCGTGCGCGATGTGCTGCTCATCGCCGTCGCGCTGATTTCACTCAAGGTCACGCCGGAATCGGCGCGCGAGGGCAACGACTTCTCATGGGGGCCGATCGTCGAGGTCGCCAAGCTCTTCGTGGTCATCTTCGTGACCATCGTGCCGGTGATCGCGATCCTGCGCGCCGGCCCCGACGGCGCGCTGGGCCCCGTCGTACGTCTGGTGACGGATGACGGGGGTGCACCGATCAACGCGATGTACTTCTGGTTGACCGGCACGCTGTCCTCGTTCCTGGACAATGCACCGACCTATCTCGTGTTCTTCAACATGGCCGGCGGCGACGCCAAGACACTGATGACCACGCTGGCCACGACACTCGGCGCCATTTCCGCGGGGGCGGTCTACATGGGTGCGGTCACCTACATCGGCAATGCGCCCAACTTCATGGTCAAGGCCATTGCCGAGCAGTCGGGGATCGCGATGCCGAGCTTCTTCGGCTACATGGGCTGGTCGTGCGCGATCCTGCTGCCCGCATTCGCACTGCTGACGCTGCTGTTCTTCCACTGAGCGGCACCGGCCGCGAGGGCCGCTGCCGCCGCGCGGATACCTAGCGGTCCTGCCCGTACTTGCGCGCCGCCTGGCCGCCGCGGGCGCCGTAGCCCCCCGGCTTTCCCGCGCGCGCGAACGCCGGCGGTCCACCCCGCCCCCCGCCGTTGCCCGGCCGCCGTGCGAAGCGTTCGTTCGGGACTGCCCGTGCCCGTGGCTCGAGCCCCGGAATCACCTGGGCCGCGATCGCGGAGCCGGTAAAGCGCTCGATCGTGCGCAGCGTGGCGCGTTCGGCGTGATGCGCGAACGACACCGCCACGCCAGAAGCGCCGGCGCGGCCGGTACGGCCGATGCGATGCACGTAATCCTCGGCCTGCCGAGGCAGATCGAAATTGATGACATGGGTGAGTCCGGGCACGTCGATGCCGCGCGCGGCGACGTCGGTCGCCACCAGCGTGCGCACGCCACCCCGGCGCAGGTCGGTCAGCGTGCGGTTGCGCTCGCGCTGGTTCATGTCGCCGTGCAGGGCCGCGGCCGCGTGGCCTTCGCCCTGCAGCTTGATCGCGAGCGCCTCGGCATCGCGCTTGGTGGCGATGAAGACAATGCTTTGCCGCATCTGCACGTCCGCGAGCAGATGGTCGAGCAACCGGTACTTGTGCGAACGGTCGTCGGCGAAATGAACGCGCTGCTCGATGGCGAGCGGCGCCCCCTGCGTGGCCTTGGCGTCGATGCGCACGGGACTGCGGGTCAGGTTCGCCGCAAGACGGCCGATCGCGCCGTCGAACGTCGCCGAGAACAGGCAGGTTTGACGGGTCCTGGGCGTCAACGCGCAGATGCGCTCGACGTCGTCGATGAAGCCCATGTCCAGCATCCGGTCGGCTTCGTCCAGCACCAGAACCTCGAGGTGCGAAAGATCAATACGACCGCGTTCGATGTGGTCCATCAACCGGCCGGGCGTGGCGACCAGGAGATCGACGCCACGCTGGAGCTGCCGGTTCTGCACCGGGTACGGCGCGCCGCCGTAGAGACAGACGACGCGCACCCCCAGGTGCCGGTTGTACAGGCCCGCCTGCTCGGCAACCTGCTGCGCGAGTTCGCGCGTGGGGGCAAGCACCAGGACGCGAGGGACGCTGGTCATCCGATGCTTCGGCGTCGGGCCCTGCGGCTGCAGCGCCATCCGATTGAGCGCCGGCAGCACGAAGGCCGCCGTCTTGCCGGTGCCGGTTTGGGCGGACCCGATCACGTCATGACCGGCAACCAGCGCCGGAATGGTCTGCGCCTGGATGGGCGTGGGTTCTTCATAGCCACAGGCGGCGAGCGCCTGCAGCAGGACGGGTGACAGATTCAGTTCATCGAAACGCATACGAGTATCCACAGTGATGGCGCGCATTGCTTTCACTGCGATCGGCCGGCATTAAGCCGGCACCACTACGCGCAGGCACCGCCGAACAGACGGGCCCGAACGAACGAATACGCAATGACGCGACGGTCGCGACAGTTCAAAAAAGCCATCGTCGCTAACCGGAAGCTGCCCGCGCCGGCCGCCCTTTCGGAGGCCCGCCTGGCAGAGACGCGGCGCCCCAAGGGGACGCCGGGAAGATTAGAAGCCGATGATCGGGTTGCGCTCCAACTTCAAGTGCTTGCGGCGGCAACCCGCCTGACCCTGAGAGGGGACCGCAAGTTTTTGATTATAGCAGAAAAATCGGCGCTGTGTTGCGATGCAACGTGAAGGCGCCCGGCCTCGAGGGATCAGCGGTCGTCATCGCCGTCGTCGTCGTCGTCCTCTTCGTCGTCGTCGTCCCCATCCACCCAGTCTCCGTCATCCGGTTCGCCGATCGGGATGACCTCTTCGTCGCCGGGGCCGCACAAGTGCCCCGGCACGATCGGCAGCGGCAGGCTGGCGGCTTTTGGCGCCGAAGTGCTCGCGGCCAGGGCCGCGGACTCTTCCACCGCATTCGGATGCAAGGTGAACCTGGCGTCCATGCAACGTTACAAGGGCGGGATACGCAGTACCTGGCCCGGGTAGATCTTGTCCGGATTCGAGAGCATGGGCTTGTTGGCCTCGAAAATGACCATGTACTTGTTGGCATCGCCGTAATTCGCCTTCGAGATCTTCGACAACGTATCGCCGGAGACTACGGTGTAATAGGTACCCTCGGGCGCGCTCTGGTCGACGCTCATCATGTTGTTGACCTTGGCCACGCCGGCGACGTTGCCGCAGCACAGCGCGATCTTCTCTTTGGTCGCCTGGTCTCCCGCGACGCCGAACACCGATGCCGTCGAGGTCGCGCCGTCGAAAGTCACGGTGAGGCCCGTTGCCGAAAGGTTCTGCGCCTTGATGTAATCGAGGATCGCGTCCCCCGCCGCCGAGTTAGCCGCGGCGATCTTGGCCTCGTTCGCCGGGTCCGACTTGACCTCGGTCATTGCCGCCTGCGCTTTGCCTCGGCCGAACAGCTTCTCGCCCGCATCCTTTACGAAGTCGATCAATCCCATGGTTCGTGCTCCTTTGTTTGCGTTGTCCGCACCGCGATCCCTCGCGGCAGCCGGGCACTAGGATACACCGCGTGCCGCGCGAATCCGCTTCCCTGCGCTTTCAGGAAGCCGGGGAATTCGGTTACGCTACGCCAATTGGCGAAGCCAGATCACGACAGACCCATGCATCCGTTCAAAATCGTGTTGTGCGTGCTGCTGGCACTCCTGCTTTCGGGTTGCATCCCGATCGGGGTCCGCGGCTCGTCGCTGTACACCGCGGCGCCGGCGTCGCACGCTGGCTGATTGCGTCGCTGCCTTGTCTCAATCCTGCCTGTCGGCGGGAATGGCCCGCACGGACAGCACGCCGTCGATGGCATTGAGCGCCGCGACCACCGGGGGCTCGACCGGACTGTCGACGTCGACCAGCGTATAGGCCATTTCGCCCCGGGACTTGTTGACCATGTTGTGGATGTTGAGTCCCGCCTGCGCCATCGTGGTCGAGATCTGTCCCAGCATGTTCGGGACATTGGCGTTGGCGATGGCTACGCGAAACGGCGATTCGCGTGGCATTTCGACGCTCGGGAAATTGACGGCGTTGGCGATGGCGCCGTTTTCGAGATATTCCCGCACCTGATCGACCACCATCACCGCGCAGTTCTCCTCCGCCTCCTCGGTCGAGGCACCGAGGTGCGGCAGCGCGACCACGCCGCGCTGGCCCAGGAGCCTGGCGTTCGGAAAATCGCCCAGGTAGGTCTTGAGACGCCCCGCCTGCAGCGCGCTCACCACGGCCGCGTCGTCGACAATCCCCTCGCGCGAGAAATTGAGCAACACGGCTCCCGGCCGGATCACGGCGAGACGCGCGCCGTCGATGAGATTGCGCGTCGCCGGCACCAGCGGAACGTGGAGCGTGACGAATTCGCTCAAGCGCAACAGGTCCTCGATGCTGGTGGCGCGCTTGACACTGGCCGGCAGCCGCCAGGCAGCATCGACCGTAATTTCCGGGTCGAAGCCGACGACCCGCATGCCCAGCTTGATCGCCGTGTCCGCCACCATGCTGCCGATCGCACCCAGGCCGACGATGCCGAGTGTGCGCTGCGGCAGCTCGATGCCGGCGAACTGCTTCTTGCCGTCTTCCACTTGTTTCTCGAGGTCCGGCGAAGCCGGATCGAGATTTCCGACATACGCGAGTGCCGGCACGACGTTGCGCGCCGCCATCAGCAGCGCGGCCAGCACCAGTTCCTTCACCGCGTTGGCGTTGGCCCCCGGCGCGTTGAACACCGGCACGCCGCGCCGGGACATCGGTTCTACCGGGATATTGTTGGTGCCCGCGCCTGCACGGCCGATCGCCTTGACGCTCGGTGCAATGTCCATCGCATGCATGTCGTGCGACCGCACCAGGATCGCGTCCGGGGCCTTGATCGTCTTGCCGACGTCATAGCGCGTGGCCGGCAGGCGCTGCAGTCCCTGCGCAGCAATCTGGTTCAGCACCAGCACCTGATACTTCGGCGTTGCGCTCATCCGTATTGGCGCTCGAAGTCGCGCATGTAGTCGACCAGGGTGCGCACGCCTTCGAGCGGCATCGCGTTGTAGATGGACGCCCGCATGCCGCCGACTGCCCGATGCCCCTTTAATTGCACCATGCCGGCAGCCTTGGCACCCTTCAGAAATGTCTCGTCCAGCGTCGCGTCGCGCAGCTTGAACGGCACGTTCATCCGCGAGCGATCCTGCACACGCACCGGATTGTGGAAGAACGCGCTGCCATCGAGAAAATCGTAGAGCAACGCCGCCTTGGCGACATTGCGCGCCTCGATCGCCGCGACGCCGCCCTGTTCCTGCAACCACTCGAACACCAGCCCGGCGATGTAGATCGCGTAGGTCGGCGGGGTATTGAGCATCGAGTCGGCCGCCGCCTGTGCCTGCCAGTGGAATGCCGACGGCGTGATCGGCAGCGCGCGATCGAGCAGGTCGTCGCGGACGATCACCAGCGTGAGTCCGGCCGGGCCGATGTTCTTCTGCGCGCCCCCGTAGATCACGCCGTAGTTGGCGATATCGATGGAGCGCGACAGGATGTGCGACGACATGTCGGCCACCAGCGGCACGTCGCCGACGTCCGGCGCCCACTGGTACTCCACACCACCGATCGTCTCGTTGGTGCACACGTGCACGTAGGCGGCGCCGGGGCTCAAGCGCCACGTGGAGCGGTCCGGCACGTAGGTGAACTGCGCGTCCTCGGAGGAAGCAGCCACGTTGACCTGCGCGTACTTCGTGGCCTCCTTGATGGACTTCTTGGACCATTCACCCGTATGCACATAGTCGGCCACCGTGCGTCCATGCATCAGATTCATCGGCACGATCGCGTTCTCCGCGATGGCCCCTCCCTGCAGGAACAGAACCTTGTAGTTGGCGGGAATCGCCAGCAGTCCGCGCAGGTCGCGCTCTGCCTTGTCGGCAATGCTGATGAATTCCTTGCCGCGGTGGCTCATCTCCATGACCGACATTCCGCTGCCATGCCAGTCGAGCATTTCCGCCGCGGCCCGCTGCAGCACGCTCTCCGGGAGGACTGCGGGACCGGCACTGAAATTGAATACGCGCATATCGAAATTTCTCAAAGGACCCGGGGACTTCGAATCGTGGCGTGCGGAGCACCCCGCGAAGAACGAGGCGCCATTATCCCGATGCGCGCCGCTGGCGCAAGCTTTCGCTTGACGCCGAGCCCAAGCGTGGTGCGCGCGTGCCGGCTTGCGCTAGCCGGGGTTGCCGAGCGGCCGCTCGGTCGGCGCCGCGCCCTCGGGAAAGCTCACGCCGAGCAGCCGTGACACGCCGATCGGTACGCCCGGGCGTTGGTACTGCGACACCTGCTCCTGCAATTTGCGATCAGCCTGCGTCATGCGCGAGCGAAGCCGCACGTATTCGGCCCAGGAATCGAGGATGTAGCGCTCGACGAAGCGGCCGTCGTCACCGACATCACGATACACGCGCCAGCTGGTCGCCCCGTTGCGCCGACGGGTCGGCCCGATGCGGCGGATCGCGCGCAGGAATGCATCGCGTTGCTCCGCGTCCACGCGGTATTCGATCTGGATGAGCACTGGTCCGTCGTCCGGCTGCGGCTCGATCGCGATGCCCAGATCAGGCAGCTGCGCGCCGGGCGTCACGTCGGCTTCGACGCCCATGCGCACGCGGACACCACGGTTGGCGGCCAGCAGCACCATCATCGCGACGGCGGCCGCCAGCAGCGCGACGCGCGTATCCCAGTGCGACGCAATCGTGCCCCAGACGATACTTCCCACGGCGAGGCTTGCCTGGACTGCGAGCAGGTTCATCGCCACGGCGCGCGCGCGCACCCATGCGGGCGCCGCGCTTTGCGTCCCGGCCGAGAGGCTCGCCAGAACACCTACCCACGCGGCGCCGGCGGCACCGCTGGCAATGACCGCCACGAAGGTGTAGTGCGTCGACGCCAGCAGTGTCGTGGCCATGACCCAGAACAGCGTCGCCGCCGTCACCACGCGCGTCAGCGGATATTTCTGCAACTGGCGCGGAATCGACAGGGCGCCCGCCACGGCGCCGGCGCCGAAGCTGCCGAACAGAAGGCCGAAGCCGCCCGCGTCCAGGCCGAGCTGGTCACGCGCAATCACCGGCAGCAGCGCCCACAACGCGCTGGCACAGACACTGAACGAGAGGTTGCGCACGATGATCGAGCGCATCGGCGCCGAGTGACGCGCGTAACGCAAGCCGCTCATGATTCCCGACACCAGTGTTTCCGGCACACCGGGCAGCGCGGTCTCGTCGCGCTTCCAGCCGCGCACCACCACGATCATCGCCACGAAGAAGACCGCACTTGCGAGCAGCGTGCTGCCGGAACCGATCCACGCGACCAGCGCGCCCGCCAGTGCCGGCCCCACCGCACGCGCTACATTGAATGCCACCGCCCCGAGTGCCACGGCGCGTGGCAATTCGTTACGCGAAACGAGGTCGTTGATGCTTGCCTGCTGCGCGGGCATGTAGAGGGTAAAGCCGGCGCCGATGACAAAAGTCAGCGCAAGCAGCGCCCACGGCACCATCCAGCCGGCGACCGTCGCCGCACCGAGCATCAGCGTCGTGACGAGGAGAATCACCTGCGTGGCCAGGATCACCTTGCGCCGCTCGATGATGTCGGCAAGAGCACCGGCAAACAGCCCGAAGACGAGCGTCGGCGCAGTGCTCGCGGTCTGCACCAGCGCCACCATCAACGCGGATGGCGTCATGGTGGCCATCAGCCATGCGGCGACCGTCGCCTGCATCGTGTAGCCCAGCGCGACGCCGATCGACCCCAGGTAGAACATGCGAAAGCGCGGGTTGCGCAGTGGCGAATCCGCCGGGATGACGGGGGGCGCGGCGGACGAGCGGTCGGTCACCCCCGAAGTGTAGCGCGCCGGTAGGCGCGGGCATGACGCCGGCGCGACACCGGGCCCGTGGCCTCCTGAAAGTACCGCCGGGCGCAACGGCAAGGTGCGAAGCGCCCTTGGTCACCCTTGGCGACGGCCGCTTCCGACGCCACGCCGGCCGCGCGTCCTACACGGCCGGGCGGCCGTTCCGACAGACCCCCGCATCCGCGTCCCTGCAGACTGAGACCATTGCATAGCCCGCTGGAGGCATCATGGAAGGCCGAATACGAACGCCACGCTACCGCCACTGGTGGCGCACCATTGGCGCCGTCCTGTTCGTGGTTGCCTGTGCTGCACAACCCGCCGCCGCGCGTACCGACTACTCGGATCTGTGGTGGAACCCGTCCGAATCCGGATGGGGCGTGAACTTCGTGCAAGCGCAGAATTTCCTGTTCGCCAGCTTCTTCCTCTACGGCCCGGCCAGCGACCCGACCTGGTATACAGCCGAAATGAACCTCAGCCCAAACGGCAGCTTCTCGGGCCCCCTCTACACGACCACCGGTGCGTACTTCGCGGGAACTGCCAATCAGGCGCACAAGTCGGTCCGCCAGGTGGGTGAGGTCTCCTTCACGCCGACGACCGCCACCTCGGGCACGCTCGTCTACACCGTCGACGGTATCGCAGTGAGCAAGAACGTCGAGCGCCAGACGCTGCAGACGATTCCGCTCGGTGAGTCGTACATCGGTGGCCTGGTGACGGACATCTCGGGCTGCACCAACCCGTCCGTGAACATGCGGGCGCGCCAGAACATGCGGATGCGCGTGATGCAGGTGGCGGCGGACCACAAGCTCACCGTCGACCTGACGCTCGACGGCGGCACTGCCTGCAAGTTCACCGGCATCTACGAGCAGCGCGGTCAGCTGTATTCGCTGCCGTCCGCGACGTACTTCTGCTCCGATGGCTTGAGCGCTACGGCGCGCATCTCCGAGTTGCGGGCCACCGCGCGGGGGATCGAAGGCAAGTGGACCGCGCCGCTCGGCGCAGGCTGCACGGAAACTGGCGAGTTCAGCGCCGTGCTGGCGCTATAGGGCGACGCCCGGGAGCATACGAAAGACGACGCCTTCGTGGCGTGCGAAAGGGGGCCGGTCCGGCCCCTTTTGCGTCGGCCGGTGCAGAATCAGGACCGCGAGCGCCGGCGCGCGAGCGCGCCCATGGCGGCGAAGCCCAGCAGCATTGCCAGGCAAGCGGTTTTCAGCGCGCGTGAATCTCCGCCGCCGCACGCAGACCCGATTCGATCGCGCCCTGGATCCAGGCGTGCTGCAGCGACGCATGCTCCCCCGCGAAATGGATGCGTCCTTCGGGCGCGATGATGTGGTCGTAAAGAAGCGTCTGCTGGCTGGGCTCGAAAAGTGCGAACGCGCCGCCCGCGTAGGGATCGTCGTGCCACATCTTCGACGCGCCGACTTCGAACTCGTCGCGGATCTGCGGATGGATTTCGGCGACGTTCTCGAGCGCCTGCATCAGCCGCGATTCGGGCGACAGCGAACCCCAGCGCTGCGCATCCTCCGACCACGTGTAGCTTGCCAGTAATACGCCGCGGCCCGTCTCGCGGCCGTGCTCCGGATAGTAGATGCTGCGGATCGGAAGGTCCGTGACGCTGCCGCCACCGAAGATGCCTTCGTCCTCTTCCCAGAAGCGCCGCCGGCACTGGAAGAAGATCTTGGCGGAGGCGTCATAGCGCAGCTGCCGAATGGCGCGCCGCTTGTGCTGCGACAACGGCTTCATCATTTCGACGTGTCGCAACACCGGGAACGGAATGGCGATGATGGCGTAGTCGCCGGTCACAGTGGCGCGGCCGGCCAACGTTTCGTAATGCAGCGTCACTGCGTCGTCACCCTGGTCGACCGCGAACAACCTGGCGCCGAACCGGATACGGTCCTTGAGGGCGGGCAGGAAGCCCTGTGGCAGGCGATCCATGCCGCCACTGATCTGCACCATGTCGACGTAACAGTGTCCGACCTCCTCGCGCAACAATTCGAGGAACGACGCGTTCATCAGCGACTCCTGGTTCATCAGGAGGCCAAACAGTTCGATGGCCGCTTCGGACCAGCCATTCTCCTCGAGAAATTCGCGCGTCGAATAGCCGTCGTATTGCGCGACGACCTCGGGCCACATGGCGTCGCCGACCGCGTTCAACCGCTCGACGAATGGACGCAGCGCCGCTTCCCACATGCTGCCGCAGGTCATGCCGGCAGGCATGCCGGCAAGCGCGCTGCCCAGGAGTTCCGGACGCGCCTCGACTTCCGCCAGCCGATGCTTGCGCCCGAACAGATGGCACCAGCTCCGGGGATTGTTCATCACGAAGTCGACGGTCGGCAGCGCGAACCGGTCCACGTAGGCGCGGGTCAGCGCATGCGCGCGCGGGATCCGCATCGCGCCGGCTTCCGCGTACAGACCCGGCGCGAACGGTTCGCGCATCGTGTAGATGCGTCCGCCGACACGCTGTTGGGCCTCGAGCAGTATCGGATCGTGGCCAGCCCGCATCAGCGCATCGGCGGCGGCGAGTCCGGCCATCCCGGCGCCGACGATCAGTACGCGTTTGCGTGTGTCCGGCGACTGCGGGCAGCCCGTGACGGGCGATCTGAAGAAGTTGCGGTGGAGCGTTTCCGGACATTGCGTACGATGGCCCACGCTATCGCATTCCGTCAACCGCGGGGTGCAACGATGCGCCGGGCGCTGTTCACGAGCCAGCGCGTCGTGGGCAACGACGGCGCACGGTGCGACACCGCACCGCGCCCCCTCTTTCGGGCGGTGGCCGGCGCTAGCCGGCCGGCGGGAGCGGGAGCGGCTCGTTCGGCTGGCCGGTGATATATGCCGTACCGGTGAATGTCGACACGAGCTTCTGTCGTGCTCACGCACGACATCGACGCGATAAACGCTGACGCGCTTGCTGCGGCTCGCTTCGACCGCGTGCGCCTTAAGTACGTCCCCATCGCGGACCGCCACCTGGTAGGTCACGTGGCAGTCGATGGCCGCGGCCAGCACGCCCTACGAGTTGCAGGCAAGTCCGAAGGCACCGTCCGCCAGGGTGAACAGCGCACCGCCGTGACAGGTGCCGTTGAAGTTCAGGTGCCGCGCGGGACTGCCATGCGCAGCGTTGCCGTACCCGCCGCGCCCGCGACGAACTCGATGCCGGCATGACGCAGGAACCAGTCATGCCGGTACATGCGCGCGACCCGCGCGGCCTCCGGGCCCCGTCGCCGACTTCTTGCGGCGTAGCGGCACGAAGTCGTCGCGCCACGCCCGTGGCTGCCGCGTGCGCGTGCACCGCGTCGACCAGCTCGGCAATGCCGGTGCGGTCCGCGCGCCGCGACCGCGAGCACCGGCACCCGGCCGCGATCGTCCGCGCGCGCAGCGCCACCATTTCGCGCAGTTCGCCCAGCGCGCGCTCAGCGCCCGGCAGGTCGGCCTTGCTGACGACGAGCACATCGGCGATCTCGAGAATGCCCGCCTTGGCCGCCTGCACGTCGTCGCCGAGCCCTGGCGGGCATACGACGATAGTCGTGTCTGCCAGTGTCGCAACCTCGACTTCCGACTGTCCGGCGCCGACCGTTTCGACGATCACCGTGTCGAATCCTGCGGCATCGAGCAGATCGACGACGCGCCGCACAGGTCTGCGTGAGGCCGCCCACCTGCCCGCGCGACGCAAGCGAGCGGATGAACACGCCGCGATCGGCGCCGAACTCGCCCATCCGGATGCGGTCGCCCAGCACCGCGCCACCGGTGACGTGGGCTCGACGGATCGATCGCCACTACCGCCACCTGCTGCCCGCGCGCCAGCAACGCGCCCAACAACGCACTGACCAGAGTCGATTTGCCCGCGCCCGGAGCGCCCGGTAATGCCGAGCACGTGGGCGCGTCCCGCATGCGCGCGCACTCCCGCCATCAGCGGGGCGGCGTCGGCGGCGCTGTTTTCGATGGCCGTGATCGCGCGGGCAATCGCCGCGCGCTCGCCGGCAAGCACGCGCGCGAGGAGCCCGGCAGCGGCATCGGCAACCGCGTCCGCTGGATGGCTGCAGCGCTTCCGGCGGTGGTATCGTTCCCAATGCGTCACACCACGGTCAACGGCTGGCCGAAACCGAGTTCGCGGCGCAACGTGCTGCAGATCTCCCCATGGGTGGCGCCCGCCTCGGCCGCCGCCACCACGCAGCCGAAGATGTTCGTGGCGTCCGCATCTGCCTCCGTGCCTTCCGTGTCGTGGCACGCGGGCGAGCGTATCGAGGGCGCGCTCGACGTCGGCATTGCCGCGCGCCTTTTTCCAGCGGGCGAACTGACGAGGTGCGCCTCCATCAGCGCCGGATCGGGACGCGGCAATGCAGGGCGGGCGCCGACGCATCCTCTTCGACTTGGTACGCGTTCACGCCTACGACCACCTGCTCGCCGCGGTCGACGCGCTCCTGGAACCGGCGCGCCGACTCGCCGATGCGCCGCTGCACGAAACCGGACTCGACCGCCTTGTACATGCCGCCCTGCGCATCGATCTCGTCCATCAGTGCCACGATGCGCTCTTCCATCTCGTTGGTCAGCGCCTCCACGTAGTACGACCCGCCGAGCGGATCGATCACGTCGGTCAGCCGTGCTTCCTCGCGCAGGATGTTCTGCGTGGCCACCGCGATGCGCGCGCCGAACTGCGTCGGGCACGACAGGGCCTCGTCGTACGCGTCGGTGTGCAGCGACTGCAGGCCGCCGAAAATACCCGCCATCGCCTGCGCGGTGACCCGCGCGACGTTGTTGAGCGGCTGCTGCCGCGTAAGGTCCACGCCGGAGGTCTGGCCGTGGAACTTGAAGCGCCACGAGCGCGGCTCGCGCGCACCCAACCGCTCGCGCGCCAGCCGCGCCCAGATGCGCCGGCCGGCGCGGAACTTGGCGACTTCCTCGAAGAACGATACCGAGATGTCGAAGAAGAACGTGAAGCGCGGCAGCACCTCGTCCGGCGACATGCCGGCGGCGATGCAGTCCTCGGCGTACTGGACGGCCGAGGAAAGTGTGAACGCCATGGCTTCAGCCGGCGTGGCGCCCGCCTGCTGCATGTGCTGTCCGACGACCGACAGCGGATTCCACCGCGGCACGTGCCGGTTGCACCAGGCGATGTGGTCGACGAGGATCCGCCGCGCCCCCGGCAGCGCGATGCGGAAGAACATGTGGTTGGCAACAAAGTGCGACAGGTAGTCGCTCTGGTTGGACGTGCCGGTGATCGTCGCCCAGTCCACGCCACGCCGCCGCGCCGCGGCGAGCATGAACGCGAGCAGCGTAAACGGCGACGGATCGTTCATCGCGCACGACGTCTGCGCGAGATCGACGCCGGCCAGACACTGGTCCATGTGGTCGGCCGAGTTGACGACCACGCCACAGGTGCCGAGCAGCTCGGCATCGACCTCGTCCATGTCGTAGCCACGGAATACCGAGTTGCACGGGATGAGCGAGACGGCGGAAGCACCCTGCTCCAGGATGTCGGTGAGTCTCGCGTTATACGTGGCGGGCGTGCCCAGGCCGATCAGCTGGCGCTGCGTCCACGTGCGACCGCGGTGCATGGTCGGGTAGATCCCGCGCGTATACGGCGCCTGGCCGGGGAAGCCAAGGTCGGCGTCGTACCGCGACGCATCGACGTCGAGCGGCGAATACAGCGGCCGGATCGGCACGCCCGACCGGTTGCGGATCTCACGGTCGGTGCCGATCTGCGCCTGATACTCCGCTTGCCAGCGGGTCTGTGCATCCGCCGTGGAGGCAGGCCGGTCGTGCGGAAGGGGCTTGTTCATCGCTTTGACTCCAGGAATATTCAGGCGGCGAAACGCGCCTGGCGTGTCCGCTGCGTGGCTTCGCGTACGAACACCACGATGTCGTCGAGCGCGGCACCGGGGTGGAAGACACGGGCAACGCCGGCATCGAGCAGCATTCGCTCGTCCTCGTCCGGAACGATGCCGCCGACCATGACGGTTACATCGGCAAGGCCCGCTTCGCGCAGCGCGCGCATGAGCTTGGGCACGATCAGGTGATCGGTCGCCAGCGACGAGATGCCGATGACATCGACGTCTTCCTCGAGCGCGAGCTTCACCACGGTGGGAATCTCCTGCCATGGCGGCGTGTAGACCACCTCCATGCCGGCGTCGCGCAAATGCGCCGCGACGATGCGGCTGCCACGATCATGGCCGTCGAGGCCGATCTTGGTGACGAGAACCTTGGGGCGCATGTCCATCGAGCAAGACTCCGGTAAGCGCGACGCGAATAACGTCGCCGACGATGTCAGGGTTCGAGCTGCCGGCGCAGCAGGCCGACGAATTGCCTCGCGATCACTTCGGGCGCGTCATGACCCGAGCGATACCAAGTCTGCGACCAGTTGAGCGCACCGAGGAGCAGCAGGCGCAGCGACCGGCGATCGGTACGCGGGATGAGTGGAAGCTTGTCGATGGCCTGGGCGAAGAGGCCTTCGTACTGGTCGCGCAGCGCGACCAAGCGCGCGGCGGCGGCCGGCGCGTCGTCGGGTCGCACGCGGATCACCACCTGCGCGTAGTCACTGTCTTCGAGAAGCGCTGCGAGATGCGCGGCACACACGGCTTCGAGCCGCGGCCATGGCGCGAGATCGCGCGCCAGCGCCACGCCGACCGCGGCGCTGATCCGCCGCACCCCTTCACCGTATACGGCCACCAGCAGTTCATCCTTGGACGCGAAGTGGTAATACAGCGATCCAGCGAGCATGCCTACCGCCGCGGCGATGTCGCGCATCGACGTGACTGCGTAGCCCTTTTCGCGAAACAGCCGCGCCGCGGCGTCAAGGATGACCGGACGGTTGTCGGCGCGTACCGCGCCACGCCGCGCCGCTGGAGGAGGAACCGTTGCCAAGCTCATGGACCTCACCTACCAAACACTTGTTTGGTATACTCTCAGCCCCTTGCCGGCGTGTCAAGCGCCGCCGCCACAAGGCCCTGCATGCGTCTGGATCTGGTCACCCTCAAGCTGTTCGTCGCCGCCGCCGAGGAAAGCAGCATCGCCGCGGCAGCGGCGCGCGAGCACATGGTCGCCTCGGCGGTGAGCAAGCGCATCGCGCAGCTCGAGGCGGAGCTGGGCGTCGAACTCATGAAACGCCACAGCAAGGGCGTGATTTTGACGCCCGCGGGCGAAACGCTGCTGCAACGCGCGCGCGACATCCTGCGCAGCGTCGAGGCGACGGCGCTCGAAATCGGCGACTTCGCCGGCGACGGCCATGCGCACATCCGGCTGTCCGCCAACCATTCGTCGATGGTGCAGTTCCTGCCCGGGGATCTCGCATCGTTTCTCGCCGGCCGCCCGCGCACCAAGATCGATCTGGTCGAACGCTTGAGCGCCGACGTGGTTCGCTCCGTGCACGATGGGCTCGCCGACGTCGGCATCTTCTTCTGGCCGGTGCTGCCGCAGGGACTCAAGGTCTTCCCCTATCGCCATGACGAACTGGTACTGGCCGTACCGCGCGGGCATCCGCTCGCCACGGAGACCACCATCGCCTTTGCGCAGGCCGCCGACTGCGACTTCATCGCCTATTTTCCGAACCTGTCGGTGGCTGCCGTGATGCCGGAGTCGGTCACGCGTACCTTTGCCCGCGTGCGCGTGCACATCGCCAACTTCGAGGCGACCTGCCGGATGGTCGAGGAGGGCCTCGGTGTGGCGCTGCTCCCGCAGGCGAACGTCATCGCCTATGCGCGCCAGGGTCGTCTCGCCTGCGTGCGCCTCTCCGACGCCTGGGCACATCGCCGGTTGCAACTGTGCATTCGCGACAGCGCCGATGTGCGGCGCAGCGTCGTCGATTTCGCCGAGCACCTTTCCGCACGCGCACGTTCCGACGAAACCGGTTGACGCGATACGACGGGCGCCATCGCCCGCGGTGATGGCGGGCATGCCGAACCGTTGCTGGCCTTCGCGCGGCGACGAGCGCACCATCGGCGGAAAATCGCCGCCGCCGGTGCGCCGTCGGGACGATACCAAACGATGTCCCGGCCATGCACCGGGCAACGAGCGAAGGAGATCACCATGTCCGAATCGGCCGTGGCCCCGGCAGCGACACCGTCTGCCGTCGCCCATTTCGACGCGTTGCGCGCCGCCCCGCCGACCACCCGGCGACTGCCGGCAGCGTTGGTCGACGCCTTGACCACCCTGCTCGGCGACCGCTTCAGCCAGTCACGGGCGGTGTGCGAGCACCACGGCATCGACATCTCGTCGTACCCGGTTACGCCCCCGACGCCGTGGCGTTCCCGACGGACCGCGACGAAGTGGTGGCGATCGTGCGCGCCTGCGCCGCGCATCGCGTGCCGATGATCCCGTTCGGGGTCGGCACGTCGGTCGAAGGGCACGTGATGGCAGTCAACGGCGGCGTGTGCATCGACCTGTCGCGCCTGAACCGCATCCTGGCGGTGAACGAGAGCGACCTCGACGCCAGGGTCGAAGCCGGCGTCACCCGCAAGCAACTCAATGCGGCGCTGCGCGACCGTGGTTTGTTCTTTCCGATCGACCCCGGCGCCGACGCCACGCTGGGCGGCATGGCGTCGACGCGCGCGTCCGGGACCAATGCCGTGCGCTACGGCACGATGCGGGAGAACGTGCTGAGCGCCACCGTGGTGCTCGCCGACGGCCGGGTGATTCGCACCGGGACGCGTGCCCGCAAGTCCGCGGCCGGCTACGACCTGACCCGCTTGTTCGTCGGTGCCGAAGGCACGCTCGGCATCATCACCGACTTGACCGTGCGCCTGCATCCGCTGCTCGACGGCGTGTCCGCCGCGGTGTGCGCATTCCCCACCATCAACGACGCGGTGGAATCGGTGATCGAGGCCATCCAGTGCGGTATTCCGATTGCGCGCGTCGAACTGCTCGACGCCTTGACAGTCAGTGCGATCAATCGCTACAGCAAGCTCGCGCTGCGCGAGGCGCCCACCCTCTGGTACGAGTTCCACGGCACCGTCCGCGGCGCCGAGGAGCAGGCACGGGAGATGCAGGACATTGCGCATGCGCACGGCGGGCTCGACTTCGTATGGGCCTCCCAGCCGGAAGACCGCTCGCGGCTCTGGCAGGCGCGCCATGACGCGTACTTCGCATGCCTGCAATTGAAACCCGGCAGCCGGATGATCGCCACCGACGTCTGCGTGCCCATCTCGCGCCTGGCGGAGTGCATCGCCGCGACCATGGAAGACGTCGCCCGCTCGACCATGCCCATTCCGCTGTTCGGCCACGTCGGCGACGGCAACTTCCACCTGATGATCCTGGTCGACCCGGAGCGGCCCGAAGAGATCGCCGAAGCCTGGGAACTCAATGCGCGCCTGGTCCGCCGGGCCATCGCCATGGATGGCACCTGTACCGGCGAGCACGGGATCGGCCTCGGCAAGCGCGAGTTCCTGGTCGAGGAGTACGGCGCCGCGGTGGATGTGATGCGCATGCTGAAGACCGCGTTCGACCCGCACAATCTGCTCAATCCCGGCAAGGTCGTCTGAACGCCGAAGGGTAGTAATCGGTATCGCCGTCATCTCGCACGTTCTTCAGAGAAGCCATCATGCAACTCGCCAACGTTACCCTCGAAGACAAATACACGCTTGCCCGCGGGCGCGTGTACCTGACCGGCCTGCAGGCGCTGACGCGCCTGCTCATCGTGCAGCGCCAACGCGACGCCATAGCCGGCCACAACACGGCGGGCTTCGTATCCGGCTACCAGGGCTCGCCGCTTAACAACATGGACAAGACCTTGTACGAGGCTCGCGCACTGCTCGAAGCGAACCACGTGCATTTCCAGCCGGGCCAGAACGAGGAACTCGCCGCCATCGGCGTATGGGGCTCGCAGCAGGTCACGCTCGATCGCAAGTCGCGCTACGACGGCGTGTTCGGTATGTGGTACGGCAAATGGGCGGGTGTAGGCCGCTGCGGCGATGCGCTGAATCACGCCAATGCGGCCGGCACGGCACCACTCGGGGGCGTGCTGCTCGTCTGCGGCGACGACCACATGGCGCGCTCGTCGACCGTGGCGACGCAAAGCGAGCACATGGTGATGGCGCCGATGATTCCGGTGCTCTCGCCCGCGGGGGTACAGGAGTACCTCGACCTCGGATTGCACGGCTACGCGATGTCGCGCTATTCGGGCCTGTGGGTCGCCTTCAAGGCGCTGGACGAAACGATCGAGGGATCGGCGTCGGTGGACGTCGATCCGGAACGGGTTGTCGTGCGGATGCCGACGGACTTCGTGCTCCCGCAAGGCGGCCTTGGCCTGCGTTTGCCGGACCAGCCGCTGACGATGGAACGCCGCATTCACGAGCAGCGTCTGCCGGCTCTGCTTGCCTACGTGCGCGCGAATCGATTGAACCACGCGCCGATCGACAGCCCCGGCGCAAGATTCGGCATCGTGACGTCCGGAAAATCGTACCTGGACGTCCGGCAGGCACTCGATCATCTGGGCATCGATGCCGAACACGCGGCGCGCATCGGTCTCAAGGTATTCAAGGTAGCGGTGACCTGGCCGCTCGAACCGCAAAGCCTCGCGGCCTTCGCCGACGGACTCGAGGAGCTGCTGGTCGTCGAAGAAAAGCGGCCCGTGATCGAGGAGCAGGTCAAGCAGCAGCTCTACCACTGGAGCGACGCGCGGCGTCCACGGGTACTTGGCAAGCGTGACGACGCGGATACTTCCGGCGCCTGGCTCCTGCCTCCCACGGGCGAGCTCACCCCCGAGCAGATCGCTTTGGTGATCGCCGCACGCATTGCCCGCTTTCACCAGGACGACCGCATCGCCGCCCGCGTGGACTGGCTGCGCGCGAAGGAAGATGCCGCGAACAGTCCGTCGCTGTCGCCACAATTGCGCGGCTATCTTGGCGACTCCGGCCGCGTGCCCTATTTCTGCTCGGGGTGCCCGCATAACACTTCGACCCGCGTGCCCGAGGGCAGCACCGCCATCGCTGGCGTGGGCTGTCACTTCATGGCGACCTACATCTACCCGGGCTCGCAGATCTTCTCGCCGATGGGCGCCGAAGGCGCCGCGTGGGTCGGCCACGCGCCGTTCACCGACACGCCGCACATCTTCGCCAACATGGGCGACGGCACCTATTACCACTCGGGGTTGCTGTCGATCCGCGCGGCGATCACCGCGAAGTCGCGCATCACGTTCAAGATCCTCTACAACGATGCGACCGCCGCCACCGGCGGCCAGGCGCTGCCGCAGGCGCTGAACGTGCCGGGCATCACGCGCCAGCTCGAGGCCGAAGGCGTGCGGCAGGTGGTCGTCGTCACCGACCAGCCGGAGAAGTACGCCGGCGGCACGGTGTTCGCGCAAGGCGTATCGGTACGGCATCGTGACGAACTCGATGCGGTACAGCGCGAACTGCGCGACGTCGACGGCGTGACCGTGCTCGTGTACGACCAGACCTGCGCGGCAGAGAAGCGTCGTCGGCGCAAGCGCGGGGCATTTCCTGACCCGCAACGCCGCATGTTCATCAACACCCGCGTATGCGAAGGCTGCGGCGACTGCAGCGTCAAGTCCAACTGCGTGTCAGTCCAGCCGCTGGAGACCGAGTTCGGGCGCAAGCGCGCCATCGACCAGTCGTCGTGCAACAAGGACTTCTCTTGCGCGAAGGGATTCTGTCCCAGCTTCGTGAGCATCGAAGGCGGACGGCCGCGCCGCGGCCAGGCGCTCGACGCACAGGACGCGCTGTTCGCGGCACTGCCGGAGCCAGGTCTGCCGGCATTGCACAAGCCGTATGGGATTGTCGTGGCAGGCGTGGGCGGCACCGGCATCATCACCGTCGGTGCGCTGCTCGGCATGGCCGCGCACCTCGAGAGCAAAGGCGTCACGGTGCTCGACATGACCGGTGTCGCGCAGAAGGGCGGCGCGGTCACCACCTATGTGCGGATCGCCGCCGAACCCGAAGCGCTGCACACCGTGCGCATCGCCGCCGGCGACGCCAACGCGGTGATCGGCTGCGACATCCTGGTGACGGCGGAGACCGCGATCATGACGCGGATGCAACGCGGCCTCACGCGCGCGGTGGTCAACACGCAGCGCACGGCGACGGTGGCGTTTATCAAGAACCGCGACCTGCAAACGCCGTGGACCGGTATGGAGGACGGACTACGCGACGCGATCGGCGCGGAGGCTGTCCGTTTCCTAGACGCGAGCCGGTTGGCCACCGCGTTGCTCGGCGATGCGCTGGCCACCAACATGCTGCTGCTGGGAAGCGCCTACCAACTAGGCCTGGTGCCGGTGTCGGCGCAGGCACTGTGCCGCGCCATCGAACTCAATGGGACGGCCGTCGACGCGAACCTGCGCGCGTTTCAGTGGGGCCGCCTCGCCGTGCACGACCTGCAAGCCGTCGAGCGCATGATCGCCCCCCGTGCGCGGGCCGCGGGCAGCGACGCCGAGCCGTCACGTTCTCTCGACGAAACCATCGCGCGCCGCGTGGCGTACCTGACTGCGTACCAGGACGCCGCGTATGCGGGCAGGTACGCGCAGCGCGTCGCCGAGGTCCGCGATGTCGAGGCTCCCCTTGATGGCGCAGTGGGGGAACCACACGCCGAGTTGCCGCTCACCGAAGCGGTCGCCCGCAACTACTTCAAGCTGCTGGCGATCAAGGATGAATACGAAGTGGCGCGGCTCTTCACCGACGGCGAATTCGAACGTCAGGTCGCAGGCGCGTTCGAGGGCGACTACACGCTGCGGTACCACTTCGCACCACCGCTCTGGGCCAGGCCCGACCCCAAAACTGGCGTACCCCGCAAACGCAAATACGGTGCGTGGATCCGACCGCTGCTGCACGTGTTGGCGGGCCTGCGCTTCGCGCGCGGCCGCTGGTTCGACCCGTTCGGCCACACTGAGGAGCGCCGGCTCGAACGTGGGCTCGTCGTGACTTATGAGGAGACCCTCGACGCGATGCTGTTGCAGCTGACCACGGCGAATCGCGCCACGGCGGTGGAGTGGGCCTGCGTGCCCGACGCCATTCGCGGCTACGGCCACGTGAAACGGAAGAGCATCGAAGCGGCCCGGACCCGCGAAGCCGTGCTACGCGATCGCTTCGTGACGCCCGTGCCACCATCCACCCGCCAGGAGGAAACCGTCGCCGCGTAACCGGGCGACGCAACCCCATCCGTGAAAACGGCGCTATCGACGGGCGCCAACCGGCCCGGTCAGCGCCGCCTACTGGGCGGCGGCGGCACCCGCACCGACCGTCGGAGAGTCGACAACGCGGGCGCCCACATCCTTCAACAGCCGCTGAAACTCGGTGGACGCGTTGATTGCCGTCCCGGCGGCCGCGCGCAGGCGATCGACCGCCTCGGCGGGCAGGACGAAGGATGTCGGCTGCAGATTCAGATAGGCGCGCTCGGCCGCGTCGGGCAGCGCGGCGAACGACACGTCGATTGCATAGACCTCCGCCTGCGGTACACGTAGCGCGTCACACACGGGCGTCTTGGGGTCCTTGTCACACTGGGCGAGCTCCCGGATCTTGCGCGCCGTCTGCCATCGTGCTGCAATGTCCTTCAACTGCTCGACCGCTTCGAACGAGTAGTGATCGATCGGGACGCCGGTGGACTTGAGCAACACATCCACCAGCCCGGGACCTTCCTCAAACCGGTCCCAGTCGGTTGGCGGCGACGACAGCGAATTGACGACGAACACGATGACCCGCTTCACGTGGTCGAGCGGCGTGGGCAGGCCCGCACTATGCATCGCTTCGAGCAGTTGCAACGCGTCGAGTACCCCGCGCATCCCGACGTTGTCGGACACACCGCCGTCCACGAGGTGGACATAGGGACGCTTGGCGCTGTCCAAATAGAGTTCGCCCTCCTTCAGCTCGCGCAGCGCGCGCGCCGCGGGCCGCGGCGGATTGGGCGACTTGGTAAATTCCGTCATCCATGGAGGAATATCGAACTTGCAGGTGCCGCCGTAGTTGTTGATCGTGACGGTGGAGAGCACCACCGGCACGGCTGAAGAGGCAGCGGCGGCACGGGACAACCGCACGGAATCCAGGTCCGAGCACAGGATGTTGAAGATGTTCTGGGTGAACACGATGCGGCCACCAGTCGAAATATCGGTGGCCGACGCCATGATGAACGGTCCTTTGCCGTGATCGAGATCAGCGAAGGTCGCACCATTGAAGAGGATCTCGTCGTAGTAGTTCGCAGCGAGCTCGGACCGGCCCCAACCTGTCGACACCAGGTCGCTCCAGTACTTCGGACTCAAGGCACGAACGAGAAGCTCGCCCTGCACGTTGCGCTTGAGGAAGCGCTGCTCGTAGTCGTCGAAGAGCTTATCGCCGTAGAGTCCATAGGCGAGCGCGGTGAAGCTGCCGCCCGAGACCCCGGTGATGATGTTGACTGCGTCGAGCAGGCGCACCGTGGTCCCGTCTTTTGCGACCACCTCGGTGCGTCGCAGGTACTCCAGCACACCATAGGAGAAGGCCGCGGCGCGCGTGCCTCCGCCGGAAAAAGCCAGGATGACGAGGTTGTCCTGGCTCTTGAACAGCTTCTGGCGATTCTGGAACGTGTAACCGACCGCGGCATCAGCGGTGGCGATGGGAGCATTGACCGGACGAGTCGCGCAGCCGCCCAGAACGAGGATCGAGACGAGGGCCGCCGGCAAGACGGCGCGTAGGGTGTTCATGGCAATGATTCCAGGGTTTGCATTTGCGGAGTCTCGGGGGAAATTCGGGAAATTCCTCCATTCTGACCATTTTCCAGCGCGCTTGCGAGTCCGGGGGCCGGCGCTACGATTGTTTGGGCGCCGAAACGCCACGTCGCGCCGAAAATGGATCGGGCAGATACCTAAGCACTGTCCTGCCGAAGTCCGAATCCCCGGGGTTGGCGTGGTGCCCACTGGCACGAAGTCCGCATGGGTTCACCGCCACTCACCGCCCATGCGGTTGCGCGCCATCGCGTGCCTTTGCGGTGCGGCAAGCTCCATGGTGGTGCGCGAATCTGCGCGGGAGAGCCAAGGTCGATCGTACCTCCCACGATCTCTCCTTGCGCAGCGCGCCATTCATTCGGCAACATGGCGTCCGCGGGAACACCATTCATGACAATCGCCGTACGCGACTGCGCAAGACGCGCTCGCGCGGCACCACGAACCAGGAGCTTGCGATGCTCGGATTGACCAATCTCGGAGTCGTTCACACCCTGATCAGCCTGGTCGCGCTCGCGGCTGGTTTCATCGCGCTCCTTCGCGATCACGAGATCACGCTCACCAACCAGGTCGGCAAGGTCTACGTGATCGCGACGATTCTCACCTGCCTCACCGGCTTCCCCATCTTCCAGCACGGCGGCTTCGGACCTCCGCACATACTGGGCATCGTCACGCTTGCGGTGCTCGCGATCGCTTGGGGTGCGGGCAAGTATCAGTGGTTCGGCCGCGCGTCCCGCTACGTGGAGACCGTGGCTTACTCGTTGACCTTTTTCTTCCACTGGATTCCCGCCATCACCGAAACAACCTCGCGGCTGCCGCCCGGTGCACCGCTCACCACCGGACCGGACGATCCTCGCGTGAAGATGGCGGTTGGTGTCGCGTTCGTGTTGTTCCTGATCGGCGCAACGCTCCAGGTCAGACGGATGAACCGCGGTCGCCAGGCGATGCAGTTATCCTAGCGGGCCTTCGGCTGCGCAGAAGGCACCCGGCGTCAGATTGGCGCCGGGTACCAAGCGCGCTGCCGCCGCCCGCATCGTGAACGAATCTGCCTCCGCCCACCCGCAAGGAAGCGCCCGCGCGATCCTGCAGCGCGTGTTCGGCTTCGCGCAGTTCCGTGGCCCGCAGGAAGCCATCGTCGACCATCTGACCGAAGGCGGCGATGCACTGGTCCTGATGCCCACAGGCGGGGGCAAGAGCCTGTGCTACCAGATTCCCGCGCTGATGCGCGCCGGCACCGGCGTGGTCGTGTCGCCGCTGATCGCGCTGATGCAGGACCAGGTGGCGGCGCTCGACGCAGGCCGGTGTCCGCGCAGCTGCACTCAACTCGTCGCTGGAAGGGCGCGAGGCTTCCGGCATCGAGCGGGCGTTCGCTGGCGGGCGAACTCGACCTTCTGTATGTCGCGCCGGAGCGTCTGGTCACGCCCCGCTGCCTCGACCTTCTCGAGCGCTCGACCATCGCACTCTTCGCCATCGACGAGGCGCATTGCGTGTCGCAGTGGGGCCACGATTTTCGTCCGGAATACCTCGAGCTGTCGCTGCTGCACGCGACGCTTCCCTGCCGTCCCTCGTATCGCGCTGACCGCCACGGCCGACCCGCTCACCCGCGCCGAGATCATCGAGCGCCTGGCGCTGCGCGACGCTCGCGTGTTCGTGTCCAGCTTCGACCGTCCCAACATCCGCTATACGATCGTCGACAAGACCGACGCCCGCGCGCAGCTCCTCGCGTTCATTCGCGACGAGCATCCGCGGCGAGGCGGGCATCGTGTACTGCTTGTCGCGCCGACGCGTCGACGAGACGGCGGCGTGGCTTGCCGGCAAGGGCATTGCCGCTGTTCCCTACCACGCCGGGATGGACAACGCCGACCGCACCGCGCACCAGTCGCGCTTCCAGCGTGAAGACGGCATCGTCGTCGTCGCCACCATCGCGTTCGGCATGGGCATCGACAAGCCCGACGTGCGGTTCGTCGCGCACCTCGATATGCCCAAGAGCATCGAAGGCTACTATCAGGAAACGGGGCGCGCAGGCCGCGACGGCCTTCCCGCCGACGCCTGGATGACCTACGGGCTTGGCCGACGTCGTCCAGCAGCGCCGCCTGATCGAGCAGTCGGAGGCGAGCGAGGCTTTCAAAGCGTGTCGCGCGCGCGAAGCTCGACGCGCTTGCTCGGTCTCGCCGAGAGCGCCGTCGTGCCGGCGCGTGCGCCTGCTCGACTATTTCGGCGAGGCAAGCAGCCCGTGCGGCAACTGCGACAACTGCCTGTCATCCGCCGCAAACCTGGGACGCGACCGACGCGGCACGGCGCGCGCTGTCGGCCGTCTACCGTACCGGACAGCGCTTCGGCGCCGCGCACGTGATCGACGTACTGCGCGGCAAGGCGGGTCGAGCGCGTCGAGCGGTGGGGTCACGAGCGCCTGTCGGTGTTCGGCATCGGGGCGGACATCGACGACGCGGCCTGGCGCACCGTGTTCCGCCAGCTGGTGGCGCACGGCTTCCTCGCAGGTCGACCACGAAGCATTCGGCGCGCTGAAGCTCGCAGAAAGCAGCCGCGCGGTGCTGCGCGACGAAGCCTCGCGTGGCGATGCGCCACACGAGCGTCACGCGAGCACCGCGGTCGCCGAAGCTGCCGCGGAGATGCACTCGCGCTGGACGCCGATCGCGCAAGCATGCTGTTCGAACGCCTGCGCAGCTGGCGCGGCAACGAAGCACGCACGCAGGGCGTACCCGCCTATGTGATCCTGCACGATCGCACGCTGGCAGCCATCGCGCAGGCGCGACCGGCAATCACCGCCGCGCTCGGTCGTATCGATGGTATCGGCACGTGCCAAGCTGGCCCGCTACGGGGATGCGCTGCTCGGCCTGGTGGCGACAATCCGCGAGCTGAAGGCCTGCACGCCGGGCGCGCCGACGCCGCGACGCCCCCCGCATCTCACTGTCACCTGGCGGCTCGACCACTACGTATTGCAGCGTCATGCCCGCATACTGGGGCTGGTACCACGTGCCGCTGCAATGCTGATAGCCGATGTCTGCGACCACCGTCGCAGACGCAGCCCGGCGGCAGCGTACGGACGATGCTGCCGACGGCAGATCGGTGACGGCCACGCCCGGTGTCAGCCGCGACCGCGGCAGCACGGGCCGGCGCCCGGATCGCCTTGCACATCCATGTCCACGTCGATGTCCACGCTGCGGTCGGTGGCTGTCGGCATTCCCCGGCGCGCCGCTTGCGCCTGGCCGTGCGCATTCACGCTCCCGTTGACACTCGTGCGCGTGCTGTTCTTGATGCTCCTGCCTGCGGCCTGCGTGGCCTGCGGCCACGCCATGGCCGCTGTCACCCGCACAGGGACACCAGGCACGCGGCACGCAGCGGCGGCATGGTCAGCCCCACCTCTCAGTCCCTTCCCGGTGGCGTCGTAGCCAGGACGATCCTCTTCGCGTTGGACGGCGCGACGAAGCGGAAGACCGTGTCGTCGAACCTTGCCCGCGTATCCCAGCGAAGCATGGCAGTGAACTGGGGTTGGGCGGGTTCGTCCTTGGTGGTGATCACGAGCTTCAAGGGCAGCGGTCGGTGCGCCCTGCGCAATCCAGATCTGCCAGTCCACATCGCTCTGGCGGTACGCAAAGTGGTCGACGGCGACGCCGCCGATAGATGACGCGCCGACGAACGCGGCTTCCTGCAGCTGGCCCAAGCCGGCGCGCTCGGTCCCCCACAGAAAGAGGTCGGCCAGAGGCAACTCGAGGTCGTACCTGGCGTTGGCCTCTTCAAGCGCGGCGGCGATCGTGCCGGGTGCATCGACCGTCGCGTAATAGCCGACCTTCGGCGCGAACTGCGTGAGCGACACGCCGTCGTAGTAGAACTGCCGCTGGATCCGGTCGTTTCTGAGGTCCGCGCGCAGGCCGTCCGGTTGCCTGACGCGATAATCAACCACCGCGCCGAATTGCAGCTTCTGGCCGCGGTCGAGCACTTCATCTGTCGTGGTCGTGGCGCGAAGGCGAAACTGCTTGAGCGACCGCAGGTAGGCGCCCATGCGAGCGAGTGCATCAACGGCGCGCGACTCCCGGCTGTCCCCAGGGGCGTTGGCACCCTGCGCCCACGCGGGGCCGACACACGCCGTCGCCAGCCCCAGCACCAGCGCCAGGAGCCGGCAACGCGTCAACGCTTGCACCGCGGCGCGGGTCCGGCCTCGGAGGCCGGGGCGCCTACGCGTTTCAGCTGGCCGGGACGACACGCGCCGTGGCACCCGCGCCTTCGACATAGACCTTCATGCCGACCTTGAGCTCCGGATTGACCGACTGCGTGATCGAGACCAGCACGCCGCTGTTGAGCCGTACGAAAATATGCTGGGCGGGTTCCGGCTTGTCGTAGAAGCGGTTCTGCGCGTAATTGCCACCGACTACCCCCGCAATTGCGCCCGCGGCAATCGCCACGTCGCGGCCGGTTCCCGCACCGATCAGGCTACCGATCCCCGCCCCCGCGATACCCCCGAGGATGGCACCGACGCCCTTGTCGTGGTCGCTCTTCACGGTGGTGGCGGTGATCTGTTCGATTCTTCCGGTACGGATCTCCACGTCCCCGCCTCCGCCGCCGGGTGACGCGCAGGCGGCGATGAGCAGGGTCAGCAATACCGCGGTGAAGGGACTGGCCAGTGAACGCATGAGATGACTCCGGGTGAGTGGTTGGAATTTGCGCTCCGTCGGTAACGCATGCCGGCGCGCGGGCTCGTTCGTGCAGTATAGATAACGTCCGCGCCACAAACCATACGCAATCGAGGCGTGGCCGGCACTGCGGTCGAAGGTCGGCACCGTACGCACCGGCACATCGCCCGCAGCAGCATGTCAGGTCTTGCGTCCCGCGATATCCGGTCGCGGGGGTTCTCCTTCGAACACGTTCCTGTAGGCGAATCCCGCGATGGCCGCGCCGACGATGGGCGCCAGCCAGAACATCCACAGCTGCTGCAGCGCCCAGCCCCCGACGAAGATCGCCGGACCGGTGCTGCGCGCCGGATTCACCGAGGTGTTGGTCACCGGAATGCTGATGAGATGAATGAGCGTCAACGCAAGACCGATGGCAATACCCGCGAATCCGACCGGCGCACGCTGGTGGGTCGCGCCGAGGATCACGATCAGAAACATGAAGGTCATCACGATCTCACAGACGATGGCCGCGGACAGCGAGTACTTGCCCGGCGAATGCTCGCCGAATCCGTTCGACGCGAACCCGCCGGCGAGACTGAAATCCGCCTTGCCGCTGGCGATCAGGTAGAGGATGCCCGCGCCGGCGATCGCACCTGCGACCTGCGCGACGATATACGGCAATAACTGGCCGCCAGGAAAGCGCCCGCCTGCCCACAGGCCCACGGACACGGCGGGATTGAAGTGGCCGCCGGAAATCGGGCCGAGCGCGTAGGCGCCGGTCAGCACCGTCAATCCGAATGCCAGCGACACGCCCACGAAGCCGATCCCCAGTTCCGGAAATGCGGCGGCCAGAACGGCACTCCCGCAACCGCCCAATACCAGCCAGAAGGTCCCCAGGAATTCCGCCGCGAGTTTCGCGAACATCGATGTCTCCTTTGTTGGTATTCGTCGGCAAGGTCAGCGGGAGCGACGCCGGTGATCGGCCCCGCTTCCCGCGATGGCCGCGCCGGAATGCATCGGCATGATAACGCGCGCGCGTTCAAGGTTCGCGGACGATGCAACGAAAGCCCAGATGGCAGGTCGAGGTATCGATCGCCTGGGGCATCCGTGCCGCCGGCCGATAGCGCCTGCAGTAGTTCGGTGCGCACAGGTAGGAGCCGCCCTTCATCACCTTGCGCGGAATGCGCACGTCGCGAAGGTTGGGGTCGTAGCTGTCTTCCGCCTTCGCCCCACGCGGATTCTCGAGCGTGCAGCACGCCTTCCTGATCTTGCCGTGATCCTGATACCAGTCGGTCGTCCATTCCCAGACGTTGCCGGTCATCTCGAACAGGCCGTAGCCGTTGGGGGGAAAGGATCCGACCGGCGCGGTCCACTCGAATCCGTCTTCCAGCAGGTTCTGCCAGGGAAAATCGCCCTGCCAGTTGTTGACCATCTGGCGGCCGTCGGGCAGCAGCGCGTCGCCCCACGCGAATTCGGCGCCGTCGAGTCCGCCGCGTGCCGCATACTCCCATTCGCTTTCGGTGGGGAGCGTCTTTCCGGCCCACTGCGCGAAGGCCTCGGCGTCCGCGAAGGCGACATGCACGACCGGGTGCTCGTCGAGGCCGTCGAGCGAACTTTGCGGCCCGCGGGGGTGACGCCAATCCGCGCCCGCCGTATACACCCACCAGTTGTAGTAGTTGTCGAGGCTCACCCGGCCCGGCGGCTTGGCAAACATGACCGACGATGGCACCAGCATTTCCGGCAACGCGCCGGGATAGTCGTCCGGATTGGCCGGGCGCTCGGCCAGTGTGACGTGGCCTGTCGCGGCGATGAAGCGCGCGAACTGCGCATTCGTCACCGCATGGCGGTCCATCCAGAGTCCGTCGACCTTGACGCGGTGGACGGGCGCTTCTTCCGGGTAGTGCGCGTCGGAGCCCATGGCAAACTCGCCGCCGGGAACCCGCACCATGTCCGGCGCCGGCGGCGACGTCCCTTGCACGCGCTCCTGCCGGTTGCCCTGCTCGCTATTCATGCTCATCGGTCAGCGGTTGTCTCGCGCAACAAATGTCGCGCCTTATCTTCAATCGGAAGAAGTGTAGCGCCAATCACGGCTCGTCGACATCGGAGGGAGCGGCGTTGCGCCGCATGCTCCAGCGGGAAGCCCGGGACAATCTGCAGCCTGGGAATGAAACACTTGGACCATATTTGTTTTTATGGTACTATTGTTGCAATTCATCGAATCGTGCAGGGAAAGTCGCACCATAGGCCGATAGCCAACGGGAACGAACCGCGGACGGAGGAGGATGACGCAACACTCCATTCAGCAGGCCATCAGGACGCATTTCGATGCGTTGAGCCCTGAACTCCAGCGTGCGGCACGATGGGTCTTGCGCCATGGTAACGCGCTTGCGCTGTACTCGATGCGCGATTCGGCGCGCGCGGCCGGAGTGACGCCTGCCACGATGACGCGACTCGCGCAGCGCCTGGGCTTCGATGGCTTCGAGTCGCTGCGCGCACCGTTTCGCCGGCAGCTGGCCGGTGCCGGCTCGGGAACGGATGTGGATCGCGTCATCGTGCGGGGACGTGGTATCACCGACGTGATCGGCCCGCTCAATCGCCTGCAGCAGGCCAACGTCGCTTCGGTCACCAGTCTCAACAGCCCGGGTGTAGTGGAAGCTGCCGCGCAAACGATCGTCGACGCGCCGCAGGTGTATTTCCTGGGTATGCGCGTTTGTCATGGGGTGGCGTTCTACATGGCCTATGCTTATGGCCTGGTGCGCGCCAATGGATCGCTGCTCACCAGCAATGGCGGGACGCTCAATGATCAGGTGGCGCGCATCGATGCGGACAGTGTGCTGGTGGCGGTAAGCCAGTCGCCGTATACGCGGCAGACCGTCGAAGTGGTGGGTTTAGCGCGCGAGCGGGGTGCAACCATAGTTGCGCTGACCGACAGCCAGCTGTCACCGCTGGCGCGAGGCGCGCAGCATGTGCTGCTGTACGACACGGCATCCAATGCCTATTTCCACTCGACCACCGGTGCCCATGCACTGGCCGAGACGCTAACCGCCACGGTAGCGCGACGAGCCGGCGAAGCGGGAAAAAAATACCTGCGACGCATGCAGGATTACCTGCGCGAGAGCAGGGCCTACTGGGAACGTCCGGATACCAAGGAGTAAATGAACTGATGACTCACGTCCTGCACCGAACGCTGCGCCATGCGCTCCCCACGGCCGTTGCCGTCGATGGCGTGTCCTTGATCGACCGTGAGGGTCGGCGTTATATCGACGCGTCCGGCGGCGCGGCCGTATCCTGCCTCGGGCACGGGCATCCGGACGTGCGGGCGGCGATGCACGAGCAGATCGACCGGGTCGCCTATGCGCACACCAGTTTCTTCACCACGGACGTGGCCGAGGCGCTGGCCGATACGCTGGTCGCGCAGGCGCCCGCCGGGACCAGTCACGCGTACTTCGTATCGGGCGGGTCCGAAGCCGTCGAGGCGGCGCTGAAGATGGCGCGCCAGTACTTCGTCGAGATCGGCCAGCCGGAACGCAAGCACTTCATCGCCCGTCGCCAGAGCTATCACGGCAATACACTAGGCGCGCTCGCGGTCGGGGGCAACGCGTGGCGCCGTCGCCAGTTCGCCCCGCTGCTCATCGATGTCACCCATGTCTCGCCCTGCTACGAGTACCGCGATCGTCGTGCCGACGAAACGCCTGAGGCGTATGGCAAGCGGCTGGTGGTCGAGCTGGCGCAGGCGATTGACCAGGTGGGGCCGCGCAGCGTCATCGCCTTTGTCGCGGAGACCGTGGTCGGGGCAACCCTCGGGGCGGCCCCGCCGGTGCCCGGCTATCTTCGCGGCGTGCGCGAATTGTGTTCGCGCCACGGCATCCTGCTGATCCTCGACGAAGTGATGTGCGGCATGGGCCGTACCGGTACCTTGCACGCCTGCACGCAGGAGGACGTGACGCCGGACCTCCTGGTCATCGCCAAGGGGCTGGGCGGCGGCTACCAGCCGATCGGCGCGGTGCTCGCGCAGGCTCCCATCGTCGATGCCTTCGCGCAGGGCAGCGGCCTGTTCCAGCACGGGCACACCTACCTCGGACATCCGGTTGCCTGCGCCGCGGCGCTGGCCGTGCAGCGGGTCATCGCGCGCGACGATCTCCTGGCGGCCGTGCGCCGGCAGGGCGCGGGTCTGGACGAACGCCTGCGCGCTGCGTTCGGCAACCACCCGCACGTGGGTGACGTGCGCGGCCGCGGGCTCTTTCGCGCCGTCGAGCTCGTCGCTGATCGCCATACCAAGGCGCCATTCGATCCCGCACTCCGCCTGCATGCGCGCATCAAGGCCGAAGCGATGGCGCACGGACTGATGGTCTACCCTATGGGAGGTACCATCGACGGGCAGCGCGGCGACCACGTGCTGCTGGCGCCTCCGTTCATCGTCACCGACGCGGACCTCGATGCGATCGTCGAACGACTTGTGCGTGCAATTGACGCAGCTCTCACCGGTTTGCCTGCCGCCGTCAGGGCGGCTTGAGTAGTACTCGCTGCCGGCACGATGGTGCCGGTCCGCTTTTCCACGTAGAGGAGCAACGATCATGAAAAAACTGTTCCCGCAGACCCTGCGACTCGCGCTCGGCGCGGCCATGGTGGCATTGCTGTTGCCGCAAGGCAGCGCCTTCGCCCAGCAGAAATTCGTCACCATCGGCACCGGCGGTGTCACCGGCGTGTACTACGCGGCCGGCGGCGCCATTTGCCGGCTGATCAACAAAGACCGTGCCAAGCACGGCCTGCGCTGTTCGGTGGAATCGACGGGTGGCTCGGTCTTCAACATCAATACCATCCGCGCGGGCGAACTCGATTTCGGTGTAGCGCAATCGGACGTGCAATACAACGCCGTCAAGGGCCTCAAGCAGTTCGAGAAGGACGGGCCGTTCAAGGAGCTGCGTGCGGTCTTCTCGCTGCATCCGGAACCCTTCACGGTGCTGGCGCGCAAGGAAGCTGCCATCACCAAGTTCGAGGACCTGAAGGGCAAGCGCTTCAACATCGGCAACCCGGGTTCGGGTACGCGTGCGTCGATGGAGGAACTGCTCAACGCGATGGGCTGGAAGACGACCGATTTCTCGCTGGCTTCCGAGCTCAAGGCCGACGAACATGGCGCGGCGCTGTGTGACAACAAGATCGACGGGTTCTTCTATGGCGTCGGCCATCCATCGGCCAACATCCAGGATCCGATCACCACCTGCGGCGCCAAGCTGGTGCCGCTCACCGGGCCGGCCGTCGACAAGCTGGTCAGCAGTGCCCCGTATTACGCCAAGGTCGACATCCCAGGCGGCTTGTACGCCGGCAACCCGAATCCCACGGCTACCTATGGCGTGCTGGCCACGCTGGTGACTTCCTCCAAGGTTGCGGACGCCACCGTGTACGAGCTGGTGAAGGCCGTGTTCGACAGCTTCGACGAATTCAAGAAGCTGCATCCGGCGTTCGCGCACCTGGATCCGAAGGCGATGATCAAGAACGGCAACTCGGCGCCGCTGCATCCGGGCGCAGTCAAGTACTACAAGGAAAAAGGCTGGATGTAGGAGGCTTTGGCGATGCGTGCCGCCCTGCGGGTGGCACGCCCGCCGATTCGCAGTAACATTTGTTCGCATTCGCTTTCTGAGCCGCCCGCGTGCGCGGGTCTGGCCTCTGCCTGCGCCGCGAAGCGGGGCAGGATTGTCGGTCAAGCGAAGCACCGGACACCTTCCTACCACAGCAGGAGCTCGCGTGATGCCGGAAACAGATGCGAATGCCCTTCCCGAGGTCAATGTCCAGGAACTCGCTACCGACACCGATACCGGTGGTCGCCATCCGGGCCCCCTGGTCAAGCGCCTGCTGCTGTGCGTAGCACTGGCCTGGAGCCTGTTCCAGCTCTGGATCGCCTCGCCGTTGCCATTCGTGTTCGGCATCGGCGTGTTCAACGACACGCAGTCGCGGTCCATCCACCTCGCCTTCGCCATTTTCCTGGCGTACCTCGCCTATCCGGCATTCAAGCGATCGCCGCGCGATCACGTGCCTCCGCTCGACTGGATATTCGCGCTCGTCGGCGCCTTCTGTGCGGCGTACCTGTTCCTGTTCTACCGGGAGCTCGCCACCCGCCCGGGCCAGCCGACCGACTTGGACATCGCGGTGTCCATCACCGGCATGGTGCTGTTGCTGGAAGCTACGCGGCGCGCGCTCGGATTGCCGATGGTGATCGTCGCGCTGGTGTTCCTGACCTATACGTTCGGTGGGCCCTACATGCCGGAGCTCATCGCTCATAAGGGCGCGTCGCTGGCGCGCGTGATGTCGCACCAGTGGCTGACCACCGAAGGCGTGTTCGGCGTCGCGCTCGGCGTTTCCAGCGGCTTCATCTTCCTGTTCGTGCTGTTCGGCTCGCTGCTCGACCGTGCTGGCGCCGGGAATTATTTCATCAAGTCCGCATTTGCCCTGCTGGGACACCTGCGGGGCGGCCCTGCCAAGGCCGCGGTCGTGTCATCGGCGGCCACTGGCATCATCTCGGGGTCGTCGATCGCCAACGTCGTTACCACCGGGACCTTCACGATTCCGCTGATGAAGCGCGTGGGTTACCGGCCCGACCAGGCCGCCGCCGTCGAAGTGTCGAGCTCGGTCAACGGCCAGTTGATGCCGCCGGTCATGGGCGCGGCGGCATTCCTGATGGTCGAGTACGTGGGTATTCCCTATCAGCAGGTGATCAAGCACGCCTTCCTGCCGGCGCTGATTTCATACATCGCGCTCTTCTACATCGTGCACCTCGAAGCGCTGAAGGCCGGACTCAAGGGCCTGCCGCGGCGTAGCAACGCGACACACCTGCAACGCCTGCTGTCGTTCGCGATGACGGTCGCCGGCTTCGTCGTGCTCGCGGGTATCGTCTACTACGGCATCGGCTGGCTCAAGACCGTGCTCGGCGATGGCGCCATCTGGGTCGTCGGCATCGGCCTGCTGGCGGCCTATATCGGGCTGATGTGGGTCGCCTCGCGCGAGCCCGAACTGACGATGGATGACCCCAATGCGCCGGTATACGAATTGCCGGAGACCGCGCCGACGCTGCGCTCGGGACTGCATTACCTGCTGTCGGTGGTGGTGCTGATCTGGTGCCTGATGGTCGAGCAGCTCTCCCCCGCGCTGTCGGCCTTCTGGGCGACGGTATTCATGATTTTCGTGATGCTGACGCAGCGGCCCATCATGGCGTTGCTGCGCGGCCGCGGAAACCTGGGCGCCGCCACGCGTCAGGGCATCCACGACCTGATCGGCGGCCTCGAAGCCGGTGCGCGCAACATGATCGGCATCGGGGTCGCGACCGCGGCTGCAGGCATCATCGTCGGTACTGTCTCGCTGACCGGCATCGGCCTCGTGATGACCGAGCTCGTCGAATTGCTGTCGGGTGGCAACCTGATGATCATGCTGGTGCTGGTGGCCGTCATCAGCCTCGTGCTCGGAATGGGCCTGCCGACGACGGCCAACTACATCGTCGTATCGACGCTGATGGCGCCGGTGGTCGTGGAACTCGGGGCGCAAAGCGGGCTGCTCGTGCCGTTGATCGCGGTCCACCTATTCGTCTTCTACTTCGGCCTGATGGCGGACGTCACACCGCCGGTGGGTCTCGCGTCGTTCGCCGCAGCCGCGATCGCGCGCAGCGACCCGATCAAGACCGGCGTCACCGCTTTCTTCTACAGCATGCGCACGGCCATCCTGCCGTTCCTGTTCATCTTCAACACGCAGCTGCTGCTCATCGGCCTCGACACGACGTGGCACATCGTGCTGACCTTCGTCAGCGCCACGGTGGCGATGCTGGTGTTCGCCGCCGCGACCCAGGGCTACTTCCTGGTGCGTTCGCGCTGGTACGAGACCATCGCCTTGCTGCTGGTGACCTTTACGCTGTTTCGCCCCGGCTTCTGGTGGGACATGGTGTACCCCGCCTACGAGGAACGCCCGCCGTCACAACTGATGGAGCTGGTCGCGCAGGCGGGCCCCGACGAGCGCAAGCGCATCTGGGTGGAAGGCACCAACATCGAAGGCAAGGAAATCCGCAAGGGCGTGCTGTTGCCGCTGGGCAAGCCCGGTACGGCAAACGAGCGCCTGCGCAACATCGGGCTCACGATGATGACGCTCGGCGACCAGGTCCAGGTCGCTGCCGTGCGTTTCGGCTCGCAGGGCGAAAAGCTCGGACTCGAGCAGGGATTTCGCGTCGTGTCGATCGAAGTGCCGGCGAGTCGCCCGGACAAGGAATGGATGTTCGTGCTGGCCTTCCTGCTGCTCGGCGCGGTCGTCCTGCTGCAGATGCGCCGCCTCCCGGCCGAGGGCGCGGCGCAACCGGCGACGTGAACGCGAGCCCGCGCATCGCGCTGATTCATGCGCTGGCCCATTCGCCGGCGCCGATCAACGCGGCGCTCGCGCGCGATTGGCCGGAATGCCGGCGCATGAACCTTCTCGATGATTCGCTTTCCGGCGACCTTGCGGCGAGTCCGCTGGGTCTGGACGAAACGATGACGCAGCGCTTCCTCACCCTGGGCGACTACGCCGTCGACGCCGGTGCCGACGCCATTTTATTCACCTGCTCCGCATTCGGCCCGTGCATCGAAGCGGTAGCGCGCCGCCACGCCGACCGGCCCGTCCTCAAGCCCAACGAGGCCATGATCGCCGAGGCGACCGCCACGGGCAAACGGGTTGGACTGATAGCCACCTTTCCTCCGACCCTGCAATCGATGCCGGCCGAATTCCCGCCGGGCTATCCGCTCGACACCGAACTTGCCGAAGGCGCCCTCGGGGCGCTGGATCGTGGCGATGTGGACGACCATGATCGGTGCATCGCCGCCGCCGCCCTGGCGCTCTCGCAGCGCGGCTGCGAGGTGATCGCGCTCGCGCAGTTCAGCATGGCGCGAGCGCGATCCGTCGTCCAGACGCAGTGCGCGTGCGAAATCCTGACCACAGTCGACAGCGCCGTACGTGAATTGCGCCGACGGCTGGGCGCTTCCTAGCGAATCCGGCACGTTCGACGCGGTGCCGCGCGCTATCCGGAAAGAGGCGGTCCGACGATCCGTCGCGCATGCGCCACGCGTCGTACAACCGTGAAAATGGACTGCCCGGCAGCGCAGATCCCGCGAATGCGCGATAATCGCCACCCCTCCGAAAGACGGTGCGTTCCTGGAACCGACCTGCGATGATCAAGGCAACGATTCTGCGCATGACGCGCGCGCTCTTCCTGGCCGCGCTGGCGGGGCTCACGCCCGCCATACTGCTGGCACAGGCGTCCGCCAGTCCCGACGACACGGTCGACCAGGCCAACGTCATCATCGACGGCGTTGTCCTGTTCCATGTCGGGGGGGTGACCAGCTTTCCGGCCCAGGGGCGTGCCGATGCGATCATCCAGCGAATCGAACAGGTGGCGGCGAATCCGCAGATCGAACCCGCCGCCGTAAGGAGCCAGACCGAGGATGGCCTGCTGACCATCTATGCGGGGCCGGTACGCATCATGGCGGTGACCGATGTGGATGCGCTGGTCGAGCACCAGTCGTTGCCGCTGGTGGCCAAGGCGATCGAACTGCGTATCCGTGAAGCGATCGTCCAATACCGGACGGCGCGTACGCGCGACCACCTGCTCGCGGGAGCGCTGCACGCGGTGGTGGCAACGGTCGTCCTGGCACTGGTCGGAGCCATGCTGTTTTGGCTGGGCCGCCGCCTGCGCCGCCGGATCGAGCGTGAGGTAACCAACCGGGTGCAATCGGTCGAAATCCAGTCCTTTCAGATTCTGCGCGCCGAACGCATCCGTGGCGCGGTCCTGGGATTGCTCAAGGCGATCATCGTCGTGGGCATGATGGCAATGGTCGTGGCCTGGCTCGTCTACGTGCTGCGCCAGTTTCCGTGGACGCGAGGGGCCGGCGATTCCCTGCTCGCCAATGTCCTGGCACCGTTGGGCGCACTTGGGCGCGGCTTCGTCCAATCCATTCCCGATCTCCTGTTCCTCACCGTGCTCTTTTTCCTGGTCCGCGGTGCGTTGCGGATGATCCGCAGCTTCTTCATCGCGATCGAGCGCGGGTGTCGTGTCGCTCGACGGCTTCGAGCCGGAATGGGCGATCCCGACCTACAAGATCGTGCGCATGGCAGTCATCGCGCTGGCACTCGTGATCGCCTATCCGTATATACCGGGCTCGGAATCGCCCGCCTTCAAGGGCGTGACGCTGTTCGCCGGCGTGGTGTTCTCGCTCGGATCGTCCACGGCCATCGCCAACATCATCGCCGGCTACATGATGACCTACCGGCGCGCCTTCCATGTCGGCGACCGCGTGAAGATCGGCGATGTCGTCGGTGACGTAACCGCAATGAGGCTCCAGGTAACCCACCTTCGCACACCCAAGAACGAGGAAGTGGTCATCCCCAATTCAATGATCATCAATGGCCAGGTGTTGAACTACAGTACGCTCGCCAGCGAGGCCGGGCTGCTGCTGCACACGACGGTGGGCATCGGCTACGAAACGCCGTGGCGCCAGGTCGAGGCGATGCTGCTCGAGGCAGCACACCGTACCCGAGGGATTGCCAAGAGCCCTGAACCATTCGTGCTGCAGACCGCACTCGGCGATTTCGCCATCACCTACGAGATCAACGTCGCCTGCAATAATCCCCACGCCATGCCGGCACTGTATTCGGCACTGCACCGGAACATCCTGGACATATTCAACGAGTATGGCGTGGCGATCATGACGCCCGCCTACGTGGCCGATCCGCCGGATCCGAAGATGGTGCCGAAGGAGCAGTGGTTTGCCGCGCCGGCCAAGGCCGGTTCCGCCTAGCGGTTCCGCCCGGTTACGGCGCCTTGCGGGTGCGTCGCACGAAAGTCGACGCGCGCCAGCGGGCACGCTTACCCACCGTTTGCGCGCCTCACCTGCCGCTGTGGCGGTGCGCCGTTCCTGATGCGGAGTCGTAATGCTCGCGCAGCAGGTCGCGTCCGAAATCCCCGTCGAAATCGCGCCAGACGGTATGGACATGATTGCCACCGCCCTGTGAGGCGTCGTATTCGATGAGAAAGAGCGGGCCCTGCACGCGGTAGTAGTGCGGCTGGCCGGGCTCGAGCGCCCGGCCCTGCCGAATGCTTCGATGGCGCCCATGCGCACCCGCGCCATGCGCGCCTCGGCAAGCCCCGGCTCGAACGTGCGGGCATAAACCTCGATGAGCTTTTCCAGTTGCGCACGCTGCGGCGGCGCAAGGACCGACGCTGCGACGCCCACCGCGTCGAGCGGCGTGGCTTGTGGCGCATTCGCGGTGACGATGTCGCCGTAGGTGCGGCATCGAACACAGCCGTTCGGCGCTGCGGCGGCGTCAACGAGCCAAGCAGTACACGCGCCTCGTCCTCTTCGCCCGCCAGGACACGCAATCCCGCGCGGGGTCCCTTCGCCACCTTCGCCGGATTCGCGCCCAGAAAGCTCGGCGTGCTCGCGGTGGCGTGGTCGCCGGCCAGCGTAAAATTGAGCGACAGATGGTGGCCCTCGAAACGCCACCCCCATGCCGCGCTTTTTCGGCTTACCATAGATGATGACATGGTAGCGCTCGGTGGCGATCAGGCCGAACGTCTCGATTTCGCGCAGCGCGATTTCGAGTTCAATGATGTTCACCACTTTCTCGTACCCGGCCATCGACAGCGCGGACTTCGGCAACGCGTGGATCGGCTTGCGCGCAGCGCTATCGAGTCCTTCAGCGCCACGCCATTCGGCCGCGCGGCGTGTAATGCCAAGCGAAGCGGTGGGGTCGTCCAACGCACGGACCAGCTGCGCACGAAGCGCGGCAGGGACCGCAGCAACAACCTGCTGCGCGGCTTCGCGCATACCGGACGCGGCGGCGAGCGCGGGGACGTCGTGCCCGTAAGTGCCGTGGGCGGCTGCAAGTACTGCGCTTCCGGCGAGCGCCCTGGCCAGGCATTCGAGCGCGTACGTATAGTCTCATCGAAACATGCTGTCGGACTTGCGCCTACAAGGTGCACCACTGGCTCGATTCGACGCGGGCGCCCGCCCCGCAAACGGCTTGGAGCCGTATCGCGATGGAGCGTTCCCGGGGCTCAGGAAGGCGCGCCGACTACATCCGCGTTCATGCTTTCCGACACGCGTTTCGGTCCCCCGCCGGGATCGCAACGCCCGACGCCTGCGGACAATGAGATCCAGCGATCGATTCGTCGAGTCGCTTCCGACACGCACATGGAGACAGCAATGAAAACGAAACTGGCGAAGTACGCGGGTGCAATCACCCTGGCAATGATGGTAACGGCCACGTATGCCGCGGATACCACCAATACGAACCCGACCGATCCGTCGGCCAAGCCTTCCGAACCCATGACCGGAAAGCAGAAGGCGACCGCCATCGGCGCGACCACTGGTGGGGTCGCGGGCGCGCTCGTTGGCGGGCCGATCGGTGCCGTCGTCGGTGCCGGTATGGGGGGCTACGTCGGTCATGAAGGCACGGGCCCCGAATGGCAAAGTGGCGAACACGGACAGCAACGGCAAGATGTCCAACGACACCATGTCGTCGATGTCTCCGGCGGATGTCACGGTGAAGGACGCGCAAGCGGCGCTGGAGCAACAAGGCTACAACCCGGGGTCCATCGACGGGCAAATGGGTCCCAATACGCGCAACGCCCTCGTGCGATTTCAGCAGGACAAGGGTTTGACTCCGTCCGGCAACCTCGACGGAGCGACGCTGAGCGCGCTGGGTGTTCCCCGCTAGTCAGCGATAGGCGTAGCAGTGGCCGCCTGGATTGCCGGGTCTGAAGCGCCATCCCGGCTGAATCCCGGGCCCGAGTGGCAACCCTGCTGATCGCCGGGTCAGAGCGGCAACCATCGGCGGACACAGGCGGTCGAACGGCAACAGCGGGCGGAGCGGGCCATCACGAATCTTCGTGACGGCCCGTTACGCTATCGCGGCTCGGCGCAAGCAAGTGTCCTCGCGGGTCCGCGACAGGCCGCTCAAGCGGGACACTACGATCTACAATGACCTGAGAGGCTCGTTGCACCGCGGAGTAGCCGGGCGAGCACGCCTTCCTTCATGTCCGGGAACTGCAGATGCTGAGATTCGCGCGGATGTTCAAGCAGGCGATCGAAGCATGGCTTGGTGACTACGCACCCAGCATGGGCGCCGCGATTTCGTACTACACGCTGTTTTCCATCGCGCCGCTGCTCATCATCGTCATCGGCGTGGCCGGTCTGCTGTTCGACCAGACCGCAGTGCGGCGCGAGATTCTCGAGCAACTGCGCGAACTGCTAGGCCAGGAGGGAGCGACGGCGGTGGAAATCCTGCTCCGTCGCTCCAGCGACCCCGGGACCAGCGGTATCGCCGCGGTGGTCGGAACGGTCGCGTTGCTCATCGGCGCAACCACGGTTTTCCACGAATTGCAAAGCGCGCTGGACCGGATCTGGCGTGTGCCGGCCCGCCCGACGGTACCCGGCTGGTTCGCGTGGATCCGGGGCCGCTTCCTCTCCTTCGGACTCGTCCTGGGAATCGGCTTTTTGGTGACGGTCTCCCTCGTGCTGAGCGCAGTGCTCGCCGCGGCCGGCGCTTGGTGGAATCCTCTGTTTGGCGAGTGGCTCGGCTTGTTGCGGGCGCTCAACTTCCTGACGAGCTTCGCCGTCGTCACCGTGCTGTTCGCCATGATCTACAAGATCCTGCCGTCGGTATCGATCGGCTGGCGTGACGTGTGGATCGGCGCGGCGGTGACCGCGCTGCTCTTCAACGTCGGCAAGGTGCTCATCGGGCTGTATCTCGGTACTGCAGGAGTCACCTCCGCGTTCGGCGCCGCCGGTTCCTTTGCCGTCCTGCTCGTCTGGGTCTACTACTCGGCGCAGGTGTTCCTGCTCGGCGCGGAATTCACCTGGGTGTACACGCACGAGGCAGGCAGCATGGCGGCCGTGCCCCGGGCCGCCGGCGGACCACAGGCCCCGCCCCCGCACACCAAGCCGGGCAATTCCGCGTAAGCTTCGCCATTCGTTGCCGCGCCGGGAGGCCGCCAATGTCGTTGCGAACCGTGTTTCTGATGATGGTGGCGGGGCTGCTCGCCATCTTCACTGTCCTCAACTGGCAGGCTTTCATCGCGCCGACAACGCTGTCGCTGGTATTCACCGAAGTGCAGGCGCCGCTCGGCCTCGTGATGCTGGTCATCACCGGATTGCTGGCAGCGCTCTTCCTGCTGTACGTCGCCTATCTGCAATCGACCACGCTGCTGGAATCGCGGCGCTTCGCCCGCGAACTGCAATCACAGCGACAGCTGGCGGATGCCGCCGAGGCATCGCGGTTCACCGAACTGCGCACGGTGCTCGAGGAACGACTGCGCCATCTCGACGGCGCACTTGCCGAAACGCAGACCGTCGTACAAGGAAAGCTGGATCGCGTGCAGGCCGACATGCGGACCGCCGTCGAACAATCCGCCACGACGCTCAGCGCCTACATCGGTGAAGTCGAGGACCGGCTGGAACGCCGGATGTCCTCGGACGTGGTGCACCCGCCGGGGTGAACGCAGCTCGGGGCGGGACGCTCGCCTGACGCGCTTCCTTCAGGCGCCGCCCGCCGTCTTCGGCATGCGTTCGGCGTCGGCCGCCGGCAGGATGACCACCAGCACGTCACCCGCGCGCACCACGTTTTGTTCCTCCTCCCAGAAACCGATCGGGCGGCCTTCGCGCAGCAGCCGGACGACCAACCCATCCTCGATGTCGCGCATCGGCCGTCCGATGTCATCGGGACGTGCCTCCCGCTCGATGAGGGCCACCCGCCCCTTGGTGGTGAGGAGGTCGAGCACGTAGTTCGCCGTATGCGAATGCACGACCGCGTCCGCCAGCAGGAAGCCATTGATCCGTCCGGGCGACACGATCGCGTTGGCCCCCGCCTGCCGCAGCAGGTCGGCGTTCTCGGTCTCGCGCGAACTGACGACGATCCGGATGTCCCGATTCAAATGCCGCGCGGTGAGGACAGCGAGTGCCGTCGTGTCGTCGCGCCCGAGCGAGATCACGATGGCGCTGGCCGTACCGATGCCCGCGTCCCGCAGCGTGCTCTCCTTGGTCGTGTCGCCGCTGAGCCCGATGTGGTCGTCCTCCGCGGCAAGCCGCACCAGGTTCTCGTTCTGGTCGATCACCAGCACCTGGTTCGCATCGTAGCCGCGATCGACCAGTTCGCGCACCGCGATCTGCCCGCTGTGGCCATAGCCACAGACGATGACGTGACCGGAAAGCTTCTTCTGCAGGCGTGACATGCGGAAATCCTCGATGACTTTCTGGATCACGAATTGATAGGCAGTGCCAAGAAATATGAACCAGATGAACAGGCGGATCGGCGTGACCAGGAACGCGTCGATCAGCCGCGCCCGGTCGGACACGGGCACGATATCGCCATAACCCACGGTCGTCACCGTGACCATCGTGAAATACACGACGTCGGCGAACGAAACCTCGCCGTCGCTATGATCGCGCAGGCCGCTGCGATCCAGCCAATAGATGGCCACCACGATGGCCAGCAACAACAGCACCAGCGCAAGGCGCCATGCCAGTGTCCGCTCGGGGCTGCCCTCCGCCGACGTGAAGAGACGCCGGCGCGGACGACCGCGCACCCATTCCACGATCCGGCGACGCGTCTCCTCGAGGACAGGTTGATCCGCCGATGCGCTGGACCGGCTCGCTGCGGTACGCGGTCGAAGCTGCATGAAATCAGCCGCGGGTCAATGCCGCGAAAGGAGAGGACGAATGCACGATCGCCGGAGCCCGGAAATGAACCGACGGGATCATACCCCGGCGCGGCCGGCCCGTGGCGCCGCCGCCACGGGATGAAACTGTTGCGCCACGGGCGCGGTCCCACCGGTTAGGCTGTCCTCACGGCTTGTTGGGCCGCGACGGCGTATGGTATTACCTGACAACGTATCTCCATATTTCCAAAGCACAACGAGGTACGCCATGGAAAAGCAGCGCGTCACGGTGCGCCCGACGCGGGAGGCGGACATCCCCAGGCTGATCGAGTTGCAGCGCCTGACCTATCCGACCATCGAGCCGTGGTCGCCCGACAAATTCGCCCAGCAGATCGCGATATTTCCGCAGGGCCAGGTGGTTGCCGAGGCCGATGGGCGCATCGTCGGCGCAGCGAGCTCGCTCATCGTGTTATGGGACGAGTGGGCGGTCGAGCATTCCTGGCAGCAGATCACCGCCGGCGGTTCGTTCGACACGCATAATCCCGATGGCCGCACGCTTTACGGTGCCGAAGTCTTCGTCGATCGCACGCTGCGCGGCAAGGGCGTCGGCAAGGAACTGTACCGCGCCAGGCGGCGCATCTGTCGCACGCTGAATCTCAAACGCATCATGGCCTGCGGACGGCTTCCCGGCTACAGCAAGTACGCCAAGACGATGGACGTGGACGTGTACTGCAAAAAGGTGCTCTGGGGCGACCTCAACGACGCCGTGCTGAGCTTCCAGCTGCGCGAAGGGTTCCGCTTCTGCGGTATCGTCGAAGGCTACCTGCCTGAAGATGTCGAGAGTTGCGGCAACGCGTCCCTGCTCGCCTGGGTCAACCCGCTGTTCGACGCGCGGCGGCCCACCCACATCCCGGAAGGAGACATCCTGTGAAAATTCGCATCGCTGCGGTTCAGTATCAAATGGAGTCGGTGTCGGGATGGAGCGAGTTCGAGGACCAGGTCCGCTACATCCTCGCGGCCGCGGCCGAATATCAACCCGAATTCGTGCTGCTGCCGGAAATATTCACGGCGCAGCTGCTCTCGTTCATCGGGCGACGCGATGTCCGCGACGCCGTACGGCGCCTGGATCGCTATACGCCGCGCTACATCGGTCTCATGCAATCGATCGTGCAGGAGCATGGCTTCCACCTCATTGCCGGCAGCCATCCGACCCTGCGGGAGGACGCGTTGTACAACACCGCGTACCTGTTCATGCCCAACGGCGACTACCAGACGCAGGACAAGATTCACCGCACCCGCTGGGAAAAGGAAAAATGGGACACGACGGCAGGCGACACCCTGACGGTGTTCGACACCGTCTACGGCAAGATCGCGATCCTGATCTGCTACGACATCGAATTCCCGGAGCTCGCCCGGGCGGTTTGCGAAGCCGGCGCCGAGATCCTGTTCGTGCCCTCCTGCACCGACGACCGCCAGGGTTACTGGCGCGTGCGCTACTGCTGCCACGCCCGCGCCATCGAGAACCAGGTGTATGTCGCGCTCACCGGTACCGTGGGTCATCTGCCGGTGGCCGGCCTGGGATTGAACTACGGCCAGGCGGGCATCCTGACCCCATCCGACTTCCCGTTTTCCCGCGACGGCATTGCCGCCGAGGGCGTGCCGAACACCGAGCAGATCGTGATCGCCGACGTCGACCTCGCGGACCTCGCCGAGAGTCGCCTCAACGGCACGACCATTCCCGTGCTGGACAAACGGCGTGACGTGTACGAACGCGCCGTGGCGGTCGTGGATACCCGCGCGTCGGCCGCCAAGCCCTGACCGTGCCGATGGACCGCGCCTCCCCGGCCGAGCCGCGGCTCTCCACCGCGGCAGCGCCCCTCGATAGCCACGGCGAAGCGCTGTTTCGACCCAGGCATGGTGCTTGGACCCTGGTCGCGTTCGGGGCAATCGCGCTGGTCGGCGTGGTCGACTACCTTACCGGTCCCGAGATCACGTTCTCGCCGTTCTACCTGGTGCCGGTGGCCATCGCCGCGTGGCTGCATGGAACGAAGGTGGCAGTGGCGGCCTCTTGCTTCGCCGCGGTTGCCTGGCTGGTGGCCGAGTATTCGTCGAGCCGCGTCGATGCCGACAACCTGGTATACGCATGGAATTTCTGCGCGCGGCTCCTGTTTCTTCTGCTGGTCGCCCTGCTGCTGGCCCGCTTGCACACGATGCTGCGGCGCGAGCGCATGCTGAGTCGCACCGATTTGCTGACCGGGTTGCTGAATGCACGCTCATTTCGCGAAGCGGCGACCATCGAAGTCGAGCGCGCCCGGCGCTATGCGCAACCGATTTCCGTCGCTTTCGTCGACATCGACAACTTCAAGGCAGCCAATGATCGCCGGGGCCACGCTGCGGGCGATGCGCTGCTGCGCTTCACCGCCAACGTGCTGCGTGGCAACCTGCGCAGTTCGGACATCGTCGCGCGTTACGGCGGTGACGAGTTCGTCCTCCTGTTGCTACACGCGGATGAAGAAATTGCACGCAGGATCATCGACAAGCTGTGCGACCGCCTTGCCTCCACGCGCGGAACCGCCGACGAGCCGGTGACGCTCAGCATCGGCGTGGCCAGCTTCGTCCGCGATCTGCCCGACATCGACCAGATGCTGGAATGCGCCGACCGCCTGATGTACGAGGTCAAGGGCAGCGCGAAGGACAGTACCCGCTATGCGACCTTCCCATCCTGACGCGCAGGCGCACCCGTCTCATTGATGGCGCCGCGCACGACCCGGCCGATGGTCAGCCCCTGCACCAGGATGGAAAACACGACGACGCAGTAGGCCAGCGTCAGCACGATGTCACGCCCCGGTCCTGCCGGCAACGACAGCGCCAGTGCGACCGAGATGCCGCCGCGCAGGCCACCCCAGGTGATGACCCGCCACGATCCTGGCGGCAGGCCGAAGTAGGTGCCGAGCGCGCGTACCGGCAATCCGACGCTCAGCAGCCGGGCGAGGAGCGTCACGGCGATCGCGATGATTCCCGCGGCCAGCAGCGCCGGCGTCATTTCGACCAGCAGCACTTCCATGCCGATCAATACGAACAGGATCGCGTTCAGGATTTCGTCGAGCAGCTCCCAGAACATGTCCACATAGCGGCGCGTGGTATCCGACATCGCGTGGGCGCGGCCGAAATTGCCGACGATGAGACCGGTGACCACCATCGCCAGCGGACCCGACACATGCAGATGCTGCGCCAGCGCGTAACCGCCGGTCACGGCCGCCAGCGTTACCAGGACCTCGACCTGGTACTGGTCGATGCTCCTCAGCAGCAGAAAGGTCACGTAGCCAAGGACCACACCGAAGACGATGCCGCCCCCGGCTTCCCGCGCGAGCAGGGTCACGGCCGTGCTGACCGAGGGCGGTCCGCCGCTCGCCAGCATGCCGACGAGCAGCGCGAAGACGACCACTGCCACGCCATCGTTGAACAGCGATTCTCCGGCGATCACGAGTTCGAGCTTCTTCGGCGCGCCCGCCGAGCGCACGATGCCCATGACAGCGATCGGATCCGTGGGCGAAATGAGCGCACCGAAGAGCAGGCAATACGGGAGTTCGACGTGCAGGTCCATCAACGGCAGCGCGAGGAAGAGCCCGAAGCCCACGAGCAGGGTCGACACCAGGGTACCCGCGAGCGCGAGCGCCGCCACGGTCCAGCGCTGTGCCCTGAGTTCGCTCAGGTCGACGTGGAGCGCGCCGGCAAAGAGCAGCAACGACAGCATGCCCTGCATCAGGACGTCGGAAAAATCGATCGAGCGAACCAGCGACTCCTCGTATCTTCGCAGCGTCTGCACCAGCCCAAGCGTGTCCAGCGCAATGATGGCGAGCGACAGCCCGAGCGCAATGACCATCACGCCGATCGTGGTCGGCAGGCGGACGAAGCGGTGATTGAGCCACGACAGGAGCGCGGTGATCGTGATGCAGACGGCGATGATGTCGAGCATGGTTGGGAGCCGGTCAGGCCGTGACGGGGATCGCGCCCCCTATCGTCTCATGCCTGCGCGCCGGTGGTGCCGCAGCACAACCCTGACCAGGCGCGCCGGCACTCGTTCTCTACAGCCCGCGGCAGCGGGGGCACCGCGCGTTTCGTGCTAAATAGGGGGAAGGCACCCTCGGCGCGATAGGCGGGCGCGCGGGCTGATCCGGCAAGACAATCAGGAGCCGATGCATGCTGCCGCAATTGAAATCGCTGTGGATCTCGATCCGGTCGAGCCTCTGGTTCGTTCCGACCGGCATGGTCATGATCGCCATGCTGCTCGCCGTGCTGCTCGTCGAAGTCGACCGTTCCTATGCCATGGAATGGCTGCAGGCCTACCCGCTGCTTTTCGGCGCCGGCGCCGAAGGTTCACGCGGGATGCTGACTACGATTGCCGGATCCATGATCACGGTGGCCGGCATCACCTTCTCGCTGACGATTGCGGCGTTGGCGACCGCGTCGTCGCAATACACGTCGCGCATCCTGCGCAACTTCATGCGCGACCGCCACAACCAGGTCGTGATGGGTGCGTTCGTGGCCATCTTCGCCTACTGCCTCGTGGTCCTGCGCACGATCAGGAACGTGGACGAAGGCAATTTCGTCCCGTCGCTGGCGGTATTCGCTGGCCTCATCCTGGCGCTGCTGGGGATCGGCGTGCTGGTGTTCTTCATCCACCATGTCGCCTCCTCGATCCAGGCGTCCAGCATCATCTCGGGCATTACCGCCGAGACGATGGCGGCGATCGACCGGATGTTTCCCCAAGAAGCCGGTGACAGCGCGAAGCCGGAAACGATCGACCAGGCCAACGCCTACCTGCAGGGTACCCGCTGGCATGCGATCAATTCCGTTCGCCGCGGGTATGTCCAGCATGTCGATGCCGACGCGATCCTGAAGCTCGCGGAACGCCATCGCGTGATCGTGCGACTGGAGATCCGGCCAGGAGATTTCGTCATGCATGGGACGCCGATGCTCTCCCTATCCGGCGAGTCGGAGCTCGACGACGAGGCGCAGGAGGCGTTGCGCGACACGATCGGCGTGAATGCGTTTCGTACGATCGACCAGGAATTCGGATTCGGCATTCGCCAGCTGGTCGACATCGCCTTGAAGGCCCTGTCACCCGGCGTAAACGACACGACGACGGCCGTCATGTGCATCCAGCATCTCGGCGCCATCACCGCAAGCCTCGCGTCGCGGCCAATGCCCGATCGCCATCGCGCCCGTGACGGCAAGGTGCGGCTGCTCGTCTCCGGGGTGTCCTTTGCCGACGCGCTCGACACTGCGTACGACCAGATCCGCAACAATGCCGCGGGCAACGTGGCCGTCATTGCGCAGCTGATCGAATCGATCGCGGCCGCCGCCCGTCGGACGACCGATCGCGACCGTTTGCGATCGCTGCAGGATCACCTGGATCTGGTGACCGGTCTCGGCGAGCGCACTGTGGATACCGTGCACGACCGCGCCAGGATCAACGTAGAGGTCGACCGGGCAACGCTCGTCATGCGGAGCCGCGACAGCTGACCAGTGCCGCGCGGGCGACCCAAGGACCGCCCCGCGTGCATCCTGTACCGGGCCTCCGGGCCGTCGTTTCCTGCGTCCCGGGGGGCCGCGCGCGGCGCAGCTACCATTGCGGCGCTGAATCGCTGATAATCGCCGGCGGCACAACACAATAAACCGAGCTCAGGAGGAGCATTTCATGCCACACGTTGCACGTCTCGTCGCCGCGACGCTCGCGGTTCTCGGCCTCGTGGCCCTGTCGCCTGCCCATGCGGCGGGCTGGCCGGACAAGCCTGTCAAGGTCATCGTTCCCTTCGGACCGGGCGGCACCACCGATACGCTGGTGCGCAATATCCAGCGCGTGTCCGAGGAGCAGAAATTGCTGCCGCAACCGCTGACGGTGATCAACGTCGGCGGCCATTTCTCGGTGGGCGGCAATCAGGTCAAGAACGCGGCTCCCGACGGCTACACGTTCCTGGCCATGCACCTGGCGCTGCTGTCGGGCGAAATCGTCGATCCGAACCGCAAGCTCTCGTATCGCGATTTCGAGCCGGTCGCGCTGACCGGCGGCTTCTGCCTGCATCCGGTAGTCCGCGAGGATGCGCCGTGGAAGTCGCTGCAGGAGTTGCTCGCGGCAGCCAAGGCCAATCCCAGCACGATCATCTTCGGCGTCAACGTCGGGGCGCTCAATCACCTGGGCGGCGGCATGCTCGAATCGGCGTTCCCTGGTGCCAAGTTCCGCTTCGTGCAGATCGGCGGCGGCGCGGAGAACTTCGCGGCGCTCAAGGGCGGCAATACGCAGGTCAGCATGCTCTCGTCGTCCGAGTACCAGAACTTCAAGTCCGGCGGCGTGCGGGCGCTGGGCTACACCGGTCCGAAGCGCCTCGAGGCGGAGCCGAACATTCCCACCATGCGGGAATTGGGACTGAATTTCGACTTCTGCATCAACAACTACTGGTTCGCGCCCAAGGGCACGCCGAAGGAAGCCATCGACGGCATGGCGGCGATGCTGCAGAAGGCCATGGCCTCGCCGCAGATGCAGGCCGCGCAAGCCAAGCAGGCCTCGTCATCGGAGTTCCTGGCGGGTCCCGCGTTCCAGAAGTCGCTGGACGACACCTTCAAGGCTATCGAGCCGGTCGCGCAGACGCTGGTCAAGAAGTAGGCGTTCGTGCAGCTCACCAGCACGCGACGCAGCGAGGTCGCGATGGCGCTCGTCGCCATCGCAGTCGCCGCGGCCTTCCTGTTCGATGGTCGCAACCTCGCGCCGGGCGTGCTCGAGCCCGTTGGTCCGGGCACGATCCCGAACGCCACGTGCTGGCTGGTGATCGCGCTCGCGGTGGCGATGCTGGCGAGAACACTGTGGGGCGGCGGCGACGGGCAGCCCAGCGCAGCGACCGGCAAGGAACGCTGGGGCGATCTCGTGTTCCTGGTCGTCGCCACCGGTGCCTACGTCGCCTGCCTCGGCTTCGGGCTCGTCCGTTACAACATCGCTACCGCGGTGTTCCTGGCGCTCACGATCCTGTGGCTTGCCGAAAACAGGCGGCGGGCACTGCCGATCGCGCTCGTTCTGGCACTCATCCTGGGATTCGGGCTCGACTACCTGTTTCGCCACGTCCTCGTGACGGACCTGCCGTAACGCGAGACACGCGATGGAGATCGTCCAAGCCATCGGCGGTCTGCTCGCCCCGCTGCCGCTGCTGCTGATCGTTGCCGGCACCGCGGCCGGCATCGTGGTTGGCGCGATTCCCGGGCTCACCGGCGCAATGCTGATCGCGCTGGCCCTGCCCTTCACGTTTCACATGTCGCCGGTCAACTCGATGCTGATGCTGGTGTCGATGTACACCGGCTCCATCACGGGCGGGCTCATCTCGGCAACCCTGTTTCGGATACCCGGCACGCCGTCGAACGTCATGACGACCTTCGACGGCTATCCGATGGCCGCCAAGGGACAGGCCGGCCGGGCACTGGGATTGGGCATCGGCGCATCGACGTTCGGAGCGGTTTTCGCGTGGCTCGCACTGGCCACGATTACCAAGCCGCTGTCCGACTGGGCGGTACGCTTTTCCCCCTGGGACTATTTTTCGCTGACGCTGATGGCGCTGGTGCTCATCTCGTCGGTGACCCAGGGCTCGATGCTCAAAGGCCTCTTGTCCGGCGCGATCGGCGCCCTGTTGTCGTATCCCGGCGTAGACCCGACGAGCGGCCAGGCGCGTTTCACCTTCGGCCAGTGGCAGATCGAAGGCGGCTTCGACGTTCTCCCCGTGCTGGTGGGCGTGTTCGCCGTGGGCACGGTATTGGCCGATGTGATCAAACCGCCTGCGCACGGGCAGGCGGTTCGCTACACCAGCGAAGGGCTGCTGATGCGCTGGCACGACTGGAAGGCGCAGTTCGTCAACCTCATACGCTCCTCGTTGATCGGGACCTGGGTGGGCATCCTTCCCGGCATCGGCGCCAGCATCGGCTCCGTCGTCGCCTACACCGTGGCCAAGAACACGTCCAAGCATTCGGACGAGTTCGGCCAGGGTTGCCCCGACGGAATCGTCGCCTCGGAAGCGGCCAACAACGCGACGGTCGGTGGCGCGCTGATCCCGCTGATCGCGATGGGCATTCCCGGCAGCGTCATCGACGTGTTCCTGCTCGGCGCGATGCTGATTCACGGCATTCAGCCCGGACCGCTGCTGTTCACCAACAATCGCGACATCGTCTACGCGATCATTGCGGCCTGCCTGCTGTCGACGCTGGCGATGTTCGTGCTGATGACCGCCTCGGTGCCGTTGCTGCGCCGCCTGCTCGACATCCCGCGCTATCACATCCTTCCGATCGTGCTGGTGTTCTGCGTGGTCGGCGTGTTCGCATCGAACAGCCGGGTTGCCGAGGTTGTGTTCATGCTGGCGTTCGGCGGGCTGGGATTCCTGATGGAGCGCGCGGGCATGCCCCTAGGACCCTTCGTCATCGGCTTCATTCTCGCACCGCTCGCCGAAGCCAAGCTGCGCTCGGGGCTGATGATGTCGGCCGGCGACTATTCGCCGTTGGTCACGCAACCGCTGTCGGCGATCCTGCTCGGCGTCTCGGTCGTGCTCTTGTTCTGGCCGATGTGGCACGCGCGGCGCAAGCGCCTGCCCTAAGGGCTTATTGCGGACCGCGGTGAGCCCGCTAGACTAACGCCCTGGCGGTCCGGCATTGCGTCGAGGGCCGTCGTCAAGGAGCCGAACATCATGCTGAAGCGAACCTTCCTGGTCGTGTCGCTGCGAACGCTCGGCGTCTCCCTGCTCGCGCTGCTGTCGGCGTGCGCGCACATGGCGCAGCCGGCCGATCCACTGGCCTCGTGGAACGACGGACCGGCCAAGAGCGCGATCGTGGCCTTCGTGAAGGCGACCACCGACCCGGGCAGTCCCGCCTACGTGCCGCCTGCCGAACGCGTGGCCACGTTCGACCAGGACGGCACCATGTGGGTCGAGCATCCGCTGTATACCGAGATCCAGTTCGTCTTCGCGCGTATCGTCGAACTGGCCCCGCAGCATCCGGAATGGCGGACCAAGCCACCCTTCGCCGCGGTGCTCGCCAACGACCGGGCCGCACTGGCGAACATCTCCGAGGAAGACCTGTTCGCGATGCTCGCTGCCACCCACACGGGGGTCACGGTCGACGCGTTCAACACGGCGGTGAAGGCCTGGGTCGCCAAGGCGAAGCACCCGCGCTGGAACCGGGCCTATACCGACCTGACCTACGCGCCGATGCAGGAAGTCATGCGCTACCTGCGCGCGAACGGCTACCTCACCTACATCGTATCCGGCGGCTCGGTCTATTTCATGCGCGCGTTTACCGACGCGGTCTACGGCCTGCCGCCCCAACAGGTGATCGGTACTGCCTTCACGACGCGCTATACGATGAATGCCTCCGGCGACCAGATGATGATCGAGCCCAAGCTGCTCTGGAACAACGACAAGGCCGGCAAGGCACAGGACATCGAATTGATCATCGGCCGGCGGCCGCAGGCGGCGTTCGGCAACACGGCGGGCGACCAGGAGATGCTGGCCTGGAGCCAGGGCGGTCCTGGAAAGACCTTGCAGATGCTGGTGCTGCACGACGACGCGCAACGCGAATACGCGTACGGGCCGGCACAGGGCTTGCCCGCGACGTCGATAGGCACGTTTTCGCAAGCGCTGTATGACGATGCCGTCAAGCGCGGATGGACCGTCATCAGCATGAAGCGGGACTGGAAGCGCGTGTTCTCCTTCGAGCCGTAGGCGGTGCAGGCGAAACCATGCGCGCGACGCAGCGTGAAATGAAGCAGCCGAACATCATCATGATCGTCGCCGACGACCTCGGCTATGCCGACCTTGGCTCGTACGGCCAGACCGACTATCCGACGCCGCACCTCGATCGACTGGCTGCGGAAGGCGTGCGCTTCACGCAGGCGTACGCCAACGCGCCGCTGTGTACCAACACCCGCGTGGCGCTCATCACGGGCCGCTACCAGTATCGCTTCACGCTCGGCCTGACCGAGCCGCTGCGCCATCCCGACCGCGACCGCTCGGACATGGGTCTCCCGCCCGACCACCCGACGCTGCCCGGACTCCTGCGTAACGTCGGTTATGCCACCGCGCTTATCGGCAAATGGCACCTCGGGGCGTTGCCACGCTTCGGCCCGCTCAAGAGCGGGTACGAGGAATTCTTCGGCATCATGGGCGGCTACACCGGCTACTTCACGCACCTGGGTGACGGTGGAGATCCCGACCTGTACGAAGGCGAGACACCGGTGGAGCGCAGCGGGTATGTGACCGACCTGCTGTCCGACCGTGCCGCACAACACGTGCGATCGGCGTCCACGGCCAAGCCGTTTTTCCTGAGCCTCCACTACACGGCGCCGCATTGGCCATGGTCGGCACCCTCGGTCGAGGCGGCGGCGCGTGAGCGCGAGGCGGACCTGCAGCGCGCGCATGACGGCGGCTCGCCACGCATCTACGCGGAGATGGTCACCACGATGGACGCGGGGATCGGCCGTGTACTGGACGCCTTGCGCGCGCGCAACGACACGCGGCAGACGCTCGTGTTCTTCACCAGCGACAACGGCGGCGAGCGCTACTCCAATATCTGGCCTTTCGTCGGGCGCAAGCGCGACCTGCTCGAAGGCGGGCTGCGCGTGCCGCAGATCGCCTGGTGGCCGGATGCGATCCCCGCCGGCGGCGTGAGCGATCAGGTCACGATCTCGATGGACATGACGGCCACGGTCTTGCAGGTGGCGGGCGCCACGATGCCCGCGGACACAGCGCTCGACGGCATGGACCTGACCGCACACTTGTGCGAGGGCGCAGCACCCGTCGAGCGGACCTTGTATTGGCGGATGAAGAACCGCGGCCAGCGGGCCGTGCGGCGCGGCGACTGGAAATACCTGAAGGTCGAGGCGCGTGAATTCCTGTTCGATCTCGGCTACGACTGGCGCGAACGCACGAGTTTTGCCAGCGACCGGCCCGCGCTGCTCGACGAATTGCGCGCGCAATGGATCGCGTGGGAACGGGACATGCTGCCGATGCCCGCGCACGACGCGTTGATTACCGTCAACCTGCACGACATGCTCTGGTAAACACCCTCGCGGCCGGCGCACCTACGACCTTGAACGCACCCAGCCCGATCGAAGCCATTCCCCTGAGCCCGCACCTGGGGGCGCGGCTCGCGGGCGTCGACTTGACGCGCGGCGTGGACGACGCACTGTTCACGCTCATTCATGCGGCGTTCCTCGAGCACCAGGTTCTGCTGTTCGACGCCCAGGACTTGCCGGCGCAGCGGCAGGTCGACTTCGCACGGCGATTCGGCGAGGTGCAGGTTCACGTGATGAACCAGTACCACGCCGACGGCTTCCCGGAACTCTATCGCCTGTCGAATCTCGACGCGCAGGGCAACCCCAACGGCAGGCATCCCGATCGCGGCACGATGGCGTGGCACACCGATGGTTCCTGGCAGCGGGTCACCGGCCAGGCCACCATCCTGTACGCCGAGGTGGCGACGTCCGCAGGCGGTGAGACGCATTTCTGCGACATGTACGGCGCCTACGAGCGGCTGAGCCCCGCCTGGAAATCGCGCCTGGCCGGGTTGCGCGCCGTGCACAACCTCGACTTCTCGCGCAATCGCCGGCATGGCGACGATCCACTGACCGAAGCGCAGCGGCAAGAGCGTCCGCCGGTCGACCATCCGGTCATTCGCACGCACCCCGACACCGGTCGCAAGTGCATCTTCCTCGGTGACCATGCCGAATGCATCGTGGACATGGACTACGAAGCCGGCCGCGCGTTGATCGAGGAAATCAACGCACTGGCGATCCACGACGACCTCGTCTATAGGCACCGGTGGGTGCCCGGCCAGTTGATCCTTTGGGACAACCGCTGCGTCCTGCATCGCGCGACCGCCTACGATCCGGCGACCCAGCGCCGGGTCATCCGGCGCTGCACGGTCCTCGGCAGCATCCCGTTCCAATAGCCGTCGCCGGCGGCGCCTCCTGCCCGCGGTGGCGCCACTCCCGCGTCAGCGTTCCGGCTCGCTCGGACCGCAACCGGGCCGGTCGATTCCTGCGCGCGGCGGCTTCGTGCTGGAAGCGTGTAGGAGGACGACTACCGCAGGATCATGACAATGCCGACACCTCGGGACGGAGATTTGCGCCACGCTGCTGATTGCCGCCGGAGCGCGGATATGGTTTACCGAGCTAACGAACAAACAAGGAGATGCTCATGAACAGGATCATTTATATCGTCGGCCTGGTGGTCGTGGTTCTCGCCGTACTGGCGTTCTTTGGCCTTCGCTGAACGCCAGCTGCGTATTGCTGGACTCCTGCACCGCTAACTATAGGGAACCGGCTAAGTTTGCTTTCGGTTCGGCGACGGGGCCGCTGTGCTTCCTCGCAGCACGAGCTCGAACGGCAGCGTCTGAAATGCCATAAACGGCTTGCGCTGGAGTCGCGCGATGAGCTGTTCCGCCGCCGCGCGCCCGATCTCCACGATGGGCGTGCGTATGCTCGTCAAAGTGGGCGTTTGCGTAGCCCCGAGGTCGGTGTTGTCCACGCCGGTGATCGAAATTTCATCCGGAATCAACACGCCCAGCTCCCGGCAGGCGATCATGCCGCCCACCGCGAACACGTCGTTGGTCGCCACGACAGCGCTGGGACGCGGTGTCACCGCGAGCAAACGTCGCATCATCGCGGACGCCGCGGCCAGGTCGATCGGCCCGTATTGCGCGTAGCGTTCGTCGAGTTCGAGGCCCGCCTGCGCCAGTGCCGCACGCATGCCCGCACCACGTTCGGTGGCGCGGTCGTTTCCGGCAGTCACAGCACTGAGCAAACCAAAGCGCCGATGGCCGAGCCCAAGCAAATGCTGGGTCATCGCAAAGGTCGCCGCGCGATTGTCGAAGCCGATGCTCGGGTGCTGCCGCATCGGATCGACGCCCCAGGTGAGTACATACGGTCTTCCGTAGTCCTCGAGCATGCCGAACAGCGCCGGATCGTGATGCAAGCCGACGAAGACGAAGGCATCCACGCCGTGGCTCACCAGCTGCTCGGTCACGCGCAGTTCCGCCTTGAGGTCGTAGTGGTGTTCGGCGAGCACCAGCGAGTAACCCTTCGGATCGAGGACCCGCTGCATCGCGCTCGTCGTTCGCGCGTACAGCGCGTAGTCGAACGAAGGCACCACGGCGCCCACCATCTGGCTGCGCCGGCTGCGCAGCGCGCGCGCGGCGCCGTGCGGCACGTAGCGCAACTGCGTGACCGCGTCGTGCACCAGCCGGCGGGTATCGGCGTCGACCTGCTCCGGCGAGTTGATCGCCCGCGACACGGTGGCCGTCGATACGCCAGCGAGTCGCGCCACGTCCTTGGCGCTCGGACGGCGCATCCTGGTTGCAGCAACGTCGGCGTTGTCGTCTGGGGTGGCCATGGGTGCAGGCGTACGTCGAATGTCGTTTTCCTGATTTCGATTCCAGCCAACGGCAAGACGGGGAAAGAGTTGCCGCGGGCAGGCTGGTGCTCTTCACTCTTATACCTTGTGGCTTGCCTTACCGGCAAGTCGCTGGTATCGTCAATGTAATCGAATACAAATTCGAAGGCGGAAGCAATCGGCCGGGGCGACGCACCCGGCGCGGCCTTAAGCCTTTCCACTCCAAGGAGGAATTGTGATGACGAAGCGCCAGCTCCCCGGTTCTGCACCCCGCCTTCCCGGCCGCCGTACCCTGCTCCGCCATGGGGCGGCATTGGGTCTCGCCGGTGCCCTTGGCCCCCCTTTCGCCGGATCGGCGCTGGCGCAGGGCGACGATCTCGCTCCGTATCGCGCCGCGAAACTCAACTGGAAGCAGGCGGAAGGCGAGTCGATCACCGTAGCGGTGATTCCGGCCAGCTACTTCGAGAACCTGATCACGCTGCAGCCGCAATTCGAGGCCCTGACCGGCATCAAGCTGCGCTTCGAAAAGGTGCCGCCGGGACAGATCCGGCAGAAGTCGATTCTCGATCTGTCGTCCAAGACCGCAACGTACGCGACGCACGCAGCGGACCCGATGTACTACCCGCTCTATGTCGCGAACAAGTGGGTCGAGCCGCTTGATCGGTACTTGAACGATGCCACGCTGACCGATCCTGCCTGGTTCAAGTACGACGACATCATCAAGGCGTGGCGCGAAGCCGACTCGGTCGATGGCAAGCCGTACGGCATTCCGTACGACGGTGAGGTGACAGTGCAGGTGTACCGCAAGGACCTGTACGCGGCCAAGGGCTTGAAGCCTGCGGAAACACTCGACCAGCTCGTGGCCAATGCCAAGGCATTGAACGATCCGAACGACCGCATGTATGGCCTCGCGTTGCGTGGCTTCGCCGGCGCGGGCCAGAACATGTACATCTATCCGTCGATCTTTCGCAGTTTCGGCGGCAACTGGGGCAGCGGCAGCAACATCGTCGTCAACTCGCCGGAAGCGGTGGCCGCACTCACCTGGTACGTGGATACGCTGACGCAATATGCGCCACCTGCCGTACGCAACTGGAACTGGCCGGACATCGCCGATGCATTTTCGCAGGGCACGGTCGCGACCTACATCGATGCCCACTCGTCCGCGGCGGTCATCAACAATCCGGAGAAGTCGAAGGTCGTGGGCAAGATCGCGTACGCGCGCTGGCCCAAGGGTCCGGCCGGCAAACGGGTCACTTCGATCTGGAACTGGGGCTTTCCGGTCAACGCCGCGCTGTCGGACCGCGCGAAGAAGGCCACCTGGCTCTTCATCGAATGGGCCTGCTCGGCCGAGACGCAGGCGCGTACGTCGTGGAAATTCGCCGGGCCGGCCAAGCGCTCGGGCATCAATCGCATGTCGCTGTGGCGGTCACCCGAGTTTGCTGCCGCAATGCAGAACGCCGGCGACAATTTCATCCCCGCTGCGCTCGAATCGCTGGAATTCGACACGGATGTCGAATGGCGTCCGCGCGTGCCGCAATGGCCGGCGATCGGAGAAGCGATGGCGGTAGCGATCCAGGCAGCGCTGGTCGGGCAAAAGAAGCCCAAGGAAGCGCTGGACGAGGCGCAGGCTCGCATCGCGCAGGCACTGAAGAGCTGACGGATTCCACCGATGGCGGCAGCACTGCGCGCGCCCACGCTCGAGGCGCAGGAGCGGCGCTTTGCGTGGGCGCTGCTCGTGCCCGCCGTGCTGGTGCTGCTGCTCACCACAACGGCGCCGCTGGTCTATCTCGCCTGGAACAGCATGTATCGGCTCGATCTCGGCATGCCGTGGCTGTCGGGCTTCGTCGGCCTCGACAACTACGCGCGCATGGGCGGCGACCCGCGCTTCTGGAATTCGCTGTGGCTGACGGCGATCTACACGGCGTCGACCGTCACGCTGCAGGTGGTGATCGGGCTGGCCCTCGCCGTGCTCGTGTTGCAGATCCCGAAGGGCCAGGGCCTGCTGCGCATCGCGGCCATCCTGCCGATCGTCCTCGCTCCGGTCGTGGTCGGGCTCTTCTGGCGCACGCTGGTGCTCGCACCCGATTTTGGCCTGGTCGACCTGGTCACGCGTTCGCTCAACCTCGGCAGCCACAACTGGCTGGGTGACCCGCAGCTTGCCCTGATCTCGGTCATCGCCATTCACACCTGGCAGTGGACGCCGTTCGCGTTTCTGGTGTTGCTCGCCACACTCAGCACGCTGCCGCCGGACGTTTACGAAGCCGCCCGCCTCGACCGCGCCAGTGCCTGGCAGCGCTTTCGCCACATCACGCTGCCGTTGATCCGGCCGGCAGTGGTGATGGTGGTGATCCTGCGCATGATGACGGCGTTGTCGGCCTTCGCGGCGATCTTTGCGGCCACCGGCGGTGGTCCCGGCTCCGCCACCGAGATCCTCAATCTCTACGCCTACCGCACTTCGTTCGGCGATCTCAATCTCGGCTATGGCTCGTCGCTGGCGATGGTGTTGCTGGCGATCACTATGGGCATCTCGTACCTGATGTTCCGGCTCAGGCGGGCACGCGCATGACGTCCCGGACAGCACTGCGACGCATGACGCTGGCAGTCGTCGCCGGGATCGGCCTCTCGGTGTGGGCGTTCCCCGTCGTGTGGGGACTGCTGACCTCCTTCAAGACCGAGCGCGATGTCCTCGCCTACCCGCCCGTCTGGCTGTTCGAGCCGACGCTCGACAACTATCGCGAAGTGATCTTCGGTGCGTCATCGATCGTGCCGAACCTGTGGTCGAGCTTCGTGGTATCGCTTTCGGCCACGCTACTGACCATGCTGGTCGCCATTCCGGCCGCCTACGCGATGGCGCGCCTTCGCTATCCGGCCAAGCGTGCCTCAGGTTTCTACGTCCTCGCCACCCAGATGCTGCCGCCGGTGGGGCTCATCATTCCTTATTACCTGGCGCTGCAGAAGGTCGGCGGCCTCGATACCTACAGCGGCCTGACGGCGATCTACCTCACCTTCTCGCTGCCCTTCGCGATCTGGCTGATGGTTTCCTATTTCGAGGACATCCCATTCGAAATGGAGGAAGCGGCCCTCCTCGACCGCGCGGGCCGGTTGCGAGCACTGTGGTACGTGATCCTGCCGCAGGTGCGCGGCGGCATCGCGGTGACGACGATCTTCGTTTTCCTGAACGCGTGGAACGAATTCATGTTCGCCGTCGTGCTGGGTGGGAACCGCGTGCGGCCGGTGACGGTAGCAATGTTCAATTTCATTTCCGTCGAGCAGACGCAGTGGGCGCGGCTCGCCGCCGGGGCGATGCTCGCGATGGCGCCGGTGATCCTGATCGGCATCTTCGCGCAACGTCATATCGTCAAAGGGCTTACCGTGGGCGCCGTCAAGGGTGGAGGCCGGCGATGAGCACATCGGGCGGCGCACGGCTCGAAGGCGTCGTCAAGCGGCACGGGACGACCACCGTGCTGCACGACGTCGATCTGGCGATCGAGCCGGGCGAGTTCTTCGTGCTGCTGGGACCGTCGGGATCGGGCAAGACCACGACGCTGCGCATCCTCGCGGGCCTCGAAACGGTGAGTGCGGGCCGGGTGCTGATGGACGACGTCGACGTGACGGCACGCGAACCGGGCGAACGCGACGTGGCAATGGTGTTCCAGAGTTATGCACTGTATCCGCACATGACCGTGGCACAGAACATCGGCTTTCCGCTCAAGATGATTGGTACCGCCCCGGCCCAGGTGGAACGCGAAGTGGCCGACGCGGCCGGCAAGGTCGGCATCGGTCACCTGCTCAAGCGCACACCGGGCCAGCTTTCCGGCGGACAGCAGCAGCGCTGCGCGTTAGCCCGCGCGATCGTGCGCCATCCACGACTTTTTTTGCTCGACGAGCCCCTGTCCAACCTCGATGCCAAGCTGCGGGTCGAAACCCGGCTCGAGCTGCACGCGCTGCAGCGGGCGCTGGGCGTCACGACGGTCTACGTGACGCACGATCAGGAAGAGGCGATGACGCTGGCGGACCGCATCGCGGTCTTCATGGAGGGCCGCATCGTGCAGGTGGGCCGGCCACGCGAAGTCTTTTCCGAACCACGCTCCGTCGCGGTCGCTGGCTTCATCGGTACGCCTCCTATGAACCTGCTTCCCGGCACCTGGAACGGGTCGCAGGTCGACATCGCGGGCGTCGCGATGCCGGTGCGCGCGAGTACGCCGGCATCGCGCGCCGTCACGCTTGGCGTGCGCCCCCACGACCTGCGCCTGTCGGCGCCGGGCCTGCCTGCCCGCGTACAGCGCATCGAAGACCTCGGCGACAGTTGCATCGTGAGCCTCATGGTCTCGAATCACCTGGTCAAGCTCAAGTCCGACCGCGCACCCGTCGTTGCGGAAGGCGCCGACGTCGAGCTGGGCTTCGCTCCGGAAGCCGTTCATCTTTTCGATACCCAAAGTGGCGCGCGCCTGTGAACGCGCCGCACCGCGAAATGGAATTGCGATGACCAAAGACAAGCCGAACGTCGTGCTGATCCTGAACGACGACATGGGGTATTCCGATATCGGCTGCTACGGCGGCGAGATCGACACTCCGAACCTCGACCGCCTCGCGGCGACTGGCTTGCGCTTTTCGCAGTTCTACAACACGGCGCGCTGCAGCCCGTCGCGCGCGTCGATGCTCACCGGATTGCATCCGCATCAGACTGGCGTGGGCATCCTCACCTACGACTCGGGTCCGGAGGGCTACGCCGGCAACCTCAACCATCGCTGCGTCACCATCCCGCAGGCCTTGAAGGCCAGTGGCTATCGCAGCTACATGAGCGGCAAATGGCATGTCGCCAGCAGCCTCACCGAGCCCACCGACACCTGGCCGATGCAGCGCGGTTTCGACGAGTTCTTTGGCACCATCATCGGTGCCGGAAGCTTTTACGATCCCAATACGCTAACCCGTGGCAACACCAACATCGAGCACGAAGCCCGCGAAGAGCCGTCGTTCTTCTACACGGACGCGATCAGTGACCAGGCGGTGGCCTACATTGAGCAGCATCAGCGCAATCATGCGGGCGTTCCCTTCTTCGAGTACGTCGCCTACACTGCGCCGCATTGGCCACTGCATGCGCACGACGAGGACATCGCAAAATACAAGGGACGCTTCGACCAAGGCTGGGACAAGCTGCGCGAGGCGCGACTCGAGCGCCTGGTCGCGTCCGGTATCCTGGACGCGCGGTGGAAGTTGACCGATCGGGATCCGACTCAGCCACCCTGGACGCAAGCCGAGCACAAGGAGTGGCTCGCCCGTTGCATGGAGGTGTACGCCGCTCAGATCGATCGCATGGACCAGGGCATCGGCCGGATCGTCGCGGCGCTGGAGCGCACCGGGCAGCTCGACAATACACTGATCATTTTCCTGGCCGACAACGGTGCCTGTGCCGAGGACATTCCGGAAAATGTCACAGTCGACGAACTCGTGCACAAGCTGATGATCGCGAAGGCCAACACGCGGAGCGGCGAGCCGGTGCACTTCGGCAATGACCCGAGCCGCATGCCCGGCCCGGAGAACACGTACCAGAGCTACGGCACTGCCTGGGCGAATCTGTCGAACGCGCCATTTCGCCTGTACAAGCATTGGATCCACGAAGGAGGTATTTCAACGCCGTTGATCGCGCACTGGCCGGCCGGCATCGCCGATCGCGGTGCGATGCGGCACGCGCCGGGATATCTGCCTGACATCATGGCGACGATTCTCGATGTCACCGGCACCTCATATCCCGACACATGGGAAGGCCATGCGGTCGAGCCGTTGGAGGGCCAGTCGTTGCGGCCGGTCTTCGCGCAGGACGGCGTCGACCGCCCACCAATGTTCTGGGAGCACGAGGGCAACGCCGCGGTGCGTATCGGCCGCTGGAAGCTGGTGCGCAACTATCCCGGGCCATGGGAGCTCTACGACATGATCGCCGATCGCACCGAGTTGCACGACCTCGCGAGCGGGCATCCGGATCGTGTTGCAGACATGGCTGCGCGATACGATGTCTGGGCCAAGCGCTGCGGCGTGATTCCGCGGGAAAAAATCCTGGCGCTGATGCGCAGCCAGGGGGTGACGCGGGCATTCTGGGAAAAATCCTAGGCCTGCTCGCGAAACTCTGACTTAGGAAGCGCGGCGCCGCACGGGGGATGGGTAACACCGACCCTCCGCCCACCTACCCCTGCATCAGCACGCGCGCCCCTTCGAATATCATTTCCACGGCGATCGACGCCAGGATGATCCCCATCAGGCGAGTTATGACGTTCATGCCCGCCTCGCCGAGGAATCTGGATGTCAGCACTGACATCCGCATGCCGAGGTAAGTCAGGACGGCCATCAACGCGATCACGACGATCAGCGATACGTAGCCGGATGGACCCTGTGCACCATGCGCGAACACGATGACCGTGGAGATGGCACCTGGTCCGGCGATCATCGGCATGGCCAGCGGATAGATCGCGGGACTCTCCTGCGGTTCGGCATCGCCTGCGGCCTGATGCATGCCGCTCGGCTTGGCGTGCAGCAGCGAGTAGGCAATGGAAAGGATGATGAGCCCACCTGCGGTACGAAGTCCGGCCACGGAAATGCCGAATGCCTTCAGCAGTTCCGCCCCGATCAGCACACACACCACGAGGATCACGGCGACCGCAGCGGAGGCCACTAGCGCAATTTTCGCCCGCTCCGCATCCGATTTTCCCTCCGTCATCGACAGGAACACCGGCATGCCGCCGATCGGATTCATGATCGCGAATAGTGCCGCGAAGAATTTGATCGTGTCAGCCCATTCCACTGGTTTCGCTCCCGCCGTCAGGTCGTCGAGTTGCTAGTCTAGCCGATCGATATTTTTGCTTCGCGCTCTGCGCCATCCAGCTTGCAGGCCATGCGACCCGGCCCCGTGCTCGGTGCCCACGGCACGGCGAAAATGTGCGCCGCCCAATACGGACTTGGGCTACCATTTGCGACAAGCTCCCCGCACGCCGTGTAGCTCGCCCGTCCTTCTGCGTGGCGCAATCGAATGATGCAAATCCAACCACGCCACCTCGAATCCGCGTCTCGCCAACGTGCGAAGGGATGGATTTGGCTCATCGTCCTTGCCGCGATCGCGCTCGGCGCACTGTGGATCTGGACCATGATGTCCTGGAGCTACTCGTCCGGGGAACGCGCCGGCTGGGTGCAGAAATTCTCGAAGAAGGGGTGGATCTGCAAGACTTGGGAAGGCGAACTCGCCCTCGTGACGATGCCGGGCACGGCACAGGAGAAATTCCTGTTCACCGTCTGGGACGAAGGCGTTGCGCAACAGCTCAACAAGGCGATGGGCAAGCGCGTGTCGCTGCACTATCTCGAGAAAGTCGGACTGCCCGGTAGCTGCTTCGGTGAAACCCGCCATTGGGTGGATGGCCTCAAGGCGGTCGAGGATATTCCGCTTGCACCCGGTGTCGTGATCCCGACTCAGCCTTCGGGCGGAGCTGCGAAGTAAATATCTCGGCGACACCTCGTCGCGCAATATTGCGAGCAACGAACGGTGCGCTGTACTACGCGCAGTATCGTTTTCTTTGAGCCGCCGTGCGCGGCTGCGCGGATGCCGGGGCCTGAAGTCGGCCCCGGGACATGCGCGGTGGAGGACCGGCTAGCGCTCGGCCTTGGACTTCCGTCCGGGTGCGATCGGCGGGACATACCCCGACACGCGACACTGGCGCGCATCGATGCGTTTGCCATCTTCAAAACGGGTAACGCTGCACGTGATCACAGCACCTTGCGCTTCGAGCCCGTCGAGGCGGTCGCGTACCGATGCCAGGGGCATCTTCATTTCCTTGGCGATCTCGAGATCGAGTCGCTGACCATGCTTCTTGAGACACTGCAGGATTTCGGACATGGCAAATATCCTCGGTTGGTTCAACGAAGAGCGCGGTCGATTCGCAGCTGCGCGGATCGACCGATCAGAAATCTCTGCTTCGACACGACCAGGTTCGGCCTGCAATCGCCTGGAACCCTTGCATCGAAATGCCGGCTGACCGCAGAACGACTTGATAGGAACTGGCTCCCGGACCGGGGTCCGGCCAAGCGCCTGTGGGTTGGCTCAACCGAAGCGGCGCTCGTAAGCAACTATTGTACCATAGATCAATAGGTTGAGGCTAGGCTGACCCGAGCTTCAGGACGCGCAGCACAAACACCGGCATCGAGCCGCGAGCCCGGCCTGCGACTTGCTGCTGCACGACGGGCGGGCCTGCGATGCAATCGAGGCCCTGCGGCAACGATCCACCGGCCACGCTGCCGGCGCAGCGCAACCCACCTTCAATATCAACACGACCGACATAAAGCGAATGGGAGAGCGTGCGTACGGTCCAGGACGTGGCTCGCCGGCCGCCGTAACGCTAGATCCGCATCGGCGCCTGTGGAATGCGCGCCGCTCGCTGATTGGCCTTCAGCGTTCCGCTTGCCAGCCAACGCAGACAGCCGGAGACGAGTTCATCACGCATTGTCCGCAGGTCGTCGCGCGACCAGAGATTGCGCTTCTCGTCGGGGTCGCTCCGCAGGTCGTACAGTTCGCCGTCGGAGTCATCCAGGTACACGACGATCTTCCACTCGCGATCGCGTCGCATCAGGATGAACTCGCTCCCTGTCTGGATGTGATCGCGGGCAAGTTCCGCGTAGACAGCCTCCCGCGGCTGATGGTCCGGACGATTCGACAAGGCACCCCAAAGCGAGCGCGCCTCGAAGTCCCTCGGGACCTCGAGCCCCGCTGCTTCGAGCAGGGTCGGCGCGATGTCGAACATCTGCACTAGCTCGTCGCGCGTCCCGGGCACAACCGGCAAGTTCTTCGACCAGAAGATGAGCGGCACTCTGACCACGGAGTCGTACATCGTCCACTTCTGGATGTGTCCATGGTCGCCCAGCGCGTCGGCATGGTCGGATGTAAAGACTACCAGCGCGTCATCCAGGTAGCCCCGCTCATCCAGCGCCTCGAGGATCCTGCCGACCTGCGAGTCGATCATGGTCATGTTGGCAGCATAGTGCCGTCGCAACCGCAGCAGGTCTGCGCGACTGACGTCGCGACGCCAGGCGATGGAATCGAAATTGAACTCGATCATGTTTTCACGCAGCTGCCGCTGCGCGCGCGGCTGCCCGAGGAGCTCCTCGTCGCTTACGCTCGGCACGGGAATGTCTACATTGGCGTAGTGTTCGAGCATTTCCGGCAAGGGGTCGTAGGGCGGGTGCGGTCCGGGAAAGCCGATCTGAAGAAAGAGGGGATCCTGGTTCTTGCGGTCACGGATCCACCAGCAAGCCATATCACCCAGGAAGTTGTCGGGGTGTAACTCCGGGTCGAGATCCCACACGAAGGCGCCCAAGGCCTTTTTGTATCCGTCGGGATCGGCAGCATGCCGGGTGTAGCGTGACGGCTTGACCACCTTGCGCGCATGCAGCGCCTTGTCCCACTCATCGTACAGCGCCCGGTCACGCTCCTCGAGAAACAGCGGCCGGTCCTTGTTCTCGACCACGAAACGCTGATGGAATCCTCCCCCGGCGTCATAGGGATTGATGTGCATCTTGCCGATGTTCACGCAGTGGTAGCCCTGTGTAGCGAGCGACCTCACCCAGGTCGGCTCCCAGGGCTGGAAGTTGTTGAACACCTGGTTGCCGTGCGGGTACTTGCCCGTGAACAAACTGGCGCGTGCTCCCACGCAAACCGGCGACGTCACGAAGCACTCCCTGAATGCAGCGCCGTGGTTGGCGAGCCGATCGAGATGCGGAGTTTGCATCCACGGTGCGCCAAGCGCGCCGATCGTATCGGCGCGCTGCTGATCGGTCATGATCAGGATGAGGTTGGGATGGGACATCCGGTGTACCTCCTTACTGAAGGCGGAGCCCGGCGCCGGCGGTCACGTTTTTCCATTTCCCGAGCTCGCTTTTCTGGTAGGCGAGGAACTTGTCCGGCCCCTCGACCACGACCTCGTCGCCCTGCGCCGCGAGCTTTTCCCGCAGGTCGCTCGCCTGCGCCGCCTTGGCGGTCGCAGCATAGAGGCGCTCGACAATCGGCCGCGGCGTACCCGCGGGCGCGAACAGGCCGAACCAGGCCGACGCGACCACATCGACACCGGCTTCCTTCAGGGTCGGGACGTCGGGGAACGTGCTCGAACGCGTGCTGCCGGTGGTGGCGAGCACCCGCAGCCGACCCGACTTCACATGGGGCAGCACGATGGGAATGTGGTTCTGCGAGAAATCCACCTCGCCCGCGATGAGCGCAGTAATCGCCTGGCCACCCCCGCTGTACGGGACATGGACCGGCTTGACTCCGGTCGTTTGCTTGAGGAGTTCGACCGAAAGATGAGGATACGTGCCGTTTCCGTTGGCGGAGTAGTTGATCGTGTCGCCCTTCTCCTTGAGCATCGCGATAAACCCGGCAAGATCCTTGACCTGCGAAGCCGAATTCACGGTCAGCGCGAGCGGTCCCTCGGTGACTTGAGTAATCGGCACGAAGTCCTTCACCGGATCGTAAGGCAGATCCTTGTACATCCATGGGGCGAAGGCGTGCGTAGCCGCCCCACTCAGGAGGATCGTGTATCCGTCGGGTGCCGCGCGTGCGACGGCATTCGCGCCGATCGTTCCTCCAGCACCCGGTTTGTTCTCGACGATGACAGCCACCCCGAGCTGCTTGCTGAGCTGCTGCGCCAGCAGGCGCCCGGTAATGTCGACCACTCCACCCGGTGGATACGGAACGACCATCCGGATGAGTTGTGAGGGGTACTCCTGCGCCATTGAGGAGGTCGGCCAGGCCAGACACAGCATCAGGACCGAGACGAGCCGAGCAATCGCCTTCATGGTTATCCTCCCGCGTGATCGCAATGAATTGACCCCGAGTACGCCGGTGGGCGGGCGGAGGTCCATCGCTATTGAGCATATCTTTATACAAATAGACAGACTATGTCAACCACGTTCTTCCCCCCGGCTGTTGTGTAGGATGAGCGCCAACGTGTCGCGCATCTTCGATCTCAGCGCCAGTCCTCTGTACACCCAGGTGGCCGATGCCATTCGCCAACGCATCACGAAGGGTGTGTGGCCGATCGGGCATCGCATACCCACGCTCGAGAACCTGATCAAGGAATTCGGTGTCGCCTCGATTACCGTCCGGCAGGCAATCCAGCTGCTCAAGCACGAAGGATTGCTTTCTCCGGAGCAGGGACGCGGGACGTTCGTGCGTGGCAAGCCTCCCACGCACCCGCAGATGCGGGTTGAAACCTCTCTCGAGAAACTCGCTGACCTCTACCGAACGCTCAATCCCCGAGTGATTCCGCTGGAGGACGGATTTCGGATGCCGCGCCTTGAGGCCGAAGATGGAACGCCTGCCCCAAAGTACCGCTATCTGCTCCGCATTCACGCCAGCGACAGGCAGTCCAATTCCGTCATCTCGGCCTATCTGGATGAGCGCGTCTTCAAGCAGGCGCCCCGCCGCTTCCGCAAGGAGGTCATCATTCCGGTGCTGCTGGATCTGCGAGTGAAGATCGCGTCCGCCCGCCAGACTCTGACCATCGGAACCGCAGGCGCGGACACGGCGCGGGCGTTGAATGTCTCGGTGAACGCCCCGGTCGGGGAGCTCCGTCGGGTGTTCTGTGCCCCCGACGGGACCGTGATCTACCTTGGCGAGCTCACCTACCGTGGCGACTTTATCCGGGTGGACATGGACTTGCTTTCCTGATCAGCCATGAACAGCAGTCAGCCCGATCCGCCCGGCCAAGGTCCAGGAGTACCCGGACCGGCGGCGCGCGCAAGCGGCACTCCGGCGGCGCCCGCCGATTCCGATCCGATCGAGACCGCGGAGTGGCGCGACAGCTTGCGCGCGCTCGTCGCCGCCGAAGGGCCCGCCCGCGCCCGCTTCATCCTGGACGAGCTCGCCGCTCTCGCGCGCGACCCGCACATCGACTGGTCGCCCGAGCTCGTCACACCGTACGTCAACACCATCCCGAGCGATGGACAGCCCGCCTTTCCCGGTGACCTCGCCATCGAGGAGGAACTCGCCTCCCTGATGCGTTGGAACGCGCTGGCCATGGTCGTACGAGCCAACCAGGCCTACGGGGAGCTCGGCGGGCACATCGCCTCCTACGCGAGCGCCGCGGACCTGTTCGAAGTGGGGTTCAACCATTTCTTCCACGCCCGCAGCGACCGGCACGGCGGCGATCTCGTGTTCTTTCAGCCGCACAGCGCACCCGGCGTGTACGCACGCGCTTTCCTGGAAGGGCGCCTGACCGAAGCGGATCTCGCGCACTATCGGCAGGAAATCACCGCGCCAGATCAAGGCGCGCGCGGGCTTTCGAGCTATCCGCATCCGTGGCTCATGCCGGACTTCTGGCAGTTCCCGACGGGTTCGATGGGCATCGGCCCTATCAGCTCGATCTACCACGCGCGTTTCATGCGCTACCTCACGCACCGGGGCTTGCTGGATTGCGGAGGACGCAAAGTCTGGGGCGTGTTCGGCGACGGTGAAATGGACGAACCGGAGAGCACCAGTGCGCTCACGCTGGCGTCGCGCGAGAAGCTCGACAACATGGTGTGGGTGGTCAACTGCAACCTGCAACGCCTCGACGGGCCGGTGCGCAGCAACGGCAAGATCATCGACGAACTGGAGAAGCTGTTCCGCGGCGCGGGCTGGCACGTGATCAAGCTCCTGTGGGGCAGCGACTGGGACGGCCTCTTCGCTCGCGACGCGACCAGCGCGCTGGTCAAGGCCTTCGCGCGTACGGTCGACGGGCAGATGCAGACGTTCGCAGCCAAGGACGGCCGCTTCAACCGTGAGAACTTCTTCGGGCAGAACGAAGTGCTCGCACGCCTCGCGCAAGGCATGACCGACGAGCAGATCGACCGCCTCAAGCGCGGCGGACACGACCTCGTGAAGATCCATGCGGCGTACCACGCTGCGGCCCACCATCGCGGACAGCCGGTGGTTGTTCTCGCGCACACCAAAAAGGGCTACGGCATGGGCACGGCTGGCCAGGGTCGCATGACGACCCACAGCCAGAAAAAGCTCGATGACGCGGCGGTAATCGAGTTCCGCAACCGCTTCAATCTGCCGATCGCCGACGACCAGGCGAAAGAACTCGCCTTCTACAGGCCGGCGGAGGACTCCGCGCAGATGCAATACCTTCACGCGCGGCGCGCGGCACTCGGTGGCTACTTGCCGATGCGGGAAACGGCCTGCGATGTGCTCCCGGTCCCGGCGCTCGATAGCTACGCGAAGTTCGCCACGCAGGCAGCCGGCAAGGAGATGTCGACGACGATGGCGTTCGTGCGGCTCCTCGGCAACCTGCTCAAGAGCAGGGAACTTGGTCGTCGGATCGTACCGATCGTCGCCGACGAAGCCCGCACGTTCGGCATGGCGAATCTCTTCAAGCAGGTTGGCATTTACTCGAGTGCGGGACAGCGCTACGAACCGGAGGACATCGGTTCAGTGCTCTCCTACCGCGAGGCGCTTGACGGCCAGATCCTCGAGGAAGGGATCAGTGAAGCCGGCGCCATCGCGAGCTGGACGGCGGCGGCAACGAGCTACAGCGTGCATCGCTTCGCGATGCTGCCGTTCTACATCTACTACTCGATGTTCGGTTTCCAGCGCGTCGGGGACCAGATATGGGCCGCTGCCGATCAACGCGCGCGCGGCTTCCTTCTGGGCGCAACCTCCGGCCGGACGACCCTCGGCGGCGAAGGCCTGCAGCATCAGGACGGCACGAGCCATCTGGTCGCCGCGACGATCCCCAACTGCAAGGCGTACGACCCTGCCTTCGCAGGAGAAATGGCGGTCATCGTCGATCGCGGCATGCGTGAGATGGTCACGGAGCAGCGCGACGTCTTCTACTACGTCACGCTCATGAACGAGAATTACGCGCAACCCAGTCTACCGCCCGGCGTCGAGGATGGTGTCGTGCGCGGCGGGTATTCCTTCAAACGCTGCGGCGATGGAGAGCCGCAGGTGACCCTCATGGGTTCCGGCGCCATCCTGACGGAAGTTCTTCGCGCCGCGGATCAGCTCGCGGCTGAAGGTATCGCCAGCGAGGTGATCAGTGTCACCAGCTGGAGTGAACTCGCGCGCGGCGGCGAGGCCCAGGATCCGGCGAACGCCTACGTGACGTCCCTGCTGGGCGGTGTATCCGGCGCCATCATTGCCGCGAGTGACTACGTTCGAGCCGTTCCCGAGAGCATTCGCGCGCACGTTCCGCGAGGTCGCCGGTTCGTGACCCTCGGCACCGACGGCTTCGGGCGCAGCGATACGCGCGCCGCGCTGCGGAAGCTCTTCGGCATCGATGCTACGAGCATCGCGGCGGCAGCACGTGCGACGCTCATGAACGGCTAATTGAAATCGCATCGCACGTCGCCTTTGCCACGCGGGGACGGCGGGCCTGGAGACTCATATCGCTACTAGCATGGCGTTTGCGATTTTCGCTCCACCGCGGTAGATTGCCTGCCAAGGTCCATCTGCCCCGACCCGGAGGAGCCGCCATGAAAACCCAGCTTCTGGGAGCATTGCTTGCGCTCTCGATCACCGTTCCGGCCCTCGCCGCGATCAAGGAAACGCCGGTCACCTATACCGACGGCGAGACCACGATGAAGGGTTTCGTCGTATACGACACCGACCAAAAGGGTAAGCACCCGGGAATCATCGTGGTGCACGAATGGTGGGGCATCACGAAGCATATGCACAACGAGGCGCGCAGGCTCGCGCGCCAGGGCTACACGGCTTTTATCGCCGACATGTACGGCGACGCGAAAACGGCCGACAACCCCAAGGATGCGGGCGCACTGTCAGGCTCGGTGATGAAGAACCCTAAGACGATGGAATCGCGCTTCAATGCCGCGCGCGAGCAGCTGGCGAAGCAGTCGACAGTCGATCCGGCGCGCATCGGCGCGGTGGGCTACTGCTTCGGCGGCGCGGTGGTGCTGAACATGGCGAGGGCCGGCGCCGACCTGGCCGGCGTCGCGGGCTTCCACGCCTCGCTCGGTCTCAATACGCCGGCTCCGGCGCCCGGCACGGTCAAGGCGAAGATCCTGGTCTTGAACGGCGCCGACGACCCGTTCGTGAAGAAGGAGGAGTACGCGACATTCAAGCGCGACCTGGACGCGGCGAAGGCCGACTACTTGGTGATCGAATATCCCGGCGCCGTGCATGCATTCACGAACCCGGAGGCGACCGCGATCGGCAAGAAATTCAACCTGCCTCTGCGCTACGACGCCAAGGTGAACGACGAAGCAGAGGCCGAGGCGTCCAAGTTCTTCGCTGGCGTCTTCAAGAAATAGCCGCCCGGACTCTTGCAGTGCCCGCCCGGAACGCCGGAGTGGGAAGCCGCCAGGCACGCCAATTCTTGAATGACCGCATCGTCTGCCTAAAACTTCTGCCAGACTGCCTGCAGGATCACGAACAAGAACGCCGTCGAACAGCCAAACATCAACACCCCGGTGATCGCGATCAGCGTGCCGAGATGTCTCCACGGATACTTCAGCAGTACGTCCCCGTAGCCCAGCGTTGTGATCGATGCGGCGGCGAAGTAGACGCTGTCGGTAACACTGGGCAAAAGCCGTGTCCTACGCAAGAAAAGGCCCCACACAGCGGCCTGAATCACGTGCGCCGACATGAGTGCGAAGAAGCAAACGAGGAGGAGAAGCTTGCCGGTATGGTTCGGCCCCAGGTCCTCCTGTAGCCATGCCCTGTAACGGAGCATCTCGCCGATCACATCAAAAATCACCACTACATGAAAATAGAACAGCACAAGCGCCAGCAGCAGTCCAAATCCATAGACCCCGACAATCCGTCTACGGGAAGGAAGAAGGTGCTTGTCTATCTTGGTTCCATCTGACGTGTTTTGGCGCATGCCTCCAGCTTCGGGTAGCGTTTCAAATGGATTGCTGTTCACTCGTGTTTCCTCCCTTCCGCGCTGACATCAATTCCATTGCATCGGGCTTCTATGCACGACTACAAAGAATTAACCCCCCTTGACGAGATCAGGCAAGTTCCCCGAAGGCATGCAGGTAGCCATACAGCGCCACCGAGCCGCCGGTGTGCAGAAAGACCACGTTCTGCCCCTTCTTGAAGTGACCCTTGCGGCATAGATCGATCAACCCCGCCATACCCTTTCCGGAGTAGACCGGATCGAGCAGGACGCCTTCCAGCCGCGCCACCATGGTCACGGCTTCGATCATGCCGGGCGTTGGCAGACCGTAGCCGGGGCCCACGTAGTCGCAATTCGCGATGACGTCTTCGCGCCTTACCGAGCCCGGCACGCCGAGCAACTCGGCCGTCTCGCAAGCGAGGCCGAAGACGCGGTCTTCCTGTGGTGCCTTCGCCGCGCGCACACCGATGCCCAGCACCGGGATCTGCGAACGTGCGCCGTAGAGCCCGACCACGAGCCCCGCCTGCGTGCCGGCACTGCCGGTCGCATGAACCAGCTGATCGATGGCCAGGCCCATGTTGTTGGCCTGGTCCATCAACTCGAGCGCACAGGTGACGTAGCCGAGCGCGCCGATCGGATTGGATCCGCCACCCGGGATGATGTACGGCTTGCGGCCACCGGCGCGCAGCCTGTCGGCGAGCCCGGCCATGGCCTGGTTCATATCGGTGTCCTTCGGCACCTCGGACACGCTAGCGCCATAAAGGTGATCCAGGAACACGTTGCCCGAATGCTTGTAGTCGTCGAACATGTATCCGGTGCGATCCTCGAGAATAATGTGACTTTGCAGGCCGAGCTTGGCCGCGATGGCGACCGTCTGCCGCGCGTGGTTCGACTGCGTCGCACCCTGCGTGATGACGGTATCGGCGCCTTGCTGCAACGCGTCAGCCATCAGGTATTCGAGCTTGCGCGTCTTGTTGCCACCACTGGCCAGCCCGGTGCAGTCGTCGCGCTTGATCCACAGGTTGGGGCCGCCCAGTGCCTGCGAGAGGCGCGTCATCGGCTCGAGCGCCGTCGGGCCGTGGGTGATGCGCAAGCGGGGGAATTTGGCGAGCTTCATGGTAGGTCCTTGGGCATGTGAATTCAGAAGGAGCCAGGCAGCACCGCATTGCTCGCTCCCACGGAGGAGTGCATGGCCGGTTGCCGACTTGCAGGCCCGCCCCCAGCAAGCGAGTATCTTCGCACAGCCGTTCAATGCGAGCGTACGTAGACGTGTAGTGAAGCTGCTCGACCGGTCAGACGACGCGACACAGCAGCCTAGCGACTTCGGTCGACTGCCCACTTCGGCGGACCTTCATGCCCGCCGGTTGCCACATGTTTGTCCTCGTCCTTCGCTGCGCGCATTGCTTCCGGCTCGAGCAACTCCAGACTTCGGTTCAACCACAGGAACGCGCCCCAGGCGAGCAGCAAAGCGCCGCCATGCGGCGCGCGGGCGTGACAGAAGCCGCCGGTGCGATTCAGGCCAGCAAGTTGATCTAATATCGGCGAGGTACGGTCCAGGTGTTGAACCGGCGCGCGTTGGAGCGCGTCGCATGCGGCTGTTATGAATTCGCCCACAGAATCTACGAACAGTATCTGGGGCCCGATGACCGCCGGCGCGTCAGCTCAGTCGTCCAATAAGCATGAGGACCGTGAGCGCGCCCACTGCAGCCATTGTGGCTAGCGGGAAGTCGGCGTGATGTAAGTGAGATGCTATCGTCGCAGGACTTGGTACGTTACCGTACATAGTGGATGGTGCAAACCCCGGACCTCAACCGTTCGTGGTCGGCCGGCGCCGATTGGGGCAGTTCGCGCAAGAGAGCTTCTGTACGTCGGGCGCCGTGGCGTCTGGACCACCGCACGAGCCGCGCAGACAGGGCCGGCGGAAGATGACGCCTATAGCCATCGCCAGCACGCCGGCGCCGATCAGCGCCAGCGCGAGCAGGAATACCGTGAGCAGCGTCATCCCTACATCCCGCAATCAGGCCGCGGCGCGGCCTCCGAGTGCGGCGAAGGCCGCGGTGGAGCGGTCGTGCAGACTGCCGTCGGAGTTGCGCAGGATGAAGTGCGCGGCGATCCCCGCGGCGGTGGCCAGTGCAAAGCCGCGTTCGGGACCGAGCACGATCAGCGCGGTGGACATCGCGTCGGCATAGGCGCAGTCCCCCGCGACCACGCTCACCGACGCGAGCCCGGAGACGATCGGGCGGCCGGTGGAAGGGTCGATCTCGTGGCAGTAGCGGCGCCCGTCCGCCTCGAAGAAGATCCGGTAGTCGCCGGAGGTCGCCATCGACTGGTCTGAGAGCGGCACGACGAAGTGTGCCTTCTGCGGCAGCGCGTCGGGCCGTTCGACCGCGACCTGCCACGGCAATCCGTCCGCATTGCGGCCGCGCGCGCGGACCTCGCCTCCCGCCTCCACCAGGTAGTCGGCCATGTCCAGCGCGTCCAGCGCCGCCGCAGCACGGTCGACGGCAAATCCCTTGGCGATGCCGGAGAGATCGGCGCGCACCGCCGGATGCATCTTAGTGGCAGTGCCTGCCGCCATGTCGACGTCGATGCGCCGCCAGCCCACCGCCTGCCCCGCCGCGTGCAGGTCGGCATCGCGTGGCACGCGCTGCGCCTTGCGTGGACCGAAGCCCCACGCATCGACCAATGGTGCCACGGTGACGTCGAAGGCGCCGGCGCTCGCCTGGCTGACCTGCGCCGCCTGCGCAAGCACCGCGACGGTCATCGGCGACAAGGCGAAGGGCGCAGTGTCCGCGCGCGCGTTGAAGCGCGACAACTCGCTGTCCGCGTCGTAACTCGACATCCGAGACACAACCTCCGTCAGCGCGCCTTCCACCGCCCGCTGCGCCGCGACGGCGGCTGCGCTGCCCGACGGCACGCCTGCCAGCTTGACCGTGTAGGACGAGCCCATGGTCGGGCCGCGGAAGACAGCCTGCGGGCGTGCCGCAGCCGGCCCGCGCGCGGCGTCGCCACAACCGGCCGCGATCGCCGCAGCGGACAATCCCTGCAATAGCAGCCGGCGCCGCGGAGACAGCAGCATGTCCATGTCCATGTTCGTGCTCCTTGCGGACAGCGGGTTACTGGAAAGAGGGCTCACTTGGATGCCTCCGGCTCGACTTCGCGCACCGCGGCCTCGAAGCGCCCCTCGCCACAGCGCACCATCTGGATGACGAGGTCGCGCATCGAGACGAGGCCGTGCACGTGGGGGCCATCGATCACCAGCAGGTGCCTGAACCCAAGCAAGTGCATCAGCGACAGTGCCGCCTCGGTCGTGGTGCCCGGCGACACGAAGCGCACGTCGCGCGTCATCACCAGCGACAGCGGTGTGGTCTTCGGGTCGAGGCCGCGCCGCACGACCTGGACCAGCAGGTCGCGCTCGGAAAAGATCCCGGCAACCAGCCCGTCCTCGTTCATTGCCAGGACCGCGCCCACTTCCCTCGCCGCCATCACCTCCACCGCGTCCGCCACCGTGGCACCGGCATCGACCGAGATCAGGTCGTCGCTCTTGCGGTCCCGCACGATGTCGGCGACTGTCTGTTGTCCCATGTCCTTCTCCCGCTCGTTGTCCGTTCCGCTTCGGCCGCAGCGCGGCCGTCGCCGGATCAGCCGAAATCGTCCAGCATGATGTTCTCGCGATCGACACCAAGCGAAAGCAGCATGCCGATCACCGCCTTGTTCATCACCGCCGGCCCGCACAGGTAGTACTCGATGTCCTCGGGCGCAGGGTGGTCCTTGAGGTAGGTGTCGCGCAGCACGTTGTGCCGCACCAGCCCGATCGGCCCGGTCCAGTTGTCCTCGGGCCGCGGCTCGGAAAGCACCAGGTGCCACTCGAAATTGTCGTGCTCGCGCTGCAGCTTCTCGAACTCCTCGACGTAGAACGCCTCCTGCAGATTGCGCGCCGAGTACCAGAACGTGAGGCGACGTTTGGTGTGCAGCCGGAAGAACTGGTCGAAAATGTGCGAGCGCATCGGCGCCATGCCGGCGCCCGCGGCGACGAAGCACATCTCGTTGTCGGTGTCGCGGGCGAAGAACTCGCCATAGGGACCGGACACGGTCACCGCGTCGCCGGGCTTGAGATTGAACAGCCACGTGCTCATGATCCCGGGCGGAATATCCTCGCGGTAGTCCGGAGGGAAGACGATGCGGATCGTGAACAGCAGGATGCCCTTCTCCAGCGGGTAGTTCGCCAGCGAGTACGCCCGCTCGCACGGTTGCGTCACCACGGAGCGAAAGCGCCACAGGTCGAACTGGTCCCATTCGGTCCGGAATTCAGGGTCGATCGCGATGTCGTGGAAGTCGATGGTGTGTGGCGGACATTCGACCTGCACGTAACCGCCGGCACGGAACGGCACGTCCTCGCCCTCGGGCAGCGCGAGCTTGAGCTCCTTGATGAACGTCGACACGTTGCGGTTCGACAGCACTTTGCACGGCCACTTGCGCACGCTGAAGATTTCGGGCGACACCTCGACCTTCATGTCGCGCTTGACCTTGACCTGGCAGGCCAGCCGGTAGCCGCGCTTGGCCTCGCCCGGCGAGATGAAGCCGGTCTCGGTGGGGAGCAGCGCGCCGCCGCCGTCCTTGACGACGATCTCGCAGGCACCGCAGGAACCACGCCCGCCGCAACCGGCGGGGATGTAGATTTCGTGTTTCGCGAGCGCGGCAAGCAGCGTGCCGCCGGCCGCAACCGTCAGCGCCTTGGACGAGTCCTCGTTGACGACGATGGACACGTCGCCCGAAGCCACCAGCCTGCGCCGCGCGCCCAGCAGCACGCCGACCAGCAGCAGCACCACGACAGTGAACATCACGACGGCGAGGACGATGTCGAGCATGGCTAGAGCTGGATTCCGGAAAACATCATGAAGGCCAGCGACATCAGTCCCGCGGAGATGAAGGTGATGCCGAGTCCGCGCAGCCCGTCGGGCACGTTCGAATAGGCGAGTTTTTCGCGAATCGCCGCGATCGCGACGATGGCGATCGCGAAGCCGAGTCCCGAGCCGAAGCCGAACACGACCGACTCGCCGAACGTGTAGTCACGCTCCTGCATGAACAGCGACCCGCCGAGAATCACGCAGTTGACGGCGATCAGCGGCAGGAACACGCCGAGGGTCGCGTACAGCGTGGGCGCGAAGCGGTCCACGGTCATCTCGACGATCTGCACCGCCGCGGCGATGGTGGCGATGAACAGGATGAAGGACAGGAAGGTCAGGTTGACGCCGGCCAGCGCCGGGCTGATCCAGGCGAGCGCGCCCTCGTTCAGCAGGTAACGCAGCAGCAGGTTGTTCAGCGGCACGGTCAGCGTCTGCACGAATACGACCGCGACCCCCAATCCCAGGGCAGTCTCGACCTTCTTCGAACAGGCGAGGTAGGAGCACATGCCCAGGAAGTAGGCGAGCGCCATGTTCTCGATGAACACCGAGCGGACGAGGAGATTGGCGTAGTGTTCCATCGCCTAGTCTTTTTCCTGCAGTTCGGGCTTCCACACCCGCAGCGCCCAGATCAGCAGCGCGACGATGAACAGCGCCGACGGCGCGAGCAGCATCAACCCGTTGCCCTCGTACCAGCCGCCTTCGCTGGCGAGCGGCAGCACGGTGAAACCCAGCACCTTGCCGCCACCGGTCAGCTCGCGAACGAACGCGACCAGCAGCATGACCAGCGCGTAGCCGAGGCCATTGCCGACGCCGTCGACGAACGACGGCCACGGCGGGTTCTGCATGGCAAAGCCCTCGGCGCGCCCCATGACGATGCAGTTGGTGATGATCAGCCCGACGAACACCGACAGTTCCAGTGACAGTTCGAACAGGTAGGCCTTGAGGAACTGGTCGACCATGATCACCAGCGAGGCGATGATCGCGAGCTGGACGATGATGCGGATGCTCCCCGGCGTGTAGTTGCGCACCAGGCTGACCGCGAGATTGGCGAAGGCGGCGACCAGGATGACCGCGGCGCCCATCACCAGCGCCTTTTCGACACGCGTGGTGACGGCCAGCGCCGAGCAGATGCCGAGCACCTGTACGGCGATCGGATTGTTGGTCAGGATCGGCGTCAGCAAGACCTTGCGCATGGGCGCCGGGAGGACGGAGGAAAAAAAGCTCAAGATCTGTTCCCTTCGCGAAAGCGCGCCAGGTAGCGGCTGAAGCCGTCATCGGACAGCCAGAAGCCGACCAGGCGCGACACGCCCAGGCTGGTGATGGTGGCGCCGGAGATTGCATCGACGCGATACGGGTACTGGTCCGGAGGTCCGCCGACGCCCTTGATGACCTCGATCTTCGGCTCCCAGCTGGCGTCGTAGGCGCGGCGGCCCACCCATAGCGCCTGCCAGCGCGGGTTGGCGATCTCCCCGCCCAGTCCGGGCGTCTCTTTCTGGTCGTAGAAGGTAATGCCGCGAATGGTGCGGCCGTCGCGATCGATCGACAGGAAGCCGTACATCGTGCCCCACATGCCCAGGCCCTCGATCGGCAGCACGACCTGGCCGGTTTCGCCCTTGGAATCGACCACCTGGTACACCGTCGCGTAGGTCGGCAGCCTGGAAACCCTGGCCGGATTCGGTGGCGCCGGACGCGAGAGCGCCGGATCGTTGCGGGCACGCAGCTGGTCGTAGCTCTCGGGGTCGATCTTGCCAGCCGCTGCGTATTCGCCAGTAGCCAGGTCGACCAGGCGGATGCGGATGTTGCGATCGAAGATCTCGCGCAATTCCCTGCCCGTCAAATCCTGCCCCGGTTCGACGAGGCCAGCCACCAGCAGGACATTCTTCTGCCGGTACAGCCGCCGGTTCTCTTCCTGCCGCGATTGCAGGCCCACCGCGGACACGGCGACCACCAGCGCACAGGCCACGCAGACGGCGGCGGCGAAACCGACGGTGTAGCGGGTGGAGTCGACGTTAGGCACTGCGTGCCTTCCTGCGCGCGATGTTGGCGCGGACCAGCGGATAGTCGATCACCGGTGCCAGCACGTTCATGAACAGGATCACCAGCATCATCGATTCCGGATACGCCGGATTCACCGCGCGGATCAGCACCACCAGCGCGCCGATCATCGCGCCGTAGATCCACCGGCCGCGGTCGGTGAACGGCGCCGTCACCGGATCGGTGGCCATGAACACCATGCCGAACGCCCAGCCGCCCAGCACCATGTGCCACCAGAACGGCATCGCGAAGAACGGGTTGGTCGCCGAACCGATGCTGTTGAAGAGCAGTGCCGTCGCGATGGTGCCCAGCGTGACCCCGGCCATGATCCGCCACGAGGCGATGCCCGTGACCAGCAGCAGCACGGCACCGATCAGGCAGGCCAGCGCCGAGGTTTCGCCCATCGATCCGGGTTCCAGTCCGATGAACGCCTGCAACCACGCGCCGGTGTCCAGCGACACAGGCGCGCCGGGGACGCGAAGCTGCGCGAGCATGGTCGCGCCGGAGAGACCGTCGACCGCTGCCTCCTTCGGCATCGCCGTCCACACGGCGTCACCGGTGATCTGCGCCGGATAGGCGAAGAACAGGAACGCGCGCGCGGCCAGCGCTGGATTGATGAAGTTCATGCCCGTGCCGCCGAAGACTTCCTTGGCCAGCACCACGCCGAAACTGATGCCGATGGCCGCCTGCCATAGCGGCGTGGTCGGCGGCAGGATCAGCGGAAACAGAATCCCGGTGACGAAGAAGCCTTCGTTCACCTCGACTTTGCGGACGACCGCGAACAGCACCTCCCACGACAGCCCGACGACCATGGTCACGATGTACAGCGGCAGGAAGTACAGCGCGCCGTGCACGATGCAGGCGAGCATGTCGGTCGGCGAATAGCCAACACCGAGCAGCCGCAGCACGTCGTGCCGCCAGCCGATCAGCGTCGCCGCCTTGACCGGGTCGAGCGCCAGATTGGCCTGCAGTCCGGTGTTGTACATGGCCATGAACACACAGGGCAGCGTGGCGATGACCACCAGCATCATCATGCGTTTCAGGTCCAGCGCGTCGCGCACGTGCGCGCCGGTCGTCGTCACCGACGCCGGTGTGTAGAAAAACGTGTCGGCCGCCTCCCACAACGGATAGAAGCGCGCGAGGCGTCCGCCCTTCTCGAAGTGATGCCCGACGCGGTCGAGCGCGGCACGCAGGCGCTTCATCAACCGACCTCCTTTTCGATGCGCTCGAGCGCGCGGCGCAGCAGCGGCCCGTACTCGACCTTGCCCGGACACACGAAGGTACACAGCGCCAGGTCCTCCTCGTCCAGCGCCAACGCGCCCAGTGCCTCGGCGCGCTCGATGTCACCGGTGATCAGCGCGCGCAGCAGGAACGTCGGCAGCAGGTCCAGCGGCATCACCCGTTCGTAGGCGCCGATCGGCACCATGGCGCGTGGGCCACCGTTGGTGGTCGTCGACAGCGGCAGACGCCGCCGCGAGACTGCGCCCAGTACCACGTTCCACAGCGAGAATTTGTTCGACCCAGGCGCGATCCAGCCGAAGAGTTCGCGTTGCGTCGCCTCCGGCACCACGGTGACCTGCAGGTGATGGCGGCCCAGAAAGCCATGGACCTCGCCCATCGCGGTGCGGCCGTCCAGGACCGAACCGGAAATCACCCGCTGTTCACCGCTCGCCAATTCGTCACGCACGAGGTCGTCGAGCGAGGCGCCAAGGCGCGCGCGTAGGTGGCGCGGGCGCTGCGCGCCCGGCCCGGCGAGCGTGATCACGCGGTGGACGTCGAGCGTTCCTGTCCGCACCAGCTCACCGATCGCCAGCACGTCCTGGTAGCCGACATGCCACGCGAAGCGCGAGGCGTCGACCGGATCGAGCGTGTCGATGTGCAGCCCCACGGTGCCAGCGGGATGCGGGCCGGCGAAGGTCTCGACGGCAATGTCGGGATTCGCCGGAAGGCGCAGGTCCATACCCGGAGCCGTGCAGACATAGGTCCTGCGGGGGCACAACCGCGCCACCGCGAAGAGGCCCGCCGCGAAGTCGTCGGACCGCGACGCAATGACCCGCGCGGCCTCCGGCGCATGCGGACGCGTGTCCATCGCGGTCACGAACAGCGCGTGCGGAGCGGTGCTCGGCCGGGGTACGCGCGAATAGGGACGCGTGCGCAGCGCCGTCCACAGCCCGGACTCGATGAGCAGCGCCTGCACGGCTCCGGTGTCGAGCGCCTCGGGCGCCACACCCCCGTAGTGCGCGAACCGCACCTGCCGCTCCGGCCCGTCGTCGGCATCGACTTCGATCACCAGCGACTGGAACGCACGCATCTCCCCGCGATGGATTGCCGCGACCGTTCCCG
>CAVWPC010000040.1:0-20239 GCA_963756765.1 uncultured beta proteobacterium | reverse complement strand
AGCGTCGCCGGCGCTTCGCCCTGCGCGTTGTCGATCTCCGCCTGCTTCTCGCCTTCCGACTTGGCCATCGCCGTCTCCCGCGCCCCCCTGCGCGACGTCGATCCGCTCCTGCCGCTCGCCCTCCGAGGTGGCGATCACTGCGCGCCTTTCGCGCTCCGCCGTGATCTGCGCCTGCATGGTGCCAGATCTCCGTCCGGAGCGTCAGGCCCTCGACCTCGAAGCGCAGCACCTTGACGCCCAGCTCGCCGCGCTTCGTCGAGGCCGCGACCACCTGCATGTCGACCTGGTCGCGTCCTTGACGCTGTCGAGCTCCATCCGGCCGATGATGCTGCGCAACGTGGTCCGCGCAAGTCGCGTGATCGTGAACACGTAATTCGAAGAACCGTAGGAAGCGAGCTTCGGGTCGGTGACCTGGAAGTAGAGGATACCGTCGACCTGCAGCGCGTGTTCTCGCGCGTGATGCAGATCTGGCTCGGCACGTCGAGCGGGATCTCGCGCAGGTCGTGCCGATAGGCAACACGATCGATGAACGGAACGACGAAATCGAGGCCAGGCCGGAGCACCGCATAGAAGCGGCCGAGGCGTTCGACGACGTACGCCCGTCGTTGCGGTACCATGCGGATCGCCTTGAGGACGACGATCAATACGACGACGAACAGCGCAAGCGTGGCGATGGACGACCCGATCAACATGGAAATCCTCCGAAGGGCAGCCCGACACCGGGACTGCACTGCGCGAGACGCGCCTCATGCACGACGTTCTGCGATCAGCAGCGTGGAGCCTCGCATGCCGACGATATACATGGTTTCCCGTGCGCTCCGTCCCCGGCGCGGCGAGTTCGGCGTCCCACTGGCTGCCGCGATAGTCGACTCGCGCCGGCCATCCTCCTTCCATCGCTGCACGCGGACCGCCTGCCCGATGTCGAGCGGTGCCGGCGGCCGGCATGGTACGGCGCCGGCGCCAGCGGTGAGCGATGAGCGTGCCCAGCAAACCGACCGCACCAGCGGTCACGCACTGCAATGGCAGCGACGCGCCCAGCCAGCTCGCCAGGCCGCCCGCGGCGAACGCGAGTCCCGTACGCCAGCAGGTACACCGTGCCCGCCAGCAGCTCCGCTCCGACCAGCACGAACGCCAATACCCACCAGATGTACGTCATGCGGAGGTCCTTTCACGTACCCGGCCATCCGTCCCGTCGATTCTGCCCGTCACTTGAGGCCCGGTCCCGAGCATAAGGCACTTTGATTCGCGCCAAGTGGCGCCATTTATTGCGCGAGGGCCGAAGCAAATTGCCCGCATCGCAGCATCGACGCGAAAACGGTATAATCGCCCGCTATTTATCCTTTTCTAATCAAGTGCTTTTGTCAAATTGATACCCGACGAGGCCCGTTGCAGTCCCGGGCCCCAGGATCCTCGCGCCGGAGCGCACCGCCATGCCCATCGACGAATACCGCTGCACCGCCTGCCGCCACGAGCTGGAGGCGATCCAGAAATTCTGCCGACGCCCCGCTGGTCACCTGCCCGCAATGCGGTCAACCGGCACTGACCAAGCTCGTGTCCGCCGCAGGGTTCCAGTTGAAGGGCAGCGGCTGGTACCAGACCGACTTTCGTGGCGGCAGCAAGCCGGCGGCGAAGTCCGAGGCGGAGGGCGCGGGAGACAAACCGGCGGCCACCCCGTCGAAGGACGGCGCTGCACCCGCGGCGGACTCCTCGTCGGTGAAGTCCGAGGCCGCCAAGTCCGAGGCCGCGGCCAAACCCGCCCCGAGCTCGTCACCGCCCGCGTCGGCCTGACGCCTGCCGCAGCGCCCCGATATCCGCCACAACATGAAGCGCTACCTGATCGCCGGACTGCTGGTCTGGGTGCCGCTCGGCATCACGATCTGGGTGCTCCATTTCTTGGTGACCACGCTCGACCAGACGCTGCTGCTTTTTCCGGAGAGCGCGCGCCCCGATACGCTAATCGGCATGCACGTTCCCGGCTTCGGTGTCGTGTTGAGCTTCGTCATTCTGCTGCTGACCGGCATGGTGGCGGCCAACTTCCTCGGCGCCAGGCTGATCGGCTTCTGGGAGAACGTGCTCGGGCGCATTCCCGTCGTCAAGTCGATCTACTCGTCGGTGAAGCAGGTGAGCGACACGCTGCTCTCCGACTCGGGCAACGCGTTTCGGCAGGCCTCGCTGGTGCAGTTTCCACACCCTGGCGCGTGGACCATCGCCTTCATGACCGGTACGCCCGCGCCCCATGTCGCGTCGCACCTGGCCGAAGAACATGTGAGCGTGTACGTTCCGACCACACCCAACCCGACCTCGGGCTACTTCATCATCGTGCCCCGGTCACAGGTGCGTGAACTCGACATGACCGTCGACGAGGCATTGAAGTACGTGATCTCGATGGGCGTCGTTTCACCACGCAGCACACCCGGCGGCGCACGCCGGCGCGCTGGCGCCGCGGCGCTGGCCCCCACCACGCCCGAAGCCCGAAATTGACCGCGCCAGCGGTCTGCCGTGCGCCTTCGGTTCCGGCGCCGCGGGCGACGGCATGGCGCGTACATCATTGCCTTCCAAATCGACCAGCAGCACGAATACGCCCGGAGAATTTGACGTGAAACGCACCGATTACTGCGGCCGCATCGACCGCCGCTTCCTTGGCCAGACCGTGACGTTGACCGGCTGGGTCCATCGCCGCCGCGACCATGGCGGCGTCATCTTCATCGACCTGCGCGATCGCGAGGGCCTGGTGCAGGTGGTCTGCGATCCCGACCGCGCCGCCACGTTTGCGAAGGCCGAGGCGCTGCGCAATGAATATTGCATCGGGGTCACCGGCCTCGTCCGCCCGCGTCCCGAAGGCACGGTCAACACGAACCTCGTGTCCGGCGAGATCGAAGTGCTCGCGCACGACATCGAGATCCTGAACGCATCGCTGACACCGCCATTCCAGCTCGACGACGAGAACCTGTCCGAATCCGTCCGGCTGGAGCACCGCGTGCTCGACCTGCGCCGGCCGCAGATGCAGAAGAACCTGATGGTGCGCTATCGGGCCGCGATGTCGGCGCGCAGGTACCTCGATGCGCACGGCTTCATCGACATCGAGACGCCGATCCTCTACAAGTCCACGCCCGAAGGCGCGCGTGAGTTCCTGGTGCCATCGCGCATTCATCATGGCCAGTTCTACGCATTGCCGCAGTCGCCGCAGCTGTTCAAGCAGATGTTGATGATGGCGGGCTTCGACCGCTACTACCAGATCGTCAAGTGTTTCCGCGACGAGGACCTGCGCGCCGATCGCCAGCCCGAGTTCACGCAGATCGATATCGAGACCTCGTTCCTGTCCGAGCTCGAGATCCGGCAGATGATGGAAGGGCTCGTCCGCACGATGTTCAAGGAAACGCTGGACGTCGACCTGCCCGACCCGTTTCCGATCCTGACTTTCGACGAGGCGATGGCCAGATACGGCTCCGACAAGCCGGACCTGCGCGTCAGGCTCGAGCTCACGGAGCTCACCGACCTCATGCGTAGCGTCGACTTCAAGGTGTTCCGCGCCGCGGCCGACCTGCCCGACGGGCGCGTGGCGGCGCTGCGACTCCCGGGCGGCGGCACGCTGACGCGCAAGGAGATCGACGACTACACCGCATTCGTGAAGATCTATGGCGCCGGCGGCCTCGCCTACATCAAGGTCAACGATGCCACCAAGGCGAACGAACAGGGCCTGCAATCGCCGATCGTCAAGTTCCTGCCCGAAGCGGTGCTGCGCGAAATCCTGACGCGTACCGGCGCGGCCGACGGCGACCTCGTGTTCTTCGGTGCGGATCGCGCCAAAGTCGTCAACGACGCCCTCGGCGCGTTGCGCGCCAAGGTCGGTCATGAGCGCGGCCACACCGAAGAGGGCTGGAAGCCGTTGTGGGTGGTCGATTTCCCGATGTTCGAGTTCGACGACCAGAGCAAGACCTGGGCGGCGCGCCATCACCCGTTCACGGCGCCGAAGGACGGCCACGAGGATCTGTTCATGCAGGATCCGGCGAAGGCGATCGCCAAGGCGTACGACGTCGTGCTCAACGGCTGGGAGATGGGTGGTGGCTCTGTCCGCATTCACCGGCCCGAGGTCCAGCAGAAGGTTTTCGCGGCGCTCGGCATCTCGCCGGAGGACCAGCAGAAAAAGTTCGGGTTCCTGCTCAACGCCCTGCAGTATGGCGCGCCGCCGCATGGCGGCATCGCCTTCGGCCTCGACCGGATCGCCACGATGATGTGCGGCGCCGAGTCGATCCGCGACGTGATCGCCTTCCCCAAGACGCAGCGCGGGCAGGACCTGCTGGTCGACGCGCCCAGCGCGGTCACGGAGCAGCAACTGCGCGACCTGCACATCCGCGTGCGCCCATCCGACGCGATCAAGTCTCCGTAAGCCCCGCGTCCTAGTACACTTGGGCGCATGCGGCCGCTGCGCCCGATCCTGCGCCACGTCGCCGGCCTGCTGCTGGCGGCGACGATGGTGCTCGCGCCCGCGGGCGTGCTCGCCCGCACCAGCTCAGAAGCGTTCACGGAAATCGACGTGGCGGCGTTGCCGCCGGAAGGCCGGGACGTCCTCGTCCTCATCCGCGCGGGTGGCCCCTTTCCCCACGAGCGCGACGGCGTGGTTTTCGGCAATCGTGAGCGCCTGCTGCCCGCCAAGCCGCGTGGCTACTACCTCGAGTACACGGTCCGCACGCCAGGCGTGAAGAGTCGCGGCGCGCGCCGCATCGTCTGCGGCGGACCACCCACCCGACCGGACGCGTGCTACTACACCGCCGACCATTACCAGTCGTATACGAGGATTCGCCCATGAAGGCGCCAGACCTTTCCGTCGTCGATGATGCCTGCCTGCAGGAGTGGACCGGCGCCATGGAGCCGATCAAGACCGCCGCCACCCATGCGCACCTCAAGTTCACGGCGGTGCACCTCGAAAAAGCCAAGGACCGTGCGCAGCTTTTTGCGGAACTCGACCACGCACTGAAACTGCCGGAGCACTTCGGGCACAACTGGGACGCACTCGCCGACGTATTCGAGGACCGCGACTGGCTGGGCAAGAGCGGCCGGGTGATCGTGCTCCTGGGCAGTGCGGGCTACCGCAGCGAGCATCCGACCGACTGGGCAACACTCGAGGACATCCTGGCCGAAGCCGCGGAGTTCTGGAAGGAGCGCCACGTGGCTTTCTGGGTATTCACGGCCTGATCCCGTAACAGCGATTTCCTCCGGTAACGTAACCCCGAATCAGCCGGCGCCACGTTGACAGGTGGATGCCACTTGAACGCCCCAATGCGCTACAAGATCCCGATCTCCACCCTGGTGCTCGTGCATACGCCAGCGCTGGACGTGCTGTTGCTCGAACGCGCCGATTTTCCCGGGCACTGGCAATCGGTGACCGGCAGCCAGGAGCCGGGCGAAACGCTCCTCGCCACGGCGATGCGCGAGCTGCGCGAGGAAACGGGACTCGACGCCACCGCGTTCGGTGGGCTCACCGACTGGGGCGTCATCAACCAGTTCGAGATCTTCGCCCAGTGGAGCGGCCGCTTTCCGCCGGGCACGACGCACAACACGGAGCACGTGTTCGCGCTCGCGGTACCGCAACCGATCCCCGTGCAGCTCGCCCCGCGGGAACACCTGCAATACGCGTGGCTGCCATGGCGCGATGCCGCTGCGCGCTGCTTTTCCTGGTCCAACCGGGAAGCCATCGAGATGCTTCCCGAACGAGTGCAGTCGACATCGAGGAGTCCCGCATGACCCTGCGCATTTCCACCGCCTTGGCCATCGCGCTGGCGACCTACGCCGGCAGCGCGGTGGCCGACAACCAGCCGCCGACGGTCCCGGTCGTTACACTGTCGGCCGCCGCCACCGCGAGTGTGCCCAACGACCGCATGTACGCGTGGTTGCGCGCGGAGGCCGAGCAGTCGGATCCCGCGCGGGCTGCCGCCGAAGTCAACGGGCGCATGGCCAAGGCGCTCGCGCGCGCCCGGGCCAGCAAGGGGATCGATGCCGAGACTTCCGGCTACTCGTCCTACCAGGTCACGGAGAAGAACCAGCCGCCGCGCTGGCGCGTCACCCAGACGCTCGCGCTGGAAGGCAGCGATTTTGCCGAGATGGCGAACCTCGTGTCGGGGTTGCAGGGCGAGGAAAAATTGTTGTTGTCCGGCATGAATTTCGCGGTGAGCCCGGTGGCACGGCACAAGGCCGAAGACCAGTTGACGCAGCAGGCGCTGAAGGCCTGGCAGGCACGTGCGCAGAACGCCGCGCACGGCTTCGGTCTCGCGGGCTGGCGCGCCGGACGCGTCACCATCCAGACCGGCGATTTCGCGCGGCCGCAGCCGATGATGATGCGGGCAGCAGCCGCCGGAATGCCCGCGCCCGCCCCACCGGTAAGCGTGGAAGGCGGCAATACGGACGTAACGGTCACCGTGACGGGCGAGGCGGTGCTCGATCCTTCGCGGCCGCTGGCGCGCTGACCCGCGGGAGCCCTTTTTTCGCGCGCAAAATGCAAAGGCGCCCATTCGGGCGCCCTTGCTGCTTCTTCGACCTGAGGAGGTCGCGGTGTAACGGCACCGCGATCGGAGCTACTCCGCCATGCCGATCGGCGGAGCTTCCGCTGCCACCGGCGCAGGCGCGGCTGCCCCACCACCCTTGGCGGCGTCTTCCTCGGCGGCTGCCTTCATCGACAGACGCACGCGGCCCTTTTCGTCCGCTTCGATGACCTTGACGCGCACGATCTGGCCTTCCTTCACGTAGTCGGAGACCTGGTTCACGCGCTCCTTGGCGATCTGCGAAATGTGCAGCAAACCGTCCTTGCCGGGAATCAACTGCACGATCGCGCCGAAGTCCAGCAGGCGCAGCACCGGGCCCTCGTAGATACGGCCAACTTCAACTTCCGCCGTGATGTCCTCGATGCGCTTGCGCGCCGCATTGCAGGCATCGGCATTCACCGACGCGATGGTCACCGTGCCGTCGTCCTTGATGTCGATCGTGCAACCGGTTTCCTCGGTCAGCGCGCGAATGACGGCGCCACCCTTGCCGATCACGTCGCGGATCTTTTCCGGATTGATCTTGAAGGTCATCATGCGGGGCGCGTGTGCCGAAATTTCCGTACGCGCGTGCGGCAGCGCCTGCTGCATGAGACCCAGGATGTGCATGCGGCCTTCGCGCGCCTGCGCCAGCGCCACGGCCATGATCTCCTTGGTGATGCCCTGGATCTTGATGTCCATCTGCAGCGCGGTGACGCCGCGGTCGGTACCGGCCACCTTGAAATCCATGTCGCCCAGGTGATCCTCGTCACCCAGGATATCGGTCAACACCGCGAAGCGGTTGCCTTCCTTGATAAGGCCCATCGCGATGCCCGCGACGTGCGCCTTCGTCGGCACGCCGGCGTCCATCAGTGCCAAGCTCGCGCCGCACACCGAGGCCATCGACGACGAACCGTTCGATTCGGTGATCTCGGAGACCACGCGCATCGAGTACGAGAACTCCTCGGCGGTCGGCAGCACTGCGGCGACCGCCCGCTTGGCGAGCCGGCCGTGGCCGATTTCGCGGCGCTTGGGCGACCCCACGCGGCCGGTCTCCCCGGTCGCGTACGGCGGGAAGTTGTAGTGGAACATGAAGCGATCGCGGAACTCACCCATCAGCGCGTCGATGATCTGCTCGTCGCGCGCGGTACCGAGCGTGCTGACGACCAGCGCCTGCGTTTCACCACGCGTGAACAGCGCCGAGCCGTGCGTACGCGGAAGCACGCCGGTGCGGATCGAGATCGGCCGCACGGTGCGCGTGTCGCGACCGTCGATGCGCGGCTCGCCGGCCAGGATCTGCTGCCGCACGATCTTGGCCTCGAGGTCGAACATCTGGTTGCTGACCGCACGCGCATAGTCGGGCGACGCGCCGGCGGGCACGCATTCCGCGGAGACCTTCTTGCTGATTTCCTTCAGCTGCTGCTGGCGGGCCTGCTTCTGGCGCAACTGGTACGCAGCGCGCAGGTCGGCTTCGGCCGCGGCCGTCACCTGGGCGATCATCGCCTCGTCCTTGGCCGGCGCCTGCCAGTCCCACAACGGCTTGCCACCTTCCTCGACCAGCGCATGGATGAGTTCGATCGCCACCTGCTGTTGCTGGTGGCCGAACACCACCGAGCCCAGCATCACCTCCTCGGGCAGTTCATGCGCCTCGGATTCCACCATCAGCACGGCGGCTTCGGTGCCGGCGACGACGAGATCCAGCTTCGACGTGGCGAGCTCGGACTTGGTCGGGTTGAGCACGTACTGGCCATCGACGTAGCCGACGCGCGCCGCGCCGATCGGGCCAGCGAACGGAATGCCGGCAAGCGCGACCGCCGCCGACGCGCCGATCATGGCCGGGATATCCGGATCGATTTCCGGATCGACGGACATGACGGTGGCGACGATCTGGACGTCGTTATAAAACCCGTCCGGAAAGAGCGGACGCAGCGGCCGGTCGATCAGGCGGCAGGTCAGGATCTCCTTCTCCGACGGGCGCCCTTCGCGCTTGAAGAAGCCACCCGGGATCTTGCCGGCAGCGTAGGTCTTTTCCTGGTAGTCGACGGTCAGCGGGAAGAAATCCTGGCCCGGCTTGGCGGACTTGGCCGCCACACAGGTGACGAGCACGACGGAATCGCCGAGGCTCGCCATGACGGCGCCACCGGCCTGGCGGGCGATCTCGCCGGTTTCGAGGGTCAGCGTGTGCCGACCGAATTGGACTGACTTCTTGATGTGATTGAACATTGTGCGGTTTCCATGAGCGACAAAGGCCGCGCGGTTTGGCGCGCGGCCTTTGCTAGGGATTAGGCGGCGATGGCGACTTGCAGGAACATCGGATCCACGCGGGACCGGACTACTTGCGCAAGCCGAGCTTGTCGATCAATGAGCGGTAGCTGTCGGTGTTACGGGACTTCAGGTAATCGAGCAGCTTGCGGCGCCGGGAGACCATGCGCAGCAGGCCGCGGCGCGAATGGTGATCCTTGACGTTGCTCTTGAAGTGGTCGGTGAGACCGTTGATGCGGGCGGTGAGCAGCGCGACCTGAACTTCAGGAGAGCCGGTATCGCCCTTTGCACGCTGGTGGTCGGCGATGACTTTCGCCTTGTCGTGAACCGTTACGGCCATTGCTTACTTCCTTCCTGATTGTCCGATGCGGGGGTCCGCCTGGGGCGATGGAGTTCGTCCCCCTGGGCCGGCAACAACGCCGACCACCCAATTTGACACCCGCCCGTGGGCTTGAAAATCGATTTGTTGCGCGTTCGCAAAGACGACGATTATAGCCGTAAATTCGCTTTGGATTCAATCCCCTTGCAGCGCAATCCCACCCGTGGCATGGCGCGAGGCACTGTCGCGATCAAGGGTCGCTCGCCTTGGCATGCGGGTCGTCACGCTCGCCGGCAGCGGCAGTGTTACCCGGCGCGTGGCCGTGTACGGCCACCAGCCGCAGCGACCGAACCCGCCCGGCCGCAACATCGACCAGGCCCAGGAATCGGGCGTCTGGCCCGTATGCGCGGTAGGGGCCGTCGGTCGCCTGGGTCTCCGGCTGTCGACCCTGCAGCAGATCCGCGGCAGCGGCAACCTGCATTTGCAGGCGCGGGACGGCCGCCAGCGGTGCATCGACGGGCAGGAGCGCAGCAAGCCGTGCCGCGAACGGCATCGCCTCCAGCGCATCGAGCGTCAGAGCATCGGCGAGTGCGAAGCCGCCGGTCATCGTGCGCCGCAGCGCGGACAGGTGCGCGCCGCAGCCGACGGCATCGCCGAGGTCCTCGGCCAGCGTCCGCACATACGTGCCCTTGCTGCAGCTGACGTCGAGCACTGCCAAAGGGGCGTTCCACGCCAGCAGCGCCAGCGTGTGGATCTCGACCGGACGGGCGACCCGGGGAATCTCGACGCCGGCGCGGGCGTATTCGTAGTAGTTGCGCCCCTCGTACTTGAGAGCGGCGTAGCGTGGCGGCACCTGTTCGATGCGGCCGCGAAACAGGGACAGCGCAGCCTCGACCTGCGCCTTGTCGAAGGTGACCGGGCAGGTCGCGAGGACCGCACCTTCGGCATCGCCGGTCGTGGTGGTTTCACCGAAGCGAACCGTCGCCGTGTAGCGCTTCGGTGCATCGAGCAGCGCCTGCGCAAACTTGGTGGCGTCGCCGAAGCACAGCGGCAGCAGCCCGGAGGCGAGCGGATCGAGTGTGCCTGTGTGACCGGCCTTCGCAGCGTTGAACAGGCGCCGCGCGCGCTGCAGTGCGGCGTTGGACGAAAGTCCGACCGGCTTGTCGAGTAGGAAGACACCGTCGACGACCTGCCGTTGCGATCGGATGATGGTCATGACCTGCCCACCGTCCCCCGCTTCGCGCCTGCCGCGGATGCGTGGATCGGCCGCGGCCCGCAGCGGGAACCCGCGGTCGCGCTACTCCGCGAGTTTCTTGTCCGCGGCGACCGCGTCATCGATAAGCTGCGACAGGCGCAGCCCCGATTCGATCGAATCGTCGTACTGGAAATGCAGTTGCGGGACCGAGTAGAGGTCGAGGCGATGCGACAGCGCGCTGCGCAGGAAGCCCGTGGTACGCGCCAGCGCCGCCAGCGCGTCGTCGGCATGATCGCTTCCGGCGAGATGGGTGAAGTGCACGGTAGCGTGCGACAGGTCGGCCGTCACGTCGACATGGGTGACCGTGACCGGTCCGACCCGCGGATCCTTGACCTCGCTGCGCAGGATCTCGGCCAGTTCCTTCTGGATCTGGTCGCCCACGCGCATCGCGCGCTGTGAGTGCTTCTTCACGGCTGCAGCTCGTGGCCTCGCCTACAGCGTCCGCGACACTTCCACGACTTCATACACCTCGAGCTGGTCGCCGACCTGGACATCGTTGTAGTTCTTGAGCGAAAGGCCGCACTCGAAGCCCGCTTTGACCTCGCGGACATCGTCCTTGAAGCGCTTGAGCGAATCGAGCTCGCCGTCGTGGACCACCACGCTGTCGCGCAGCAGGCGTACCTTGGCGCCGCGTCGCACCAGACCATCGAGTACATAGCAGCCGGCGACCGTGCCCACCTTGGAGATTCGGTAGACCTCGCGGATCTCGACCATCCCGAGCTGGTTTTCCTTCTGCTCGGGCGTGAGCATCCCGGACAGCGCCGCCTTGACCTCGTCGACCGCGTCATAGATGACATTGTAGTAACGGATCTGCACGCCGCTGCCTTCCGCCAGCTTGCGCGCCTGAGCATCCGCCCGCGCGTTGAAGCCGATCACGACCGCCTTCGAAGCCAGCGCGAGATTGATGTCGGATTCGGTGATCCCGCCGACGGCCGCGTGCACGATATTGACCTTGACCTCGTCGGTCGACAGCTTGGTCAAAGCCTGCGACAGGCCTTCGTACGAACCCTGCACGTCAGCCTTTACGATCAGCGTGAGCGTCTTCACTTCGTTTTCACCGACTTCGCCGAACATGTTCTCGAGCTTGGCGGCGTGCTGCTTGGCGAGCTTGACGTCGCGGAACTTGCCCTGGCGGAAGAGCGCGATCTCCCGCGCCTTGCGCTCGTCGCCCAGCACCATCACGTCCTCGCCGGCGAGCGGAACGTCGGATAGACCCTGGATCTCGACCGGGATCGCCGGACCGGCCGAGGTCACCGTCTTGCCGTTCTCGTCGGTCATCGCGCGCACGCGGCCGAACACCGCGCCGGCGAGGACGATGTCGCCCCGCTTCAAAGTACCCGACTGCACGAGAATCGTCGCCACCGGTCCGCGTCCCTTGTCCAGACGCGCCTCGATCACGATGCCGCGCGCAGGCGAGTCCTTGGGTGCCTTCAGTTCCAGCACCTCAGCCTGCAGCAGCAGCCCATCGAGCAACCGGTCGATGCCGTCGCCGGTCTTGGCCGACACCGGGATGAACTGCACGTCACCGCCGTATTCTTCAGGTAGCACCGATTCCGCCACCAGCTCCTGCTTCACGCGATCGATATTCGCTTCCGGTTTGTCCATCTTGTTGATCGCCACGACCAGCGGCACGTTGGCCGCACGCGCATGCGCAATCGCTTCCTTGGTCTGCGGCATCACGCCGTCGTCGGCAGCAACAACTAGCACGACCATGTCGGTGACTTTGGCGCCGCGCGCACGCATGGCCGTGAACGCTTCGTGTCCTGGCGTATCGAGGAAGGTGATGACCCCCTTCGCCGTCTCCACGTGATAGGCGCCGATGTGCTGCGTGATGCCGCCGGCCTCGCCGCTCGCTACCCGCGTGCGACGGATCGTGTCGAGCAGCGACGTCTTGCCATGGTCGACGTGGCCCATCACCGTGACGACCGGAGGCCGCGGCAGTTGTTCGGCAGCCGCTTCGCCATGCGCCTCGGCCAGCAACGCGTCGGGGTCGTCGAGCTTCGCCGCCCGCGCCTTGTGGCCCATTTCCTCGACGACGATCATCGCCGTCTCCTGGTCGAGCACCTGGTTGATCGTGACCATCGTGCCGAGCTTCATCATGGCCTTGATCACCTCGGTTGCCTTGACCGACATCTTGTGCGCGAGTTCGGCCACCGTAATGGTCTCCGGCACGCTGATGTCGCGGACGACCGGACCCGCCGCGCCACCCGCCGTGTCGGCGCCGTCATCGTCACGATGTCGCGCGCCCATCTTCGGACCACGCCAGCCCGCAGTCGCGCCCGTGCCCCCGGTATCGCCGCGCAGCTTGAGCGCGCGCCTCCGGGCGGCCTCTTCCTGGAAGACCTGACCGGGCGCCTTCTTGGCCGACCGGTCGCGCTTCTCGCCCGGCTTCGCTGCGGGACGATGCAACGTGCCTTCCTTGACAGCCTTGCCCTTCGCCTCCGCGGCCGGCTTGACCTCGGCGCCTTTCGTTGCGGCCGCGGCATCGGCGGCCGCCTTGGCGGCGGCTTCCTCGGCATCGCGCTCCTTCTTGGTCTTGCGCGCCGCCTCGCGTTCCTGCTTTTCCTTCAGTTCTTCCGTCTGCCGCTTGGCGAGCGCCTGTGCCTTGCGCGATTCCTCTTCGCGCGACGCGATCTCTTCGGGCGACAGGTGCGACGGTGGTGCGACGGCTCCGGCGGGGACGGCCGGCGCGGCCTCCGCGACCGGTTCGACCACCGGCTCCGGCGCGACTTCCTCCACGACCACGCGCGCTTCTTCCACCACTGGGGCGGCGGCTTCCTCTTCGCGGCGAACGAGCACGCGCTTCTTGCGGACCTCGACCTGGATGGTGCGCGCCTTGCCGGTCGAATCGGCCGCCTTGATCTCGGTGGTCTGTTTGCGCGTCAGCGTGATGCGCTTCTTGGGCTCCGCGGCTGCGCCGTGCTGCTTGCGCAGGTAGTCGAGCAGACGTGTCTTGTCCTGCTCGGTGAGGTTGTCGCCTTCACGCTTGCCGTCGACGCCCGCGGCCGAGAGCTGCTCGAGGAGCGCTACCGCCGGCATCTTGAGCTCGGAGGCAAATTGTTCGATCGTGGTCTGCGCCATGTGCTTCTCCCGCTTCTTTCTTCTATCGCGTCACGGTGCCGGCGCGCCGGCTTCGGGAGCCTCCGGCGTTTCGAACCAGTGAGCGCGTGCCTTCATGATGAGATCGACGGCCTTGTCGTCGGACATGCCGGTCAACTCGGTCAATTCGTCGGTCGCGAGATCCGCGAGCGCGTCGCGGGTCACGATGCCGTTCGCCGCGAGCTTGCTCGCGATCTCGGTATCCATGCCCTCCAGCGAAAGCAGGGCTTCCTCGACATTCTCGACCGACTCTTCGCGCACGATGGCTTCGGTGAGCAGTGCGTTGCGCGCGCGGCTCCTCAACTCGTTGACCGTATCCTCGTCGAACGATTCGATCTCCATCATTTCCGTGATCGGCACGTAAGCGACTTCCTCGAGCGAGGTGAAGCCCTCGCCGATCAGGATATCCGCGACTTCCTCGTCGACGTCGAGCTTTTCCATGAACAGGCCGCGCAGGCGACCCGTTTCGCTCTCCTGCTTCTGTTGCGACTCCTCGACGCTCATGAGGTTGAGCTGCCAGCCGGTCAGCTCCGATGCGAGCCGCACGTTCTGGCCGCTGCGGCCGATGGCGATCGCGAGGTTCTCATCGTCGACGACGACATCCATCGCGTGCCGTTCCTCGTCGACCAGGATGCTCTGCACTTCCGCCGGAGCGAGCGCGTTGATCACGAACTTGGCCGGGTCCTCGGAGAACAGGATGATGTCGACGCGCTCGCCGGCGAGTTCGTTGGTCACCGCGGTCACGCGCGAACCACGCATGCCGATGCAGGTGCCCTGCGGGTCCAGGCGAGGATCGTTGGACTTCACCGCGATCTTGGCGCGGATCCCCGGGTCGCGCGCCGCCGCCTTGATCTCGATCAGGCCCTCTTCGATTTCGGGCACCTCGAGCTCGAACAGCCGCATCAGGAAATCCGGGGCGATGCGCGACAGGATGAGCTGCGGACCCTTGGCCGTGCGGTCGATCTTCATCACGTAGGCACGCACGCGGTCGCCGACACGCAGCATCTCCTTCTGGATCAGCTGGTCGCGCGGGATCACGCCTTCGATGCGGCCCGATTCGACGATGATGCTGCCGCGTTCGATCCGTTTCACGGTGCCGGTCAGCAGGTTGTCTTCCCGCTCGAGGAAGTCGTTCAGGATCTGTTCGCGTTCGGCATCGCGGATCTTTTGCAGGATCACCTGCTTCGCCGCCTGCGCACCGATGCGGCCGAACTCGATCGGCTCCAGCGGCTCTTCGACGACGTCGCCCAGCTTCAGTTCAGGATCGCGCTCGGCGGCGTCGGTAATCGCGATCTGGTGCGCCGGCTCCTCGTGCTCCTCGTCGGGCACGATGGTCCAGCGGCGGAACGAATCGTAGTCACCGGTCTCGCGGTCGATCGACACGCGGGCATCGATTTCCTGACTCGGAAAACGCTTCTTGGTCGCCGACGCGAGCGCCGATTCGAGCGCGACGAACACGATCTCCTTCGGCACGTTCTTTTCGCGCGCCAGAGCATCGACCAGCAGCAGAAGTTCGCGGTTCATTTGCCTTTTCTCCACTCAATCTTGGGTACCAGCCGGCATTTGGCGATCGCCGCCAGCGGAATCGTGCGCAAGCCGGCTTCGGTGTCGAGGAGGATGCTTTCGGCCTCGATCCCGCGCAGGATCCCTTTCCAGCGGCGTGCGCCGTCAGTCATTTCGTGCAGCGTGAGCTGCGCGTCCTCGCCGGCAAAGCGGACATAGTCGGCGAGCTTGGTCAGCGGGCGGTCAAGCCCGGGTGACGAAACCTCGAGGCGGTCATAGTCGAGATTCTCGACCGTGAACAGGTGCGTCAGGTGATTGGATACGCGGGCACAATCCTCGACATCGACCCCGTCGGGCTTGTCGATGAACACACGCACGAGCCTGCCCCGGCCCGACATTTCCCAGTCGACCAGCTCGTACCCCAGCGGGGGCAGCGTCGTCTCCAGCAGTTCGCCCAAGTTCACCTGTCGTTGGGACGGTCCATGGGCGGCGACCCTGTATCGCGGGGCCGACCCCGTCCCGTCCTTCGATTCATTGGCGCCGGCGGCCATGCCAGAGGCCCGCCGTGACCGCCAAAACGGAAAAAAAAATGGGCCGTGCAGCCCATTCATTCGTTGTTCGTGACGCTATTTTGTGCAGCGACTTCAGCCAGCGATTATACCAGACAAACTGCCGCATTTGAATGGCGCCGACGCCGGGGGCGCCCCCGATGCGCCAAGCCTCCGGCAGCGCGTGCAGGCCCGGGGCTCATCGCGTCAAACGCGCACCAGAGGCTACACTGTGCGGGTCCCGTAGCCTGCCCGGAACCCCCTGCCATGCCAGACCCCATGCTGATTGCCAGAAACGGCGATATCGAGTGCCTGTTGCTGCCCGCGCTGTGCAATCGGCACGGACTCATCACCGGCGCTACCGGAACGGGCAAGACCGTGACCCTGCAGGTGATTGCCGAGCGCCTGTCGGCGCTGGGTGTCCCGGTGTTCATGGCCGACGTCAAGGGCGACCTGTCCGGCATGAGTCAGCCCGGCCAGGGTTCTCCCAAGTTCGACGAGCGGCTGAAGCTCGTGGGGGTCGAGGCACCGAAATTCGCCGGATCGCCGACGGTGTTCTGGGACGTCTATGGCGAACAGGGACATCCGGTCCGGGCCACCGTTTCCGACATGGGCCCGTTGCTGCTCGCGCGCATCCTCAACCTCAACGAGACCCAGGAAGGCGTGCTGACGCTCGCCTTCAAGATCGCCGACGATGCGGGACTTCTGCTGCTGGACTTGAAGGACCTGCGCGCCTTGCTTCAGCATATCGGCGACAACGCGAAGGAATTCCAGACCAACTACGGCAACGTCTCGGCGGCGTCGATCGGCGCAATCCAGCGCGGCTTGCTGGGACTCGAGCAGCAGGGCGCCGACCGCTTCCTGGGCGAGCCGATGCTCAATGTCGACGACCTGTTGCAGACCGTCGACGGCAAGGGGGTCATCAACATCCTCGCCGCCGACCGCCTGATGCAGTCGCCGAAGCTGTATTCGACGCTCCTGCTCTGGCTCCTGTCCGAGCTCTACGAGCGGCTGCCCGAGGTCGGCGACCGCGACAAGCCGAAGCTGGTGTTCTTCTTCGACGAAGCGCATCTGCTGTTCACCGACGCGCCCAAGGCCTTGCTCGACAAGATCGAGCAGGTCGTGCGGCTCATCCGTTCCAAGGGAGTAGGTGTGTTCTTCGTGACGCAGAATCCGCTCGACGTTCCCGACACGGTCCTGGGCCAATTGGGTAACCGGGTGCAGCATGCGCTGCGCGCGTTCACCCCGCGCGACCAGAAGGCGGTCAAATCCGCCGCCGAAACCATGCGCGCCAACCCCAGGTTCAAGACGGAGGCGGCGATCACCGAGCTCGGCGTCGGCGAGGCGCTGGTGTCGTGCCTGGACGAAAAGGGCCGTCCAAGTATCGTCGAGCGGGTCTACATCCTGCCCCCGGCCAGCCGGATCGGCCCCGCCACGACCGAGGAACGCAAGGCCATCCTGGCGGCATCGCCATTGGCGGGCACCTACGACAAGACCGTCGACCGCGAGTCGGCGTACGAAAAGCTCAAGGCGCGGGCCGCGGAGTCGGCGCCGGTGCCAACGGAGCAGCCCGGCGGCGACAAGCAGGCAAGCGGCGGCGTATTCGGAGGACTCTCCGACATCCTGTTCGGGTCCACGGGGCCGCGCGGCGGCCGACATGATGGCGTAGTCGACGCGATGGCCAAGAGTGCCGCCCGTTCGGTCGGTACGTCGCTGGCCCGCGAAATCACCCGCGGCGTCCTGGGCTCGCTGCTGGGCGGCAGCAAAAGGCGGTAAGGTCTGGACTCGCTTCTGGACGGCAAACGGCGGTAAAACCTGGGCTCGCTGCTGGATGGCAACGGCGGTAACGCTTGGACTCGCTGCGAGGCGGTGAACCACGCAAAATGGCGGCAGCGGCGCGAACTGCTGCCGCGCCCGCGCGGTCGAATTGCATAGACCGCCATCGTTGACCCGGGGTACCCTCATGCGTCCCACACCCACCGTTGGACATGCCCACGCCGTACCGTCACGGCGGCGATTGCTCGGCACGCTGCTCGCACTGGGTACCGGCGGGCTCGTGTTGCGGCACGGTCAGGTGGTCGCCGCGATGCCGACCCCGCCCAACGCACTCGGGCCTTTCTATCCCGAGCAAAAACCTGCCGACAGCGATGCCGACCTCACGATCGTCGGGGGAAGGACGCAGCGCGCCGCAGGCACGATCCTGTACGCCTCGGGACGCGTGCTCGATGCGGGCGGCCGGCCGCTGCTGCGAGCCGAACTCGAGATCTGGCAGGTCAATGCCTTCGGCCGCTATCACCACCCGCGCGATTCCGATTCCTCCGGCGCATTCGACCCCAACTTCCAGGGCTATGGCCGACTCGTCACCGACGCCGAAGGCCGCTACCGCATCAAGACCATCAAGCCCCCGCCCTATTCGGGGCGCACGGCGCACCTGCATTTCAACGTGGCGAGCGGGCGGACGCGGCTGACGACCCAGATGTTCTTCGAAGGCGAGCCGGGCAACGAGCGCGATTTCCTCTTCCGGAATCTCTCCGTCGAGGATCAGCGTGCATCGACCGGCCACTTCGTCGATCGATCGAACGGGATGGAATCCGGCGCGGTGGTCACCGTGTGGGATATCGTACTGGCCGCTTGAGAAGCAGCATGAGCGCGCCGATGCCTGCCGTGTTCTTCGGGCACGGAAGTCCGATGAACGCGCTCGAACGCAATCCGCATACCGACGCGTGGCGCGCTTTCGGCGAGAAGCATCCGCGTCCGAAGGCGATCCTGGCGATTTCTGCGCACTGGTATGTGCGCGAGTCCGCGGTCACCGCCATGGATCACCCGCCGACGATCCATGACTTCGGCGGCTTTCCGCCGGCGCTGCATACCTTCGACTATCCAGCGCCCGGCAGTCCGGCGCTTGCAGAGCGCGTTCGCGACCTGCTCCAGCCGCTGCCCGTGCGGCTCGACATGGAATGGGGACTGGATCACGGAACCTGGTCGGTCCTCGCGCACGTCTATCCGCGGGCCGACGTGCCGATCGTGCAGCTGGCGATCGACCGGACGCAAGGTGGCTCATTCCACTTCGACCTTGGCCGGCGCCTGCGGCCGCTGCGCGACGAAGGCGTGCTAATCCTCGGGAGTGGCGACATCGTGCACAATCTGGGGATGATCGAATGGGGCGCCAGTGCAGCACCCTACCCTTGGGCCACGCAGTTCAATGCCATTGTGCGCGCGATGATCGAGCGCGGAGACGATGCGCCGCTCGCGCGGCCCGAGAACTTGGGCGACTCGGCAAGGCAAAGCGTCCCGACCCCGGACCATTACCTGCCGTTGTTGTACGTGCTGGGGGCCCGGCGGCCGGACGATCGATTCGCGCTGATCACCGATGGCATCGCGCTGGGTTCCATCAGCATGTTGTCCTTCGCGCTCGCGCGGCCGGCCGCATCTGGCACGACGTGAGACAAGCGTCAGGTGTCTGCGCGGGTCGCGTGGGCTAACCAGTCAACACGTTCATCCGTGGGGAGTTGCATGGCCGAAGTCATCGAAGTCCAGCGGGACGGTCGCATTGCCACCGTCGTTCTCAACAGGCCTGAGAAGCTCAACGCACTGACGAAGCCGCTATGGCAGGCGCTGGGCGATGCGGTCGAGGCGCTGTCCGGCGATGACGACGTACGCTGCATCGTCGTGCGCGGCGCCGGCGAACGCGCCTTTTCGCCAGGCAACGACATCGGCGAGTTCGCGACTCAACGGGCGAACCCCGCGCAGTCCATCGCCTACGGCAAGGTCATGCATGGAACGATGCGGCGCCTCGCCGACTGCCGCCATCCGCTGGTGGCGCAGATCCACGGCATCTGCGTGGGCGGCGGTCTCGAGATCGCGTCGCTGTGCGACCTGCGCATCTGCGGTCAAAGCAGCCGCTTCGGCGCGCCGATCAAGAACCTGGGCCTGGTGATGGGCTACGCCGAGATGGCGCCGCTGGTCAGGCTGGTCGGCAGCGCGGTCGCCCTCGAGATCCTGCTCGAAGGCCGCATTTTCGGCGCGGACGAGGCGTACGCCAAGGGGCTGGTCACGCGCGTCGTGCGGGACGCGGACGTGGCGGCCGAAGCGCAGGCGACGGCACAACGTATTGCGGAGGGCGCGCCACTGGTAGCCCGTTGGCACAAGAAGTTCGCGCGGCGGCTCGCGGATCCTCGGCCGATCAGCGACGAAGAGGCGCTCGAAGGCTATGCATGCTACGACACCGAGGACTACCGGCGCGGCTACGCGGCGTTCCTTGCCAAGCAGAAGCCTGACTTCGAGGGCCGATGAGCGCGGCAGAACCTTCCCGAGACGCTTTGCCCTTGCGGGAGAGCGAGCGCAGGTCGTCCCGCGGGGACGATACACAGGCCCCGCAACGTCCCCTCGAGCCACGGCCGCCGGGCGCGCTCGCCGGCATGCGCGTGCTGGAGCTCGCGCAGATCATGGCCGGCCCCACCTGCGGCATGCTGCTCGCCGACCTGGGCGCCGACGTGATCAAGGTCGAGAAACTGCCCGGCGGCGACGATGCGCGCGGCTACCGCGAGCCGCGCGTGAACGGCGTTTCCGCGCCGTTCCTGATGATGAATCGCAACAAGCGTGGACTGGCGCTGGACCTGAAGGCGCCGCAGGGGCGCGAAGTCCTGCTGCGCCTGGTGCGCAACGCCGACGTGCTTGTCGAGAACTATCGTCGCGACACGATGGAGAAGCTGGGGTTGTCCTATGAAGTGCTCGCCAAGGT
>CAVWPC010000039.1:0-8842 GCA_963756765.1 uncultured beta proteobacterium | reverse complement strand
CTTTCAAGGCGCCCGACTCGCGATGTTCGCTGTGGTCACGGCACATCGCCGGATGCATCGCATTCGCGCGCTCGCATGTCGCGAGGCTGGCGAGCGATGGCCGGGAGCGCGCCAACCGTCAGGAAATCCGCTAGCCAGCCCGCCGCAGCTCCAGCACGCGCGTACGGGCCCCTGCCACGGCCAGGTCGAACGCCGTGCTTTTGAGCCGGTTCCCGGCGCCGAACATCGTGTGCGCGTAGCGGCTGCCCTCCACGATCTGCAGGTGGTCGACCCATGCGGTAACGGCGTTGAGCGATCCCCACCATGTCGCCGGCTCCGGCGGAATGCCCAGTTGCGGGATCCCTTCGTGCCGGGTGTGCCAGATTGCGGCCCTGGCCGCGGCCAGCCGGGCGAGCCGCGTTTCGTGGCCCAGTGCGACCGACCGACTTGAAGCGGCGGCGGCCGGCCGCTCCGGATCGGGGAGAATCTGCGCGAGGAAACGCCGGAACGCGGCATCGTCGCATTCGCTTCGCGCCAGTTGCCGGAATTGCTCGCCGACATCGGTGACGCGTTGGCGGATGAAGTCCATGAACGCATGGGCGTCCTCGGCGAGAACGTCGAGCGAGTACCGATGGCGGCGGTGGAATGCGTCGTCGTCGCTGTCGTGTAATGCGGCCGAAAGCGTGTTGTTGCACACGACGCGGATCGTCGTCAGGCGGATGTCGACGGCGATCGAGCCGTCATGGCTGTTGGAGTAGAGGAGGTAGGGCTTCAGCATGTCGTCCCCCGTGACCCGGATTTCATCGGGGAGGCGAGCCAACAGCCACACGACTTCCCCGAGCTTGAGGTAGCCGCCGGTGTGGTACTTGGCGGCGCCGGGATCGAACAGGCGGTCGAAGAGCGCGGCGCCGTCGCGGTTCTGCAGCAGCTGGAAGTCCGGATGGACGACGCCGAGCAGGCGCCCGGGGTCGCCCGGAGGAAAGTCATCGCGTACGACGGCCACGCGATGCGGGACGGCGCAGCTCGGGATCTCGTCCGTCGCCAGCGGAACCGTGCTCACGGTCCAGTCCAGCGCGCCGGCGGAGAGCGCTTCATCAAGGGTCGCCGGCTGCTCCAGTTCCGTCCCGAGTCCGTGCCAGGGTGTTTCCCCGACGTAGAACATGTGTCCGATGTTGTGGGCCATCTGGAATCCCTCGCTGGATGTGGAACCGCAGGACTGCAGATTGCGGTGCTAATGGCTCATGGCGTGAGCCAGCCGCCGAGCCGGGACCTTGGCGAGCGCAGTTCTTCCGGCACCGCGCGACATCCGATGCCGTTCCTTCGATCTGCCCGGCGGGTAGCTCATCCCTTGAGCCAGCGATCCCCGATGATGACCAGACGGCGCATTTTGCGCGAACCTCTATCGAGACCACGACCATGACCAACGGCAACGAAACGCTCCCCGAATTCCGGCTGGTGCTCACCCCCGACAAGGCGGCCCTCGCGGCCGACGGGCCGACCACGCTGCGGGTACTCGTCCGGGTGCAGGCGCCGGACCTGCCGGCGGACAGCGCCGCGCGGCCGCCATTGCACCTGGCGCTGGTGCTCGACCGTTCCGGGTCGATGAGCGGCGCACCGCTGGCGGAGGCCAAGCGCTGCGCACGCAGTATCGTCGACAGCCTGGCGCACGGCGATCGGGCGGCGCTCTTCACCTTCGACGACCAGGTCGAGCGCATCGCTCCCCTCACGCCGGCCGCTGACAAGCTCGCGCTGGCGGCCTCGCTGGCCGGCATCCAGTCGGGCGGGACGACCAACCTGCACGGCGGCTGGCATGCGCGGGGCCGAGGAACTCGCGGCCCAACTCGCGGGCGACGACGTGCATCGGGTGATCCTGCTGTCGGACGGCGGCGCCAACGCCGGCGAAACCGATCTCGAGGAGATCGCGCGGCAATGCAAGGTGTTCGCGCAGCGTGGCGTTTCCACCTCCACGTACGGGCTGGGCGAACAGTTCAACGAGCAGTTGATGCTGGCGATGGCGGCGGCCGGGAGCGGCAACGCCTATTACGGCCAGACCGCCGCTGATCTGGCCGAGCCGTTCGCCGCCGAGTTCGCCTTGCTGGCGAGCCTGTGTGCCCGTGGGCTGATGCTCAAGGTGAGTGCGCCCGAGGGGGTCGGCGTGAAAATCCGCAATGACTACGAGCCGGTCGAGGATGACGCCACGGCGTGGCGGCTGCCCGACCTCGCGTTCGCGTCCGAGGCGTGGGCGCTGCTGGAATTCGAGATCCCGGCGGCCACCGCCGGCGGCGCGTCGCCGGCTTCGGCTGCGATCACGGTGTCGGTACAGGCGGCGAAGCGGGACAGCACGCCGCTGTTCCTCATGGCGGGGTTGCCGGCGCTGCCGGTTATGAGCGTGGCGCAGCGGCGTGCAATGCAGGTTGACGAGCTGGTGGCGCGCCGGATGCTGGAGCTTGCGTCCGCCGAGGCGCTGGAAGAAGTGCGGACGGCCATCGAGGCGGACAACTGGGAGCGCGCGCAGCGGCTGGTCGACGACGCCGCGACCCGTTTCGGCGGACACGAGTGGGCGGCGGCCATCCTCGCGACGATGCGCCGGCTGATCGGCGAGCGCGACAAGCGGATCGCGTTGAAGGAGGCCTCCTTCTCCCAGCGGTCGATGAACCGGCGGCTGGCGAGCCGTACCGAGGCGCTGTTCTGCCTGGAGGACGAGCCCGCGATTCCCGCGTTCCTGCGCCGCAAGCCGGAACAGGGCAAGGGGCAGCCTGGAACCTGAGCGCTGCGCACAGGCGAGCCGCCGCTCGTCGGCTCGCCGCTTGCGCATTCGCGTCGGCGGTGGCAGGCTCACGCGATGAGCCACCCACCCTCCATGCTTTCCCCGTATCTTTGCGAGGAGAACGCGATGGCCCCGGATCTTGCCGCGATGCTTACCCGTCATGCCCGTTCCCGCATGCAGCAACGCGGCATCCCGCCCGAGTTGATCGAGCAGGTGCTCCACTACGGGTGCGAACAGCACGACCGTCGCGGCGGTGTGATCGTCTACCTCGATCGTGCCGCAAAGCGCCGTTTGGCGCGCGAAGGCGCGGCAACGGGCGCTGCGCTCGACCAGCTCGCCGGGGTCTACGTTGTCCTGGCCGAGGGCCGCGTCGCGACGGTGGGTCACCGCTACCGTCGCATTCGGCACTGACGATGGAGCGGCTGGAGCGCTTCTACAAGATCGACGCGCTGCTGCAGGAGCGCACCGTCGTACCGCGCGACGCCTTCCTGCGCGAGCTGGAAGTGTCGCTGGCAACGTTCAAGCGCGACCTCGAGTACATGCGCGACCGCTTCAACGCGCCGGTGGTGTGGGACGCCGATGCCGGTGGCTATCGCTACGCAGCCAAGGGAAAGGCCGGGCCCAGGTTCGCGCTCCCGGGCCTGTGGTTCAGTGAGAGCGAGGCCTTCGCTCTGGTTACGATGCAACAGCTGCTGTCCTCGCTCGACCATGGCGGATTGATCGGGCCGCACATTGCGCCTCTGATGTCGCGATTGGACGCCATCATCGGGGCGGGGGAGGCCTCGGCCGGCGAGGTGCGCAAGCGCATCTGTTTGCTGTCGTTCGGTTCCCGCAAGATGCCGCTCGAACACTTCTCGCTGGTGGGCTCGGCGTTGTTCAAGCGGCGACGGTTGCGGATCGAGTATTACGCGCGCAGCACGAACGCACATTCGGCGCGGGAAGTTTCGCCGCAGCGCCTCGTCCACTACCGGGAAAACTGGTACCTCGACACCTGGTGCCATCTTCGCAACGACCTCCGGAGTTTTTCGCTCGACGGAATTCGGCGGGTCGAGGTCCTGGAGGCGCAGGCGAAGGAAATGTCGCTCAAGGCGCTGGACGACTACCTGCGGGAAAGCTACGGCATTGTCCGAGGTGGCGAGGCGCACAGGGCGAAATTGCGCTTCTCTGCCGAGCGCGCGCGCTGGGTGGCCGCGGAAGTGTGGCATCCGGACCAGAAGGGCAGCTTCGACGGCGAGGGACGATACATCCTCGAATTGCCATTTCGCGATGATCGGGAGCTGGTGCTCGACGTCATGCGGCATGGCGCCGAAGTCGAGGTACTTTCGCCCAAAAGCCTGCGCGAGAAGATCGGATCCGCCCACGCGGCCGCCGCGAAGGTCAACTCATGATGGCGGGTCGTTTTGTTACGAGTGTCTTCATAATTCTGGGACCTCAGCGCCAACGGCATTTACCAACATATTAGTCCCGAGAAGCCGTGCGGGAGTGACAAAAAGGATAGAACTCCTTCGACTTTGCGGATGTAGGCGCGGCGGGACGGAACGGTCTGCACTAGGCTTCAGATCGGATACGAAATACACTGTCTAGCAGGAGGAAAGGGATGGGTTCCATTGCGATCGCGTCTTGTTCTTGTGGATACGAGAGCGGCGAACTCATGATCGGCGGTGGAATGGATTCCTTCCGTCATACTTGCACTTTTCCAGCCTATTGCCGAGAGGGCGGCCATCTCGTCACGGTGAACATGTTTGATGAGCCAAGACGTTGCCCAGATGGGCATAAGGGCATTTCGGTTCCATTCAACGATGGCTCGCTCCTCGAAAAGCGCGGGCCACAAGTCGTTGCGAGTTGGAACCATCAAGGTCATACCTTGGAATTGACCAACGGAGCGTACTTGTGTCCGTACTGCCACAAATGCAGGCTCACGTTTGCCTGGGGAGGTATGTGGGATTAGAAAAGTGCCGGTCGCCTTACTATCATTCATGCGTAGCCTTGCGCTCAACCGGACGGGCTGGCACGCGGCTTCCATCTGGGTCGCACCCGCGCACGCGGAATCGCCTGTACGGCAAGGTCACATACATGGACCGCCCGTGCATGAGTAACTCGGTGGAATTACTGTGCTCCGAAAATAATTGATGAGGCCAATTGGGGCGGCAGCGAATATTCGTGATGCAAGCCGCCCGGTGGTCTTTTTCGAAATTCGGTATTCTTTGATTCTATTGACATCGGGCTGCGATGCGCGCAGTTTTAGACGTCGGTGCCGGTCAAGATTCGGTGAGGCTCAAGCGATGGGAGCAATCCCGTAGTGTCCAACAATTCAGCCGAGGCGTGCGATAGACGGGTGGCAAGGGTTCCGTGCCACCTCTGCTCTCGCTTCTGCTGATGATCGTGGCTGGTTGAGTTCATCGCCACCAATTGATCGTCATCGAATTCCTTCAGACCGAAAACCGGCTACTCAAAAACCGGCGGTGTGGAAGGCGCATACGGTTCACCGACGCCGAGCGAGAGCTGCTTGCGAGGAAAGCCGTGGCAGTGTGGCGCAAGGTAGGACTTGGTCGTGCTGCACCATCGCTGCCGACGACCGATCCGGCGGCAGCTACTCGGTCGAGCCGGCGCGTAGCTTGCAGAGGAGTTGCGGATGCCTGCGTCCCTCTTACACATTGCGGACACCACGCGCATGGGCGCGAACTTGACCCCAGACGGCGCCACATTCCGCTACTGGGCGCCCAACGCGACCGCACTCTACGTGCTCGGGGACTTCAATGGTTGGACCGAAAGCGACATCGGCTTACTTCAGCGCGGCCCCGCGGACCACTGGGTCGGGTTTATCGCCGACGTTAAGGATCGGCATCGCTACAAACTGCGCGTGCACGGTCCAGCCGGAGCGGGGTGGAAGCGCGATCCCTTCGCGCGCGAGCTCACCACGCCATGGCCGGGCGATTGCATCGTTCGCGCAATCGAGTTTCCATGGCACCAGACGGGTTTCGTCACGCCGCGATTCGATGATTATGTGATCTACCAGCTGCACGTCGGAGCCTTCTACGCACCGAACTGGCAGGCGACGCCAGATGCGGCGGGCACTTTCCTCGACGTGGCTACCAGGGTTCCTTATTTGGCGGATCTTGGCGTGTCGGTGCTCCAACTGATGCCTATCCAGGAATTCGATGGCAACTTCGGTCTCGGTTACGCCGGAACCGACTTCTACTCGCCCGAGATGGCGTTCGCCGTTTCGGATGCCGAGGTGCCCCGATACCTCGTAGGCATCAACAAGCTGTTGGCAGATAGGGGTCAAGCGCCGTACGCACTCGACGTAATCCGCGGCGAGATGAATCAACTGAAGGCACTGATTGATCTCTGCCATGTCTACGATTTAGCGGTGATTCTCGACGTCGTCTACAACCACGCCGGAGGGAACCTCGACGAGGAGAGTATTTATTTCTTCGATCGACAGACGGGACGAGCCGAGGGCAGGCGGGAGAACTCGCTCTTCTTTCTCGATCGCGGCCATGCCGGCGGATTGGTGTTCGACTACGGCAAGGACGACGTCCGGGATTTCCTGATACAGAACGCGAAGTTTTTCCTGGACGAGTATCGCGTCGACGGATTTCGCTACGACCAAGTGAGTGTCATCGACCATGATGGGGCGCCGCACGGATGGAGCTTCAGTCAGGACCTGACCTCGACGCTCAAGGCAATGCGCCCGGCAGCGATGGAACTTGCCGAATATTGGAACGTGAACCAGCTAGTGGCTGAACCCTTGCCCACAGGCGCCGGGTTCGATAGCACCTTGACGGACGGCCTGCGGGTCGCGCTACGCACGGCGATTCGCGAAGCGAGCTATCCCGGTGAACATCCGGTCGACATGTCGGAACTGCTGTCGAACCTGTGGCCACGGGGCTTTGCGCATTCGCGGCAGTTCGTGCAAGGCCCAGAAAATCATGATCGAGTCTTCCATTCGCCATTCGCCGATGACCAGCGGGAGAACCGGATCGCGCGGTTGGCCGATCCATCGAACGCCCGGTCCTGGTTTGCCCGCAGCCGTGCCCGGTTCGCGATGGGAATCACGCTGACCGCGCCGGGCATTCCGATGATTTTCATGGGTCAGGAGTTCCTCGAGGACAAGCAATGGTCCGATGATGTGCACGGCCATCCCGAGTTGCTGCTTTACTGGGAAGGGCTGGGCGCACCCGACCCCAGCATGCGCGATTTCTTGCGCTGCACGCGGGAGCTGGTCCGGCTGCGCCGCGATCATCCCGGCCTACGTGGCGACGGGTACCGTGGAGTCAGCGCCGATGACGGCAAGCGCGTCCTCAGTTTCCACCGCTGGGTGGAAGGTGTCGGCGACGACGTCATTGTGGTGGCGAGTCTAGCGAATACGACCCTCAACGGCTATCGCATCGGCTTTCCCGGTGCCGGGGTCTGGCGCGAGGTGATGAATACCGACGTTTACGACCACTGGGTGAATCCGCAGGTCGCTGGAAATTGCGGGCAGGTTGTCGCTGAACAATTTGCCTGGCAGGCATTTCAATATTCCGCGGCGCTCACGATTCCTGCCAACGCGGTACTCGTCTTTTCCCGATAGGCTGACACATGGCACCGCAGGACGGCTGCTGCGCGAGGGGCGCGCTACCGGAACGGTTCGACCACAGGCCGGGGCGACCGGTGCTCCGCAAACATTCGATCAGGCCGCTTCAAAAGCGCTGGCGCAACGAACTCTAACTCCAGACCGCGATTACCCATGCGTGTACCGTTGCGGACTGGTACGGCGTTGAGGCGGCCCCACGGGTCGACACGATTCTGGAATGGCATCTATTGACGAGCTGCTGACCTTCATGGATTTCCCGAAGGAACATCGCGCGAAGGTTCCGAGCACGAACGTACTCAAGCGACTGAACATGGGAATCAAGCGACGCGCGGATGTGGTCGGCATCTTCCGAACGAAACGGCGATCCGGCGATTGGCCGGCGCGTTGCTGCTCGAGCAAAACGACGAGTACGTGATTCAGAAACGCTACAGGAGTCTGGAATCGTTGGCCGCGATGAGCGAGAATCCGCCGATCATACTGCCGGCAGCACCCGCGCTGGCGTGATGTAGGGAAGCAATCCGAGCGGAGGAACCGACCTCGAAGTCAACGCCTTCCTACAACAATTCTCGGGACACAACCCATACTACGACGTGTCGCTTCGATAACCCCGTTCCACGCCGCGCAACGTTTCAACGTGATCGATGCCCGAGGGTATGCTCAACGAGGAATGGCGTGCCAATCGACCGGAAAACGACGAGGCCGATGAGAAAGGGCCGGCCCACCCACTACTATCGATGGGTGTTTCGCTTGTTAGGCGCGTATGCGATCGGGTTCGCCGTGGTCGCGGTGCTGCTGCTGGTGTCCATCACGGACGCGAATGCGGGTCTGCCCGCGCTGTTCTTCGGGGGCGCGCTGGTCGCAACCGCGGTGCCGGCCTTTGCGATCGGCGCAGTGCTGGCAGGCTTCTCGCTGGCGAAGGGAGAACCCCACCGGTCCGTCATGCTCGGTATTATTATCGTGTCATGCCTCGTCATCTGGGCGTTTCACGCAACGTTTTTTGCGTTTGGGCAACTGCTGGCGCAGATCGTGAGTGAGCCGGGTTTCCTTGGGCCTCACGAGCCGAAGGCGTCAGCCGTCGTCGTTGCACCGAACGGCGGGATCTCGCTCAATGGCATGTGGATACTTCGAGGCTCCCGGATCGATGGCGTTCGCAGCGAACTCGCGCGACGCGGCTATCGGCTCGTCCATTCCGACGGAAGCGTTGGCGCCGAGTATTGGTGGGATGAGAACGACAGGGGCTGCGTGCTGGTTCACTTCCAGCAACGCCTCGTCGACGACGTGGAGAGCCTGCCCTCCGATCGATGCAGCCGCGCGATGGAATCACCTGAGCGCAAGGGTGGAACTGACGCGGTGGTAGGGGGATCGAAGTGACGACGAGCATTATCACGTCCCGGAGGCCAGTGTCGTAGACTGCTCGCTGCCTGGCCATGCGCGCCGCAGAGCGCACCGGGGCAGCCCCAGGAGGATTAACCGCATGATCGTCATCACCTGCGTCGTAGACCTGCGCCTGAACCGCT
>CAVWPC010000038.1:0-13124 GCA_963756765.1 uncultured beta proteobacterium | reverse complement strand
AGATGGTTGCCTGACCATCGCGACTCGCGCTAGAGCTCCACGCGCGTGCCGAGCTCTACCACGCGGTTAGTCGGGATATTGAAGAAGTCGGTGACGTCGCCCGCGTTGCGTGCCATCGCCGCGAACATGCGGTCGCGCCAGCGGACGAGTCGGTTGCCCCGCTCGCCGCGGACGACCTTCTCGCGCGACAGGAAGTAGGTGACCTCCATCGGCTCGACGTCGAGCCCGAGCGGGGCACAGTGCGCCAGCGCCAACGCGACGTCGGGCCTCTCCATGAACCCGTAGCGCGCCATAACCCGCCAGCAGTCGTGCGACAGGCGTTCGCATGTCACGCGGTCGGCGCTCGGCGCGAAGGGCTCGTCGCAGGATCCGACTGTCATGAAAATGTTGCGCTCGTGCAGCACCTTGTAGTGCTTGAGGCTGTGCAGCAGCGCGTTGGGCGTCGTATCCGGTGTCGCGGTCAGGAACACGGCCGTTCCCGCCACGCGGGCGGGCGGCGATGCGCCCAGCGCCTGCAGGAATCCATCAAGCGGCGGAGACGCATTCGAAACGACGCGCAGCAACGCGGCCCGGCCGCTGCGCCACGTCATCATGACTCCGAACACCAGCGCGCCGAGCGCAAGAGGGAACCAGCCGCCTTCGAACACCTTCTGCAGCGCCGAGCCGAGGAACACCGCGTCGATTGCGAAGAAGAACATGGTGGCCCCCACGCACAGCCACAACGGATACCGCCAGCGAAAGCGCAGTACGACGAACGTGAGCAGCGTGGTGGAGAGCATCGTGCCCATCACGGCCACGCCATAAGCCGACGCGAGTTTCGACGATTCACCGAAGCCGACGACGGCGGCGAGCACCGCCCCCAGGAGAATCCAGTTAATGGCAGGCACGTAGATCTGGCCCGAAGTGCGCGCCGATGTATGGCGAATCGTCATGCGCGGCAGATAGCCCAACTGGATCGCCTGCCGCGTCAGCGAGTACGCGCCGGAGATCGTCGCCTGGGACGCGATGACGGTCGCGGCGGTGGCGAGACCCACCATCGGGTACAGCGCCCACGGCGGAAACGCCAGGTAGAACGGGTTCGCGATGGCCTCCGGATGCGCGATCAGCAGTGCACCCTGGCCAAAGTAGTTGAGAACCAGCGCCGGTGCGACCAGTCCGAACCACGCCACACGGATCGCCCGCGCACCGAAGTGACCCATGTCCGCATACAGCGTCTCGACACCCGTGATCGCGAGCAGCACCGATCCCAGCACGATGAACGACAGCGCTCCGTGGCCGGTGGCAAAGCCGAGCGCATGCGCTGGATGCAACGCGGCAAGGACCCCGGGCTCCTGCGCGATGTTCCACGCGCCGGCGGCGGCAAGCGCCGCGAACCACAAGGCGCAAATGGGGCCGAAAAGTGCACCGACCACGCCAGTCCCCAGACGCTGGATCATGAACAGCGCGACGAGTACGCCGACCGCGATCGGTACCACGTATGGCTTGAGGGCCGCCGTGCCTACCTCGAGCCCCTCGACCGCGGAGAGCACGGAGATCGCCGGCGTCAGTACCGCGTCGCCATAGAACAGCGCAGCCCCGGTGAGGCCGATCGCGAGCAGCGCGGTGCGCAGGCGCGGCCGCGCCGGCACCGACGCCAGCGCCAGCGCCAGTAGCGCCATGATGCCGCCTTCGCCGCGGTTGTTCGCGCGAAGCACCAGTGTCACGTACTTCAGCGACACGACGATCATCAGCGACCAGAAGATCGCAGAAACGCCGCCCAGGATATTGGCCTCCGTGAGCGGAATTCCATGCGCCGGATTGAACGTCTCCTTGGCCGCGTAAAGCGGGCTGGTGCCGATGTCCCCGTAGACGACGCCCAGCGCTAGCAACGCAAGCGCGGCGGTCCCCTGTCGCTGCAATCCCGCGGAGGGGGCGTCGGTCCAGCCGGCTGCGGCCGCGGTCGTGTTCATGGCGACACCCTAGGCGTACGCCGGCCGCAACGAAACAGGCAGGCCGAATTTTTAATGCGAATTTAACGGCTGCCGTGCGCTACAGTGCGCGCATGAAAGCGCGTCCACACTGGACCGGTTACGCCTCCGCCGTGGCGGTGGCGGTGCTTGGCACGCTCATCGGCTACGCGATCGAGGGGCGCTTCGACCTCGTGAACATCGCGATGGTCTACCTGCTCGGCGTGGTGATCGTGGCGCTGCGGCACTCGCTCGGCCCCGCGGTCGTCGCGGCCGTCCTGTGCGTGGGTGCCTTCGACTACCTGTTCGTGCCACCCCGCGGCACCCTGACGGTCGACGATCTGCAGTACCTGCTGACGTTCGGCATCATGCTGGCGGTGGCCTTCGTGATTTCCGGACTTATGCAAAGCATTCGCCGGGAAGCGGACGCCCGCGCCACGCTCGAACTCGGTGCCGAGACCGAGCGCATCCGCAGCACGCTGCTCGCCTCGATCTCGCACGACCTGCGCACACCGCTTGCCGTCATGACCGGCGCGTCGTCGACCCTCGCCGAACAGGGCGAGCGGATGAGTCCGGACGCCCGGCACGCGCTCGCGCGAAGCGTCTACGTGCAGGCACAGGAGATGGCCGGGCACGTTGACAAGGTCCTGCAGATGACGCGCCTTGAGGCGGGCGCACTGAAACTCGATCGCGACTGGGCGTCGCTCGCGGAGATTGTCGCGTCGGTACGCACACGCCTGCACGAACGGCTGGCCGGCCATCGGGTGCTCGTGGAGATGCCCGACGACCTGCCGCTGGTTCGCGTGGACGCTGCGCTGATCGAGCAGGCGCTCGGCAATCTTCTCGAGAACTGCGCGCGGCACACGCCACCCGGCACGGTCGTGCGCGTGCGCGCGCAGCGCGAACCCATGCGCACGGTCGTTACCGTCGAGGACTATGGTGAAGGCCTGTCGGATGCGGATCTCGAGCGCGTGTTCGCGAAGTTCCATCACAGCGCGTTGCCCGCCGGAGGAACCGATCTCGGTTTGGGACTCGCGATCTGTCGCGCGATCGTACGCCTGCATGCGGGCGAAGCGTGGGCGGAGCGTGTCGCCGGTGGCGGGACCGCGTTCCACTTCTCGCTGCCCGGCGAGCTGCCGCCCGCCGTCCCGCGCGAGAGCGCGCAAGGCATGACGTGACCGAACCTCGCGCCACCCTCCTGCTCGTCGAGGACGCGGCCGAGATCCGGCGGTTTCTGCGCTCGGCATTCGAAGTCGACGGTTACCGGGTCGTCGAGGCAGCGTCCGGACGCCGCGGCATGATCGACGCGGGCACGCACAAGCCCGATCTGGCGATCGTCGACCTCGGACTGCCGGACGTGGACGGCCTCGAGGTCATCCGCCAACTTCGCAGCTGGTCGGCGATGCCGGTTATCGTGCTCTCGGCGCGCGCCGCGGAACGCACGAAGATCGAAGCGCTCGACGCCGGTGCGAACGACTACGTGACCAAGCCCTTCGCCATCGGCGAGCTGCAGGCACGAGTCCGCGCCGCGTTGCGGCATGCTGTGCGCGCCGCATCCGGCGCAACCGAACTGCGCTTCGGCGCCGTGGCGATCGATTTCGACCGGCGCAGCGCGATCCGCGGCGCGACCTCCGTGCACCTTACCCCCCTCGAGTTCCGGCTGCTGGCAACGCTCGCACGGCAGCTCGGCATGGTAGTCACGCACCGACAGTTGCTGCGCGAGATATGGGGCCCGACGCACGAGGTTGACACGCACTACCTGCGGGTCTACATGAAACAGTTGCGCGACAAGCTCGAGGACGACCCGGTCAACCCCCGCTACCTGTTGACCGAGACAGGTGTTGGATACCGTCTCGCTGGCGACGACGACGGGAGCTAAAGCCGGTCGACATCGCCCTTCCCGTCGCAGTCCTCAATCCGGCCGATGTGCGGATTGAGCGCGGTGACGAGCATCAGCGACTCGTCGAGATTGGCGCCAAGGCCGGCGCGTCCCGCTGGCGGAGCAGCAGCTGCCGGCACAGGCGTCTACGCGCCAGGCGGCGTAGCCACCCCCTGCGTCAGCGGCCGTTGGATCCACCCTGGCGACGCACCGCCTTGGTCGCGCGGCCGCGGCTTTTTCGCGTCACGGCGCCAAGCACCTCCAGCACCGCCTGCGCGGCCGGCGACAATTCGCGGCGGCGATGCTTGAGCACGCCGAGCGTGCGCTCGATACGCGGCGCCTCGAGGTTACGGACGACGAGATCGGTCGCTCCGCGCAGTTCCGCCGCCGAGGATGGCAGCAGCGTCGCGCCCAGACCGGCGCGCACCAGCCCGATCGCTGTCGACATATAGGCCACTTCGTACGCAGGCTGGGCGAGCCGGCCGATCGACGCGCATGCCGCGTCCACGCTCCGCCGCACACTGCTGTCGCGGTCCATGAGTACCATCGGAGATGCAAGGAGATCCGACAACCGCATGGCGGCCGCGGCAGCCAGCGGGTGCCCCGGGGGCAGCACCGCCACCATTCGGTCCGCCAGCAACGGCGAGAACCCGAGCTGCGGATCGGTCGGCGGTGCGCTGGTCACGGCAAAGTCCACTTCATCGGCGCGGATCCAACCGATGATTCGCTCGGCGAGCGCGTCCTTGATTACGACCGCAATGCCCGGGTGCTGCGCGCGCATGCGCGCGACGACGTCGGGCAGTAGCGTCGCCGCCAGCGACGGCAGCGCGGCAATCGTCACCCGGCCGGTGTGGCGCTGGGCGACATCGCGCGCCCGCGCAACAATCGACCCGACGTCCCCCAGCACGTTGTCGACGAAAGGCAGGAGGTCGCGGCCCGCCTGCGTCAGCGTGACCGAGCGCGTGCTGCGGTCGAACAATCGCACGCCCAGCGTGGCCTCGAGTTCGCGGATCTGGGCCGACAGCGCCGGTTGAGTCGCATTGAGCGCGTGCGCAGCCCGCGTAAAGCTACGCAAACGGCCGATGGTGGCGAATGCACGCAGCTGACGCAGTCCCACATTCATATAATTTTCGTATAACTGTTATGCAAATTACTTGTTTGCATTATAGATAGCCCGGGCGTTCAATGCCAGTTGAGCTGCGCGACGAAGTCCTTCGAGAACTTCGCGCGCCAGCGTCTGGTCGATCGACCGCAACCGCTCCAGGGAGGACCCTCGCATGATCTACATTTCTCGCCGCCATGCGCTGCTCGCCGCATGCGCCCTCGCGTTCGCCGGCCTCGCAACCGCGCAGTACCCCGACAAGGCGATCACCTTCGTCGTGCCGTTCGCCGCCGGCAGCGCCACCGATCAGCTCGCGCGCGCGCTCGGCCAGGAAGTAGGCAAACTCGCGAACCAGCCGGTGGTCATCGACGACAAGCCGGGCGCATCCGGATTCATCGGTGCCGAGGCGGTCAAGAAAGCGGCGCCGGACGGCTACACAGTGTTCATCACGACCAACACGACGCAGGCAGCGAACGAGCACCTGTACAAGAAGTTGCCTTATGACCCGGTGAAGGACTTCCTGCCCGTGACCGGGCTGGGCAAGGGCGGCCAGATCATGATCGTCAACCCGAACGTACCCGCCAAGTCCGTCGCCGAGTTCATCGCGCTGGCCAAGGCGCAGCCCGGCAAGTTGTCCTTCGGCAGTGGCAGCTCGTCGTCGCGTGTGGCTGGCGAAATGTTCCAGCAGATGGCCGGCATCGAACTGCTGCACGTGCCGTACAAGAGCAACCCGCTGGCGATCAACGACCTTCTCGGCGGTCAGATCAGCATGATGATCACCGACATGGCAACCGGCCTGCCCCAGGTGAAGGGCGGCAAGGTGCGCGCGCTCGGGGTCAGCACGGCCAAACGCTCTCCGCTCGCACCCGACGTGCCGACGATCGACGAGGCCTCGCTCAAGGGCTACGACATGGGCTTCTGGTTCGCCGCGTATGTCCCCGCCAATACGCCACCCGCGGTCGTGGCCAAGCTCAACAGCATGATCATCGAGGCCACCAAGGGCCCAGCCATGCAGAAGTACTACGAGTCGACCGGTACCACGCCATTCGTGACCACGCCGGCAGAACTCGCCAAGTTCCAGACGGACGAGTCGGCGAAGTGGAAGAACATCATCAGCAAGGCGGGTATCCAGCCGGAATAGGCCACGCCGCGCGGGACCGGCGGCGACGGCATCCCGTCACATGCGCAATTCGATACGCCTGGGTGGCGGCGCGGGCTTCGCGGGGGACCGCATGGACGCACCGGTCCATCTCGCGCTGCACGGTGACCTCGACTACCTGGTGCTCGAGTGCCTGGCGGAGCGCACGATCGCGCTTGCCCAGCTGCGCCGGCGGCAGGACCCGTCGCTCGGTTTCGACACGCGCCTCGGCGAGCGCATCGAAGCGCTACTGCCGGTCCTCACGCAGCAGCGCATCCGGCTCATCAGCAATCTGGGAGCGGCCAATCCACTCGCGGCCGCCGACGCCATCGTGGACATCGCGCGCCGCCTGCGCCTTCCCGTCACGGTGGCCGCTGTCACCGGCGACGACGTGCTCGACCGCCTCGACCTCGAGGCGCCCGCACTCGAAAGCGGCCTGCCGCTCAAGCACTACGCGCCGTTGGTCTCTGCCAACGCTTACCTGGGCGCCGAGGCGCTGCTGCCTGCGTTAACCAGCGGTGCCCAGATTATCGTGACTGGCCGCGTCGCCGATCCATCGCTGTTCGTGGCGCCGCTGATGCACGAGTTCGGCTGGGATGCGCACGACGTCGATCGGCTCGCGCGCGGCACTGCCGTCGGGCATCTGCTCGAATGTGCGGGGCAACTGTGCGGCGGCTATTTCGCCGACCCGGGCCGCAAGGACGTGCCGGGCATGGCGTACCTGGGCTTCCCGTACGCCGACGTCGATCCGAGCGGGGACGCGAACCTCGGTAAAGTTGCCGGTACCGGCGGCCGCTTGAACCTCGCCACGGCCAAGGAGCAACTGCTCTACGAAGTCACCGATCCGCATGGTTACGTGACGCCGGACGTGACCGCAGATTTTTCCACGGTCTCGCTTGCCGAGACCGGTCCTGACCGGGTAGAGGTTCGCGGCGCACGCGGACGGGGGCGCCCGCAGGCATTGAAGGTCAGTGTCGGCTACATCGCCGGGTACCTGGGCGAAGGCGAGATCGGCTACGCCGGGGCGAACGCCATCGGCCGTGCCCAACTGGCCGGGCAGATCATTCAGGAGCGCCTGTCTGGCCGTGTCTCCGATCTGCGTATCGATCTGATCGGCAGCTCGTCATTGCATGGCCGTGCCTTCGACGCGCAAGCGCGCCCTTACGAAGTTCGGCTGCGGATCGCCGCGCGCGCGCCAACGCGCAGGGAGGCGGCGCTGATCGGGGACGAAGTCGAGGCGCTCTACACCAATGGGCCGGCGGGCGGTGGCGGTGCGCGCCGCTACGTGCACGAGCAGATCGGCATCGTCTCGACACTCCTCGATCGCGATCGGGTGCCAAGCCGGGTGACGTTGCGCGAATGGAAGACCGATGCCGAAACTGTATGACCTCGCGCATTGCCGCGCCGGCGACAAGGGCAACACCTCCATCCTGTCGCTAATCGCGTATCGCGCCGAGGACTATCCGCGCCTCGCCCGGTACGTCACCACCGATGCCGTCGCTCTTCACCTGCGCGGTATCGTGCACGGCGAAATCCGCCGCTACGAGCTGCCGAACCTCTGGGCGCTGCAGTTCGTCTGCGAACAGGCGCTCGCGGGCGGTGTCACGACATCGCTGGCGCTGGACGCGCACGGCAAGTCGCTCTCTTTCGCCCTGCTCGAAATGGAAATTCCCAGGGTCGTTACCGATCCGGCCGCGTCATCGCCGCCGGATCGATCCAGCGATCGAAGTCCTCGGCGCTGACCAGGCCGAGCGCGAGCGCCGCCTCGCGCAGTGTGCTGCCGTCGCGATGCGCCTTGAGCGCGATCTTCGCCGAATTCTCGTACCCGATGTGCGGATTGAGCGCGGTGACGAGCATCAGCGACTCGTCGAGATTGGCGCGAATGCGCTCGCGGTTGGGCTCGATACCGCGCGCGCAGCGTTCGTCGAACGACTTGAGTCCATCGGCAAGCAGCTCGATCGATTCCAACGTGTTGTGCAGAATGATGGGCTTGAACACGTTGAGCTGGAAGTGCCCCTGCGTACCGGCGAAGGCCACGGCGGTATCGTTGCCGAACACCTGCACCGCCACCATCGTCAGCGCTTCGCTCTGCGTCGGGTTGATCTTGCCGGGCATGATCGACGAGCCCGGCTCGTTGTCGGGAATCGTGATCTCGCCGATACCCGCGCGGGGTCCACTCGCGTACAGCCGCACGTCGTTGGCGATCTTCATTGCGATCCCGGCCAGCGTGCGCAGCGCGGCGCTGGCGTTGACCATCGCATCGTGCGCTGAAAGGGCCGCGAATTTGTTGTCGGCCGACGTGAATGGCTTGCCGGTGGCCGTGGCGATGTGGTGCGCCACCAGTTCGCCGAAGCGGGCCGGTGCATTGATGCCGGTGCCCACGGCCGTACCGCCGAGCGCCAGCGGATACAGCGCGTCGCGGGCCGTGCTCACGTAGGTGGCCGCGTCGTCGAGCTGGGCGACGTAACCCGACAGCACCTGGCCCAGCGTCACGGGCGTGGCATCCTGCAGATGCGTGCGGCCGAGCATCACGACGTCGTCGAATTCCTGCGCTTTGGCATCGAGTGTCGCGCGCAGCTGCGCAATCGCCGGCAGCAGCGATCGGTCGATCTCCTCGGCCGTGGCGATGTGCATGACCGCGGGGAAGGCATCGTTCGACGACTGGCTGCGGTTGACGTCGTCGTTCGGATGAATGGGCTGCTTGCTGCCGATCGTGCCGCCAGCCAGCTGGATCGCGCGATTGGCGATCACTTCGTTGGCGTTCATGTTCGACTGCGTGCCCGAGCCGGTCTGGAAGACCACGAGCGGGAACTCGGCATCCCACTTGCCGTCGATCACCTCCTGCGCGGCGCGATCGATGAGACCGGCCTTCGCATCGGGCAACGTGCCGAGCTCGGCATTGGCGCGCGCCGCCGCCTGCTTGACGAGGCCGAACGCACGCACAACAGGGCGCCCGAAGGCGAAGCGGGCGACGCCGATCGGGAAATTGTCGATCGAGCGCTGCGTCTGCGCGCCCCACAGGCGATGCGCCGGGACTGGGACTTCGCCGAGCGCGTCCTTCTCGATGCGCGAGTTCGTCATCGCGGCACCACTATCGCGATCTCCTGCCACAACCCGTGCAACGGATACTCCGTGCCGCTACGGGCTCGTGACGTCCGACGCCGTGCCCACGTCGAACGGGGAAACAGTCCCATTGCGATTGACGATGACGGCATTGAGCTGGCAGGTGCTTTGGATGAAGTTTCCGGTGGTGCCCGGCACCAGATTATCGCGCCGAATCCCGGCCGAGAACCGATACGAGTGCCCTGGCGCCATCGGGAAGGCTGTGACGGGGGCGGCGTTCGACCATTGGCCCGCCGCCGCATAGGACCGCGTGGCCGTCTGGGTGGGCGTTACCTGCCACGTGGCGCCGCCATCGGTGCTGAAATCGAGAAACCCGCGCCACGACACGGCGTTCCCGTCCGCGAGCCCGGACATGGTGGCGTTGACCACTGCGGTGCGTGGATAGTTCGCCGGTGGAAAGTCTGGCGTCGAGCAGATGTGCGGCAGCGGCGCCACATCAGGCACCATCAGCGGACCGGGGGTCTGCTGCACCAACAACTTCTGGGCCGTCAACGCCGTTCCCAGCCGGTTCATGAATGCCGCCATGGACAGGCGTGTTACCGGATCGTTGGGGCAATACAGCGACGTGGACGTGCAGCCGAGCGTAATTGCACGGTTCTTGAGCCACTCGACGTTCGGACAGAACGTGTTCACCGAATTGACATCGGTGAAGCCCGCGCACCACCCCGGACCTTCCTGTGCACCCATGTCCGTGGCCGCCCCCAGGGTACGAGGGAAGCCGGGACCGCGCTGATCGGTCGCCAACGCCAGCGGGTTGCTGCCCGCATCGATCACCGGACTGCCCGCCAGCATTGCCATCGTGCGCGACGGGCCGCCGTTGAACGCTAGCGATGCCAGGGCCGGCGCGCTTCCTATCAGGTTGTTGCTGCCCACAACAGTGATGTTGCACGTCGCGCACACCCGCTGGATCAGCGTGTTGGTAGCATTGACAGTGGTGGCAGGCAGGACTGCGATGTCCGTCGACAAGTCGCCCTTGCTTTCCTTGGCCTGCCCCAGCACCGAAGACGTCAGCGCCAGCGTCGGCGCGAGGTACGTCCCCACCGCTGGTTTGGACAGCAAAACCCCCGCACTACCGAAGGCGACGGAAAGGTTGTCGGCAATGGTGGAGTTGTCGACCTCCGCCGCCACGTTGGCCCACAAGACCATCGCGCCACCGCCGCTGAAGGCAAGATTGCCTGCAACCGTCGAGTTGATGAGATTGAAGGTGACGGTATCGCCGGGAGTCTGAAGGCCCGCGTTATCGCCATTCACGCTGATTCCGCCGCTATTCTGCGCAAAATTCTCCGTAATTTCGGAGTCGACGATGGTCACCGACGTGGTCGTCGTGAGGATACCTCCACCCGGATACGAGAACGCGAGTGGCGGCACCGGACGCTCGATGCCGTTGTTGTAGACGCGCGTTCGGACGATCGTTGCCGTGGCATTGTCAACAATGGCGATGGCGCCGCCAAGGCCTTGCAGCACATCGGCTTGCACGCGGTTACCGGCGAACACGCTGTCGGCGATAGTGACGACCGACGGGACGCGGGTGCCGCCGCAGTAGTCAGCCACGTTGAGGCCTCCACCGCGGTGGGAGCCCGTATTGCCCGCAACCGTAGGCTTGGCGAAGTTACCGGTGAACTGCGAGTTGGTGATCGAGAGAGCCTGGCCGGGGTACTGCGCATAGAATGCGACGCCGCCACCGGCTTTTGCCTGATTGTCCCGGATGACCATCGAGTCGAGCGTCAGCGTCTTGACCGAGAGAATGGCCCCGCCCCCGCTGTCGGCAACGTTGCGACTGGCGTTTTGCAGCGTCATGCCGGAGATCGTTACCGGGTAATCGGCGGGACCGGTAAGCGCCGGACAGGCCGGTACCGTGGCGGAATCGATCACCGCGAAAATCCGACTGCTCAGATTGCCATCGATCGTGAGGTTGGCGGCACCCGGACCCACGATGGTCAACGGGCCCGATTCGATGCGGATCAGTCCGCTGGTCAGCGTGATTGTGCCCGCCACCGCAAAGTTGACCGTATCAGGACCGGGATTGAGATTCGCCTGCCCAACGGCATCACGCAGGCTGCCCGCGCCGCTGTCGTTCGTATTGGTGACCGTGTACGTTGCGGCGTTCGTTGCCGCGGTGAGCCCGATCGCCAGTGCCGCGACGAGTGATTGCATGGCGCGCTTCATGGTTACTGGTCCCTGCCGCTGGCGGTTACTGCAAAGTCGAACGGCGTCGACGTGCCGTTGCGGTTGTCGACGGTGGCTGTGACGATGCAACGGCTCTGCACGAAGTTGCCTGCGGTACCAGGCAGCAAATCATCGCGGGCAATCTCGATCGCGAAGCGGTACGCGAGGCCGGGCGTCACGTCGACGCTTGCTACCGCCGATGCGCCCGACCACTGGTTGCCCCCGGACGACGCACGGATCGACACCGGTGATGGTGCCGTCTGCCAGGTCGCACCGCCGTTCGTGCTGTAGACGGCGCGCGCTTTCCAGGCCACCGCGTTCGCATCGGACAATCCCGTTAGCGTTGCGTACACGGTCGCGGAGCGCGGGTAGACGGCGATCGTGGAATCGGCCGTGCCACAGCGTGTAGCGAACGGCGCATTGGTCGGCAGCACGATCGCGCCGGGGGTGCCCTCGAATGTCAGTACCTCGGGCGATAGCGCCTTCCCCAGGCGATTCATGAACGCCGCCATCGACAGCCGCGTCACAGGGTCGGTGGGACAGTACAGCGTGGTCGACGTGCAGCCCAGCGTCACCCCGCGGTTCTTGAGCCACTCGACGTTCGGACAAAACGGCGAGGCCGCCGCGACGTCGGTGAAGCCAGCACAGCTTTGTGCGAGTGCGGGACTCGGCAGGGGAACGAGCACTGCAGTCAAGACGGCACCTACCAGCGTTGGACGCATCGACTGACTCCTGACAGCGTGGCTGCGCAATAAATTTCGTCGGGGCGCGGGGACAGCGCGCGATTTTCGTTCGTCGAACGGGAGGCCGTGACGGATCTACAGGCCAGCGTGGGCTGCCGCGCGCGGCGTATCGAACGGTGGGCTCACGCCATTGCGATTCACGATCGTGGCGGTCATCAGGCAGCGGTAGTCGGTAAAGTTGCCAGTGGTTCCAGCGAGCTGGTCGTCGCGGCGCACCCCGATCGCAAATCGATACGGGAGCCCCGGGGTCAGGTCGACAACTCCGTTGGGATCCACGCCCGACCATTGATTGGGGCCGGATGACGCCCGCAAACCTACGCCGCCGGTAGTGCCGTTCCAGGTAGTGCCGCCGTCCGTGCTGTATACGACGAAGCCGCGCCAGGCCACCGCATTCGCGTCGGCGAGGCCATTGAGCGTTCCCGTGACGATCGCCGTGCGCGGATAGACGGTGGCCGCTGTGTCTACGGTGTCGCAGCGCGCCTCTACCGGCGGATTCGTCGGTATCACGATCGCGCCGGTACCCGTCTCGCGGAAGAGCACTTCGGGGGAGAGCGCCTTGCCCAGGCGATTCATGAACGCCGCCATCGACAGCCGTGTCACGGCATCATTGGGGCAGTACAAGGTGGTGGAGGTGCAACCGAGGGTGATGCCCCGATTCTTCAGCCACTCGACATTCGGGCAGAAGGCTGATGCTGCCGGAACGTCAGTAAAGCCGACACAGGACTGGGCGCGGCCGACAGTCGGGAGCGCGAGGCCCACGATGCCAAACATCGCCATCGCGCAAGCTAACCTTCGCATCGCCGCCTCCCCGCGTTGATCCGACCAATTTTTCAGTGTCGGCGCGACGCTAACAGGTTCCCAAACCAGAAGCAATCAATCTTTGGGGGTAGTCCGAGCGCGCCAAATGATGCACACTGGCCAAGCGTTCAGGGGCTCTCAAAGCGGGGCGACGGTTCGCGCCGACGATTCCCTCGCGGCCAATCAGCGTGCGCGACTGCCGCGCGTACCCGCGGCGCGGGTGCGTGCC
>CAVWPC010000037.1:0-15665 GCA_963756765.1 uncultured beta proteobacterium | reverse complement strand
ACGTCGTCGCCACGCTGCGCGAGGGCCGGGCCTTCGTCGAGCAACCGCGCACTTACCCCGGCGGGATCGTCCGCATGGTCGGTCCACGCCTTGCCAAGCCAGGTCGCGAAATCCATGGCTGCCAGTGTAGCTTGCGCGCCTCGTCGTGAAAATGCGCCGGCTTGCGTCCGGTGGCCCGCGACGCGATCAAAAAGTGATCGTTCCCCGTCCGATCTCGATCACCCGGCCTGACACGCGGATCTCGCGCTGTGCGGTCACTTCGAGTCCGAGTCGGCAGGGCCGCGCGACGGCTTCCCCCTGGTGCACCGTCAGCCGCTGCGGCAACGGTGCACCGGTCACCAGGAGCCAGCCGCCAAGGTTGGCGCAGGCGGAACCGGTACCGGGGTCCTCGAGCACCGCGCCGTGCTTGGGGAAGAAGAAGCGCGCGAGGACCGCGTCGCCTTCGCGGGCGAACAGGTAGGCGAGCGCGCGTTCGCCATTGCTGGCGTCGCGCAGCAGCAGGTCCGCCTTCGGCGCCGCCTTGCGCACCGCCGCGAACGTGGCCAGAGGAATCATCAGCTGGTCCGATCCCGTGTCGACCCACAGCGGAGGTCCGGCAAGGTCGGTGGTGGCAATCCCGAGCATCGCGGCGATGCGCGGCGCGTCTACCGCGTGCGGGCGATGTTGCGGCGCCCTGGCCTCGAGGGTCCACACGTCGCCGTCCGCGGCCACCGGAATGACACCGACCGGCATGCGCAGGGTGAGCCGATCGCCGCCGCCCTCGAGCGCCCGGACTACGTGCGCGGTGCCCAGCGTCGGATGCCCGGCGAAAGGCATCTCGAAGGTCGGCGTGAAGATGCGTACCTGCGCCGTCGCGTCGTCCGCGGGCAGGATGAACGTCGTCTCCGACAGGTTGAACTGCAACGCGAGTGCCTGCATCGTCCTTGCGTCGAGGCCGCGGGCGTCTTCGAACACGCACAGCGGATTGCCGGCGAGCGCTGCTTCCGCGAATACGTTCACCAGGCGATAGGCATAGGTTCTGCGGGTGGTGGTCACGACGTCGTCTCCGTGGCTGGCTGCTCGATCGCCGCCCGCACCTCGCGCGCCAGCATGGCGAACGCCTCCGCGGATACGTCGTCGGGCGTGACCGTGTACGCGTCGGCGATGCGCGGAAAGTTGCGCTCGATCGATCGCGTGTAGGCCGGATCGTAATGCGCGACGAGGAGTTCGCGCACCAGTGCGTCGAACGCGCCGGCACGCGCGGATTCGCTCCAGCGGTCGATGGTCGCGCGGCCGTGCAGCGGGATCAGGTGCCGCAGCCGCGCGGCCAACGCGTCGGGATCGCTCAGGAAATGGGCGTACTCGTCCTTAAGCAGCGCCACCCGCAGGGCCAGCGGTGTGGCGACCCGCACGCACGGTGCCTCGCGCATGCGCGCGAGCAGGAGATCCGGCAGTTGCACGGTGCCGATCTTGCGGCTTTCCGATTCGACGAACACCGGTCGCGCCGGATCGAGCGCAGTGAGCGCGTCGAGCACGAGGCTGTCGAACCATTTCTGCGACGGCTGCGGATCGTCGGGCAGATCGCCCAGCAACGACCCGCGGTGACGCGCCAGGCCTTCGAGATCGAGCACCTGGGCGCCGACGCGCGCCAGTTCGCTCAACAGGCGGCTCTTGCCGGAACCGGTCAGGCCACAGACGACGACGTAACGAAAATCCGCGGGCACCCGCGCGAGTTCGGCCACCACGTGGCGGCGATATGTCTGGTAACCGCCGTCGAGCTGCACCGCACGCCAGCCGATCTCGCTCAGCACATGCGCGAGCGCGCCGCTGCGCTTGCCGCCGCGCCAGCAGTAGACGAGCGGCGTCCAGTCATGCGGCCTGCCGGCGCAGTGTTCGTCGACGATGCGCGCGATGTTGCGCGCGACGATCGCCGCGCCACGCTGCTTGGCCGCAAAGGCCGAGACCTGCGCATGCAGCGTGCCGACCTCGGCGCGCTCCCGGTCGTCGAGCACCGGCCAGTTGACCGCGCCGGGGACGTGATCGAGTGCGAACTCGGCAGGGCTGCGCACGTCGATGCGCGTCGGATGCGCGGGTAACGCGTCGATGCCCACCTTGCTGGTGCCGGCGCGCTTGCCCGCCTGGTGGATCGCTGGTGTCGCCGGGCCGGTGGCGATCATTTGGCCGGACCCAGCATCGGCTTGAGCGTCGGCCACACGTTGTCCAGAAGGCGTGCCTGTGCCGCCACGGTCGGGTGGATGCGGTCCGCCTGGAACCACGCGAGGTCATCGCCGAAGCCTTCGAAGAAGTAGGGGACCACCGGGACCTTGTGGGCGTTGGCGACCGCCGGGAACATCTCGCCGAATTCGCGGACGTAGCCCGGGCCATAGTTCGGCGGCAGTTGCATGCCGACCACCAGCACCTTGGCGCCGGCGCCTTGTGCGGCCGATACCATGGCATCGAGATTGTCGCGGCTCACCGAGAGGCGGCCGCCACGCAAGGCGTCGTTGCCGCCGAGTTCGATGATCACCAGCGCCGGTCGATGCTGCTTGAGCAGCGCGGGAAGACGCGCCCGCCCGCCGGCCGTCGTGTCGCCGCTGATCGAAGCGTTGACGACGCGCTGCGGGTAGCCGGCGGATTTCAACCGGGCCGCAAGCAAGTCGACCCAGACCTGTCCGCTGGGCAAGCCGTAGCCCGCGGAGATCGAATCGCCGACGACGAGCAGTACGGGCGCCGGTGGCGGTGCCGCCCGCGCGGCGGCCGCGATGCCGAGCAGTACCAGAAGGGCCAGCAGCGGCAGCAGGGAACGAAGTGCAAGGCGTCGCATCGAAGAATGGGTCATGGTGAACCGCGAATTGTAGCTTGGCGATATGCCTCTTCAGGGCCATGGCGGCGCCGGAGGCTACAATGCGAAGCCGCTGCTGCCGTGGGAATGACGCAACTCGTTACGTGTTCCGCGCCGGGGTGCCTTGCCATTGGCGTCCAGCGCCCGCATCTCTTGGTCACCTTGTCCGCTCGCCTGCATTCCATCGCACACCGTCCGGTCGCCTCCACCTTCCATTCGATGACTGATGCCCTCATCCGCGCGGACGCGCTCACCAAGATCGTGCAAAGCGGCGACGATCCATTGACCATCCTCGACAATGTTTCGTTCGCGGTGGAGGCAGGCGCGTCGATCGCCATTGTCGGCGCATCGGGGTCGGGCAAGACGACGCTCCTTGGGCTGCTCGCGGGACTCGATCGGCCGACGTCGGGCGAAGTGCATGTCGACGGTCGCGCGTTGTCGACACTCGACGAGGATGCGCGCGCCGCGCTGCGGCAGCGCCTGCTCGGATTCGTGTTCCAGTCGTTTCAGTTGTTGCCCGCCTTGACCGCACTGGAGAACGTGATGCTGCCGCTAGAACTTGCCGGGGCCGGCGACGCCGAGCCGCGGGCGCGCCTGTGGCTCGAGCGCGTGGGACTCGCCCGGCGCGTCACGCACTATCCGCGCCAGCTCTCTGGCGGCGAGCAGCAACGCGTGGCGATCGCGCGCGCGTTCGCCGGCGAGCCGAAACTGCTGATGGCCGACGAGCCGACCGGCAATCTCGACGGGGCGACCGGGATCGAGATCGCGGAGCTCATGTTTCGCCTCAATCGCGAGCACGGGACGACGCTCGTTCTGGTCACGCATGATGTGGCACTCGCCGCGCGCTGCGGCCGCCGCCTGTCGCTCGCCGCGGGGCGGGTCGTCGGCGACGAACGTGCCGCCGCGTAGGCGACGACGATGACGATGCCGTCGACGCTGCGATTGGCCTGGCGCCTCCTGCGTCGCGATTGGCGGGCCGGCGAGTTGCGCGTGCTGGCCGCGGCACTGGTGCTCGCGGTGGCCAGCGTCGGGACCGTCGGCTTCTTCGCGGAACGCGTGAATGGCGCGCTGGCCGCGCAGGCCAACCTGCTGCTCGGCGGTGATCTCATGATCTCGGGTGACCGTCCGCTGCCGGCGGCGATCACCGACACCGCGCGTGCGCGCGGCTTGGCGACGACGGATGCGATCCGCTTCAACAGCATGGTGCAGCCCGGTGCCGGTGCGGCACCCGATGCGGCGGCGGTGCTGACCGATGTAAAGGCGGTCGGTGCGGGCTACCCGCTGCGGGGCGAGGTGACGCTGGTCGCGGAAGGACAACCGCAGGGCGTTCGGGCCACCGGGATTCCGCCGCGCGGCGTTGTGTGGCCCGACGTGCGCCTCGCGCAGCGCCTCGGCGTGCGCGTCGGCGACAGGATTGCAGTGGGCGAGAGTGCGCTGACCGTGGGGGCCATCGTGCAGCAGGAGCCCGAGGTCGCGGGCATCGTATTCGCCCTCGGACCGAAGCTGCTGCTGAACCTCGACGACGTGCCGGCTACCAACCTGCTGCAACCGGGCAATCGGGCCACGTGGCGTCTGCTCGTCGCCGATCGCGACGGCGCCGGCACGCTGGACGCGTATCGCGCGTGGCTCAACGGTGAATTGAAGGCCGGCCAGCGCCTCGACACCGTACGGGATCTGCGGCCCGAGGTCCGGCAGACGCTCGATCGCGCGGAGAAGTTCCTGGGTCTGGCCGCCCTGGTCGCGGTGCTGCTGGCGGCCGTTGCGGTTGCGCTCGCCGCGTCGCGTTACCTGCGTCGCCATCTCGATGCCGCGGCGATGTTTCGCTGTTTCGGCGCCAGGGTCGGCGAGACCCTCGCGCTGTTCTTCGTCCAGTTCCTGGTGCTGGGCATCGTGGCGTCGGCGCTCGGCGTGCTGCTCGCGCTGGCGGGCCAGCAGATGCTGGTATCGCTGTTGGCTTCGGTGGTGGCCACGCCGTTGCCGCCGCCGGCCTGGCTGCCGGCGATCACGTCGTTTGCGACGGGGATCCTCCTGTTGTTCGGATTCGCTTTGCCGCCGCTCGTTGCGCTGGCGAGCGTCCCGCCGTTGCGGGTCCTGCGTCGCGACCTGCCACGACCGCGGGCGGGCGGTGTGCTGGCTTACGGATTGGGTGCCGCGACGATTGCGCTGCTGATCGCCTTCCAGGCGCGCGAGGCGCAAGCCGGACTGATCATGGTCGGTGGCGTCGCCGCGCTGCTGCTGGTCGCCGCGGGCGTCGCGTGGGGGTTGCTCGCCTTGCTCAAGCACTTGCCGCAACGCGGCGTGACCTGGCGCTTCGGTCTCGCGAACTTGCGCCGGCGCGCGTTCGCATCGAGCCTGCAGATCGGCGCGCTCGCGCTGGGATTGATGGCGTTGCTGCTGCTGACGGTCGTGCGTGGCGACCTGATGCGCAACTGGCGCGCAAGCCTGCCGCCTGACGCACCGAACCAGTTTTTGATCAACGTGCTGCCCGATCAGGTGGCCGATGCGAAGGCGCAGCTGGCCAAGGGTGTCGGGCGCGACGTCGTGTTCCGGCCGATGGTCCGCGGCCGGCTGGTCGAGGTGAACGGCGCGGCGGTCGATACCAAGAAATACGACGACCCGCGGGCGCGGCGCCTGGCCGAGCGCGAGTTCAATCTTTCGTGGACCGCGACCTTGCCGGAAGCCAATCGGGTCACCGGCGGGACGTTCTGGACCCCGCAGACGCCGGTTGACGACGCCGGCATGTCGCTCGAGGAAGGGATCGCGGAATCGCTGGGCGTGAAGCTCGGCGACGCGCTGACGTTCGACGTCGCCGGGAGCCGTGTCACGGCCAGGATCTCCAGTCTGCGCAAGGTCGACTGGGACAGCTTCCGCGTGAATTTCTTTGCGCTCTTTCCGCCGGGGCCGCTCGACGCGATGCCGGCGACCTACATCGCGGCGTTTCGCGCGCCGGCCGACAGCAACGCGTGGTTGCCGGCATTGGTGCAGAAGCATCCGAACATCCTCGCCATCGACATCGGCGAGATCGTGCGCCAGGTACAGGGCATCATGGACCACGTGTCGCGCGCGGTCGAATTCGTGTTCCTGTTCACGCTCGCGGGAGGCCTGCTGGTGCTGCAGGCAGCGATCGCGTCCACGCAGGATGAGCGACGCTTCGACGCGGCGATACTCCGTACGCTCGGCGCTTCGCAGCGCCAGCTGATGGCGGCGCAGGTGGCGGAGTTCCTGTTGCTCGGTGCGTTGGCCGGCCTGGTCGCGGCGATCGGAGCGGTCGGCATCGGGTGGGCGCTCGCCGATCGGGTGTTCCGCATTCCGTTCGAGATCAATCCGCTGGTGATCGTCTACGGCGTGGTCGGCGGTGCCGTTGCCGTGACCCTCGCCGGCTGGCTCGGCACGCGCTCGACCGGACGGCTGCCGCCGCTGGCGGTGATTCGCCAGCTGGGCTGAATATGCTGTGACCCGGTGAGAGACGGCTACCTGATGTAGCCGAAGTGCTTCGGCAGGCCGGTGACGATCTCCGGCACCAGCGTGATCGCCAGCAGCACCACGACCAGTACGACGTAGAACGGCACCAGCGCCCGAGTCAGGCGCAGCACATTGATCTCGGCTACTTCGGCGACGGCAAACAGGCACAAGCCCACCGGCGGCGTGATCAGCCCGATCATCAGGTTGAGTACCATCACCACGCCTAGATGCACCGGATCGATTCCCATCGCCGTCGCGGCAGGCAGGATGATCGGCGTGACCATGATGATGACCGGGGCGGCCGCCATGAAGCAGCCGAGCACCAGCAGGACGACGTTCAGCAGAAGCAGAAACACCACAGGACCGGGCGACATGTCCAGAATGATTGCGGCGAGTTTCAACGGAATCTGGTGCATGGTCAGCAGCCAGCCGACGCCTGCCGACACCGCGATGATGAACAGGATGTTGGCCGACGCCATCGCGCTGTCGAAGAGCACCTGCGCGATTTCGCGGATCCTTATCGAGCGATAGACCAGGACACCGAGTATCAACGCGTAGAGCACAGCGAAGGCTCCGGCTTCGCTTGCGGTGAAAATCCCTCCCCAAATTCCGCCCACCACGATCACCGGCGTCATGAGGGGAGCTAGGGCACCGATGAATGCCTTCCGCGTCGTCGCCCAAGGGGCACGCTCGCCGGCGCCGTAGCCCATCCTGCGGGAGTGCAGGTAGACGACCACCATCATCGCGAGGCCCATCAACACGCCGGGCACCAGGCCCCCAAGAAACAGTCCGCCGATCGATGCTCCGGCAGTCACGCCGAAGATGACCAGCGAAATCGAAGGTGGAATGATAGGCGCGATGGTCGTCGATGCCGCCGTGACGGCGGCGGAGAAATCGCGGTCGTAGCCTGCCGCCGTCATCGCCTTGATCTCGATTCGCCCCAGCCCGACCGCGTCGGCGACCGCCGAGCCCGACATCGAAGCGAACATCATGCTGGCACCGACGTTCACATAGCCAAGTCCGCCAGGGACGCCGCCGAGCAGGCAGCTCGCGAGATGAAAGATGCGATCGGTGATCCCGGTCCGATTCATGAGTTCCGCGGCCAGCAGGAAAAACGGGATCGCCATCAGTGCGAAGTTGTCGATGCCGGTGGCGGTGCGTTGCGCGATGATGATGGGATCGACGTTGGTCCCGATGGCGACGTTGGCCAGGCTGACGATCAGCAGCACGACGGCGATCGGCACCGCCAGGATCAGCAGGAGCAGCAGGCTGCCCATGTAGAGCATCAGGTATCGCTCCGCTCGGTAGCGCGCAGGGGACTTGTGTCCACACCGGCGACGAGCCGCCTCAGGTCGACCCACAAGTTGGCGGCGAATCCAGCCGCGGCAGCGGTAAGGCCCACGGCCGCGCCGGCGTAGATCACGGCCTGCGGGATCTCCAGCGAGGGGGACACCTGACTACCGGCGAGGGCGACCAGGCGCCAGGCGAGCCAGGCGAGCCAACCCACGGCCAACGCGCCGAGTCCATTGCCCAGGGCGAGCACCGATTGCTGGCGGCGTCCGCGCAGCACCAGCAGCACCGCGTCGACGGCGAGGAGCTTACGACGGAAGGCAAGAATGCCGATCGCCGCGAAGGTCCACCAGATCATCAGGATACGCGCGAGTTCCTCGGTCCAGCCCAGCGGGCTGTCGAATACGTAGCGCGAGATCACTTGGACGATCGCCGCCAGCACCATCAGCGCGAACGCGGCGATCGTCAGCCAGCGCACGACGGTAAAGAGCGCACCAGCGACGTGCGTCGGGGTCATCGACAAGGGGGTCTATCGGGCCGCAATTCGCAGCTCATCGATCACGCGGTGGTCGGCGCGGCCCAAGGCAGGTAATCCACGAAGAGACTTGAGACGTGCCGCGAATCAGTTGCCGAGCTTGACCGCGAGGTCGTAGGCGTCCTTGCCAAACTGCGGCATCGATTTCTCGTGGACAGCCTTCGACGCGGCGACGAAGCCACTGACGTCCGGCTTCTCGATGATTGTCATCCCGGCGGCACGCAACTTGTCGTATAGCGTGCGCGCGCCTTCGGCGTTGGCCTTCGCCAGCTCGGCCTGCGCCTCGAGTGCGGCCGTACGGACAATCTTGCGCTGATCCTCGGTCAGGCTGTCCATGAACTTCTTGCTGGCGACGAGGAAGAAGCCTGAGTACATGTGGTTCGTCAGCGACAGATACTTGCCGACCTCGTAGGCCTTCCAGTGGTACATCACCTCGACCGGATTCTCCATGCCGTCGATCGTACCCAGACGCAGTCCCATGTAGAAGTCGGAAGCGGGCATGGGTACCGGCTCGACGCCGAAGGCACGCCACGCTTCGGTATAGACCTTGATGTTGGGAACCCGGATCTTCATGCCCTTCAGGTCGCTCATTTTAGTGACGGGCTTCTCGCGCGTAACCAGGATGCGCGGATTGCGTTCAAGAAAGGCAAGCATCTCCACTCCGAGCTTTTGCGACATCTCGTCCGACCACTTCTTCGCGATGTCGCTGCTCATGAATTTCTGGAGGTGTGCTTCGTTTTTCCAGAGATAGGGCATGTCGGTGATTGCCCACGCCGGATAGAAATTGCTGACAATTCCGCCGACCAGCGCGAGTTCGGTCACCCCGGCTTGCGCTTGCTCGAACAATTCGCGTTCGCTGCCGAGGGTGGAGTTCGGGAACACCTGAACCGTGATAGCGCCGTTGGTCTTGTTCTTGACTGTCTCTGCGAACTTGGTGAGGACCTCGTGCCGCGGGTCGGCGGTGGGCGCCAGATGACCGAGCTTGACGTCGCGCGCCTCTACGGGTCCGGCAGCGAGACATAGGCCGGTCGCGACGACGACGATGGAAACGATCGCCGGGACAGATTTGACGTTCCAGCGGGAAGGATGAATCGTGGCCATGCGGATCTCCTCGATATGGGCGTGCGGGAACACTGCACTTGCTGCGTTGCATTGAATCGCAGCCCTCTGCGTGCATCCGCGTCGATGTGGTGCCCCAGCATTCGGGGTATCGATCTTTACGCGGGGGGATGGATCTTAGCAATTGGTCCAAATTACGTATACGTTAACTAATGCGTCGTTGATGGGCAATCCTTTTCTTTACGCTCAACGTAAGAAAGACCTAAAATTGCAGTTAATATGAAGTTATTGCACTCGAGGTCATGCCTTGAATCCCTTTTCCGACAGCCTCGCCGCCGCGACGTCCCTGGTCGCCGGCTTCGATCCCGCGCTGGTGGCGATCGTCGAGCTGTCACTGCGGGTGAGTCTCACCGCGACCGTGCTTGCGGCCGGCATCGGCCTGCCGATCGGGGCGGCGATCGCGGTCGGACGCTTTCCGGGACGCCAGGTCCTGGTGGTCGTGCTGAACGCGCTGATGGGCCTCCCGCCCGTCGTGGTGGGGCTGGTGGTGTACCTGCTGCTGTCGCGCGCGGGGCCGTTCGGGGCATTCGGCGTCCTGTTCACGCCCGCGGCAATGGTCGTTGCGCAGACCATCCTCATCGTGCCGATCATTGCGGCGCTGTCGCGCCAGATCGTGGCCGACGCGTGGAGCGAATATCGCGAGCAGTTGCTGTCGCTGCGCGCCACGACGATGCGGGCCGCGTTGACGTTGATCTGGGATACGCGGTTCTCGCTGGCGACCGTGCTGCTGGCGGGCTTCGGCCGCGCGGTCGCCGAAGTGGGTGCGGTGATGATCGTCGGCGGCAACATCGATGGCGTCACCCGGGTGATGACCACCACCATCGCGCTCGAGACCAGCAAGGGCGACTTGCCACTGGCGCTGGGGCTCGGCTTGGTGCTGATCGTCATCGTGCTGTTGCTCAACGCGGCTGCGCAGGCCACGCGCGAGTGGGCGCGCGCACGCTATGGCTGATGTCGAGCTGGCAACCGGATTGCCGATCGCCTGCGTCGGACTCGCCGTCGCGCGTGGGACGACATCCATTCTCGCGGGCGTGGACCTCACGGTTGCGCGCGGTGCGCGCACCGTCGTGCTCGGCCCCAATGGCTCTGGCAAGAGCACGCTGCTGCGCGTGCTGCATGGTCTCATTGCGCCTTCCGGCGGTTCGATTGCCTGGGGCGGACGCGTCGAGCGTCCGGCGAGGCAGGCGATGGTGTTCCAGCATGCGGTGCTGCTGCGCCGCAGTGCCGCCGCCAACATTCGCTATGCACTCGACCTCGCGGGCATCAAGGGCAGCGAAGCGGAGCAGCGCATCGACGATGCGCTCGCGGAAGTCGGGCTGCGCCCGCTCGCGCATCGCTCGGCCCGCGTGCTGTCGGGTGGCGAGCAGCAACGCCTGGCGCTCGCCCGGGCGTGGGCGCTCGAACCGGAGGTTCTCTTCCTCGACGAGCCCACTGCGAGCCTCGATCCCAAGGCCACGCGTGCCGTCGAGGACATCGTGCGCAACATTCACGCCCGCGGCACGACGATCGTGATGAGCACGCACAACCTCGCGCAGGCCAGGCGCCTTGCCGACGACATCCTGTTTCTCCACGGCGGACAACTGTGCGAACAATCGCCGGCCGCCGTTTTCTTCAACCAGCCGGCGACCGTGGAAGCGGCCGCCTTCCTCGAAGGAGAACGACTGTGAAAGATTCGACCATGTTGCGCCGGGGTTTTCTCGGGTTCCTCGCGGCAGTTGCCTTGCTTGTTGGCACTGCCGTGCAGGCGCAGGACAAATTCATCGTCGTCGCGTCGACGACGTCGACGGAGAATTCCGGCCTCTTCAAGGAGCTGCTGCCGCAGTTCGAGAAGGACACCGGCATCAAGGTGCGGGTGGTCGCCCAGGGTACCGGACAGGCGCTCGACACCGCGCGCCGCGGCGATGCAGATGTCGTCTTCGTGCATGACCAGGTGGCGGAAGAGAAGTTCGTGGCGGAAGGCAACGGCGTCAGGCGTTTTCCGGTGATGTACAACGATTTCGTGCTGATCGGGCCAAAAAGCGATCCGGCGAAGATCGCCGGAGGCAAGGACATCCTGGTGGCGCTGCAGAAGATCCAGGCGGCGCAGGCGCCGTTCGTGTCGCGCGGCGACAAGAGCGGCACCCATGCTGCGGAATTGCGCTACTGGAAGGCGGCGGGGGTCGACCTCGACGCGAAGAAGGGTGCGTGGTATCGCGACACCGGATCCGGCATGGGGCCGACGCTCAACACCGCTTCGTCGATGAACGGCTATGTCCTCGCCGATCGCGGAACCTGGCTTTCGTTCAAGAATCGCGGCGATCTCGCGATCCTGGTGGAAGGCGACAAGCGCCTGTTCAACCAGTACGGCGTGATCCTCGTCAATCCAGCCAAGCACCCGCAGGTGAAAAAGGAACTGGGCCAACAGTTCATCGACTGGCTGGTGTCGGCCAAAGGGCAGGCAGCGATTGCGAGCTACAAGATCGGCGGCGACCAGCTGTTCTTCCCCAACGCCAAGGGTTGATGCCTGGCAACGACACGGTCGATGACGATGGCAAACGTCGCGAAGGCCGCGGCCCCGGCACCTCTCGTGGTGTTTGCCGCCGGAAGCCTGCGCGCGTCCTTGTCCGAGCTTGCGGTGCAATTCGAGCGGTCGGGTGGCGGCGGCCTCTCGCTCACCTTCGGGGCGTCCGGCCTGCTGCGTGACCGCATCGCGAAGGGTGCGGACGCCGACGTGTTCGCATCGGCGAACATGACCCATCCAGAATCGCTCGCGCTGCGCGGGTGGTCCGATCCGCCCGTCGCATTCGTGCGCAACCGGTTGTGTGCGCTCACCCGGCCGAGCGTCGCGATCAATAGCGACAACGTGCTCGACGTCCTGCTGGACATGAAAATCAGGATCGGCACCTCGACGCCGGGTGCGGACCCCTCCGGAGACTACGCCTGGCAGGTATTCCGGCGCGCGGAAGCGCAACGGCCGGGCACGTTCGCCGTACTTACCGCCAAGGCCCGGCAACTGACGGGTGGTCCGAATTCGCCGCCGCCGCCGGCCAACCAGAATGTGTACGCGGCACTGGTGGTCAACGGCGCCGCCGACGTGTTCCTCACCTATCGCACCAATGCGGCTCTGGCGATCGCCGAGCAGCCAGGGCTGCGAATGGTGGACCTGCCCGACGAGCTGGCGGTGGATGCGACGTACGGCGTCATCGCGCGGCGCGACGCGCCCGCCGCCGCGGCAGCATTCGTGCACTTCCTGCGCGCGGCGCCTGGCCAGCGGGTGTTCGCGCGTTACGGGTTCGATCCGCCGTGATCCACGCGCTGCGCACGCTGATGGCCGCGGCCGGACTCCTCGCCGCGACCGCTGCCTTCGCGCAGACGTCGACCGTCACCGACACCGCAGGCCGGACCGTTGCGGTGCCCACGACGATTCGCAAGGTCGTTGCCGCGGGACCGCCGGCGTCGGTGTTCGTGCTGGCACTCACGCCGGAGAAACTTGCCGGCTGGTCGCGCGCACTGCGTACCGACGAGAAGCCGTTTCTTCCGAGCGAACTTGCGCGCCTGCCGGAACTCGGCCGGCTCACGGGTCGCGGCAATACCGCCAACGTCGAAGTCGTCATGGGCGTCAGGCCGGACCTGATCCTCGACATCGGCTCGACGTCCCCCACCTATGTGACGCTGGCTGAGCGCGTGCAGCAGGCCACCGGCATTCCGTACCTGTTGTTCGATGGACGCCTGCGGGACACGCCGCGCCTGTTGCGCGAACTGGGCAGCGCACTTCAGGCGGGCGAGCGCGCCGAGACCCAGGCGGCCTACGTGGAGAAGACGCTTGCGGAGATCTCGGCCCGCTTGGCGCGCGTGCCAGCGGACAAACGCCCGCGGCTGTTTTACGCGCGCGGCCCCAACGGGCTCGCCACCGCGCCGCGCGGCTCGCTGCAGGCCGAAGTGTTCGAGCTGGCCGGCGCCCGCAACGTGGCGGAGCCGCCGGCCGGCTTTGCTGCTAATCTATTCACGGTGTCCATCGAACAGGTGCTGCAATGGCAGCCGGACGTCATCGTGACCATCGATCCCGCATTCGCCGCGGCCGTGCGCACGCTCCCCGAGTGGCAGGGCGTGCCAGCCGTGCGCACCGGCCGCGTTCACGTCGCGCCGCACCTGCCGTTCGGGTGGATCGACGCGCCGCCGGCGCTCAACCGGATCCTGGGTGTGGAGTGGCTCGTGCGCATCCTGCATCCCGCGACGTTTCCTGAACCGCTCGGACCGCGCATCGTGGACTTCCATCGCCTGTTCTACCACCGCGTACCCACCGACGCGCAGGTGGCGACGCTGCTCGAGTCGGCCGGATTGCCGCGTTGAGCCTGGCGGTGCCCGAGTCGGACGCGCGGGCGCGTTCGCGATTCGCGGCGGCGCTGGCGGCAGGCTTGGCAGCAACGGTGCTGATGAGTCTCGCCGCGCTCGCGCTTGGCCGCTTCCCGATCTCGCTCACCGAGGTGTGGTTGGTGCTCGCCGGTCGCGGCGATCCGCTGGACGGCTCCGCGGCGCTCGTGGTGTGGAACGTGCGCATGCCGCGCGTGGCAGGGGCGTTGCTGGTGGGCGCGGCGCTGGCGAGCGCCGGCGCCGCGTACCAACAGATGTTTCGCAATCCGCTGGTCGCCCCTGATACGCTGGGCGTGTCGGCGGGGGCCGCTCTCGGCGCGGTGAGTGCGATCTTCCTGGGCCTCGGCATCGTCGCGATCCAGGCCTTGGCGTTCGGAGGCGGATTGATCGCCGTCGCGCTCGTCTACCTGCTCGCGTCGCGAATGCGCGCGCTCGATCCATTGGTGACGCTGATCCTCATCGGCATCGTGGTTACGGGACTCATCGGCGCCGGCATTTCATTGCTCAAGTATCTCGCCGACCCGTACAACCAGCTGCCGGCTATCACGTTCTGGTTGCTGGGCAGCCTCGCCAGCCTCGGTACGGCGGACTTGCGCGCGGTCGTGGTCCCGATCGCCTTTGCGCTGTCGGTGCTGTGGTTCCTGCGCTGGCGCGTGAACCTGCTGGCGGTCGAAGAGGATGAGGCGCGCACGCTTGGGGTGCCGGTGGGTGCGCTGCGCGTGCTGGTCGTCGCGGCGGCCACGCTGGCGACCGCCGCCGCGGTCGCCGTGAGCGGAATCATCGGCTGGGTCGGGCTCGTGGTGCCGCACATCGCGCGGTTGCTCGTCGGGCCGGAATTCACCCGGCTGCTGCCGGTGTCCGCCCTGTTCGGCGCCTCCTTCATGCTCGCCGTCGACACGCTTGCGCGCACCGTCGCGGTGATCGAGATCCCGCCGGGTGTTCTCACAGCGCTCGTCGGCTCGCCGGTGTTCGTTTACCTGCTCGCGCGCGCGCGTCGGGTCGACTAGCCCGCGATGCTTGCGGTGACGGACCTTAGTTTCGGATACGGCGCACGCGTCGTAGGGCACGCCGTCTCCTTCGCGCTGGCGCCCGGGGAAACCCTCGCCGTGCTCGGCGCCAATGGCTGCGGCAAGACCACGCTGTTCCGTACGCTGCTGGGATTGCTGCCGCCACTCGGCGGAACGGTGGCGGTAGATGGAACCGCGGTGGCCGCGATGGCGCCGCCGGTGCGGGCGCGCCATCTCGCGTACGTGCCGCAGCAGAGTCCGGCCGGCTTCGCGTTCACCGTGCGCGACGTGGTGACGATGGCGCGGGCCTCGAAGATCGGCTGGGTAGCGCAACCCGGACCGCGCGATCGCGCGGCGGTCGACGACGCGATGGCGCGCGTCGGCATCGCCCGCCTTGCGCATCGTCCCGTGACTGAGATCTCCGGCGGAGAGCGGCAACTAGCGCTGGTGGCGCGCGCGCTCGCGCAGGGTGCGGCGATCCTGGTCCTCGATGAGCCGACGGCCAATCTCGACTATGGGAACAAGCTGCGCGTGCTGAACGAAGTGGAGCGTTTGCGCAGGGAAGGCCGCACGATCCTGTTCTCCACGCACGATCCCGACCACGCCCTCGCGCATGCGGACCGCGCGCTGCTGCTCGCCGGGGGCGTACCGCTGGCGCTCGACACCGCCGAGCGCGCGCTGACCGACGCCGCTCTCACCCAGCTCTACGGCGTGGCGGTGCGGGTGGCCGAAGTGGACGGCGTGCGGCGCGTGTTCCCGGTCACGCGTTGAACACCACGCGGCCGGCCTGGCTGACGTCGTAGCCGCCGAGCACTCCCGCGCGCGCGACGAATTCGGAACTGCGCGCGAAGGCGAGAAGCGCCTGCACCGGCGGCTCGAAGTAGTCGCGGCGCCGCAGCACCAGATCGAGTCGTTCCGTGGTCAGGGGCAGGAACTCGAGCCCGTGCGCGCGTGCCGCCGCTTCGATCGCGACGCCCGCGTCGGCACGATCGTCCACGATCGCCGCGGCGAGATCGGTCTCGGCGAGCGCGGGGCGCGCCGTCCAGCGCAACTCGCTGGCCGCGATGCCGGCCTGTGCCAA
>CAVWPC010000036.1:0-52243 GCA_963756765.1 uncultured beta proteobacterium | reverse complement strand
CGGCAGTCGGATCTGACCGACTGGGTACTGGGAGTCGTGCGGCGCCTGAACAAGGTGTCCAACGATGAGGTCGAGGCGGGGATGTCGATCATCGCGGAACGCCTGGTCGCCGTCACGCTGCATGCGGTGCGACAACCGAAGGATGACGCCGGCTTCGTGGTCGACGGCATCGATGTGTCGACGATGGGCGCGCGTTTCCCGGGCATCTACCTGCCGCCGCCGTCGCGTCCCGACAAACCGCTCACCGTCAAGACGTTGATCGTGCCCACCCAGGAATACTCGGAAGGGCGCAACGTGATCCTGACCACCGGCCGTTCCGTGTACACGGTGGCGCTGCGGCACCTGGTCGAGCAGCGCGCCGATTGGAGTTGGGCGGCGATCCAGATCCTCGAGAAGAAATCGCGCGTCTGACCGCGCGCCGCTGCGCGCGTTGGCCGCCGGTTGTGCCCAGCTGCGCCTGGTCTCGTTGCCCCGGCGCGCTGCGCCTGCGTGACAACGCGTCTGCCACAGTCGACATGCTCGGCGGGGTCGCGAGCATCACTCCTGCGGGCGGAAGTTCAGGCGCAACGAACGCTGGAACAGGTCGGCGCGTTCCGGCCGCGGCAAGGGCGAGGACTTGAGGATCGCGCGATGGACTGCCTCGTCGTAGGCACGATTGCCGCTTGATTTGCGCAATGTCGCGTCGATGATCTCGCCGGTGGGCAATTGCACGACCTCGAAGACCGCCTCGGGATTGCCGGTGAGATCGGCCGGCACGATCACGTTGCCTTTGATCTTGGCCTGGATGCGGCGGATCCAGTCGGCTTCCGCCTTGTCGCGGGCTGATTGCTCCGCGGCCTGTTTCGCTCGCACCGCGGCTTCGCGTTCGGCCTGCGCGCGGGCCCTGGCTTCCCGCTCCGCCTGCGCGCGCAGCGCCTCGGCCTCGCGCTGCTGGCGTTCGCGGACTTCGGCGACGCGCTTTTCCTCCTGGCGCTTTTTTTCCTCGGCGGCGCGCAACTGCTCCTGCCGCTTCTTCTCTTCGGCGATGCGCAATTCCTCCTGCCGCTTCTTCTCCTCGGCCTTGCGCTTCTCCTCCTCCTTGCGCTTCTCTTCCGCTTCCTTCTGTTCACGCAATTTGCGCTCGGCCTCGCGCCGCTCCTCGAGCAGCTTCTTGCGTGCTTCTTCTTCCTGCTTGACCTTGAGCGCGATCTCGGCCTCGCGCGGATCGGGCTGCACGACCTTGGGTGGCGGGGGCGGCGGCGGCTCCACCTTGGGTTCGACTTTGGGTGGCGGGGGTACCGGGGGCGTTGGCGGCGGAGGCGATGGGACGGGGACTGGCTCGGGGGGCTTTGGCACCGGCGCCGGCGTCTTGACCGGCGGCGCGTAGAGTTCGGCGGTCACCGCAGGCGGCTTGCGATTCTGCCAGCTGACCGAGAAGATCAGCACCGCGAGGAAGCCCAGCTGCACCGCGATCGCCATCGCAAGTGCCAGCCATTTGCCGGTCAGCCGCCGCGGTTGCCGGGGCCGATCATGCTTGGTGATCATCCGCGACAGGACCTAAACGGCGGGCGGCCGGGCGAGAAGGCCGACTTTCTTCACGCCGTTTTGTTGCAGCAGGTCGAGAATCCGGAGCACGTCTTCGTACCGGGCGCTCTTGTCCGCGGCGATGACCACTGGCTGCACGACCTGTTGGCTCTGCTTGGCAAGAATCCGCGCGACCAGCTCGTCGTCGGTGACTCGCGCGGCCTGCGAGCTCGTCGCCTGGTCGCGCAACCAAATCGACTTGTCGTTGCGCAGCGTGACTTCGAGCGGTTGTATCGGTTGGGCCAGCGTGGTTCCCACCGACGGCAGCTCGATCTCGCCGGGACTGATGAGGGGTGCGGTGACCATGAAGATGATCAGGAGCACCAGCATCACGTCGATATAAGGCACGACGTTGATCTGGTTGATCGATTTGCGCGGTCGTCGCATCGTTGCCCTAGCTCTGCCGCTGCAGAATGTTGGAGAACTCCTCGATGAAGGTCTCGTAGCGGGTGGCGAGGCGATCGACGTCGTGCGTGTAGCGGTTGTAGCCGATGACCGCGGGGATTGCGGCGAACAGGCCGATCGCGGTGGCGACGAGCGCCTCGGCGATTCCCGGGGCGACATTGGCAAGCGTGGCCTGGCTCACGTTGGCCAGGCCGCGAAACGCGTTCATGATCCCCCACACGGTACCGAAGAGGCCGATGTACGGCGACACGGAACCCACGGTGGCGAGTCCCGACAGGTTCGATTCGAGCGCATCGATTTCGCGCTGGTAGGCGGCGCGCATGGCACGGCGCGCGCTGTCGAGCGTCGCGACCGACGAACTTCCCTGCTTGCGATGCTTGGCGTACTCGCGGAACCCCGCGGTGAAGATGTGCTCCATGCCGCTGCCCGTGCGCGATTGCGCGCTGCGGGCGAAGAGTTCCGACAGGTCGCCACCCTTCCAGAACTCGTCCTCGAAGGCGTCGGTGTCGCGTGCCGAACGGCGCAACTGGAACATCTTGAGAAAGATCTGCCACCAGGACCAGAGCGACAGGAGCACCAGCACCGCCAGCACCGCCTGCACGACCACCGACGCGTGCAGGATCAGCGAGACGAAGGACAAATCGGCATGCACGTTCAAACGAGGGTCTCCAGACATTGGGACAGCGGTGCTGGCAGGCGGGCCGGGCGCAACTCGCGCGCATCCACGCACGCCAGCGTGACAAGGGCAGAAGTCAGGACGACCCCATCACGCAGTACCGCTTGCCGTACGACGAGGCGGGCGGCCCCCCGGGACTCGACTTCGACCGTGACTTCGAGGTTGTCGTTCAATCGGGCCGGACGCAGGTAGTCGATCTCGCAGCGATAGACCACGAACATCGCCCCATGCGTGCGCTCGAACGCCGCCAGCGGGAAGCCCAGGGCCGCGAGCCACTCGGTGCGGGCGCGCTCCATGTAGCGGAGGTAGTTGGCGTAGTAGACGACGCCCGCCGCGTCGGTGTCCTCGTAATAGACGCGGACGGGAAAGGTAAAAGGTCCCCCCGAAGCGAACTTCGTTCGCCTCCCCCCAGGGGGCGACGCATCCTTGGGGCGGCCCGGCGGATGCGAGGCTCCCCCCGCAACGAACTTCGTTTGCCTTCCCCCAGGGGGCGACGCCTCCCCGGTGCCGCCTGGCCGGCGCTTGGACCCTGCGGATTCGCTCATTCGCCCGGAAACAGGTCGACCGCGGCACCCGGCGTGGGTGGAGTCAACCCGAAGTGGCGATAGGAGAGTGCGGTGGCGATGCGCCCGCGCGACGTGCGCTGCAGAAATCCCTGCTGGATCAGATAGGGCTCCAGTACATCCTCGATCGTGTCGCGTTCTTCCCCGATGGCGGCGGCGAGGTTGTCCACGCCCACCGGTCCACCGGAAAATTTCTGCAGCACGGTGGCGAGCAGCTTGCGGTCCATCACGTCTAGGCCGGAGCCGTCGACGTCGAGCATCGACAGCGCGGCGTCGGCGATCGGCAGCGTGATCTCGCCCCTGCCCTTGACCTCGGCAAAATCGCGGACCCGCCGCAGGAGCCGGTTGGCGATGCGCGGCGTGCCCCGCGCGCGACGGGCGATTTCGCGGGCGCCATCCGGCTCGACGACGATGTTGAGCAACGAGGCCGAGCGCGTCACGATGCGCGTCAACTCGTCCGTGTTGTAGAACTCGAGGCGCGCGACGATGCCGAAGCGGTCGCGCAGCGGATTGGTCAGCATGCCGGCGCGGGTGGTCGCCCCGACCAGCGTGAACGGCGGCAGGTCGAGCTTGACGCTGCGCGCCGCCGGCCCTTCGCCGATCATGATATCGATCTGGAAGTCCTCGAGCGCCGGGTAGAGAATTTCCTCGACGATCGGCGACAGGCGATGAATCTCGTCGATGAACAGCACGTCGCGCGGCTCGAGGTTGGTGAGCAGCGCCGCAAGATCGCCGGGGCGCTCCAGCACCGGACCCGACGTCTGCCGCAGGTTGACCCCGAGCTCGTGCGCGATGATGTGCGACAACGTCGTCTTGCCCAGGCCCGGCGGGCCAAACAGCAGCACGTGGTCGAGCGCCTCGCCGCGCTTGCGGGTGGCTTCGATGAAGATCGACAGCTGCTCGCGGATCTTCTCCTGGCCGACATACTCGTCGAGTCCACGCGGACGCAACGCGCGCTCGAACACCTCTTCCTGCACGCCGGCCGCGCTGGCGGTCACCACACGGTGCAGTTCGTCGTTCTCGATCATCGTGTCGTCACGCCCTCGCCAGCAGCTTCAGCGCCTGGCGGATGCCGTCGCCGACGGCCAGGTCCTCCGGCAGTTTCTTCACGGCGGCGACCGCTTCCTTGTCGCTGTAGCCCAGGGCCAGCAGCGCATGCAGGATGTCGCTGGAGGGCGGCGGCGGACGGTGGAGGCCCATCGCGCTGGTCAGGTCGGCGCCGAGCTTGTCCTTCATCTCGAGCAGCAGTCGTTCGGCAGTCTTCTTGCCGATGCCGGGTATCTTGGTCAGGCGGCCGGATTCCTGCAACGTCACTGCCTGCGTGAGTTCGGCGACCGACAGTCCGGACAGCACCGACAGTGCGGTCCGCGCGCCGATTCCCGTCACCTTCACGAGCTGGCGAAAAACGCGCCGCTCGCTGTCCGAACCGAAGCCGTACAGCAGGTGCGCGTCCTCGCGGACTACGAGATGGGTGAACAGCGTGACGCGTTCCCCGGTGGCGGGCAGGTTGTAGAAGGTGCTCATCGGCACGTCGACCTCGTAAGCGACGCCCTGCACGTCGAGCAGCAGTTGCGGCGGATTCTTCTCGAGGAGGGTGCCGGAAAGGCGGCCGATCATGGTGGCGGATTATCGCATGCATGGTGAACGCCGCCGCCGCCCGGCCCGGCGCACGATGGCTGCGCGCGCGTTCAGCGCGGCAGCGGCGCGAGCCGTGCCGGCACGTCGGCGAGCGACGCCATCGTGAGCGGCTCGAGGGCAACGAGCTCGGCCGACGGGGGATGGAGGTCAGGCACCATGATCGGAATCATGCCCGCGGCGAGCGCGGCGCGCACACCCGGCTCCGAATCCTCCAGCACGATGCAGCCGGCCGCAGGCTGCCCGAGGCGATGCGCGGCGGTAAGAAAGATCTCGGGCGCCGGCTTGCCCAGCACCACCTCGTCGCCGCCCACGAGCGCGGTGAAGCGTGGGAGCAGTCCCGTTTGCACGAGCTTCGCCTGCGCGCGGTCGCGCCGCGTCGAGGTGGCCACGGCCTTCGGAATGTCCTCGGCTTCGAGCCAGTCGAGGAGTTCGAGCAGGCCGGCCTTGAGCGCGATGCCCTCGCGCGCGACGATCGCGTCGTAGGCGACGTGCCATGCTTTCATAAGTTCCGCGGTGGGAAAGCCCGCCCCATAGTGGTCGGCGATGATGTTCGCGCAATCGCGGAAGTTGCGTCCCACCATCGGCTGCGTAAGGGCCAAATCGAACGCGACACCCAGCGCGTCCGCGGCATCCACCCACGCGCGCGGGGCCAGGCGCTCGGTGTCGAGCATCAAGCCGTCCATGTCAAAGATCACCGCGTGCGGGCGGCGCACAGGCTGCGGCGCGCGGATCATCGGACGAAGCGCCCGCCGCGGCGCGTATAGCCGGCGCCGCGCAACTCGCCCACGCCGGTGCTACCGTGCGCGTGGCAGATCGCGCAGGCGAGCGCGTCGGCGGCGTCGGGCGACGGGATGCCCGGCAGTTGCAGCAGCCGGCGAACCATCTCCTGTACCTGCGGCTTCAGCGCGCGGCCCTGGCCGACCACCGCCTGCTTCACCTGGCCCGCCGTGTATTCGTGCACAGGCAGGCCGGCGAGCACTGCCGCGGCGATGGCGGCGCCGCGTGCCTGGCCCAGGAGGAGCGTGGAATTCGGATTCACGTTCACGAACACCTTCTCGACCGCGACCTCGGTCGGACACTCCTCGGCGATCACATGCGCGATGTCGCGGGCGATGACGCCGAGACGCGTCGGCAAGCTCTCGCCGCTCGCGCGGATGCAGCCGCTGGTGACGTAGGTCAGCCGGTTGCCTTGCTGGATCAGGAGCCCGAATCCGGTGACACGCAGGCCGGGGTCGATACCGAGGATGCGGCGGATGGGCGCGGCGGCGTCAACGGGACGTTTTGGCTACTCGACGACGACCGCGGTGCCGCTGGCGCAGACCATCAGCATCGAGCCGCCCTGGCCGAGCGTCTCGTAGTCGAGGTCGACGCCGACCACCGCATTGGCGCCGAGCTTGCGCGCCGCCTCGCTCATCTCGGCCAGCGCGGTATCGCGCGCGCTCTGCAGCACGTTCTCGTACGCGCCGGCCCGCCCGCCGACGATGTCGCGCACCGACGCGAAGAGATCGCGGAAGATGTTGGCACCGACGATCGCCTCGCCGTTGACGATGCCCGCATAGCGGACGATGCGCTGGCCTTCGAGCGTGGGGGTGGTGGTTACGAGCATGTCAGTGGCGTCGGGCCCTCTGGGAAGGAGCAATCGAGTGATGGGGTACATCCTAGCCCTCCGCAATGACCGCGGACGTGTAGACCTCCTGCACGTCGTCCAGGGTTTCCAGCGCATCGAGGAGCTTCTGCATGCGCGCTGCGTCGTCGCCCGCCATCTCGACTTCGGTCGACGGCTTCATCGTTACCTCGGCGAACTCGGCCTTGAACCCCGCCTTGGCCAGCGCATCCTTGATGGTCACGAAATCGTACGGGCCGGTGATCACCTCGAGGCTGCCGTCGTCGTTGGTCACGATGTCCTCGGCGCCCGCGTCGAGCGCGGCTTCCATGAGCTTGTCCTCGCTGGTGCCCGGCGCGAACACGATCTGTCCGCAATGCTTGAACAGGAATGCGACGGAGCCGTCGGTACCGAGGTTGCCGCCATACTTGGAGAATGCGTGGCGCACGTCGGCGACGGTGCGCGTTCGGTTGTCGGTCATGCAATCGACGATGACCGCCGCGCCGTTGATGCCGTAGCCTTCGTAGCGGATTTCCTCGTAGTTGACGCCTTCGAGATCACCGGCGCCACGCTTGATCGCGCGCTCGATCGTGTCTTTCGGCATGTTCTGGCCGGTGGCCTTGTCGACGGCAAGACGCAACCGCGGGTTCATCGACGGATCGCCGCCGCCCAGGCGCGACGACACGGTGATTTCCTTGATCAGCCGGGTAAATATCTTGCCGCGCTTGGCGTCGGTCGCCGCCTTCTTGTGCTTGATGTTCGCCCATTTGCTGTGGCCGGCCATGGTTTCTCGAGCAAGATGCTGTTGTGAAAGCGAAAATTATACGCGTAACACATGCGCCCGGCGCCCGGCCAGGAATCCAGTAAGCTTGCGACGGACGCCTGTCCCGTTCGGAATCGCGATGCCCTGGCTCTATCTCGGACTTGCCGGCCTGTTCGAAATCGCTTTCACGTATTGTCTCCAGCGGTCGAACAGTTTTCGCCAACCGCTGTGGACGGTGGCATTCGTGGCCAGTGCAATGGCAAGCCTTGCCCTGCTCAATCAGGCCGCGACCACGATCCCGCTTGGTACTGCGTACGCGGTGTGGACGGGCATCGGCGCCGCCGGCACCGCATTGCTCGGCATCCTGCTCTTCCGGGAACCCGCGGGTGCGCTTCGCCTTGCGTTGCTGGTCACTTTGATCGCCGCGGTGGCTGGCCTGCGGCTCGTGTCGTAGTCGCGCGCATGGCGTGGCCCGCGCTGCTGTTGTCCGGCTTGTTCGAAGTCGGCTTTACCACCTGCATGCGATATACGGGCGGGCTGGCGCTCGTCCTCTTCGTGCTGTTCGCGGCGGCGAGTTTCTATTCGTTGACGCTGGCGATGAAATCGCTGCCGCTCGGTACCTGCTACGCCGTATTCACCGCGATCGGTGCGGTGGGAACAGCGCTCGTCGGCATCCGGTATTTTGGCGAATCGGCGTCACCTGCCCGCGTTTTCCTGCTTGGCCTCATCGTCGTCGTCGTGATCGGTCTCAAATGGGCATCTCCGGCGCATTCAGGCACGCCGCCGCAGGTGCGCGACTAGATCAGCCCCTGCTGCGCCAGGAATTTCTGCAGTACGTTGAGGCGCACGTCGGCGTCGTTGATCTCGAGCATGCTCTGCTTGATCGACAGCGGCAGCGGCAGGACTTCCGCCAGCCGGAACCCTACCCAGGACGCATCGTCGTAGCGGGGTTCGGCGGGGAAATTCTGTGGCCCGATGCGGGTCGCGATGAGTTCCAGTAGTTTGACCAGCGGCGCGTACGCTGGCGCGAGACGCACCACCGGCTCGTCGGGGATTGGCACGACCTCGCCGATGGCGAGCCCGGACGGGTCGCACGGTGTGCTGCTGCACCTTGAAGCGCGACCCGCCCTGCGCGACGACGTGCAGGATACCGAGTTGCGGCATGTCGAAATCGCCTGATGCGCGCGAGCGTTCCGATGGTCGCGAACTCGGGTGCCGTTCCCGGTTTCGCGACGGGCATCGGCGCAACTTCCTCACCCTGCGTGATGAGGCACACGCCGAAGGGCTGCTCGCCTGCATGCAGGCCTTGGCCATCTCGATATAACGTTGCTCGAAGATCTTGAGCGGCAGCAGGCCGCCGGGAAACAGCACGGTCTTGAGCGGGAACAGCGGCAGATCATAGTGCGACCTCCCGCGTGACTCGTTGCGAAAGGCCACATCACGCGCTACCCGTGCCGGTGCAGCCCGCTCGGCTCCCCAGCGGGCAACAGGTCGTGCGGCACGTGCAGCTGGTCGAGCATCGCGGGCGACGACGAAGTCGACGAGTCCTCGACGCTGCGCGGATGTGTGTAAAAGCCGGGCGCGGGCGGCAGGATCACGGCGCCCGCCTGCGCGAGCTCGCAGCATGTTGTCGAGGTGGATCGCCGACAGCGGCGTCTCGCGCGGCACCAGGACCAGCGGCCGGCGTTCCTTCAGCATCACGTCGGCCGCGCGCTCGATCAGGTTGTCGGCGAGCCCGTGCGCGATCGCACCGAGCGTGCCCATGCTGCACGGGCACACCGCCATCGCGTCGGCGGGATTGGAGCCCGACGCGATCGGCGCCATCCAGTCGTCGCGCGCATAAACCGCGATCTGGCCATCGCGCGCACCCGAACGCTCGGCGAAAAAGCGTACCGCCTCGCGCGGCTGCGTCGGCAGCGTCAACCCGCACTCCTGCTTGGCGACTACCTGCGCCGCTGCGGAGTACAGAAGATGCACGCGGCAGCCCGCGGCGACGAGCTGGTCGAGCAGACGCAGGCCGTACGGCATGCCCGAGGCGCCGGTCAAGGCCAGCGCAATGCTCGCGGGCACATCCGGGTGGGCGTGGTTGGAGTCACTCATGCGTTCACATCGTAACCGCTGCAGCGCACTGCGCGGCCTCGCGCCTACAACTCGCGGTGTCGTACCAGCACCTGATGACTGGGTTTGAAGATGCGTGCCAGGCGTTCCGTCAGATACACCGAGCGATGCCGGCCCCCCGTGCAGCCGATGGCGACGGTCAGGTAGTTGCGGTTGTCCCGGGCGTAGTTTGGCAGCCAGCCGGCAACGAAGTGATGGATGTCCGCGTACATGCGCTCGACTTCCGGCAATGCCTCCAGGAACGCGACCACCGGTGCATCCCTGCCGGTCAGCGGCGCGAGCGCGGGCTCGTAGTGCGGGTTGGGCAGGCAGCGCACGTCGAAGACCAAGTCGGCATCGAGGGGCACGCCGTGCTTGAAGCCAAACGATTCGAAGAGCAGCGTGAGCTTGCCCGGATCGACGGCGATGAAATCCTTGATCCAGCCGCGCAGTGCCGCCGCGGAAAGGTCGCTCGTGTCGAACGCAAACCCCAGTTCGCGCGCTTCGGCGAGCAGCGCGCGCTCGTGGTCGATGGCTTCGGTCAGCGTGCGCTCGCCGCTCGAGAATGGATGGCGGCGCCGCGTCTCCGAGAAGCGCTGCATCAGGGTGTCGGTCTTGGTGTCGAGGTACAGGAAGCGCACCGACCAGCCGGCGCGTTGCGCCGCGGCGATCGCCGCGGCGAGGTCGGGGAGGCCGGGCCCGGTCTTCACATCGAGCGCCACGGCAACGCGCTGCTGACCCGCCTTGGCGAGATGGTCCGCGGTTTGCGCCAGCAGCGCGGGCGGCAGATTGTTGACGGTGTAGTAGCCCGAGTCCTCTAGGGCCGTAAGGGCCACGCTCTTGCCGGAACCTGAAACGCCGCCGATCAGCAGGAGGTCCATGCGTGCGGGTCCGCAATCCGGCGTCAGGCGCCGTCTTCCATCAGCTTCTGCTGCCGCTCGATGAACTCCTTGGTGCTGTCGATCCCCCGCTGGTTGAGCACGAAGTTGCGCACCGCGGCTTCGACCAGCACGGCGAGGTTGCGGCCGGCGGCGACCGGAATGGTCACCTTGCGGATCGGCACCGACAGTACATCCTGGTAGGTGGCATTCACCTGCAGCCGGTCGAGTTCGGCAAAGGCCTCGTGACCATGGTCCTCCAGGTGGACCAAGAGCTTCAGGAGCTTGCGTGGCCGCACTGCGGTTTCGCCGAAGATGGTCCTGATGTTCAGCACGCCGATGCCGCGGACTTCGAGGAAATCGCGCAGCACGGCCGGGCAGCGCCCCTCGATGGTGTCCGGGGAAATTCGATAGAGCTCGACGATGTCGTCGGCAACGAGGCCATTGCCGCGCGAGATCAGTTCCAGCGCGAGCTCGCTCTTGCCGATGGCCGACGCGCCGGTGATCAGCACGCCCATCTCCAGCACGTCGAGGAACACGCCGTGCAGCGTCGTCGATTCGGCCAGCACGCGCGCGAGATACAGGCGAATGACGTCGACCAGGTGCGGCGAAGGCTGGGTCGAAGTGAAGAGGGCGATGTGATGCTGGTTGCACTGGTCGAACAGGTAGGCCGGCACCTCTTCGCCATTGGCCATCACGATGGCCACCAGCTCGGTCGTGAAGAGTCGGTTGATGGATCGTTCGAGCTCGTCCTCCGGCAGCGCGCGCAGGTAGCTGCCTTCCGCGGCCCCCAGGATCTGGATGCGAAACGGATGGATCAGATTCATGTGCCCGACCTGACCGATCGTGGGCTTGAGTGCCGCCTCGCCGGTCAGTACGCGGCTGCCACCCTGGCGACCGCCTTTCCAGTGCAGGCCCAGCCGCTCGCAGTTGTCGTCGAACAGACGCTGCACGCTGACCTGGCGCATCGCGGATTCCGAATTCATCGGCGATGCCGGCGCCGCGCGCGCCGGGCCGGTTGGTTGCGCGATGGCGTCGGCATCGCCGTCACGCGCCTTGGCCATCCCGCGGGTTCATGGCGTGAACCCACCCGGAATCATGGCGTCGGCGCCCAGGCGTTGAAGAGCGCCAGGAGTTCGTCCGGATCCGTGGCCGCCGCAAGCTTGTCGCGAAAGGCGCGCTCCGAGAACATCTGCGCCAGTTCGGACAGCAGTTGCAGGTGCAGGTCGGTTGCCTGTTCCGGCACGAGCAGCACGAATACCTGGGCGACCGGCTTGCCGTCCGGCGCATCGAAGGGCACCGGATTCTTGAGACGCAGAAAGGCCCCGCGTGCCTCGGTCAGCCCTTTGATGCGACCGTGCGGGATGGCGATCCCCTGCCCAAGTCCGGTGGAACCCAGTTTTTCGCGCGCCCCGAGACTCGCCGCCACCATGCCGGCATCGAGGCGTGCACTGGCGGCGAATAGCGCGCCCGCCGCCTCGAACAGCCGCGCCTTGGTGGCGACGTCGAGGTCGAGCACGATGTTGGAGGCTGACAGCAGGTGGGCGATCTGGCTCATCGGGAAAGAGGCGTCCGGCGCGCGAAGTCCCCGGCAACGAAAAGGCGGGTGGCCAAGCCTTCTGACCCCCGCCAGACTGGGAGGCGCTGGATTATACGCTCGTCACTCTCCGGCGCCGAGCGAACGCTCGATGGATTCGCGGTCGGTCCGGTGAGCGGAAAGTTTTTCCTTGTATTTCAGGACCTGGCGATCGAGCTTGTCGGCCAGCGCGTCGATGGCCGCGTACATGTCCGGATCGACGGATTCCGCGTGCAGGTCCTTGCCCCGCACGTGCAGATTGGCTTCGACCTTCTGGCGCAGCTTGTCCACCGATAGAACCACATTCACGTCGATCACATGGTCGAAATGCCGGTTCACGCGGTCGAGCTTGTTGACGACGTAGGCGCGAATCGCGGGGGTAATGTCCAGGTGAACGCCGGTGAGGTTCAAATTCATCAACATCTCCTCTCGAGGAAAGCGGTCATGCTGCAAATTGCAAATACGCAAGAACAGTACCAATACCATCAGGCATTAGATGGCCTTGCGCAGGTTGACGGGAGGAATCGAGAGCGCCTCCCGGTACTTGGCGATGGTTCGGCGCGCGACGATGATGCCCTGCTCACCCAGGAGATCGGCGATCCGGCTGTCGGTCAGCGGTGCCTTCTGGTTTTCCGCGGCGATGAGCTGCTTGATCAGGGCACGGATGGCCGTTGCCGACGCCGCACCTCCGGAGTCTGTCGCGACATGGCTGCCGAAGAAGTATTTGAGTTCGAAGGTGCCGCGCGACGTCAGCATGTACTTCTGCGTCGTCACGCGGGAAATAGTCGATTCGTGCAGGTCGAGCATGTCGGCAATTTCGCGCAGCACCATCGGACGCATCGCGACCTCGCCGTGCTCGAAGAAGCGGCGCTGCCGTTCGACGATGGCCTGCGCGACACGCAGTATGGTTTCGAAGCGCTGCTGCACGTTGCGGATCAGCCATTTGGCTTCCTGCAACTGGGCGGACAGCTGCTGGTTGGACGATTCGCGATTACGGGTCAGGATGTCGGCGTAGATCCGGTTCAGGCGCAGCTTGGGCATTGCGGCTTCGTTCAGCGATGCCGTCCACACGTTGCGCACCTTACGCACTACCACGTCGGGAATCACGTAGTTCGCCTCGTCCTTCGAGAACGAGGAACCCGGACGCGGATTCAGGCTGCGGATGAGCTCGCGCACCGCCTTTACACAGGCTTCGTCACAGTGCAGCACGCGGCGCAGCTTGGTGAAGTCGCGCGCGGCGAGCAGCGGCAGGTGGCCGTCGACGATCGTCAGCGCTTCCTTGCGGTACGGCGTTTGCGGCGGCAATGCTTTGAGCTGCAGCGCGAGGCATTCAGCAGGCCCGCGGGCGCCGACACCGGCGGGTTCGAAGCTCTGCAGGTATTTGAGCCCGATCAGGAGCTCCTCGGGCTCGAGCGCGTCGTTCTCGGAAAACATGTCGGAGATTTCGTCCAGCGACGAGGCGAGATAGCCGTCGTCGTCGAGCGCGTCGATGAGCGCGGCGACGATCTGCCGGTCGCGCAGCGGCAGGTTGAGGAGCATGAGCTGGCCGATCAGGTGGTCGCGCAGCGAACTCGTCGCGACCTGCTGCGGCGAGAAATCGTCGTCCTCGCCGTTCGCGGAGCCGCTGCCGCCGCCCCAGTCGCCGTCGGTGCCACCGCCGCCGTAGTCGGAAAAATCGGTGACGTCGGGCAGGTCGTCCCGGGTGGGCGCGGAGTCCACGCCGGCCATGCCGTCGCCGTCGCCATCCCCGTCGTCGTCGCGGGTGACCCGTTCGGCAGGCGCCGGGGCGGGCGCGGTCCCGGCGACGGCGAATTCCACCGGCGGCCCGTCTTCATCGCCTTCCTCGCGCTCGAGCAGCGGATTCTCCTGCAGCAGTCGGTCGACTTCTGCGTTGAGCTCGAGCGTCGACAATTGCAGCAGCCGGATCGACTGCTGCAGCTGTGGCGTCAGTGTGAGGTGCTGGGTGAGCTTGAGCTGGAGCGTTTGCTTCATCTAACTGCCGATTCGCTCAAAGCCGGAAATGTTCGCCAAGGTACACCTTGCGAACGTCCTCATTATAGACAATCTCGCCCGGTACGCCCGAGGCGAGTACCCGACCCTCGTTGATGATGTAGGCGCGGTCGCAGATGCCGAGGGTCTCCCGGACATTGTGGTCGGTGATCAGCACACCGATGCCGCGCTCCTTGAGAAAGCCGATGATCTTCTGGATGTCGAGGACCGCGATCGGGTCGACGCCGGCGAAAGGCTCGTCCAGCAGGATGAAGCGTGGCCGCGTGGCGAGCGCCCTGGCAATCTCGCAGCGGCGGCGCTCGCCGCCCGACAGCGACACGGCGGGCGCGTCGGCCAAATGCGAAATCGACAGGTCCTCGAGCAGCGCGTCGAGGCGGTTGGACAGGGTGTCCGCATCCAGATTCTGCAGCTCGAGGATGGCGCGCACGTTCTGCGCTACCGTCAGCTTGCGGAATATCGACGCCTCCTGCGGCAGGTACGACAGGCCGCGCCGGGCGCGCTGGTGGATCGCCAGCGGGGACAGGTTCTCGCCGTCGAGTTCGATGCGGCCGCCGTCCGCGGCGACGAGGCCGACGATCATGTAGAAACAGGTCGTCTTGCCGGCCCCGTTGGGCCCGAGCAGGCCGACGACTTCGCCGCTGGCCACGTCGAGCGAGACGTCATGGACCACCGTGCGAGCCTTGTAACGCTTTCGTAGGTTGGCCGCGCCCAGTTGACTCAAGTCGGGCTCATTTCGCGATCGGCGCCAGTTCCCCGGAGGGCTTGAGCGTCAACGGTGCTGCCTTGCCTGCCGTCGCGGGGCCGGTACCGGTACCACCGCCCGGAAGCGCATCGCTCTTCGGCTGGAAGGTGCCGCGCACCCGGTCGTCGCTCGCCGCTTCGCCACTGAGCGCGGGATTGGTCGATGCGCGGCCCTCGGCCTTGAACAACTCGGTGGCAGCGTTGTACGAGATGTAATTGCTGCGGATCTCGTCGGCGCCGCGTTTCAGGATTGCGTTGTCGAAGAGCTCGAGCTGCTCCGTCTGGCCGTTGTAGTCGGCTTTCAGCGCCCAGCCCTCGTACCATCCTTCGTTGCCGTCGCGCTTCTGCCTAAACGCGAGCGGCTTGCCGAAGGCGGTGGCCGACAGCGAGTTGTCGGCGTTCTGCTTGAAATCGATGCGGTCGGCCTTGATCGTCAGCGTCCCCTGCGTGATGACGACGTTGCCCTTGAGCACGCCGGTGCGCTTCTCGTAATTCACCTCGCCGCCGTCCGAGGTGAAACTGATCGGTTTCTCGCGGTCACCTGTTTCCGCCAGCGCGGGCAACGCAAGCGTCCCGGCGCCCGCGGCGAGGAGGGCGACAGCGACGAGGCACGATGGATGGACGAATGAGGTCACTGTGGGAGTGCTTGCGGTTGGAGCGTGCCGCGGACGCCGGCGTCGAGGCGCAGCGTCTTGGCCTTGTTGTCGAGTTCGAGTCCGATGGAGTGGATTATTCCACGGGGTTCCTCGATCGTCACCGCCTTGTCGGTCCGGGCAAGTTCCTGGTCCGGCGTGACGTGAAGGTACTCGGTGGTCACGATGATGGGGCCGGTCGGCGTACCGTCGGCAGTGGCCGGCGGCGCCGCTTCACGCACGGCGCGCACGTTGCCGGTGAAATAGACGTCCTTGCGATCCCCGCTGAGCTTGGCCTTCGCGGCAGTGACGCGCATCGCGGGCTTGCCGGCCTCGGTCTGCGCCAGCAGCGGCTCGGTGAACTCCGTCGTCATGTCGTCGCCGAAGTGCCGCGCAGTCTTGCCGGCAATGAGCTGCAGCGGTCGGCCCTCGCGATCCAGTGTCTGGACGCGAAAGGCCTGCGCGAACAGATCAGGGTCGTGCCGGGTCGAGCCGTCATGGCGCGGGGGAACCGGCTGGACCTGCGAGTCCAGCCAATAGGTGAGCGCCGCGAGCCCGCCGAGCAGCAGGACCGGCGACCACGCGGTCGCGCGATCGAACCAGGAACGCACTTCACGCGCCAACGACGGCTCCGTTCATACCGAAGCGGGCGGCGGCGCATCGAGATACGATACGCCCTGCGCGGCAAGGATGAGTTCGGCGAGTTCGCGCACGGCGCCCGCGCCGCCATCCCGCGAAGTGATGTAGTGGGCGTGCTCGCGCACGGACGCCGGCGCGTGCGGGACCGCGACCGCGAAGCCGCAGGCCCGGAACAGCGGCACGTCCGGCAGATCGTCGCCGACATGCGCGCATTGGTCGGCGGTGAATCCCAGTTCCTGGCGCAGTGATTCCCATGGCTTGAGCTTGTCGCTCGCGTCCATCGCCACATGCCGGACGTTGAGCCGGCGGGCCCGGTGCGTGACGGCCGGTGCCACGCTGCCCGTGATCCAGCCGACCACGATGCCGGCCCGCGCGAGGAGGTTGATGCCCACGCCATCGAGCGCCGAAAACGCCTTCATTTCGTGGCCGTGGTCGTCGACGTAGATGCGCCCATCGGTCAGCACGCCATCGACATCGCAGGTCAGCAAGCGCACGCGACGCGCACGGGCCAGGGTATCGGTCGGCATCAGCGAAGCCCAGTCGGGCGATCGTTGCGCGAGTGGCCCATGGACGCGCTCATACAATCCGGGCGCGGAAGAGGTCGTGCAAGTGCAGTGCGCCCACGAGGCGCCGGCTTTCGTCGGTTACCAGGAGCTGCGAAACCTTGGGTGCTTGCTCCATCGTGTCGACGCAATCGACCGCGAGCTGCGTGGCGTGTACGGTCCGCGGCGAGGTCGTCATCACGCTGGCCACGGGGACGGCAGCGACGTCGCGCACCTGGTCGAGGCTGCGACGCAGGTCGCCGTCGGTGAAGATGCCGACCACACGTCCGTCGGCGTCCACCACCGCCGTCATGCCCATGCCCTTGCGACTCATCTCGACGATGGCTTCGGCGAGCGTGGCGCTTGCCGGCGATACCGGCATAGCGTCGCCGGTGCGCATGATGTCGGCGACGCGCGTCAACAGGCGGCGACCCAGCGTTCCGCCCGGATGGGACTTGGCGAAGTCTTCGGCCGAGAACCCCCGCGCGTCGAGCAGCACCAGCGCCAGCGCATCACCCAGCGCGAGCGCCGCGGTCGTGCTCGCGGTGGGGGCGAGGCCGAGCGGGCACGCCTCGGCATCCACGCCGGCGTCGAGATGGACGTCCGCGGCCTGGGCCAGCGCGCTGCGCTCGTTGCCGGTCAGCGCGATGAGGCGCGCGCCTTCCCGCTTGATGTGCGGCGCCAGCATCACGAGTTCGTCCGTCTCGCCGGAATTGGAGAGCATGACCACCACGTCCTCGGGCGTGATCATGCCGAGGTCACCGTGCGAGGCTTCGACCGGGTGCACGAAGAACGCCGGCGTGCCCGTCGAGGCCAGCGTCGCCGCCAGCTTGTGGCCGATGTGGCCCGACTTGCCGATGCCGCAGACGACCACACGGCCACGGCAGCGGTACAGGAGCTCCACCGCGGCGATGAACGCATCGCCCAGGCGATTGGCGAGCGCGCGAATGGCCTCGGCCTCGGTGTGCATCACCTGGCGCGCCAAGGCCAGCGCGCGCTGCGTATCGACGGCGGGCGTTGCCGCTGCGGCCAATGCTTCGGGAGCCCTGCTGTTCATCGATCGATTATAGCTTTCGCCTGCGGATCGGCGCTGACATATGATCGGCCCATCGATGGGACACACGCTGACCCTGATTCTGGTGCTGCTGGCCGCGGCGGTCGTGGTTGTCGCGGTCTTTCGCTTGGTCAGGTTGCCGGCGATCCTCGGCTATCTCCTCGTGGGCGTGCTGGTCGGACCGCATGCATTGGCCTGGGTGCCCAACAACGAGACCACCCGCTACATGGCCGAGTTCGGCATCGTGTTCCTCATGTTCTCGATCGGCCTCGAGTTCAGCCTCGGCCAGTTGCATGCAATGCGTCGTGCGGTCTTCGGACTGGGCTTCGCGCAGGTCACCATCACAACGGCCGCCACGGTTGCGGCGCTGCAATTCATCGGCTATGGCTGGCAATTCGGATTGGTGCTGGGCGGGGCGCTGGCCATGAGTTCGACCGCCATCGTGTCCAAGATGCTGGCCGAGCGCATGGAACTCGGTACGCCGCATGGGCGCGACGCGATGGGCATCCTGTTGTTCCAGGACCTCGCGGTGGTTGCCTTCCTGATCGTCATTCCGTCGCTGAACAAGTCGGGTACCGAACTCGCCTACGCGCTGGGGCTCGCCGCACTGAAGGCGCTCGCCGCCCTCACGCTCATCCTGTTTCTCGGCCAGAAGCCGATGCGCGCCTGGTTCCACGTGGTGGCGCGCCAGCGTTCGCCCGAGCTGTTCATGCTCAACGTGCTGCTGGTCACGCTCGGGCTGGGCGCCCTGACCGAAGCCCTGGGGCTGTCGGTGGCGCTCGGCGCATTCCTGGCCGGCATCTTGATAGCCGAGACCGAATACCGTTACCAGGTCGAGGAGGACATCAAGCCATTCCGGGACGTACTGCTGGGTCTTTTCTTCGTCACCGTCGGCATGGCGCTGGATTTCCACGTGGTCATGGCGAGCCTGCCGTGGGTCATCCTGTTGCTGGCGGTACCGGTAGCCGTGAAACTCGGTCTCATCGTCGTGCTGGCCCGAATGTTCCGCGCGCCTTTGTCCACGGCGCTGCGAACCGGGCTCTATCTGGCCCAGGCGGGCGAACTGGCGTTGGTCATGATCGCGTTGGCCTCGCAGTCGGGGTTGGTGCCGGCCGGGCTGCTGCAGCCGGTGCTCGCTGCCATGATCATCTCGATGTTCGCGGCGCCGCTGGTCATCGAATACGGAGGCATGCTGGTCCGCAAGCTGACGGCAAACGACTGGCTAGCCCGTGCGGCGCAGGTCACGCAGATCGCCGCCCGGACCATGGCGCGCCAGAATCATGTGATCGTCTGCGGGTATGGCCGCAGCGGGCAGAACCTGGTGCGCTTGCTGGAAGCCGAGGAGATCGGCTTCATCGCCCTCGAATCGGACCCGTTTCGCGTGCGCGAGGCGACGGCCGACGGTGGCAGTGTGGTCTATGGCGACGCCAGCAGGCGCGAAGCGCTGATCAGCGCGGGCCTGTCCAAGGCCGCTGCGGTCGTCGTCACCTTCGCGGACACGCCGGTGGCCCTCAAGATCCTGCACCACGTACATCAGCTGCGTCCCGAATTGCCGGTGATCGTGCGCACGCTCGACAATGCCGAGATCGACAAGCTGATGGCGGCCGGGGCCACCGAAGTGGTACCCGAAGTGCTCGAGGGCAGCCTGATGCTGGCATCGCATTCATTGCTGGTGATGGGCATTCCGCTCAACCGGGTATTGAAGCGCATTCGAGCGATCCGGGAGGAGCGCTACGGGCTGTTCCGCGGGTTTTTCCACGGCGCCACGGACAGCACCGAGGCGGCCGACAATCTGCAGCCACGCTTGCGCACGGTCGTGCTGCCGGACCGGGCGGATGCGGTGGGGAAGTCGCTCGCTGAACTCGATCTCGGGGAACTGGTCGAGGTCACCGGCGTGCGCCGGCGCGGCGCGCGCTCCCTGCGTCCGCCCTCCGACTGGCGTTTCGAGCCCGGCGACGTGATGGTCCTGCTGGGCCGCCCGGACCGCCTGAGCGCTGCCGAGAAGAAGATTCTCGGCGTCTGACCAGCGTTCCAACCCTGGACAAGGCGCGTAACTGACCGCGGGTCATTGCAGCGCGGCGAACGGTGCGGCTACAATCGACCTCCCCCAACGCCCTGCCCCCGTCTGCCGGATTTCCCTTGCCCGACGTTTCGTCACCGCGATCTGCTGCCCCGTCTGCTGGCCACACCGACGCCGTCGCGATGTCCGGGGTGACCTTCGGCTATGACCGCACGCGGCCGATCCTGAAGGGGATCGACATGACCATCCCCCGTGGCAAGGTAGTGGCGATCATGGGCGGGTCGGGGTGCGGCAAGACCACGATCCTGCGCCTGATCGGAGGCCAGTTGCGGCAGCAGGCGGGCACTCTGCTGGTGGACGGCGCCTCGGTGCGCGACCTGTCACGGGACGACTTGTTCGCGCTGCGCCGCAAGATCGGCATGCTGTTCCAGTTCGGGGCCTTGTTCACCGATATGACGGTGTTCGAGAACGTCGCCTTTCCGATGCGCGAATTGACCGACCTGCCCGAGCCGCTGGTGCGGGACCTGGTGATGATGAAATTGCACGCGGTGGGCCTGCGCGGTACTGCGTCGCTGCAGCCGTCGGAGCTGTCCGGGGGCATGGCGCGGCGCGTGGCCCTCGCCCGCGCCGTGGCGCTCGACCCGATGCTGGTGCTGTACGACGAGCCCTTCGCCGGACTCGACCCCATTTCGCTTGGTGTGGTCGGAGAGCTGATCCGCAAGCTCAACGATGCGCTCGGGGCGACCTCGATCGTGGTTACGCACGACGTGTACGAGTCTTTGCGCATCGTCGATTACCTGTACTTCGTATCCGAAGGGCGGATCATCGCCCAGGGTACGCCGGACGAGGTGCGCGATTCCTCCGATCCCTTCGTGCGGCAGTTCGTCGATGGCCAGCCGGACGGCCCGGTGCCCTTTCATTACCCGGCGCGACCCTACGCCGAGGAGTTCGCGCTCCGTGCTGTCTAACGTCCTGGCCAACGGATTGCGCCGCGTCGGCGCCGGAACGATGCGCGCGATTGCGCGCGTCGGATTCTCCACGCGCTTCTTCGTCGCGATCCTCTATCACTCCCCGGCGGCGCTGATGCGGCCCCAGCTGACCATGCGCGAGATCTATTTCTCGGGTGTGCTGTCGCTGGTCGTCATCATGGTCTCGGGCATGTTCGTCGGCATGGTATTGGGCCTGCAGGGCTACGACACGCTCAATCGCTACGGTGCCGGGGATTCGCTCGGCATCTTCGTCGGCCTCTCGCTGGTGCGGGAACTGGGGCCGGTCGTTGCCGGTCTGCTGTTCGCCAGCCGCGCCGGCAGCGCGGTCACCGCCGAAATCGGACTGATGAAGACCACGGAGCAGCTGTCCGCGATGGAAATGATGGCCGTCGACCCGCTGGCGCGCATTGTCGCGCCCCGCTTCTGGGGTGGTGTGGTGTCCATGCCGCTCCTGGCGGCGCTGTTCTGCGTAATGGGCGTGTTCGGGGCGTATGTCGTGGGGGTGCGCCTGATCGGCGTCGACAACGGCACCTTCTGGGGGAATATGAAGGCCGGGATCGACTTCTGGCCCGACATCACCAACGGCATCATCAAGAGCTTCGTGTTCGGAGTCGCCGTAAGCCTGATAGCCGTGTTCGAGGGCTACGATGCCCAGCCGACGGCGGAAGGTGTTTCGGCGGCGACCACCCGCACGGTCGTCGGCGGTTCGCTGGCGATCCTGGCCCTCGATTTCATCCTCACGGTGTTCATGTTCCGAGGCATCGGTGACCACTAACGCATCCACCCGACATTCCGGGAAATCTCACGCATGAAACGCGCGACCATCGACCTGTGGGTCGGAATCTTCATCACCATCGGCATCGGCGCGATCGTGTTTCTCGCGCTGAAAGTCGGCAACCTGACGACCCTCAACCAGGCGCCGAGCTACCGGCTCGAGGCGCACTTCGACAACATCGGCGGACTCAAGCTGCGCGCGCCTGCGAAGGCGGCAGGCGTCGTGGTCGGTCGCGTCGAGTCGGTACGGCTCGACCCGAAGACCTACCAGGCGGTGGTGACGATGAAGATCGACAACGGCTACCAGTTCACCCGCGACACCATTGCGTCGATCCTGACCTCGGGCCTGCTGGGCGAGGTGTACATCGGCCTCGAGGTCGGCGGGGATCCGGAGATGCTCGCCGATGGCGGGCGGATCGTGCAGACGCAATCGGCGGTGGTGATCGAGAAGCTCATCAGCCAGTTTCTTTTCGACAAGGCATCGTCCGGGACGGCCCAGTGAGCAAGGCCGCGGTGTGCGTTGTTCTGGCGTCGCTGCTGACGCTGACGGGTTGCGCAACCACCGGCGGCCGCATCGACGACCCGTTCGAGCCGGCCAACCGGGTCGCCTATGCCATCAACGAACCGTTGGACAAGTATTTTGCCAAGCCCATCGCGCAGGCCTACGTTGACTACGTCCCCAGCGTGATCCAGACCGGCATCAACAATTATTTCAACAACATCGACGACCTCTTCTCGGCGCTCAACGGCCTGCTGCAGGGCAAGCTCGACAAGGCCGGCCACGACATGGGGCGGGTGATGATCAACACGTTCCCGGGCATCCTCGGCCTGATCGACGTGGCGTCGGAGGCGGGCATTCCGCGCGGCTATGAGGATTTCGGCCAGACCTTCGGTTATTGGGGCATTCCGCAGGGACCGTACCTGTTCGTGCCGCTGTTCGGCCCCACCACCGTGCGCGACGGGTCGGGTTTCGTGTTGCGCGTGCTCTGGTCGCCGACGACCGAAATTCCCGATGTCGCCCTGCGCAACGTGATCTACGGACTGGGGGTGCTCGACGCGCGGGCGCAGGCGCTGGGCGCGCAGTCGCTGATCGACCAGGCCTCGCTCGACCCGTACACGTTCGTGCGGCGCGCGTATCTGCAGCGGCGCGAATACCTGGTGCATGATGGCAATCCACCGCCACCAAAGGACGATGAATGATGCATGTCGGATTTTCCCTTCTTTGCCGTGCCGGCGTGCTGCTGTGTGCGCTGGTGGCGGCGTCCGCATTCGCGCAGGAAGCGCCCGACGCGATGGTCAAGCGCGTGTCGCAGGAAGTACTGCAGATCGTGCGCACCGATCCCAAGGTGCAGGCCGGCGACCAGGCGCGCATCCGCGAAGTGATCGAGACCAAGCTGCTGCCCCATTTCGATTTCGAACGGATGACGGCGTTGGCCACGGGCCGCAACTGGCGCCAGGCCACGCCGGCGCAGCAGAAGGAGTTGACGCAGCAGTTTCAGACGCTGCTGGTGCGGACGTATTCCGGTGCGCTGTCGCAATACCGCGACCAGCAGATGGACTACAAGCCCCTGCGCGCCGAGCCGAACGCAACCGATGTCATGGTGCGGACCGAGGTCGTGCGCCCGGGCCAGGCGCCGGTGTCCATCGACTACCGGATGTCCAAGACACCTTCGGGGTGGAAGGCCTACGACGTGGTGGTCGGCGGAATTTCGCTGGTGACCAATTACCGCGACGAGTTCAACGAGCAGATCAAGAGCGGCGGGATCGACGGCCTCATCAAGACGCTCGCGGCGAAGAACCAGGGGGCGTCGGCGAAATGATGTCCGGGCCATTGCGCGAACTCGCCGGCGGCGCCTTCGAGGCCGCGGGCGACCGCTGGAAGTTCGAAGGGACGCTGACCTTCGACGACGCCGCCGGGATTCTCGACGCGGCCAGGCGATTGCCTTTGCCCGCATCGGGGACGATCGACCTGTCCGGGCTCGCGCACGCCGATTCCGCCGCGCTCGCGGTCATGCTCGCGCTGCGCCGCCGCGGCGCGCAGGAAGGGCGTGGCATCACCTTTTCGGCCATTCCGTCCGCGGTGGAATCGCTGGCCCGGGTCTATGGCATCGAGGACCTGTTCGCCGCCTCGACTTGAGCCGGCGCCCCGCGGCGGCGATCCGTCGCCCTCTTCAATGTTCGCCTGGATCCGATGATGCCCGCTGCGGTTGAGGTGCTCGGTGTCGAGCGCCGGTTCGGATCCGTGCAGGCGCTCGACGGCATCGACCTCGCGGTGCGCGAGGGCGAATTCTTCGGCCTGCTCGGCCCCAACGGGGCGGGCAAGACCACGCTGATCTCGATCCTGGCGGGGCTGACGCGCCCGGATCGCGGCAGCGCGCGCATTCTGGGGCACGACGTGGTCACCGATTACCGCGCGGCGCGTCGTTGCCTCGGGGTCGTGCCGCAGGAACTGGTATTCGACCCGTTCTTCACCGTGCGCGAGACGCTCGAATTCCAGGCCGGCTACTTCGGCCTGCGCGGCCAGCATGCGTGGATCGACGAAATCCTCCATCACCTCGACCTGACGGCGAAGGCCGACGCCAATATGCGCTCGCTGTCCGGCGGGATGAAGCGCCGGGTGCTGGTCGGGCAGGCGCTGGTGCACAAGCCGCCGGTGATCGTGCTGGACGAACCCACCGCCGGCGTCGACGTCGAACTGCGGCAGAACCTCTGGGGCTTCATCCGCAAGCTCAATGGCGACGGCCACACGATCATCCTGACGACGCACTATCTCGAAGAGGCCGAGGCGCTGTGCACGCGCATCGCGATGCTGAAGGCGGGCCGGATCGTCGCGCTCGACACGACGCACAACTTGGTGTCCCACGTCGGCGGCATCACCGTGCGCCTCGCGGCGGCGCGGCTGCCCGACGCGTGGCTGCCGCGCGTTCTGCGGCAGGAGGGGGGCCTGTACTACATTGGCCTGGAGGCGTACGCCGACCTCGAGCGCCTGCTGGCGGCGCTGCGCGAGGAGGGCATCGCCATCGCCGATCTGGGCCTCGAGGAGGTGGACCTGGAGGACGTCTTCCTGCGCATCATGCAAGCACCGGAAGCGCCGGCCCCGAGGATGCGGGTATGACGGACCGCGCCATCGCCGGCACCCGCGACGGCGGCGACCTCGGCGGCGCGCCCGGCCACGGCTGGCTCACGCTGCTGTACAAGGAATTGCTGCGCTTCTGGAAGGTAAGTTTCCAGACCATCGCCGCGCCGATTCTGACTGCGCTGCTCTACCTGCTCATCTTTTCGCACGTCCTCGAAGGGCGCGTGTCGGTGTACGACGGGCGGGTCGGCTATACGGCGTTCCTGGTTCCGGGGCTCGTGATGATGTCGGTGCTGCAGAATTCCTTCGCGAATGCGTCCTCGTCACTCACCCAGTCCAAGATCACCGGCAACCTGATCTTCGTGCTGCTGACGCCGCTGTCGGCGCTCGAGCTCTACGGAGCATACGTCGTCGGCGCGATGGTCCGCGGCCTGGTCGTGGGCGCCGGGGTGTTTGGGGTGACGCTGCTGTTTTCGCCATCGCTGCTGTGGCTGCCGCATCCATTCTGGGCACTCGCGTTCGTGTTGCTCGGCAGTGCAATTCTCGGCACGCTGGGCCTCATCGCCGGCATCACCGCCGACAAGTTCGACCAGCTGGCTGCCTTCCAGAATTTCATCATCGTGCCGCTAACCTTCCTGTCCGGGGTTTTCTATTCGATCCACTCGCTGCCGCCGTTCTGGCAGACGCTATCGCATCTGAATCCGTTCTTTTATATGATCGACGGGTTCCGCTACGGGTTCTTCGGCGTGTCCGACGTGCCGCCGTGGGTCAGCTTCGCCGTGGTGGTGGTCGCGGCACTGTCGCTGGCGATCCTAGCCTTGCGCCTGCTGGCTTCGGGATGGAAGCTGCGCACGTGATGCAACCGCGACGCGCGCGGCTCGCGTGTCCGATGAAAATCCCTGTCCGCCACTAGCAAAGGAAGACCGATGGTCACCCCCGAATCCATCCAGCAATCGCTCGAAAACGGGCTCGAGTGCCATCACGTCGAAGTCGGCGGCGACGGCCAGCACTTCGAAGCGGTGATCGTCTCGCCCGCCTTCGAGGGATTGACCCGCATCAGGCAGCATCAGCTGGTCTACGCCGCCCTCGGCGACCGGATGCGCGAAGAGATCCACGCGTTGTCGATGCAGACGCTGACGCCGGCGCAGTGGGCGCAACGCGCGCGTGGATAAGCTCGCGATCGAAGGCGGCGCACGACTGCGCGGCGAAGTCCGTGCTTCGGGGGCGAAGAATGCTGCGTTGCCGATCCTGTGCGCGGCACTGCTGACGCCGGAACCGCTCGAACTGTCGAACGTACCGCGGCTCAACGACGTGGGCACGATGCGCGCGCTGCTGGCGCAAATGGGTGTTCGCGTCGATGCGGGTGCGGCGGGGATTACGACGCTCGACGCCACCGCCATCGACTGGCCCCTGGCGCCGTACGAGCTGGTCAAGACCATGCGCGCGTCGATCCTGGCGCTGGGCCCGTTGCTTGCCCGTTGCGGCGAGGCACGCGTGTCGCTTCCCGGCGGCTGCGCCATCGGCCTGCGCCCGGTGGACCAGCACGTGAAGGGCCTGGAGGCGATGGGTGCGACCATCGATCTGGAGCATGGCTACATCAACGCCAAGGGCAGGCTGCGCGGCGCCCGGTTCGTGTTCGACCTGGTGACCGTCACGGGGACCGAGAACCTGATGATGGCGGCAACACTCGCGGACGGCACGACGGTACTCGAGAATGCGGCGCGCGAACCGGAGGTGGTCGATCTCGCGCGTTGCCTGACGGCGATGGGGGCGCGCATCGCGGGCGCCGGGTCGGATCGCATCACCGTCGAAGGCGTTCGGATGCTGCACGGCGCGCGCCACGCGATCATGCCGGACCGCATCGAGACCGGCACCTTTCTCGTCGCCGCGGCGGCGACCGGCGGCGACGTCACGGTCACCGCGACCCAACCCGATGCCTTGCCGGCGGTGCTCGACAAGCTGCGCGAAGCGGGGGCGAACATCGCTGTCGGTGGCGACTCGATCCGGGTCCGCCGCGAAGGACCGCTGCGCGCGATCAACCTGCGTACCGCGCCACATCCGGGCTTTCCCACCGACATGCAGGCCCAGTTCATGGCGCTGGCCACGCGCGCCGACGGGACGTCGGTGATCAGCGAGACGATTTTCGAGAATCGCATGATGCACGTGCAGGAGTTGACCCGCCTCGGCGCCGACATCGAGGTCGAGGGCAACGCTGCCATCGTCAAGGGCGTGGCCGGCCTGACGGGCGCGACCGTGATGGCCACCGACCTGCGCGCCTCCGCGTGCCTGGTGATCGCCGGCCTCGTCGCCAAAGGGCAGACGATCGTCGACCGCATCTATCACCTCGACCGTGGCTACGAGGCGATCGAAGCCAAGCTCGCGGCGCTGGGTGCTTCCATCGTCCGGGTGAAGTGAAGGACGGCGCATGAGCACCAAAGGGCCGTCCCGTGGTGCCGGTCCGCCGGGGGGCGTGGCGCGCAGCGCCGGACGGGAAAAACCCGGCGCCGAAGGCGAGTCCCGAGGTGCCGGAACGTTGGGGGTCGACGACGAACTGGCGGGCGCGCCGCTCGGGCACCTGACGACCTATCCGGACGCGTACGATCCGGCGCTGCTCTATCCGGTGGACCGGGCGCCCCAGCGGCGCGAGCTCGGCCTGGGAGCGGCACTGCCTTTCAGCGGCGCCGACTTGTGGACGGCCTACGAGCTGACCTGGCTCGACGGCCGCGGCAAGCCGGTGGTCGCGATCGCGACGTTCGTGATTCCGGTGACATCGCCGTTCATCGTCGAATCGAAGTCCGTCAAGCTCTATTTGGGCTCGTTCGCGCAGACGCGCTACGACGACGGCGCGCAGGTGACGAGCGCGCTGCAGCACGACCTCGGCGCCGCGGTCGGCGCGCCGGTGGAGGTGCGGCTCATCGCTGCCGCCGCGTTCGCGGCACTGTCGATCGGCGAACTCGAAGGCGACAGCCTCGACCTGCTGCCGGTCGCCATCGACCGCTACCAGGTCGATCCCGACGCGTTGGCGAGCGCAGGACCGGTGGTCGAGGAGACGCTGCGCACCAACCTGTTCCGGTCGGTGTGCCCCGTGACGGGGCAGCCGGACTTTGCGTCCGTCTCCGTGACCTATCGTGGTCCCCGCATCGATCGCGCCGGATTGTTGCGCTATCTCGTGTCCTACCGGCGCCACGCGGGCTTCCACGAACACTGCGTCGAGAGGATTTTTGTCGACCTGCAAGCGCGTTGCCGCTGCGCAGCGCTCACCGTCTATGCACGCTTCACCCGTCGTGGCGGGCTCGATATCAACCCCTTCCGTTCCACCGTCGCCGATGCCCTTCCGGCCAACGTGCGCGGTCCGCGGCAATGACGGTGGCCGCGACAACGCCGGCAGGCGCCACAGCCGTGCGCGCGGCCCTCCTGAGTTTCACGGGCAATCCATTTGTCGACAGCGTCACGGCCACGCGACGGTACCTGGCGGACGCCATCGTGGTCATGGCGGGCGGCCGCATCGTCGATTGCGGTCCGGCTGCCGAAGTCGCGCCGCGTCTGGCGCCGGGCGTGCGCGTCACGACCTACGCCGATGCGCTGATCAGCGCGGGATTCATCGACAGCCACGTGCATTATCCGCAGCTGCCGATCATCGGGGCGGGCGGCAAGCCGCTCCTGGATTGGCTCGCGCATTACACGTTTCCGGCCGAGGAGCGCTACGCCGAGCCCGATTTTGCGCGTGCGGTCGCCCGGCGCTACCTCGAGGAAAACCTTCGCAATGGCATTACGACGGCTGCGGTGTTCTGCACGGTCCATCCGCAGTCGGTGGAAGTCTTCTTCGAGGAGGCGCAAGCCCGTGGCCTGCGCATGATCGCCGGCAAAGTGCTGATGGATCGCCACGCACCGGAGTCGCTGCTGGACACCGCGCAGCGCGGCTACGACGAAACGAAGCAGCTGATCGAGCGATGGCACGGGGTCGACCGGCTCGCCTGCGCCATCACGCCGCGCTTCGCGGTGACGTCGACGCCGGCGCAGCTCGATGCCGCCGGCGCGCTCAAGGCCGCATACCCGGACGCCTACGTGCAGTCGCACCTCGCGGAGAACAAGGCCGAGGTCGAGCTGGTCGCAAGCCTGTTTCCCGAGGCCGATTCCTACCTCGACGTGTATGCACGGCACGGATTGACCGGGCAACGGACCATCTACGGCCACGGCGTGCATCTGGCGGAAGCCGACTTCCAGTACCTGCACGACACCGCAACCGCACTTGCGCACTGCCCCACATCGAACAACTTCCTCGGCAGCGGGCTGTTCCGGATGGGCGACGCGATGGCCTCGCGCCGGCCGGTACGGGTAGGGCTGGCGACGGACCTGGGCGGTGGCACCGGCTTCTCGATGTTCCGCACGATGCAGGCTGCCTACGAAGTCGCCCAACAGTCGGCACAAGCCCTGGGGCCGTCATGTGCCCTTTACCTGGCGACGCGAGGGGCCGCGCGGGCCCTCGATCTCGAGGATCGCGTCGGCAGCGTGGAACCCGGCATGGACGCCGATCTCGCGATCATCGATCTTCGTTCGACGCCGTTGCTGGCTTTCCGGATGGACCACGTGCGCGACGTCGACGAAGTGCTCGCGGCGCTGATGGCGCTGGGTGACGACCGCGCCATCCGCGCGACCTACGTCGGCGGCCGCCTGGCGTATGACCGGGAGGCCGCCTCCGGCGGGCGCAGCGCGCTACGGTAGAATGTTGGACCCTGCAATGAGCGCGGTCGACCTCTCGTGCCTGCCTTGACCATCGCCCTGTCCAAGGGCCGCATCCTCGACGAAACGCTGCCGCTGTTCGCGCACGCGGGCATCGTGCCGACGGAAGATCCGGCCACGACGCGCAGGCTCATCCTGCCGACCAATCGACCGGACGTGTCGTTCGTCGTGATCCGGCCCGCGGACGTGCCCACCTACGTGCAGTACGGCGCCGCCGATGCCGGGGTGGCCGGCAAGGACGTGCTGCTCGAACACGGCGGCGAGGGGCTGTATCAGCCACTCGATCTCAACATCGGCCGCTGTCGGCTGGTGGTGGCGACCCGTCGTGCCTACGACTGGGCGGGGTCGGTGCAACGCGGCGCGCGCATTCGCGTGGCCACCAAGTACGTGCGCATCGCCCGCGAGCACTTCGCGGCCAAGGCCATGCACGTCGACCTCATCAAGCTGTACGGGTCCATGGAACTCGCGCCGCTGGTGGGCTTGGCCGACGCGATCGTCGACCTCGTGTCGACCGGCAATACGCTCAAGGCGAACGATCTCGTCGCCGTCGAAGACATCCTGCCCATCACCTCGCGGCTTGCGGTCAATCCGGGCGCCTTGAAGCTCAAGCGCGACCTGATGCAGCCGCTGATCGAGGCACTCGGTGCCGCCGCCGGACGCGCTGTTCCGACCGGCGCGCCGGCCGGGCCGCCCGCGGTCAAGGCAGCCTAGCGTGGACGCGTGGTCGCTGCGCCGGCTGGCGACAGCGGATGCAGGCTTCGACGGTGCGCTGGCGGCGCTGACCGCCTTCGAGGCGGCACAGGACGGCGAAATCGACCGCGTCGTCGCCGCGATCATCGACGACGTGCGCACCCGCGGCGACGCGGCCGTGCTCGACTACACGCGACGCTTCGACCGGGTCGATGCGACCGCGCTCGCCGCGCTGGCCATCTCGCGCGACGAGATGCGCGCGGCGTACGCGGCATTGCCCGCCGATCAGCAGCACGCGCTCACCACCGCTGCCGATCGCGTGCGCGCGTACCACCAGCATCAGAAGGCCGCCGGCTTCAGCTTCACCGAACCCGACGGTTCGCAGCTCGGGCAACGCGTGACGCCGCTCGATCGCGTGGGCATCTACGTGCCTGGCGGCAAGGCCGCCTATCCGTCGTCGGTGCTGATGAACGCCATCCCGGCGCAGGTGGCCGGCGTCGGCGAGATCGTCATGGTGGTACCCACCCCCGACCGCGCCCGCAATGCGCTGGTGCTCGCCGCCGCGCATCTGGCGGGCGTCACGCAGGCGTATACGATCGGCGGCGCGCAGGCGATCGCGGCGCTCGCCTACGGAACCGCGACCATCGCCGCCGTAGACAAGATCTGCGGCCCCGGCAATGCCTATGTTGCCGCGGCGAAGCGCCGCGTATTCGGGACCGTCGGCATCGACATGGTCGCCGGCGTGTCGGAGATCCTGATCATCGCCGATGCCACGGCGCATCCGGACTGGGTCGCGCTGGACTTGTTCTCGCAGGCGGAACACGATGAAATGGCCCAGGCCATCGTATTGTCGCCGGACGCGTCGCTGCTGGATCGCGTCGAGGCGAGCGCGCGCCGGCTGCTGGGCGAGCTGTCGCGCGCGACGATCATCGCCGCCGCGCTGGCGCGGCGCGGCGCATTGGTGCATACGCGCGACCTGGCGGAGGCCTGCAGCGTGGCCAACCGCATCGCGCCCGAGCATCTCGAACTCGCAGTCGCCGACCCCGAGGCGTTGCTGCCGCAGATTCGCCACGCCGGTGCCATCTTCATGGGCCACTACGCCTCCGAGGCACTCGGTGACTATTGCGCCGGTCCCAATCACGTGCTGCCGACCGGACGCACCGCGCGCTTTTCGTCGCCGCTCGGCGTCTACGATTTCGAGAAGCGCTCGAGCGTGTTGCGCCTGACTCGCGGCGCCGCCCGCACACTCGGACCGGTCGCGGCCACGATCGCGCGCGGCGAGGGCCTCGACGCGCACGCGCGTTCCGCCGAGGCGCGCCTCGGCGACGCGGCCGCGGCCGCCGAAGCCGCGCCGGCCAAGGCGCTGCCATGAATGACCCCCGTCCACCGGTGCTTCCCGCGGCCGAAGCTGCCGTCGCCGCTTGTGTCGAAGCCGTCGTCCGGCCGGAGATTCGTGCCCTGACAGCCTATCCGGTGGCCAAGGCCGCCGGCATGATCAAGCTCGATGCCAACGAGAACCCGTACGGGCTCACCGCTGAGGCACGCGCGCAGATCGCGGCCGCGGTGGCCAACGTGGCGGTGAACCGGTACCCGGACGGCGCGGGGGACGAAGTGAAGGAGGCGCTGCGCTCGGCGCTGGCACTGCCGCCGGACGCCGGCCTCGTGCTCGGAACCGGTGCCGACGAATTGCTGCAGCTCATCACCACGTTGATCGCGCGGCCGGGCGCGGTGGTGCTGGCGCCGGAGCCGACGTTCGTCATGTACCGTCTCTATGCGCTGTATGCCAACCTGCGCTACAGCGCCATTGCGCTGCGCGAAGATTTCACGCTCGATGTCGACGCGCTGCTCGCGGCCATCGCCCGCGAGCGGCCGGCCCTGATCTGGCTGCCATCGCCGAACAATCCGACCGGTAACTCGTTCGCGTCCGCGGATCTCGAGCGCATCGTGCGCGCCGCACCCGGACTGGTCGTCATCGACGAGGCCTACCAGGCCTTCGCCGACGATACGTTCCTGCCGCGGGTGCTCGAGTTCCCCAACCTGGTGCTGGTGCGTACGCTATCCAAGGTGGGCATGGCGGGCGTGCGGCTGGGCTATGCGGTCGCGCATCCGGCGTGGACGGCGGAGATCGACAAGGTCCGCTCCCCGTACAACGTCAACGCGCTCACGCAGGCGGTGGTCCCCGTCCTGCTGCAGCAGGGCGAACTGCTGGCCGAGCAGGTGCGTGCGGTCCGCAGCGAACGGGCGCGGGTCACCACCGCGCTGTCCGCATTGCGGCGGGTCGAGGTGTATCCGTCGCAGGCCAATTTCTTCGTGTTGCGCGTGCCGGATGCCAGCCGCTGGTTTGCGACACTGCGGGAAGGCGGCATACTGGTGAAGAATCTGCACGGGGGCCACCCGCTGCTGGCGAACTGCCTGCGCATCACGGTGGGCACCCCGGCCGAAAACGACGCGCTGATCGCCGCCCTGGAACGCTACGCATGAATGCGCCTGCCGAACTGCCCAAACGCACCGCACGGGTCGACCGCGACACCGCCGAGACCAAAATCGCGGTCGAGCTCGATCTCGACGGTACCGGCCGCGCCGATCTCGCCACCGGCGTGCCGTTTCTCGACCACATGCTCGACCAGCTGGCCCGGCACGGGATGGTCGACCTTGTGGTGAAGGCGACGGGCGACCTGCACATCGACGGCCACCACACGGTGGAGGATATCGGCATCACGCTGGGCCAGGCGTTCAAGGCGGCCGTCGGTGACAAGAAGGGGATCGCCCGCTATGGCCACGCCTACGTGCCGCTGGACGAGGCGCTGTCGCGCGTGGTGATCGACCTGTCCGGGCGCCCGGGCCTCGAATTCCATGTGCCGTTCACGCGGGCGATGATCGGCACTTTCGACGTCGACCTGACGCACGAATTCTTCCAGGGATTCACCAATCACGCGCAGGTGACGCTGCACATCGACAACCTGCGCGGCGACAACGCCCATCATCAGGCGGAAACGGTGTTCAAGGCGTTCGCCCGCGCGCTGCGGATGGCGGTCGCCCGCGACCCGCGCGCGGCCGGCATGCTGCCGTCGACCAAGGGCCAGCTCTAGCGCACCGCACCGTAACCGCCTCTCCTGCCCGAGACCGGCATGGCTTGGCGCTGTCCGGTCCACTTTCCAATCCCAAAACTTCGGAAGCCTGATTCCTGATGCCCGATATCGTCGTCGTCGACTACGGCATGGGCAACCTGCGCTCGGTCGCGAAAGCGCTGCAGCACGTGGCGCCCGATCGTGACATCCGGGTGGCTGCGGATGCGGGCACGATTCGGTCCGCGCGCCGCGTGGTGCTGCCTGGACAGAGCGCCATGCCGGACTGCATGCGGGAGCTGATCGCCAGTGGCCTGAAGGACGTCGTGCTGGAGACCATGCGCGACCGGCCGTTCCTCGGCATCTGCCTCGGGCTGCAAATGCTGTTCGAGCGCAGCGAGGAAGGGCCGACCAAGTGTCTTAACGTACTGCCGGGCGCGGTGGTCCGCTTCCGCGAAGAGCTGATGGTGAGCGCCGCCGGCGAGCGCCTCAAGGTGCCGCACATGGGGTGGAGCCCGGTGCGCCAGGCGCGGACGCACCCGCTGTGGTCGGGCATCGAAGACGGCTCGCGCTTCTATTTCGCGCACAGTTTCTACCCGGTGCCGGAACAGGAGGCCCTGGTGGCCGGGACCGTGGCCTATCCTTCGCCGTTTACTTGCGCGGTGGCCCGGGCTAATATCTTCGCTACCCAATTCCATCCGGAAAAGAGTCAACGCGCGGGATTGCAGTTGCTCGCCAACTTTGTCGCCTGGGACGGGCGGCCCTGACGAGCGCCGCGGTCGCGCCTGACCCCGAATTTTCCAAGCCTCGCCCCGATCGCAGCCCCTGCTGCCGCCATGCAGATCATTCCCGCGATTGACATCAAGGACGGCCATTGCGTGCGCCTGAAGCAGGGCGACATGCAATCGGTCACCGTGTTCTCCGAGGACCCGGCCGCCATGGCGCAGCATTGGCTGGAGCAGGGCGCCCAGCGCCTGCATCTGGTCGACCTGAACGGTGCCGTCGCCGGCAAGCCCAAGAACGAGCTGGCCATCCGCGAGATCGTCAGCGTGATCGGCGAGGAAATCCCGATCCAGCTGGGCGGTGGCATTCGTGACCTGGACACCATCGAGCGCTATCTCGACGATGGCATCAGCTTCATCGTCATCGGCACGGCGGCGGTCAAGAATCCCGGCTTCCTGCACGACGCGTGCTCGGCATTTCCCGGCCATATCCTGGTCGGACTCGACGCGCGCGAAGGCAAGGTGGCGACCGACGGGTGGTCGAAGATGACGGGGCACGACGTCGTCGACCTCGCGCGCAAGTTCGAGGACTACGGCGTCGAAGGTGTCATCTACACCGACATCGGCCGTGACGGCATGCTGAGTGGGGTCAACGTCGAGGCGACCGCCAGGCTCGCTCGCGAGATCAAGCTGCCCGTGATCGCGTCCGGCGGCCTGTCTTCGCTCGCCGATATCAAGCTGCTGGTGCAGCACGAGGCGGACGGCATCATCGGCGCGATCGCCGGACGCGCCATCTATGAAGGCACGCTCAACTTCAAGGAAGCGCTCAAAGCCGCTGCCGGTTGACGCGTTCCCATGGGTCTTGCCAAACGAATCATCCCCTGTCTCGACATCGCCGATGGCCGGGTCGTCAAGGGTGTGAATTTCGTCAACCTGCGCGACGCGGGTGACCCGGTCGAAGTCGCGCGTCGCTACGACGAGCAGGGCGCCGACGAGATCACCTTCCTGGACATCAAGGCAAGCGTCGAGAAGCGGGCGCTGCTGTACGACATGATCGAGGCGGTCGCCTCGCAGGTGTTCATTCCGCTGACCGTCGGAGGCGGCGTGAACGCCGTCGAGGACGTCCGGGCGCTGCTCAACGCCGGCGCCGACAAGGTGAGCATCAACACCGCGGGCGTGAACCGGCCGGAACTCATCGGCGAGGCGTCGGCCCGCTACGGTGCGCAATGCATCGTCGCGGCGATCGACGCCAGGAAGTACGCGGTCGATGCGTGGCAGGTGGTCATTCAAGGCGGCCGTACCCCGACCGGCATCGACGCCGTCGAGTGGGCCGAGGAGGTCGTGGCGTTGGGAGCGGGGGAGATCCTGCTGACCAGCATGGATCGCGATGGCGCCCGCACCGGCTTCGACCTGCGGCTCACGCGTGCCGTCGTGGACGCCGTCGACGTGCCGGTCATCGCGTCCGGCGGCGTGGGGACACTCGCCGATCTGGTCGATGGCATCAAGATCGGCGGCGCCGATGCGGTGCTCGCGGCGTCGATTTTTCATTACGGCGAGTTCACGATCGGTCAGGCCAAGGCCGTGATGGCCGCCGCCGGCCTGGAAATGCGGACATGAAACGCGCACGCGGGCATCGGGATGATGGCGTTCGTGGCCCCGCGACACGTTCGTTGCCGCGGCGGCCGCCGGTGCGCGCATGACCGCGTGGCTCGACTCGGTCAAGTGGAATGCCGACGGCTTGGTGGCGGCGGTCGCGCAGGACGCGGTGTCGAGCCGCGTGCTCACGCTCGCCTGGATGAACCGCGACGCGCTGGCGCGCACCGCGGCCTCCGGTGAAGCGCACTACTGGTCGCGGTCGCGGCGCGCGCTTTGGCGCAAGGGCGAGCAGTCGGGTCACGTCCAGCTCGTGCGCGAAATCCGCCTCGACTGCGACGGTGACGCGGTCCTGCTGCTGGTCGAACAGACGGGCGGCATCGCCTGTCATACCGGTCATGCGCGCTGCTTCTACCGCAAGCTCGACGGTGGCGCCTGGCGCGACGTCGAGCCGGTATTGAAGGATCCGAAGGCGATCTACGGCGATGGCTGAATCCGCGGACCTCGACGTGCTGGCGCGCCTGGCGGCCACGATCGCGGCGCGGAAGGGCGGTGACCCCGCGCAATCGTACGTGGCCGCACTCTTCGCCAAGGGCAGCGACGCGGTTCTCAAGAAGATCGGCGAGGAAGCCACCGAGACCGTGCTCGCGGCGAAGGACGGCGATCCCGCCCGCATCATCGCCGAAATGGCCGACTTGTGGTTTCACTGCGTGGTGCTGCTGGCCGCGCATGGCCTGACGCCGGCGGACGTGCTGGCGGAACTGGCCCGCCGCGAAGGCACCTCGGGGCACGTCGAGAAATCCGGGCGGGGTGGCGCGCCGGACGGCCGGCCGCGTTGACGCTCTATCGCCATCGCCAGGTCGGCTGGAAATTCGTTGCCGTCACCGTCGCGGGATTCGCGGTCGCCATCGGCTTGTCCTTCGGCCTGTCGCCGGCGACACGGGCGGCCGTCCCGTGGCTGCTGTACATGCTCTATGGCCTGCTGGCGCTGGCGCTGCTGCTGTTTTCCACGCTCACCGTGACGGTCGGTCCCGCCGATATCCGGGTGCGCTTCGGCATCGGCCTGTACCGCCGGAACATCGCGCTGGCGGACGTGGTGCGCTGTGTCCAGGTGCGCATCAAGGGGTGGTCGGGCGTAGGCCTCCGCTGGACGCCGGCCGGGTGGCTATACAATATCGGGGGACGCGATGCCGTTCGCCTTGAACTCGCGCGGGAGCGGGCGGTCATGATTGGTACCGACGATGCGCCGCGGCTCCTGGCGACCATCGACGCGCAACTGCGCTCGCGTGGACCCGGCAGTTCCACTACGTAGGGCATCATGCAAGCTTCGGACCCCAACTGCATCTTCTGCAAGATCGTGCGCGGCGAGATTCCGAGCAGGAAGGTGTTCGAGGACGCCGATATCCTGGCTTTTCACGACATCCAGCCCGCGGCGCCGGTGCATTTCATGCTTATTCCCAAGAAACATGTCACGAGCCTGTACGATGCGACCCTCGACGACGCGCCGGTCCTGGGCCGGATGCTCGCACTGACCGGGGTGCTGGCGCGCGAGCAAGGCGCCAACGACGGCTTCCGCACGATTATCAACACCGGCCGGGTCGGGCAGCAGGAAGTCCAGCACGTCCATGTCCACGTCATCGCCGGCCCCGGTCCGCTGGGGCGGATGCTGCCGCGGAAGGAAAACTAGAGGAGTTATGCGATGGGTGGCTTGAGTATCTGGCATTGGCTGATCGTACTGGTGGTCGTGGTGCTGATTTTCGGCACCAAGAAGCTGCGCAACATCGGGCAGGATCTGGGAGGCGCGGTCAAGGGCTTCAAGGAAGGTATGAAGCACGAAGATGGCGCCGGAGCCCCTGACAGCGACGCCGCGGCCCAGCAGATTCCGGGCAAGACAATCGACGCCGAGGTCAAGAAGGAAACGCAGCGGTCGTAGTCCCCGCGGCGCGTGTTCGCTGGGCCGGCGCGAGCCGGCCAGGGTGGCCGGCATCGTGGCCGCTGCGCCCATCAACCACGGGGTTCCGCGCTCCATCTCCATGTTCGATATCGGATTTTCCGAACTCGTCGTCGTCGGCGTCGTCGCGCTGATCGTCATCGGGCCTGAGCGCCTGCCCAAGGCCGCGCGGACCATGGGGCACCTGTTCGGCCGGCTCCAGCGCTACGTGGCCGACGTGAAGTCGGACATCAGCCGCGAGATGGAACTCGATGAATTGCGCAAGTTGCAGCAGCAGGTAAAGACGGCGGCGCAGGACCTGAAGTCATCGGTGGAGACCGCGGCACAGGACATGCAGGCCGGCGTGCGCAGTGTCGAGGACCAGCTCAATGCCGGCGCGATCGATGGACCGCCCGCGGCAGATCCGGCCACCGCGCGAGAATTCGATCCCGCGCCGCTCAGCAGCGAACCTGGTGGCGAAGTCGCCGACGCGACCCCTGCCGTGCCCGCGCGGCAGTCGACGCTGCCAGGCTTCGACAAGATCTAGGCACCAGACCCCGTGGCCGAACCGACCCCCGAATCCACGCCCGACACGGCCACCGCGCCCGAAACGGCCGCGCAGGAGACGTTCCTGTCGCACCTGTTCGAATTGCGCACGCGGCTCTTGCGCGCGATGATCGCCGTCGTCGTCGTGCTGTTCTGCCTCTTTCCCTGGGCGAAGGAAATCTACGCGTTGCTGGCCAAGCCGCTGCTGCAAGCGCTGCCGCAGGGGTCGTCGATGATCGCCACCGATGTCACCGGGACCTTCCTGGTGCCGCTCAAGGTAACGCTGATGGCGGCGTTCGTGGTCGCGCTGCCGTACGTGCTGTGGCAGGCATGGGCGTTCGTTGCCCCCGGGCTCTACCAGCATGAGAAGCGCCTGGCGCTGCCGGTGATCACGTCGAGCTTCATCTTTTTCCTGCTCGGAATGGCGTTTGCGTACTTCTTCGTGTTTCCGCTGATGTTCAGCTTTTTCGCCGGCTACACGCCGGCGGGCGTGCAGATGATGACGGACATCGACAAGTACCTGTCGTTCGTTCTCACCATGTTCCTCGCCTTCGGCCTGACCTTCGAAGTCCCGGTGGTGGTCATCGTGCTGGTGCGCATGCGGGTGGTGAGTCTCGAAAAACTGCGCGCCATGCGCTCGTACGTGATCGTCGGCGCCTTCGTGATCGGCGCGATCTTCACGCCCCCCGACGTGATCTCGCAGCTGATGCTGGCGATCCCGCTGTGGCTGCTCTACGAACTCGGCCTGTTCCTCGCCCGGTTCATTTCCACCGAAGTCCCGGAAGGCGACGAGGAAGAGGTGCCGGCGAAGTAGTCGCCGGGCCGTGCGCGACCCCGCCTATTGCTGGGCGGGTTTGGGGCGCTTGCCCACCAGCACGTCCACCTCGACGTCTTGCCCGGCGCGGAAGACGCGAACTCTGGCGCTGGAGCCGGGCGGCAGTTCGGCGATGCGTGCCAACAGCTGCGGCACGTTGCGCGTCGACTTGCCGCCGATGTCGAGCACGACGTCGCTTACCTGCATCCCTGCGCGTTCCGCCGGTCCGCCGCGCTGCATCCCGAGAATCAGCACGCCTTCGGCCCGCGCCATCGACAGCGATTTGGCGAGTTCGACGGTGACCGGTGTGGGCTCGATGCCCAGCCAGCCGCGCGTCACCTCGCCGTCGCGGACGATCTGCTCGAACACGCTGCGCGCCAGCGACACCGGGATCGAAAAGCCGATGCCCAGCGATCCGCCCGTTTGCGAGTAGATGGTGCTGTTGATGCCGACCAGGTTGCCCGCGGTGTCGACCAGTGCCCCGCCCGAATTGCCGGGATTGATCGCCGCGTCGGTCTGGATGAAATCCTCGAAGCGGTTGACGCCGAGGTAGTTGCGGCCGAGCGCGCTCACGATCCCGAAGGTGACCGTATTGCCCAGGCCGAACGGATTGCCGATCGCCAGCACCACGTCGCCGACCTGGAGGTTCTCCGCCGCCGCGAAGGTCATGGCAGGCAGGTCCTGCGCGTCGGCCTTCAATACCGCAAGATCGGACTCCGGGTCGGTGCCGCGCACGCTGGCCTTGAGCCGCCGGCCATCGGCGAGCACCACCTGGATGTCGTCCGCGCCCTCGATGACATGGTGGTTGGTCAGCACGTAGCCTTCCGCGGAGACGAGGACGCCGGAACCAAGGCTCGTCTGCCGCTTCGCCTGGCCGCGCTCGAGCTCGGGAAAATAGCGGCGGAACAGCGAATCGTCCACCAGAGGATTGCGCGAGCGCATTTCCTTGCTGGTGTAGATGTTCACGACCGCCGGCATGGCCTTGCGCGCCGCTTCGGCGTAGGACGACACGCGAACGCCATCGACGGGCGTGGCGGTTTCCTGCGTGACCACGACATTGGCCACGCGGCCGCTCGTGCGGGGCAGCAGATCGGGACGCAGCGTCGCGACCACGAACAGCGCCGCCAGGCAAAGCGTGCAGGCCTGGGCGAACAACAGCCAGAATTTGCGCAACATGGTGAAAGTATAGTGGGATGACGCCCCAGGGGGCGATGGCGGTCGTTGGACGATGTTGGCGGGCGGTCGCGCAAGCAACTGATTTGCCACCGCTTTCCCGCCGAAAACGCATGCCGGGCTTCCGGCGAGCGGCCCAAATCCCGTATAATCCCGTGGCTTTGCGAACCTGCCGCAAAAACGGTGACCTTCGATCGCGAAGTACACCTTTCGTTTTTGCGCTTCTTGGGATACGGGGATGGCTGACGCTGCTCTCAATCAATCGGTCGACGCTAAAAAGCGCCGGTTTCTGCTGACGGCGACGGGGGTCGTGGGGGGCGTGGGCGCCGCCGTCGCGGCCGTGCCGTTTGTGATGTCGTTCTTTCCGTCCGCACGCGCCAAAGCCGCGGGCGCGCCGGTGGAAGTGGAAATCGGCAAGGTCGAGCCGGGCCAACTCATCACGGTCGAGTGGCGCGGCAAGGTTTGCTGGGTGTTGAACCGCACGCCCGCCATGCTGCAGACGCTGCCGAAGCTCGACAGCCGGCTCGCCGACCCCAACTCCAACGTTCCGCAGCAGCCCGTCTACTGCAAGAACGAGCATCGCTCGATCAAGGACGCGATGTGGATCGCCATCGGCATCTGCACGCACCTCGGCTGCTCGCCGACGTTCCGCCCCGAGCCCGCGCCGGCCGACCTCGGTCCCGATTGGCTTGGCGGGTTCTTCTGTCCCTGCCACCAGTCGAAGTTCGACCTGGCCGGACGGGTCTACAAGGGCGTGCCTGCGCCGACCAACCTGGTGATCCCGCCGCACAAGTACCTGTCGGACACCAAGATCGTGATCGGGATCGGCGAAGACGGCAAGGATAGTTGATGTCACGCCCGCTTCTATCGCTGCCCCGCGCCGCCGGGGCTCGTTGGCCGAATCGCCTCCTACGTTCGCTTTGCTCGCCGGACTGACCATGCAGAAACTGATGAACTGGATCGATGCGCGCTTCCCGCTGACCGCGCTCTGGGAGTCGCAGTGGGGCAAGTACGTCGCGCCGAAGAATTTCAACTTCTGGTACTACTTCGGCTCGCTCGCGACCCTGGTGCTGGTGATGCAGATCGTCACGGGGATATTCCTGACTATGAACTACAAGCCCGACGCGACCAAGGCGTTCGAGTCGGTCGAGTACATCATGCGCGACGTGGAATGGGGCTGGCTCATCCGATACATGCATTCCACCGGCGCGTCGGCGTTCTTCATCGTCGTCTACCTGCACATGTTCCGCGGGCTGATGTACGGCAGCTATCGCAAGCCGCGCGAGCTGCTCTGGATTTTCGGCTGCCTCATCTACCTGTCGCTGATGGCGGAGGCATTCTTCGGGTACCTGCTGCCATGGGGGCAGATGTCGTACTGGGGTGCGCAGGTGATCGTCAACCTCTTTTCCACGGTGCCGTTCATCGGCGAGGGGTTGGCGTTGTGGATTCGCGGTGACTACACGATCTCCGACATCACGCTCAACCGCTTCTTCGCGTTCCATGTGATCGCGCTGCCGCTGGTCCTGCTGGGCCTCGTTGCCGCGCACCTCATGGCGCTGCACGAAGTGGGCTCCAACAATCCGGACGGCGTCGACGTCAAGCACCAGCCGAAGGATCCGCAGACCGGGCTGCCCCTCGACGGCATCAACAGCCACCCGTACTACACGATCAAGGACATCGTCGGCGTCGTGTTCTTCCTGATCGTATTCAGCATCGTCATGTTCTTCCTGCCGGAGATGGGTGGCTATTTCCTCGAGCACAACAACTTCATCCCCGCCGACCCGCTGAAGACGCCCGAGCACATCGCGCCGGTGTGGTACTTCACGCCGTACTACGCGATCCTGCGGGCCGTGCCGTCGGAACTCTTCTCCTTCCTGCCCGCCACGCAGTTCTACGGGGTGCTGGCCATGGGCGCGGCGGTGATGGTGTTCTTCCTGCTGCCGTGGCTCGATCGGGGCAAGGTCGCGTCGATCCGCTATCGCGGCACGCTGTACAAGTCGTGGCTGGCGGCCTTCGTCGTTGCCTTCCTGGTGCTCGGCTATCTCGGTGTCGTGCCGGTCACGGTCTGGGGCCAGTTCTCGGAAGGGTTCCCGTTCTACGGCGCGGACCGCGCCACCGTGGCGGCGCGCGTGCTGACCGTCGTCTACTTCCTGTTCTTCATCCTGATGCCGTGGTACACGGCGCGCGACAAGACCAAACCGGTTCCCGAAAGGACGACGTGACAGCATGAACAAGATCGCCTCCTTTCTCGTTGTCGTCGTGCTGTCCGTCTCAGGCACGGCATTGGCCGCGGGTGGTCCGGACCTGCGCATGGATCCAGCGCCGGTCCACCGCCTCGATACCGAGTCGCTGCAGCGCGGTGCGCGCAATTTCGTGAACTATTGCCTCAACTGCCACAGCGCGAAATACATGCGCTACGAGCGGCTGCAGGACATCGGCCTCACCGAAGCCCAGATCAAGGACAACCTGATGTTCGGGACCGACAAGATCGGTTCGACGATGACCGTGGCGATGAGTCCGGCGGACGCGAAGGCTTGGTTCGGCGCCATTCCCCCCGACCTGTCGGTGGAGGCCCGTGTGCGTGGCGCCGATTGGCTGTACAACTATCTGCTGGCCTTCTACAGGGACGACACGCCGACCGGCTGGAACAATCTGGTTTTTCCAAACGTCGGCATGCCGCACGTGCTGTGGCAACTGTCGGGTGTCGGCGAGTTGAAGACCCAAACGTTCGACGAACATGAGAAAGCGCTGTCGGCCGCGATCTCGATGAAGGGCCTGGTGAAGATCGAACCCGCGGTCGGCGGCAAGTGGCTGGTGCGCAGCGTCGGCTTCAACGCGGATTCGCCGGGAACGCTGACTCCCGTCGAGTACAAGGCATGGGTCGCCGACCTCGTGAATTTCCTGGACTACGTCGCCGAGCCGAGCAAGAACAAGCGCATCAGCATCGGCATTGCGGTGCTGCTGTTCCTTGCCGTGCTGTTCACGCTGGTGTATGCGCTGAAGCGCTCGTACTGGAAGGACGTCCATTAGTCCGGCGTCCGCACAACCTGTGCGGGGCACGGGCGTGATGGCTCGTGCCCCGTTGCATTGGAGCGGCGCCGAAGCGCTCCGCTCGACCACCGAAACTGCAAGCGCGCCAGCCCAAGCGCGCAGGGAGAACCCAACATGATGACCCTCTACTCCGGCACCACCGACGCGTTCAGCCAGCGTTGCCGCATCGTGCTGCACGAAAAGGGCATGGACTTCCAGATCATCGACGTCGACCTCGACCACAAGCCCGAGGACCTGGCGGTGATGAACCCCTACAACCAGGTTCCGGTGCTGGTCGAGCGCGACCTGGTGCTGCACGAATCCAACATCATCAACGAGTACATCGACGAGCGCTTTCCGCATCCGCAACTGATGCCTGCCGACCCGGTGATGCGTGCGCGTGCGCGGCTGTTCCTGCATCGCTTCGAGAAGGAGCTCTTCTGCCACCTCGACGCGCTCGAAGGCAACAACCAGAAAAGCGCCGAGAAGGCGCGCGGACTGGTGCGGGATGCGCTGCTGCAGATCACGCCCGTGTTCGCCAAGCACAAGCACATGCTCGGCGAGGAATACTCGATGCTGGACGTGGCGATTACGCCGCTCCTGTGGCGGCTCGACTACTACGGCATCCAGATGCCCAAGCAGGCCGCGCCACTCATGAAGTACGCCGAACGGCTGTTCGCGCGCCCGGCGTTCTCGGAGGCGCTGACCTCGGCCGAACGGGGCATGCGCAAGTAGCACGCTCCAGACCAAGGGCTGCCGCGTTGCGGCCGGTTCGCGACGCCGGCCGGTGCGCCGGCAGGAAAACGCGGTCCGGCCGACCTTGACGGCGTGGGCGGCCCGCGTAGTATTCTCTCGCCATGTCCGAACAGTCCGCCAAGCCCTATCTGATACGCGCCATTTGCGAGTGGTGCGCGGACAGCGCGTTGACGCCGTACCTGGCGGTCAAGGTCAACGCGGAGACGCGCGTGCCGGCGGCCTTCGTCAAGAACGGCGAGATCGTACTCAACATGAGCACCACCGCGACGCGCAAGCTCACAATCGACAACGAGTGGATCCAGTTCACCGCGCGCTTCAACGGCGCGTCGCAGGAAGTGTCCGTGCCGATGAACGCGGTTTCGGGCATTTTCGCGAAGGAAACCGGATACGGCTTCTCGTTCGCTCAGCCACAGGATCCGGTAGCATCGCTTGCCGCGGCGACTGCGCCTCCCGCGCTGGCGGAAAGTCCTGGCGACGCGAAGGAACCGCGTGACGGCCGGCGCAAGGAAGGCGCCAAGGCCAAGCGCCGCGCGTCACACCTGCAGGTCATCAAGTAGTTGAACGGGGATCTCGATCCCCGCCCAATCGCCGGCATAGCTCAGGGGTAGAGCAGCGGTTTTGTAAACCGTTGGTCGTGGGTTCGATTCCTACTGCCGGCACCACACTTCAGCGCCCTCGGCGTTCCTCCAGGGTACCGCGGCACGATGAAACCGGTTCATCGCCGGTGTCATGCCGCAACGTCAATTCGCCTTGAACCGCACGCGCAACACCTTCTTGTCGTACTCGTCCTCGGTCTGCCGCGTGATCTCGACGCCGTTGGCGGCGTAGACGCGCCCGCCGCTGCGGCGGCAGATGTCGCGCTCGTATTGGCAGGGGCCCATCTCGGGATGCCGTCGGCAAATGTCGCCCACCTTCTTGTCGAACACAATCGAGGTCTGCGCGCGCTCGCCTCCGGTCTCCGACACACAGACGTAAAGCGTATCCGCGGGTACGACGATGGTCGTGACCGGCGAGGACTTCGTACTGGCGGACAATGCCGGCGACGCTGCCGACTCGGCCGGCCGGCGCGCGACCGGCGCGTTCGGCACCTCCGCCTTGGGCGTGATAGGCACCGGTTCATTGGGCGCCGTCGTGCAGGCACAAAGGACAAGGATTGAAACGGCAAATGCCAGGGAGACGCGCATCAGTGGCTCCTGATCGATAGGCGCCGGGGATCAAGGTCCGACAACCGCGTGCATGATGCCACGGCGGGATACGCCTGCGGCGGCGGCGAATGCTGGCGCGCGACCTCGACAAAATTCGCCGGACGGTTGCTTCATCCGCGCGCGCTTGGCATAGAATCGCGGCACGCCGACGCAGCGCTTTAGGGGCTTCGTGTCACGCTGCGCCGGCCGAGTCCGCTGCAATGTACACAACAATGATAGGGCGTGGGCGATGCCGCTCGTGGGATTCCGGCCGACCAAAGCGCGGCTGGTCATCGAGAATCACAAGGACAGTGTCCTCGTGATGAAGGTGGTTCTCGATCCGGAAGACTTGGTGGATCTCGTGACCGGCGGCGGGCTGCAGGATCTGGTCGGTGTGTTGCGCATCCGCGAGCGTCGCAACGGCAACGGCGAGAAGGTTATCGGATCGCTCGTCTATGTTCCGCAGAACGACGACGACAACGAACTCGCGCCGGCCAAATTCCAGGTCAACGTCGGCATGTCCAGCGATCGCTTCGGGATGCTGATGCGTGTCGCCAATACGGGTCGCCTCCCCGCCAAGTTCTTCATCGACGCCGGCGAGCCGCGCATCAACGGAAACGGCAGTCCAGCGCTGTCCTATCGGCAACGCTCGAGTGTGCGCATCAAGCTCTGGGACAATCACGCGCACCGGATCCTGCCGGTCTCCAACTTCGTGATGATTCTCCCCATCGACGTGCCCACCACGACACCCGTCGCGGTCGCCGCACCTGATCCTGCGCCGTCGGTCGCGGTTGCGACCAACGCGCAGGTCGCCGAGCTCGTCGACGACATGCTGGTCTTCCAGAGCGACACCCGCAATACGATGTTCGGTCTGCTCTGCGTGCTGGGGGTGGTCGCGATCGCTGCCCTGGTCATCGGACTCGGTATATTCTTTCGCTGACGGCGTGCCCGCGCGGGCGTCGCCGCCAACGACAACTCGACCAGGACAGGGAATGAACCAGCTCGATTTCAAGGGCCGCGTGACGGCGATCACCGGTGGCGCCGCAGGCATCGGCCTGGCCGTGGCACAACGGGTCGTCGCCAGCGGCGGTAGCGTGGCGCTATGGGATCGCGACGCAGGTGCGCTGGCCAAAGCCAAGGCCCTGCTCGGCGGTACCGTATCAACTTACGAACTCGATGTCGCCGATCCGGTGGCCGTGGAGCGGGTCGCGCGCGCGACCGCCGACGCGCTGGGCGGACTCGATGCGCTCGTGTGCTCGGCCGGAATCACCGGACCCAACACGACGCTGGCGGAGTATCCGATCGACGACTGGAAGCGCGTCTTCGACGTCAACCTGCATGGCGTGTTCTACTGCAACCGGGCCGTCGTGCCGTTGATGACGGCCCGCAACTACGGCCGGATCGTGAACATCGCGTCGGTCGCGGGCAAGGAAGGCAACCCGAACGCATCGGCCTACAGTTCGTCGAAGGCGGCAGTCATCGGCCTCACCAAGTCGCTGGGCAAGGAGCTCGCAAAATCCGGCGTCGTGGTCAACTGCGTGACTCCTGCGGCGGTGCGTACGGCGATCTTCGACCAGATGACCCAGCAGCACATCGACTTCATGCTGTCGAAGATTCCGATGGGGCGCTTCGGCACCGTCGATGAGATCGCGGCGCTGGTGTGCTGGCTGGCGAGCGAAGACTGCTCGTTCTCGACGGGAGCCGTGTTCGACCTATCCGGGGGGCGTGCGACGTACTGAGGCGGGCGTTGCCACCGGCGGTGTAGCGCGGTGGTGCCGGGGGTTCCTCGCGGCCGCTGGCGACTCCGGGCGGTGCGTCCGCGCGTGGTCCGGGCTGCTGCTGCGTACGCCTCTGCCTACACGGCGAGGATGATCTTGCCGATCAACGTCCCCGATTCCATCAGCGCGTGCGCGCGTGCGGCTTCGTCCAGCGGCATCGTCTCCTGCACGACGACCCGGAGCTTGCCCTGTGCGAACAACGGCCACACTTTTTCGCGCAGCGCGTGCGCCAGCGCCACTTTGCGGGCGGCGGGGCTCGCGCGCAGTGTCGATCCCGTGTACGTGATGCGCTTCATCATCAGGTGCCGCAGCTCGACGTTGACGCGGCTGCCTTGCAGGAAGGCGATCTGCGCCATCCGCCCCTCGAGAGCCAGGCACTTCAGATTACGCTCCACGTAGTCGCCACCGACCATGTCGAGCACGACGTTGACGCCACGCTTGCCACTGATGCGGGCGATTTCCGCGACGAAGTCCTGCGTCTTGTAGTCGAACGCGTGATCGGCGCCCATCTTGCGGCAGAAGGCCACCTTTTCCGCGGACCCGGCAGTCGTGTAGACGGTGGCGCCGAAAGCCTTGGTGAGTTGGATCGCAGTGAGGCCGATGCCGCTGGTACCGCCATGGATCAGCACCGATTCGCCGGCGTCGAAGTGCAGGCGATCGAAGAGGTTGTACCAGACGGTGAAATAGTTCTCGGGCACCCCGGCCGCGGCTTCGAGCGACAAGCCGGGTGGCGGCGGCAGGCAGAATCCGGCGGGAGTCGTGCAGAACTGCGCGTAGCCGCCGCCGGGCGTGAGCGCGCACACCGCGTCGCCGATTTTCCAGCCCGACACGCCTTCGCCCAGCGCGGCAATGCGGCCCGACACTTCGAGCCCGACGATTGGCGACGCATCCGGCGGCGGCGGATAGGCGCCGGAGCGTTGCAGGCAGTCGGGTCGGTTGACGCCAGCGAAAGCAACCTCGATCAGCACTTCGCCCGCCCCGGTCACCGGTAGCGGACCTTCAGCCGGCACGAGGACCTCGGGTGGGCCCGGTTCGAGGATGGCGATATGACGCATCGTGGTCGGAAGATTCATCGGCGTGCCTGTCCTGGAAAATTGCGCAGCGGAAAATCGTTGCTGGATGCGCGCAGCCGGCGGCACCAAGAGCTGGCCGCCACTGCGCGGAAAAGTTAGTAAAGCACCTGCACGTTCTCCGGCGCCAGCCAGTCGCGCAGGCGATCGAGCAGCGCGTCGTCGAGGTTGACGCGCCAGTCCTCCGGCAGCGCGACTTCGCCGCCGATGCGCTCGTTGCGATACTGGATCGTGATCGGGGTCGCGCCGGGCCGATACGGTTGCAGGATCTCGGCGAGTTTCGCGGCCGAAGCATTGCCGTTGCACGCGAGTTTCAGTCCCTTCGCGAGCTTGCGTCGCAGCGTCGGAAGGTCATACACGTTGTCTGCCATCACCCGCAGACCCTGGAGTTCGCCGTCCTCGTTCATCCGCTGGCTGACCTTCACCTCGGCAATGACGAGCTGATCCTCGCGCAGCAACTGGCGAACACTGTCGAAGACTTCGTTGTAGACGAGCAGTTCGGCCGACGCATGGCCATCATCGAGCGTGACGAAGGCCATCTTGCCGCGGCGGCTCGCCTGCACGCGTAGTTGGGTGACGATGCCGGCGACCAGCACGCGTTCCTGCTTCGGCGCGAGGCTGGCGAGCGTGGTGCGGACCAGTGGCGCCAGTTCCGCTGCGTAGCCGGCGAATGGATGGCCGGACAGATAGAAGCCGATCGCCGTCTTTTCGTTCTGCAGCCGCTCGGCGTCCGTCCATTCCCGCGCGGCGATGAGTCCCACCGAGCGTTCCGCGGCCTCCTCGCCGAAGAGTGACACTTGCGCGGCATGGGCTTCGGCGTGCTCCGCAGCTTCCAGCGCGATGCTTACCGAAGCGAGCAGAGCCGAACGGCGCGGTTCGATCGCGTCGAACGCCCCGGCGCGAATCAGGGCTTCGACCACGCGCCGGTTGACCATGCGCTTGTCGACACGCCGGCAGAAATCGAAGAGATCGGCAAACACGCCGCCCGTCGTCCGCGCCGCGACGATCGACTCGATGGCCCCCTGGCCGGTGCCCTTGATGCCACCCAGGCCATAGCGAATCTGCGTCGCGTCGACCGGCTCGAAGCGGTGATTCGACGCGTTGACGTCCGGCGGCAGCACTGTCAATCCTTGCGCAATGGCGTCGTCGCGAAATACGCGCACCTTGTCCGTGTCGTCCATCATCAGCGACAGGTTCGCCGCCATGAATGCCGCCGGGTGATGTGCCTTGAAGTAGGCGGTCTGGTACGCGACCAGCGCGTACGCGGCGGCGTGCGCCTTGTTGAAGCCGTAGCCGGCGAACTTCTCCATCAGGTCGAACAGCAGCGTTGCCTTGGCCGGCGTCACGCCGTTCTTCGTAGCACCATCGACGAAAATGCTGCGATGCTTCGCCATCTCTTCGGGCTTCTTCTTGCCCATCGCCTTGCGCAAGAGGTCCGCGCCCCCCATCGTGTAACCGCCGATCTCCTGGGCGATCTTCATCACGTGTTCCTGGTACACCATCACGCCGTAGGTCTCGGCCAGGATGGGTTCGAGGCGCGGGTCCGGGTAGGCGCTGCGCTCGCGCCCCGACTTGCGGGCGACGTAGTCCGGAATCAGCTCCATCGGCCCCGGCCGATACAGGGCCACTAGCGCGATGATGTCCTCGAATCGCGTGACCGGTGCCTGCTTGAGCAGCTCGCGCATGCCGCGTGATTCGAACTGGAACACGGCAGTCGTGTTCAGCTTGCGAAACACGTTGAACGCCGCCTGGTCGTCGAGCGGCAGGCGGTCGAGGTCGATCGCGGCGGCGGGATCGAGCTTGCGGATGTAGCGGATCGTCCAGTCGAGAATCGTGAGGGTGGTGAGTCCGAGGAAGTCGAACTTCACGAGGCCGACCGCTTCGACATCGTCCTTGTCGAACTGCGAGAGAATCGCTTCGGCGCCAGGCTGTACGTAGAGCGGACAGAAATCGGTCAGCCGGCCGGGCGCGATCAGCACGCCGCCGGCGTGCATGCCGACGTTGCGCGGCAGGCCTTCGAGCTGCTCGGCCAGTTCCAGCAATTGCCGCACTTCTTCCTCGGCTGCTTCCCGCTCGTTCAGCAGCGGCTCGACCTCGCGCGCATAGATGACGTTGGCGTCGCTCCCCTCCTGCCGGCGCTTGAGCGTGACGACCTTGCCGGGCTGGAAGGGAATGAGCTTGGCGATGCCGTCGACGAACGGGTAGGGCAGGTCGAGCACGCGGCCGACATCGCGCACCGCGGCCTTGGCGGCCAGCGTGCCGAAGGTCGCGATCTGCGACACCGAGTCGACGCCGTATTTCTGTTTGACGTAGTCGATCACGCGGTCGCGGCCGTCCTGGCAGAAATCGATGTCGAAGTCCGGCATGGACACGCGTTCGGGATTCAGGAACCGCTCGAAGATCAGCGCATAGCGCAGCGGGTCGAGATCCGTGATGCCGAGCGCGTAGGCCATGAGCGAGCCCGCGCCCGAGCCGCGCCCGGGACCCACGGGAACGCCGTTGCCCCGTGCCCAGCCGATGAAGTCGGCGACGATCAGGAAGTAGCCGGCAAAGCCCATCTGCGCGATGGTTTTCGTCTCGTACTCCAGTCGAGCCAGATACTCGGGCCGCCTGGTGTCGCGCAGCGCCGGATCCGGATACAGCACGGCGAGCCGGCGTTCGAGACCGGCCAGGGCCTCATGGCGCAAGTGCTCGTCGATGCTGATTCCGGCCGGCGTGGGAAACTCGGGCAGATGGTTCCGGCCCAGCGGAATCTCGAGGTTGCAGCGCTGGGCGATCGCCACGGAGTTGGCGAGCGCCTCCGGCAGGTCGGCGAAGCGCGCTGCCATCTCGGCCTGTGACAGGAAGCGCTGCTCGGTCGTGAAGCGCCGCGGCCGTCGCGTGTCGGCGAGGATGTGCCCTTCCGCAATGCAGACGCGGGCTTCGTGCGCCCGGAAGTCCTCCGCCTCCAGGAACTGGATCGGATGCGTGGCGACGATCGGCAGTTGGAGCTCGGCCCCGAGCGCCACGGTCACACCCACCAGGGCGTCGTCTTCCGGATGCCCGGCGCGCTGTACCTCCAGGTAATAGCGCTGCGGGAACGCAGCCGGCCCACTCGCGCGCGAAGCGCACGGCACCGGCGTGGTTGTCCTGCGCAAGCGCACCCCCGACATCCCCGTGCCGGGACCCCGACAACGCGATCAGACCGTCGGTGCCTTCGGCAAACCACTCGCGGCGCAACTCGGCACGGCCGCGGTGCTGGTTGGTCCGGTAGGCCCGCGACAGCCATTCGCACAGCTTGAGGTAGCCACCGCGATTCGCGGCGAGCAGGATCGCGCGAAACGGCGCATCACGTTCCGCGTCGTGCGTGATCCACACGTCGCAGCCGGCGATCGGCTTGATGCCGGCGGCACGCGCCGCCTTGTAGAACTTGATGAGTCCGAACGCGTTGGCGAGGTCCGTCAGTGCCAGCGCAGGCATGTTGTCCTGCTTGCCGCCGCTACCGCATCGTCGATACGCACCGTGCTGTCGACGACGGAAAACTCGCTATGGAGGCGAAGGTGGACGAAGGACGGAGAAGACATGGCAGGCGTGTTGCGGATGCTAGAATTCTACTCCGTTCATCGCATCCGTAGCCGCACGATTCCCGAGCGGCAAGACGCATATCTTGACTTCCCGACTGGGCATTCGTGCGCAATGGTGCCTGCTCGGCGCGATGATCGCGCTCGCCGGTTGCACGACCACGCCGCCTGCGCCCGAGTCCGTCGTGCCGCCGGTCGCACCGTCGCCTGCGAAACCGCCGGCGCCGACGGCGCCTGCACCCTACGTCGAGCCGCCACCGCCGCCAGTCAACCTGCAGGGATTTCCGCCTTCCTATCGACTCGGCTTCGGCGATGGATGTTCCTCCGGACGCGGCACGGAGAAGCGCGATCCGGTGCGCTACTCCAACGACGGCAACTACCGCACGGGCTGGGTCGATGGCATGGCGCAATGCCGCAAGAAGTGAATTGCGCTCCCGAGCGCTACGACTGCGCGCCGATGCCTGACCGACGCGCGCCACCGCCTATCAGGATTTTTCTGCGGCCCGCGCGGCGATGATGCGCGCCGCGCGCTCCCTCTACGTTCCGATTCGCTCGCTGACCTACCATGTGCGTACATGGGGTGATCCGGCGCACCGCAAGCTATTCCTGCTGCACGGCTGGATGGATGTATCGGCGTCGTTCCAGTTTCTGGTCGATGCCCTGGCCAACGACTGGTATGTGCTGGCGCCCGACTGGCGTGGCTTCGGCTTGTCGCAGACGCCACAGGACGGCTACTGGTTTGCCGACTACGTCGCCGACCTCGATGCATTGACGCGCACGCTCGCGCCCGATGAGGCCTTGGCCATCGCCGGCCACAGCCTCGGCGCGAACGTGGCGATGCTGTTCGCCGGTGCGCGTCCCTCGGCGGTCTCGCACGTGGCCGCGCTGGACGGTTTCGGCGTGCCGGACGAAGCCGCCGGGCGTGCGCCGGACAAGCTCGCCAAGTGGCTCGATGCGCTTGCCGACCCGCCGAGTTTCACGCCCTACCCGGATATGGCTGCGGTGGCAGACCGACTGCAGCGGACCAATCCGAGGCTCGCCCGCGACAAAGCCGAATTCCTGGCACCGCACTGGGCGCAGCCAATGCCGGACGGCTCGGTGCAATTGCGCGCCGATCCCAAGCACAAGCTTCCGTTTCCGGTGACGGCGCGGATGGACGACGTCTACGCGATCTGGCGCGCGATCACGGTACCTGTGCTTTGGGTGGTCGCCGCCGAGTCGCATATCGCGCGATGGCTTGCGGCGGGTAGCGATCCGGACACGGAAATCGCGCGGCGATTCGCGCATCTGCCGCATGGATCCATCGTCACGATTGCCGATGCCGGGCACATGCTGCATCACGATCAGCCCGCA
>CAVWPC010000035.1:0-40879 GCA_963756765.1 uncultured beta proteobacterium | reverse complement strand
GGTTGGCATGCGTCAGGACGGCCTCGAGCAGGCGGCTGAAGCCGGCGCTTTCCGCAAACGCCATCTCGCCCTGCTGCAGCGGCCGTTGCGCGTCGCGGATCGCGCGCTGCACGCGATCGCGCGCGGCGTCGGCCTCGCGGCCCTCGGTCATGTTGGTGACGAGCACGATGTGGCCCAGCGCGCCGATGCCGTCCAGCCGGGGAATGATGTCCGCGCGAACGGCGAGCGGGACTTACGCCGCCGCGCCGGCATCGAGCGGCAGCTCGCCGCGCCAGCTCCGCTCCTCTTCCATCACCGCGCGCACCATGTCGCGCGCCGCCGCCGGTCGCGGAACAGCCGCGGCAAGTCTTCCAGGTCGGCGAGGTGGACGTGCGGCCGTCGGAAGAAACGCGAGAACGCCTCGCTCACGAAGCGGATGCGACCGGCGCCGTCGGCGATCAGCACACCATCGGCCGAGGCCTGCAACGCGCGGCGCAGCCGCGCGAGGCGATCCTCGGTGATGAGATAGCTCATCGAGCGTACCTGCAGCGCTACGTCGCGGAGCGACGCGCCAACTGCGCGCGCGGTGCCCAGCTCGCTTGGCGACCAAGGCCGCGCGGTGCCGCGAACCATCTCGCGTCCACACCGCGAATGAGCGGCGCGGGCGACAGGTCGCGCGGGTCGTTGCCCGGCAGCACCGGCTTGTTCGGGTTGCCGGCCCAGCGCACTTCACGCACCTGCTCGCCGCGCAGCCACATGAGGTATTCGCGGTCCGGCTCGACAGCTCGACCGCCAGCACGCCGCTGGCCGTGCTGGCGCGACGCGAGCTCCGGCGCCTCGCGCGCGACGACCGGCGAAATACGCCGTCTCGGTGGCTTGGGTCGAGACCCAGTCGCACCAGCGAGCGGATCGCGTCCGTGGACGGGACGTCTCCGGCAGTGAGCACTCACCGTCGTACACCAGCACCGCGCCGCTGGCGCCGACCATGCGCAGCAGCTCGCGCGGGTCGTCCAGCAGTGCACGCTGCCACTCGCCGCGCGTCTAGGTCGCTTCGACAGGCGACCGCCCAGCCGGCGCACCAGCGCCGTCGTGCGCACCTGCGAGAAGTTCTCGAGGACGGCGATGCGGGTGGACAGCATCTCGGCGACGAGGTCGCATGCCGCGCGCATGGCGTAGGCGAGGCGCTTCGGCGTGTAGTGGTGGCACGCGATCAGTCCCCACAGCTTCCCCTCCCGCACCAGCGAGACCACGAGGGTTGCGGTGACGCCCATGTTCCTCAGATACTGCAGGTGCAGCGGCGACATGCTGCGCAGCCAGCTCATCGACATGTCCAGCTCTTCGCCGGTCGGCGGGAACAGGCGCGGCACCAGCGGCACGGGCTCGTAGTTCACGTCGACCAGCACGCGCACCCGGTTGCGCAGATACAGCTCGCGCGCACGCTGCGGAATGTCCGACTCCGGATAGTGCAGGCCGAGGTACGGCTCGAGGTGCGCCTCCTTGGCCTCCGCCATGACCTCGCCGTGGCCGTCGGGATCGAAGCGGTAGAACATCACGCGGTCGTAGCCGGCGAGCTCGCGGTAGATCGCCACGGCCTCACTGGCGAGCGCGTCGAGCGACGGCGCCGTCACAGGCGCGCCACTGCACCGGCAGCCGATGGGGCAGGTCGCGCGCGAGGGCCGCCGCTTCGTCCAGGTCGACCGGCTCGAGCTCGAGGATCACCGCATCGGCCTCGTTGCGATGGATCAGCGCTTCGAAGCCGCGACGCACGCCGTCCCGTTCGATGTAGCCCCGAAACGGCCGCGGCGTGGCGCGCACGCCCGCGAGCACCCGGGTCCAGACCTGCGCGGCGAGATCGCCGCCGAGCACTTCGATCGATTTGCCCAGAGCTCGGCCCACGTCGATGCCCAGCATCTCCCTCGTGTTGGCGCTCGCCTGCAGCACCACGGGCGACGCTGCGTCGAGTACCAGCATCGCCCCGTGCGGCTGGATCGACCCCGGATGCTGGATCAGCTCCCGGTCGCAGTTCGACAGGTCGGCTTCGCCGAAGCGCGGGATCGTGGGGACTTTGCATTCGCGGGGCTTTGATTGAGCGATTGTGGATTGAGGTGCGGGCGCACGCGCACCAAAGCACGCCAAGTACCTTTCTCCGGCGTACGCCAATGTCAAGTCGTCGTTGACCGTTCAGCGCTGCGCACCTTGAATTATTGCAGTGCAGTATGGACGATGTGTCGATCCGTCGTTTGTCAAGTATACTTGACACTCTTATACTGGCCATCCATGGATGTCGCCATCGCCCCTCGCGCCGCACATTCGACCCCCCGCGGCGGCCGCATGCGGTCGTGATCGGCAGCGGCTTCGGCGGGCTCGCCGCGGCGGTGCGCCTGGGCGCCCGCGGCTATCGCGTGACCGTTCTCGAAAAGCTCGACGCGCCGGGCGGCCGCGCCTATGTCTTCCGGCAGGACGGCTTCACCTTCGACGCCGGCCCGACGATCGTCACCGCGCCGTTCCTGTTCGAGGAGTTGTGGGCGCTGTGCGGCCGCAGGCTTGCCGACGATGTCGACCTGCGGCCGATGTCACCGTTCTACCGCATCCGCTTCCACGACGGGAGACGTTCGACTACAGCGGCGACCCGGCCGCGATGCGCGCCGAGGTCGCGCGCTTCGCGCCCGGCGACGTCGACGGCTACGAAGCTTCATGCGCGCGAGCGAGGCGATCTACCGGGTCGGCTTCGAGCAGCTCGGCCACGTGCCCTTCGGCTCCTGGACGACGATGGCGCGCGTCGTGCCGGACCTCGTCCGGCTCGAGAGCTACCGCACCGTCTACGGGCTCGTCGCCAAGCACGTGCGGGACCCGCGGCTGCGCGTCGTGTTCAGCTTCCACCCGCTGCTGGTGGGCGGCAATCCGTTTGCAACCACGTCGATCTATAGCCTCATCGCTTTCCTCGAGCGGCGATGGGGCGTGCATTTCGCGATGGGCGGCACCGGCCGGCTGGTGCAGGGCTGGTGGAGCTGATCGAAGGGCAGGGCGGCGCCGTGCGCTGCGGCGCGGAGGTCACGGCGATCACGGTGCGCGGTCGGACCGCGACGGGCGTGCGCCTTGCCGATGGAGAGACCATCGCTGCCGACGTGGTCGTGTCGAATGCCGATTCGGCATGGACCTACCGCAACCTGCTGCCGGCGCACGTGCGGCAGCGCTGGACCGATCGGCGCCTGGATCGCGCGCGCTACTCGATGAGTCTGTTCGTCTGGTATTTCGGCACGCGGCGCCAGTATCCGGACGTGGCGCACCACACGATCCTGCTCGGGCCGCGCTACCGCGAATTGCTCGCCGACATCTTCGAGCGCAAGGTCCTCGCCGACGATTTCAGCCTCTATCTGCATCGGCCCACCGCGACCGATCCGTCGCTCGCGCCGGCCGGCTGCGACACCTTCTACGTGCTGTCGCCGGTGCCGCATCTGGATAGCGGCACCGACTGGGCGACCAGGGCCGAGCCCTACCGCCGCGCGCTGGAAGCACACCTGTCCGCGACGCTGCTGCCCGACCTTGCCGCGCAGATCGTGACGTCGCGGCTGCTGACGCCGCAGGATTTCCAGGATCGCCTGTCGTCGTTTCGCGGCGCGGCGTTCGGACTGGAGCCGGTGCTGTCGCAAAGCGCGTGGTTCCGGCCGCATAACCGCAGCGAAGACGTCGACGCTTTGTATCTCGTCGGTGCCGGTACGCATCCGGGTGCCGGACTGCCCGGCGTGCTGTCGTCGGCGCGTGTGCTCGACTCCATAGTCCCCGATGCGCGTGTCCATGCCTGAAAGCTCAAGCACTGCTGAAGTGCGCGCCTGCCGCGCACTGCTGCGCGATGGTTCGCGCACCTTCCATGCGGCCTCGTACCTGTTGCCGCGCCGGGTGCGCGAACCGGCGAGCGCACTGTATGCGTTTTGCCGGTTGGCCGACGATGCCGTCGATGGCGCTGCCGCCGACGCGGAGGCGCTGCGACGTCTTCGCGCGCGGCTCGACGCCATCTATGCGGGCCGCCCCGAGCCGGTGGCGGCGGACCGCGCCTTCGCCCGCGTCGTCGAAGAGTTCGCGATTCCGCGCGCGCTGCCGGACGCGTTGCTCGAGGGTTTCGAGTGGGATCTGGCCGGGCGCGGCTACGACGACCTGGAAGCGTTGCACGATTATGCCGCCCGCGTCGCCGGGACCGTCGGGGCGATGATGGCGTTGGTAATGGGGGTGCGCGATCCGGCAGCCCTTGCGCGGGCGTGCGATCTCGGCGTGGCCATGCAGCTGTCCAACATCGCGCGCGATGTGGGCGAGGATGCCTGCGCCGGGCGACTCTATCTGCCCCGGCAATGGCTGCGCGACGCGGGCGTGGATCCCGATACGTGGACGCTGTGTCCCGAGACCATTCCGGCCGTGACACAAGTGGTGGGACGGTTGCTGCAGAACGCCGAATGGCTCTATGCGCGTGCCGGCGGCGGTATCGCGCGCCTGCCGCGCGCCTGCCGCCCCGGAATCAATGCGGCGCGGACGCTTTACGCGGAGATCGGTCGCGAGGTCGGGCGACGCGGAACGTCGGCTGTGCGACTGCGCACCGTGGTCTCGCCGTCGCGCAAAGTGTGGCTGTTGCTGCGCGCGTATGTCAGCGCGATCACGTTGCAGCCGCAGCCGGTGGCGCCGTCGTTGCGCGCAACGCGCTTCCTGGTCGAGGCCGTGGCCACGCATCCGGCACCGGTCGGCGTGCAGGAAACGCCCGCATGGTGGAACCTGGCCGACCGGCTCGTCGCGGCACTGGCCCTGTTCGAAACTTTGGAACGGCGGGAAAGCGCGCGCCACGCGCAGCAGGCGACGCCGCGTTGAGTGGCGAGCTGCTCGGCCTGGTGGAATTGCTGCTGGTGCTGGGTATCGTCCTTGCCCTCGCCGTGTGGCAGCTGGTTTCGGTGCGACGCGCGCAGAGGGAATCGAAAGACGAGCCGGTCGACTAGGGCGGTCGCGTCCGGCCTGGCGCATTGGCATTAAGTATCCGGCGATCGTCGTCGCGCGGTGTTCGACGCGGCCGGATCGCGGCGCGGCGGAAGTATCGGCGCGTCCTTGCTTCTATCCGCGCCGCATCCTGAAGGGCAGCAGCATGCGTACCCACGCCTGCCTGAAGCGATCGAGCGAGAGACTTTCGTGCATCGCCGTGACGGGCACGCCGTACACGCGCGACGCGATGATCGAGCGCGCATAGAAGGGCGCGTCGAGCAGCGTTTCCACCACCCGCGCGTCGCCCCGGGCATCGGCGCGAGTCGCGCGAGCCACGCCCCAGCGCGAACGCGGCAACGCTGCTTCCGGCAGTGTGGCGAGCGAGGTCGTCGCGCCGTCCGCCGCACAGTGCAGGCTGAAGATGCGCCGGCTGCCGTTGCGCGGCTGGACGTCGTAATGGATGGCAGTCCCGGTGCGCATGTCCGCGCGTGACCAGTGCCAGCCGGCAAAGGCGCCCTCCAGCGGGGCATCGCCATGGTTGCGATCCCAATACGCGTTGCCGCTCCAGTGGAGTGCCGGGTCGCTGAGTCGCACTTCGATGCGCGCCCGCGGTGCCAGCGGTTGCCAGCGATGCACGCCGCCGGCATCGAGCGCGACCACGTGCTCGGTCAGCGCGCCCGGGTGCAGTGTCACGGTGCCGCGGATGCGCGCGGGCCACGGAGCGCCGATTTCGTCGAGGAAGATCGTCAGCGCGTCGCCGTTCCACGCCAGGCGGCTTCGGCCCAGCGAGAATGTAGCGGCGTCGCGATGCAGTGCGGGCTTGCGCCGCTCGGTCATCGACCACCGCCGGGCCGGTCCGTAGAGCGCGACGTTGATGGCGCAATGGTCCTCGGGATCGGCGGCGCCACGGGCGCGAGCGCGGGCGTAGTGCGGTGAGAACACGCTGCCGACGAACGCGATGATCGTCAACCCGTAACGCCTGTCGTCGCCGATGGCGTCGATGTACCACCAGGCGTAGCCGTTGCGAACTACCTGGTGCGCGAAGTCAGGTCCGCCAGCACGCTCTGCGCCGCCTGCCTCCCCGATAGTGCCGCCATCGGCACGCCCGGGCCTGGATGCGTGCTGCCCCCCGCCAGGTACAGGCGCGGAATGCGGCTTCGCGCACCCGGCCGCGCGAACGAAGCCCGCCAGCCGTGCGTCGCCCGCCCGTAGAGGGCGCCCCCCGTTCCCGGAAACAGCCGCGCGAACTCCGTTGGTGTCGTCACCACGGTGTTCGCCGTCGTGCGTTCCACGTGGAGGCCGTGGCGCGCCAGCAGCGTGAAGGTCCGGTGTGTGCATTGATCGATCTCCGCGGCGGAATAGGCGTGAACGTCGCCGGTCGGCGGCGCATTGACGAGACAGAGCAGGCGCTCGGCGCCTTCGGGTTGCGGGTCGGCGCCATCCTCGCGATCCTGCGCGCAGACGTAGATGGTGGGTTCCATCGGCAGTGTGCGGCTGCCAAGCAGGCTGTCGAACTCGGCCTTGTAGTCGCGCGCGAAGAAGACGTTGTGGCGGACCAGGGGGAAACCCCGCGTGCGCGCGGCGAGTGCCCATGTGACCGCGGAAAGCGAACGCGCGTCATCCGGCATCGGCGCAACCGCACGCGCGGCGTCGAGGCCGAAAGCACCGCCGGCCAGCGCCGCCACGTCCGCATTGACGATCACGGCGTCGGCCCCGATCCGTTCGCCGCTCGCGAGCTCGACGCCGGTCGTCCGGCCGCGCTCCACGCACACGGTGCGCACCTCCGATGCGAACCGGAACTGCGCGCCGCGTGCCTGTGCCGTGCGAGTCAGGGCGCGGGCGAGCGCATGCATGCCGCCATGCACAGTCCACACGCCGTCCTGCTCGACGTGGGCGATGAGCATCAGCGTCGCCGGCGCCAGGAATGGCGATGCCCCGCAGTACGTTGCGTACCGGCCGAAGAGTTGCCGCAGGCGCGGATCGCGAAAGTGCGTGCCGAGTGCGGACCACAGGCGCGCGAACGGCGCGATGCGCAGCAGGCTGGGAAACGCCCGCAAACCGCTGTGCCGGACCAACGACCAGGGCCCGCGGCGCGGCGCGCGCAGGTACGGGCGTTCCAGGGCCGCGTAAATGCGGCGTGCGCGGGCGCTGAATTCGAGGAACCCGCGCGCGTCGGCACTTCCCGCAAAGCTGCCGATGGCCGCCGCCGTCCGCCCGATGTCCGCGAACAGGTCCAGCCGGCCCCCTTCGCCCCACGCATGCCGTGCCAGCACGGCCAGCGGCTTGAGGCCGATCTCGCCTTCCAGCGTGGTACCGGCCTCCGCAAAGAGTTCGTCGAAGACCCAGCGCATCGTGAATACGGTCGGGCCGGCGTCGACCGCGCCGTCGCCCACGCGGACGCGGCGCATCTTCCCGCCCACTTCATCCGCGCGCTCGACGACGGTGACGGCGAGCCCGGCTGCCGCGAGTCGAAGCGCGGCCGCCAGGCCCGCCACCCCGGCCCCGACGATGACGACGTGTTCCCGACTCAAGGGGCGCACGCGCGGTTGACTTGTTGACGCGACACGAGCATATGTCTACATTACATGACAAAAGAGTGTGTCAACTAAAATTGCGCCCAGGAGGAGTCATCGATGGATGCCACCCCGCGGATTGAAGCTGCCCTCCATGCGGCACTGGCCGGATGGGACCGCGCGGCGGGACCACCCAGGCTGACGGCGGCACTGCGCTACGCCGTGTTTCCCGGCGGCGCGCGCATCCGCCCTCGCCTGTGCTGGGCGGTTGCGGCGGCGTGCGGAGTCGGCGCGCCGAACACCGCGGATGCGGCCGCGGCGTCGATCGAACTTCTGCACTGTGCCTCGCTGGTCCACGACGACCTCCCTTGTTTCGACGACGCCAACACCCGGCGCGGGAAGCCTTCGGTGCACCGCGCGTTCGGGGAACGGCTCGCCGTGCTCGCCGGAGATGCCCTGATCGTGCTCGCCTTCGACGTCCTGGGCCGGCCGCTTGCCTGTCCAGCCCATCGCTTGCCGGCGCTGCTGCGCATCGTGTGCCAGGGCGTGGGCATGCCGCAAGGCATCGTCGCCGGGCAGGCCTGGGAATGCGAGCCGCGCGTCGTACTCGCCGACTACCAGCAGGCCAAGACCGGTGCGCTGTTCGCAGCGGCCACGATGGCCGGGGCCGCTGCGGCGGGCGCGGATCCGGAGCCGTGGCGCCTGCTCGGTGCGCGGCTCGGCGAGGCCTATCAGGTCGCCGACGACCTGCGCGATGTCACCTGCGACCCGCTCGACATCGGCAAGCCGATCGGCCGCGATGCGGCGCTGGGGCGTCCCAGCGCGGCCGGTGAACTCGGCATCGCCGGCGCGTTGCAGCGACTCGAAACGCTCGTCACGGGCGCTATCGAGTCGATTCCGCCGTGTCCCGGGCGAGCCACGCTGACCGAGGCAATGCTTCTCGAAACCAGCCGGCTCGTGCCCGAGGAACTCTCGCGGCGCGCGGCCTGAACGAGGCCTCGGCGCGGCGTTGCTCGGCGATGCGACAGGACGCGGTGAGTGTGGGCCTGTCCGATCGCTGGTACGCGTGGCGCAATCGTTGGCTTGCCAGCGCCAGGTTCCGCCGCTGGGCCAGCGAGTTTCCGCTGAGTCGTGGAATCGCAAGGCGCCGCGCCCGCGCGGTGTTCGATCTTTGCGCTGGCTTTGTCTATTCCCAGGTCCTGCTCGCGTGCGTGCGCCTGCGGTTGCTCGAACTGCTGGCTGAACGTCCGCAAAGCGTGCCGGTGATCGCCCGGCGGACGGGCTTGCCGCTCGCGGGTGCCGCGCGCCTGGTCGAGGCGGCGGTGGCGCTGCGTCTCGCCGCCAGCCGTGGTGAAGGGCTCTACGGCCTCGGTGAACTCGGCGCTACGGTGGTCGGAGAACCGGCCATCAAGGCGATGGTGGAGCACCACGCGTTGCTCTATGCGGACCTGCACGACCCCGTGGCGCTGCTGCGCGGCGAAGGCACTGCGACCGCGCTGGCGCAATACTGGCCCTACGCGCGCGCCGCGAGCCCCGAGTCGCTAGGCGCAGACGGTGTCGCCGATTATTCGGCGCTGATGGCCGCCTCGCAATCGCTGGTGGCGAGCCAGGTCCTGTCGGCATTCCGGTTCGACGGATTTACCTGCCTGCTCGATGTCGGCGGTGGCGAGGGCGCGTTCCTGACGGCCGTCGCCGCGCGCGCACCGCGGCTGCAGCTGATGCTGTTCGATCTTCCCTCGGTTACCGACCGCGCCGTACCCCGCCTCGCGGCCGCCGGCCTGGGCGCCCGCGTGCGTGTCGTGGGTGGCGATTTCCTGAAGGATCCGCTGCCTGCCGGCGCCGACGTGGCCACGCTGGTGCGCGTTCTGCACGACCACGACGATGCGAATGCGCTCGCGCTGCTCCGTGCCGTCCGGCGAGCATTGCCGTCGGGAGGCGAAGTGCTCGTCGCCGAGCCTATGGCGGACGTTGCGGGGGCCGAACCCATGGGCGCCGCGTACTTTGGTTTCTACCTGCTCGCCATGGGGCAGGGTAGGCCACGCCGCCAGACCGAGATATCGGCGCTGTTGGAGGCGGCCGGTTTTGTCGACCCGCGGGTGCTCCCAACGGCAATCCCGCTGCAGACCGGCCTCATCGTGGCCCGAGCCGGCTGAATCGGTATCCCGCGTCGTGTCATCGGCAAGTGGTTTCTGAAAGTGTACTGAAGACTTGACATTCAAAAGAGTAACGTTAGACTGACATTCGTTGGTGCCCGACAAGTGGACACTGAGTCTGCGGGTGGCACCGGGGGGAGTGAGATGGATACCCTGGCAGTGGTACTGGAGGAGCCCGAGCGACTGGTGGTGAGTCGCCTCGATCTGTCCACCCCCGGCGACGGCGACGTTGTCATCGACATCGACTGGAGCGGAATCAGCACCGGCACCGAGCGCCTGCTCTGGAGCGGCCGGATGCCGCAGTTTCCCGGCATGGGCTACCCACTGGTGCCTGGCTACGAATCGGTCGGACGGGTCAGCGCCGTCGGCGCGAAGGCGGACGTGCGCGTCGGCCAGACGGTATTCGTCCCCGGTGCACGCTGCTACGGCGAGGTACGCGGCCTGTTCGGCGGCGCCGCCCAGCGGGTCGTGGTGCCTGCCGACCGTGTGATCCCCATCAGCGAAGACTTGGGCGAGCAAGGCGTCCTGCTTGCGCTCGCCGCTACCGCGCATCACGCAATCGCGGCCAGCTGGGTCGCGCGCGCCGGACCTCATCATCGGCCATGGCGTCCTCGGACGTTTGCTCGCGCGGCTGGCGCTATTGTCCGGCGGCGAACGCCCGACCGTCTGGGAATGCAACGCCGATCGAGCCGACGGCGCTCGCGGCTACCGGGTCCTCGATCCAGCCGCCGACGGCAGGCGCGACTACCGCTCGATCTACGACGTCAGCGGTGATGCGACGTTGCTCGACCGCCTGATTCCACGCCTGGCACCCGGCGGTGAGATCGTTCTCGCCGGATTCTATTCGGATCCCCTCACGTTTCTGTTCGCCCCGGCGTTCCTCCGCGAGGTCCGCATCCGCGTCGCCGCGCAGTGGAAGGAAACCGACATGGCCGCAGTCAAGGCGCTGGTCGAGTCGGGCCGACTCTCGCTCGACGGCCTCATCACGCACCACGAAGACGCGCTGCAAGCGCCCTCCGCGTATCGCACCGCGTTCTCGGATGCGCACTGCCTGAAGATGATCCTCGACTGGAGAACGTGCTCATGAGTGCTGGTTCAGCCTGCGGAACTGCGGCCCCGGCCGTGATCCAGTTCGCCAAGCAGCAACTTCGCGCCGAAGCGGCGATCGAGCCGGACGCCGTTTCCACCGCGCCCGTCACCAAGGAGACGCAGATCATCGCGATCTACGGCAAGGGCGGCATCGGCAAGAGCTTCACGCTGGCCAACCTCTCCTACATGATGGCGCAGCAGGGTAAGAAAGTGCTCCTGATCGGCTGCGACCCGAAGAGCGACACGACGTCGCTGCTGTTCGGCGGCCGTGCCTGCCCGACGATCATCGAGACATCGTCGAAGAAGAAGCTCGCCGGCGAGGCCGTGCAGATCGGCGATGTGTGCTTCAAGCGCGATGGCGTGTTCGCAATGGAGCTCGGCGGCCCCGAAGTGGGCCGTGGCTGCGGCGGGCGGGGGATCATCCACGGCTTCGAACTCCTGGAGAAGCTCGGCTTCCACGAGTGGGGATTCGACTACGTGCTGCTCGATTTCCTCGGCGACGTGGTGTGCGGCGGCTTCGGACTGCCGATCGCGCGCGACATGTGCCAGAAAGTGATCGTCGTCGGCAGCAACGATCTGCAGTCGCTCTACGTCGCCAACAACGTGTGCTCGGCCGTCGAGTATTTCCGCAAGCTGGGTGGGAACGTGGGTGTCGCCGGCATGGTCGTCAACAAGGACGACGGCACCGGCGAGGCTGCCGCATTCGCGGCGAAGGCGGGCATTCCCGTGTTGTCCGCGATTCCGGCGCACGAGGACATCCGCCGCAAGAGCGCTTCTTACGAAATCATCGGGCGACCCGAATCGCAGTGGGGTCCGCTGTTCGCCGCGCTGGCGCAAAACGTCGGCGAGGCACCGCCGGTACGTCCGACGCCGCTTACGCACGACCAGTTGCTCGGCCTGTTCTCCGGCTGACACGGTCGGCCGTGACGTCGTGCTCGAGCCGGCCACGCAGATCGACATGTGCGGCAAGAGCGAAAGCAAGCGCGAAAGCCTGGAAGTGGTGTACGACGCCGCCTAGGGCGTCAATGCAGACCACGAGCACGATGCCATGACCGCCGCCATTGCCGCCGTCAACCCGCAGGCCCTCGAGGGTGACGGAGTCGGCTGTCATTCAGGCAGAGATGAAATGCTGGCAGCCGCGAAAGCAGCGGGCAAGAGCGAGACGCTCGACCGCTACGCACGCGACTACCCGAAGGGGCCGCACGACCAGCCGCAGTCCATGTGTCCTGCTTTCGGCAGCCTGCGCGTCGGCTTGCGGATGCGGCGCACGGCGACCGTGCTCTCCGGTTCCGCTTGTTGCGTATACGGACTTACGTTCACGTCACATTTCTACGGCGCGCGCCGCACGGTCGGTTACGTGCCGTTCAATTCGGAATCGCTCGTCACCGGCAAACTCTTCGAAGACATCCGCGAGGCCGTGCACAAGCTTGCCGACCCGGCACTTTACGACGCGATCGTCATTACCAACCTGTGCGTGCCGACCGCGAGCGGGGTGCCGCTGCAGCTTCTGCCGAAAGAGATCAACGGCGTGCGCATCGTCGGCATCGACGTGCCGGGCTTCGGCGTGCCTACGCACGCGGAAGCGAAGGACGTGCTCGCCGGCGCGATGCTCAAGTACGCGCGCAGCGAAGTGGAGCAGGGACCCGTTGCGGCCCCGCGGACAGGCAAGGCGGATCGGCCGACGATCACGCTGCTGGGTGAGATGTTCCCGGCCGATCCCGTGGGTATCGGCATGATGCTCGAACCCCTTGGACTCGCCGCGGGTCCGGTGGTCCCCACACGCGAGTGGCGCGAACTCTACGCGGCCCTCGACTGCGCTGCGGTTGCCGCGATTCATCCGTTCTACACGGCGAGCCTGCGCGAATTCCAATCGGCGGGCCGCGCGATCGTCGGTTCCGCACCGGTGGGCCATGATGGGACCGAAAGCTGGCTGCAGGCGATCGGCGTGACGGCCGGTGTTGCGCAGGCGAAGATCGACGCGGCGAAGAACCGGATTCTTCCGGCGATCCGCGGGGCACTCGCCAAGATGCCGATCAAGGGCCGAATCACCCTGTCCGGCTACGAGGGCTCCGAACTCCTGGTGGCCCGGCTGTTGATCGAAAGTGGCGCCGATGTCCGTTATGCGGGCACCGCTTGTCCGCGGACCGAGTGGAGTGCTGCCGACTGCGCCTGGCTCGAGGCCAGGGGCGTGCACGTGCAGTACCGCGCCTCCCTCGAGCATGACCTCGCGGCGATGCGCGAGTGGCAACCCGACCTGGCGATCGGCACCACGCCGGTCGTGCAGGCGGCGAAGGAGGCCACCATTCCGGCGCTGTACTTCACGAACCTCATCTCGGCGCGGCCGTTGATGGGACCTGCCGGTGCCGGTTCGCTCGCCACGGTTGTCAATGCCGCGATGGCGAACAAGCCGCGCTTCGACCGGATGCGTGCGTTCTTCGCGGGAGTGGGCGAAGGGGCTGCGGCGGGCATCTGGGAAACCACTCCGCGCGACCGGCCCGAGTTCCGCGAACAGTACAAGCGCCACGTCATCAAGATGGTGAAGAAGCGCAAGGCCGAGGAGATGATCTAGATGGCGTCGAAGGCCATGCTCGGGGCTAGGCGAGCCAAGGCGATTGGGGCGCGACGCGCATTTGCGTTCGCGGCACGCCGCGCCTGCGGCGTCCGCCCGGGGGTTGTCGTGCTGATCCTCGACCATGACCGCGCTGGCGGGTACTGGGGCGCCGTTTACGTGTTCACGGCGATCAAGGGCCTCCAGGTCGTCATCGACGGCCCGGTGGGCTGCGAGAACCTGCCGGTCACGTCGGTACTGCACTACACGGACGGATTGCCACCGCACGAGCTGCCCATCGTCGTCACCGGCCTTGCCGAGGAGAACCTCGGCCGCGAAGGCACCGAGGGTGCGATGAAGCGCGCGCACCAGACGCTCGATCCAGACCTGCCTGCCGTGGTCGTGACCGGGTCCATCGCGGAAATGATCGGCGGTGGGGTAACTCCGGAAGGCACCAACATCCAGCGTTTCCTGCCGCGCACGATCGACGAGGACCAGTGGCAGGCGGCCAATCGCGCGATGTACTGGCTGTGGACCGAATACGGCAGCAAGCGCGGTCCCGTGCCCGAACGCTCGCCGCGACCGGACGGCGCCAAGCCGCGGGTCAACATCATCGGTCCCGCGTACGGAACGTTCAACACGCCCAGCGACCTGCACGAGATCAGGCGCCTGATCGAGGGCATCGGCGCCGAAGTCAACATGGTGTTCCCGCTCGGTGCGCACCTGGCCGACGTGCGCAACCTTGCCGAAGCCGACGTCAACGTGTGCATGTACCGCGAGTACGGCCGCATGCTCTGCGAAGCGCTGGACCGGCCCTATCTGCAGGCGCCGATCGGGCTGCACAGCACGACTGCGTTTCTCCAAACCCTGGGTGAACTGACGGGGCTGGACCCCAGTCCGTTCATCGAACGCGAACGGCACACGACACTGAAACCGGTTTGGGATCTGTGGCGGTCGGTCACTCAGGATTTTTTTGGTACGGCGAGCTTTGCGGTAGTCGCCAACGAAACGTACACACGGGGACTGCGCCTGTTCCTCGAGGACGAAATGGGACTGCCCTGCACGTTCGCGCAGCCGCGCACAGCGGGCACCAAGACCGACAACGAAGCGATCCGGAGGCTGGTGAAGGAAAAACCGCCTCTGGTTCTGTTCGGCAGTTACAACGAGCGAATGTACCTGGCCGAGTGCGGCGCGCGTGCGAGTTTCATTCCTGCGTCGTTCCCGGGCGCCATCATTCGTCGCGCGACGGGAACACCTTTCATGGGCTATGCCGGCGCGACCTACGTGATCCAGGAAGTGTGCAACGCGCTGTTCGATGCGCTGTTCCACATTCTGCCGCTGGCCACGGACATGGACCGTGTCGAGGCCACACCCTCCCGGCTCCATCACGAGCTCCCCTGGGAAGACGACGCGAAGGCGGCACTCGACGCGCGGGTCGACGCGCAGCCGGTGCTGATCCGCATTTCGGCCGCCAAGGCGCTGCGCGACCGTGCAGAGCGCGAGGCACGCGCCGCGGGTGAGGGGCGCGTCACCGCGATCCGGGTTGCCCAAACGGAGATCGCCGCGTGAACGTCCGCGCCGTCTCCGGGATTCGATCCATCGTCCGGCTGCGCCGGGCGTCCCAATGTCGCGGTGCAGTTCGGCTGCGGTATCCCTCGCCGCGCGGGTTGGACGCGGTAACGGCCGAAAGGCCATGCGGAGGTAGCACCTATGGCTGATACACGAGGCTCGCTATCGGGCTTGACGGAAGGCGAAGCAAAGGAGTTTCACGGAGTCTTCATGACCAGTTTCATCATTTTCACGGTGATCGCCATCATCGCGCACGTATTGGCGTGGCAATGGCGGCCGTGGCTGCCGGGCGCGAAGGGCTACTCGTCGCTGGTGGATAGCGTCAACGTAGCCGTGACCAACGTCTTTCCGTTCCTGGGATAGGAGGAGAAAACATGTGGCGTATATGGCTGCTTTTCGATCCGCGCAGAACGCTGATCGCGCTGTTCATCTTCCTGTTCGCGCTGGCGTTGGTGATTCATTTCATCCTGCTGTCCACGGATCGCTTCAATTGGCTCGACGGTCCGAAAACCAAGGTTGCAGCGGCGCAGATGTCACCGATGCCGGCCACGGCTCCGGCGGCGCAGAAGTAGCGGCGCGGTGCGGAATCGGCGGAAGCGGTCCGGGCGGTCGGCCCGGCCGCGCCGCCGAGCAGGAAGGCTTGGGGGCGGCCGATGGGCCGTTGCCTCATGAAACGAGGATCTGACGATGGCGATGCTCAGTTTTGAACGGAAGTACCGCGTCCGTGGCGGAACGCTCATCGGAGGCGACCTATTCGACTTCTGGGTGGGCCCGTTCTATGTCGGCTTCTTCGGCGTCACGACGCTGTTCTTCTCGATCGTGGGCACCCTGATGATTGTCTGGGGTGCGTCCCAGGGTCCGACCTGGAACCTCTGGCAGATCAGCATTGCGCCGCCGGACCTCAAGTACGGACTCGCCTTCGCGCCGTTGATGGAGGGCGGGCTGTGGCAGCTGATCACCGTGTGCGCGATCGGCGCCTTCGTGTCCTGGGCGCTGCGGGAGGTTGAGATCTGCCGCAAGCTCGGCATCGGCTACCACGTGCCATTCGCGTTCGGGGTGGCGATCTTTGCATACGTCTCACTGGTGGTGATCAGGCCGCTGCTGCTGGGAGCCTGGGGTCACGGCTTTCCCTACGGCATCATGAGTCACCTGGACTGGGTGTCCAATACCGGCTACCAGTACCTGCATTTCCACTACAACCCGGCACACATGATCGCGGTGAGCTTCTTCTTCACCACGGTACTGGCGCTCGCGCTGCACGGCTCCCTCATCCTCTCCGCAACGAATCCGAAGAAGGGGGAACCAGTGAAGACCGCCGAGCATGAAAACACCTTCTTCCGCGACACGATCGGGTACTCGATCGGCACGCTCGGCATCCATCGCCTGGGACTCTTTCTCGCACTGTCGGCGGGATTCTGGAGCGCCGTCTGCATCATCATCAGCGGACCGTTCTGGACGCGCGGATGGCCCGAGTGGTGGAACTGGTGGCTCAACCTTCCGATCTGGTAACCGGTTAGGGGACCGCAATGGCCGAATATCAAAACATCTTCACGCGGGTACAGGTGGCGGCGCCCGCCTACGCCGGTGTGCCTGCGGCGCGCGGCAGCTGGGTGCGCCAGGGCAAGCCGTTCTTCGTGCATCTGTTCGGACGCTTCGGCGACGCGCAGATCGGGCCGTTCTATCTCGGCTTCACCGGACTGGCATCGCTGATCTGCGGTTTCATCGCCATCGAGATCATCGGCTTGAACATGATGGCCTCGGTGAACTGGGATCCGATCCAGTTCGTCCGGCAGCTGCCCTGGCTTGCGCTCGAGCCGCCGGCACCGGCAAATGGATTGCGCATCCCGGCGCTCAACGAAGGCGGCTGGTGGCTGATGGCCGGTTTCTTCCTGACCACGGCGATCCTGCTCTGGTGGGTGCGTATGTACCGGCGTGCGCGCGCGTTGGGGATGGGCACGCACGTGGCATGGGCGTTCGCCGCGGCGATCTGGCTTTATCTGGTCCTGGGCTTCATCCGTCCGCTGCTGATGGGCACATGGGGTGAAGCAGTCCCGTTCGGAATCTTCCCGCATCTCGACTGGACCGCGGCGTTCTCGATTCGTTACGGCAATCTTTTCTACAACCCTTTCCACATGCTGTCGATCGCGTTCCTGTACGGGGCGACGCTGCTGTTCGCGATGCATGGCGCGACGATCCTCGCGGTGAGCCGTTTCGGCGGTGAGCGCGAGATCGAACAGGTGGTTGATCGCGGCACCGCGTCCGAGCGTGGCGCGCTCTTCTGGCGCTGGACGATGGGCTTCAATGCGACGATGGAATCGATTCACCGCTGGGCGTGGTGGTTTGCCGTGCTGTGTCCGCTGACCGGCGGCATCGGCATCCTGCTGACGGGAACCGTCGTCGACAACTGGTATCTGTGGGCGGTCAAGCATGGTGTCGCGCCGATGTATCCGCACGTGTTCCCGCCGGTCGTCGATCCTGCCCTGACCGGAGTTGCGCAATGAGCCCCCGCATCGGCTGGTTACCTGCGGTGCTCGCCGCCGCCCTGCTGACGGCTGCGTGCGAACGTCCGCCGGTCGAAACCGTGCAGCGCGGCTATCGGGGCCTCGGCATGGTCGAGGTCTACAACCCGCGCGCGCTCACTGCGCAGGCCCCGCACCACGTGGCGCCGGCGCCAATTGCGGCTGCCGTGGCCGGAGGTCCTCCGGCTTCGGCGACCTTCAAGAACGTGCAGGTTCTGGGCGACCTCGGGGTCGGAGAATTCACCCGGCTCATGGTGGCGATCACGCAATGGGTGGCACCGGAACAGGGCTGTGCCTATTGCCACGCGGCGGGTGAGGACCTGTCGTCCGATTCCCTCTATACGAAGGTCGTCGCCCGGCGAATGCTGCAGATGACCAAACATATCAACACCGAGCGCAAGGACCATGTCGGGGCCACCGGCGTCACGTGCTTCACCTGCCATCGCGGCCAGAACGTCCCGGCCAACGTCTGGTTCACCAATCCGGGCCCGGTCGCGGCCCGGGGGGCGGCGGGCAATCATGCGGGGCAGAACACACCGGCCCCACAGGTCGGTCTCACATCGCTTCCGTTCGATCCCTTTACGCCCTTCCTCGATGAACGCAACCAGATCCGCGTCGTGTCGACGACGGCGTTGCCGGCGGGCAACCGGCATTCGATCAAGCAGACCGAGTGGACGTACGCGCTGATGATGCACATGTCCGATGCGTTGGGGGTCAACTGCACGTTCTGCCACAACACCCGGTCCTTCGCCTCGTGGGATGGGAGTACGCCGCAGCGTGCCACGGCCTACTACGGGATCCAGACGGTTCGCGACCTGAACGACAAATACCTGAACCCGTTGGGCAAGGTCTATCCGCCGAACCGTCTCGGCCCCGAAGGCGATGCGCCGAAGGTGAATTGTGCGACCTGCCACCAGGGTGCCTACAAGCCGCTGTACGGCGCGAACATGCTCAAGGATTACCCCGAGCTGGCGCGGCAGTGAAGATGTGCGCGAAGCCCTCCGCGATCGAGTCGTCAGTGACGATTCGGCTGCGCTCCGTCGGCACGTTGCGACATCTATGCGAGCATGCCGCCGCCGGGGACGAGCGGGTCGACCCGCTGCCGAAGGTCGCGGCACAGCTCGCTGCCGGACGGGGTATTCCCGCAGCGCCAGGGATCGAAGTCCGAGCTGCATTAACGGTTGCTCCCGATGGGGCCGTGGCCTGTCCGCGGCCCTTCTTTTTTGCCCGGAGATCAAGTTGCGTGCCCGCCTGCGCGACGAGGGATCAATGCGTCGTGCGGCTATCGCAGCACGATTGTGACGGGTTCAGACTATCGCGACGACCGGTACAGACTGTCGGTACAGCCTACCGCCACCCGCCCCTGGCCTACTTCGGGGCGAGCCCGTTTTGCACCGGAAGGGGCGCCGCCGCCTCATCGTGTCGCGTGCTCCACAGCCACAGCGCACTCGTCGGCAGCGGCAGCACGAGGAACCAGTGCTCGAGAATCGCGAGGGTGAGCAATGCGCCGACGAAGGTCATTGCCGTGGCCTCGAACGGTGTTGCCGCATCGGCGAATGCCTCGGCCCAGAGCAAGGCCGCGGCGACCGTCGCCGCGGTGACGGCGACCGGGAACAGGAGATTCATCGAGCGGCGCATGAAATAGCTCTGCAGGTAGCGCAAATGTTCCGGCAGCAACTCCTCGCTCCAGTTGCGCACGCCGAGGAACAGATTGAGCTTGGCGGACAGGCGCATGACCCAGAGAACGGCAAACGTCCATGTGCCCACCGCGTTCGGTGCGCCGTAGGTGGCGACGAACACGATCGTGCCGAGCACGATCAGCGCGAACTCGTGGTACAGGATCGTCTGCACGGCAAAGCCGAAGCGCTGCGTCGGCCTCGCCCCATCCGGGCACGGATCCTTGCGCGGACCCGTGACCCAGCCCAGCAGGAAAGCGATCTCCTGCCAGCCCCATACCAGTAGCGTGCACGTAAACGCCACGTAGGCCCCGCCGACGGTCGGATCGTCGCGGGTCTCGGCGAGTCCGTAGAACGCGAGGGCGAGAAGGGCGGTGGCGCCGCCCATGCTCCACCGATGCGTATGCCGCGGCAGGCGGTCGAGATAGATGATGAGGCCCGTGGCGAACCACCACGCGAACAGCGTGTACGCGATCGGAAAGCCGTAGAGGGACATGAGTCTCTCGGCAGGCTTACCAGGTCGGTGCGAGCCGCACTTCCTGCGGCAGTGGATGCTTCTTGGCCGGCAGCAGGTATAGCCGGGCGAATGTCGCCGCGCCGGCCAGCCCGAGGCCCAGGCGGCGCAATGCACCGGGAACGCCGCCGCGCGCGCGGGCTGCCGCGCTCCGCTCACCGATGCGGCGCAGGCGCTCGAGCCCGGCGTGGAAACGCGGGTCGTCGAGGTCGATCGTCAGCGGGAACACCTGGCGCGAGATCTGCGACGTGATCCGGAACACGGCGAAGTCATAGTCCGTCGGATCGAGTCCCAGCGCCTGATGGAACGCTGGGCGCGCGTGGTCGCGCACGTACATCGTCGCGAACACAGCGAGGACGAAGAAGCGGATCCACAACCTGTTTGCGCCGGCGAGGAGACCCGGATTGGCACGCATCAGCAACGCGAATGCCTCGCCGTGCCGGAACTCGTCGTTGCACCACTTCTCGAACCAGCGAAAGATCGGATGGAATCGCAGTTCCGGGTGCCGCTCGCACTGGCGGAAGATGGTGATGTAACGCGCGTAGCCGATCTTCTCGGACAGGTAGGTCGCGTAGAAGATGAACTTGGGCCGGAAGAACGTGTATTTCTTCGCGCGAGTGAGGAAGCTCAGGTCGACGCCGATCCCGAAGTCCTTCAGCCACTGGTTGATGAAGCCGGCATGGCGCGCCTCGTCGCGCGTCATGTAGCCGAACAGCCGCCGCAGGTCCGGATTGCGCACCCGCTTCTTGATTTCCGCGTAGAGCACGCAGCCGGAAAACTCGGCGGTGACCGAGCTGATGAGAAAGTCCGAGAATTCCTGGTACAGCGCGTCGGGCAGCTGCGAGTAATCGCCACGCATGTCCTCGGGACGCTCGAAATGGCCGCGGTTGGCGTCCGCCTCGAATTCGCGCATCAATGCCTCCCATTGCGCGCGCACCGGTTCGATGTCGATGCGGTCCAGCGCGTCGAAGTCGGTGGTGTAGAACCGCGGGCTCAGCATCGTGTCCTGCTGCGCGCGCAGCGTGGCTTCGTTCGGCGTGGTATCGCGGGTGGTTGTCGCTCATGGTTTGCTCCTGCGCGGCGCACGGGCTGCGGCGCCGGGTGAAAAGCTCACTTCGTACAGCATCGTGAGTTCGAAACGGCTGGTGGCGCGTGTCCAGAGGCGGCCGAACCAGCCTGCCTGCGTCACCGTCGCCCGGCGGTTGCAGACGATGTGATCGCCATAGGCCACCTGCGTGGGTGCATCGTGCAACAGAACTTCATCACCCGGTCCGACCTCGATCCCGTCGAGTTCCACGTGCGCGTGCAGCGTCTGTGCCGTATGCGCGACGTCGACGGTGCACGGCACATCGACGCAGGTACGGCGAAGCCGCCCTCCCTTGCGCGCGGTGGAGCGGCGGTTCACCGCGGCGAACCCGGAACCGCGAGCAATTGGGCGAACACCGCGGCGTTGGTGGGACCGAACGATTCGAGATCCACCCGGCGTCCGGTTGCCGGGTCCTCGAGCGTCAGGCGGCCGTCGGCGCGGCCGATCAGCCGGAACGGTGGCTCGGGCCCGATCCCCTGGCGCTTGCGCTCGCGGGCCAGACCGCGCAGCGTGCTGCGCAGGAAACCGTTGGTGCCCGGCGCGACCGTGTCGACGAGCTGTTGCGTGCGCGCGTCCTGGACGGCGATGCTGCCGTCGGCGCGATCCGCGAAGCGAAACTCGCGCGTTTCCACCGACGGTGCATCGGGCACGTGGATCGCACCGACGCCCGTGATCCGCACCAAAGCCACCGCCAGAAGGGCCGCGACGACCAGCAACGCGGCGCCGACCAGCGGAGCCTTCGGAAAAGCGCTGTCGGTGAATTCGCTCATGCCTACCCCCGTATTCGTTTCAGCGATGCAGCGTGGCCAGTCGGCCCCCCGCTGCGCGTGTCACGGCGGCTTCCGGTACCGGAGCTGCCGCTGGACGCACCACCGCGACGCCTGCGTGCTCGGCGAGCGCGCGGGCCAGGATCGTTGCCACGTGCTGCGGCTCCGGTACCGACCGCAACATTGGCTCCGGGTGCGCAGTGCGCCAGGGGCGCACGTGGGGCCACAGGTGGAGCCAGGCGAGATGCTCGCCGGCATGCAACCGCAGTGGGAGGTCGCCGGTACCGTCCAGATGTCTGGCCTCGCCCGCGGCTTCGATCGACCGGAACGGCAGATTCAACGTGATCGCCAGTACGACGCCGACGCGCATCACCACGCGCTGGCTCGTGATCGCATAGATCGTGGTGCGGGCGGTGAGATACGCGATCAGTGTCACCAGCGATAGCGCGGCAATGGCCAGCGGCAACAGCCAAAGTGCGGCGTTTGCGGCCTGTGCCGTGGTGCCTCCATCGGCCAGCACACCGGCCGCGCGCAGCGCGAGAATGAGGGCGAAATACACCGAAAGCTTGCGCACATGGAACGCGTGCACGGCCAGCGACTTCCAGCGCGGCGCGCCTTGCCACAACACGCGCTCGCCCGCGGGCAGCGGTTCGTTCAGGCCTTCGATCTGATCGCGGTTCATGGCGCGGCGTCAGATCAGGGGTTCGGCACGAGACGGCTCGGCGTAAAGCGTGCCGCCAGCGTAGTAGGCGCAGATGCGATCTTCCTCGAGGAAGGTGACCTGGTCCGGAAGTGCATGCGCCGGGACGCCTGCGAATTGCGCGCCGAGGATCGAGGCGACCTTGACCTGCCCGGCGCCGCCGTCGATGCGGGTGAAGTTGACCGGCAGCAGCGCGCGCCGGGTCCCCGAGGCGACCGGTACCTCCACTTCGAGATAGCGAAAGAGCGCTTCGGAACGGTCGACCCACAGGTCACGCACGATGCCCCCGACGATGCCATCGGCGCCCACCACGTGCATGCCCCGCGGATCCGGATCCTGATGCTCGACGTCGTAGTCGGGCGCCACGCGCAGCGGCACGATCTTGTTGAGTCCTTCGAAAGTCTGGTCCGGGACATCGGCGCGGTTGGCGTAAGCCGCCGGTCCCACGCCGTCAAGCATCGGATTGCCGGTCGGCACGAGCGGAGCGCCGAGGAAGGGTCCGGTGGGCATCGCGGCGACCGGGCGCGTGTCGGGGACCCCGCCGGTCGGCATCAGGCCGCTACGGGCGAGCAGTCGCGACTTCGGCGCCGGCATCGGCGGCCAGCCCTGGACCCGGACCCTGCCGGACCGATCGGACTCCAGCGGATAGCCTTCCCGCTTGTCCTCGCGGCGGAGGTAGATGACGAGACAAGCGAAGAAAATCCAGAACGCGTACAACGCGAGCTGGGCCACGTCGATGTACTGGGTGATGGCACCGCTGGGCATGATGATTCCTCCGTGGGACGGCGGATCAGCCGGGAAATTCGGCCAGTCCGAAACTCGTGGTCGATGGCGTACCGCGCTCGCTCGTCGGACGAACGAGCGGGCCGATCGCCACCAATGTCGCGAACAGCAAGGCGATTTCGATGTGATAGACGAAGCTGTAGCCGATGCCGGCGCCGCTGATCGCCGGGCCGAGCGCACCCTGCGCGGCGAGCGCGGCCACGCCGTCGCGCAAGGCGCCGCCAAGCGCGATCGCGACGCCGGTGCCCGTTGCCTGCACTGCGCCCCAGGCGCCGAGCGCCAAACCGTTATGGCCCTGCAGGTCGAGATTCATCGCGGCCGTCAGCGTGCCGACGGCGAAGAACCCGCCGCCGAAACCGATCAGGATCGTGCCCACGCGGAACAGGAATGCAGATTCGAGCGGCTCGGCGAAGATGACCGCGACGAACGCGCAGATGCCGGCCAGCGCGCCCCAGGCTGCGAGTCGGTTCGGATCGTGGCCGTCGCTCAGCCACTGCGCGGCGAGCGTAAACGCCAGCAGCGCGCCGCATGCCTGCAGCGCGGTCAGCGCGGTGGTGGCGCCTACGCCGAGGTGCAGGATCTGCCCGCCGTAGGGCTCGAGAAGGATGTCCTGCATGCTGAAGGCAGCGGCGCCAAGACCCACTGCCACCAGCAGCCGGACCGAACGGCCGCTGTCCAACAGCGCGCGCCACGATGCGCGAAAAGTGGGACGAACGCGCGCGGGATCGGTCCGCGCCGGGTCGCGCGCCTCCTGTTTCCACAACGCGATCAGGTTCAGGCACATCGTGAGCAGCGCAGTTCCCTGGATGACCTGGATGAGGCGCACCTGGCTGAAATCGGCGAGCAGCAGGCCGAGGAGCATTCCGCTGCCGACCATGCCGAGCAGCAGCATCACGTACAGGAGGGCGACGACGCGGGGTCGTGACGCGTGCGGCGCGAGATCGGTCGCCAGTGCGAGGCCGGCGGTTTGCGTCGTATGCAGGCCCGCGCCGACCAGCAGGAACGCGAGCGCCGCGCCGATCTGTCCGATCACGACCGGTCCGTGCGTGTCGCCCGACAGTACGATCAGTGCGAACGGCATGATCGCGAGGCCGCCGAACTGGAGCAGCGTACCCATCCAGATATACGGCACGCGCCGCCAGCCGAGCAGCGACTTGTGCGTATCCGAGCGAAATCCCACCAGCGCACGAAACGGCGCGAAGACCAGCGGCAGCGACACCATGAGCGCGACCAGCCATGCCGATACGCCCATCTCGACGATCATCACGCGATTGAGGGTGCCGGTCAGAAGTACGACGGCCATGCCCACCGACACCTGGAACAGCGACAGGCGCAGCAACCTGCCCAGCGGAAGTTCCGGCGTCGCGGCGTCCGCGAACGGCAGGTACCGCGGACCAAGCCGCGTCCAGCCGCGTGCCAGCGCCGCGTTGAGCCGTTTCATCGGCGTACGAGCTCCAGTGCCTGCGACGTATAGAAGCCACTCGCGATGCGCTGTGTGCGGCCGCAATCCCAAGCGAGCAGCGCCGCATTGGCGGCAAGCAAGTGCCGCAACGTGCTTTCTGCCACCGGTTCGATCGCGGGCGCGCGGTCTCCCCGCGGAAACAGGCGCCCGACGGCGTGCATCATGGCGAGCGCGGGGGTGCGCGGCGCAAACGTGAAAGCGACCGTGCCGGTCGTGCGCGCGGCGAGGCCCGCGATCACCGGCAGCGCGTCGGCAGGCCGATAGTGGATCAGCGAATCCATCGCCACGACATGGTCGAATTCGCCGAGTGCGGGGTCGAGCATGTCGCCGACCCGAAAGTCGATCCGGCCCGCGCCGAGGTCATGCGGCAACCGCTCGCGCGCGAGGCCGACGAGGGTGGGGGAGAGATCGATCGCCACGACGTGCGCGCCGCGACGCGCGGCCTCGACCGCCAGCGCACCCGTGCCGCACCCGGCGTCGAGCAGGCGCCGACCCGTCATGTCGGCAGGAAGCCAGGCCAGCAACGTCGCCCGCATGCGCTCACGGCCGGCGCGCACGGTGGCGCGGATGCGGCCCACCGGTGCATCGGAGGTGAGGCGCGACCACGCGTCGACCGCGGTGCGGTCGAAGTACGTCTCGAGCTGGCCGCGGCGCTGGAGATAAGTGGGCGCAGCCATCAATCGAACCCCAGGAGGTCGAAGATATCGCGATCCTTGAGCGAAGCCGGGGCGAGCGGCTCCGTCCCCGCCCAGAGCTTGGCGGCGAGCCGCAGGTACTCCTGCTTCACGTCCTCGAGTCCCGGCGCGTCGTCCATTTCGAATAGCGTGGATTTCTTGAGACGGCTCTTGCGGAAAACGTCGAGGTCCGCGAACTGCGCCATCGTCTTCAGACCCACGCGGTCGTTGAACTTCTGGATCTGGTCCGTCTCGGCGCTGCGGTTGGCGATCACGCCACCCAGGCGCACGTTGTAGTTCCTGGACTTCGCCTGGATCGCCGCGACGATGCGATTCATCGCGAAGATCGAATCGAAATCGTTGGCGGTGACGATCAACGCGCGGTCCGCGTGCTGCAGCGGGGCGGCGAAGCCACCGCACACGACGTCGCCGAGTACATCGAAGATCACGACGTCGGTGTCCTCGAGCAGGTGATGCTCCTTCAGCAGCTTGACCGTCTGCCCAACGACGTACCCGCCGCAGCCGGTGCCCGCCGGCGGCCCACCGGCCTCGACGCACATCACGCCGTTGTAGCCTTCGTAAACGAAGTCCTCGACGCGCAGCTCCTCCGCGTGGAAGTCCACCGACTCGAGCACGTCGATCACCGTCGGCACGAGCCGCTTGGTCAACGTGAACGTCGAGTCGTGCTTGGGATCGCAGCCGATCTGCAGCACGCGCTTGCCGAGCTTGGAGAAAGCCACCGACAGGTTCGACGACGTGGTGCTCTTGCCGATGCCCCCCTTGCCGTAAACGGCGAACACCTTCGCGTTGCCGATTTTGACGCTCGGGTCCAGCGCAACCTGCACGCTGCCTTCCCCGTCCGGGCGCTTGCGCGCGATCTTCACCTCGGACATCGGTACCGTGGCCACACTCATGCTGCCAACCTTCCTTCGACCACGCCTTCCAGTCGATCCTCGAGTTCCTCTCCCGCGCGCCGCAATGCATCGAGCATCGTGGCGTCCGGGGTCCAGTAGTGCCGTTCATGCGCTTCGAGCAGGCGGTTTGCCAGCTTGACCGAGGCGGTGGGATTGAGGGTGGACAGCCGTTCGCGCATTGCGTCGTCGAGCACGAAGGTCTGCGTGATCTGCTCGTAGATCCACGGCGCCACCTGCCCGGTCGTCGCCGACCAGCCCATCGTGTTGCGGATATGCTCCTCGATCTGGCGTACGCCTTCGTAGCCGTGCGAGAGCATGCCTTCGTACCACTTGGGATTGAGCATGCGCGTGCGCGTCTCCAGCGAGACCTGCTCGGCCAACGTACGCACGACGCCGTCGCTTCGCGTCTGGTCGCTGATGTAGACCGAGGCTTCCTGTCCATCGCGCGCGCGACGCACGGCGCGCGTGATGCCGCCGAGCGTGTCGAAGTAGTGGTCGACCGTCGTGACGCCGAGTTCGACGGAATCGAGGTTCTGGTAGGCGATATCGATATCGGCCAGCACGCTCTTGAGGAGCGCCGGTTGCGCGACCGGGCGCCCGGAGACGCCGTAGGCAAAATTCTTGCGCCGCGTGTAGGTCTCGGCGAGTTCGTCTTCGTCGTCCCACCGGCTGTTCTCGACCAGATGATTGACGTTGGAGCCGTAGGCGCCGTCGGCATTGCCGAATACGCGCAGTGCCGCGGTGGCGAGATCGCAGCCATGCAGCTTCTGGTAGGCCAGTGCATGCTTGCGGATGAAGTTCTCGCCCTCGGGCTCGTCAGCCGCGGCCGCCGCGTAGGCTGCCTCGGCGAGCAGCTTCACCTGCAACGGGAGCAGGTCGCGGAAGATGCCGGACAACGTCATCATCACGTCGACTCGCGGGCGGCCCAGTTCCGCGAGCGGCATCAGGGTTGCGCCGGCGAGACGGCCGTAGCTGTCGAAGCGCGGCCGCACCCCCATCAGCGCGAGCGCCTGCGCGATCGGTCCTCCCTCGGTTTTCAGGTTGTCGGTCCCCCAGAGCACCAGGGCGATGCATTCCGGGAATGCGTTGCCGTCCATCACATGGCGGGCCAGCAGCCGTTCGGCCTGGCGCGCGCCGTCCTGCAACGCAAACGCGCTTGGGATGCGGAACGGATCGAAGCCGTGGATGTTCCGGCCGGTGGGCAGAATCGCGGGAGTGCGCAACAGGTCACCGCCTTGCACAGGACGCACGAAGCGTCCGTCCAGCGCCCGCAGCACGGCGGGCAGCTCGTGGTCGGTGGCGAGCAGGGCGGCCGCGGCAGCCAGTTGACCGAACATCGCCAGCGCCGTGTCGTCCACGGGAAGGCCTGCCATCGCCAGCGCCGCCTCCGGCGCCGCGCCGCGGACCAGCGCTTCGACCGCGGGGAGGGGCAGCCGCACGCCGTGCGCAGCATCGGTCATCGACACCAGCAGATCCGCGCGCTGCTCGAGCGAAGGCACTTCGCCCACCACGTGCAATCCATGCGGAATCAGCGTGTACTCGAGTTCGAGCACCTTGGCGCCCAGCTTCGCGATGTGTTCCGCCGCGTCCATTCCCCACGCGGGCACCGCGTCGGCAAGCTCGAGCTCGGCTGCCTGCGCCTGCAGCAATTCGCCCAAGGCGACGTTTTCTTCCCGCGTGTCGGGACCCAGCGCGCGCCACCGCTCGAGCCCTGCCTTGAGGTCCAGGAGCCCCTTGTAGAGTCCGGCATGCCCGACCGGCGGCGTCAGGTAGCTCACCAGCGTGGCGACGGCCCGCCGTTTGGCGATGGCGCCTTCCGAAGGATTGTTGGAGGCATACAGGTAGATGTTCGGCAGCGTGCCGATCAGCCGGTCGGGCCAGCATGCGGCGGACGCGCCGGTCTGCTTGCCGGGCATGAACTCGAGCGCGCCATGCGTGCCGAAGTGCAGGACGGCGTGCGCATTGAAATCCTCGCGCAGATAGCGATAGAAGGCGCTGAATGCGTGGGTCGGTGCGAATCCTTTTTCGAACAGCAATCGCATCGGATCGCCTTCGTAGCCGAACGCAGGCTGGATCCCGACGAGGACATTGCCGAAGCGCTCGCCCAGCACGAACAGTGAGGCGCCGTCGGTTTGCTGCATGCCCGGCGCCGGACCCCACTGTGTCTCGATTTCGGCCAGGTGGCGTTCCCGCCGGACATGGTCGTCTACCGGGATGCGCGCGACCACGTTGGCACTGGCGCCGAAGCGGCCGGCATTGCCCGCGATGATGCGCTCGCGCAGCTTCTCCGCATCGGCCGGAATTTCGACGTGATAGCCGTCGTTCCGGAGTCGCGTGGAGCGTCCTGAATAGCGAGGCGAACACATCGAGGTAGGCCGCGGTACCGGTGTTGCCGGCATTGGGCGGGAAGTTGAAGAGGACGATCGCGATCCGTGCGCTCGGCCCGGTCCGCGCGGCGCAGCGCGATCAGGTTGGCGACGCGGTTGGCGAGCATTTCTGCGCGCTCGCTGCATACGTGCATGTCGCGGCCGCGATCGGACTTGGGAAACACGCAGGCGCGAATGCATCCGGTGCAGGGCATGCCTGCAGCGTCCGAACGGCCGCCGAACACGGTAGGGCTGGTCGAACCGTCGAGCTCGGGAATCGCCACCATGATGGTGCCCTCGACCGGCAGACAGGCCGCGACCGGAGGCGCCCCACTGCTCGAGCGTCTGGAACTCGAGGGGGTGGGCCGCGATATAGGGCACGTCGAGATCGGCAAGCATCTCTTCGGCCGCCTTGGCATCGTTGTATGCGGGGCCACCCACGAGCGAGAAGCCGGTCAGCGATACGAGCGCATCGATCCGGGTGCGCCCGTTCTTCCGGAAATGGGCTTCGACCGCCGGACGCGCGTCGAGGCCTGTGGCGAAGGCGGGGATCACGCGCAGCCCGCGCGCTTCCATCGCCGCGATTACGCCGTCGTAATGGCCGGTATTGCCCGCCAGCAGGTAGGAGCGCATCACCAGCAAGCCGATGGTCCCCTGCGCCCCGCCCGCGGGCAGCGCGCCGGCGCTTGCTGCCATCCGCCCGGGCAGCCTCGGGTGGTACACGCCCATCTCCAGATAGTCGACCGGAGCCGCCGCCGGCAGTGTGCCGCGCAGCGCCCGGCGCGGACCATCCGCGTAACGGTCGACCAGGAAGCGCACCATGTTCACGATGTTGGCTTCCGAGCCGGCGAGCCAGTATTGCAGCGACAGGAAATACGCGCGCACGTCCTGTGCCGTGCCGGGCACGAAGCGCAGGATCTGCGGAATCCGGCGCAGCATCTTCATCTGCGCCGCACCGGAGGTGCCGAACTTGCCGTCCTTCTTGCCGCGCAGGCGGCGCAGGAACGCAAGCGGTCCGCCGGTGGTGCCGTCCATCCGGAACCTGCCCATGCGGGTTAGACGCACGATCTCGGCCGCGGACATCGCGCACACCATCGCATCGCAGTCGTCGCGTCGCGCCCGCAACGCTTCGACCAGCGGCTGGAAGTGTTCTTCCATGAACAGCATCGTCGCCACGACGATATGCGCGCGCCCGATATCCGCGCGGCACCGTTCGATAGCGGCAGGGTCCTCGCTCCAGTCGGATGCGGCGTGTACCCGCATCGCGAGACCCGGCACCTGGCGCGCGAGCGTCGCGCTCGCACGGGCCATCGCGCTCGCGAGATGGCAGTCCATCGTCACGATGACGACATTGACCTCCACCGGGTCAGCGGCCGAAGTGCGCTTTGGCATCGTAGAGAGTCTCGACGGTGATGGTCGCAACGCCGCTGTCCTGGGCGAAGCGCTCGGTATTGCGGCGGGCCTTGCCGCGCACGAAGAATGGGATCTTGCCGAGTTCCTTCTCGGCATCGGGCGCCCAGGTGAATGAATTGGCCGCGACCGCGCCGGCGGCCGCTACCGTGGCTTCGGGCTCGCGTCTGCTTGGCGCCGGACCCCAGATGCGACGGGCCGGCACCATCGTGGAACTCGAAGTCGCCGCGGAACATCGTGATCAGATGTTCCTCGAGTCCCATCATCAGCGGATGGACCCAGGTGTCGAAGAGCACATTGGCGCCTTCGAAGCCCATCTGCGGCGAGTAGCGCGCGGGAAAGTCCTGCACGTGCACCGGCGCCGAGATCACCGCGCAGGGAATCGACAGGCGCTTGGCGATGTGGCGCTCCATTTGCGTGCCGAGCACCAGCTCCGGTTGCAACTGGGCCACCTGCGCCTCGACTTCGAGGTAGTCGTCGGTGATCAGCGGCTCCACGCCGTAGAGCTTCGCGGCCTCACGGATTTCCCGCGCGAACTCGCGGCTGTAGGTACCGAGGCCGACGACGGTGAAACCCAGTTCGCGCGCGGCTACGCGCGCCGCCGCGACCGCATGCGTCGCATCGCCGAAGACGAACACGCGCTTGCCGGTGAGATAGGTCGAGTCGACGGACCGCGAATACCACGGCTGCCGGGACGGCGTGCCCGCGAGCGCGGGCGCCGGATCGATGCCCGCCAGCGTGGCCACCTCGCGGATGAATTCCACGGTGGCGTTCATCCCGATCGGTACGATTTTCGTCGCAGGCTGGCTGAACGTGCGGGCCAGCCAGGCGGCGGCCACGCCCGCGATCTCCGGATACAGCACCACGTTGAAATCGGCGTCGGGCAGCCGCGCCAGATCCGCCGGTGAGGCACCCAGCGGTGCAACGACGTTCACGTCGATGCCGATGGTGGTCAGCAGCCGGGTGATCTCTTCCACGTCATCGCGATGGCGAAAACCGAGCGCCGTGGGTCCGAGTATGTTGCAGCGAGGACGCGTCCGGTGAGGCGATGCGCGCGCGCGCTCCGGCGCAGGTGCGCCGGGGGCGGCCATCGTGCGCACCAGCTGATAAAAGGTTTCCGCTGCACCCCAGTTTTCCTTGCGCTGGTAGGACGGCAATTCGAGCGGTACGACGGGAATCGGCAGGGCGAGCGCACGCGCGAGTCCTCCGGGATCGTCCTGGATCAGTTCGGCGGTGCAGGAAGCCCCCACGAGCATCGCCTGCGGCTGGAAGCGCACGTAGGCGTCGCGTGCGGCGTTCTTGAACAGTTCCGCCGTGTCGCCCCCGAGGTCGCGCGCCTGGAACGTCGTATAGGTGACGGGCGGGCGGCGGTCGCGCCGCTCGATCATCGTGAACAGCAGGTCGGCGTAGGTGTCGCCTTGCGGTGCATGCAGCACGTAATGCACATCGCGCATGGCGGTAGCGATGCGCATGGCGCCGACATGCGGCGGTCCTTCGTAGGTCCATACGGTGAGCTGCATGATCGTCAGGCCACCAGCCGCGCGCGGCGCACGAGCGGTCGCGCGAAGAGCTCCGCAAGATCGGCTGCCTGCTCGTAACCGTGAATCGGCGTGAACACCAGTTCGATCGCCCACTTGGTCGTGAGACCCTCCGCTTCGAGCGGATTGGCGAGTCCCAGCCCGCAGACGACGAGATCGGGTTGCGCCGCCCGGCAGCGGTCGAGCTGCCGTTCCACGTCCTGGCCCTCGCTCAAAGTCGTGCCCTTCGGGAGCAGCGCGAGTTCTTCCGCCATATGTTGACGGTGCAGGTAGGGCGTACCGACCTCGACCAGCCGCATGTCGAGCTCACGCGCAAGGAATCGCGCCAGCGGAATCTCGAGTTGCGAGTCGGGGAACAGGAACACCCGCCGGCCGGCGAGTTCGCTGCGGTAGCGTGCGAGGGCGCGCTGCGCCCGCTCGCGGCGGGCGAGCGTGACAGCCTGCACCCTGGATGCGGGGATGCCGTACGCCGCAGCGGCGGCCTGCAGCCAGGCGGTCGTACCTTCGACGCCCAGCGGGAACGGGGCGGCCACGCGCACCGCGCCGCGCGCCTCGAGTGCGCGGGCCGTGTCGGCCAGGAAGGGCTGCGCCAGCAGGTACCGCGTATCGGGTCCGACCGCCGGCAGCGCATCGGCGCGTCGCGGCGGAAAGAAGTGCACGCTGGGCATGCCGAGTTCCCCGAACAGACGCTGGAACTGGTCCTCGACCACGTCCGCCAGTGCGCCCACCACGAGCAGCGATGGCGCCGCGGCTTGCGAAGTTGCGCCAGCCGCTGGCAGGGCCGGCACCAGCGCCGCAAGACACGCATCCTCGCCCTGCGTAAATGTCGTTTCGATGCCGCTGCCGGAATAGTTGAGGATCCGCACGCGGGGCGAAAACGTCTGCGACAGCCGTTGCGCGGCCCGCGAAAGATCGAGTTTGATCACTTCCGACGGACACGAGCCGACGAGGAACAGCAGTTTGATGTCCGGCCGCCGCTCCAGCAGCTTGCCGACGATGCGGTCGAGTTCGGTGTTGCAGTCGGCGAGGCCGGCGAGATCGCGTTCATCGATGATCGCGGTGGCGAAGCGCGGTTCGGCGAAGATCATCACCCCTGCCGCCGACTGGATGAGGTGCGCGCAGGTGCGCGAACCCACCACCAGGAAGAAGGCATCCTGGATCTTTCGGTGCAGCCAGATGATGCCGGTGAGGCCGCAGAACACCTCACGCTGCCCGCGCTCGCGCAGCACCGGAGCATCGACGCAGCCGGTTTCGCTGCTCTCGGCGATCGGTTTGATCGCGATCATTCGCCTGCCACCGCGAGGACCGCGGAGGGCGCGCCGACCTGGCGGCGCGCAACGCGGAGTTTGAGCAGGAACTGCGTGGCATTGATGACGTACGTGGCGTATGCAGCCAGGGCCAGCAGCATCTGTTCGCGCGCGGAGAGCCAGCCGCCGAACACGGCCACGAGATACGCGGTATGCAACGCGAGGACGAGCATGCTGAACACGTCCTCCCAGAAGAAAGCGGGCGCGAACAGGTATCGCCCGAACACGACCTTCTCCCAGATCGCCCCGGTGACCATGATGGTGTAGAGGACGAGCGTCTTGGCCACCACCGACCACGTTGCCGCCTCCAGGCCGTGCCCCGTGACGAGGTAGCGCAATACCAGGCTGAGGCTTGCCACGAAGACGACGAACTGCACCGGCGCAAGGACACCCTGCACGAGCGTCCAGGGCGTCGCGTCGCGGCGCCTGCGCTCCTCCGCCGAGTAGAGGAGTGGGGCGCTGCGGGGTCCGGGCCGATGCTCCAACGTGATTTCCTCCCAGGCTGCCCCGGGACGAATCCCGTGTTCGTCTCGTGGTGCAAGCCTGCAACGGCATCCTTCACCACATCGCGCCGTGTGTCAACTAGGCTGGACGTAAACAAGACTTGACAGAAATCCCCAACAGGCATCGAATGCGCACATGCCGAGGGTGATTTGTACAACTGGCGCCGGCCGCGGCAGCGGTCCAAGATTTCACCGACCCGAATTCACAAAGGTCGGGCGCGTCGCCGGCGCAAGCCGGAACAGGGGGACGTACATGGATCGCACACCGCCGCCGCTCGCCCCATGGAGTTCGGACGATCAGGTACGCGAGTCTCGGGACGAGCGATCGCGCGTCGCGCTCCGCCGGGCGAGCGCCCTGCACTGCGTCCGGGCACAGCCGGTCGCCGGCTTGGCGAGGTTGGTGGAAGATTCGATCGTTCCCGCGCTGGTTCGTGGCCAGCGCACTGCCCCGGAACCCCCGGAACCTGGGCCGGGCCGGATGCGCCCGACCGCGGTCGATGTCTCCGAGTTCGCGCGGATCAGCCTGTGCGGCCCGCGCGGCAAACTGCGGACGTATGTGGAAGATTTGCGCGACCGGGGTGTGTCGCTGGAGGCGCTCTACCTCGACCTGCTCGCGCCGGCGGCCCGCCGACCTTGGGGACATGTGGCTGAGCGACCTGTGTGATTTTGCCGACGTGACTGTCGGCGTCGGCCGCCTGCAGCAGGTCCTGCGGGACCTGAGCCCCGAATTTCGCGCTGAGCTAGAATGCGAGCCGAATGGGCGTCGTTTGCTGCTGGTGCCGGCTGACGGCGAGCAGCACACGTTCGGCGTTTTCATCGTCACGGATTTCTTCGCGCGCGCCGGCTGGGACGTGTGGGGCGGTCAGGTGACCCCCGGCGCGGAGACGCTGCGCCTGGTACGGACCGAATGGTTCGATGTCGTTGGCCTGTCCGTTGGCTGCGAAGCTCGGCTCGAGGGCCTCGCCGCCGACATTTGTGCGATCCGCGGCGCATCGCGCAACGCAGACGTAAAGGTAATGGTCGGGGGGCCGACGTTTACCGCGCACCCGGAATACGCGTTGCTCGTCGGCGCGGATGGCAAGGCGGCAGATGGACGAAGTGCAGTGCGCGACGCGGAAACGCTCGTTGCGCGTATCGCGGAAAAGCGCTGAAAGCGCGCTAGCGCCTTCCGCACGTGACTACGGAGACGCATGTTGGCCGTCGGTGGTTCGCCTGTGAAGCAGTTCGAAGCCCCCGGCAATTCGCTGGGGGGGCTGGACGCCGAGTCCACGGCGTCCGTGATCGCGGCCGCGTCGGACGTTGCGCTGGTCCTCGATCGGGAGGGCGTTATCCGCGATGTGGCCTTCGGAAGCGAGGAGCTTTCGCGCGAAGACTATGGCAAGTGGCTCGGCAAGCGCTGGCTCGACACGGTTACCGTGGAGAGCCGTCCGAAGATCGAGGCGCTGCTGCGCGATGCCACGGACAAGGTGCCGCCTCGCTGGCGCCAGGTCAATCACCCGTCGGCCGCAGGGCAGGGATGTGCCCGTCGTGTATTCGGCGATCCAGGTCGGGGGCGAGGGCCGGATTGTCGCCGTGGGTCGCGATCTGCGCTCGATCTCGGCCTTGCAGCAGCGCCTGGTCGAAGCGCAGCAGTCGATGGAGCGCGACTACTGGCGCCTGCGGCACGTCGAGACGCGCTACCGGCTGCTGTTCCAGATGGCCACGGAGGCCGTGCTGGTAGTCGATGCGACCAGCCAGAAGGTGCTGGAGGCCAACCCGGCCGCCGTGTCGCTGCTGGGCGCCGCGGAGCGGCGGATGGTAGGCAGGTCGTTGCTGGAGGGCTTCGACAAGCAAAGTGCCGCTGCGCTCGAGGAAATGCTGGCGGGGGTACGCGTCGCCGGCCGCTCGGACGAGGTACGCGCGCGCCTGGCGCCCAGCGAGCGCGAATTCCTCGTATCGGCTTCGCTGTTTCGGCACGAGAGCGCTTCGCTGTTTCTGGTGAGGCTGTCGCCACTGCCTGCCGAAGCGGCTCCGGCGGGTCCAGCCAGGAGCAAGTCCAGTTGGCTCGCCCAGGCGGTGGACAGCGGTCCGGACGCGGTCGTGGTCACCGAAGCGGATGGGCGCATCCTCGCGTGCAACCCCGCCTTCGTGGATCTCGCGCAGCTCGCGTCGGAAGAACAGGCGCGCGGCGAATCGCTCGAGCGCTGGCTCGGCCGACCGGGCGTGGATCTCAACGTGCTGCTCGCCAACCTGCGGCAGAGCGAAACAGTGCGCCTGTTCGCGACAACGTTGCGCGGCGAGTCGGGCGCGCAGGCCGAGATCGAGATCTCGGCGGCGGTGCTGCCGGGCAGCGAGCCGATGCGCATCGGATTCACCATGCGCAATGTCGGTCGGCGCTTGCCGGCCGACGCACGCGCCGGACGGGAGCTGCCGCGCTCGGTGGAGCAGCTCACGGAGCTGGTCGGTCGCGTGCCGCTGAAGGAGTTGGTGCGCGAAGCCACCGATCTCATCGAGCGCCTCTGCATCGAGGCGGCGCTGGAGTTGACGCGCGACAATCGCGCATCGGCCGCAGAAATGCTCGGCTTGAGCCGGCAGAGCCTGTACGTCAAGCTCCGGCGCTACGGCCTGGGCGATCTCGCGGACGCCGAACAGACGTAATCCCCGCGCCCACGTCCGCGACCCGCTCGCGAAGGCTGGGACCGATCGTGAGCGTGGCCATTCCACGCCCGGTGTCCGCGCGGCCCTCGCTGGCGACGATCGCGGAGCTGTTCAAGCCGATCACGTGGTTTCCGCCGATGTGGGCGTTCGGCTGCGGCGTGATCGCTTCCGGCGTGCCGCTCGCGCAGCGCTGGCCGCTCGCGGTGCTGGGCTTGCTGCTGGCGGGGCCGCTCGTGTGCGCGACCAGCCAGGCGGTCAACGATTGGTTCGACCGCCACGTCGATGCGATCAACGAGCCGCAGCGGCCGATTCCGTCGGGGCGCATGCCGGGTCGCTGGGGCCTTTACGTGGCGATCGCGTGGACGCTGCTGTCGCTGCTCGTCGCGGCGCTGCTCGGCCCCTGGGGCTTTGGTGCGGCGGCGTTCGGTCTCGTGCTCGCGTGGGCCTACAGTGCGCCGCCCGTGCGCCTGAAACGCAACGGCTGGTGGGGCAACGCCGCGTGCGGCCTCTGCTACGAGGGCCTTGCCTGGGTGACCGGCGCGGCCGTGATGGCCGCGGGCGCGATGCCGGACGTGCGCTCGTTCGCACTTGCCGCGCTCTACAGCGCCGGCGCCCACGGCATCATGACGCTCAACGACTTCAAGGCCATCGCCGGCGACCGGCAGATGGGCATCCGCTCGCTGCCCGTTCAGCTCGGTGTCGACGGCGCGGCGCGAATGGCCTGCCTCGTCATGGCGGCACCGCAGATCATCGTCGTAGCGCTGCTCGTCGTCTGGGACTGCCCCGTGCATGCAGCCGGCGTGGCGTCGCTGCTGCTTGCCCAGTTCGTGCTGATGCGCCGGTTCCTGGCTGCGCCCGTGGCGCGCGCCACGTGGTACAGCGGTTTCGGCGTGCCGTTGTTCGTGCTCGGCATGATGGTAAGCGCCTTCGCGCTGCGTGCCCTGGCCACCGCATGACGACCGGCGCACCCCTGTCGTGGTTGGCGATCGTCCGGCTCGGGCTCGTGCAGACTGCACTAGGTGCGATCGTCGTGCTCACCACGTCCACGCTGAATCGCGTGATGGTGGTGGAACTCGCACTGCCGGCGATGGTGCCGGGCGCGCTCGTGGCATTGCACTATGCCGTGCAGCTGCTGCGGCCGCGCTTGGGCTATGGCGCGGATCTGGGCGGGCGATGCACGCCCTGGATCGTCGGCGGGATGGTGGTGCTTGCAGCGGGCGGCACGCTGGCCGCGGCCGCCACCGCGTGGATGGCAACGCGGCCGGTGGCAGGCATGGCGCTGGCCACCCTCGCGTTCCTGCTGATCGGCCTGGGAGTGGGTGCGGCCGGGACGTCGCTGCTGGTACTGCTGGCGAAGCGCGTCGTCGAAGCACGGCGTGCGGCGGCGGCCACGATCGTCTGGATCATGATGATCGCTGGGTTCGCCGTCACGGCCACCGTCGCTGGCCACCTGCTCGATCCTTTCTCGCTGTCGCGGCTGGTGTTCGTGACCGGCGGCGTCGGCGTGGCCGCGGTCGTGCTGACGCTTTTGGCGGTGGCCGGGTTGGAAGGGCGCGCGGCCTCCGAGCCCGCGGCGCCGTGGCCACAAACGCGGGACGTCAAGCCGCCATTTCGGGTCGCGCTGGCGGAGGTCTGGGCGGAGCCGCAGGCGCGACGCTTCACGATATTCGTGTTCGTGTCGATGCTGGCCTACAGTGCGCAGGACCTGATCCTCGAGCCATTTGCGGGCCTGGTGTTCGGGCTGACGCCGGGCGAGACCACGCGATTGTCCGGACTGCAGCACGCGGGCGTGTTCTGCGGCATGGTTGTCGTCGCGATCGCCGCCAGTGGCCGCCGGCGCTTCGGGTCGTTACGCACCTGGACCATCGGTGGTTGCCTCGTCTCGGCCATCGCCCTCGCCATGCTGGCGATGGCGGGTTTCGTCGGCCCGGCCTGGCCGCTGCGTGCTACCGTCGCAATGCTGGGTGTGGCCAACGGGGCGTTCGCCGTCGCGGCGATCGGCTCGATGATGATGCTCGCCGACCGTGGCAGGAGCGCCCGCGCTGGGGTACGCATGGGCATGTGGGGCAGTGCCCAGGCCATCGCATTCGGCGCCGGCGGCTTTGCGGGAACCGTGGCAGCGGACGTTGCGCGCCACTTTATCGCCGCGCCCGGGCCCGCTTACGCGCTGGTGTTTGCCGCGGAAGCGTTGCTGTTCGTCGTCGCGGCGAGGATTGCGGCGACCGCCATCGTGGCCCGCGGCACGCCCGTTCAGCAACGGCCGCCCGCGGCCTTGACCACCCCTCTGGAGGCAGGATGACTACCACCACCATTTTCGATGTCGTGGTTGTCGGCGGCGGCCCGGCAGGCGCGACCGCCGCGACCGATCTGGCGCGGCAGGGGAGGCGCGTGCTGCTGCTCGATCGCGAAGGCCGCATCAAGCCGTGTGGCGGCGCAATTCCCCCGGTGCTTATCGAGGAGTTCGACATCCCCGAGCGCCTGCTCGTCGCTCGTGTCACGTCGGCGCGCATGGTGTCGCCGGCCGGAAAGTGTGTCGACATGCCCATCGTGCGCGGGTTCGTCGGCATGGTCGATCGCGAGGTGTTCGACGCCTTCCTGCGCGAACGTGCGGCATCCGCGGGCGCGCAACGCTGCACGGGTACGTTCGTGGACATCGAACGCGACCCCGACGGCGTGGCGGTTGTCCGTTACCGCCCGCCCGCCGCGGCACAGGGCGCCGCACCGCTGCGCGTACGCACGCGCAGCGTCATCGGGGCCGACGGTGCGCAGTCGATGGTGGCGAAGCAGGCGATTCCTGGCGCTGACCGGATGCGCTACGTGTACGCCTATCACGAGATCGTGCGTTCGCCACCGGAGAGCCTGACGCCAGCGGGGTTCCAGGGCGCGCGCTGCGACGTCTACTACCAGGGTCCGCTTTCACCCGACTTCTACGGGTGGATCTTTCCGCACGGCGAGCGCACCAGCGTGGGCACCGGTACCGCGCGGCGCGGCTTCTCGATCCGCAATGCGGTGGGTACGCTTCGCGCGGCCGCGGGGCTCGCCGGTTCCGAAACGATTCGCCGCGAAGGTGCGCCGATTCCGATGCGTCCGTTGCCCCGCTGGGACAACGGGCGCGATGTCGTGCTCGCCGGCGACGCGGCGGGCGTGGTCGCCCCCGCGTCCGGCGAGGGCATCTACTACGCCATGGCCGGCGGCCGCTTCGCGGCCGAGGCGGTCGCCCAGCTGCTGGTGTCCGGGGACGCGCGTGCGCTGGCGACGGCACGCAAGCGCTTCATGCGTGCCCACGGCCGCGTGTTCTTCATTCTCGGCATCATGCAGCGCTTCTGGTATGCGAGTGATCGCCGACGTGAGCGCTTCGTGGCGATCTGCCGCGACAAGGACGTGCAGGAACTCACGTGGCAGGCCTACATGCACAAGAAGCTGGTACGCGCGAAACCGCTGGCGCACGTGCGCATCTTCTTCAAGGATCTCGCCCACCTCGCGGGCGTGGTACGGCCCTAGTGGCAGCGAGTCGCGCGCTGTGGAAACCCGTTGCCGTCGCCGCAGCACTAGCGCTCGCCACGGGCGCGCTGGGCGCGTGGATCACCGAGCTCGGGCCGTGGTACTACCAGTTGCATTTTCCATCGTGGAAGCCGCCGGACTGGCTGTTCGGACCGGCGTGGACCCTGATCTTCTCGCTGGCGGCGATGGCCGGCGTGCTGGCGTGGCGCGGGGCGCGGACGCTGCGCGACCGGGCGTGGATCATCGGCCTTTTCGCCATCAACATCAACCTCAACGTGCTGTGGAGCGGATTGTTCTTTCGGTTGCAGCGGCCGGACTTCGCGCTGGCGGAGGTCGCCTTTCTCTGGCTTTCGATCGTCGCGCTCATCGTGGTTCTGCGCCGGCACTCAAGCACGGCGAGCGCGTTGCTGGTGCCATACTTGGCTTGGGTGTCCTACGCGGCGGCGTTGAACTTCGCAATCGTTCGCCTGAACACCCCGTTCACCGGCGCCTGACGCGCCGCGACTTGGATCAGAGTTCTTCAACGCAGGAGAAAATTGCATGGGCAAGCACAACGAATCCCCGATAAGCAGACGTGTAGTGCTCCAGGCGGGTCTCGTCGCCGTGGTGGCGGGCCTGAGCGGTCGCGCCGCCGCGCAGCAGAAGATCGCACAGAAGCTGGTGCAGTATCAGGACAAGCCCAAGGATGGTCACCAGTGCGACGGTTGCCTTCAGTTCGAGCCACCCAACGCCTGCAAGGTCGTGGAAGGCAAGATCAGTCCTACCGGATGGTGCGCGGCGTTCGCACCCAAGCCCAAGTAGCGCTACAGGCGCTGTAGTTCTCTGCTGCCATGCTGCCGCACGAACGCATAGAACGCCTGTGCGGTCGGTGAGAGCAGCTTGGCTGCAGGTGAACCACGAACCATTCGCGCATCACCGGCAGCCCCTGCACGTCGAGAACGATCAGGCGCCGACTGGCGAGTTCGAGTGCGATCGTGTGCCGGGACAGGAAGCTCACGCCCATTCCGGCCATTACCGCCTGCTTGATGGTTTCGTTGCTGGCCATTTCCATTGCCACCGGCACCGCGATGCCGTGATCGTCGAGAAAGCGCTGCATCGCCGACCGCGTGCCCGACCCCGGCTCGCGGACGAGAAATGGCAGCCTCGCCATGGTCCCCACCGGAATGCGGCGACGACGGGCGAGCGGATAATCGGGCCCAGCGATGATGACGAACGGATGCGGAGCGAACGCGGCCGCGACGGTGTCCAGGCCGCGTGGCGAGCGGCCCATGATCGCGAGGTCGACGGTGTTTCCAGCGAGCGCTTCGATCACGGTCTCGCGATTGGCGACCGTGAGTTGCAGCGCGAGCCCGGGATATTCATCCCGGAAGCGAGCGAGCAGGCGTGGTGCGAAGTATTTCGCCGTGCTGGTCACACCGAGGTGCAGGCGCCCGGTGCGCAGGCCGCGCAGTGCGTCGAGCGTTTCCTCGGCATCCTTCAGCGCCCGGTGCATCTCGTTGGTGTGCCGCAGGAGCACGCCGCCGGCTTCGGTCAGGTGCATCGCGCGCCCGATTCGCTCGAACAGCGGGACGCCGACGTGCCCCTCGAGTTCGCGAATCTGCATCGATATGCCCGGCTGCGTCAGGTGCAGCTCGGCTGCTGCGCGCGAGAAGGAGCGGAGCCGCGCCGCGGCTTCGAACACCTGCAGTTGGCGCAGCGTCACGTGACGCATCGG
>CAVWPC010000034.1:0-89681 GCA_963756765.1 uncultured beta proteobacterium | reverse complement strand
CGAGATCAAGCGCCTGTACGTGCAACCGGCCGCGCGTGGCGAACGCCTCGGCCTGCGTCTCGTGCAGGTGCTGCTCGCCGAGGCCGATGCCATCGGCTATCGCACGCTGCTGCTCGACACGCTGGACTGGATGACCGCGGCGCGGACGCTCTATGCGGGGCATGGCTTCCACGAGTGCGCGCCCTATTACCAAAACCCGCACGCAGGGGTCGTCTACATGAGGCGCACGCAGGCGTCCACCGCGTCCGCGCAGCCTTGAGCGGCAGCCTTGCCGCCGCCGAACCATGTTCCTGACCGACGACGACAAGCAGGCGATCGAAGCGCGCGTCCGGGCGCTGGAGGCCGCGACCGGCGTGGAAGTCGTCACCATGGTCGTCGGCAAGTCGGACGTGTATCCCGAAATCGTGTGGAAAGCGTTCGCGCTCGGCACTTCGCTGGCGGCGCTGGCCGTCAGCCTGTGGGACTTCGCGCTGCCCGGGTGGCACACCGCGGGCGCAGCGCTCGCCGCTGCGCTGGTGATCCTCGGTGCCGGTGCGGCGAGCGCGACCGTTTCGCTGTACGTACCCGCATTCGCCCGGCTCTTTTTGCGCGATGCCCGCGCTGCGCTGGAAGTCACCCAGTATGCGGAAGTGCAGTTCCTTGGCCGCGAGATGTTCGCGACCGCGGAGCGCACGGCCATCCTGCTGCTGGCGAGCCTGCTCGAGCGACGCGTCGTGCTGCTGGCGGATAGCGGCTTGCGTCGCCGCATCCATCAACACGCATGGGATACGGTGATCGCCCGGATGACACCGCTGCTGCGGGAGCGCCGGACCGGGGCGGCGATGCTCGCCGGGCTCGACGCGATCGACGCGACGCTGCGGCAGGCGGGATGCGTGGCTGGCAGCCCGGGCAACCGCTTTCCCGACCCACCGGTGGAGGTGCGCGCACCATGATCCGGTGGTGGAACACTGCGCTGGCGTGCCTGCTGCTGGCGACCGCGGCGGCGGCGGCCGACGTGCCTTTCCTGTCGGGCCGCGTGGTCGATAACGCCGAAATCATGAGCGCGCCCACGCGCGAACGGCTTGCCGGGGTCCTGAAGGCGCACGAGGACAAGACCACCAACCAGGTTGTCGTGCTGACCGTGCCGACGATTGGCGACGACAGCATCGAGGAGTACGCGTCGCGGGTGTTCGAGGCCTGGAAACTCGGGCAGAAGGGCAAGGACAACGGCGTGCTGGTCGTGGTGGTTCCGAACGACCGCAAGATGCGCATCGAGGTCGGCTACGGCCTCGAAGGCACGCTCACCGACGCCCAGGCGAGCCGTGTCATCCGCAACGACATGACGCCGCAATTCAAGAACGGCAAGTTCGACGCCGGCATCGAGGCCGGCGTGCGCAGCGTCGTCACGCGGCTGGAGGGCGGCGCCGAGCCCGCGACCACCGCGGGATCGACGACCTCGGTCAAGCTGGGCGATTTCGGCAGCATCGACGATCCGCAGCTGCCGCCGTGGCCCATGCGCATCCTGCTCGGCGCCTTCATCTTCGGCATCATCGGGCTCTTCACTTTCATCGGCATCATCACGCCCGGCGTCGGCTGGTTCCTCTATGTGTTCCTGATCCCGTTCTGGGCGATGTTTCCGATTATCGTGCTGGGCGTCAAGGGGGCGCTGGTGTTGCTCGTCATCTACCTCGTCGGCTACCCGGTTGCGAAGGTGATTCTCAGCCGTACGCCCTGGTACGCCAAGGCGAAGCAGGACCTGAAGAAAAAGGGCAGTGCGACGATCGGCGGCTTCACCATGGGCTCCGGAAGCGGTTCGAGCTGGTCGTCGGGGGGCTCGTCGTCCTCCGGCGGGGGCTTCTCGGGCGGCGGCGGCAGCTCCGGCGGCGGGGGAAGCTCCGGCAGCTGGTGAGCGGGTGAGCGGGTGAGCGGGTGGCGGCGGCGCGGTTTGCGCGTTGCCTTCCCGAACTTCGGAAAGCTCGCCTCAGGCGTACGCCTGCACCGCGTAGGCTTCCTCGTCGTTCGCGGCGTGAGGCGACGATCCGATCTCGATATCCCGGAAGCCGGCCTCGCGCACCAGCGCGGTCATCTCCTCTGCCGGGTACCAGGTTTGCGTGACGGACGCGTGCTCTTCCGCCAGGTGCTTCGTCCCGTCGCGATGCACGTAGCGATGTTCGGCGCGCATGAGCCGGGCATCGGCCCACCAGGTCGTCTCCGAGCGCAACGTGATCAGTGTGCCATCGGCGAGCTTCGCCGTGCGCACTTCGACCAGCGGCGCGCCCAGACGCTGCACGGACTGCGCCGGTACGCGGCAGTCGATGATCAAGCGGCCCGGCGCGACCAGGTGCGCGCGGATGCGCAGCAGCGCGCCGAGTGCGGCCGCCGGGTCGGTGATGTACTGGAACGCACCGCCGGCCACGAAGGCGGCGCCGTAGCGGAACGGGAGGTTCATCTGCGTCACGTCCTGGCGGAACAAGGCCGCGCTCAACTGCCGGGAGGCAAGGTGCAACTCGCACAGCGCAAGCATCGCCGGCGCGTGGTCGACACCATGCAATTTGTGGCCATCGGCGAGCAGCGGCACCAGCAGGCGCCCGTTGCCGCACATGAGATCGAGCACCAGGCCGGCGTCGGCAGGCAGGCGCTGCGAATACCAGGCGATCTCGCCGGCAGGGGTGGCGTCGAGCGACTCGGCGTCGAGGAAACGGGCAGCCAGCGGCCCGAACGTCAGAGTTGTTCCCACGGCAGGCCTTCCATGCGCCAGCCGGATTTGGTCCCGCGATGATGCTTGTCGTCGAGCGGGCCTTCGAACCCGTCGAGCACGTTGTAGACCTCGGTGAAGCCGGCCTTCTCGAGCGCGAGTCCGGCGTCGACCGAGCGGTGACCGCTGCGGCATATGAGGACGATCGGCCGGTTCATGCTGGCGACCTTCTTGACCTGGCCGACGAAGTGCGGGTTGACGTCCCAGTCCGGGCCGTCGTTCCACGCGACGTGCTGCGCACCGACGGGATGGCCGACGAAGAAGTATTCCATCTCGCTGCGGCAGTCGATGAACACTGCCTGCGGATCGGTTTCGAGCAGGGTCTTGGCTTCCTTCGGCTTCAGGTGCTTCATGGTGGATTAAGGTTAGCACGGTGGCGCCCTTGTCGCGCAGGCGGGAGGGCCCTGCAGCGCAGGCGCGATGGCCCCTTAGCGCAGGCGGAATGGCCGCATCTTCGATCATCGGGAAGGCGGTGGCGCAGGGCGACGTTTCCAGCGTCCGGCAGGCACTGCGGCCGATGCTAAAATCCAAAGCGCGATCAATATCAAGGATTTGTCCAAAGGCCTGCCATGCAACCCGACCGTACCGCCCTGCTGACGCGTCTCCTGCGTGACCGTATCCTCGTGCTCGATGGCGCCATGGGCACGATGATCCAGCAGTGTCATCTCGGCGAAGCCGATTTTCGCGGCGGCTTTCACGACCATGCGCATGACCTGAAGGGCGACAACGATCTCCTCGTCCTCACCCAACCGGACGTGATCCGGCGCATCCATGATGAGTACCTTGCCGCGGGTGCCGACATCGTCGAGACCAACACCTTCAGCGCCACTGCAATCGCCCAGGCCGACTACGGTATGGAATCCCAGGTGCGCGCGATCAACCGTGAAGCTGCCCGGATCGCGCGCGAATGCTGCGACGCCTGGACCGCGCGCACGCCGGACAAGCCGCGCTTCGTCGCCGGCGCCCTGGGACCCACCAACCGCACCGCGTCAATCTCGCCGGACGTCAACGATCCCGGCGCGCGCAACGTCAGCTACGACGAGCTGGTGGCGACCTACGGCGAGGCCGTCGAAGGCCTGGCCGAGGGCGGCGCCGACATCATCCTGGTCGAGACGGTCTTCGACACGCTGAACGCCAAGGCGGCCTTGTTCGCGGTCGAATCGTTTTTCGACCGCGTCGGCCAGCGTTTGCCGGTCATCGTGTCCGGCACGATCACCGACGCGTCGGGCCGCACGTTGTCCGGCCAGACCCCGGCGGCGTTCTGGAACGCGGTGCGCCACGTGCGGCCGCTGGCGGTGGGGCTCAACTGCGCCCTCGGTGCGGCGCTGATGCGGCCATACATCGAGGAAATCGCGCAGGTCGCGGACACCTTCGTGTCGTGCTATCCGAACGCGGGACTCCCCAATCCGATGTCCGATACCGGCTACGACGAAACGCCGGAGCAGACCTCGCGGCTGCTGCACGACTTCGCGGGCAGCGGCTTCGTCAACATCGTCGGTGGCTGTTGCGGCACCACGCCTGCCCACATCCGGGCGATCGCCGACGCGGTGGCGAAGATGCAACCGCGCGCGTTGCCGCAGGCAGCGGACGTGCTCGCTGCCTGATCGTTTCGTAACAGAAGTGGACGGCAACCAGGCCGTCCCTGTTCACCCCCGGAAGTGCTTCCATGTCCCGCGTGATGCGTCTCGCCGGCCTCGAGCCCCTGCTGATCGACGATGAGTCGCTGTTCGTCAACGTCGGCGAACGCACCAACGTCACCGGTTCGCGCGCATTCGCGAAGCTTATCCTCGGCGGCGATTTTGCCGGCGCAGTGGAAGTGGCGCGGCAGCAGGTCGCGAGCGGCGCGCAGATCATCGACGTCAACATGGACGAGGCGATGCTCGATTCCAGGGCGGCGATGGTGCGCTTCCTCAATCTCATCGCGTCGGAACCGGACATCGCGCGCGTGCCGGTGATGATCGACTCCTCGAAGTGGGAGGTGATCGAGGCGGGACTCAAATGCGTGCAGGGCAAGCCGATCGTCAATTCGATCTCGCTCAAGGAAGGCGAGGAGGCGTTCCTGCGCCAGGCGAAGCTCGTGCGCCGCTACGGCGCGGCGGTCGTTGTGATGGCGTTCGACGAAAAAGGCCAGGCCGATACCTTCGAGCGCAAGACCTCGATCTGCCGGCGTAGCTACGACCTGCTGGTGGACGAGGTCGATTTCCCGCCCGAGGACATCGTGTTCGATCCCAACGTGTTCGCGATCGCAACCGGCATCGACGAGCACAACAACTACGCGGTCGACTTCATCAACGCGACGCGCTGGATCAAGGAGCACCTGCCCCACGCCAAGGTGTCGGGCGGCATCTCCAACGTCAGCTTTTCGTTCCGCGGCAACGACCCGGTGCGCGAGGCGATCCACACGGTATTCCTGTACCACGCGATCCGTGCCGGGCTGACCATGGGCATCGTCAACGCCGGGCAGCTCGGCGTCTACGACGAACTCGATCCCGGACTGCGCGAGCGGGTCGAGGACGTCGTGCAGAACCGGCGGCCCGACGCCACCGAGCGGCTGGTGACGTTCGCGGAGACAGTCAAGGCGCAGGGCAAGGTGGTAGTCGAGGATGCCGCATGGCGGGCGGAACCGGTCGAGGCGCGCCTGTCGCACGCACTGGTCAAGGGCATCACCACGCACATCATCGAGGACACCGAGGAGGCGCGACGCAAGTACGCGCGGCCGATCCAGGTGATCGAAGGGCCGCTGATGGCCGGCATGAACGTCGTCGGCGATCTGTTCGGCGCGGGCAAGATGTTCCTGCCGCAGGTCGTGAAGTCGGCGCGCGTGATGAAGCAGGCAGTGGGGCACCTGGTGCCCTTCATCGAGGCCGAGAAGGCGGCCTCCGGGGATGCCGGGAAGCCCAAGGGCACGATCGTGATGGCGACCGTGAAGGGCGACGTGCACGACATCGGCAAGAACATCGTCGGCGTCGTGCTCCAGTGCAACAACTTCGACGTGATCGACCTGGGCGTCATGGTGCCGGCGAAAAAGATCCTCGACACCGCCATCGAGCGCAATGCCGATATCGTCGGTCTCTCCGGGCTCATCACGCCATCGCTCGAGGAAATGGCGCATGTCGCGCACGAGATGCAGCGCCTGGAAATGAAGCAGCCGCTGCTGATCGGCGGCGCCACCACGTCGCGCGTGCACACCGCGGTGAAGATCGCGCCGAACTTCGCCGGCATCACCGTGTACGTGCCCGATGCATCGCGCGCGGTGGGCGTGGCGAGCAATCTCCTGTCGGACGAGCGCAAGGACGCGTACGTGGCCGAGGTCGCGACCGACTACGAAAAAATCCGCGCCCAGCATGCGAGCAAGAAGGGGCCGAAGCTGATCACGCTGGCCGCCGCGCGCGCGAACCCGTTCCCGACCGACTGGACGCGCTACACGCCACCGGCGCCGCTGGCCACCGGCCGGCGCGAATTGCGCAACGTCGATCTCGCCGACATCGCGAAATTCATCGACTGGGGACCTTTTTTCCAGGCCTGGGAACTCGCGGGCGCGTATCCGGCCATCCTCGACGACGCGGTCGTGGGCGAGGCCGCGCGCAACCTGCTGGGCGAAGGTCAGGCGATGCTGAAGCAGATCGTCGATGGCCGCTGGCTTGCCGCGAATGGCGTGCTGGCGCTGCTGCCGGCCAACGCGGTGGGTGATGACATCGAGATCTACACCGATCAGAGCCGCCGCGACGTGGTGCTAACGTGGCGGAACCTGCGCCAGCAGAACGAGCGTCCCGGCGGCAAGGCGAACCTGTGCCTGGCGGACTTCGTGGCACCGAAATCCTCGGGTGTGGCTGACTACGTTGGCGCGTTCGCCGTGACCGCGGGACTCGACATCGACAAGCACCTCGCCCGGTTCGAGGCGCAGAAGGACGACTACAGCGCGATCATGCTGAAGGCGCTGGCGGATCGGCTGGCCGAGGCGTTCGCCGAATGGTTGCACGCCAAGGTTCGGCGCGAGCTGTGGGGGTACGCCCGCGACGAGGCGCTCGACGTGACCGCACTGGTGCGCGAAGAGTACCGGGGAATCAGGCCGGCGCCGGGCTACCCCGCGTGCCCGGATCACGCGGTCAAGGCGCCGCTGTTCGCGCTGCTGCGCGCCGAATCGATCGGCATGGCGCTCACCGAGAATTTTGCGATGTTGCCGACCGCTGCGGTGGCGGGATTTTATTTTTCGCACCCGGATTCGCAGTATTTCGCCGTAGGGCGCATCGGCGACGACCAGCTCGATGATTTTGCGCGGCGCGCGGGCGTCGGCGCCAACGAGGCGCGCCGGCGCCTCGCGCCCAATCTGGGTTGATGCACGACACGCACGGGAACGGACATTCGCTGTTCTTCGCGGCAATCGTCGCCGTGACGGCATTCGCCTGTACGACGGCAGCGCACGCGGTCGAAGTGTCGTCCACGCACGCCTAGGCACGCCACCAGTCTCGTCATAACCCGCCGGCCGGCTTTTCCGACGCCCGGGGCGGAACTTGTCGCAGCGCAGCAAATCTATGTCATCCTAGCTCAACAATCATCCGGTAGCCGCATGGTCGCCCCTTGCCCCTTGATCGCCTCGGCCGTGCCGGGCTGCCTCCGTGCCACGCTGGCCGTACTCGCCGTGCTGGCGGCGTCCCATGCCGCGCCAGCAGCCGCGTTCGGCTTCGACGACGTCGCGCGCCGTGCCGCCGAACTCGCGGCCAAGTCCTACAAGGCGCCCACCGTTTCCACACCCAAGGCGCTGCAGGGACTGACCTACGATCAATACCGCGACATCCGCTTCAAGCCAGCCAAGGCGGTGTGGCGCAACCTGAACCTGCCGTTCGAGATACAGCTCTTTCATCCCGGCCTGTACTACGAGCAGCCGGTGCGCATCTCCGAGATCGTCGACAACAAGGCGCGGGAGATCCGCTTCGATCCGGAGATGTTCGACTACGGCAAGAACAAGGTCGATCCGGCCGCTTTGCGCGGGCTCGCCTTCGCCGGGTTTCGCGTGCACTTCGCGCTCAACAATCCGAAGTACCGCGATGAAGTGCTGGTCTTCCAGGGCGCCAGCTACTTCCGCGCGCTGGGCAAGGGCCAGCGCTACGGCCTGTCCGCGCGCGGTCTTGCCGTCGACACCGCGCTTGGTTCCGGCGAGGAGTTTCCCCACTTCGTGGAATTCTGGATCGAGCGTCCGCAATCGGGCGACAAGGAACTTACGATTTACGGGCTGCTCGATTCGAAGCGGGTGACCGGCGCCTACAGCTTCGTGCTGCGTCCGGGTGCGGAGACCGTGACCATGGTGAAGGCGCGCGTGTTCCTCCGTGAGAACGTCACCAAGCTCGGCCTGGCGCCACTGACCAGCATGTTCTTCTTCGGCGAGAACCAGCCGGCGCAGGCGCGCGACTACCGGCCCGAGGTGCATGACTCCGACATCCTGCTGATCCAGGCCGGAACCGGCGAGTGGATCACGCGTCCGCTGGTGAATCCGAAGCGGCTGCTGGTCACGTCGTTCGCCCTGACCAATCCGCTGGGATTCGGGCTCATGCAGCGCGATCGCGCTTTCGAGAACTACCAGGATCTCGAGGCACGCTACGAACTGCGCCCGAGCGCCTGGGTCGAGCCTCGTGGTGACTGGGGGCCGGGTCGCGTCGAACTGGTCCAGATACCGTCGCCCGACGAAACCAACGACAACATCGTCGCCTATTGGGTCCCGGACAACCTGCCGCCGCCGCAGCGGCCGCTCGATTTCGAGTACCGCGTGCGCTGGCAGAAGGACAATGAGACGCGGCCGCCGCTGGCCTACATCACGCAGTCCCGGCGGGGGCACGGCTACAGCAAGGTTCCGGACACCACCGTCGGTTTCGTGCTCGACTTCGAGGGACCGGCGTTCAAGAAGCTCGCGGCCGATGCGCCGGTCGAAAGTGTCGTGACCGTGGACGCCAACGGTGAGCTGGTCGAGAACCACGCGTATCGCAACGACGTCACCGGGGGCTGGCGATTGCGCCTGCGGGTGAAGCCGATCGACCCGAAGAAGCCGATGGAGCTGCGCGCGTTCCTGCGTCATGACAAGGAAGCTCTGAGCGCGACCTGGAGCTATATTATTCCGCCCGAATGATGGACGACGTGACGCACACCCCGGATCTTGCGGAACACCTGGAGCGCCTTGCCGGCGTGCGCGTGCGCACGGCGCCTGCGCTCGCGCGCGTGTCGATGGTGCCCCGGCCATGGCCGGGGCGGGCGGGGGACCCGGACAGCGAAGCCCCGGGCGGGGAAACGCGCAAGAAGTGGTATCACGTCGCCAACCGGCGGCGCATCGTCCTGCTGACGCTGGCACTCGCCCAGACGTGGCTGGCCACGATGCTGATGAGCAGTGTGTTGCCCTATCATGGCCAGCAGCCGCTCGAGCTCGCGATCCTGGTGCTGTTCGCGGTGCTGTTCACGTGGGTGTCGGTGGGTTTCTGGACGGCGCTCGCCGGATTCTTCGTACTGTTGCGCGGCGGGGACCGATTCGCCATCTCGAAGTCGGCGCCGCCCAACGCACCGATCGCCAAGGACGCGCGCACCGCCATCGTGATGCCGATCTGCAACGAAGACGTGCCGCGCGTGTTTGCCGGCCTGCGGGCGACCTACGAGTCGCTCGAACGCACCGGGACAGCTCGCGCATTTCGATTTCTTCGTGCTGTCGGACAGCAGCGACCCGGATACCCGCGTGGCCGAACTCGCCGCATGGAACGACCTGTGCCGGAAACTGGGTGCGTTCGGACGGCTGTTCTATCGCTGGCGGCAACATCGCATCAAGCGCAAGAGCGGCAACATTGCCGACTTCTGCCGCCGCTGGGGGAGCCGCTACCGCTACATGATCGTGCTCGACGCCGACAGTGTGATGAGCGGTACCTGCATGACGTCGCTGGTGCGCATCGCGGAAGCCAACCCGGATGCCGGCATCATCCAGACCGCGCCGCGGGCAGCCGGCCGGGACACGCTGTATGCACGGATGCAGCAGTTCGCCACGCGCATGTACGGGCCGCTGTTCACGGCGGGGCTCCACTACTGGCAGCTGGGCGAATCACACTACTGGGGACACAACGCGATCATCCGCGTCGCGCCGTTCATCCGGCATTGCGCCTTGGCGCGCTTGCCGGGCAAGGGCGCGCTGTCGGGTGAGATCCTGTCGCACGACTTCGTCGAGGCCGCGCTGATGCGCCGCGCCGGCTGGGGCGTGTGGATCGCCTACGACCTGCCGGGCAGCTACGAGGAGATGCCACCCAACCTGATCGACGAATTGCAACGCGACCGCCGCTGGTGCCAGGGCAATCTCATGAACTTCCGGCTGTTCCTGACCAAGGGCCTGCATCCGGCGCATCGCGTGGTGTTCATGACCGGGGTGATGGCATACCTGTCGGCACCGCTGTGGTTCCTGTTCCTGCTGCTGTCCACGCTGCAGATCGCGCTGCATACGCTGGTGGCGCCGCAGTACTTCACGCAGCCGTTCCAGCTCTTCCCGCGCTGGCCCGAATGGCGTCCCGATTGGGCACTGGGGCTCGTCGTCGCCACGGCCACGCTGCTGTTCCTGCCCAAGCTCCTGTCGGTGCTGTTGGTGCGGCCGCAGCGCGTGTCGCGCTTCGGCGGGCAGCTGCGATTGATCGCGAGCGTCGGCGGCGAGATCCTTGCTTCCGCGCTGCTGGCACCGATAAGGATGCTGTTTCACACGCGGTTCGTGCTGACGGCACTGGCCGGCTGGTCGGTGAAATGGAAATCGCCGCCGCGCGACGACACGCAGACTTCCTGGGGCCAGGCCGTGACACGGCATGGCCTGCATACGGCGGTCGGCGTGTTGTGGGCAGCCGGGATCTACGCGCTCGACCCGGCGTTTCTGTGGTGGCTATTGCCGGTGGTGGGTGCCTTGATGCTGTCGATCCCGCTGTCGGTCTACACGAGCCGCGTGTCGCTCGGCCGGCGCGCGCGCGACGCGGGTCTCTTCCTGATTCCGGAGGAGACGTCGGTACCGGTGGAGATTGCCCAGACGATGCGCTATCTGCAGGCAGCGCCGCCGCCGCCGGGATTCGCCGAGGCGGTCGTCGATCCCGCGCTGAATGCACTGATCGGCGGGCTGGGCACGGCGCGGCCGCTGTTGCCCGACCGCATTCGCGAGCGGCGCCGCGGTTATGGCGAGCGTGCGCTGCGCGAGGGGCCCGACGCGGTCACGGCCGCCGAAAAGGCTGAACTGCTGCGCGACCCGGTGGCGCTGTCGCAACTGCACCAGGAGGTGCATACGCATCCGGATGCGCACCCGCGCTGGCAGGAACTGCGCACCGGACCGTTGGGGGGCGCCTGACGTCCTAGTCGAGCGCGCCGATGAAGTCGGCCTTGCCGACTTCCACGCCGTTGCTGCGCAGGATCGCGTATGCGGTCGTGGTGTGGAAGAAAAAATTGGGCAGCGAATACTGCTGCAGGTAGTTGAGCGCCGTGAAGGCCTTCGGCTCACCGCGCACCGGCCGGGTGACGGTCCGCGATTCGCCAGCGTCGACTTCCGCCGCCGGCACCGCTTTGACCGCGGCAATGGTGCGCTCCACCCGTGCGATCAGTTCGGCGAACGTGGTTTCGTTGTCTTCCCACTTGGGCGGCTCGCTGCCGGCCAGGCGCGATACGGTCCCGCGCGCGAAATCGGTGGCGATATGCACCTGCCGCGCCAGCGGCAGCATGTCGGGGAACAGGCGTGCGTTCAGGAACACCGCCTCGTCGATCTTCTTGGCGGCCGCGTGTGCGGCGCCTTTGGCGAGCACGTTCCTGAGGCTGGTGAGTCCGCGCACGAACATCGGCGCGGAGGCTTGATGCAACGAAATGGACATGGAGACACTCCTTGACGGGAGCGGCATTGTAACGCCGGGACGCGCCCGCAACGCCGTCACCCGATCCCCGGCATTGCGCGTATGCTCGACCTGCGCTTGTGGTAGCGACGGATACTTTCTGTCGAGCCATGGACCGCACGGAGGCTCGACATGAAGACGCTGGGACGCCTGTTCCTGCACGCTGTGTTGGCCTTGCTGGTCCTGGCGCCCGGGTTGGCCCACGCCTTGCCCGAAAACGGATGGTGGTGGAATTCTGCGGAAAGCGGCCGCGGCTTTTTCATCGAGATTGCCGGAACCCAGGTCTACATGGCCGGCTATTTCTACGAAGGCGATGGCCGCGCGACCTGGCTTGTATCGCAGGGACAAACCACCACGTCCACGACCTATCAAGGACGGTTGCTGGCCTTCGCCGGCGGCCAGACGCTATACGGCGATTACCAGCCCCCCGGACCGGCCGCCGACGTGGGCGCGGTCAGCCTGCAATTCACCGATGACCGGCACGGGGTGCTTACTTGGCCCGGTGGTGCGGTGGCCATCGAGCGCCAGGGGTTCGGGGCCGGTCCCGCGGCGCTGCAGCCGCTTACCGGGTGGTGGTGGAACGATGCGGAGAGTGGGCGCGGCTACAGCGTTGAAGTCCAGGGCGACCAGCTCTTTCTCGTCGGCTTCATGTACGACGAGGCCGGTCAGCCGCTCTGGTACTTCGCCGCGGGCAAGCTCGCCACGGCGACGCATTTCGAGGGGCAGTTGCTCCAGTTCGCCTCGGGCCAGACGCTGACGGGGGCCTACCGTCCGCCGGGAACGCCGGCAGTGGTCGGTACGGCCGAGGTCGATTTCACGGCTCCGGACGAAGCCACGCTGACGTTGACCGAGCCCGCTACGGCGGCCTCCGATGGAACGACGGCCAAGAAGGGTCGTTCCAAGATCATTGTCATCAAGCCGCAGCTGCCGCGCGTGCCGCCGCTGCAGCTGCCAGAGGCGTGGGAGGGGACGGTATCGCAGAACGTGCATGTGCGCTTCGACACCGGAGCCGGGATCGTCGACTCGAGCACGATCGTCTCCGGCACGGTCACCTGGGTGCAGGACCTCTTCCTCGGCAGCGTCGCCGACTATGTCCTGCTCGGTTCCGTCAAGATCAACTACAACTACAGCCTGACCAGCGCGGCCGTCAACTGCACGAGCGAAGGGCCCAAAGAACCCTTCCAACTGGCCGCAACGGACGGTACGTTGCTCGTCAATAGCGACGGCACGTATACCGGCAGCATCAACCGCAGCATTGCATACCCCGCCACCGTGACCTGCGTCACCGTCCCGCATCAAGGCGTACCGTCGCAGACCGTCATCACCACCGTCGACAACGTGGCCGACCTCGTCGTCACGATGAAGGGCAACGTTGTCTATCTGCGCATCCAGGGCGAGCCCAAGCCGTTGACACCAGCTCCCGGAACCACCGTCGCTACCAAGTGGAATTTCGGCGCCAAATGATCTCATTCCTTCTGGCGGCGCCGGGCCCCTGCGGGCTGGCTTGGGCCGGGCCGAGCCGCGCGCGGCGCCCGTGTGCGCGCAACATCACCACGCGCCGCCCGCTACGCGGCGCCCTTACAGCCGCTCGATGACCGCCGCGATCCCCTGGCCGCCGCCGATGCACATGGTGATAAGGCCGTAACGCCCTCCCGTGCGGTGCAGTTCGTACATCGCCTTGACCGTCAGGATGCAGCCCGTCGCTCCGATCGGATGGCCCAGCGCGACGGCGCCGCCATTCGGGTTGACCTTGGCGGGATCCATGCCGAGTTCCTTGTTCACCCCCATCGCCTGCGCCGCGAAGGCCTCGTTGGACTCGATCACGTCCATTTGATCGAGTTTCAAGCCGCATTTCGCGAGTGCGCTTTTCACGGCACTGACCGGCCCCAGGCCCATGATGCGGGGGTCGATGCCTGCATGCCCGTAGGCGAGCAGTCGTGCCCGAGGGGTGATTCCCTGCTTGACCGCCGCCGATTTCTCCATCAGCACCACGGCCGCGGCGGCGTCATTCAATCCTGATGCGTTGCCGGCGGTGACGGTGCCGTTTTCCTTGATGAACACCGCCTTCAGCTTGGCCATGCCTTCGAGCGACGCGTCGGCACGCACGTGCTCGTCGGTATCGAACTGGATCGGGCCCTTCCTGCTCTTCAGCTCGATCGGCAGGATCTGCTCCTTGAAGTAGCCCTTGGCGATCGCGTTGGCGGCACGGCGGTGACTTTCCACGGCGAATTCGTCCTGCTGCGCGCGCGTCAAATTGCAGCGGCTTGCCACGTTCTCGGCCGTGACGCCCATGTGGATGCCTTCGAACGGGTCCGACAGCGCACCCGTCATCGCATCGAGCATCTTGGCGTCGCCCATGCGTGCACCCCAGCGCTGGGTGGTGTTCATGTACGCCGCGCGACTCATGCTTTCCGCGCCGCCCGCGACCGCGGCGTCGGTATCGCCGAGGAGGATGTATTGCGCGGCGCTGACGATCGCCTGCAGACCGCTGCCGCACAGGCGATTGACGGTGAGGGCACCACTTTCCACCGGCAGCCCGCCGTTCACCGCGGCGACCCGCGAGATGTACATATCCTTGGGCTCAGTGTGGATGACATTTCCGATCACGCACTGGCCGATGGTTCTGGTGTCCACGCCCGCCCGGCGGACCGCCTCGCGCACGACCTTGGCACCGAGTTCGGTGGGAGCAATGTCCTTGAGGCTGCCGCCGTAATCGCCGATGGCCGTGCGGACCCCGCTGACGATGACAACTTCGCGTTCACTCATGATCTGGCCTCCTTCGTGAGAGGGTTCATGATACTGCCGTGCCGCCTGGCCGTGCCGGTCGGCGGCAATTCGAAGCGGGGGTGGCCTGCCGTCTTGCTTGTGTCCCCGCGCGTGGCGCGAGTCGCCCGCCGCCTACCGCTGGCCACGGCGGGGCGACCGCTGCTACGCTCGCAGGTATTCACCGTTGCACGCAAGGTCATTGTGGCTCGATGGTCGTACCCGCTGCTGCTGGTCGCTGCCGCGCTTGCCTCGCCCGCGTGCGCATGGGCGCAGGAGCTGGGCAAGCTCGAAAAAATGGTGATCGTCAGCCGCCATGGCGTGCGGACGCCGATTACCGCACCGGGCGAACTCGCGTCCTGGGCCGCCTCGCCATGGCCGGCGTGGCAGGAACCGGCGGGCGCGCTGACCGCGCGCGGCGCGCAACTCGCCGTGCAGATGGGCCGCTATTACCGCCAATACCTGGAGTCGCAGGGGGCGATGCCGGCCGAAGGCTGTCCTGCCCGCGGTAGCGTGCATGTGTATGCCGACGTCACGGAGCGGACCCTGCGGACCGGGCAGGCACTGATCGAGGGATTGTCGCGCGGGTCGTGCGGCATCGACGTGCAGACGCGCGGCGACGTGAAGGTCGACGCACTGTTTCATCCGCTCGAAGCCGGCCTTTGCAAACTCGATCCCATGGTCGCGCAATCCCGCGTGCTCGAGCGGGTGGCCGGCAATCTCAACAACGCCACGCGCGATTTCAAGACCCAGTTCGACGCGCTGCAAACGGTGCTGGGGTGCTGCAAGCCCTCGCTGTGCCAGGCATTCGGGCAGGGCGAGACCTGCAAGCTCACCGACTTGCCGACCGCGATGTGGCCGAAAGCCGACGGATCGGGCATGTCGCTGATCGGCGCGCTGCCGATCGCGTCGACCACCGCGGAGCTTTTGTTGCTGGAGTACGCGGACGGCAAGGCGCAGGCGGACGTTGGCTGGGGACGCGCGCCGGAAGCGCAGATGACGCAGTCGTTTCGGCTGCACACGGAATCGCTCGATCTCCTGCAACGCACGCCTTACCTCGCACGCCGGTCGGGTTCCTCGCTGCTCGCGCGTGTGGCGCAGGCGGTGACGAGTGCCCGCTCGCTGGGGTTCGGCCTTGCGGAGCCGGCGGTGCGCGACGCAAAATTCGTCGTGTACGTGGGCCACGACACCAATTTGGTCAATCTCGCCGGCATGCTCGACACGAGTTGGCTGCAGCCGGGCTACCAGCGCAACCAGACGCCCCCGGCTGGCGCGCTGATGTTCGAGGTGCGCGAGGGCGTGGAGGACAAGAAGCTGCGGGTCCATGCGTCGTACGTGGCGCAGTCGCTCGCGCAGATGCGCAACCTGACGCCGCTCACGCTCGAGACCCCGCCGCTGAAGACGCCGTTGCGACTGCCCGGGTGCAGTACCGGTGCGCCGGATTTCGCATGTACATTGGAGGAATTCGCGGTCGCGGTGCGCAATGTGCTCGATCGCGAATGCGTCGAATGAGGAGGTCAACTTGAGCGGACCAAGCAAATGGCGCCTGCACGGCGTACGCGTCGTTCATGCGAACGAGCTCGACACCAACACCGCGCAGACCCCTGGCATGAGCCGGGCGGCGGCGATCACGCAAGCGCGCGCCGGCGCGGAGAAGCTGTGGGCGGGCACCGTGGTGATCCACCCCAAGGCGAAGACCGGCGCGCACCACCATGGCCCGGTCGAAAGCGTGATCTACGTGATCAGCGGCCGAGCGCGGATGAAGTGGGGGGACCGGCTCGAGTTCACGGCGGAAGCGGGTCCCGGTGACTTCATCTATGTACCGCCATTCGTGCCCCACCAGGAAATCAACGCGAGCGATCAGGAGGCGTTATCCTGTGTGCTCTGCCGCAGCGGTCAGGAACCGGTGGTCGTCAATCTCGATTTACCCAATGTCGAGCCCAACCCCGAGGATGTGCATTGGGTCGACAACATTCATCCGGATCCAGGCAAGGCGCGCGGCTAGTCATCGCCTCGTCGCGGCGCAATCGCAGCACACTCAATGACGGGCTCGCACCATGGAAACCTCCCAGCAACGTGCCGTTCTCACCCTCTGCCTGATGGCGGCGTTCGCCGATGGCGTCAACGATGATCGCGAGCGGGCCGAGCTGAAGCGTGTGGCGATGGCGCTCGATGATCAGGGCTCGCTCGACGTCAACACGATCTACCAGAAGGTACTGCTGGAGAAGCCGGATCTCGCTGCGATGGCGGCGACCTTCACGACGCCGGAGTTGCAGCAGTTCGCCTACGAAATGGCGGTCGGCGTATGCAATGCCGATGGCACCACGTCTGCGCAGGAGCGGGAATTTCTCGGCCGGCTTGCCGAAGCGCTGGGCATTGCCGCGAAGCCCGCGGCGGCCTTCGCCCGGGACGCGGACGCGGTGACGGGGGTGCCGCTCGGCGGCGACGCGCTGGACGGGGCGATCGTGGCGAACGTGCCGGGCGATGTCGCCGCGCTCGACAAGATGATCCTCAACTACGCGATTCTCAACGGCGCGCTGGAGCTGCTGCCGCAGTCGCTTGCATCGATGGCGATCATTCCGCTGCAGATGAAGATGGTGTACCGGATCGGCAAGGCGCACGGGTACGAGCTCGATCGCGGGCACATCAAGGACCTGCTGACGACGATGGGCGTGGGGCTCACGTCGCAGTATGTCGAGCAGTTCGGTCGCCGTCTGCTGGGCGGGCTGCTCGGCAGTGTCGGCGGCGGGCTCCTGGGTGGATTGGGCCGCGCCGGCACCGGGGCGGCATTCTCGTTCGCGTCGACCTACGCACTGGGCGAGGTGGCCAAGCGCTATTACGCGGGCGGCCGCACGATCGATGCGGCCGGCCTGCAGCAGGCGTTTGCAGCGATGCTGGGGGACGCGAAGGTGCTGCAGGAGAAATACACCGGACAAATCGCGCAGCAGGCGCGCACGCTCGACGTGACCAAGCTCCTGTCGGCGATCAAATACTAGCGCTGTCTTTGGGCAGGAAGCGCAGACCTCCACGGCCACCGGTCGCTGCGGCGACTCAGGATGGCGCCGCAGCGACCGTGCGCGACCCGCCGCGCCGCAGGTGGATCCTGCCCGGCGCGCTCGCCCTGGTGGCACTGCTGGCGCTGGCAGTGGTCGCATGGGTCGCCGGGTTCCGTGCGCCTGCCACCACCGCATCGCGGTCGCCACCGGCAGTCACCCATGCGGCGACCGTGGCGTATGTCGGGCGAGCAGTGTGTGGGGAGTGCCATGCCCGCGAAGTCGAGGCATGGCGGGGGTCCGACCACGACCTCGCCATGCAGGTCGCCGACGAGACCACCGTGCTGGGCAATTTCGCCGACGCAAAATTCGCATACGCCGGGACCACCACGACCTTCTCGCGGCGCGACGGCAAGTTCGTGGTCAAGACCGACGGTGCCGACGGCAAGCTCGCGGACTTCGAGATCAAGTACACGTTCGGCATACGACCGCTGCAGCAATACCTGGTCGAGTTCCCGGGCGGGCGCCTGCAGGCGCTGTCGATTGCGTGGGATGCGCGTCCGAAAGCACAGGGCGGCCAGCGCTGGTTTCACCTGTATCCGGGCCAGGAGATCAAGGCCGGTGACTGGCTGCACTGGACGGGCGGTGGCCAGAACTGGAACTTCACCTGCGCCGAATGTCATTCGACCAACCTGCGCAAGCAATTCGACGAAGCGACCGGAACCTACAACACGACATGGTCGGAGCTGAACGTGTCGTGCGAAGCGTGCCACGGTCCCGGCGCCAATCACGTGGCCTGGGCGCGCCGGCAGGGCGACTGGAAGGCCCAGATGGAGACCAAAGGACTCGCCATCGCGCTCGATGAACGCCGAGGCGTGCAGTGGCCCCCGATCGCGGACACCGGCAACGCCCGCCGCTCGGTGGCGCGTGCGTCGAGCCGGGAAATCGACACCTGCGCGCGCTGCCATGGCCGTGCCGCCCGACTGACCGATGACTACGTGCACGGGCGCCCGCCGCTCGACACGCATCGCCTGGCGCGGCTGGACGAGGGGCTCTACTGGCCCGACGGCCAGATGCGCGGCGAAGTCTACAACTGGGGCTCGTTCCTGCAGAGCAGGATGTACGCGCAGGGTGTCACTTGCAGCGATTGCCACGACCCGCATTCGCTCAAGCTGCGTATTCCTGGCAATGGGGTCTGTGCGCAGTGCCATCAGCCCGCGAAATTCGACACGCCACAGCATACGCACCATGCCACGGGGACACCCGGTGCAGCGTGTGCGAACTGCCACATGCCGACCACGACATATATGGTGGTCGACCCGCGTCACGATCATTCGCTGCGGGTGCCGCGACCGGATCTGTCGGTGACCCTCGGCACGCCGAACGCCTGCAACAACTGTCACACGAAGCAGACGCCGCAGTGGGCGGCCGACGCGATCCGCCAATGGAACGGCGGCACCGTTCCCGAGGGATATCAGCGCTTCGGTGCCGCGCTGCACGCCGGCATCGACGGCGGGCCCGGTACACGCGGTGCGCTGCTGACGCTGATCGACGACCGGACGCAGCCGGCGCTGGTTCGGGCCAGCGCCATCGATCGGTTGCGGCCCTGGATGACGCCGGCGATGTTGCCGGCGGTGACCCGCGCCTTGAACGATGCCGATTCCTCCGTGCGTCTTGCGGCCGTGGAGAACATCGCCGCCGCGGATGTGCCCACGCGGGCGCGGTATCTGCCGCGGATGCTGGGCGATCCGGTAGGTGCCGTCCGTATCGAGGCGGCTCGTGCGCTGGCGGGCGCGGCGGAACGCGGCCTGATACCGGAGGACCGCGCACGCTTCGACGCGGCACTGGCGGAATACATGGCCGTGCAGCATTACAACGCCGACCGGCCCGAGGCTCATGTGAATCTGGGGCTCGTCCATGCGGCGCGCAGCGATGACCAGGCGGTGATCGCCGAACTGCGCAAGGCGCTGGCTGTCGACCCGACGTTCGTGCCCGCGTATGTAAACCTCGCGGATTTCTATCGCGCGCGTGGCGCCGATGGCGAGGCCGAAGCGCTGCTGCGCGCGGGCATCGCCAGGGTTCCTGGTGCCGCCGCGCTGCATCACGCGCTGGGGCTCGCGCTGGTGCGGCAAAAACGCGTGGCGGATGCGCTGATAGAACTTGCCGAGGCCAACCGGCTCGCCCCTGACGATCCACGCTTTGCCTACGTCCGTGCCGTGGCGCTCAACGATGCTGGACAACCACGCGAGGCGATGAAGGTGCTGGAAGACGCGCTTGCGCAACATCCGTACGACCGCGATCTCCTGTCGGGACTCGCGTTCTACAGCAGCCAGGCAGGCGCACTCGATGCGGCGCGCGCCTACGCCCGCACGCTGGTGGATCTCGATCCGGAGAATCCCGAGTACGCACAGCTCGCGGCGCGGCTCGAAGGACGGCGGGGTCGCTAGGGCGGTACGAGCATGGCGTGTCGCGCAGGTGTCGCGACACGGCAGGCTCCGCGCCGGTCGCTACAGGGATTGGCTGATCCGGTAGAGACCTTCCAGCACCAGGTTCTCCTGCTGCTGGAACGGGATCGACAGCCGCGGCGCAACGGCGCCGGCCGCACCACCCGACAACAGGCAGGTCACGTCGGGCGTGTGCATGGCTTCCTGTGCGTACAGCCGCTCGATCGCGCCGGCCTGTGCGTGCTGGCAACCGCTGGCGATCGCGTCGACCGTCTGCGTCGGATACGGCGAGAACTCGCCCGCCTGGTCGGGCAGCGCCGCGGTGCCTTCGTGCAGCGAGCGCAGCATGAGGCCCAGACCCGGCATGATCATGCCGCCCTTGAATATGCCATCGGCGTCGAGGAAGTCGAGCGTCGTCGCGGTACCGCAAACCACGACCATCGCGGGTCGCGCGCCGAGCAGGTGGCGCGCGCCGATCAATGCGGCCCAGCGATCGCTGCCCAGTTGCGCCGGGTTGCGATAGCGATTGACGACGCCGCACTGGCGCTCCTGCGGGACCAGCCAGAACGGCGGCGGTGCATCGGGCCAGACTTCCAGCATGCGAATCGCGCCCGCACGCATGCGCGATCCGGCGACATTGGAGATGACGATGCGGGAAGGCGTGGGCAGCTGCGCGAACTGCGCGGGCAGCGCCATGATTTCCTCGAGCAGCGCGTGCCCGGACTCGACGCGGTTCTCGCGTGCCCTGCCCTCGGGCGTAGGCCGGAACAATCCCCATTTGAGGAACGTGTTGCCGATGTCGATCAGCAGATTGAAGTCGCGCTTGACGGCCATGGACATAGGCTTGGGTGATCGGCGTCGCGCAAGCTTACATCGGATCGAGCGGAAAGATCGGGCGGGTGAGGTTGCGATAGGGGTAGACCGACAGGTCGGCGTTGGTCACGCCGCTGCCGCCGCACTCGACGACCTCCGCCACGATCGGCTTGAAACCCGCGCGGTAGTGAATGCGCGACTTCAACATCAGGTAGCGCTTGCGGGCGGGATCGATGCCGGCGTGCGTGAAGATGCCCGTGTCGAAAGGTTCGTGCGGACGCTCGGTCACGACGATCTGCGCCCGGGCGCCCGCGGGGCCGACTTCGAGCACGGCCGTGCGACCCAGATACATGCGTACGCCGGTATACATCGGCCCGGTGACGACGAACCGGCCGTCGGTGATGGTCAGAACGCGTCCTTCGATTTCGAGCGGCATGCCGGCGAGCGAAAGTGCCGGCATGTCAGTGTGGCCGCCGAGCGCCAGGCGCACCTGCTGCCCGACGCCGGCGTCGATCATCGTCGCCACTGCCGCCGGATCGCGGATCGGCGCGATCGCGATGTCGTCGAGTTGCTGACGCAGGATCTCGGCCACCACGGTCATCACGTCCTGCGCGCCGCCGGAACCGCAGTTGTCGCAATGGTCGATCAACAGCACGGGCGCGCCCGGATTCGCGAGTCCCAGTGCCTTGGCGCGGGCGACCGACCCGGCGAGCGGCTGCGCGTGGAAGACGAATTCTTCACGCCGGTCCCAGGCCATCCTGAGCATGTGGTCGCAGACCGCGCGCGCGTGGTGGGCGCCGTCGCGCTTCGCGTCGCCGACGACGACCGCCGACACGCCGGTGAACGCAGTGTCGGCATGCGGGAATGACGGCAGCCACGTCGCGGCGAGGACGGTGCCATCGGCTTCCATATGGCGCGCGAACGCGACGATGTCCCCGGACGGTCCGTCCTCCGGGGCGTGGCGCATGATCGACGCCAGCAGCGGCCGCCAGCCCCACGCCATCACTGGCTCGACCGCGCCGTCGAGCGCGCCGATCAGGATGCCGCCGGCCAGCTTGCCGGCCTCGTACATGTCGACATGCGGATACGTCTTGTAGCCGGTGATCACCGTGGCGCTCGCGACCAGCGTCGCCGACAGGTTGGTGTGATAGTCGAGCGTGACCGCGATCGGCAATTGCGGTGCGATGGCGCGCAGGCGGCGCACGATCTCGCCCTCCGCATCGTCGCAGTCCTCGATCACCATCGCACCATGCAAGTCGAGCATCACCGCGTCGCAGCCCGCGCGCACTGCGGCCTCCAGTGGGCTTAGCAACGACTCGAAATCCTTGCGCGAAGCGCGGTTCGATGGCCAGGACTCGGCGGCGACCGGCGTGACGATCTCCGCACTCTCGCGCCGCGCGAGGTCGAGGTAGGCCGCCATCGGGGTGTTCGTATGTTCGAAACGTGCGCGCGCTTCCTCGCCGAAGGCAGGCCCTTCGCCGTGGCCGAACGAGGCCAGCGGCGTGGCCAGCGGAGAAAATGTGTTGGTCTCGTGCTTGATGAGACCGATCACATAGCGTCGCGGCATGGGCGTCCCGGAGTCAGCGCGTGAAGGCAGGACCGAGCGGCTTGAGGCGCAGTCCGGGGCGCAACCGCGTCCAGGCGAACATTGTCGGATCGGCTTTCGCGGGACCCGGTGCGACCACCACCAGCACTTCTTTCGCGATCGGCTGGAAATCGGCGCGAAAGTGCACCGAGCTCTTGAGCGCGAGGATGCGCTGTTGCCTGGGCTCGATGCCGACATGGCGAAACATTTCCTGGTCGGCAGCCTGCACCTTCTTCGAGGCCAAGACCACGCGCACGTTGCCGCGCTGCAGGACCGCCATCGGCCCGAGGTTCATCTTGAATCCGGCAAAGAAAGGACCGGTGCAGGTGAACTGTCCGTCGCCGATTGCCGCGACCTTGAATTCACCGGCAAGCGGGACGTGGCCCGGCACGCCAGACGTTTCGCCCAGCGCGAAGGCCGCCGTGCGGCCCACCCCAACTTCGTGCGCCTGTTTTGCGGACGCACGATCGATCAGGAGGCCGGCCACGGCGTCGCGGGCGTCGCGCTCGAGCAGCGCGGCGAGCAATCCGGTGGTGTCGCCGTTGCCGCCGGCGCCCGGATTGTCCTGCGTATCGGCGAGGACCACCGGCGCGCCGGGGGCGCCACGTTGCATCGCGCGCGCCACTGCCTCGTCCGGCGACAGGAGATCGAGCGCGAACTCGGGTTCCGCGTCGTGCACGGCAGCTGTCATCCTGTCGACCGCACGCTGCACGTTTGCCGCGTCCGGACCGTAGCCGAATACGGCCATCTGGCATTCGGGAAAATCCGCCATCGGAAAGCCGGGCGTGAACGACAGCACGACGCCGTGTGCGTGCTCGATGCGCTCGAGTTCCTGATACAGGCGCTGACCGGGCTCGATGAACGTCGACTGCGACGACAGCCCGGTCAGGAAATCGAGTGGACGCATCGTCTTCGCCATGGATCGGCCGGCGGCGAGCGTGCTTAGCAGCAGTTCCGCGGCACGCTTGCCGGTGGCGGCCATGTCGACGTGCGGATAGGTGCGATAGGCGACCAGGCCATCGGCATGCTTGACCATCGCGGCCGTCACATTGGCATGCAGGTCGAGGCTGGCCACGACCGGCACGCGCGCGCCGACCACGCGCCGCACCCGCGCCAGGATTTCGCCCTCGCCATCATCGAGATGCTCGGTGACCATGGCACCGTGCAAGTCGAGATACACCGCATCGACGGCACCCGCCTGGGCGAGGCGCCCGGTCATCTCGCCGACGATGCGCTCGTAGGCGTCACGCGTGACCTGCGCCGACGGCGATGCGGCAGCCCACGCCAGCCCCACCGTCCGGTGGCCCGCGGCATGCAGCGTGTCGATCGCGCCCGTGGCGGGAATGTTCGCGCCGGCAAGACGGGGCGCGATCGCGTCGCCGAAACAAAGCGGGGGCCAGCCACCGCCCGTTTCGAACGCGGCGAAGTCGGCCTTCGTCGGCGCGAACGTGTTCGTTTCGTGCTGGAACCCGCCTACGGCGATGCGCGCCATTGCCTGCAAGCCTGACGATTGCGACTCAAATCAGCGTAACACACCCTTCGGCGCGTGGTTCGCGCACCGGAGGTGATGCCGGTTCGATGCGCTAGAATTGCAATGCCCAAGGGCCCTCATGAAAGATTCCCTGATCATCGGCGTGTCCGCGCGGATTTACTACCCTACCGGCCCCGTGCTCGACATGGGGGGCGTCTGGACCCGCACCCTGCACTACCTCGAGCAGTCGGTTGCGCACTGGATCCTATCCGCGCACGGCATGCCGGTGATGATTCCGGCGGTGGACCGCGCGAGCCTGGTCCGGCGCAGCGAAATCGATCTCGACTACTACGCGGCGAAGCTCGATGGCCTGGTCCTGCAGGGTGGCAACGATGTCGCGCCCGAAAGCTATGGCGAGAAGGCGCTGGCCCCGGCTTGGCGTGGCGACAAGGTGCGCGACCGCTACGAAATGGCGCTGGTGCAGGCGTTCATCGGTGCCGGCAAGCCCATTTTCGGTATCTGTCGCGGGCTGCAGCTGCTCAATGTCAAGTTCGGCGGAACGCTTTACCAGGACATTGCGACCCAGCTGCCCAATGCGCGTTCGCACGTCGATCGCACGCGTTACGACAAGCTCTCGCACGACGTGGAAGTGGTGGCGGGCACCCGGCTCGCGTCCATGTATCCGGACAACCTCACCGGTCGGGTCAACAGCATTCACCACCAGGGCGTCAAGGACCTCGCGCCGTCGTTCGACGTCGAGGCACGGTGCCCGGAAGACGGCATGGTCGAGGCCATTCGCCTGCGCGAAGGGCCGTACGTCGCGGCCGTGCAGTGGCATCCCGAATTCCACGAGCCCGGCAACCCGGTCACCTTCAACGACATGCCGATGCTGCAGGATTTCCTCGCCGCGGCGCTCGCGGCACGCGACGCGAAGCGCTGACGCCCACCGTTGCGGGGCCGCGGCAAAGTGTTCAGCCGGGCGTCGTGGCTACCAGGAGGTCGGCGAGCAGGGTCGCGGTGCCGAGGAAGGAGAAGAATCCCACCACGTCGGTAACCGTGGTCAGGATGATCGACGACGAGGTCGCCGGGTCCTGTCCGAACCGGCGCAGCAGCACCGGCGTCAGCGCGCCGGCCAGGCCGGCCGCGAGCATCGAGATCACCATCGCGATCACGCACACCAGGACCAGGCCGTACGAACGGCTCCACACGTAGACACCCAGCGCGGTCGTGGCGGCGACGGCGACGCCATTGACCAGGCCGACGACGGCTTCCTTGCCCACGACGCGCGGCCACTGCCGCAGGCTGATTTCGCGCAGCACGAGGCCGCGCATCGTGACCGCCAGCGCCTGTGCGCCCGCGTTGCCCGATTGTCCCGCAACGACGGGCAGCAGCACCGCGAGTGCGGTGAACTTGGCGATCGTGCCTTCGAACAGGCCGACGACGGCGGCGGCGAGGAAGGCGGTCAAGAGGTTGATCTGCAGCCACGGCAGGCGCTTGGCCACGGCAAAGCCGGGCGACGACAACGCGCGTTCGTCGCGGCTCGCGCCGACCATGGTCTGGATGTCGACGCTCGATTCGCGTTCGATCGCCGACACCAGCGCTGATTGACGGATCACTCCGATGAAGTGGCCGTCGCTATTTACGACCGGAAGCTCGGTGATCGGCTGCTGCTGCAGGATGGTCACGATTTCCTCGCGCGGCGCGAGTTCCTGCACGGCGGCGATCAGGCTGCGCGTGATGTCGCGCAGCGGCAGGTCTGCGTCGGTGATCGCGAGGTCCTGCATCTCGACCCGGCCGGTAAGGCGGCCGTCGTCGTCGATGACGAAGAGTTCGCGCAGGCCGCGTCGGCGCAGTCCCTTGAGTCGCGCCAGCGCCTCGGCCACCGAGTAGCCGGCACGCAGCGGCGTGATATCGGGGTCCATGAGGCGGCCGGCCGCGTCCTCCGGATAGGCGAGCATCTCGCGCAATTCCTTGGCGATCTGCGGGTCGAGCGCATCGAGGATCGCGTTGCGCCGCGAGCCGTCGAGACGGGCCAGCGCGGAAGCAGCGATCGCCGGCTCGGCCTCGCCGACCCACCGCATGGCGTCTGCCGCGGGTGCCGCGGCGAGTGTCGCCGCCGCGGCGTCCGGAAGCAGCGCCTGCCAGACGGGGAGAACCACGTTGGGCGGGAGCGGAGCGAGCAAGCCGGCCGCTTGGTCCGGCGGAAGCTTCTCGAGTTCGCGTGCTGCCTCCCGCGGATAGTCGAGCAGGTAGCGCCGACTGAGCGCGGTGTCGGCCTCGATCGCAGCTGTACTCACGGTGCCCCCTTGCGCGGCGGGACGAGCACCGTGAGCGCGGCGTCGGTCAGGCCGCGCACCGCCTCCCAGTAGCTCAATGCGAGCAGCGCCGGCAGCGAATCGGAAGGCTGTATGGCTTGTCCTCCGCGGCCGCGCTGGGCGCGCTGCACGGACCGTCGCGCGACTACGCCGACCAGGCCGCCGCCCCGCTCGACCACCGGGACGACATCGGCATCGCGCCAGGCCGGATGACCATCGGCGCCGGCCAGCGGAGTCACGGCCGGCAGCGTCGCCGGCAGTGGGGTCATCAGGGCGTCGACCCGTTGCTTCCCATCGGCCCGCAACAGGACCGGCAAGGCTACCTGGCCGAGCGGGCGGCGTAGAGGATCGACCACGTAGACGGGCCCGGCGGGCAGCGTCCGCGCTTCCCGCAGTGCGTCGAGGGCCTCTTCGACCCGCGCACCGGGGGACAGCGCAATGATCTCGGTCTCGACACAGGCGCCGACCGAATCCTCGGGATAACCGAGCAGCGCCCGGCAAGCCAGCGCGGTGGTGGTCGGCAACGCATCGAGCAGCCGGGTGCGCAGGCTCTCGGAAAGATTGCGCAGGATCGCCGCGGCAGCCGGCACGCTCATGCCGGCCAGCAGCAGCGCCGCCTGCGCCGGCTCGACCAGCTGCAGGCAGCGTGCCGCCGGATAGGGAAGCATGGCATTGAGCACGCCCGCGCCCAGACGCGCCGGAACCCGCGCGAACAACGCGGCAGCGTCGTCGTGCGACAACTGCTCGAGCACCCGCGCGGCGGCGTCCGGATGCGATGCGAGAAACGCGTTGGTCAGGACATCGAGGTCAGCCATCGCCGCCTTCACGCGTGACGAGCACCACGGGTTCGTCGCTGAACATGCGGCCGGGCAGCGACACCCTGCCGTCGTCGGTCTCGAGCACCACGCTCTGGCCGGTCAGTTCGAGAATGCGACCCTCGAAGCCGGCGATGCGGATGCGCTGGCCGAGCTCATGCGTGCGCGCGACACTCCGGGCACCGATCATGTTGGCCACGTGTGCGCGCGCGCCGAGGCTGATGGCGATCACCACGCCGCCGGCCAGGGCGCCCGCCGCGATGCCGACGAAGATGGCGAGAAACGTGACCCGGATGCCGATCTGGTCGGCGCCGACCAGGATGGCTGCCACCAGGATGGTGGCCTGCGCCGCGCGCGCGACGATGTGGCGCTGGTTCTCCGCCAGCTGCGGCGTGGTGCGCAGCAGCACGTCGGCAATGGCGCGCGAGAGCAGGTAGCCGGCGACGACGATCAGCAGGCCGACGATGACCGTGGGCAGATGGTCGAGCAGCCGGGCGAGCCATTGCGTGAACGTCTCGAGGCCCAGCGTGTTGGTGGCCGCCGCGACGAAGAACAGCAGCACGCCCCAGAACACGATCGCCCCAAGCAGGCCCGCGGAGCGCGCGAGGCGCACGCGCTCGGCCGCCTCCACGCCGAGGAGGCGCCGCAACACGCCGTCCAGCAGGGCGAGAGCGCGACCGGTCACCGCGCGCAGGAACTTGGCGAGCACCCATCCGGCCAGCAATAGCAGGACCGCGCCCACCACGCTGGGCAGGTACTGGATCACGCGATCCATGATGGTCATGGCCACGTGCTTCAGTTCGTCGGCCAGCGCGCTTCCCTGGTTCATTGGCGCTTCCCCGGTGTTGCGCGTCTGCGGTCCAAGGCGCGCGCGTCGTATCCATCTCGTGCGGTGGCTGTCAGCTTAACGGCAAGACGCGCCCGTGGCCAGCATCGACGGCAGGCGATGCTGCGGTGGGGCCACTCGTAAAGGTCGCGATGCGGCGGGGGCGTGGATCGCGTATGCTCAACCGTCACCGCGCGCAGGAGATCGGGCGCGCGCCGGCACGGCATCCGATGATCGCCGCTATCATTGCGGGAGGCGGGGAGACACCCGCCGATATTCTTGCGAAGGGGGATGCACGATGAACGTCTATGGAATTACCAACTGCGACACGGTGAAGGAAGCGCGCGCTTGGCTCGCCCAGCGCGGTGTATCGCATCGTTTCGTCGACTTCAAGAAGGTGCCGCCGACGCGCGACCAGTTGGCCGCATGGTGTGCCGCCGCGGGGTGGCAGACGCTGCTCAACCGGCGCGGCACGACGTGGAAGAAGCTCGAGCCCGAGGCGCAGGCCAAGGTCGTCGATGCTTCGTCCGCCATCGCGGTGATGGTGGCCAATCCGGCGGCGATCCGCAGGCCCATCGTCGAATCCGCCGAAGGCATCCTGGTCGGCTTCGACCCGAGCGAATGGGATCGGACTTTTCCGGGATAGCTCGCGCACCGGCGATGGCACACACCCCGAAGTCCATCTTCTTCAGCATCCTCGGCATCCTCGTCAGCGGCCTGTGCGGGGGATTGGCCGGCTGGTCGGCGGCGCAGCTCCTCGGGTTGGCAGGCGTCGGGGCGGCGTTGCTGGCTGCCGTCGTCGGCATGGTCGTGGCGACCGCCGTGTGGGTGGGGCTGACTGTCATTCTGCGCATGTTCAATCTGGTCCGATGAGCGCCGACGCGCGAACCGCGCAGGCTGCCGATGCGCTGCTCGCCGCCTATGCCGCCGGGACTTCGCTGCCACCCCTCACGGAGCGCTGGCCGGACTTCGATGTCGCGGCCGGTTACGCGGTGCTAAGCGAGATCGAACGCCGCCGCCGCGCCGCTGGCTGGCAGCCGGTGGGTCGCAAGATCGGCTTTACCAATCGTACGATCTGGGCCCGCTACGGCGTCTATCAGCCGATGTGGGCGCACGTGTGGTCGCGTACCGTGCACCGTGCGCAGGGTGGGCGGGCGTCGCTGTCGCTCGCGGGACTGGTGCGGCCGCGGATCGAACCCGAAGTGGTGTTCGGCCTGCACGCCCCGCTCTCTGCCGCCGCCGATGCGCGGCAAGTGCTCGCGGCAGTCGAGTGGGTGGCCCCGGGCTTCGAGATCGTGCAGTCGCATTTCCCGGACTGGAAATTCACGGCTCCCGATTGCACTGCGGCCTTCGGGCTGCACGGCGCCCTGGTCGTCGGCACCGCGGTCGCGCTGGACGACGCGGCGCGCGATCGTCTCGCATCGGCATTGCCGGTTTTCGAGTTGACGCTGCGCCGCGGCGGTGAAGCAGTCGACCGCGGCGTAGGCGCCAACGTGCTCGACAGCCCGGCGCTTGCGCTGGCGCATCTCGCGCGCGTGCTCGCCGAGCAGCCCGGTGCGCCGGCGCTGGCCGCCGGCGAGATGGTGACCACCGGCACGGTCACCGACGCGTGGCCGGTCGTGCCTGGGCAAACCTGGTCGAGCGACTACGGGGCACTCGGCCTCGAAGGCCTCGCGCTGGAGTTCAAGTAGGGCCCGTCGGCGAGGTTAGGTAGAATCACGTCTTTTTTGTTCGGCGCCGCCATGGCGCGCCGGCCTTTCGCCCAAGAGAACCCGATGCTTCGTCACCTTCGTTCCCCGCTTTGTCTCGCCTGTGCCCTTCTGCTTGCCGCCTGCGCCTCGGCGCCGGAGTCCTCGACCACCGCGCAGCCGCGCGACGAAAAGGAATACCGGGTGGGCAGCCGCATTCCGGTGCGTGACCCGGTCTCGTCGTCGCCCAGCACCGCGGCGAGTCCGTCGATCCTGCCAACGCAGACGCCGGGCCGCGCTGCGCAGTAAGCATCCCCCGCGCCTTGGCTAGACCGTGAGTCCCCGACTGGCGTGCCAGTCGGCGATGCTTGCGCTGGGGTATTCGCGAAAGTGGGTATGGCCCTTGCCCTGCGGCACATCGACCCAATCGGGCGCGTAGGCCAGCATCAACTCGACATCCTCCGGCGGCTTCGGCAGCGGGGTGTCGATCGCCGATGCGAACGGGTACACCCATTCGGGCCAGCGCGGATCGGCGACCCAGAGCGCGCTTGCGCAGCGGCTGCAGAAGTGCCGCCGCGCCGGCGACAAGCGCTTGCGCGCGGATCCGGACTCGGCGAGGCGCGCACGGTAGATCGACACGTGCCGCGATCCGCGCACGCGCAGCGTGGCGGCCTCGCCCATGATGTTGATCGCATACCCGCCACCGCCTTGCGTCTTGCGGCAGATCGAGCAGTAGCAGCGCATGTACGGATACGGCGTGTGCGAGTCGACGCGAAACCGTACCGCGGTGCAGTGACAGCTACCGACGAGTTCCATGATGCGCTCCCGAAAGTGGTGGCGAGCGTGATCATAACGTCGGGGGATGCGCTTACGCGGCTTCGGCGACGACAACGTAGCGCAAAGGGCCGCCCGGATCGAGGGCGTCGAACGGATAGCACGTCACGAGGGTGAGCGTGGGCACCGGCGTGTCGCGCGGCAGCTTGAGGTCATGCATGTCGGCGACATACGCGGTACGCACGCGGAAGTGCCGCCGGCTGTGGTCGGCGCGCTCGACGATGACTTCGTCGCCGTCGCGTACGTATTTCAGGAAGCGGAAATGCGTATCGCGATGCGCGGTGATCACCGCGTTGCCGGCATCGCCCGGGCGCGCCGAGCCGTCCAGGTGGCCGGGTCCGAACGCCAGCGTGCGGCCGGAAGCGCCGGCCAGCACCAGAACATCCGCCTGCTGCGCCGGCGCGAGCAGGCGCGCCACGGGATAGGTATCCGCCCAGGGCCAAGGCCTGGCGGTCGTGCCCTCGTCACCCGAGCGCAGCCAGGCAGTGTGCAGCAGTACCTGCGCCAGCTGCGCCTTGGCGTGGATGTAGAGGCCGTGTCCGAAACTCAGCGAGCCGAAAGTGGCGAGGAGCGCGATCGCGATGCCGGCTCCGGTTCGGCGCAGGTTGGCTTGCGGCGCCGTCACTCGCGGCGGCGCCTTGTCGGCAGGCCACCGCGCACGTTCGATCGGGGAAGACTCGCCCGGGGCAATCCGGTCAATGCCGGGTGCGGTCGCGCGCATCCAGTTGCGCGCCGGCCCGGCATAACGGGCGAATGGTCCTCCCCGATCGAACGTGGTGGGCATCTTCCCTCCTTCAGTCGAATGCAGGCGGAGCGTCGCGGCATGCGTGTCTGGCGAGTGGCGCCGCTGCTGCGTGCGTTCGCTGCGTCCTCGATACCGGCAAGGCAGCGCCGGACGAACGCGCTCCGCGCAGCCACAGCAACAGGGCACCGGCGAGCAGCAGGGACAGCGCACCCGTTGAGAGTGCGAGCGCCGCCGGAGTCGCCGTGCGCGGCAGTTGATTGAAGCCGGTCAATCCCTGCGGCATGTTGCCGGGCACGGCACCGGTCGATGCGTTCGCCCCAACGGGCCTGGTCGGCGTGACGTCCACGGCCACCAGCGAGGTGAACTTGCTGACCAGGTGGTGCGCGAGCGCGACGTCGAGGACCGCGCTGCGTACCTCAGCCTCCGGCGTGCCGCGGCGCCCGGCATCCATCAGCGCGTCGATCCTGGTGCGTGCCCACAGCACGCCGACCCCGGGTTCGTTCGCGGTCGACCCGGTCGGCAGCAGCGTGCCCCAGACCGCGCCGTCGCGGCGCCCGGCAATGGCCACGTTGCCGGCCGCCGCGGCCGCATCGTATCGGGCCGACACGACGACGGGTTCGCCGGCATACAGGTCGGGCACGACGCGCGGATAGACGTCGGCTCCGGCGGGCCAGTCCACCACGATGTCGGTCAGCGCCGGCTGCTCGAGCTTGCGGAACAACGCATCCATCCGGTCCTTCACTTCGCGCACGTCGCCGATGAACGTGAAGGTGCCGCGACCGAATTGCGCGGCCTTGCGCATGAAGAACGTGTTGGGCGCCGGGCCGATGCCGACGGTGAACAGGCGCCGGTCGCCGAGGTGGGCGTCGAGCAGTTCCAAGATCCCGTCCTCGTCACCGACCGCGCCATCGGTGAGGAACACCACCTGCCGCGTCATCGACGACTCCCGGTCGCCCGCGAGTGCCAGTTCGAGCGCAGGCAGCATTTCGGTGCCGCCGCGCGCCCGCAGCCCGCGCACGAAGCGCTGCGCGCGTGCGCGGTTGTGCGCGTCGAAAGGCACCGGGGCGGGGAACAGGGCGATGCTCCTGGAATTGAATTCGATGACGTTGAAGCGGTCGCCTGCTTGCAGGCGATCGAGGGCGAGCAGCAGTGCCTCGCGCGCCTGCGCAATCGACACGCCTTCCATGGAGCCCGACGTGTCGACGATGTAGGTGATCTCGCGTGGTATGCGCGGGCCGGAGGGCGCGACCGGCGGCGGCAGCGCCATCAGCAATGCGTACGTCTTGCCGTCGCGGGTTTCGGTGAACAGTGTGGCGCCCGGGGCGTTGCCGACGTCGGGGGTCCAGCGCAGTTCGAAGTCGCGCGCTGCCGGCACGACGCCTTCGGCAAGTGTCAGGCGATAGCGGTTACCAGGCAGTTCGTCGATCTGCATCGGATGGTAGGCGCTGGCGAGTTTGGTCATAGGAAATCCGGCGTTGAGGTCGATGCTGATCGCCACCGGATTGACGAAACCTTCCTCTGGGTCGGCGACCGGCGGCGTCACGCGCGATGCGTCGAGCACTTCGCGCGTCGCGCGCGCCCAGCCGATGCCGTCGGTGTGCGGGCCAATGGGTGCCCCGATGGGCTCCCCGACGGGCTCACCCGGGATATAGCGTGGCGTGATGGCTAGCGGAAAGCGGAGGCCGAAGCTGCCTTCGTCGTAGCGCAGGGTTTGCTGGTACTCGATGGCGACCACGATCTCCTCGTTCGGGCCGATGTTGGCGACGCTGGTCGTGAACATGTTCGGGCGTTCCTGCTCGAGCAGCGTAGCCTTGCGTCCCTCGCTCTTCGCAGATTCATAGGTGCGCTTGGCCTCTCCGCGCTCCTTGATCATGCCCTCGATGACACGTTCACCGACCTGCATCGTCAGGTGGTCGACCGCCGCAGTTTCCGGCAGCGGAAAGACGTAAATGCCCTCGCGCCAGTCGCCGGTCGGGTTGACGAAGCGCTGCTTGACCTGCACGCGGGCGACCATGCCGCTCACGTCCATGTGCACGTCGGTGAAAAGGAGTGGGGCGATGACCTCGCCGCCATCCTGTTGCTTCAGATACAGCGTGCCCTGGCCCGTCTCGGCCGGCGCAGCGTGCGCCTGCTGCGCGACGATGAACACCGCCAGCGCCAGTACCAGGCTGACCACGACGCCGGCACCCAGGCTCTCGAGCGCGAGCCGTAGCAGGTTGCGCCATTCGCGGCGCAGTACGCCGCTTCCTCTTACCGTCCCGCTGCTGGCCATGACTTGTCGATCCGATCGGTAGATGCCGGCGGAAGATGGGGGACGACTCGAGGGCGCCCGCCGGCGACGCGCCCCCGATGGGACGTATTGCACGGGCAAATGCGGTTCCGCAGCGGCGCGAAAAGCGGCGGCGCGATGATCAATTGTGGCAAACCGGCGGCAGGACGCGCGGCGCTTGCCCCCACGTTGTCACGGAAACATCGATACGTTGTCTCGCTGGCGCAGTGCGTTGGCCAAGGCTGCGTGCGCTAACGCGGCGCGCCTCCCCCCGGCCGACCCGGGACCGGTTGCCGGTGCGCCTGCGGTATATTGGCGCGAGCATCCTGGATGCCCGCCGTTGGTCCGACTCCCGATACGCGAGACCCCACCGCCGCATGCGCCGCATCGCCATCGTCGAAGACGAGCCCGCCATCCGCGCCAACTACGCGGATGCGTTGCGCCGGCATGGCTACGAGGTCACGACGTATGCCAACCGAACTGACGCGATCGCGGCGTTTCGCACCCGCTTGCCCGACCTGGCGCTGGTCGATATCGGCTTGGCCGACGACGTCGATGGAGGCTTTGCGTTGACGCGCGAGTTGCGGGCGCTGTCGGCCACGCTGCCGATCATTTTCCTGTCGGCGCGTGACTCCGACTTCGATATCGTCGCGGGCCTGCGCCTTGGCGCCGACGACTACCTGACCAAGGACGTGAGCCTGCCGCACCTGGCGGCGCGCATCTCGGCGCTGTTCCGTCGCAGCGAACTGCTGGCCGCACCGCCCGCCACCGAAGACCTGGTCGAGCGCGGCGCGCTGACGCTGGACGTCAAGCGCATGACCGCGCGCTGGCGAGGCAAGAGCGTCGATCTCACGCTGACCGAATTCTGGATGGTGCACGCGCTGGCCCGCCATCCGGGTCACGTCAAGGATCGCGATGCGCTGATGCGCGATGCGAGCATCGTCGTCGACGACAGCACCATCACGTCGCACGTGAAGCGCATTCGCCGCAAGTTCCTGGCGCTCGACCCCGCGTTCGACCGGATCGCCACGGTGTACGGCATGGGGTATCGCTGGGGCGAATGAAGGCGCCGCGACTTGCACTGTCGATCCGGGTACAGCTGCTGCTCGTATTGACCGTGTTCCTGGTGCTGCCGTGGCTGGGACTCGAATATGTTCGGGAGATCGAACGGGTGCTGCGCGATGCGCAGGAGCGCACGCTGGCAGGCACCGCGCAGGCCGTGGCCACCGCGCTGCACGATCGCCCGCGCCTGTTCGCCGTGCCGCCGGACCCGATCGCGTCGTTCGCCCGCGAGCGCGCCGACGATCAGGCGGGCTTTTCCCTGCCGCCTTCAGCGTCTCCCGAGATCGCGCAAATCATCGACGGCCTGTCGCGCACCACGGCGCGGATCTGGGTGATCGACCGCGATGGCACCGTGCTCGCCCGCGCCGGCACGCTCAAGCCGGTACGCGCACAGCCATCGGCTGATTCCGTCTGGCTGCGCCTGCTCCACGAAACGCTCGGGCGGTTGTACGCGCCATTCCTCGATCAACCGACCAACGAATTCAGCGACGATGCGACCGCGCAAGGCGCCCCGCGCGGGCGCGACGTCGAAGGCGCGCTCGCCGGAATTCTCACCACGGCGCGCCGGCGCACGTCCGACGACAAGGCGGTGATCGTCAGTGCCGCGCATCCGATCTGGCTCGGCGACCAGGTCCGGGGCGCCGTCATCGTCGAGGAAACCGGCAATGCGGTACTGGCCGAGCGCAACCGCGCGTTCGAACGGCTGTTCAACATCGTGCTGGCGGTGCTGCTGATCGGCTCGATCGCGTTGACCGCCTATGCGACCTGGCTGTCCGCGCGCATTCGCCGTCTGCGCGACGACGCCGAGCGCGCGATCGACGAACGGGGCAGGGTGCGAGCACCGCTTGCCAGTTCGGCGGCCGGCGACGAAATCGGTGATTTGTCGCGCAGCTTTTCGAGTGTGCTCGCTCGCCTGGCCGACCACGCGAGCTACCAGGAGAAGATGGCGAGCAGGTTGTCGCACGAGCTGCGCACCCCGATCGCCGTGGTCCGTTCGTCGCTCGACAACCTGAAAGAAGACGCGCTGCCGGACGACGCGCGCGTTTACATGCTGCGGGCGCAGGAGGGCCTGACCCGCCTGACGCAGATCCTGACGCGGATGACCGAAGCCTCGCGGCTGGAGCAGAGCCTGACCGGCGTCGAGCGCGAGCGCTTCGACATGGTGCCGGTCGTCGCAGGCTGCGTCGACGGTTACCGACTTGCGTATCCCGCAGCACGCATCTCGTTCAGCGCGCCATCCGAACGCATCGATGTCGACGGCGCACCGGATCTCATCGCCCAGATGCTCGACAAGATCGTCGCCAACGCCGTCGAGTTCGCTCGCGGTGGAAATATCGACGTTGCGGTAGCACCCGATGGCAACGCCGTCCGGCTGTCCGTCGCCAATGACGGTCCACGGTTGCCGGAAGGCATGGAAGATCGCCTGTTCGAATCGATGGTGTCGGTGCGCACTGCCACCGACGCGAGTGCACCGCACCTGGGACTTGGCCTCTACATCGTGCGGCTCATCGCGCAGTTCCATCGTGGTAGCGTGAAGGCGGCGAATCGTCCCGAAGGGAGCGGCGTCAAGGTGATTGTTACCCTGCCTGCAGCACCGCCAGCCACCGCCGCGGCCTGACGGGTGACGCTGTCAAACAACGCTGGCGAACAGTCGGCGAACGGCTGCGCGTGACTTGCAGCTTAAGGTGCGGAGAGTTTCTTGACCAGCGCTGCGTCGAACTCCAAGTCCGCCTTCGGGCCGCCCGCGCCCGTCTTGTCGAAGCGCAGCGTTCCGGCGAGTTTCTTCCCGTCGTCGGCCTTCGCCGCGAGCGAACCCACCGGCTCGGTCCCCGAGTACTGCACCTTCTGGCCGTTCATCACCATCCAGTAGTTGAGGCGGGAGCCGCCTTCCAGGTTGACCGACAGCCCCTCCCCGAGGTCGCTGTCAGTGCACGACATGGTCTTGCACTTGGCGATCGCGCTGCTCAAGTCGGTCGCCGACAGGATGAGACGGCGAATGGGCTGCTTGGTGACGGCGTCAGGCCCCGTCACAAGGTACGCGTACTTCACGTCGACGGTGCGGGACTTGTACGCGATCGTGCCCTTGGCGTCGCTGCCGGCTGCCGCGACTGCGGTGGCCAGCGTCAGCGAAACGGGCAGCAGCAACAGGCTGGCAATACGCGGAGAAACAGTCATGGCATCACCTCGAAGGGCGCGCGGCGCAAATCGAGCGCGGGATTACGATCGAAGAAGTTCGCGGGCTTGAGCCTGAACGACATCGGCTCCATCGACAACACCGGAAAGTCCTCGGTCGCCGTCACGTGGTGGTGACCGATGGTCAACCAGAGAACCAGATCGGTGTTGACGATACTTTGGTTGTCTTTCTGAAACTCCGGCAGCCCCGGCTCGCCCGGATGCTGGTTCGGCGTCTCACCGGCGGCAAATCGCTGGTCGGGATCGTAACGCGTGATCCATAGCGCGTTGTCGATGAAGCCAGCGCGCGCGTAGTCGGCCTTCTTGAGAAGCGGTTCGGCATCGCTATGGGTCTCGACGAGGTACCCGGTGTTGTAGCCCCGAGAATTGGTACGACCGGGATTGATTACCTTCCACTGGGAATGGTCGTGACTCAGGCGTCCATCCTTTTCGCGGTCGAGCCGATGCTCCTCTAGCGCCCAGACGCTCTTGCGCGGGCCCGGGATGCCATTCTTCTGCTCGAGGTGGCCCAGCATGAAGGTGTTGTGCGGTCCGTCGACGTCGAGGTCGAGGCGGAAGTTGAAGAAGTGACTGTGGTTGGGCGCGACCAGGTTCGGGGCCACCAGCGCACCGTAGCGCGTTTCCTGGCCAGCGCCCGGACTTGCGAGCGTAATGCTGCGCACACCCCTGGGCGCATCGATACCGGTGAGCGCCACATCCACGCGAATGACGCCGCTCTGGTTGAACACCCAATCGAAGAGGTAGTCGTAGTTGCCCACCTGCGATATGGCGCGTACCACCAGTTCGACGTCGGCGCGGCCTTCGTAGGTCGGCGTCGGCCCGGCAAATAGCTCGAAATGTCGCCATGCGGGGTTGCCGGTGAGGCGCTCGAAGATTCCTACGACCTGTGGCAGCGGCAGCGGCACGACAGGAATCTCGGGGACTGGAATCGCCGCCGATACGAGCGCATCGAGCAGGACAGCGTTCTCGGGCACGTCGAGTCCGAGCTTCAGCGGCGAAGCGAGCAATCCGGCACCGAACTCGCCCGCATCCATGTAAGTGCGGTAGAACCAGTTGATGTCCGGGTCCTGGTAGGGTACGAAAATCTCGGCCAGCGACCCCTGGTACAGCACTGGACGTCCGTCGTAGGTGACGAGCGATATCACGGTACCCGGCCGGCGCTCGAAGCGCACGTGGAATTTCCATTTTTGCCACTGCACGAAGTTGCCGTCGAACGTGAAGTTCCTGCCTTCGGGCTGGGTGGTGCGGATAGGCTTCAGGGCCGGGCGCAGGCCGTACTCAGCGCTAACCGTGGATTCGTCGAACTCGCCATTTTGGGTTGGCAGCGGTATCGCGCCGCTGTCGAGGACCTTGATCACCACACGATCATCGAGGTCCATGATCGCCTGCATGCCCTCGATCGGCTTGGCGTAGAGATTAGTCGTCGCGTTTGCGCGGTAGTACATCTGCGCCTTCACGATGCGCCGCGATTCTTCCGGAAGGCCGAACGAGCCTGACGTAAGAGGTGTCACGAAGACATTCGCGAGTTGGCCGGGCGAGGTGATGCCACGCTTGGCCAGTGCCGCGAGAAACGCCGGATCCTCGAAAGCGAAAGTGAAGTCGGAAACCTCGGTGATCGTCAGGCCTAGCTGCCCATCGGTCTTGGGGATGAGTTGGGGCGAGGTGAACGTGCCATCGGTGAGGTTCACGACGGTACGGTAGCTCTTCTTGTTCTGGCGGAAGTACACGGTGGCCGAGCGGGGTGTCACGGGGGCGCCTTGCTGGAACGCGAGTACCGTTGCCTTGGGTGGCTCGCGCAGGTCGATGCTCTGGAAGATCGCACCTGGTTGCGCCGCGCCGGCCCCGAGCAGCGTGAAAGCGGCACCGAGAATCTCGTCCTCGGTGAGAGGATCGAGCGGGTGCACGACTGCGGCATAGCTCTGCAACGATAGCAATGCGGCGCCGACGAAGGCAACAGCGTTGCGAAGAAACCTTATGCAAGCGATCGGCATGATGGAAGCCTCCGGGTAGTGCGTTATGGTTGGGTCAAACTTGCGCCGTGCATCGTCGTTGCAATTTCTCCTTGCGTTGCCGACCTTGCCAGCAGCAGATCGACCATGGCACCTAGTTCCACGAGCTGGCGTGATTGCGTATCGAGTCGGGCATCTCGTTCTTCCAGGCTACGTGCCAGCTGTGCAACCTGCGACTCCAACTTGCGGTTCAGACCCTGAATGGCGGCCAGTGCCACACCGTCGGCATCCTGCTGGCCAATGCCCAAGTCAGTGTCGCCAAGCCCGAACGCGGCATAGAAATCCTGCGCCGTAGGGCCGTAGTGGCGCAAGTGGGAATTGCGCCCCTTCGGGCTCCACGCGTAGACCGGCATGGCGACGACTTTTTCCAATACCGTTTGCCCGTCGAGCGTCACGAAGTCCTGCTTCTGGTTGCGGTCCGACGAGCACACCCAGCTGCCCCCGGCCACCAGGCCACAGCTCCACACGGTATTGCCGGCGCCGTCGATGTCGACCACGAAGCGCACGCCGCCGGTCGCGCGCACGCGGAAATTGTTGGCGACGTTGGTGCTGAAATCGAAGTTGTTGTTGTCGGCGAAGACAAAGGTGCCGTCGTGCGCTGCGTGTGCACGCCGACCCAGCGCCACGCTTCGCTCGCCGGCAGCCACGCTCAACAAGCCGGCGGCAAGGCTGTAATCACCACTGGCCATGTTGGTGCTTCCGCCGGGAATGGCCGCCGACCCGCCGCTGGCAATATTCAGCGTACCTCCACCGATGAACGATCCATTGCCGGTTGCCTGGTTCTGGTAGCCGCCGGCGATGGTGGCGATGTGCCCGCTCGCCAAGTTGAATTCGCCTCCGCCGATCATGGTGTAGTGGTTGCTTGTGCCGTTGTTGAGCCCACCGCCGATCGTGCTGTAATTTCCTGTTGCGTCGTTCGAAAGGCCCCCGCCGATAAACGGGTACTGCCCGTCGATCGTGTTGCTGCGGCCGCCAGCCACCGTGCCTCCGGCGGACGTGTTCGAGGTACCGTTGCTCGAACTTCCGCCAATGACGTTGACCGAAGTGATATTCGGCTCGAAACGCATCGCGCGGGTACCGTTGACCCGCAGGTCCAGCGCGTTGGCGTCCGTGGTGCCGAGTATCGCCGTGCCGCCGAAGGCATTGCCGCCCTGCACGAAGGCGTTGGCCGGTCCGGCATTGTCCGTCTGGCAGGTGACACTGCCGTCCGCTGCGATGGCCCGTATCGACGATCCAGTAGCGCAGGCGGTGCCAACGCGGCGTTGGAGGTACGTGGTGTCAGCGGCGATGCTGCCCGTGCTGGTGATCGGGTTGCTCGATAGCGCGATGCCCGACCCCTGCGCGAGACTTGTGACCGTGCCACTACCGGCCGCATCCGCGGCGCAGACCCAGCTGCCGCTGCCGGTGCTCTTCGCCACCTGGCCGTTGGTGCACGACTGCGGCAACTGGTACCCGGCAGCAATGTTGAGCGATCCGGCGTCGGTGATCGGATTGGGGCTGCCTAGCAGACCGGTTCCCGCCATAACGCTGGTGACGGTGCCACTGGTGATGCTGGCCTGGTCGTTGGCGCACGTCCATTGACTGCCATTCCACTTCATGACCTGGCCGGCGGAACAGGTCAGCGGAAACAGCGCGTCGCCGAGGCGGCCCATGAAGGTGGCCATCTGCGTGCGGGTGACATTGTCGTTCGGGCAGTACAGCCGATGATTGACGTCGATGACGATGCAGCCGAGCGTCACGTTCTGCTGTGCCATTTTGGTAATGAAGCCGCAGAAGGGGTCGGAGGCGAGCACGTCGTCGAACACCCAAGGGGACACGCCCGGGCAGAACTGGGCGCGGGCATCAGAGGCGGTGCCTGCCGCCAGCAGCAAGAACAACGTGACCAGCGCAACCTTCCGCATCGCGAATCTCCGTGGATTATGCTGCAGTGTCGGTGTCTTGCAGCAGGGTCTGGTGGCGCGCCAACCACCGCCGGGCGTTGCGGCCGGCGGTACGCCTGTTGTCGGTATGCAACGCGCGCAGGATGACGCCTACATGGCCCTTCACCGTGCGCATACCGATGCCCAGCGCTTCGGCGATGGCCAGGTTCGAATGGCCGGTCGCCAGGAACCGAAGCACGTCGAATTGACGCGCGGTCAGGTTGAGTGCATTCAGTCGCCGTGCACCGTGCTCTCCACGTTCCGCGGTCCACATGCTCCCGGTCCACAGAGAACGCGCATGAAGCGACGCCCCTCCGTAGAGTGCAACCTGTACCAGGGAACCGACGATCGCCGGAGGTGCGGAATCCGCTACGACGGCTGCCACGCTCGCAGCCAGTAGCATCTGATGCGTGTCAGAGTCCTGCACGCTGGTGCAGGCGATCAACGTGGTGTCCGGCTGGTGCCTGCGCAACGTACGCAGCGTCGCCAGCGAATGCCAAGGAAAGGCTACGATGGCTGCGGCGAAGCATCCCGAGGCCGGATCTACCGACCGCAGCAGATCGTCCTTCCCGCATTGCACCAGCAACGCCCCTGGGACCGCCGCACGCAACACGTGCGCTAGTCCGTCTCCCATCCAATTGTCCGCCACCGCGACCAGGATCCGCATCGTCCGCCCCATTCGACGGCGAGCGCGCCATCGCCTGTGCACGGTAGCGGTACCGGCCTAACCGATGCCTAACCGATGGCCGATCGAAGGAGATTGTGAGGTCAGGTGCGGTAGATCGAAGCGAACAAAGCTTCGGTTTCGGCGGAAGGAGGGATGCCGAGTTGCACTGACAGCATGTCCCGGCAACGCCGGTACACGCGCGCCGCTTCGGCGGGTTGTCCTTGCGCAAGATGGCAGCGCATGAGACGGCGGTATAGCTCCTCCGCAAGGGTGTCCGTGTCAATACCTCGGGCATAGCACACAGCCGCCTCCGGCCAGCGTTCCTGTCGTTCGAGGTACCGGCCCGTGTCGGCTACGCAGCGCAGGAAGCGGTGATGCCAGCGGTCGCGCGCCGCAAGAAACAAAGGCTGGGCTTCCTCGTTGGGCAGGAAGGCGCCGTCGTAGCGGTCTAGTATCCTGCGGCCAATTTCGACGACGGCATTGCCATGGGCGTCGGTATCATGCAGCGCCGCCTGCAGCGCTTCGACGTCGCGATCGAACGCAAGCACGTCGACCCAAACCAGCGCCGGATCGAGGTCCAGCTTGCCGTCCTCGATGCGGATCGCCTGCGGTGTACCCAGCAGCTTGCGCAATCGTGAGACCGCCATGTCGAGCGCAGCAATGGCTGCGGTCGTGTCGGCATCAGGCCATAGCGCGTCGGCGAGTCGTTGCTTATCCACCCCGTGGCCGCCGGCGGCGACCATCGCCTTGAGCAACTCGAGCGGCTTCTTCTGCGTCTTGCGGGGAACAGTGAGGCGCTTGCCGTCGCACTCGAGTTCGAACGCGCCCAGCGTATTGATCCGGATCGCCCACGGCCACGCGTGACCGGCTTCCGGCGGTGGCGCGAGCTTGTGCACGAAGATGATCCGACGGACGAACTCAGTCTCGACGTCGCGCTCGAGCGCGAGGGCGCACATGGTGGCGCCGAACATCGCGTTGGTCTCGAAGGAATCGTAGTACTGGCGCGCTCGTGGCGCGGCGAATGCTTCCGCGAGAAGCTTGCGGGCGTCGGGTTTGACCAGCACGATCGCCTCGTACGCGTCGACCATGCGAATCATGTCGTACATCTCGTCCTTGTGGAGGATTGCCGCCAGCTCGGCGGCTCGTGCGAACACCGCACGCGCGCCAGCGAAGTCGCGCACGGCCACTGCCGCCTGTCCCTCGAGGGCCACCCGCACCGCCAGCATGGGTCCGGGCATTTCCAGTTCTTCGCCATACTTGCGTGAACGCTTGGCGTGAAACAGTGCCGCATCCGCGTCGCCCCTGGCCAGCGCGAGGCGACCCTTGAACCATTCGACCCCGCCGAGGTGGTGGAGGTTGGTCCGGTCGGCCGCCTGCTCCACCATGGTCACGGCGGCGGCCATCCTGGCGAGGTCGCGCGCATGCATGCCGTCGTCGAAGTCTCCGAGGGCGAGCAAGAAGATCGTGTCCCTGTCGCGGTGCCGCGCGACGAGCTCGCGCGCCTGCGTCCAGGCGGTCTCGGCCTGTGCCGGATCCTTGGCATCCGAGGCGCAGCGCGCCCAAAGCACCAGCCAGCGTCCGAGGCGGTGCGGCGTGAGCGAGGGGCTGTCCATCCATGGATGCACGAGCGCGAACACATGCTGCCCCGCTTCACGTGCCTCGCGCGGTTCGGTGTAAAGGAGCAGCAGGCGACCGGCGGCGAAGCGCACGTTGACGTCGACATCGAGTTCGAGCAGCACCATGATGCGCGCCACGCACGGACCGATTGCCGCGTCGCCGGGCCGCAGCATGAGGAGGCCGGCCAACCAGCCTCCCTGCGCCAGCAGCTCCTCACTCGGATCGCGGAAGCGCACCTCGCCTCTGCCAAGCATCGATGCCACCTCGATGAATTCGGCGAGGCGGCGGAAGTTGCTCATGTTTTGCGCCGTAATGAGCAGGGTCGCGGCAGCCAGTACCGCGCCTTCGCGATCAACCAGTGACTCGAATCGGGCCAGTGCCGCGGACAGGGTCTGGAATGCCTTGAACTCGCCGCGATGCGATTCCACGATGCCCCGCGCAAGCATTTGCCGCGATTCGGCAGAGCGGTCCTCGTCACGGCGCGCGGGGGCCATTCGGCGATTGTAACGGAGGTACCGCGACCCAACCGATTGTCGGACCGCGACGGGTGCCAGTGTTCAGGGATAATCGCGGCACACTTGCGCGAGTCCACGATGAACCCCCTGTCCTTCGCCCCCATCGTCCAGTACCCGGCGATCACCGCCGCCGTGCTGCTGACGCTGTCCAACCTCTTCATGACGTTCGCGTGGTACGGGCACCTGAAGCACCTGCAGGGCAGTCCGTGGTGGACGGCGGCGCTGATTTCGTGGGGCATCGCGCTCTTCGAATATTTGCTGCAGGTGCCCGCCAACCGGATCGGCTTTACGGTGCTCTCGCTCGCCCAGCTCAAGATCATGCAGGAGGTGATCACGCTCGCGGTGTTCATTCCGTTCGCCGTGCTCTATATGAACCAGCCGATCAAGCTCGACTATCTGTGGGCAGGCCTGTGCCTGATGGGCGCGGTCTACTTCATCTTTCGCTAGACGCAACTGCGGTGCGGGTCCATTTCCTGCAGATCTACTACGCGTTCGCGGCGGGATACCTGCTTTCGTACCTGTTTCGTACCGTCAATGCGGTCATCTCGCCGGAATTGGTCCGCGACCTGGCGCTCAATCCGTCGTCGCTCGGGCTCCTCACCAGCGCTTATTTCCTCGCCTTTGCGGCGATGCAGATTCCGGTCGGCATGCTGCTCGATCGCTTCGGCCCGCGCCGCGTCGAGCCCGTCCTCCTGGCGATCGCTGCCGTCGGCGCATTGCTGTTCGCGCATGCCGAGTCGCTTGCCGGACTCGCCTTTGCGCGCGCGCTGATCGGGGCCGGTAGCTGCGCTTGCCTGATGGCGCCACTGAAGGCGCTGTCGACGTGGTACCCGCCCGAAAAGCAGGCGTCGTACGCGGGGTGGATCATGGTGGCCGGGGGTGTGGGAGCCCTGCTGGCGACTACGCCGGTCGAACTGGCGCTCGGGATGACCAACTGGCGCACCCTGTTCGTGATCCTCGGATTGATCACGCTGATGGTGGCGGGCGCGATCTGGTGGCGGGTGCCGGATCTGCCCCAGGCGGGTGAGCCCGAGCCTGTGGCGCTGCTGTTCGCCGGTGTGCGCAGGGTGTTCGTGCATCCACGCTTCTGGTGGATCGCGCCGCTGGCGAGCGTGGCGATGGGATCGTTCATGGCCATCCAGGGATTGTGGGCGGTGCCGTGGCTGATCGGCGTCGAGGGGGAAACGCGCGCGGGTGCGGCCGAACACCTGCTGCTGATGAGCGGGGTCGTCATCGTGGTGTACGTGGTGCTCGGATTCTTTGGCGCGCAGCTGGCGCGTCGCGGCGTGCATGCCCGCCACATCTTTGCCGTGGGATTCAGCTGCAACGTGCTCGCCTTCGCAATGATCACGCTACGCGTGCCCGGCGGCTATCTCTGGTGGCCATTGTTCGGTCTTGGCGCAGCGACCAACGTGCTCTCCTTTTCGGTCCTGAGCGAAGGCTTCGGTCGCGGGCTTACCGGGCGCGCCAACACCACGCTCAACCTCCTGATGTTTGGCGGCAGTTTTGTCGCGCAATGGGGCATCGGCGTCATCGTCGGGGTGATGCAGGCGGCGTTTGCGTTCGACGAGGCCGGCGGCTTGCGAGTGGCCTTCGCTGTGATCCTGGTGGTGGATGCGCTCGCGCTGGCATGGTTTGCGCACGGTTGGCGGCGGCATCGCCTGGCTGCTCCGGAAAGTGCGGTTGGTTAGCGGCACCGCTGATCAGCCGAGCCGACGCGTTACATTCCAGCCGATGCACCTCCATATTCTGGGTATTTGCGGCACCTTCATGGGCGGGCTGGCCGCCATCGCCCGGCGAGCCGGCCACGTCGTCACCGGTTGCGACGCCAACGTCTACCCGCCGATGTCCACGCAGTTGCAGGCGCTGGGTATCGACCTGACGGAAGGCTGGGACCCGGCGCAGCTGGCCGGTGTGGCGCGCGGCGCGGACGTATTCGTGATCGGCAATGTCGTTTCGCGCGGGAATCCGCTCCTGGAGGCGATTCTCAACGCCGGTCGGCCGTATGCATCGGGACCGCAATGGCTGTACGAACAGGTGCTGACCAATCGCTGGGTGCTCGCGGTATCGGGCACCCACGGGAAGACGACCACCGCGGCGATGCTCGCGTACATCCTTGACGACGCCGGCCTCGAGCCCGGCTTCCTGATCGGGGGCGCACCACTCGACTTCGAGTCGTCCGCGCGGCTCACCGACAGCGCGTTCTTCGTCATCGAGGCCGACGAGTACGACACCGCCTTCTTCGACAAGCGTTCGAAGTTCGTGCACTACCGGCCACGCACGGCGATCATCAACAACCTCGAATACGACCACGCCGACATCTTCCCGGATCTCGCGGCCATCGAAACCCAGTTCCATCACCTGTTGCGCATGGTCCCCGCGACGGGTCGCATCATCGCCAATGGCGGCGAGGCGAGCGTGGCGCGCGTGCTGGCGCGTGGCTGCTGGAGCGAGGTCGAGCGTTTCGGCTTCGCCGAAGTGCCGGCCAACGGCCCGGACTGGACCATTGCTGTCGATGGCACGGTGCAGTTGGGTGGCGCGCTGCAGGGACGCCTCGAGTTCGGCCAGCTCGGACGGCACAACCAGCTCAATGCGCTGGCCGCGCTCGCGGCGGCGCGGCACGTCGGCGTGCCGGTCAGGCACGGGCTCGCTGCGCTGACGCGCTTTCGCGGCGTCAAGCGGCGGCTCGAAGTGCGCGGCACGGAGAACGGCGTGACCGTCTATGACGACTTCGCGCATCATCCCACGGCCATTGCGCTCACCCTGGACGGGCTGCGACGCAAGGTCGGCCGGGCGCGCATCATCGCCGTGCTGGAGCCGCGTTCGAATACGATGAAGCTCGGCGCGATGAAGGACGCGTTGCCGGGCAGCCTCGCGGCCGCCGACCTGGTCTTCTGCTATGCCGCCAGCCTGGGCTGGGACGTGGCCGGCGCGCTCGCCCCGCTGGGTTCCAAGGCCGAGGTCCGCGATGACCTGCCGGCGCTGGTGGCAGCGGTAGCCGCAGCCGTGCAACCCGGTGATCACGTGCTGGTGATGAGCAACGGCGGCTTTGGCGGTATCCATGCCAAACTTCTCGCCAGGCTGCGTGCGTGAACGGACTCCACCGGTGCCATCACGAAACGCGCGGCGCGCGGCGCGAAGTTCTGGCATGAGTGCAACGATCGTCTACCTCCATGGATTCCGCTCGTCCCCCGCGAGCGAAAAGGCGCAGAGCCTCGCTGCCGCCGTCGCGGCGTTGCCTGCCACCCTGCGTCCGCGGCTGCACGTTCCTGAACTGGTCCACGGCCCGACGCAGGCGATCGCCGGCATCGTCGAGTGGCTGCGCCACGACGACCGATCGGCGGGCCTCACCTTCGTTGGCAGTTCGCTCGGCGGCTTCTATGCCACGCATCTTGCCGAACGCTACACGGCCCGCGCCGTGGTGATCAATCCGGCGGTGCGGCCGTACGACGATTTGCAGCCTTACGTCGGCATGCAGGCCAACCTGTACACCGGAGCGACGTTCGAAGTGCTGCCAGAGCATTTCGACGAGCTGCGGGCGTTGCGCGTGCCGAGCATCACGCATCCGGACCGCTATTTCCTGCTCGCGGAGACCGGCGACGAAGTCCTCGACTACCGCGTGGCGGTCGAATTCTACGGCGGTGCCTTCCAGTACCTGCGCGGCGGCGGTGAGCACGCGTTCGTCGATTTCGCCGCGCAGATTCCGGCGATCCTGCGCTTTGCCGGAGTATCGCTGCCATGATCGCCAGGGGCCACTTCGACGTGGCGGTCGTCGGCGGCGGCCTGGTCGGCGCGGCCATCGCGTTCGGCATGCGCCACCTCGGCAATGCGCTGGTCGTGCTGGACGAAGGTGACGTCGCCCACCGCGCTTCGCGGGGCAACTTCGGCCTGGTCTGGGTGCAGGGCAAGGGACTCGGGTTGCCCGCTTACGCCGGGTTCACGCAGGCGGCCGCACGCGAATGGCCCCGGCTGGCCGCACTGCTGCAGGAAATCACCGGGATCGACGTGGCGTTGCGACAGCCCGGCGGGCTGCACGTGTGCCTGTCCAGGGAGGAACTCGACGCGCGCGCCGCGCACCTCGCGCAACTCTCGGCGCAGGCCGGCTTCGACGGTGCGGCGGTGGAGGTGCTCGATCGCGCCGGCGTCGCGGCGCGCCTGCCCGGCATTGGTCCCGACGTCGTAGGCGGCAGCTGGTCGGCGGCCGACGGTCATTGCAATCCGCTGCGCCTGTTGCAGGCGCTGCATGCGGCGCTGGCACGCGCGGGAACGCGCGTGGTTTCGGGCCAGCGCGTACACGTGATCGAGCCGGATGCCCGGGGCTTCACGCTGCATACGGCGGGCGGTGTGGTCGAGTGCGAACGTTTGGTGATGGCTGCGGGGCTGGGCAATGCGCAGCTGGCGCCGATGGTCGGCCTGGCCGCTCCGGTGGCGCCCAACAAGGGGCAGATCGTCGTGCTGGAGCGCGTGCCGCCGTTTCTCGATCTGCCGCTCGAGACCATCCGCCAGACCGACGACGGCACCGTCATGCTCGGCGACTCGCAGCAGTCGCTGGGCTTCGACGAAGCCGTCGATCCCGCGGTCCTTGCCGTGATCGCTGCGCGCGCAGTGCGGGTGTTTCCGCACCTGCGCGACGTGCACGTGACTCGTGCCTGGGCGGCGCTGCGCGTGATGACGCCGGACGGGTTTCCGATTTATGCCCAATCGCTGCAACATCCGGGCGCTTTCGTGGTGACCTGCCACAGCGGTGTCACGCTCGCCGCGGCGCATGCACTGACGGTCGGAACGGCCATCGGTGCGGGGTCGCTGCCACCGCAATGCAATCCATTCGCCGCCGATCGCTTCGATGTTCGCGCCGCTGCCTGACAACCGGGGTGCGCGGGTCGAGGTCGTCATCGATGGCGTACCGCACGCCGCGCGCGCCGGCGATTCGGTGGCGGCGGCATTGCTCGCCTCCGGCGAGCGGGTCTTCCGCATCACGCCGGTCGGCGGCGCCGTGCGCGGACCTTACTGCCTGATGGGCGCCTGCTTCGAATGCCTGGTGACGGTCGATGGCCGGTCCAACCAGCAGAGTTGCCGGACGCTCGTTGCGGAGGGTATGCGCATCGAAATACAGCGCATGGAGACAACGCGCACCGAGTCCCCCGGTCGCGTCGAGCCATGACCAGGCTCGATGTCGCCGTCGTCGGCGCGGGACCCGCCGGCCTCACCGCCGCGACGGCTTGCGCGCAGCACGGGCTCGCGGTGAATCTGTACGACGAGCAGGCACAACCGGGCGGCCAGATCTATCGCGGCATCGCGGCGAGCCCGCTCGCGCAGCCGGCGATCCTTGGGGATGACTACTGGCATGGCGCGAGCTTGTTGCCGCCGTTTGCGAACTCGGGTGCGCGCCACGTCCCATCCTCGACAGTCTGGTCCCTCACCCATGGCGGTGACCATGGCTTCCTGCTCGGGGCGAGCGTCGGCGCGGGACCCGACCGCATGGTGACGAGCGTCGAGGCGCGCACGGTGATCCTCGCCACCGGCGCGTACGAGCGGCCTTTTCCCATCCCGGGCTGGACACTCCCCGGCGTCATGACTGCCGGCGCGGCGCAGATCCTGCTCAAGGCGTCCGGCATCGTGCCCGCAGGACGCACTGTGCTGGCTGGCTGCGGACCATTGCTCTGGCTCGTGGCCTGGCAGCTGCTGCGCGCCGGCGTGGCGATCGCTGCGCTGCTCGACACGACGCCGCGCGGCCGGCTGGCGCGGGCGCTGCGCCGGGATCCCGCCTTCGTGTTGTCCCGCTACTTCGCCAAGGGCGTCGAACTGGTCCGGCAGGTGCGCCGTCGCGTGCGAGTCGTCGAATACGTGACCGCGCTCGCCATCGAAGGCGACGACCGCGCTCGAACGATTCGCTTCGATGCCGCAGGCAAGACGCAGGCGCTGCCGGTGGACCAGGTGCTGCTGCATCAGGGCGTGATTCCGGAACTCCACCTGGCCGGTGCCGCGGGCTGCGCGCTTGCGTGGAACGTCGACCAGGCCTGCTTCGAGCCGGCGGTCGACGCCTGGGGTGGCAGCACCGTGCCCGGGCTCTACATCGCCGGTGATGGCAGTGGTGTCGCCGGTGCCCGCGCCGCCGAAGCACGCGGGTGGCTGGCCGGATTGGCGGTCGCCAATGCGCTCGGACGCATCGACGGCGCAACGCGTGACCGTGCGGCGCTGCCGCATCGTCGCGCGCTGGCGCGAGCGCAGCGCGGCCGACGGTTTCTCGACGAACTGTATCGGCCGGAAGCGACGTTTCGCGTTCCGGTCGGAGACACGGTCGTGTGTCGCTGCGAGGAGGTCGCGGCGCGGGCGGTGGTTGCGCAGGCCCGCGCGGGTTGTCCTGGACCCAACCAGATGAAGTCATTCCTGCGTTGCGGCATGGGTGCATGCCAGGGCCGCATGTGCGGCCTGACCGTGACCGAGATCATGGCGCGCGAGCAGTCGCGCACGCCGGCGGAGGTCGGCTACTACCGGCTGCGCTTGCCGGCGAAGCCCATCGCGCTGGGCGAGCTCGCGGCGCTGCCGGTGACGGACGAGGCACGTGCCGCAGTTGAACGTTTCGGCTGACCGCTATACCAGGACGCCTACTGGTGCGTCCTATTGGCCCGGGGCGGCCGGGCGCGACGCGATTTCGGCGGCGATGAAAGGCCGATAGTCGGCGATGTCCCGATGCTCGACGACGAGTCCGTTCTCGATGCGCAGCATGGTGACGAACGGCATGCTCGACGAAACCGTGCGCTTGGGCAAACGCAGCGTCCAGTCGGTCCGAGGAGGTCGGCAGTGGTGGCGGCAGTACGCGCGGCGCCTGCGCCCGGTGCCCTGATGGCGAGCCGGCCGCGCGCCGGGATCCCGCGGTCCGCCGCCGCGCCACCGCGATCAACGGCGAAGGGTATACTTTTTCGATGCCCGCGTCCGCGCCCGTCGAGCAACTCGTCGTTGCCATCAGTTCGCGCGCGCTCTTCGATTTCGAGGAAGAGAACCAGGTCTTCGAGAAAGCGGATGACCGGGTGTACATGCGCATGCAGCTCGACCGCCTGGAACAGCCGGCCAAGCCGGGCGTGGCCTATCGTCTTGTGCGCAAGCTGCTCGGCTTCAATGCCGATGCCGTCAAGCGGGTCGAAGTCGTCATCCTGTCGCGCAACGATCCTGTGTCGGGCTTGCGCGTGTTCCGGTCGGTGAAGGGGGCGGGGCTCGCCATCGAGCGCGGCGTCTTCACGCGGGGACGCGCGCCCTATGGGTACCTGGAGGCGCTCAAGGCGAACCTGTTCCTGTCCGCGAACGCCGACGACGTGCGCGCGGCGCTCAACGCCGGCTTTCCCGCCGCCCGGGTCTACACGCAGACTGCAGGGGACGATCCGCACCCGGACGAAGTGCGCATCGCCTTCGACGGCGACGCGGTCCTGTTCGCCGACGAAGCCGAGCGCGTCTACCAGGCGCACGGACTCGACGCGTTCCAGACGCACGAAGCCGATCATGCGAAGCGGCCGCTGCCGCCCGGGCCGTTCAAGCCGCTGCTGCACGCGCTGCACCGCCTGCAGCGAGCCGACGATCATGCCGACGTACCGATGCGCCTGCGCACGGCGCTGGTAACGGCGCGCTCGAGCCCGGCGCACGAGCGCGCCATCCGCACGCTGATGGACTGGAACATCGAAGTGGACGAGGCGATGTTCCTTGGGGGGCTGGCCAAGGGCGCCTTCCTGCAGAAATTCGAGCCCGATTTCTTCTTCGACGACCAGACGCGGCACGTCGAATCCGCCGCCGCGCACGTGCCTTCCGGGCACGTGCTGCACGGCATCTCCAACGAACGCTAGCGCGTGCCAGGCGCTTCGGACTCGATCGCGTGCGCCGGTTGCCCGCCACGCAGGACGCAAGCGATGGATGAATGGATTGCGCCGATGCTCGCCGCACTGGCGCTGCCGCAGTACGGGCTTTCCACCGTGTTCGTCGTGGCGCTCGTGTCGGCCACGCTGCTGCCGATGGGGTCCGAGCCGGCGGTATTCGGACTGGTCAAGCTCAACCCCGGGCCTGTTCTGGCCGGCGGTGCTGGCCGCAACGGCCGGCAATACCCTCGGCGGTGCCATTACCTGGTGGATGGGCTACGGCGCCGAGCGCGCGTACGAGCACGTCACCAAGGCGCGCCATGCCGCGCATCCGCGCGCCTTGCGCTGGCTGGAACGATTCGGGGCCAGGGCGTGCCTGTTGTCGTGGCTGCCCATCGTCGGCGATCCGCTGTGCGCGGCCGCCGGTTGGTTGCGCCTGCCCTTCTGGCCCTGCGTGCTGTACATGGCCATCGGCAAGTTCGCGCGCTACGTGACGATGACGGCGGCGCTGCTGTGGGTGTTCCCGGCGTCCTGCCACTTCTGAGAGCGTTCGACCCGCGCGCAGGATCGCCGGCGACGTCAGTCGAGCACGCGGCCGAAGAACGGATACTGCGGATCGTTGTATCCGGGTGTCGATGGGTGGCCCGGCGACACCAGCGAGTCCACCAGCGCCTCGTCTTCGTCGGACCAGGCGGTACCGATGTGCCTTCGACGTAGTCCTGCCACTGCTCGAGCGTGCGCGGGCCCGCGATCACCGAGCTCACCATCCGGTTCGCCCACAGCCAGGCGAGCGCGAACTGGGTCAGCGTGCGTCCGGTCCTGGCGGCGTGCTCCCGCAAGGTCTGGGCGATCGCATACGACTCCTCGCGCAATTCGGTCTCCATCATGCGGCTGTCGCCACGGGCGCCGCGCGAGCCCTCGGGCACGGGGCGCCGGGCAGGTATTTGCCCGTGAGCACGCCGCGCGCGATCGGCGAGTACGATGCCACGCCCAGCCCGTAGTAATCGCACGCCGGCAGAATCTCCACCTCGGGCATGCGGTTGAGCAGGTTGTAGTAGGGCTGGCACACGACGGGCGCCGGCACGCCCTGCATCTCGCACTCGTGCACGATCTCGGCGATGCGCCAGCCGCGGAAATTCGACAGGCCGAAGTAGCGGATCTTGCCGGCGCGGATCAGCGCGCCGAGCGCATCGACGGTCTCGGCCAGCGGCGCGTCCGGGAAAGTCGCGATGCAGGTAATAGATGTCGATGTAGTCGGTGGCGAGGCGGGCGAGGCTGTCGTCGCAGGCGGCGAGAATCCAGCGCCGCGACAGTCCGCCGTCGTGCGGGGCCTTGGCTCATCACGTTGCGCGACCTTGGTGGCGAGAATCCAGTGCCGACGTTGCGCACTGATCGCCGGGCCGACGATGCGCTCGGAACCGCCCTTCGAATACACGTCGGCCGTATCGATGAAATTCACGCCGGCTTCGAAGGCGGCGTCGATGATGCGCTTGGAGTCGGCGGCGTCGGTGCGGTCGCCGAACATCATCGTGCCAAGGCACAGCGGCGAAACCATGAGGCCGCTGGCCCCGAGTTGAACGTAATCCATGCGTGGTGTCCGAAAGTGCGTGACGGATCGTCGAATATGCAGGATCGCCGGCAATCGCGCAATGCGACCGCCTATAATCCTGTTCGTTCCCGCGATCGCAAGCGCCTCCGGCGCATGGTCGCCTTCCTTCCGACCCGAATTGCGGCATCCGCCATGAATGTCCTGTTCGAGGACGACGGCCAGTTGAAGGCCGGCATCGTCCTCGCCGATCACGATGCGTCGCTGCAGGTCGAGGCTGCGTCCGGCAAGCGCCTGAAGATCAAGGCGGGCAGCGTACTGCTGCGCTTTGCGAGCCCGGGCGCCGGTGAAGTGCTGGCGGAGGCACAGCGGCTCGCGCGCGAACTCGACGCGAATTTCCTCTGGGAAGTCAGCGATGAAGCCGAATTCGGCTTCGACGACCTGGCGCGGGCGTATCACGGCGGCGTACCCACGCCAGCGCAATCGGCCGCCGTAGCGATGCTGCTGCACGCTGCGCCGATGCATTTCTACAAGAAGGGCAAGGGCCGCTATCGCAAGGCGCCACCCGAGGCACTGAAGGCGGCGCTCGCTTCGGTCGAGCGCAAGCAGCGCGAAGCGGAGCAGGTGAACTCGTGGGTGAGCGAGCTGCGGGCGCATCGCTTGCCCGGACGCGTTGCGCAGCCGGCTCTCGATGCTTCTCTACAAGCCGGACAAGAATGCGCTGGAATGGAAAGCGCTGGCCGCCGCGTGCGAGGCGGAGCGGACCAATCCGGTGCAGCTCATCGCGAATTGTGGCGGTATCGCGTCCACGCACGACTATCACTTCAATGCCTTTCTCGCCGAAGCCTTTCCCGACGGCGCTGCGCATGCGCCCGAGCGGCTCGCTGCCACCATTGCCGGAGCTGCCGCTGGCGCCGGTGCGCGCGTTCTCCATCGACGACGCGGCGACCACCGAGATCGACGATGCGTTCTCGGCGCGCGTACTTGCCAACGGCAATGTCGAGGTCGGCATCCACATCGCGTGCCCCGCGCTGGCCATCGGGCGCGACAGCCCTCTCGACGTCGTTGCGCGCCGACGCCTGTCGACCGTGTACATGCCGGGCCGCAAGCTGACGATGCTGCCCGATGAAGCCGTGGCGGCGTTTACGCTGCGCGAGGGCGAGGCGCGACCGGCGCTGTCGCTGTATGTGGAGACGACGCCCGCGGGCGTGCCCGTGCGCGAAGTCACGCGCATCGAGCGCGTACCGATTGCCGCCAACCTGCGGCTGGGAGCGATCACGGGCGGTTTCGCGCAGCGCGCTGCCTGCGCCGGACGAACCGCCCTGGACGCAGGAAATGCGCATGCTCTGGAAACTCGCGCAGCACCTGTCGAGCCAGCGCGGCAAGAACGACATCAACCGGATCGATTACGGCTTCGAAGTCGATTGGGCGGCCGGACCGGAAGGGCGGGTGACGATTCAACCCCGCGAGCGCGGCAGCGCGCTCGACAAGCTGATCTCGGAATTGATGATCCACGTCAACAATACGTGGGGGAAGCTGCTGGCCGACGCGCAGATCGCCGGCCTCTACCGCGTGCAGGCGGCAGGCAAGGTCAAGATGAGCACCCGGCCGGGCGAGCACCAGGGTCTTGGCCTTACCCATTACCTGTGGGCAAGTTCTCCGCTGCGGCGCTACAGCGATCTGGTCAACCAGCGCCAGTTGCTGGCCGCCGTCGGCCAGGCGCGCCCGCCCTATGGCGACAACGACGCTGAACTCTTCGCCGTGCTGGCCGACTTCGAGGCCACCTATAGCCAGTACGCCGAGTTCCAGGATCGCATGGAGCACTACTGGTGCCTGCGCTGGCTGTTGCAGGAAAACATCACCGAAACGACGGCCCAGGTCATCCGGGAGAACCTGGTCCGCTTCACCGGCCTGCCGCTGGTCCAGCGCATCGCCGACCTGCCGCTGCAGCCCGCCGATACTGCGGTACGCATTGGAGTCGGCCGGATCGATTTGCTCGCTGCAACCGCCGAATTCCGCTTCGCCGGCCTCGTCGATCCGGTCGCCGCCACGGCCTGAAGTCGCCGAAAAGCCGCGCTAATGGCGTTCCGGGACGTGCTGGCGACGTCGTCGGCATGACGGCGGCATGACGTAGGCATACAATGGTCGCTCTGTAGCCAGTGAATTCCGATCGACGTGCCGCGACGCGCGACGCCGCCCCAGACCGCCGAATTGCTCCCCGCGCAGGATCCGCGGCCTGAGGCGGACCCGTCCCCGTCCGCCCAAACGTGTGGCGACGCGCCGGAAGCCTGCCGCGGTGCCGGCCAAAGGCGATACGCTTCCGCAACCGCCGGTCGTTCCGCCGGTTCGGCGGGTGGCGTCGGCCGGAAAGCAGGCGGTCCCGCGCCGCGGCAGCGCCGGCGTCGTCCAAGGCAGGCGCGGCCACGCCGGTCCCTGCAGCCAAGCGCGCGCGCCGCCGGCAAAACCGCGCAGCCGCGCGCCCGGCGGTCGCGGTCGTGCCGGCTGCGGCGCCCGCGCCCGAGTCGATCGAGTCAACGCTCACGCCGATCGGCGCGCATTGCGCCGGTAGGGGCGTTGCCGCCCGCGCAGATCCCGCGCGAGCTGCTGGTTTCGCCGCGTCACGACAAGCTCCTGACTTACGCGATCGGCTTGTCGGTGCTGCTGCACCTCGTGGTGCTGACCATCCACTTCAAGCCGTTCTCGCTCAAGAATCAGGCCGACCAGGGGCCGCCGCTGGAAGTCGCACTGGTGAATGCCAGGACCGTCGCCAAGCCGACCAAGGCGGACATCCTCGCGCAGGCCAACCTCGATGGCGGCGGCAACACCGACGCCAACCGGCGCGCCAAGTCGCCGCTGCCGGTATTGCCGAGGAACAGTCCGGACCAGCAGGTCGCGGTGGCAACGCAGCAGGTCGATGCGCTGGAAAAGCAGACGCAGGAACTGATGACGCAGCTGAAGTCGGCGGTGCCGGTGCCGACGATGCAAAAGCCCACCGAGGTGACCGAGCGGACCGACCTGCCGGCTGCCAACGAAATGATGCAACGCACGCTGGAGGCCATCAAGCTCGAGGCGCAGATCGCCAAGGACATGGAGGCCTACCAGAAGCGACCGAAGCGACGCTTCGTCGGCGCGCGCGCGGAGGAATACCGCTTCGCGCGCTATGTCGAAGACTGGCGCCTCAAGATCGAGCGCGTCGGCAACTTGAACTATCCGGAGGCGGCACGCGCGCAGCGACTGTACGGCAGCCTGCTGCTGACGGTATCCATCCGGTCTGACGGCAGTGTCGAGAACGTGGAGATCAATCGCACGTCCGGCAACCGGATCCTCGACGCCGCCGCCGTGAAAATCGTGCAGATGTCGGGACCGTTCGCGCCGTTTCCTCCGGACATCAAGCAGGACACCGATGTCCTGCACATCACCCGTACCTGGACCTTCACCAAGGCCGACGCGCTCGTGGCGAACTAGCAATACGCGTACATTGCGCCAAGGCCTGGCCCGCTGGCCGTGCGGTTGCGCGCCGCGTCCAGGCCGGCACGTTTCCTCAGGGCACCCACCCGTCATGGACCGCTACGCCGTCATCGGCAATCCTGTCGCGCACTCGAAATCACCGCAGATCCACGCGGCGTTCGCACGCGCCACCGGGCAGGTGATGCGCTATGAGACCTTGCTGGCGCCTCTCGACCGCATTCGGGCCGACCGTGGATGCATTTGCCCGCGACGGCGGTTGCGGGCTCAACGTCACGTTGCCCTTCAAGCTCGAGGCATTCGCGCTCGCGCATACGGCGAGCGAACGCGCGCAGGCCGCGGGGGCCTGCAACACGCTGAAGCGCGACGGCGACGGCTGGTACGCGGACAACACGGATGGCGCCGGCATCGTTGCCGACTTGACGACCAATCTCGACGTGCCTCTGGCCGGACGCGACATCCTGCGTCCTGGGCGCGGGCGGCGCGGCGCGGGGGATCCTGGTCCCGCTCCTGGCGCAGCGGCCGCGCTCGGTAACCATCGCCAACCGCACGCCGGAACGCGGCTTCGCTCTTGCGCGGCAGTTCGCGTGGCGCGGACCGGTCACCGCCCGCGCGCCGGCCGAGCTTGCCGGGATCGATTTCGACGTCGTGATCAATGCCACCAGCGCGGGCTTGCGTGAAGCCGTCAGCCTGCCCTGGCCGCGCACGATCTTCCGGCCGGATGCATTCGCCTACGACATGATCTACGCGGACGAACCGACCACGTTCCTCCGTTTCGCGCGCAGCCAGGGGGTGCGGCGCACCGCGGACGGCTTGGGGATGCTGATCGAGCAGGCTGCCGAGAGCTTCCTGCTGTGGCGCGGCGTGCGGCCGCCGACCGCGGCGGTTTTCGCGCTGCTGCGTCCACCCACTTGATGCGTGCCCGTTCCGCGTGGCTGCGCTGGCTCGCCTGGCCGCTCGGCTTGATCGCGCTCGCGCTGGTGCTGCTGCATCTATGGTTCGCGGCCCACATCTACTGGTGGCGCGACCACCCGGTCGGCGAGACGGCGTTCATGGCCTACCGGCTGGACGCGTTGCGGAGCAAGAACCCGAAGGCGACGCTGCGCTATCAGTGGGTGCCCTACGAGCGGATCTCGAACAACCTGAAGCGCTCGATGGTGGCCGCCGAAGATGCGAAATTCGTCGACCACGAGGGCTTCGACTGGGACGGCATCCAGCTCGCGATCGAAAAGAACCAGAAGAAGGGCAAGGTGGTCGCCGGCGGCTCGACGATCACGCAGCAACTGGCCAAGAACCTCTTCCTGAGTCCCGCGCGCAGTTACTGGCGCAAGGCGCAAGAGGCGGTCATCACGGTCATGCTGGAGACCATGCTGCCCAAGCGGCGGATTCTCGAGATTTACCTGAATGTGATCGAGTGGGGCAACGGCCTGTTCGGCGCGGAGGCAGCGGCGCGTCACTATTTCGGCGTGTCCGCGGCGCAGCTGTCGGCCGAACAGGCAGCACGTCTCGCGGCCATGGCGCCCAATCCCCGCTTCTACGAGCGCAACCAGGGCGCGCCGGGCCTGAACCGCAAGGTGGGGATCATCCTCGCGCGCATGCCGTCGGCCGAACTTCCGTGAAGCCGTGCCGTGCGCGCGTCGTATGCCGCAGCGTTACTGCCGAGGCCTGCTTCCCCAGTTAAAATGATGCTCCGTCGTCGACCTGCCCTGCGCCTGAAGTTTGACCCATCCCGATCCATGTCCGAGATCATCACCGAAGAGGCGGATGCGCCCCCTGAGGCGCGCGAGCGTGTGCAGGACGCGCTCGTCGAGATCACGACGCTGCTGCGCAAGCACCGGCTGGTCGAAGGGCTGGTCCACGAGCAGCTCGAACACGCACCGGTAGGCGGCCGCGAGGGTCGCGGCGAGATCGTCGAGAGTCTCGTCACCCGGGAAAACAAGGCCCAGCTCCAGCGCAAGCTCGACCGGCTGCATCCGGCCGACATCGCCTTCGTCCTCGAAGCGCTGCCGCTCGACGAGCGGCTCTATATCTGGGACCTGGTCAAGGCGGATCGCGACGGCGACATCCTGCTCGAGGTCTCGGAGCCGGTGCGCGAGTCCCTCATCGCCTCGATGGACACCGAGGAACTCGTGGCCGCCGCCGAGTCGCTCGACGCGGAAGAGATCGCCGAACTCGCCCCCGACCTCCCGCAGGAGGTCATGGACGACCTGTTCTCGAGCCTTCCGATGGAGGAGCGCGAAGAGTTGCGCGCCGCCATGTCCTTCGAGGACGACATGGTCGGCGCACTGATGGATTTCGAGGACCTGCAGGTCCGCCCCGACGTCACGCTCGAAGTCGTGCTGCGTTATCTGCGGCATTTCGACGAACTGCCTTCGCAGACCGACCAGATCTTCGTCGTCGATCGCGCCGAGAAGCTCCTCGGCGTGTTGCCGGTGAACCGCCTGATCGTCAGCGAGCCCGACACGCTGGTGGCCGACGTCATGCGGCCGCCGGTGGTCAAGCTGCAGCAGCACGAGAAGGCGGACGAAGCGGCTTCGGCGTTCGAGCGCTACGACCTCGTGTCGGCACCGGTCGTGGACACCAACGACAAGCTGGTGGGGCGGGTGACCGTCGACGAGATCCTCGACTTCGTGCGCGAGCGCGGTGAAGAGGAAATGCTGGCGCAGGCCGGCTTGCGCGAGGAGGAGGACGTCTTTGCGTCTGTGTGGAAGTCCTTCCAGAACCGCTGGGCGTGGTTGGCGATCAATCTGGTGACGGCGTTCATCGCGTCGCGGGTGATCGGCGTGTTCGAAGGATCGATCGAGAAGCTGGTGGCGTTGGCGGCGCTGATGCCGATCGTCGCCGGTATCGGCGGCAACTCCGGCAACCAGACGATCACCATGATCGTGCGCGCGGTGGCGCTGGGCCAGGTGACGCGCGAACATGCGCGCAAGCTCATCCGCAAGGAGATCCTGGTCGCGCTGATCAATGGGCTGATCTGGGGCGGCGTGATGGGCCTGGTCGCGACGATGCTGTACCGCGACCCCGGGCTTGGCCTGGTGATGATCCTCGCCATGACGCTCAACCTCGTGCTCGCCGCCAGCATGGGGGTGCTGATCCCGATGACCATGATGCGGTTCGGCCGCGATCCGGCGGTCGGGTCGTCGGTGCTGATCACGGCCGTCACCGATTCGGGAGGGTTCTTCATCTTCCTGGGCCTGGCGACGCTGATCCTCATTCGTTGAGCGCCGTGGCACGCGAGGCGCCGGGCGGTGGAATAATCGCCGGTTCCCGCTGTTGGCTCCGCTGTCACGACCAACCCCATGGAGACCAAGATGCGCAAGATCGTTTCGCTGTCCGCCGCCACGCTGCTGGCCTTATCCCTTACCGCCATGGCCGCGGATCCCGCCATGAAAGCCGCCGACGGCACGCTGACCGACGCCAAGGGCATGACGCTGTACACGTTCGACAAGGACAGCGGCGGCAAGAGTGTCTGCAACGGCCCCTGCGCCACCAACTGGCCGCCGCTGATGGCCGGCGCCGATGCCAAGGCGATGGGCGACTGGACTGTCGTCGCGCGCGACGATGGCAGCAAGCAGTGGGCCTACAAGGGCAAGCCGCTGTATACGTGGGCCAAGGATACGAAGCCGGGCGACAAGACCGGCGACAACGTGAACAACGTGTGGCATGTTGCCAAGTAGACGGTAGCCTCCTGCCGCGGCAGGGGCGCGCCGCGCCAACCGCCATGCCTGATGCCACCGCCCACCGACGCGGATCCGCCGCTCCCGCAGCCTGACCTGCTGGCGGCGCTGCCGCGGTTGCGGCGCTACGCGCGCGTGCTGACCGGCGATGTCACGCGCGCGGACGATCTCGTCCAGGACACGCTGGCGCGGGCATGGGAGAAGCGCCGGCTGTGGGCGGCCGGCAGCGACTTGCGGGCGTGGCTCTTCACCGTGATGCACAACGTGTTCGTCAACCAGCGCGCGCTCGCGCGGCACGAGCGTAATCACCAGTCGCTCGACGCCGATGGCGAGGGCGGTGAAGCCTGGCAGATTCCCGTGCGCTCCATGCAGTACACGCGGATGGAATTGATCGAGCTGACCCAGCACGTGGGACGCCTGCCGGCCGAGCAGCGCGAAGTGCTGCTGCTCGCGGTGGTCGAGGAGATGCGCTATGAGGAGATTGCTTCGGCACTGGCGATTCCGGTCGGCACGGTGATGTCGCGGTTGTCGCGCGCCCGCGAAAAACTGCGCCTTGCCTTCGCCGATGCTCCCGCTGCGCATGGGTCCCTGAAGGTCATCAAGTGATCGCGCCGGCATGAATCCATTGCCCATTACCGAGGCCGACATCAACGCCTACGTCGACGGGCAACTGGCGGCTGCGCGCGCTGCCCGCCGTCGAGGCAGCGATCGCGACGCGACCCGTTGCTGGCCGCGCGGATCGCCGGCATGCGCGAGCACAATGCGATGCTGCACGATGCGTTCGACCCCTGGCTCCATGAACCGCTGCCGGAACGGCTGATCGCGGCCACCGCGGGCCGTACGGCGCCCTCTGCGAGCCGCTTCGCGCGCTGGAAGGCACCGGCCGCGGCAGCTGCGGCGCTGCTGATCGGGTTGTCGGTGGGCTGGTTCGGCCGCGATGTCTCGCTGCAACGCGAAGGCACGCCGACCACCTTCGTTCGACAGGCGGTGCTCACCCACGCGCTCTATGCCTCGGATGTCAATCGTCCCGTCGAGATCTGGGCGGCCGAGGAACGGCGCCTGGTCAACTGGCTGTCGAAGCGCCTGGGTTTCGCCGTCCGCGCCCCGGACCTGAACGCGCTGGGGTTCGCGCTGGTCGGTGGCCGGCTGGTCGCGGGCAACGAAATGCCAACCGCGCTGTTCGTTTACGAAAATGCCGACAAGCAGCGCATGACGCTGCAGGTGCGCAAGCAGACGCACGATAGCGGTGAAACCGCATTCCGTTATGCCGTCGAGGACGGCGTCGGCGTGTACTACTGGATCGAGGACAACTGCAGCTATGCGTTGTCCGGCAATCTCGATCGTACACAGCTGCTGGCGATCGGGCGGGTGGTCTATGGACAGCTGGCGGCGCTGGAGGCCGCGCCGCCCAAATAGCGAAGGCATCGCCAGCACCGAAAGCGATCCGTCGAAGCAGGCAGTATCAGGATCGGCCCGGATCGGCCGCGGCCGCCGGTGCGGTCCCGCAGGGCTGACGATTGATCCGCTTGCGGCGACGCCACGCGCGCAGCGAGCGGGGTAGGTTGAGGGTCGCCGCAACGTAATACAGCAACTTGAACCGGCGCAGCGCCCCCCACATCGGTGTATCGCCGAAGATGTCGCCGGCCAGGATGGACAGCACCGCCTCCTTCATGCGCCAGCGGTTGGAAGGCGCCATGAACAGGTCGCGCATCGTCGGATTGGTTACCCGGTAGATGAACCACGAGAATTCCTTCGGCCCGTGCTTCATCTGCCGGTCGAAGCGGTCAAGTGCCGCCGCCGCTTCTTCCGGGCGCCGCAGGCAGGTCTCGACCGTATCGGCACCCACGAACGCACTATGCATGGCCAGCATGACACCCGACGAGAACACGGGATCGATGAAAGCGTAGGCGTCGCCGAGCAACAGGTAGCCGGGGCCATGCGTTCGGTCGCAGGTATAGGAGAAGTTGCCGGTGGCCTCGACCTCGGCAGTGAGCTCGGCGTCCCGCAGCCGCTGCATGAGCGCCGGGCACAGTGCGATGGTGTCGAGGAAGAATTCGCGAGGCGAGCGCTTGCCGCGCGTGTTCATGTAGTAGGGCCAGGACACTGCCCCGATGCTCGTCGCGCCGTCACGCAACGGGATGAACCAGAACCAGCCATGGTCGAACCAGTAGATGGTGATGTTCCCTGCTGCTTCTCCCGCGTGACGCCGCGCTCCTGTGAAGTGGCCGTAGATCGCCGCACTGTTGTGCTTTTGGTTGCGGTGCTTGGCCTTCAATCGGTTGCCGAGGAAGGTGTCGCGTCCCGAGGCGTCGACCACGAAACGCGTATGCCACGTCTGCGATCGTCCATCCGCGTGCTGCGCGCGAACCGTGGCGCCATCGGCCGTGAAGTCGACATCCTGGACACGGCACTCTTCGACCACCGTCGCGCCTTTCGCCGTCGCGTTGCGAATCAGGATCTCATCGAACTCCGAACGCCGGACCTGGTATGCGAACGGCATCGATTTGTCCCAGGCTTCGGCAAAGTTGAAGACCTGGCGGCGGTCATGCCAGGGAGAGACGAATTCCGCCCCAGGCTTTTTCATGCCGATGGAGCGGATCTGTTCCTCGAGGCCGAGGCGCCGGAAGAGCGGCAGGTTGGCGGGCAACAGCGATTCGCCGATATGAAAGCGCGGGTGCCGCGATTTTTCGAGCAGCGTGACGCGATGCCCACGTTCCGCCAGCAGGGCTGCGGCGGTCGATCCGGCCGGCCCACCACCGATGACCAACACGTCACATCGATCGTCGGGTGTCATTTGCCGAGGCTGTGTGCTTGCACGGCACCTCAATTGGCGCGCAGGAATGCAAAGGAGCGTAAAGGGTAGCATTTCCGACTCGCGGCATACGTTTGTGCATCCGGTCTTGCCGGCCTGCGGCCGCGGCCACTGGCATGCGGTGCATGGGGACTCTGAAGCCGTGTGGCGGGCGGACCGCGCCGCCCGGCCAGTGAGCATGCCGTCGCTGCCGCGTCTCCGCTCGTTGCGCATACAATTCGGGATTCTGCAACGCGCCGCTGGGGTTTGCTGGCATCATGGTGACAGCGGCCTGCAAGCGTACTCATTGCCAATATTCAGCGATGCTCCACAAAGTGCCCCCCGATCCACAATCACGTCCTCGCGACGTCGCCCCCGACAGGCTGATGAGCGAAATCGCTGGGCTGATCGTGTCCGCCCTCAACCTTGACGTTGCGCCCGCCGGCATCGATCCGGATGCACCGCTGTACGGCGAAGGACTCGGTCTCGACTCCATCGACATCCTCGAGATCGCGCTCGAGGTGTCGAAGCGCTATGGCTTTCAACTGCAGGCCGACAACGACGACAATGTGCGTATTTTCAAGTCGTTACGCAGCCTGACCGAGCACGTCAGACAGAACAAGGTGACGTGAACGTTTCCTTGCCAGCCGCGCGGACGGCGGCGATCGGGTTGGCGTTGCTGGGGTATGTGCTGCTCTCGCATTACGCGCTGAGCCTCGCGCCGAGGGACGATAGCCGTCTCGCTGCCATCGGCCTGCTGCCGTGCCTTGTGGTGGCGGTCGTGCTCGCGTGGCGCAGTCGGCATCGTGTGGCGTGGCTGCTGGCGTGCGCGCTCCTCGCCGCCTTGACCTGGCGGCAACTGGGGTTGATCGGCGATCACACGGCGTGGGTCTATTTCATCCAGCACGCCGGTGGCAATGCGGCGCTGGCACTGGTGTTTGGGAGCACGCTGCTCGAGGGACACGTGCCGCTGTGCACGCGCATTGCGGCGGCGAGGCACAAGGAGATGACGCCGGCGCTCGTTCGCTACACGCGACAGGTAACGCTGGCCTGGACCATTTTCTTTGCAGTAACCGCGGTGCTATCCGTCACTCTGTTCGTTTATGCGCCGCTGATGACCTGGTCGCTGCTGGCCAATGTGTTCGCACTGCCGCTACTGGCACTGATGTTCGTGGTCGAGTACCTCGTGCGACGTCGCGTGCTCCCCGAAGTCAAGCATGGCTCGATCTTCGAAGCCGTTCGCGGCTATCTCCACCTCGCCCGTACCTCGCCACCGCCTGCGGCCTGAAGGACAGTCGCGCCGACACCTTTGCGGAAAACCATGGCGCGCCACCCTCTCGTCGCACACCGCAATCTCGATGAGGTGGTGGCTTACCGGCGCGGGATGCCGGTGACCGTCGCGCGATTCCTGATGGATGTCGACCGGATCGCGGTGCGGTTGCCCGCCGGCTTGCATGTGCTCAATGCCTGCGCGGACCGCTATCGTTTCGCGGTGGGCCTCGCCGCCGCACTCGTGGCGGAAAAGATCAGCGTTCTGCCAACGAGCTTCGTGCCCGAAACGGTACGGCGGCTTCGTGATCTGCATGCGGACCTCGTCTGCCTGACCGACACCGACCACGCGCAAATCGACCTGCCGCGGCTCGCTTACGAAGACGCAGCGAAGCTCGACGAACCGATCCGCCCGATCGCGATGCCCGCTATCGACGGCGAGCGCGCCGTGGCGTGGCTCTTCACCTCCGGGTCCACGGGCGAGCCGGTACGTCACCTCAAGCGTTGGGGCGCCCTGGTGGCAAGTGTCGGCATCGAGGCGGATCGGTTCGATCTGCGTGGCAACGGCAGCGCGCCGGCCGGCGGCAGCACGATTGTCGCCACCGTGCCGCCACAGCACTCCTACGGTTTCGAGTCGTCGGTGCTGCTGGCGTGGCAGGCACCATGCGCGTTCAGCGCGGCGCGGCCCTTTTATCCGGCGGATGTCCGTGCAGCCCTCGAGGAAGTACCGCCCCCGCGGGTGCTCGTCACGACGCCTTTCCATCTTGGCCTGCTCATGGATTCCGGGGTGACGGTTCCACAGGTCGACCTCGTCATTTCGGCGACCGCTCCGCTGTCGGCCGCACGGACGGAGGAAGTCGAAAGACGGCTGCAAACGAAGCTAGTCGAGATTTTCGGCAGTACCGATACCGGGCAGATCGCGTCGCGTCGTCCTTCGCAGCGGGCGGCGTGGCACCTCTTCAGTGGTGTCGGGCTGGCCACGCGAGATGGCCAGACCTGGGCCGCCGGCGGGCATGTCGGAGCCCCCGTAATGCTGAACGACGTGGTGGAAATGGAGGACGACGCGCACTTCCGCTTGCTCGGCCGGTCATCCGACCTCGTCAATGTGGCGGGAAAGCGCAGTTCGCTCGCGTTCCTGACGCATCAGTTGACGACGATTCCCGGCGTGCGTGATGGTGCGTACTTGATGCCGGACGAAGCCGAGTCGGGCCGGGGCGTGACTCGGCTGGCGGCGGTAGTGGTGGCGCCCGCGCTGTCGGCAGTCGAGATCAATCGGGCCTTGCGCGCCCGCATCGATCCGGCATTCATGCCGCGTCCGCTCGTCTTCGCGCACGAGTTGCCACGCAATGCCACCGGCAAGGCAACGCGGGAGGCGCTCGCGCAGTTGATCTCGTCGCGCCAGCGGCCAACGCGCCGACCAGTCGAAGAGACGGGCTGGAAAGAAAGCGCACTGCCGATTGCCCCCGATCATCCGGCCTTCGCCGGACATTTCCCGGGTTCGCCGGTCGTCCCTGGCGCCACGCTGCTTGACGAGGCGCTGCTGGTGATCGAGCGGGCCACCGGCCTTAAAAATTGCCACATCGCGTGGGTCAAGTTCCTGCGGCCGGTCGGTCCGGGCCAGCACCTGGTCATACGCCACGACGTCGAGCCGGGCGGCCGGGTGAGCTTCGAAATTCTCGCCGGCGCGGACCGGATGGTCGCCGGCAGCCTGGCGATGGAAGCGGCGCGTTGACCACCGGAACCCCCGGCCAGGTCGGCAACGACGCGGTGTCCGAATGGACGCGACAGCGCGAGCGCGGCAGCGTCCTCATGGTGCGACTGATGACGTGGATCTCCGTCGCGCTCGGTCGCCGGACCGGACGCTGCGTGCTACCGCTGATCGTGGTCTATTTCATGGCCACCGCCGGGCCTGCGCGGCGGGCGTCGCGCGCGTACCTGCGCCGCGCCCTGGGGCGCCCGCCCCGGCTGCGCGACATCTATCGACATCTGCATGCATTTGCCTCGACGATCCACGATCGGATTTACCTGATCAACGATCGTTTCGACCTGTTCCGGATCGACGTGCAAGGCGGCGAACTCATCACCGCGGCGCTGCGCGGCGGGCGCGGCGTCTTCCTGATGGGCGCCCATCTGGGCAGCTTCGAGGTGCTGCGTGCGCTTGCCCGCCACGGACTGGGCCTCGAAGTGGCAATGGTGATGTACGAGGAAAATGCCCGCAAGGTGGGTGCGGCGCTGGCGGCGATCAATCCGGCGGCCCGCGTCGACATCATCCCGCTGGGGCGCGCCGATTCGATGCTGCGGGTGCGCGACCGCCTCGATGCCGGCGCGGTGGTTGGCATCCTCGGCGACCGCACGTTCGGCGCTGGCGCGACGACCAGCCTGTCGTTCCTCGGCGAACCGGCTGCCTTTCCCAGCGGCCCCTTCCGGATGGCAGCCATGCTGCGGCACCCGGTGATTTTCATGGCCGGCCTCTATCTCGGCGGCAACCGCTATCGCATCGTGTTCGAGGAGCTTGCGGATTTCTCATCCGTAGCGGGCGGAACGCGCGACACGTTGCTCGATTCCGCACGCGATCGCTACGCGACGACTCTCGCGCAGCATTGTCGCGCGAATCCCTACAACTGGTTCAATTTCTTCGACTTCTGGCAGGTGCCGGTCCGCGCGGCCCAACGGCACTCAACGCCTCCGCAGCCGCGGTCCGGTGAGCGCGACGCCGCCGAAGACAGGCCGCGATGAAGACGCGTGCGGCGGCCATGGCCTCGGCGGTGTTCGCGGCGATTGTGGCGGCTCTGGTTCTGGCGCTCCTGGCCCCCGGCCAGCACGCCCGCGCGGCCGCCGCCGGCTGGAACGTCGAGACGTTGATGCAGGACCTCGCGCGGCATCGAGGCGGCAAGGTGGCCTTCAGCGAAAAAAAATACATCGCGATGCTCGAGCGGCCGGTCGAGTCCTCCGGTTATCTTCTGTACCGCCCGCCGGACCGCCTGGAAAGACACACGGTCAAGCCTGCCGTCGAGTCGCTGGTGCTCGACGGCGACCGGCTGATCGTCGAACGCGGCAGTCGCACGCACACGCTGCAATTGCAGCAGTATCCGGAGATCGCCGCGGTCGTCGGCAGTCTCCGCAGCACGCTCGCCGGCGACCTCGACGCGCTCAGGCGGCACTATCGCGTGGATCTGCAAGGCGGTCCCCAGCGCTGGACCCTGACGCTGCTCCCTTCCGATGGCCGGATCGCGGCCATCGTCCAGCGCATCGAGATCGCGGGCGCGCGCAACCAGCTGCAACAGATCGAAATGCGACTGACCGACGGCGACCGCTCGGTCATGCAGATTCACAACGCAACAGCGCAATGAAGCGGCGGGAAACGGTGGCCATCGGGGTGTGGATCGCCCTGCTGCTCGCCGGTGCCGGCGTGATCGGGCGTACGACTTTCACCGCCGACCTGTCCGCGTTCCTGCCGCGGGCGCCTTCGCTCGAGCAGCAGATCATGGTGGACCAGCTGACCAAAGGGGCGGTCTCCCGGCTCATCCTGATCGGCCTCGAGGGCGCCAACGCCGAAGCGCGCGGGCGGATATCGCGTGCGCTGGCGCAACGTCTGGCCGCGATGCCGGAGTTCGCGATGGTGAACAACGGGATGGCGACCCGGATGGAACGCGATCGCGCGTTCCTGCTCGAGCGACGCTACCTGCTCAGTCCCGACGTTTCGGTGCAACGCTTCACAGAGCCTGGCCTCCGCGCCGCGATCGGAGAGAGCATCGAGCGGCTCGCGTCACCCGCGGGATTGTTATTGAAGTCCCTGCTGCCTCGCGACCCGACCGGCGAGTTCGTCGCGGTGCTGGATCAGCTGCAGGGCAGTGCCGGTCCCGCCGTAGCCGAGGGTGTCTGGGTGTCGGCGGACGGCAACCGCGCGGTACAGCTCGCGCAGACCCGTGCGGACGGCGCGGATACCGACGGTCAGGCAGCGGCACTTGCCGCGGTACGACGTGCCTTTGCCGAGGCGACCGCGGCCGAGCCGCAGGCAGTTCGCGATTCTGCCCGCTTGCTCATGTCGGGCGCGGGTGCGTTTGCCGTTTCCTCGCGCGACACCATACGTGGCGATGTGAAGCGACTGGCGGTGATCGGGCTCTGCGGTATCGTGGGTCTGCTGTTCGTCGTCTATCGCTCGTGGTCGGTGCTTGCGCTGGGCCTGGTGCCGGTGATTTCAGGCGCGCTGGCCGGTGTCGCGGCGGTCAGCCTCGGTTTTGGCTTCGTGCACGGCGTCACCCTGGGATTCGGCACGACGCTGATCGGCGAAGCCGTCGACTACTCCATCTATCTGTTCGTGCAGTCGCCCTCGGCGACCCGGGATGCGTCCGGTGCCGGACGGACGCAATGGATCACGTCGTTCTGGCCGACGATCCGGCTCGGCATGCTGACGTCAGTGGTGGGCTTTGCCACACTCTTCTTCTCCGACTTTCCGGGCCTCGCGCAGCTCGGCCTTTACTCGGTCACCGGGATCGTCGTGGCGGCGGCGGTGACGCGCTTCGTATTGCCAGTCCTGCTGCCCCGGGGATTCGCGGTCCGCGATGTGTCGTTCCTGGGCCGCGCCCTCGCGGCCGTGATGGCGCGCGCCCGCGGGCTGCGCTGGGTGCTCGCGCTCGTGGTGCTCGCGGGCATGGCAGTGATCGCAATGCGCGGGACCGCGGTGTGGAATCCTGAGCTTTCGGCGCTCAGTACGGTGTCGGCGGCCGAGGTCGAGCTCGATCGCACGCTACGCGCCGACACCGGTGCGCCCGACGCGCGCTATGTGGTGGTGGTGTCCGGCGACGACCCTGAATCCGCGCTGCGCACCGCCGAGCGCGTTGGCACACGACTCGAGCGAATGGTCGAGGCGGGACTGCTGGGCGGATTCGACACCCCGGCGCGCTACCTGCCGAGTCTGGCCGCGCAACGGGAGCGGCAACAGTCGCTCCCGCCGGCCGACGTGCTGGCGGCTCGCCTGAAGGCGGCGACGGCCGATCTTCCGATCAATCCCGAGCGCCTGGCGCCGTTTCTCGCCGACGTGGAGGCGGCGCGGGTTGCGCGGCCGGTCACGCGTGGTGATCTCGATGGAACCTCATTCGCGCTGGCAACCGACGCACTGCTGGTGCCCCAGCGGGGCCGCTGGAGCGTGCTGCTACCGCTCAAGGCGGTGCACCAGGGCGCTGTCGATGTGCCGATCGACGCGACAGCGGTCCGTGCGGAACTGCTGGCACTGGGACAAGCCGATGCGTTACTGCTCGATCTCAAGCGGGAGACCGATCGCCTCTACGCCGGCTATCTCGATAATGCCATCCGTCTGTCGCTGGCCGGTTTCGTGGTCATGCTTGGCCTCCTCGGCCTGGCGCTTCGCTCGCCGGCGCGCGTGCTGCGCGTCGTCTTGCCCCTTTTCGCGGCGGTCGTCGTCGTCATCGCCGCGCATGCGCTTGTCGGCAGCCGATTGAATATCCTGCATCTCGTTGGCATGCTGTTGATCGTGGCCGTGGGTTCCAACTACGCGCTGTTTTTCGACCGGTCGCACGCGCAGGATGGGGCGGCCGGGGTGGCGACGCGGGCATCACTCGTGCTTGCGAGCACGACGACCGTGATCGGCTTCGGCGTGCTGGCCTTTTCAAAGGTGCCCGTTCTGCAAGCCATCGGGTCCACCGTCGGGCCGGGCGCTATACTGGCGCTGCTGTTTGCCGCAATCCTGGCCAGCGACGGGAACGTGAACCACCATCGAGTGGGTGGCGGGCGGGGGGGCAGGGCGGATGACGGACGTCGAAGATTCAAAAAGCGAGCCTGACTCCCGCTGGCGTCTTCCCCCATTTGCCGCGGCGAGCGTGCTGTTGCACGCGTGCGTACCAGGCGCGGTGCTGTTGCAGCCCGAGGCCTGGCCGCTGGCCGTCGGTGCACTCGTCGGCAACCACGCGCTGCTCGGCATCGCCGGATTGCGACCGCGCAGTTCGCTGCTCGGTCCGAACTTGAGCCGGTTGCCGGAAGCGTCGGCGGCGCGTGGCGCCGTGGCGTTGACGGTGGACGATGGTCCCGACCCGCTGGTAACGCCGCAAGTGCTCGACATACTCGATCGTCACGCCGTCAGGGCGAGTTTCTTCTGCGTGGGCGCGCGCGCGTTGCGCCATCCCCGTCTTTGCCGCGAGATCGTCCTGCGGGGACATGCCGTCGAGAACCACAGCCACAGTCACTCGTATCTGTTCGCGACCTTCGGGCCCCGCCGAATTGCCAGTGACGTGGACGAGGGCCAGCGGACATTGCGCCTGCTGACGGGCGACGCGCCGCGATTCTTCCGTCCGCCAGCGGGGTTGCGCAACGTGTTTCTCGATCCGGTGCTGGCACGTCGGGGCCTGCGGCTCGCGAGCTGGACCCGGCGCGGATTCGACACGCGCGAGCGGTGCCCGGACGTCGTGTTACGCCGGCTCGTGCGCAATTTGCGCGGCGGCGACATCCTGACCCTGCACGACGGCAATTGCGCCCGAACGACGGCCGGCGTACCGGTGATTCTCGAAATGCTTCCGCGCCTGCTGGCGGCGATTCGGGCGGCAGGTTTGCATGCCGTCACGTTGCGCTCCGCGCTTGTATGACGGCGGCCTTCGAGCGCGTACTGCGGGACACTGCCTCGGCCCCCTATCGGGCGGCGGGTCGCTTTGCATGGCACTTCTCGCGGTCGAAGCTGAAGCGCGACCCGGTCTTTGTCGGCTTGCTCCGGCGCGGTCTCATCCCGGACGCGGGCAGGCTGGTCGACCTTGGATGCGGCCAGGGACTGCTGGCGTCGTGGCTGCGGTCCGCGCGTGCCCTCTTCGACGCCGGAAGCTGGCCGGCGGACTGGCCCGCGCCGCCCAAGGTCGGCCGAATCGTGGGGGTGGAGCTCATGCGCGCCGACGTCGAGCGGGCGCGCCAGGCATTGTCTGGCACGGATGAGTTCGAACAGGGCGACATTCGCAGCACCGACTTCGGCAAGGCGGATGTCGTCGTCATCCTCGATGTCCTGCACTACATCGGGCACGACGAGCAGCTCGACGTATTGCGCCGCGTTCGGACGTCGTTGCCGGCGAACGGAACGCTGGTGCTGCGCATCGGCGACGCCGCCGGTGGCCTTCGATTCACGATGACGCGATGGGTCGACGCCCTGGTCTGGTTCGCCCGGGGCCATCGCGGCATGCGCAGCCATTGCCGCACGACGGACGACTGGGCAGACATCCTCGGGCAACTCGGTTTTCGCGTGGATCGGCAGCCGATGAGCGAGCGGACGCCTTTCGCCAACGTGATGCTGGTTGCTCGCGCCAGCGCGCCCGTGTCGCCGTGAACCCTGTCCTCGTCCTGCCGCGACGGTTTGCGGCGCGACCAAGCGGCAAATAGTGGATCCCCTGCACGTTTCTCACTTCACGACGACCACCTGCCTTGGCCGCGGCTTGGCGGAGAATCTTGCCGCATTGCGCGCCGAGCGCAGCGGGCTCGCCCCTTGCAGTTTCGAGACCGTGCGGCTTGACACGTTCGTCGGCGAGGTGGCCGGCGTCGACGAGGAGCGGTTGCCTCCGGCGTTCGCCGATTTCGATTGTCGCAACAATCGACTCGCGCAGCTCGGCCTCGCGCAGGACGATTTCGGGGCGATGGTGGCGGCGGCGCGTGATCGCCACGGCCCCGATCGCATCGGCGTGTTCGTGGGGACGAGTACGTCGGGCATCCTGCAGGCTGAACTCGCTTATCGGCGACGCGATCCCGCAACGGGTGCACTGCCAGGCGATTTCGTCTATGCGAAGACCCAGAATACGTTCTCCGCCGCGGACTTCGTGCGGCGCACGATGCAGCTCACCGGGCCCGCCGTGGCCGTTTCGTCGGCGTGCTCCTCGAGCGCCAAGGTTTTCGGTTCGGCGGCGAGGATGATCGAAGCCGGCTTGATCGATGCGGCGCTCGTCGGCGGCGTCGATTCGCTTTGCCTCACCACGCTGTACGGATTCACCTCGCTGCAGCTCACCTCCAGGCTGCCTTGCCGGCCGTTCGATCGCGATCGTGATGGCCTGTCGATCGGCGAGGGTGCGGCCTTCTTTCTGCTCGAACGGGTGAATTCGCGACTGTCTCCCGCTGCAATACTGCTGCTGGGCGTCGGGGAATCGAGCGACGCCTATCACATGTCGTCCCCGCATCCGGACGGTGCGGGCGCGAGGATGGCCATGGACCAGGCGCTGGCCGGCGCAGGACTCGAGCCGGGGGCCATCGACTACGTCAATCTGCACGGCACCGGGACACGCAGCAACGACGCCGTGGAGGGACGTGCCATGCATTCATTGTTCGGCGACGCGACCCCTTGCAGTTCGACCAAGGGCGCAGTCGGCCATACGCTGGGCGCCGCTGGGGGTATCGAAGCGGTCTTCTGCGCGCTGGCGCTGCGCGAGGGTTTCCTGCCGGCGGGCGTCAACACTGCTCATTTCGATCCCTCGTTGTCGCTCGCGTACGTGTCGCGCGATGAGCCACGGGCACCATCGCTGGTGCTCAGCAATTCGTTCGGCTTCGGCGGCACCAATTGCAGCCTGGTGTTTGGCAGGGCGGATGCGTTGGCAGGCACGGCGTGATGGCAGCTCCGGCGGCGCATGTCGATGGCATCGGCATTTTCGGTCCCGGATTCCCGGACTGGAAATCGGCCGCGGTCGTGCTTCGCGGTGAAGTGCCCTTCAGTGATCTCGGCGCGCAATTGCCGGCGGCCGATGCGCTGCCGCCCGCCGAGCGTCGCCGGGTCGGCAGGCCCATCAAGCTCGTGCTGGCGGTTGGACAAGAGGCTGCTGCCGCGGCGGGAAGGAACCCCGCGCAGCTGGCAACGGTGTTCACCGCTTCGGGTGCGGATGGCGAAATTTGCCATGAGATCTGCCGGATGCTCGCCACCGACGATCGCCAGATCTCCCCCACGCGGTTTCATAATTCGGTGCACAACGCGCCCGCGGGCTACTGGGGCATCGCGATGGGGGCGATGACACCATCCACGTCGCTGTGCGCGTTGGATGGGAGCTTTTGCGCCGGCTTGCTGGAAGCGGTGTGCCTGGTCCAGACTGCAAAGCTGCCAGTCTTGCTGATTGCTTATGACACAGGATATCCGGAGCCGCTGAAGCGTGTTCGTCCGCTCATCGAGGCCTTTGGAATCGCGCTGGTGCTCGCTCCGGCGCGGTCGGCGGCGACGTTGGCACGCATCGCCCTGGAGATCACCAAGGACGCCGCCGACGCGCTGCCCGATCCCACCCTGGAAGCGGTGCGCACATGCTGTCCGGCCGCGCGCGGGCTCCCGCTGTTGTCGACGCTGGCGCGTCGGGAGACGCGGCGCGACGTCCTCGATTATCTCGACCACGCCCGTGTCGCGGTGACGACGACACCATGCTAGATCGTCGCTGGATCGCCAGCCACATTCCGCATCGGCACCGGATGTGCCTGCTGGAGGCGGTCCTGGAATGGGACGGGGCGCGGGTGCTCTGCCGTGCCACCAGCCATCGCGATGGCGACAATCCATTGCGCGCGCACGACCGACTGGGCGCCGCGTGCGGTATCGAATACGCGGCGCAGGCCATGGCCGTACACGGCGCGTTGCTGGCCTCCGACAGCACGGCGCCGCGCGCCGGCTACCTGACCAGCGTTCGCGATGTCGCGCTTCGGGTGTCGCGGCTCGACGACCTTTTCGAAGACCTGGACGTCGAGGCATGGCTGAACACGGGTGATGGCAACAATGTCCTTTATCGATTCAGTGTCAGGGCGGGGCAGCGCGAACTGCTATGCGGTCGCGCCGCGGTGATGCTCGATAACGGCCGGACGGCTCGCGACGCCGTGGAGCCGAAAACGTGAGACGAGCGCTGGTCACCGGCGGCAGCGGGGGCATCGGTGCGGCCGTATGCCGGCGGCTCGCCGCGGATGGTTGCGAAGTGCTGGTTCATGCCAATGCCAATGCGGCTGGCGCGCGGCAGGTGGTGGACCAAATTCGTGCCGATGGAGGGCAGGCGGACGCAGTCGTCTTCGATGTCACCGATGCGCCGGCGGTCAGGACCGCGCTCGAGGCGGTCCTTGCGCGCGGCGCCATCCAGATCCTGGTGAACAATGCCGGCATTCACGACGACGCCGTGTTTCCGGCGATGCGCGCCGAACAATGGCATCGCGTCGTCGACGTGTCGCTGCACGGATTCTTCAACGTGACGCAGCCGTTGAGCATGCCGATGATCAGGAGCCGTTGGGGCCGAATCGTCAACGTCTCGTCGGTGGCCGCCATTGCCGGCAATCGCGGCCAGGTCAACTATTCGGCCGCGAAAGGTGCGTTGAATGCGGCGACCCGGTCGCTGGCGATCGAACTGGCCAGCCGCGGGATCACGGTCAACGCGGTGGCACCGGGGCTCATCGAAACCGCGATGATCCAAGGCAAGTGGGACGCAGACCTGGTCGCGCGCCTGGTGCCGATGAAACGCCTGGGGCAGCCCGACGAAGTCGCCGACCTGATCGCTTTCCTCGTCTCCGATCGCGCTGCCTACATCACGGGACAGGTGATCTCGATCAACGGGGGCATGGTCTAGGGCTCTGCGCGCTGGTCCGGCCGGGCGCGGAGCCGGTGCGCAAGCAGCCGCGGCAAGCGCAGCAGGAAGCCGCAGAAGAGTCGCGTGTGCATCCAGGTGAGCAGCGCGTTGTCGCGCAGATAGTTGAAGTGCGAGACGCCGCCTTCCCCGGCGCTGAAATAGCGAACTGGCGCTGGAACGTTGACCGGATTTACGCCTGCCCAGGACAGGCGGACCACGGCCTCGGGGTCGAAGTCGAAGCGCCGCATGAAGTGCTGACGATGCATGATCGTGCGCAGCGGCGGGATCGGATACACGCGAAAGCCGAACAACGAATCGCCGATGCCGGCCCACAGTGTCTCCAGGTTCGCCCACCAGTTGGAGATCTGGCGGCCCTTGACGCGCAGTGCCGGCGCATCCGCAGCGAACACGGGTCGGCCCAGGATCATGCAGTCGGGATGGCGCATCGACTCGGCCATGAATTGCGCGATCATTTCCGCCGGATGCTGGCCGTCGGAATCCATCGTCAGCGCGTGCGTGTAGCCATTCTTCGCTGCAAGATCGAGGCCGCGCAGCAGCGCGGCACCCTTGCCCATGTTGCGGGTGCTGGTGATGATCATAAGCCCCGGATCCTTGTCTGCCATGGCTTCCAGCTCACGGTCGCTGCCGTCGGTGCTGCCATCGACCACAACCCACACCGGATCCCAGCACAAGCGCGCCGCGCGTACCGTCTCGTAGACCTTCGGGCCCGGGTTGAAGCTAGGAATAAGGATGAGATGGGTGCGCGACGGGCTGACCATGGGTGTCGGGGAACGAGCCGGGGCAATCCATCAGCGCGCCATCCGCTACCGTGGATTGTCGCGCCGGCAGCCAGGACTGCATCAATGTGCCGCCAGCGAGCTCCGTGGCGAAATAATGCTCGATCTCGCTCACGAACACCCGTGCCCGCTCGGGCGGATCGAAGCGCCGGCCGAGGCGAACACGGTAGGTGATGGGAAACGAAGGCTTGCGCAGCAGGTGCCATCCCTTGCTGAGGTACGGGGAGTCGGTGTCGATGAAGACCGTTTGCACGGGCACCGCGGCGCGGCGGGCGATGATGCCGATGCTGCAGGTGAACGGATTCGTCGGCGAGCGTTTCGTTCGCGTTCCCTCCGGAAATACGAGCAGGCTTTCGCCTTGTTGCAAGGCGACGATGCTGCGGTCGATCATCCGGTAGATCGAATCGTTGCCGATGTAGCCCGCCAGCCTCGCGCCGGCACCGAGAAAAAAATTATTCTCCAGTTCCGCTTTCATGATGCAGATGACCGGCAGCCGGGACAACACCAGCACGGCATCCAGAAGCCCCGGATGATTGGGCGCGATGATCATGGGCGGCCCGTCCCGCAGCGCGTCGAGCGCCGAGACATCGATGCGATAGGCGCGGACCAGCGTCAACGCGCCGGCGAAAATTCGGAAGCCGGTGGAAATGCCCCACTTGCCGACTTGCCTGGCCCATGCATGTGGGAGCAGCGCATGCAGCATGATCGCAGCCACCGACCAGACCAGCGACAGCGCCCCGAACACCAGCAGCCCGAAGACCAGGGCGAAGTATTCGTAGAGGGTGTGAACCGGACCCTGTAGGCGGTGCCGCACGATATGCTTTAGTCCCTTACGTTCACCCGTTGCGTGGATTCCGCGAATATCCATGCCACCGCAAATCCCGCCGCAAAATAGCTTCGGGTCTTCACCAGCGGGCTTTCGACAAACGCCGCGCCGGCCAGGGTGTCGTAGCGGACAAACGCACCCAACCAATAGTCCGGAAAACGCTTCGATATCGCCGCAAGGAACTCGGTCCCATTGTACCCGGCAGGCGCTTCGTACGCGCGTCGGGAAGGAGTCGCGTAGGCTGGTGCCACCGAGTAGAAATAGCCGTGATTGCGGGCATCCCCATAGCCAGGGCTGACGAAGAGACCCAGATTCCATCCAGGCAGCCCGCCGACGTCGTTGATGTCCAGATTGAGTCGCGGCGAAAAGATCCAGCCAGTGTATTCGGGCGAGCGCTCGACGGTGAAGGCGAAGCGGAGTGGCAGCCGCAGCGTCAGCTTGAGACCCTCGACGGGCGCGCGCCAAAGCGTCCAGTCGATGGCGGGTCCCGCCTCGACCGACGGCTCGAGATCCGGCATCCCGCTGCGGGCCACATTGTCGTCGCTGTCCACGGGGAACGAGGCGCCGAAACTGGCATGTATCTTGATGTCTTCCCGGTCCAGAAAAATGCTGCGCACGCCATCCCGGTCCGCCTTGAAGATGTCGCCGCGATAGACTGCATACGGGATCGGAAACACATAGTTGCGTCCCTGATCGGAGCCGCGGTAGTCGGGGAACGCCAGCGCAGTGACGCCGGCACCCAATTCCCATAGCGGCTTTTCCTCGGCCCATGCACACGTTGCCGCGCTGCAAACGCAGAGGAGCACGGTGACCAGCGAAGCTTTGCCTGAGGCGTTTGACATTGGGCGTAGCGAGTTGCCGGCCGATGGAACCGCGGCATTTCCATGGCGGGCCGAATTCATGCGATGCTACCGCAGTTGCCTGCGAGTCCGGAGATGACGATGAATGGCGTGGTGAAATGCGCGGCAATGATCGCCGCATTCCTTCTGTACGCTCCCGTGCATGCGGCGACCGATCCGAACATCGAGAGCTGCCTCAGGGCCTGGGGCAAGCATCCGTTCGGTGCCAGTCCCAGCTTCCGTACGATGGGAGCATCGGTCAAGGTGTTCGGAATCGGTCACAACCCGGCCGACACCAAACGCACCAATACGCCGGCGCTGATCCTGGTGAACACGGGGGTCAACGTGATGGGCGGCACGACGGTGGAACTGCTCAATCCCAATGGCTGGTATTGCTTCCGTTCCAACGTCAACGTCATGGGTTCGCTCCGAATTCGCGCGCATTGCAAGGCGCACCTGGCGACGGCGCATGACGGAACGACCGTGCTGGGTTCGAACTCCGCGAACAAAAGCGTGACGGTCCTGGGCTCGACCCAGGTCGAGCTCATCGGCTGTACTTAGGGCGCACGGGTGCCTTTCGGGTCCCGGTCGAGCTCGCTCGGGCGCGACGGCGCGCCGCAGCTCGCATGAGTCTGAAGCCAGTGCGGCCGCGCTGATGCAGCGTGTTCCCGCCCGCATCGGTGACCCCGTCGCCGCCGTGGAAACGCCGGCACTGGTGGTCGACCTCGATGCCTTCGAGCACAACCTCGACCTCATGGCCAATGCGGTGCGTGGCTCGGGTGTGGCGCTGCGACCGCACGCGAAAGCGCACAAATGCCCGGATATCGCCAAGGCGCAAATCGCGCGCGGCGCGGTCGGCATTTGCTGCCAGAAGGTCGACGAGGCTGCCGCATTCGTGCAGGCGGGCATCGCCAACGTCCTGGTGACCAACGAGATCGTCGCGCCCGCCAAGATGGCACGCCTGGCTGCGCTGGCCCAGGCGGCGACACTGGGCGTGCTGGTGGACGACGTGCGGGTGGTTGCCGACCTGTCGGCGGCGGCGGAGCACGCCGGAGGCACGCTGCACGTCTATGTGGAAATCGATGTGGGCGCGCACCGCTGCGGGGTCGCGCCGGGCGAGGCCGCAGTGGCGCTTGCCCGTGCCATCGCCGCGGCGCCACGACTCGCCTTTCGCGGCATTCACGCCTATCACGGAGCGGCGCAACATCTGCGCACCCCCGCGGAGCGCCAGCGTGCGATCCAGGATGCGGCGGCGGCAGCGGCGCAAACCAAGGCCGCGATCGAAGCGGCCAACGTGGCATGCCCTGTCGTCACGGGCGCCGGGACCGGCACCTGGCAGCTCGAACGCGACAGCGGCGTCTATACCGAATTGCAACCTGGCTCGTACGTATTCATGGATGCGGACTATGGGCGAAACGCGCTCGCCCCGGACCAGCACGCCTTCGAGCAGAGCCTGTACGTGCTCGCGGCGGTGATGAGCGTGCCGACGAGGGAGCGAGCGATCGTCGATGCGGGCCTGAAGGCGCTGGCGTTCGATTCCGGACTGCCGCTGGTGCATGCCGCACGCGGGCTCGTCTACGAACGTGCGTCCGACGAACACGGCGTGCTTCGCGTCGACCCCGAACGCGCGCCGCCCGCGCCCGGCGACCGGGTGTGGCTGGTGCCCGGCCATTGCGACCCGACCGTCAACCTGTACGACTGGATCGTCGGCATGCGCGGCGAGCGCGTCGAATGTGTTTGGCCGGTGGCGGCTCGCGGGGCGCTCGGCTAGGCGCTCGCGGCGGAGCGACGACGGCGACCGCGAGCACGTGCGGCGGCGCGCCCCGCGGCCATGGCGGTGTACGCCACGCGCGAGCTTCGCTACAGCGTCATCACGCCGCGCGAAGTGCGAATCATCGCCGCGAGGCGCGGCGACTTGCCGTAGGTCACCTTGAGCGTGTCGGACAATCCGAGCGTGGCGAGCGCCGCCCGTACCACTGCGGGTTCCGGATGTTCGCCGGCGATGGCGACCAGGCGCAGGCCGTGATCAGGCAACGCGTCGGCAGGATGGCGCTCGCCGACCCACTGGATCAGCGTCGGCACGAGGCCACGCCCCGGTCGATGGCCATCGGCGGGAACGGAGATCTGCCAGGCAAAGGTGCCGCGCGTCATTAACGTCACGACGCCCAGGTCGGGCACGCGTGACACCGCTGCCGCAAGGTCGCTGGTGCGGGCCACCCAATGGATGAGATGTGGTCCTTCGGCCAAGGCTGCCTTCATCCGCGGCTCATCGAGGTCGAACCAGCGCGGACGCGGCGGGGCCGTCCCGCCGGGATCGACCGCGATCACTTCCAGATAGAAGCGGGTGCCGAGGCACAACAGCGCGTTGTGCGTGCCCATCGCGGCGTGTTCCCCGCCGGGCTGCGGCCGCACGCCGAGCTGCTGCTCGATCCAGTCGCAGCCGGCGGCCAGCGACCCGGCGGCGACCACCAGGTGGTCCGGCTCGACGGCCAGTGGCGTCATGCGGACGGGGGCGCTTCGTCGGGCGCGAAATCGAGTTCCACCCGGGCACCGTTGGGATCGAACAGGAACACCTGCCAGATGCCGGAACCGTTCTGCTGGCGGCAAACGTGGTCGACGTTGCCTGCCTTGAGGTGCGCGACGGTCGCGGCGAGACCGCGCGCCGTGAACGCCATGTGATCGATGACGCCGGGACGCAGTTCTTCGCGCTTGCGACCGCCGATCACGTGCAGGACCGCGACCTCGCCGGCATAGAGCCAGGCGCCGGGAAAGCCCAGGTCGGGACGCCAGCCGTCGGACAAGCCGACCATGCGTGTGTAGAAATCGACCGTGCGCGCGACGTCGTCGGTCAGCACCGTGAAATGATTCATGCCGGCAATGGCCATGTGGGCTCGTCCTCCTGACCGATCAGGATAATGCATCCGCGAAGAATGCGCCGACCAGCGCCATCGCATCCGGGCCGACCGCGTCGTTGTACGGCAATGCGTTGTCACCCCCGCTCCAGGCATGACCGAGGCCGGCCACTTCCACGAGGCGGGCGACCAACCGGCCGTCGGAGCGCCAATCCGTCACGGAATAAGGGAGACGTCCGAGCGTAGTCGTCGCCGTCACCGAAGGCGGTCCCGCCGCATCGGTATAGCCGTTGAGGCGAAGAAATTGCTGCACCAGCGCGGGTGCGTTACGCGGGCTGACGACGGGATCGGCACTGCCCTGGATCGCCAGCAGCGGAATCGGCAGCGCGCCGCGGGGCGCCTTCGCCCGCGCATCGAGGCCGATTCGTTCGACGTCCTGCTCGGGCCCACGCTGCATGACGGCGATGGCGGACATCGCAGATTGCGCGGAACCGCAAGCGAGGCCGGAGTGCACGGCCACGCCGGTGACGAGCCCGGGAAAGCGCATGCCGACGATCGCGGCCAGCGCGCCCCCGGCCGACATGCCCGCGACGAGCACCCGCCGCCGGTCGATTCGATAGCGGCGGCATACGCTGCGGATCTGTGCCGCGACGATAGCCGCTTCACCATTGCCGTCCATGGTGCGCGACTCGAACCAGTTCCAACAGCGCCACGCATTGGCCGATTCCTTTTGTCGTGGCAGCAGGACCACACAGCCCAGTCGGTCTGCCGCCTCCGCGACGTGCGTGCCGCGCGCGATATCTTCCGGCGTCTGCTTGCAGCCGTGGCAGAGCACGAGCAGTGGTGCCCGCTTCCAGAGGGAACGGCCCCTGGGCACGTAGACGAGATAATCTCGGCGTGGCCACACGAACGGTGCGGTGCCGACGAAACCCGTCAGCGCGAACTTCGACCCCGTCTCGAAGCGTCCTGGGGCGGTGACGCGGCCGAGCGCGTTCGTCAGGAGCGCCTTGACGCGTTGCCACCACGATCGCATCGGAGGAAGTCGTGCTTGGTTGTCTTGCGTTGCGTGGACGCCAGCGCATGGCTGATCACTTCGATGATCGCATGCGACGGCGCTGCCCGGTCGCCCAGCACGCCTGCTAGCATGCAATCCTTTGTGCCAGGTCCCGTCCCGACCATGACGCGATCCCCGGACGCCCCCGTGCAGTCCTTGATCCCGCCCGACCATCCCGATCGCCTGGCGCTCGCCGAGGAGGTGCACGCGCGCCCGCCCGACGCGCTGGCCACCCCGTCGCGAGCGACCTTCGTCGCAATCGTCGTCGCGCCCGACGAGCGTGCTGCCGAGTTCGAGCACCTCGCGGCGCTGTGCGCGCGCTATTCGTTGCCGCCGCCGGCGCCGGAGGCACGCCACTTCAGCGCGCCGTTGGGAGCGGTGCGGTTCAAGTGGGAACGCCACGGGGAATTCTCCGGTTACACCTTTTTTACCGCGGGCCGGAGCCCGACGCCGTTTTCCGAGCCGCCCATCCGGAGCCTGCCTCCGGATTGGCTGGCCGCGGTGCCGGGGCGCACGCTCTTCGCTGCGCATGCGAAGCTCGTGGCCGACGCACGCGAACCCGACGCGGATTTCCTCGCAGCCCACTTCGGCAACGGCATGGTCGTGGGCGCGGAGATCGGTGGCGGCGCGGCACTGGCGTTCACCGACTTCCGCATCCATGCCGACGGCTTTGGCCGTGTCCTGCTGCTCGACCGCAGCCTCACACCGCGACAGGCCGGCCGCATGATGCAGCGACTGTTCGAGATCGAGGCCTACCGCATGCTCGCGCTGCTCGCGCTGCCGGTGGCGCGTCATCTGGGGCCGCGCATAGCCCGGATCGAGACGGCGCTGGCCGGGCTCACGGACGACATCGCGCGCCAGAGCGTCGACGATGAAAAGCTCCTGCCGCAACTCACCCGGCTTGCCGACGAGGTGGAGCAGAGCCTTGCCGGCAGCCAGTTCCGGTTCGGCGCCTGCCGCGCCTACGCCGAGCTTGTCGCGCGCCGCATCGCCGAGTTGCGCGAGCGGCGGTTGCCCGGCATGCAGACGATCGAGGAGTTCATGGCCCGTCGCTTCACGCCGGCGGTTGCCACCTGCGAAAGCACGGCGCAGCGCTTGCGCGAGCTCTCCGAGCGCGTGGCGCAAGCGTCGGCGTTGCTGTCGACGCGCGTCAATATCGCCCGCGAGCGCCAGAACCAGCAGCTCCTGGCATCGATGGATCGCCGCGCACAGCTGCAGCTGCGCCTGCAGCAGACGGTGGAGGTGCTGTCGGTTGCCGCCATCGTCTACTATGTGGCCGGACTGGTCGGCTACCTCGCCAAGGCGCTGCACGCGATGGGCGTTCCCGTCCAGCCGGAGATCGCGATGGGTGTGGCGGTGCCGGTGGCTGCGCTCGTGGTGCTATGGGTGCTGCGCCGCGTCCGGCGCCGGCTGCTGGGTGTGGACGCCGCCGATCGCACGCGCCCCGCGTCCTAGATGAGCACGATGTCGTACTGCTCCTGCGTATAGAGCGTTTCCACCTGCAGCGAGATGGGCTTGGCGATGAAATCGCCCAGTTGGGCAAGGCTCTGCGATTCCTCGTCCAGGAACATGTCGATCACCGATTGCGACGCCAGGATCCGGAACTCGCGCGGATTGAACTGCTTGGCCTCGCGCACGATCTCGCGCAGGACTTCGTAGCAGACCGTCTGCGCGGTCTTGAGCTGGCCGCGGCCGTGGCAGGTCGGACAGGCCTCGCACAGCACGTGGGCCAGGGACTCGCGCGTGCGCTTGCGGGTCATCTCGACCAAGCCCAGTTGCGTGAAGCCGTTCACCGTGAGCCGGGTGCGGTCCTTCTCCAGCGCCTTGCCGAGCTCTGCCAGCACCGCCGCGCGGTGCTCGGAGAGCTCCATGTCGATGAAGTCGAGGATGATGATGCCCCCGAGGTTGCGCATGCGCAGCTGCCGTGCGATCACCTGCGCGGCTTCGAGATTGGTCTTGAAGATCGTGTCGTCGAAGTTGCGCCCGCCGACGAAGCCGCCGGTGTTGACATCGATCGTGGTCATCGCCTCGGTCTGGTCGATGATCAGGTAGCCGCCGGATTTGAGATCGACGCGCCGGGACAGCGCCTTTTCGATCTCGTCCTCGACGCCGTGCAGGTCGTACAGCGGCCGGTCGCCGACGTAGTGGTTGATGCGATCGGACAACGCCGGCGTGTACTGCCGCGCGAAATCCTGCATCTTCACGTAAGTCTCGCGCGAGTCGACCAGGATGCGCGAGGTTTCCTCCGTGGACATGTCGCGCAGCACGCGCTGCGCGAGGTTCAGGTCCTGGTATAGCAGCGAGGCCGGTGCCACGGCGCGCGAATTCAGCGTCAGGTCACTCCACAGCTTGGTCAGATATTCGATGTCCGATTGCATTTCCCGTTCGGAGGCGGTCTCGGCCATCGTCCGGATGATGAAGCCGCCGGTGGAACCTTCGGGCAGCAGGTGCTGCAGGCGTTCGCGCAATGTCTCGCGCTCGGCCTCGTCGCCGATGCGCTGCGAGATGCCGATGTGCGAATCCTGCGGCAGATAGACGAGCAAGCGACCCGCGAGGCTCACCTGCGTGGACAGGCGCGCACCCTTGGTACCGATCGGATCCTTGATGACCTGCACCAGCAGCGATTGACCCTCGTGCAGGATCTTCTCGATCGGGCGCTGTTCGCCGGAATGGCCGTTCTGCCGGTGTTCCCAGATGTCGGCGATGTGCAGGAACGCGGCGCGTTCGAGGCCGATCTCGATGAAGGCGCTCTGCATGCCCGGAAGCACGCGCGCGACGCGGCCAAGGTAGATGTTCCCGACGAGGCCGCGGGCGCTGGAGCGCTCGACGTGCAGTTCCTGCACCACGGCCTGCTCGAGCATGGCCACGCGCGTTTCCTGCGGCGTTACGTTGATCAGTATTTCATGGGTCATGAAGCGCCCGCGCCCCGCGTTGCCGCCCGCGACCGAGGCACTGGCCCGGTCGAGCAATCGCGATGGTTATAGCACGGGGCGCCCGAAGCGCGCGAGCAGCGTGGCTGTTTCGGCAAGCGGCAGGCCCATGACTCCCGAATAGCTGCCCTCGAGTCGCGTGATGAATGCCGCGGCGCGACCCTGGATCGCATAGCCGCCCGCCTTGTCCATCGGCTCGCCCGATGCGATGTAGCGCTCGATCTCGCCGGCGGTGAGCCGGCGCAGCGTCACATGCGATACCGAAAGTGCCACTTCGACCTCGCCCTCCCAGCGCAGTGCGATGGCAGTGATGACTTCGTGCCGCCGTCCCGACAAACGGGCGAGCATCGCCCGTGCCGCATCGGCATCGGCGGGCTTGCCGAAAATCGCTCCGTCGAGCACCACCTCGGTGTCCGCGCCGAGCATCGGGCGCGGCGGCATGTTGCGCTCTTCCATGCGCTTCCAGCCGACGTTGGCCTTGGTTCGTGCAATCCGCTCGACGTAGTGCAGCGGCGGCTCGCTGTCGCGTGCCTCCTCGACCACGTCGCGATGCCGGCCGGGTGCGTTGCGCAGGCGAAGCTCGGTGAACGTGACACCCAGCTGCGCCAGCAGCGCGTGGCGGCGCGGGCTGCGGGACACGAGGTAGATGGAAGAGTCAGTCACGGTGATAGGGATGGCCGGCGTCCATGCTGACGGCGCGATAGAGTTGCTCGGCGAGCAGGATGCGCACCAGCCCGTGCGGCAACGTCAGCGCGGAAAACGCCACGACCGCCGCCGCCTCCTTCTTGATCGATGCCGCCAGGCCGTCCGCGCTGCCGATCACGAAACATACGTCGTCGCCCGCATCCTGCCACGACCGCAGCCGATCCGCGAGCTTGCGCGTAGTCCAGGCGGCACCGTGCTCGTCCAGTGCCACCCGGACGTACCCGGCGCATGCATTGATGATGCGCTTCGCTTCCGCGGCCAGCATCGTGGCGACGGTCTTGCCACGATCGCGTGGTTCGGGCTTGAGTTCCACCAGCTCGAGCGCCAGGTCCCGGGGCATGCGTCGCGCATAGTCGTCGTAGCCGGCTGCGATCCAGGCCGGCATCCGATGACCGAGGGCGACGATGCGCAATTTCATCGCGGCGTCGCGAGGTTCGCGCTGCGGCCCGTTTGGGACACCCCGCCTTTGGGACGGCCCGGCGGGCAGGAAGTGGAACCTCCGCGCTGCGCGCTACGGTATTCGCCCTTGGGACGGCCCGGCGGGCAGGAAGTGGAACCTCCGCGCTGCGCGCTACGGTATTCGCCCTTGGGACGGCCCGGCGGGCAGGAAGTGGAACCTCCGCGCTGCGCGCTACGGTATTCGCCCTTGGGACGGCCCGGCGGGCTCATGCCGCCGCTTTGCGGCGGGCGGTAGTGGGGGCGTCCCACAATTCTTCGAGGTTGTAGTAGGCCCGGACCGCGGGCTGCATCACGTGCACGACGACGTCGCCGCAGTCCACGAGTACCCATTCGCCGGTCTCTTCGCCTTCCACGCCGACGATGGTGGCGCCGGCAGCCTTGAGTTCGTCGCGGACATGATGGGCGAGCGCCTTCACCTGGCGGTTGGAATCGGCGCTGGCGATGATGAGCGAATCGTAGAAGCTGGTGAGCTTGCGCACATCGATGACCCGGATATCCCGGGCCTTGATGTCTTCGAGGGCGGCAACGGCGGTTTTCTGAAGCTTGTTAAGGCGCATCCGGTCGGGGGCTATAGAGCTGATGTTGACCAATATAGGCCAAAACGGCAGGTGGGAGCAATCCGCGCAAGATGATTGCGCCGGCATCGCCGCGGCGGAGTTGCTCGCGGATCATAGTGGCGGAAATTGGGTGGGGCACGATGGGCACTCGCAGAATCATACCTGCGGGCTGCTGCAGCAGGCGTTCCGGGTTGTCGACCTGCCGGGTCGCCCATTGCGCCGCGAGCGCAGATGGAAGCGGTTCGACCTCCGCTCCGGGGCGCTCCACGACCACGAGGTGTGCCAGCGCGAAGATGTCCTGCCAGCGATACCACGAGGGCAGGCCGCGGAACGCATCGGCGCCGAGCAGCAGCAGCAGCGAAGCATGCGGGTGCGCGCGCCGCAGGGATTCGAGCGTGAGGACCGTGTAGCTCTTGCCCGGGCGCTCGATCTCGGAGGTGTCCACGACGAGTCCGGGGAACTCCTCGACCGCCAGACGCAGCATCGCCACCCGATCGGCGGCGGCAGCCTCGGGTCCGTCCCGGTGCGGCGGGTCGCCAGCGGGAACGAGGCGGATTTCGCCGAGGCCGAGCGCGCGCCGCACGTCGTCGGCGAAACGCAGGTGACCGTAGTGTACCGGGTCGAACGTTCCGCCGAGCAAGGCGATCGGAGTCGTCGCCGCCATCAGAAGCGTGATCCGGGCTGCGACAGGTATTCGATTTCCGCGGCAGTCGATTCGCGGCCGAGGATTGCGTTGCGATGCGGATAGCGGCCGAAGCGGAAGATCACCTCCGCGTGCTTGCGCGCCCATTCGAGCGGCGACGGGTCATCCATTTCCTGCGCGAGCGCGGAAAACAGCCGCAACGATTCGCGCTGCATGTCGGCGTCCTCCGCGTGCTCGAATGGCATGTAGACGAACCAGCGACCATGCGCATCGAGTGCCTGGTCGAGGCCGCGCGCCACGGCGTCCTGCGCGGTCGCCAGCGCGCGGGCATCGCCGGCGAAGGCGCGTGGCGTGTCACGGAACATGTTGCGCGTGAACTGATCGAGGAGCAGGACGCGCGCGAGCGCGCCTGGCGCTGTTGCACACCACTCACCGAAGCCTCCGGCCAGCGCAATGGCCACCTGCTCACCGAAGGCGTCGCGGATTGCCGCGTCGGCCGCGGCATCCTTGCGAAACCACATTTCGCGTGCTTGACCGTAGTCGGTATCGCCCGGCTTGCCGAACCAGAATTCGAGGATGGCGCTGGCGCGTGAGTCCATGCCCTATGATAGAGCCTGCGCTGGGGTGGCGGCGCCAACTCCTTTCCGCGCGCACGTTCCATGGTGACTTCCTACCGTACGCTCTTCCTGCTCGGCTGCTGCCAGGCGCTGATGCTGACCAATGTGTCGGGGCTGATCTCGATGAACGGCGTGGTCGGCTATTCGCTGGTCGACACCAAGACGCTGGCCACGCTCGGCGCGACGACCTACGTGCTGGGTTCCGCCGCGGCGACGATGCCGATGTCGCTGTGGATGGCGCGGGTCGGGCGCCGCCGCGGCTTCATGACCGGCGCGTGCATCAATATCGTCGGCTGCGTGCTGGTCGCGACTGCGCTCGCGCTGCACAGCTTCCCGATGTACTGCGTAGCCACGGCAATCATGGGCGTGTACACGGCCGTGGGCCTGCAATACCGCTTTGCCGCGGCCGAGGTCGCCGCTCCGGCGGACAAGGCGCGCGCGATTTCACTGGTGCTGGCCGGCGGCATCGTGGGCGGCTTCCTGGGACCGGCGATCGCGCAACGGGGCAAGGACCTGCTGGCCACACCCTTCCTCGGTTCGTTCCTGCTGCTCGCCGGGGTCGCCGTGATTGCGATGGTGGTGCAATGGTTCGTGCATGTGCCCAAGCCCACCGCGGCCGAGCGCGCCGGTGGTGGGCGCCCGCTGCGCGACATCGTGCGCCAGCCCGTGTTCGCGATCGCCGCGCTGTCGGCCGCGGGCGGCTACGGCCTCATGAACCTCCTGATGACCGCCACACCGCTGGCGATGGACTTCTGCGCGCTGCCCTTCGCTTTCGCCGCGACGGCCATTTCCTGGCACGTCGTCGGCATGTACGGTCCCGGGTTCGTCACCGGCTCGTTGATCGCGCGGTTCGGGGTGTTGCCCATCATCCTGGCGGGCGTGGCGGTAATGGCGGGCGGCTCCGTTGTGGCGCTGCATGGCGTGACGTTCACCCATTTCGTGCTGGCGCTGATGCTGGTCGGGATCGGCTGGAACTTCATGTACACCGGCGGCACGACGCTGTTGACCGACGCGTATTCGCCGGTGGAGAAAGCGCGCACGCAAGGTGCCAACGACTTCATCGTGTTCGCGACGATGGGCGTGTCGTCGTTCTCGTCCGGTGCGCTGGTGTCGGCCGCGGGGTGGTCGACGATGAACGTCGGCGCGCTGCCTGTGCTCGCCCTGATCGGCGCGGCGGTCTTCTGGTATGCGCGCCGCCGCAGCGTCGCTGCGGCGGCGGCGTAGTCGAGCGAATCCCCGCAGCCCTGAATCAGCTCCGGATCTGCCCCGATCCCAGCACCACCCATTTCTGACTGGTCAGGCCCTCAAGGCCCACCGGCCCGCGGGCGTGCAGCTTGTTGGTCGAAATGCCGATCTCGGCCCCCAGACCGAACTCGAAGCCGTCGGCGAAACGCGTCGACGCATTCACCAGCACCGAACTCGAGTCCACTTCGCGCAGGAAGCGGCGCGCGTTGCCATAATGCTCGGTGACGATGGCGTCGGTATGCTGCGAGCCGTAGCGCGCGATATGGGCCATCGCCTCGTCCAGCGAATCGACGATGCGCACGGCGAGGACCGGTGCCAGGTATTCGGTGTACCAGTCGTCCTCGGTGGCTTCCTTCATGGCCGGCGCCAGCGCACGCGAGCGCTCGCATCCGCGCAGCTCGACGCCTTTGCCGGTGTAGATCGACGCGAGCGGTGGCAGCACCGCCGGCGCGATGCCGGCGTGCACGAGCAGCGTCTCCATCGTATTGCAGGGTGAATAGCGCTGCGTCTTGGCGTTGTCGGCGATGCGGATCGCCATGTCCACGTCGGCGCTGGCATCGATGAACACGTGGCAGACGCCATCGAGGTGCTTGATCACCGGCACCTTCGCTTCCCTGGTGATGCGCTCGATCAGGCTCTTGCCGCCACGCGGCACGATCACGTCGACGTGCTGCTCGTCGGCGATCAAATGGCCGACGGCCGCGCGGTCGGTGGTGGCGATGACCTGCACCGCGTGCTCGGGCAGTTTCGCGTCGGCCAGGCCCTTGTGCACGCAGGCGGCGATCGCCTGGTTGCTGCGGATGGCCTCCGACCCACCGCGCAGTATGGTGGCATTGCCCGATTTGAGGCACAGGCCGGCGGCGTCGGCGGTCACGTTCGGACGCGACTCGTAGATGATCCCGACCACGCCAAGCGGCACCCGCATGCGCCCCACCTGGATGCCCGTGGGCCGGTAGCGAAGGTCGGTGATCTCGCCGACGGGGTCGGGGAGGGCAGCGATTTCGGCCAGGCCGTCTGCCATGGCGGCAATCGATTTGGGCGTGAGCGTCAACCGGTCGACGAAGGCCGCGTCCTGCCCGGCGGCACGCGCAGCCGCGACGTCTTCGGCGTTGGCGGCGAGGAGAGCGGCTTCCTGCGCGCGCAACGCGTCGGCGATGGCGAGCAACGCCATGTCCTTCGTGCGCGCCTCCGCGCGCGCGAGCTCACTCGCCGCGGCGCGCGCGGCGGTGCCCACCGCGCGCATGTAAGCGGCGACATCGGCGGTTTGGGCAAGGCCGGGAATGTTGAGGTTGGTCATGTTGCTGTCATTCTAGCTTGGCGCGGGAAAGCGCGGCGCGGGTGCGGCCGCGGGCTGCCGAAGCGCGCTCAAGCAGGGCGGAAGCGCTGCCCGCGGTCATGCCATGATCGCATGCACTCGCGTGGCCATGGCGGGGCCGCGGATCCGGCCATGGACGGCCATGCCCGGCGACGGGCGCGTTCAGCCTTGCGTGGTCAGCGTTTCAACGCCGCGGTCGGTACCGAGCAGGATGACATCGGCGCCGCGTCGCGCGAAGAGGCCAACGGTCACCACGCCGGCGATCTCGCCGATGCGGCCTTCGAGGGCGACCGGATCTTCGATCGAAAGCCCCGACACGTCGAGGATGACATTGCCGTTGTCGGTGGTGAACCCCATGCGCCAGGCGGGCTGGCCGCCCAGGCGCACGAGCTCGCGTGCGACGTAGCTGCGCGCGATCGGGATTACCTCGACCGGCAACGGGAACTTGCCCAACACCGGGACGAGCTTGGACTGGTCGACGATGCAGATGAACTTGCGGCCGACCGCGGCGACGATCTTCTCGCGCGTCAACGCGCCGCCCCCGCCCTTGATC